>JALHNB010000004.1:0-196848 GCA_022843745.1 Anaerolineae bacterium | reverse complement strand
TTTATAGCGATGCCCACCGGAAACTGATAATGCAATTTGTATGTCCCCGGAGGGAGCTTAACGGCGGGTGTTATCTGATTCCCCCGATCTCTAAAAGTGAAAATATCGCCATCTTTTTTGAATGGAGGATTTTCATTGCCGCGTAAACGTCGCCCGATCAAGATGGCGCCCACGATCACCAGCAGGGCGATAAGCGCAAAAATAATCACGTAACTCATGATATAGACCAGCGCGAAGCTGCTGTCGATTTCGTCCAAGTGTTTTCGAACCCCATTTGCGCCGAAAAAAAATCTGCCTAAAATACATTTTAATTATATCTGTACGGGATTCGAAAAATGAAAAAACACATTATCACACTTTTGCTTCTGACGCTTTGCATCGTTGGCATCCTGCCAGTCCATGCTCAAGAGGCATTGCAGTATGGAACGCCGATCACCGCTGAGATGACCGCCGAGCAGTTCGAATTCACCTATACTTTTGATGGTAAAGTGAACGATGTCGTCGTTATTTCAATGAGTCCGGTTGACCCGCTTGGCAGCCTCAATAATACCAAGCTGACTTTGCAAAACGCGGCGGGAGAGATTGTGGCGGAATATGAAAGCTTCAGCAGCAATCAGTTATTCGCCCAACTGCCGGAAAGCGCCTCGTACACGGTCATCGCGACCCGTCCAGAGGGCGCGGCTGGCGCAGATGTCGGCGAATTTACCCTCTCTGTAGACAGCATTCCCATGATTGAGCTTGGCGCTTCGGTGTCGGATTCGATCAGCAGTGCGGGGCCGGATCATTATTATGCCTACATTGGCGATAGCGATTTTTACATCTCCTATAGCAAAAGCGCGGGGGATTTCTTCCCCGAAGTTTCGGTCAATACCATTGGTTTTATCGAGAATGACGGTCAGCTTAATTCTGTCGGCTCGATGAGTGGTGGCTCGTTCAGCATCGGCTCAATCGGCACATTCACGGGTGGTCAGCTTTATGTGATTGAACTGGACGAAGCCCTGTTTGATTTCAACTTCAGCGAAGTGACTGCCGATTACACACTTGATGTTCTCGACGCGGCGAAATTGCAATAATAAAATGTCTCTGTGGGGCGCACACGCCGTGCGCCCCTACAAATCCCTCGATGATACGTTAACTTTAAAATCAGTTCCCGCTATTGTGTTGCTACTGAACGGCGGTAATCGCCTGCGGTTGAAGCTCCGTATTGAGCGACCAGTTGCCCGCCAGATCAACTGCCCACACCGCAAATTCGTAAGTTTTGCCGCTTTCGCCTGTGTACTGACTCTGCGTGAGTTCCGTTTCCAGCCAGGGCTGCCAATTGCCACCATCAACCCGCACCCACACCAGATAATTCGCGATGCCGCTGTCATCTTCCGCGCTCCACGAGACATCAAATATTGCGGGGCTGATAACCGGAAGTGGCATGACCGAGGTGATGGGCGCGAGCGTATCCTGAGCAGGATCAACCGTTGGGCGCAACGTCGGTACTAAAGGGATTGATGTCACCGCGATAGTCGGAATCGGTGTGCCGAGTGGAATCGCGATTTGCGGGAGTGCCGGGTTGAATGAGCCAGTGACCGTATTCGATCTTTCGACCAGAATGTAGGGTGGCCCGCCGATTCCGGCTGCGTCACCCACTTGCAGGGAGGGCAGATTATCCCGCGTGGCTGGCGGCAGGCTGACTTTGTAAACATCGTCGGATGGCGCGACAGCAAAATTTTCGCCACCCAGCGTATATAACTCGGCGTTCTGGGTGCTGCTGGCAGGCAAATCGACGGCAATGGCATCCAGGCTGCGATTCCAGACGACCTGTATGCGCTCTCCATTTCCGGGGCGCACGAATGTAGCGACAATCGCTTTTGATTCGACTACTTGCAACTGCCCCGCTTCAAAAGGCGCTGCGCCGAAAATCTGAGCCAACAGGCGATAAGCTGATGCTGAGGGGCGTGGGCTGCCCGCCAGGGGATGCTGGCTAAAACAGATCGCGTCACTGGGATTGCGAAACAGGCCGTGTGCGTCACCCCAACAGGCCGCACCCCCCGTACATAAATCACCGTTGTTGGGTGGGAAATTTGTGCCAGATCGCTGATTACCACAGTCGTCATAAAGCTGATGATAAATCACCACATCAGCGCCCGCTGCCCAGGCAAATGCGGCGCTTTGAATGACATACGCCGCCTGCTGCTGCTGGGTCGCCCGCAAAACGCGCGAGGCGGGCTCATTCGCCGTCCAGGTGGGGCCGGGGTAATCATCCCACACGGGTACGCCGTTCTCATTCAGCCAGATCGGGCGGCTAAGGCCATATTTTGCCAGATTTTCTTTGGCATGGGCGACGACCACACCGCTGCGCCGAGCATAGCTGTAACTGTGAACGGCCACAATGTCCATGAACCAGTTAAATTGTTCGCGCAGCGGGTCTTGGGCGAAAATCGCCAGTACACGCGCCAGCCAATCGTCTACATCAGGATTGCCATAGGCAAGCCCGCCGAACATCACCCGCGCCTCCGGATCGGCGTAATGCGCGACGATATAGGTCACTTTGAGCAGCCGGGCGTAATCCTGAGTATTGCCTGCCCAAAACATTCTCAGATCGGGTTCATTCCAGGCCTCCCAGACGGTCACGCCCGCGCCTTGAGGCCAGCCCATCGCCTGCGCTACCCAGCCTCCGGGCTTGTAACGCATCACCGCCTCGTAAGCGAAAGCCGCCCACTCATTATTCAGATTGATCGTTTTTCCAGGCGCAGGGATGTCACTGCCATCATTAAAAATTGGGCTTCTCAAGCCTATGATGCTGCCGCCATCCTGATGAAAACCGGGGCGACCCAACAAAATGACATTGCTTTGCAGGCCATGATTCACGTCGGCAGTGACTAACTGGTCGTAAATTGCCCATTCATAATTGCCATTGGTGGTTTCGACTTTATCCCAATACAGCGGCCACCGAGTCCACCCCGCGCCCAAAAAAAGCGCCTGACTATAGCGTTGTTCGCTAATCGGATGCTCGGCGGAATTGATAAACGTGATGCCTAAACGCGGCGCACGCACATAAGTATCGTTAAGTGAACCAGGCGCTGAGGTGGGAAGGGGAATCTGTGCGGAAGCGCCACCGGATAACAGGACAAAACTAAGCAGCGCTGCCAGCCATGTGTAGGTGCGAAGTGTCTTAAAAATCATAAATCCTAGGGCAGCGGTTTACGCGAATCCCACATAATCTCGAATTGTTTTGACCAGTATTCAAACCAGTATTGTGACTGCTGCCGTGTGATGACAATGTGCATCCGTTCATTGATGAGTTCGTTCTGGTAGCCGTAAAATTCGATCACCAGTCGCCCATTTTTGTTGTTCGGGTCAATGACGGTCAGGCTGAAGCCGGGGCTGTAATCCAGTAAGCCATATTCGACTTTTCCGCTGGTCTTCCAGTTGTTCATTCTTTCTAATGTGCCAATCGACGTTTTGATGTCGTTGCCCAGGTCATAAACTTTGTCGAGCTGCTTAGTCAACACGTCCATGCCCATAGTGCTGTCGGGGTTTTGCAGCAGCACCCGTAAATTGCCGCCGCGATCCAGCACTTCCATCTTGATTTCACCCGCGTTGCGGAGGGCATTCACTGCCGATGGGCCATAAATCCAGAGTTCCTGTGCGCCGCTGATGAAATCGCGAAACGACCCGTAACTCTGACGATCCAGCAGCACGGCATCGAGATCGACATTTTGTTTTTCCGGTTCTGTCGTCTTGAAAACAAGCAGGCCAATCCCCGCCAGAATGACCGCGATCTGCCACCCAATCGGGATCGCATCATTCAGAACGCCGATAAGCGCCAGCGCAAAGGCAAGCAGCGAGACGGCGTACCCTTCCAGATTCTTGCCTGCGGCAAGGTCTGAGCCAACGCGCTTCAAGAAACGGGTGAAAGCTTGCATCGGGGACTGCTCCTTCGGTGGCATACAAAATATGACTTTCCTATTGTAGCGCTTTTCCTGCTGTGTCCCAATTTGCCAGATTGGGATAGCGCAACTGCCAAATCGGATGACACAACAATAGCATGACTGTGAGTTCGGATGACACAACGATAGGATGACTGCGAGTGTCGCTTGTTCAAGAGCGAAGTGGATTATGCTATACTCAAAATTGACTCAGAAATTTAGTTTTTAAGGGTGCGTGATGACAAGCAGTGTACGCTATCCGCTTGATTGGCCGCGCGGTTATGTCTCTCGCGGCAAAGGCGAAATTCCGAATACGCAGACGGCTGTCTACAGCCTGAAGAAACTACTTAACGACGGCTACCTCAGCAAAAAAGACGAGGGTGGTTTGCTGCTCGACAGCGGCTTATCCGATCTGATCTGGGAAGTGACCTGGACGGATAAGGCTGATACGCCCGATGACCAGCTTGAAGACCGCTTCGATAATGTGCAGGGTTACGTGGTTTTTATTCATGGCTGGACGGGTAATCACACCATTTTTGAAGAACTGCCGGGTATGATCGTTAATGCCAACCCCCGTCTGGTGGCGATCTCGGTGGATCATAATGGTTTTGGAAAGTCGGTCTTCGCGCAAGACCCGCGTGTCGAAAGCTGCAATCCCCCCGCCGCCATGCGTACCATTGAGCGCCTGGTCAATCTTCTCAAAATTCGTCGGCAGCGTGGCGAAACGACACCTAAAGTCATCAATTTTGTCGGTCACAGTATGGGCGGGGCGACCTTGTTTTATGCTAACCCCATCAATTGGAGTTTTGGCGAGATGACTCGCTATTCCCTTGCTCCGGCGCTCCTGCTGGAAGATGAGACAACGCAAACATTTTATCGCGGTCTGGGTTTGGCGATTGATCTGGTCAACCGCATCCCGGCGTTTGAGATTATTGAGCGCTTCGTCAAGCCGCAGATTATTAACGCACTGTGCAGCGGCGCAAGTGATTTCATCAAACTTGCCCATGACACCCAGTATTCACTGACCCCACGCGCGACAACCGCTACCACACTGACAGCGATGGGCGTTTTGCAGGATTGGGAAATACCGCGTGATTTTAAATTATTTCGGGTGATGCTGGGACATCGGGACGCGCTGGTTGGCCTGACTCCAATGCTCGATCTGGTATCCAAGCTGGAATTTCCTACCGCCAATATTCGTGTCGTGCCGGGTTCGCATTATATGTTCAGCGTGGGGCGCGACTCAGCGTTTCAACATGCGCAGAATCGCGAACTTGTCATCGAGGATATTCTCGCGCTGCATGATCGCGCGGTGGAAATGCAAAAAAGCGGTCAACGAGTCGGGTAAAAATTAACCTCACCTCTAACCCTCTCCCACAGTGACTTCCGCTGGTCGCCCATTTCGCAAGCTGATTATGAGGGGAGTCAGACTTACCTTAAGCCCCTCCCCATTGCTATGGGGAGGGGGTTTGGGGTGGGGATTGAACATTGAATATCGGACAAGCTATTTAGAGAGGGTTTTTTAAACACCGCCTCAGACCCGCCCCTACAGAATGACACATTTAGCGGATGGGTACCGCGCTCACGCTGCCACGAATGGTGACGAATGGCGCATAAACCCAGCCCGTCTTGCCGTTATAAGTCACTTGCAGCCAGAAATTTTGCCCGCCTTGAACGGTGCGCCCCACGAGAGGGACTTCAGCGCCCCAGGGTACGCTGTCGATGATCGGTGTGCGCACACTCGGACGCGCTCGCAGATTCATGACTGCACGGGGCGCGGCCATGACACCTGTCGAAGGTGGATTATCAATCGTATCAAAGACGCTGCCCTGAAGCGGGATGCTGTTGGGGTCGGTGGAGAAACTCAAAAACCGTCCGGATGCCCAGCCCGTTTTTTGATTGACCGTAATCAGATACCACGTGACACCACTCTCGCTCTGGTTGCGCCCCAGAACCGGATAAGCGTTTTCGGGGAGGGCAGTCGTCATGAATGATGCGCCCAGATATGGCCCGGTACGCACGGCTAACCCACGCACACCTGTAACACTGGCGGTCAGCGGTGGGATTGCTGTAGCAACGGGGCCAACAGTGGTGATAACACCGGGGGTCGTCACCACTGCGCCGGTTGGATTCCACTGGAATTGGAGTACGGCGGATGCGCTAATCTCGACAAAAACGACTTCAAGCGTATGTGCGCCTGCGGTCATATCGCGATTAAATGAGCGCGTTTTGACCGGGCCGCCCGTAAAATCGCTAAAAACCTCGATACCGTCGATGCTCACACGCGCGTTATCGTCATAGGTAATCGTGAATTGATAATTTCCCTGGCCGAAGGTTTGCGTGGAGTTAAACCGTGCCGAGAAATTATCCGCACCAATGCCGACTACGGGTACGCTGTTAATATTGGGAACATCCGGCCAGTTGAAATTAAGGCCGTTGATCCCCGTAATGGTCGCCGTTGGTGAGCCACTGTTAGGATCAGTGGTACTATAAAACGAACCTGTCCAGTTAATGCCAAAATCTGCCTGTACCATTACGGCGATTAGCAGCAATAAAATCAAAAAAATTCCTGCTCGTTTCATAGCCAATCACTCCTACGTGCGCGATTTATTCTTTAATTATACTCATTGCGGCTCAAGACGACACAGTACGTTAGATATATACAAGAAAATTACGAAGTAGCTAAAAATCACGCTAAAATGTGAAACTTCTCAGGTCTGACCTGCGTATAAAGTGTTGTACGATACAAATGATAACGCATTCGAGCGTAAAATAAGGAGCGAATCGAAATGTCTGACCAAAATCCCGAACCCAAAGAGACAAAAACTCTTACCGAAGAACTGGAAGTCGCCGGTAATCAAGCTGTCGAGCGCGTCAAAGAACTGGTCGCGCAGGGCAATGTCCGCCGCCTCATTATCAAGAACACCGAAGACGATGTTCTGATCGAAATGCCGCTGACCGTTGGCGCAGTCGCTGGTGGCGCGATTGTTCTGGCCGCACCCTGGCTGGCAGCGCTGGGTGCATTTGCTGCCCTGGTCGCCCGTGTGAAAATCGAAATCGTGCGCGAAGTCTAGTATTTCGCGGGGGTTCATAAACCCCCTCATAGGGTGTTTCCATAAGCAGTTATCGAATTATGGGCTGTTCCTGTAAGCAGTTATCGAAAAGATAGCTGCTTTTTTATTGCATCTCACGAGATTCCAACTCTTATATTGAAGATGTTGATTTTGTGCTACAATCCAGAATGACAATCCATTTTGGGCGCTGCAACAGGAGTGAAGTCTTTGGCAAAGTCACGTACTGAACAATTAGTTGAACGTTTGCGCGATTTGCAAGCCAGCTCTGGCGATGTCGAAGGGGCAGCCATCGTCAGCGTAGACGGCTTGAGTATGGCGTCATCGCTGCCAGGGAATGTCGAAGAAGATCGTGTGAGCGCGATGTCAGCGGCGATGCTATCGCTGGGTGAGCGCATTTCATCCGAACTCGGACGCGGCGTTCTGGAACAGGTTTTTATTAAGGGTGAGCGCGGCTACGTTATCCTGACCAGTGTTGGTGAAGAAGCGGTGCTGACCGTGCTGGCGCGGCCAGAAGCAAAACTCGGTTTGATCTTCCTGGACGTGAACCGTACTGTCGAAGACCTGTCAAAATTACTTTAAATCACGACTAACTTCCTTAACCTCGTGTTCAATCGAACCGCGTTCTGTTATTTCTGGCGACGAAAAAATGTCCTGGGAGGCTGTTGTGGAAAAGCCGCGTATTCTTATCGTCGAGGATGATCTCGATTTATCGGAAATGCTGAACGCCTATTTCCGAGTACAAAATTACGAGGTATTGACCGCTGCCTGGGGTGCGGATGCTGTGCGTATCAGCCAGGAAGAGCCAGTCAGTTTGATTGTCCTGGATATTCGCCTGCCAGATATTGACGGTTATGAAGTTTGTCGCCAACTGCGTACCCACCGTCTGACATTGGACACGCCCATTATTTTCCTGACCGAAAAGCGGGATCGTGTTGATAAATTGCAGGGTTTAGAACTCGGTGTTGTGGATTACATCACCAAGCCCTTTGATATTCAGGAACTCCGGCTGCGTGTACGGAATGCCATCAGCCGTGCGACCCGCCACGCGCTCATGAATCCGGTCACGGACTTGCCGGAAGGCGGTATGGTCGAGGATCGGCTCAATGCGCTGCTTTTCAGTGATGAGGATTGGGCAGTATTGACACTTTCGATTAGCAGCCTGAGCGAATTTCGAGAGATGTATGGTTTCGTCGCGGCAGATGATGTGCTGCGGGCCGTCGCGCTGATGATTCGCAATGCGGTGCGCGAGTTTGGCAGCGAGGATAATTTCATCGGTCATCTGGGAAGTGATGAATTTGTCATCATTACCTTGCCCGATGCCGTCAAGAATATTCGGGAACGCCTCGAAACGCGCGTCCAGCAATCTCGCGAGTATTTTTACCCCGCGCGAGATCGCCAAAAAGTGCGTGAGGGTAATCAGGAAAATCACCTCAGTTTAAACAGCGCCTCAGTAGACTCAAAATCCGGGCAATTTAACTCGCTCGATGATCTCCGCAAAGCACTTTCGGGCAGCGCTGCCACGCCCTGAATGCATTAAGCTGGCTTGCTGTTTAGACACTAGGCTTGCTGCTTGGACATCCAGGCTTCGTAATCTTCACGCTTCACCAGTTGTCCGCCCTGGACTTCGCTGTTTTGCAAATTACGGCTCATATCGAAATACACATTCAGTTCTGCATGAGAGCATTTATAATTGGAGCCACTCACCATTTTGCGTACCCAATAGCCTGTCGCGTCATCATTGAGGCTGAGTTCATTATTCATATCGACCCTCACCCGAATGACATCCTCGCAGCGAAGCAGTTTGACGTAAAAATACATCCCGCTGCCATCGCGATCTCCAGCGCCGCCGCTGCCGCCGCCGAAAAGTTTCTTCAAGAAATTCACACTCATACTCCTTTTATTGCTAGGATTTTAAGCCCAGCGCATCGCGCATGGTTTGCGCCAGAACGCTCACTTCGAATGGCTTGGTGAGGTAACGAAAGACGCGATGCTGCAATTTGCCGATAAGCCGGTTAGCCGGGTCATTAAATGCTGTCAGGACAACCACCGGATAGGCTGCATCTGGATAGAGCGCTTTGATCTTTTCCAGCACTTCCCATCCACTCATTCCCGGTAGGCCAATATCCAGCAGAATCACATCGGGCGTATTTTCAGTCAGATAAGCCAACGCCTGCTCCCCATCCATCGCACGGTGAGAATCGACTCCCAATGTGCGCAGCGTCAGCTCCATAATTCGCGCCATGTCGGCAGTATCTTCGACAATCAACGCTCGATAAGTTTTCGGTGAAGTCACGTTTTACACCCTTAAAATCGTATGGTGAATGTTGACAGGATTTGTTGACTGTTATAGTCATTTACAGTAAAGTCTGCCTCGTCCTTCGCTGTAACTTCAGGCTTCAGCCAACGGCAACGAGTGGACACGCAACTTACCAACGGAATGTAAGGGGTTGCAGACCTTAATCGCGGTCTGTGTAAAATATTCAGCGTAGTACACCTCCCAAGTAATCCCAAACGCTTTTGAACAGAGCAATGGGATAGTGGATGCCGTAGTTCATCCAGTACGGGCAACCGTACAAAGCAATCCTGAGTGAGTGGTTGTTCACATTTGTCTATCCATTCAGGAACTATTGTAATTAATTATATCGGTATTTGCAGCCCTGAACGTTTACATCCTGAAGACACCGTAGCGCGTTTCCTCATCGGGCTTATTCAGGCAAACCGACAGCGCCAGCCCCAACACGCGCCGCGTATCGAGAGGATCGAGAATGCCATCATCCCACAATCGCGCCGTCGAATAATAGGGGCTGCCTTCCTGCTCATATTTATCGAGGATTGGCTGTTTGAACGCCGCTTGTTCTTCCGCTGACATATCCGCACCGCCTGCCCGCGCCAGTTGATCGCGCTTGATGGTCAACAGCACATTCGCCGCCTGCTCACCGCCCATGACGCTGATACGGCTGTTCGGCCACATCCATAGAAAACGCGGGCCATAGGCGCGTCCGCACATGCCATAATTCCCCGCGCCAAAACTGCCGCCGATGATGATTGTCAGTTTGGGTACAGCAGCGTTGGCGACGGCATGAACCATTTTTGCGCCATCTTTGGCGATTCCCCCGGTTTCGTAGGTTTTCCCCACCATGAATCCGGTGATATTTTGTAAAAACAACAGCGGAATCTGCCGCGCCGTGCAGAGTTCGATAAAATGTGTACCTTTTAATGCCGATTCGCTGAACAGAACGCCGTTATTGGCGATAATCCCCACCAGATAGCCCTCAATGTGCGCAAATCCAGTGATGAGAGTCGTGCCGTAATTGGCTTTGAACTCGCGGAAACGGCTGCCATCGACCAGACGAGCAATCACTTCACGCGCATCATAATTTTCGCGAAAAGTCGCGGGGATGATGCCGTAGAGTTCTGCCGGATCGTAGAGGGGTTCTTCCGGGGGTGAAATACTGGGTGTATGGCTATGCATCCCACCATTTAATGTCTCCACAATGCCGCGCACGATCTCCAGCGCGTGTGCGTCATCCTCGGCGTAATGATCCGCTACGCCGGAAATATGCGTATGGACATAAGCGCCGCCCAATTCTTCTGCGCTGACTTCCTCGCCCGTTGCTGCTTTGACCAGCGGTGGGCCAGCCAGAAATATCGTGCCTGTGCCTTTCACGATGACGGTTTCGTCGGACATCGCCGGGACATATGCGCCGCCCGCCGTGCAGCTTCCCATCACCGCGCTGATCTGGGGGATTTTCGCCGCGCTCATACGTGCCTGGTTATAAAAAATACGCCCAAAATCGTCGGAATCCGGGAATACTTCGTCCTGCATGGGCAAAAACGCGCCACCGCTGTCTACCAGATAGATACATGGCAGATGATTTTCGAGCGCGATCTGCTGCGCTCGTAGATGCTTTTTAACGGTCATGGGGAAATAGGTGCCGCCTTTGACCGTCGCGTCATTGGCGATAATCAAACACTCGACCCCGCTGACACGCCCGATTCCGGTCACGATTCCGGCGGCGGGTGCTTCACCATCATACAATTCCCATGCTGCCAGCGGCGCGATTTCCAGAAAAGGTGAACCGGGGTCGAGCAACCTGTCGATACGGTCACGAACAAACAATTTGCCCTGTTCGCGGTGACGCTGCTGATATTTCGCCCCGCCACCTTCTCGTATCTGTGCCAGTCGTTCGCGGAGTTCCGCCGCCAGCGCCCGGTTATGAGCATCATTGGCTTGGAAGCGTTCGTCCTGCGGGTTAATCTGAGAATCAAAAATTTCCATCGTTATTTGCTCTTGGCTGCCAGACCGGATACATAATCATCAGACTTGCCAGTTCGCGAAGCTGCCCGCTGCTGACATCAACGGTGTAAAGACCGTCGGCATCCCGCAGCGAAAATGCCAGATAGCGTCCATCTGGCGACCACATCGCCCAGCGTTCGGTATAGGAGTAATACGCATTTTCAGCCAGTTTGCGAACCGGGTTAGCATATAAGGTATCGGCAAGATAGAGGCTGTCATGGCGTTCACCGCTGCCTCGTCCAACAAATGCCAGATAACGTCCATCCGGCGACCATGACGGCATCCCCTGAATGGGAAATTCTGTCGAGAGCATCCGGTTATTGCTGCCATCCGTATTTGTCACAAAAATGCGATCTCCAAAGATGTTATCCTGGTTGACGAAACTGATATAGGCAATTTGCGAACCGTCCGGCGACCAGATTGGGTTACGGTCATGGCCGGGATTATCGGTAAGCTGGACGGGTGAGCCGCCATCGACTCCCATCAAATAAAGTTTACCTTCGATGCGTGAGCTAAAGACGATTTGTGAACCATCCGGCGACCACGCAGGATAAGTCGCTTCGTCAAAGGTCATTCGTTGCAAATCGCTGCCATCCGGCTTGACCAGATAAACGTCGAAATGCAAACCATCACTCCGTGTACTGTAAAAAGCCAACTGCTGACCGTCTGGCGACCAGGAAGGATAGCGATCATTGGCAAAATCATTGGTAATATTGCGTCCTTCGCCGCTGAAAATATCGACCACATAGAGATCACTCTGCGGCCCAAATGTCGCGAAGGCCAGATAGCGACCATCCGGCGACCATTGCAGATCAGCCGCGACCCGCCAGCCATAATTCATCACCTCAACCATACGCCGCGTTCGCACATCCATGATAAACACATTCCATGCCCGCAGCCGGTCAACCGGTCTGGAAAATGCCAGCACACCCTCGTCGAGCGATTCGCCGCGACCCATGACGATCATCAACAGGATGCACACGATAACGCCCACGCAAAGGTTGAGCGCAAGCTGTAAAACGAAACCTGCATAGGGGAAAATAGCTTCTGGCGACCATCAGTGATCGTTTCATCCCATAATGACAGCCGCTATTGTAACGTGTCTGTGGCGGAACGGGGGACGCCACTTAACATCTTGCGAATTTTGTTGTATCATTTCGCCCAATTCAGCACGAACTTATTGGAGTTTTGATTTATGCAACAAAAAACTGCACAGCGACTTTCGGCTATCGTCGGTGGCATGTTAGCTGTGATTATGGGCTTGAGCGTAGTCTTACCGATGTTAAGCCAGAATGCGACCACGCAAACGCAGCAAATTCTGCCCACAGATGTGCCGATCCCAACTTTTCCGGCACCTATCGCTGATCTGAATAGTATTCAATTTGACCAGGTGTATCTGCACCCCACTGGGCTGTACACGGTTGCTCAACCCACTGGTTGGCTGCCTACAGAGCCTCTCTCAACGCTGGATAATGCGCGCTCGACCTTCTCCAACGCGACTCAGCAAAGCATCATTCAGGTGGATGTGGACAAGCCAGTCACCAGCCCTGTCACGCTTGATGATGTGGATGCACGGTGGACATCCAGCGCCTTAGCCAGCAGTTGGTCACGCTATTCAAGCTGGACAGAGACAGGCTCACGCCGCCGCGAAAATGACCAGATTATTATGGATTTCGAGTTGAAACTCAACGAGCAGACGTTTGTCGCTCGTCAGGTCGCCTGGACAGATGGCGAATGGATTTACTCGACGCGTGTCGTAACCCCCGAAAATGCGACAGATGAACTTTTGTATGTTCTGGATAAGGTTGCTGCATCCGTCACGCCAAACAAGGAATTTGCCGCCACGCCTTTCGATTGGCAGGCTTACTTTGACTCTCAGGATAGCCATATTATCCGCTATCCAGCAGACTGGACTCTGGCAGATGCTGCCCCCGGCAGACCCACCAGCATCACCAGCGGCAACGATATTGCGGTGCGTGTTGAAGCGCAGCCCGAAACGACCATCGCCGACGAAGCTGCTGCCCGCGCGTGGGTCGAAACTGCCCGTCCAGGTGCGACTATTTTGAGTGTTGAGCCAGTCACACGGGATGCAGGCAGTGGTTTCTCGGTATCCTACGGCTTTAAAAATATTGATGGCGAAAGCCAGAGTGGATTGGCCGTGCTGCTGAACGGTACAGACAAACTGCATGTCGCCAATCTGCGTTTCCCCGGCGCGGATGTTGACCTGAACAGCGATGGTGGGCAGGAATCCAACGCTGATCTGGCCGAAGTGATGAGCAGCTTTAATCTGCTGCCCGCGCTCAACCTTGCTCCGGCAGGCGTGACCACTTCGTAAAGTTTTGGTCTTGTAGGGGCGACACATGTGTCGCCCTACCGAAAAATACCCACTACCAACGGGCAGACAAAAGTTTGCCCGTTTTTATTGCCATAACCCCCATAGATTCGCTGTTCAGGCTGTGCACCAATCGTGTTAGACTGGACAGATAGGGACTGAAGCAAATTTGAGGTGTCATGATCGCCTACGTTGTCAGCAATCTTTTTCAAACTCCCGCGCGGGTGCTGGTCAATCCGGTTAACACAGTAGGCGCGATGGGCAAGGGAATCGCGCGTGATTTTCGCCAGTTTTACCCAGAGATGTACGACCAGTATCACGGCCTGTGCGAACGCGGTCAATTCCAGACAGGGCAGTTGTGGCTGTATAAAACGCCGCACAAGTGGATTTTGAATTTCCCGACCAAGCAGCACTGGCGCGACCCCTCGAAACTGGAATATGTCGAGGCGGGGTTGCAAAAATTTGTTGCCACCTATGCTGAAAAAGGCATCACCTCGATCTCATTTCCGATGCTCGGAAGCGGCCTGGGTGGGCTGGATTGGCAATCACAGGTGCGCCCGCTGATGGAACGTATTCTCGCGCCGCTGCCGATTGACATCTTTATTCACCTTTATGATGCTGACAGCACCGAAAAAATGGATACGAATTCTGTGCGCTCCTGGCTGCACGGTGAGCCGCAAATCCCGACATTTACACAATTCTGGAATGACCTGGTGGCGCTCCTGGGCCGCGAAGTTCTTTTCGAGACTCTCGACGATCACAGCACTTTTCGCGTGACATTCGACGCGGAAGAACGGCGCATGACGCTTGCAGCAGCCGATAAAAAAGCGCTGATTCTTTCGGAAAGCACATTGGCTGATCTCTGGCACGCGATTCGTACAGCGGGTTACTGTGCGCCGCAGAATCTGCCCGCTGGCCTGGACTCGCAGGCATCTATGATTGTTGCCTTGCTGACTCGTCTGGATTACATTCGCCCGGTAAAAATTTCTCACCCCAAAAGCGAACCGGCGATTGGTCTACAGGTGATTTCAATACTTAATCCGACTGGTCGCGCATCAACAATGAAGGTGATCGAATCATGATCGAAAAACCGGATGCAGACCTTTTTCGCCGCCGCCTGACCGCGCTCAAACGGGCGCGATTGGGTGCGCGGCGCTGGTGGCCGCATTATCTGTTCCATTTTGCCGATCTGAGCAACGTCGTGTCGATCCTGGAAAATGACGAACTGCTCTCACGCGGCGCGGTCACGGCCCGCTATGCTGATTTTATCGACAGTGCCAGCCCTGACATCATCGACCAGACAGACGAGCGCTGGAAAAACTATGTGCGCTTTTATTTTCGCCCCAAAACACCGACGCTCTATCGTAACGAGGGGTTTCGTCCCAAAGAACGTCGCGCACTGGGCGGAGCGCATTGTCCCGCGCCCATTTATCTGCTGTTCGATCTGGAATCGGTTATCTGCCGTGCAGATTCGCTGTTCAGCTATGGGAGTTTAGCGCGTCCAGATGTGCCAATTTATTCGACAGGTGCGGAATTTGAGCACCTTCCGTTTGATCTGGTCTATCACGATTCGCGCTTTGAAAAAGGCGAACGCAACGACATTATTTTTCATCGCCACGCCGAAGTGATCGTGCCGGAAAAAATCGGCCTGGAAAGCCTGCGCTGGATATGGTGTCGCTCCACAGCCGAGCTTGAAACTTTGCGCAATCTGTTGTCCGCAGAGATATGGGAAAAATGGCGCGACAAAATCGGTGTGCGTACCGACTATAATTTATTCAATCGCGAGTGGGTTTACGTCGATCACGCCGCGTTGAGTCCTGCGCGTATCACCTTTTATCTGAATCCTTCGCGCAATCTGCTCGACGCTGGCCCGATGGATTTGCATATCGAAATCATCGAGACGGCGACGGGCAAAAATTTTGAGGCGTATCAAAAGGATGCGGAAATTGGAATCCGGCTGGACGTGGATTTGTCAGCGCTAACTCAGCCCGACGATTACACAGTACGCCTGTGGATTGATGAAAACATCGCCTATACTGGAATGTATCAGGCCGAAAATTTGCCCTTTTAAAAATCGAAGGACTGAAAAAATGATTGCACTAGACTTTACGCCCGATGAATTGCGCAGCGGGCAAATGTCCCAGATACACCTGGAAACAGCCGTTAATGCTCTCAAAACCGATGGTTATGTCGTCCTCAATGATGTGATTGACCGCGCCCACCTGGAAAGTCTACGCGAACGAATGCTGGACGACTTGCAGAAAATTCTGGCGCGTGACGACACCCCCTTCAACTTCAACGCGGGAAATGTGCAGCAAGACCCGCCGCCGATGCATCCCTATCTTTTTCGCGATGTTTTGCTGAACGATATGGTGATCGCCGTCACGCAAGCCATGCTGGGCGCAGGTCTCAAAAATAGCTATTACTCCGGCAATACTGCGCTCCCTGGCGATCAAATGCAGCCTGTCCATGCGGATATGGGTCAGCTATGGCCGAATCTGGAGCGCGCGACGCCGCCATATTCGCTGGTTGTGAATGTGCCACTGGTCGATATGAGCGCCGAAAATGGCAGCACTGAACTGTGGCCGGGAACGCATCTCGATACGACAATTTACATCCAGCGCGGAGATATTAAACTGTCGGATGAATTGGTTGAGAAACAGCGTCAGACCAGACCGCCGTTACAGCCATCAATGCGCTGCGGAAGTGTCTTAATTCGGGATACACGTATGTGGCATCGCGGAATGCCGAACTATACCCATGACCCCCGCCCGATGATCGCCATGGTTCATTATATTAGCTGGTGGCATCACCAAAAGCCGATACCCTTTGCTAAAGGGGCGGAAGACTTCTTCGAGCATCCGGTTTTAAAGACCAACGCGCGTTTCGTGGACGAGGTGGACTACATTCATCACGGCGAGGCGTATGATTTTCAGCGGGAAATGAAATAATTCAGACACTAGCTGGTGATTATCGTTTGCCCTTGACCACCGTCTTAAGATGCTGTGAAGGCAGCCACACGCTAAATGTCGAGCCTTTGCCCGCCCCGGCGCTGGTCACGCTGATCGTGCCGCCGTGTGCCTGCACAATCTCCTGCGTGATCGCCAATCCGAGGCCCGTACCGCGTCGTGGGCCTCGTGCTTTATCGACCTGATAAAATCGTTCGAAAACGCGCGGCAAATCTTCCGCCGGAATGCCGATTCCGCTGTCCTGCACCATCAACTCAACGCCGCCGTTGTTGATCTGCGTTTTGACACGGATGCTGCCGCCGGACTGCGTATATTTGATCGCGTTGCTGATGAGATTCGTCACGACCTGTGCCATTCGATCTCCGTCCGCTTGAATTTCCGGCATCGGTGGAGCGTCAATCGTCATCGTCAGCCCTTTTTTCTGCGCGACAATGGATAATCGTTCACCGATTGCCGTCACAATCTGGCTGAGGTCGAGTGATACCATGTTCATTGAAAGCTGACCATTTTCCAGCCGCGCCAGGTCAGTGAGTTCGACCACCATGCGGTTGAGACGTGTCGCCTCGTCGTAAATAATGCCAGCCGCTTTGATCGGGTCGGCTGCCGCGCCGTCGATAATCGCCTGCGAATAACCCTGAATCGACGTAAGCGGCGTTTTGAGATCGTGCGAAACATTAACCAGAAAATCACGCTGAATTTGCTGGGCGGCGCGTACCTCACCACTCATATGGTTGACCGATTCGGCGACCTCGCGCACTTCAGGCGGCCCAGTAACAGGCACTTGCTGGTCATAATGGCCTTTGGCGACGGCGGCTGTCGCGGAGGCAATATGTTGCAAAGGGCGGGCGATTGTCCGGCTGACAACTGCCGCCATAATGACGGCTACCAGCAAGCCGATAAATCCGGCCTGAAAAATCGGACGTGCTAGTTCGTCGCGAAATTCACTGAGGGCATCAATAAGCGATTGTGAAGGCTGCTGCTCGGCAAACAGGAGGGTCGTTGGGCTGGCATCGGGCCGTTGCAATGCTACGAACAGCCAATCGCTGCCGTCCGGGTCGCTAAACCCTCCCGCAAGCGTTTCGACCTCGTTGCGCTGAAAAATGACCTGAACGGCCTGACGAAAATAGGTGGTACTATCGCCTGTCTCGCGCCACCAGTCCAGCGGTAAATCACCGGTGTCGAAAATGCCTGCGCTGTCAAAAGCAACCTGATGATCTTCCGTTCCGACAAGCAGGATGCGCACCGCGTTATCGTTGGCGAAATCCATCAGCCGATTGGTCGCGACGGCTAGCTGGATGCGGTTATTCTGGCCGGGGCGTATGCCCGTGAGCATATCGCGCAGCCCCCACGTGACCAGCGAACCAAGCTGGCGATAGGTAAGCTGAGTTGGCGCAGGCCGACCATTCAAAAACAGCAGCAGTACAGCAGTAATCACGCCCAGCGTGACAGCGATCACGACAATATACGAAAGCAGCAGTCGTGTTCTCAGCCTCATGGTGTATCCAGCTTATACCCCACGCCCCATACGGTTTCGATTATCGGGCGCATTGCTTTCAATTTGTGTCGTAAATGGGCGATATGAACGTCAACTGTGCGTGTTTCGCCCGCGAAGTCAAAACCCCAAACGACATCCAGCAATTTTTCGCGGCTAAAAACCACACCGGGATTTTCCGCTAATGCCAGCAGCAAATCGAACTCTTTTAAGCGTAGATCGACGGGCTGGTTATTCACCATCACCAGCCGCTTACCGGGGTGGATGCTGAGATTCGTGATCGTCAGCGTCGGTTTATTATCGCCAAGCGTTAACGGACGACCAATCCGACGTAGAATCGCTTTCACACGTGCGACCAGTTCGCGCGGGTTAAACGGTTTGGTCAGGTAATCATCCGCGCCCAGTTCCAGCCCGACAATTTTGTCGATGTCATCATTCCGCGCGGTGAGCATGATGATCGGCATATCCGATTCTGCCCGCACACGGCGGCAGATTTCCCAGCCATCCAGCCCCGGCAGCATCAGATCGAGAACGATCAGGTTGGGATTGTCGTTCAATATTTTGTCGAGCGCGATCAGGCCATCCGCCGCGCTGGTCACGTTATAACCCTCGCGTTCCAGGTACATTTTTGCCAGATCAATAATATGCTGTTCGTCGTCTACCAGGAGAATGGTGTCGGTCATTCAATCACGTCCCAACGCATGTGCATCACTTCGCGCTGTGGGCGGAAATGATAATCGCGCAAAATATCACTGGTGATCGCTTCGTCGGCTGGATGTTCTAAAAGCAGTGCGCCGCGATTGTTGGCGTAAGTACGCACCGCCAGATTGATGAGCGCCTTGTCATAGCGTCCCACGTATTCCGGGTCAACCAGCAGCGTAAGCTGGGTACTGCTCGACAAAAACATATTTTCCACCCACAGCGAAGCCAGAACGCGCTTCTCGTCTGCGGAGCGAATGACGAGGCGTTCTTCAGCGCGGAAATTGACCCAATCAACCATGCGCTGGATCAACGATTTGCGAAATAAGCTGGCGCGTAGAGGCCGCTGCCAGCCGATCCCACCCAGATGAGCTGGGCGCAAGCGCTGGGCCAAATCATATTCAGCTTCCCATTCGCCGCGTCGCCGCCGGGTGATGTAGATCGAACGATCTTCGTATGGTGCTGGGATACGTGTTGCGCCAGGTCGTCGCCAGAGTGTCCAGGATCGTTCTTCAATAAAGCCTAATCGTCGATAGAGGCGGCGGGCCGTGTCGTTGTGCATATCCACTTGCAGCAGTGCCACTTCGCCACCGCGTGATCGGATCATATCCATGCTGGCACGCATCAATTGCTCGGCAATCCCGCGCCGTTGATAATCGGGATGGACACCGACGTTCACAATAATCCAGGCTTTTTGGTTCGAGTCTGCCCAGTTCGCCGGATGAATGGAAACGTTGCCCACCAATTTACCGTCTGCAATGTACACATATCCGAGACTAATGCCCTGCGCCAGATCATTGATACCTGCCAGCACATTTAAACCGACGCTCATTTTGCTCAGGGAACGCATCTCGCGGACAGCGGCCAGTCCGCTCTGATCCATACTATCGGCAAAGACAAGCTCGATCAAATCGGCCAACGACGCGAGGTCAGTTCTCAGGTTGATCGGACGGATGCCGTCGGCTGATGAAGCGGGGTTGTTTGGCAGGCTCACGGTGGTCACGAGCGACGATCCTTTTCTCGATTCTCGTTGAAAATAAGCGTAGCCGCTGCCTTCTTGGTTGTCAAGCAAACGAATTACTGAAATATTTACAAAATTTATGCTTCAATAATTAAGGGTTATGGTAGACTGAACTAAACGGATGCCTCTATATTTAGTTTGAGACAATGTATGCAGTCTGCTTGACACGAGTCTGGTTATTGCGGCGTTGATTAATCTGGTTATCACAGAGTGGATTAATCTGCTACCGCAGGATTGATTAAATTGAGAAGAAAGGAGAAGAAAATGTCATTATCCATTTTAGCGTTGTTAAACTGGATGAAAACTGCTGATAAGTTTCACCAATTGAATACAGAACAGACAGGACAGACAGGGCAAGGGCTGGTTGAATATGCGCTCATCCTGGTTCTGGTCGCTGTGGTTGTTATCGTTGTTCTCGGCCTTTTGGGTAGCGGGATCGCCAACAGTATGTATGCCAATATCGTCGCAGTGCTTTAACCCCTAATCATCATTCCGCTATTATCCCAAAACACGACCTTCCATCAGGAAGGTCGTGTTCTTTTATTTCTCTTAAAACCGCTTTCCAAAAGTCGGTATTGGTCTGAGCATCATCAGGCGCTATGATAAAATGCTATTAAAGTTGAGACTCATCTATCGAGGTAAGATTTATGTCGCGATCAAATTACGGTTCATTAGGAGGCCGTCGTTCAGGTGGAGGTGCCTGGCAATGGGTCGTCATCGGGCTGATCCTCGGCTTTGCCTGTTCGATTATTGTCGGCCTGGCCGGAATTGCCACCGGATTGATCTATCTGGATGTCGAAGGACTGCCCGGCAGAGCCAGCCCAACAGCGATTGTGCAGGTCATCACCGCGACCCCCGCACCCGTAACACCCACCAATATCCCAACACAAGTATCCATTACCAATACACCGACCACCCAGGCTGTCGAAATCACCGCGCCAACGCCGACTTCGCTGCCCCCTACGCCTGATCCCAACACCATACAGGTTGAACCCAGCCCATCACCGACGACCTTTGCTCCTGCTCAAAATATCGAAGGGCAGACGGCGGAATCCGAAGTGCCGGACGCTTTGGCAGGGATTGTGACCACGCTGCGAAACGTGGACGGCGGAACATTTGATATGGGTACAACACTGGCTGAAGTTCGCACAGCCGTAGATGCCTGCGTCGCCGATGAAGGGGATTGCCAGGTGCAGTATGGCGAGGATTCGTTCCCGCCGCATTCCGTGACATTGAATCCCTTCCGTATCGAAGAAAATGAAGTCACATACGAACAATATCTGGCATTTTTGAACTGGCTTGGCCCACGCAGCCATCTGAACGGATGCGATGGATTTGCATGTCTGGCGACCCAGAATGAAACGGATGCCAGCAATGTGTCATTCGATAGCGCCAATTATCGGGTTTTACCAGCGCTGAATCGCTATCCTGTTGCCGCTGTGACCTGGTATGGTGCGCGTTCTTACTGCCGAGCGATAGGTCGCCGTCTGCCTACTGAGGCAGAGTGGGAACGTGCCGCGCGTGGCGCTGATGGTCGCATTTTCCCCTGGGGCAACACGTTGGATACATCATTAGCGAAGACCAGCCGTCCGCGCGTCGAAACCGATCAGCAAGGTGCGGTTCAGGTGGGGACATATGCGCTAGGAGCCAGCCCTTATGGTGCGCTCGATATGGCAGGCAATGTCGAGGAATGGGTGAACGATTGGTATTCACCCGCGTATTATAATCAGGCCGAAGCTGCGGGCTTAAATCCACAGGGGCCACCCAGCGGTACACAGCGCGTCTTGCGCGGCGGATCATGGGCTTATATGCCATTTTTTGCCCGCACCATACACCGACGCAGTCTGGAACCCGATCAACAAAGTATTACGGCGGGTTTCCGCTGCGCTGCCGACGCTGAACAGGCTGGGCTGACAGGCGGGGGAGACGGAATTGATGTCAATCCGCAGGCCACGCTGCCACCTCTGGGCGCTGGCAATGAAGAAACAACCGCGAACAGCGCACCGACGCTGCCACCGCCGCCGGACAGCAGCGCGCCTGTTGCCACTTTACCACCCGGCGGGTGATCTAACTTCAAAACTCACTTCGGGGCGATACCTGTCGCCCCGAATATTTTTCAACTCCCCCCAGATGTTGTATGATTGAAGCTGTCGCAGAACGTATGTTATATACCTGGGAAACGAATGAGCAGCTCATCAGAATGGGTCAGTTTACGTCAGGCAGCAGAATTATTAGGTGTCCACCCTGCTACGGTGCGCAACTGGGCTGATAAAGGCGATCTGGCTTCACGCCGCACGCCAGGAGGTCATCGCCGCTTCCGCAAATCCGACCTCTTAAAATATGCCGATGTTGCGCGTGAGGATTTGCAGCCGCTGGAGGTGCAGGTCATCATCCAGAACGCTCTCGGTCACACGCGGATGCAGGTCGGTGGTGGTACGCTGACACACATCGCCTGGTATGAAGCGATGAGCGAAATCAACCGGAACGCGCTGCGTGAGCAGGGACGGCACGTACTCGAAGAACTCCGCAATTATCTGGCGAAAGGCGCACCGGATGAAGGGCTGGCCTCGGCTATCACGCTTGGCAAAGATTACGCGCATCTCCTGAGTGGTGACGGCCTGACACTTCCCCAGGCATCGCGTGGATTTTTTTACTTTACTGATCTCGTCACCAACTCGGTTCTCACCTGGTCAGAAGTAACACCCCCTCGCAGCCCCTCAGACTGGGCGAATATTTTGCGCCAGGTCAACACCTTTACGAACGCCATGCTGCTTTCCATCATCGAATATTACGAGGAAGACTGAACGGTGCTGGATAAAACAGCCTGGATTGCTCTCAGCCTGACAGATCGGGTGGGTGGCAAGACGATTCGCGCTCTGACGCAGCATTTCGGCGATATTGACGCTGTTCTGCAAGCCGATGCAGCGGAATTGCAGGCTGTTCCTGGCATTGGCCGCAAAATCGCCGAGTCGATCCGTGCGATTGACCTCCAACAAACCGAAAAATTGATTGACCAATGGCGAAAAGATGAAATAGCTATTCTTACATGGGATGACCCCGCCTATCCCATGAGGCTTAAAGACCTGGACGATGCGCCGCCCGTTTTATTTATGCGCGGTGCATGTCCGCTGGATCGCACGGCGGCTGTCGTTGGTACGCGCTCCCCTTCCACTGAAAGCGAAAATATTGCAAAAACCCTGAGTGCGACACTGGCAGAGCAAGGCTATACCGTCGTGAGTGGGCTGGCGCATGGTGTCGATACCAATGCGCATTTTGGCGCATTGGGTGTTCAAAATGGGCGAACGCTGGCGGTACTAGGTTCGGGTGTGCTGAACATCTACCCGCAAGAAAATCGCTCGCTAGCCAATGCCATTTTAATCAACAAGGCTGGCGCATTGATCAGCGAAGTCGCGCCGCCCCTGTCGCCGAGTAGTTCGCGCTTGGTCGCTCGTAACCGCATTATCAGCGGAATCAGTCAGGCCGTGATCGTGATTGAGACAAAAGTTGATGGCGGCGCGATGCACGCGGCGCGGCGCGGTTTTGAGCAGGGGCGAAAAATTTACGCGCTCGATATTGCTGCCAGCGGCAACCGTGCGCTGATCGAAGCTGGCGCGACGGCGATTAATCCCGATTTTTCGAATCTCGACTTATTATTTGTTTCTGATCTGTAGGGCGTTGCGCGCTGCGCCCCTACGACAAATTTTTGACTGCTGAAAGCGGATAGCTGACAGCCCAACTAAAAAGGACAATCAATATGCCCGATATGCTTGTAAAGCTCTATGAGCTGCCTCCACTTGCGCCTCTGATCGAAGGGCAGCGCGAGGCTGGAATCGACATTCGCCGCGCCCTCGCGCCGGAAAAAATCTACGTTGTCAATTGGGTACTCAGAATATTCGGGAAACTTTGGGCGAGCGAAACCGATGTCGCCATCAATAATCACCCCGTTTCATGTTTCATTGCTGTTGAAAACGAGAGAATCATCGGTTTTGGCTGCTATGATACAACCCGGAAGGGCTTTTTTGGGCCAACGGGTGTAGACGAGACATTACGCAAACGCGGCACGGGTAAGGCACTCCTGCTGGCTTGTCTGCACGCGATGTATGAACAAGGCTATGGTTATGCCATCATCGGCGCAGCGGGGCCAACGGACTTTTATACAAAGTGTGTCGGTGCGACGATCATCGAAAATTCGTCGCCGGGTATTTATCGTGGACTGCTCCGAGGAGAAACAGAATGAGCGCCGATCTCGAAAAACGACAAGCCTATCTGGATCAACTGCGCCGTATCCTCGCGCCCAGCGAACCCTGGGAAGCGTGGCTGAAAAAAAGCGGCGAACTCCCGCCGGATTTTGATGCGATGCCCTCGCATTTCGACCTGCCTGATCCGCTGGAAGGAGTCGAAACGCCGGAACAATGGCCTGCCCGCCGTGAAGAACTTAAAAATTTATTTCATCAGTGGATTATTGGCAGCGTACCGCCCGCGCCGGATAACCTGCGCGTGGCAAGTTTTAACGAACACACCGATTCAAACGCGACCACACGCAATCTGACATTGACTTTTGGCCCGGAAGAAAAGGCCACTCTGCGTGTGGAAGTCATCATTCCGCCGGGTGAAGGGCCATTTCCGGTATTTTTGACACAGAGTTTCCATCGCGAATGGTCATTGATCGCCGTGCGCCGGGGCTATATCGCCTGCGTGTATGCCGGGTCAGATGATGCCGACGATACCGATACGTTTATGGACGCTTATCCTGAACATGATTGGTCGCGTATCACCCGCCGGGCATGGGCAGCCAGCCGTTGTATAGATTATTTGCAGTCTGTCCCGCAAGCCAATATGTCGCAAATCGCCATCACCGGACATTCCCGCAACGGCAAACTTTCGCTGATCGCCTCGGCGCTGGATGAACGAATCGCTGTCGTGATTGAGAGCAGCAGCGGCGCGGGCGGCGTTTTGACCACCCGCTATTCTTCCGAGCAGCAGGCCAGTGAAGGCATCGAGTTGATGACGCGGAATTTTCCGTCGTGGTTTCATCCCCGCTGGCGCTTTTTCGTCGGGCGTGAGCAAAAACTGCCGATTGACCTTCATGAACTGGTCGCCCTCAGCGCCCCACGTCCGTGCTTATTTACAACAGCGCTCAACGATAATGTCGAAAGCACGTGGTCGCTTCAGCAAACCTATCTGGCTGCGCAGCGCGTTTACCGCTTTCTCGATGCCGAGCCGAATCTGCGCATTATCTATCGCCCAGGCCGCCACGAAACCTGGCCGCTGATTCTGGAGCAGTATCTTGATTGGTGCGATACGCATTTCGGACGCGGTACGTATAATTTTCCTGAGCGATTGATTCACCCGCAAAACTGGAGCGAGTGGCAGGCGAAAAGTGGCGCGAAAATCAACCCTACTGATTGGCCGCAGCATAATGAAGTGCCAGCGGGCAGCGTCGCGGATTGGGAACAGAAGCGTACAGGTGTGCGCGAAAATATCCAGTGGATGCTGGGCGAAAATCCGCCGGAAGCCCGTAATATCCCCAAAAGATATTCTTACGATATTCGGCATATTGCCACCACATTGGAGCAGGATGTTCCATCAGGAGTCGAAAAAGCGACGATTGAGTTTGGCGAACATCTCTATGCCGATGTGTACAGGCAATCAGGGTCATCCGGCGTAAAACAGCCTGCCGTGCTGTGGCTGCACCCATTTTCGTTTTCCAACGGCTACGTCCCGGCTTACAAACGCGGGATGCCTGCCTACATCAGCCTTGCCCGTGCCGGATTCGCCGTTTTCTGCTTCGACCAGATCGGTCATGGGCTGCGCATCGAAGAAGTCGAACATTTTTACAAGCGTCACCCGCGCTGGTCGCTGCTCGGCAAAATGGTGCGCGATACCCGTGCCGCGCTGGATGCCATCGAAAATTATGCTTTAGCTGATTCGAGCCAAATTTATGCTGTCGGCCACAGTATGGGCAGCATGGTCGGCTTACATACAGCCGCGCTGGACGAACGCCTGAGTGGGATGGCTGTGGTGGGGATACCGCCGCTGTTCCGGCTCGATACGGACGAAAATGAAACGGGCGGCATCCAGCGCTGGTCGCATTTGCATATGCTGATTCCGCAGCTTGGCGCGTTTATCGGCTCGGAAGATCGCGTCCCCTATGATGTTGACGATTTGTTATCCGCTTTTGCGCCGCGCCCGCTCCTGGTGCTCAGCCCACAGCTTGACCGTGAAGCGCCGTTGAATATCGTTACCGAATCGGTCAATATCGCGCGTTCAGTTTATTCGCTGTATGGCGCGTCAGATCGCATCGAGCAGCAAGCGCCGGAAGCCTACAACCATTTTGACGAAGGTGCGCAAAAGCCGGTGATTGCGTGGCTCAAAGGCTTGGCAGGATTGAGCACTTCACGTTTCGGCGAGTAGCCATATACAATCTCGGACGCAAAACAGCCCTTGATAACACATCAAGGGCTGTTTTTGAATTTCATTTGCGGCACTCATCCGCATAGGTGATCGTGCCAACAACCGAGGCCACTTGCTGGATAGAAACAACCAGCGCCGAAGGGGTTCAGCGCTGGAATGTCGAAACGGGCGAATTGGTGGGTGAAACGCCCTAATAAGTGGCTAGAACCTGTTCTATGGCATTTGCCTTTGTCTGGTGATACAGCAGCGGCGACTGCGTATCATCGTCGATGACATCGCCAATTTTCAGACGTTTGAAAATTTCGTCGGACAGGACATTCTGGATGCCATTAAACGTGCTGCCGTCCGGCATAAAGCCAGCGGTCATGGCGCGGCGGAAACGGGGTGTCATATTCGCGCCCGCACCGTGCGCCAGCAAAGCGTTGTGGAACGAACATGATCCCGCTTTCATCGGCACAGGGACGGCCTCCAAATCCTTCCATTCAGGATAGGCGCGGAACAGGTCGCCGATATTCGCGCCGATGCCGGGATTATCCCATCGCGCTGTTTTATGAGTACCGGGGATAAAGTACAAACAGCCATTTTGTAATGTCGCATCATCGAGCGCGAGCCAGATGCTCGTGGACTGCCGCGATGAAAACGACCAGTAGGGATTATCGAGATGCCAGCCCGTCGGGTTGCCCCAGGGCTGCTTGATGAGCGCCTGATCGTGCCACAGCCGCATCCCTTCGACACCGGATAGCTCCGCCGCGATTTTGCCCAGGCGTTGATCCAAAATCAACTTGCGGACTTTTTCGTTATCCTGCCACAAATTGATGCGCTGAATAAACACGTTGTCGTAGTAGGAATCGCTGCCTGCCTCTTTTGCGCTGTTCGCGAGAAGCCGATTCGCGCGGGTGGCAACGGCTTCATCAACTGCTTCGCGCCAGGTTTCCAGTTCTTCGGCGGTCAGAAAATCGTCAATGACGATGTAGCCATTTTCCTGGTAAAAAGCGATCTGTTCTGGGATCAAATTCGTTTTCATAATAGTTTAACCTCAATATAGGGCGATTTATTTTGCCCTTATTATTCCTAATTTGGGATGAATTGACAAAACCAAGCTAAACCAACATAGCACAACACAACATCATCCTACCCGCCGCCGCCTTCCGCGCGTATAATTTACGGTATAAATGAGATGATCTGCGATCAGGCAGCGAGGCGAGTACGGAATGTTAGATAAATTAGTGGGCATTGAAGAACGTTACGACGAGTTGGAACGGATGATGAGCGATCCGGCGGCGATGGCGGATTATTCAAAAGTCGCCGAGTACATGAAGGAACGTTCCACGCTGACTGAGATCATCGAGCATTATCGCGACTATAAAAATCAGAAGCAGCAGCTTGACGATGCCCGTACACTGGCAGAAGAAGAATCCGACCCCGAACTGCGGGCGATGGCGGAAGAAGAAATCACCGCGTTGAAAGAAAGCACCAGTGAACTTGAGGAAAAACTCAAGCTGATGCTGCTGCCCAAAGACCCACGCGACGATAAAAACGTCATCGTGGAAATTCGCGCCGGGGCGGGCGGTGATGAGGCCGGGCTGTTCGTGGCCGATCTCTACCGCATGTACAGCTATTACGCCGAAGGTCGAGGCTGGAAAGTCGAAGTGATCGACCAGCACGAAACAGGTGTAGGCGGTTTTAAGAACATCGTTTTTGAGGTGCGTGGAAAAGGCGCGTACAGCCGTATGAAATATGAAAGCGGTGTTCACCGTGTTCAGCGTGTGCCGGAAACTGAAAGTCAGGGACGCATCCATACCAGCACCGTCACCGTCGCAGTTTTGGCCGAGGTGGACGAAGTGGACGTTAACCTGAACATGAACGACGTGCGCGTGGATGTCTATCGCAGCCAGGGCGCGGGCGGTCAGTCGGTCAATACGACAGACTCGGCGGTGCGCATGACGCATATTCCGACTGGAATCGTCGTTGAGGTGCAGGACGAACGCAGTCAATTGCAAAATCGTCTGCGAGCCAAGCAAATCCTCCTGGCGCGTATTTATGAGCAGGAAGTCGAAAAGCAGCGTCTTGAACAGGAAAGCGAACGGCGCAGTCAGGTCGGCAGCGCGGATCGTTCTGAGAAAATTCGCACCTATAATTACCCCCAAAATCGCGTCACCGATCACCGCATCAACATCAGCAGCTATAATCTGCCCAGTGTGATGGACGGCGACATTGACCTGTTTATTGACGAATTATCGACGCGCGAACAGGCCGAAAAGCTTGCTGTCCGCGAAGGGTAATTTTTACTAAAAACTCAACACAAAGGCGCGATGTTGCAAAGACGCAAAGAAACGATTTCTTCCTCTGTGTTCTCTGCGCCTGAGTGGTTCAAAAAAAACTGGCCCCTGTTTGCGCTTCTGATACTGACGCTTGTGTTTTTTCACAAGCTGGCCTTTACCAACCTCATATTGGCGCGTGGTGACACGTTCGCCTATTTTTATCCCTATTGGGCGGCTCGCAATGCTGCATTCATGCAAGGGCATTTGCCGTTATGGTCGCCGGACTTGTTTATGGGTGTGCCGCTGCTGGCAAATTCGCAGTTGGGGACGTTTTACCCGCTAAATTGGCTGGTAACGTCTTTTTCCCCGCCTGATGGTATCCGCCTGAGCGTTCTTTTTCACGTCTATTGGGGACTGGTTGGCGCTTATTTGCTGGCACGGCGCACACTGGATAACCGCATCGCGGCGTTGGGCGCAGCAGTGATTTTCGGCCTGGGTGGATATGTCGGCGCTCACATCGAGCAGATTAACCAGTTGCAGGGCATTGCCTGGATGCCCTGGATATTTTTAGCTTACACCGCATCACTTGAAAAATCGCGCGGTTATATCCTCCTGCTGGCAATCAGTATCGCGCTGCAATTTCTCTCCGGCCATACGCAAACCGTGTTTATTACGGCGGTAGGATTAGGCGTATATGGAATCGTGAATGCGTTTGTAGGGGCGACACATATGTCGCCCCTACGACGAATCACCACTGCTGT
This sequence comes from Anaerolineae bacterium, assembly GCA_022843745.1. Classification (GTDB taxonomy): domain Bacteria; phylum Chloroflexota; class Anaerolineae; order Aggregatilineales; family Phototrophicaceae; genus JALHNB01. The sequence continues at coordinate 167,608 of JALHNB010000004.1, read as the reverse complement.
TTTGATCCTTATTTTCGCCGCATTTATCGTCCTGCCCCTCATCGTGCCACAGCTTATCCCGATGCTCGAATTGACGGGCGTTTCCAACCGCAGCGGCGGCCTGAACCCAAATCAGGCGACAGCATTTTCGTTTAATCCGCTTGTGATCGGACGTGGGCTGCTGCCGAGCTATGACGGCCTGATTTTTGGTGAATATGTGGCTTATGGGGGTGTCATCGGCTTGGGATTAATGTTGGTCGGGCTGCTGATTCCGCGTGATAAAACGACACTTTCACGCAGTCGCTTCGTCTGGTTGGCGATTCTGATCACAGGCTTGCTGCTGGCCTTTGGTGAATTTAATCCGCTTTACTGGAGATTGGCATCGCTCCCCGGATTTAACTGGTTCCGCGTTCCGGCGCGTTGGCTGGCGTTATTCGCGCTGGCGATGGCAATGCTGGCGGGAATCGGCCTGCAATCGCTGCTCGATATTTCACGGCGCATCGGCTGGCATGTCTATGTCGCGATTTTAGCCGTGATCGGTGTGCTGGCCTTGAGCAGCACATTTATTGCCCGCACACCAGAGGATGTAATCGGCCCTGCTGCCCCGACGCTGATAACATGGCTCGGCTGGGGTGTGGCGCTGATCGCATTGATTTCAATTTTGATTTTGCGACTTCGTTGGGCGCACAGCCGTGCGCCCCTAATCTTTCTCGCATTAATGATCGAATTATTTTTCGCTGCTGGCGTGCTGCCCTATAACCATCTCACCACGCCGGATACCTACAGCGCCGAGCGCTTTAGCATCAGCCAACTTCGTGCCTATGCCGCCGAGCAGACTCCCCCCGGACGCATCCTGAGCATAAGCGACCTGCTCTTTGACCCCGGTGACAGAGCAGCACTTGAAGCACGCTATCATCGTTCCGGCTTATCCGATCTATCAGTACGGTTGGGGCTGGTTGACACGAAAATGAAAGAAGTCCTGGCCGCGAATTTACCACTGATCTGGAATATCTCATCCATCGACGGATTCGACGGTGGTGTGCTGCCCACCAAATACTATACGGCTTTCACTTCGCTCATCATTCCGTCGGGTGAGCTGCGCACACTCGATGGTCGCCTGCGTGAAATTCTTGCGCGTGAAGATTGTTATGGCGCGTGTATTCCCGATCAGCGCTGGCTGAATCTGACCAACACACGTTATCTCATCACCGACAAAATTTACGACATCTGGCAGGATGATCTCGCCTATGATACGCAGTTTGCCCTCAATCTAGCGCCGGAAGAACGTATTTCTATTCCGATGATTCCCGCTTTTGAAGCGAATGGTGTCTCGGTTCTGTGCCGGGATGCTAAAATTTGCTTACCACAAATCACGTTTGTTTTTGCTGACGGCTCAAGCGAGAAACTGGAATTTACACTTGATTCTGCCGCGCCGGGATATTCATTGGGCCAATTCCAGGCACAAACCGCGCGTGTACCGGTTAGTATTCAAATTGATGTCGCCGATGCCATAACGATAAATGCGCTGACATTGGTGGATACGCGCACGGGTGATTTTCAGCAGGTGACGCTTGGCCCCTGGGAAAAACGCCTCTCCAGCGACATCAAACTTTATGAAAATGTGTCGGTTATGCCGCGTTCCTTTGTCGTGTATCAGGCTGAAATTGTGCCGGACACCGACCTCGGCACTGAAACAGCCATGCAGATTATGCGTTCGCCGGATTTCGACCCCGCGCAAACTGTCGTGATTTCGGCTGATGTAGGAGCAACTCGCGAGTCGCCCTTACCGACAAATACCTTCCAATCCTCCTCGACGATCATGAATTACACGCCCGAACGCATCGAAATTCAAGTGAGCAGTCAGGCTGATGGCTACCTCGTCCTCAGCGATGCTTATTATCCGGGCTGGAAAGCCGCCGTGAACGGTGAATCTGCGCCGATTTACCGTGCCAATGCGATGTTCCGCACGATTCAAATTCCGGCGGGTGAAAGCGCCGTCACCTTCGCATATGAACCTGCGTGGATGCCCTGGACGATGATCGTCGGCGTGCTATCGTGGCTGGTTGTGATAACTGTCATAGCCTTGCAACTTATAAAAAAGTGATAAAATCCGAAAATTGACCGAAACTTTTTCATTCCTTTTCACTCGGTATAGGTAATGTTTATTGAAAAGGAGAAAAACATGGTCAAGTTTAAATCAATTTCCTGGGGTATAGCATTTATTTTGGTGCTGCTGGCGACTGTATTTGTCGGTCAGTTGGCACTTGCTCAGGAAGCCCTCCGATTTGAGGTTGTTGGCAACATCGAAGTGATGGATGCCAGCTCAATTACCGTTCACGGGCAAGTAATTGATATCACTGGGGCAGAAGTCTCCGTTACTCTGGAGGTAGGGTTGGCTGTTCGCGTGCATGGCACGGCATTACCGGATGGCAGTGTGGTTGCATCAGAAGTTGATGCGGCTCAACCTGACGACATTCTCCCAGGTGAGGTCGAAATTATAGGGGTATGGCCTGCTGAAGTCGGTAGTACAGTGGTAATCGGCGGGGTGACATTTGATCTTTCTAGCGCCGAAATCGACTCCAGCATTGCTGCAGGCGATATGGTGGTTGTTCATGCTACCCTGTCACCTGAAGGCATTTGGGTTGTTCGAGAAATCAGGCCGTTTGAGGGCGATAATAACGGCAATGACAATGCTAATGACAACACGGACAATAACAGCAACGATAATGTCGATGACAATTCAAACGACAATACTGATGACAATAGCAACGCTAATGACAACACCGATGACAATAGCAATGACAATACTGAAGATAACAGCAACGACAACACCAACGGCGGTACAGCCGATGAATTCGAACTAACCGGAACTTTGGAAGCAGTAGGTGACGGCTTTATTGTTGTCTCAGGCGCAACCATTGATACAACCTCCGCCGAGATTCACGGCACACTCATTGTTGGTGCGCTGGTCAAGGTTCATGTGACAACGGTTGATGGTAGGTTGATTGCACGTGAAGTTGAACTGGTTTCGCCAGACAATAACAATGGCAATGATAACCAAAACGATAACACGGACGATAACGGCAACGACAACGGCAACGACAACGCCGACGATAACAGCAACGACAACGAAGTCGGCAGTTTGCCGACTATCCCAGGCGATTGTGTGGCATCAATGCCTGCTGGCTGGACGACCTACACGATTCAATCGGGCGACACACTCTCTGGTATCGCCTCCCGATCAGGCGCAAGCATGGGCGATTTGATGCAGGCCAACTGTATTGCTGACCCTGGCATGATCGTTGCTGGAACCAGTATTTTCGTGCCGCGCACGCCTGATCCTGTCGGAAATTCCAACGACAACAATGATGACAACGACAACAACGACGACAATGGCAATGACAATGCCAGCGACGACAACGGCAATGATAATGGCAATGATAACGCCGACGACAATGGCAATGACAATGCCAGCGACGACAACGGCAATGATAATGGCAATGATAACGCCGACGATCATGGTGGTGACAACAATAACGACAACAATGATGATAACGGCGGTGGCGACGATAATGGCGATGATAACGGCGGTAGCAACGATAACGGTGATGACGACTAAAATCGTACTCGGAAAAGTCGCATGAAATTCGCCTGGGGTGACTCTCACAAGTCACCCCTCTCGTCACTCAAAGTTTTTTGGGATTAGGGCCATGATGAATCTGGGATATCAATCGAAATTGTTGCGATCAGGATGGTTGGAGGGCGTAGCACTCTATCTACTGTGTTTTACGATATTGAGCGCGATAATTCTCGCGACTCCCGGCTTTTTAGGGACGGACGATTATTATCACGCGCGGCTGGCAACCCAGATCATTGACCAGGGGCGTTTGGCGATCAATTTTCCCTGGCTGCCCATGACCATTCTCAACCCGCAGCAGTTTGTCGATCACCATCTGCTTTATCATCTCTACATCGCGCCCTGGACATCTCTCGCGGGTATTGATGGGGCGAAGCTGGCAACGGTCAGCATCGCGGCGGGTGTTTTCCTGGCTAGTTGGGGTTTAATGAGGCAGATTGGCGTTCGATACCCTGCTTTCTGGACATTGGCGCTTTTCGGCTTATCAGTACCTTTTGTGTATCGGATGCTGATGATTCGCACGCAGGGTGCGTCGCTTCTCGTGCTTATTCTGGCGCTCATGTTCCTGTTTCAGCGGCGCTATCGTGGACTGATTTTGCTGGGATTCGCCTACGCCTGGCTCTACAATGGCTTTGTGCTGCTGCTGGGATTTGCCGTGCTATACACCGCTGCTCAGTGGATCGCCGAACGCCGCCTGGAGTGGCAGCCTGTGGTTTACTGCGCTCTCGGCATCGGCCTGGGTCTGGTGATTAACCCCTATTTCCCGCAGAATCTTCAATTTATTTTCGATCATCTGGTCGCTAAAGTTGATCTGGAGAGCAGCGTCCAGGTGGGTAATGAGTGGTATCCTTACACAACTGGCGTGCTGATGCAAAATTCTGCTGGGGCGCTGCTGGTGTTGGCGCTGGCTTTTCTGCGTTCGAGCTTCGGCGCACATAAGCGCGATACGATTGAAAATACGCTCTTGTTTGCAGCGCTGCTCACGCTGTTTATGGTTTTGCGTTCGCGCCGCTTCATCGAATATTTTCCGGCTTTTGCGCTGCTGCTCTGCGCAGCGGCGTGGGGGCGTGATGTCATTATTTTGCCACGTCTGCGCTGGTTGATGCCTGTTGGGGCATTCGCAGTGTTGGCACTGTTCGTCGGTGTGACACTTACCAATACGATCAGCGATGCTCGCGGCGCACGGGATGTTAATGTGTTCGCTGGTGCGTCCGATTGGCTGAAACAGAATGCGCCACCCGGCACGATGATCTTCCAAACGGATTGGGACGATTTCACACGCTTGTTTTATTACAATACGGAAAATATCTATCTCGTTGGGTTAGACCCAACCTATCTGCAATTGGAGGACAGTCACTTATGGGATGAGTGGGTCGCGATCACGCAGGGCAAAGTTGAGCAGCCGTCAACCGTCATCCGAACGACATTTGGCGCGGAATATATCGTCAGTGACCAGAATCACGGTGATTTTGAACGGGCAGTAGGTGACGATCCGAATATCGAGCAGGTCTATGAGGACGACTACAGCATCGTGTGGCACGTTATCCCGGCGCGAGTCGAAAATGTGACCCCTTGAAACTGAAAATTCAGCAATGAAGTCTGGACGCTCCCAACGCTTTTTATTACACTATAGAAATGTTAAGGTGTGAGAAAGGGAGAAACAGATGGGCGTTCGTGTCTGCTGGGAAGATGAAGCACATACCATTGTTCGCTATGATTTTGAAGGCAAATGGACGTGGGAGGAGCTTTACCCGGTCTATAATGAGGCAATCGCGATGGAAACAGCGGCACCGCACCGGGTTGATGTCATTCTGGATATGCGTCGCAGTCAGGGTGTCCCCAGTAATGCGTTATCCCATCTCAAGAACATTTCGGATAAACAACCTGCGAATGTTGGTTTGTCGATATTCGTCACGGAGAGCAGGTTTCTCGTATCTTTGTACAACGTGGGCTGCAAATTTTATCAAAAGATTTCCTACTATTTTCAGGTTGTCCCCACGATTGAGGCGGCCCATGCCATGATTGATAAAGCGCGTCTGCAACACGATAAAGCAGAGTCCCGATCAGGTTAATGGTTTTAGGCGATACCAATATTCGCATCAGGTTAATGGTTTCACGCGATACCAGTATTGATAGATTTCTCGAAAGCCGATTTTAGCGTAGAGGCGCAGGGCAGGCGTGTTGGTCGCCACCACCTGCAAATAGGCATTCTGTGCGCCGCGTGATCTGCCCCACGCCAGCAAATTAGTGACGATCCGATACCCCAACCCCTGGTTCCGCAGACGTGCATCGACCACAATATCAAACAGACCGATGTATCCCCGATCCGCTATGCCCAGCCCGGTAGCGACCACTTCGCCATTTTCTTCAATCGAGACGTAGGCGGTTTCCGGCACGATATGGCTCAACATCTGTTTCATCAGGGCGACCCTGCGCGGCTCATGACCGTTCAGGCGGCAGTAGTTGCTTAACCAGTCATCGCTTAATTTCTCGACCAGATTCACCGATTCTACGCCTGAAAAATCAAGCGTATCCAGCTTTGCGACCTGGATGCTGGTACGCCCATCCTCGTTGTACCCACATTCTGCCAGAACAGAGTCCAGATTTTCGGGGAGTGCTGCCGGAGTGAGCTTAAAAACCGTGTTGAGTCCGCGTGAACGGTAGAGCGCTTCGCACCACGCAATTTTTTCGGCTAACGGCTGTGTCGAGGGATACAGCGCGTTAACCGAATTGGCGCGGCGGGTATGACCTTCGGCAAAACGCAGCACCCAACCGTCGTCGTAAACAGTTTGCAACGACGGCAGGGCGCTCATGGATAATTCTTCAATCAATCGAACGGGCATCATCGCGTTACGGGTATGGTCGCGAGATCGCCTCGGATGACATCCAGATACGATGCGAATACCCAACCAGTCGTTCCCCGGAAAACGACCTGATACCAGGTGTTATCGTAGGTGCGCCCGATGACAGGTAGCAAATCACCCCAGGGGATGCGCCCGATTTGTGCCGAATTGATCGTTGGCTCAGAGCGCAGTTTCATGCCTGCTTTGCTCTGGGCAACGACCCCCGTATCGCTGGCAGGCGGCCCTGATGTGATAAACGAGCCGACCACAGGTGCGTTAAACTCGTTGCCATTGACCGCCAGATAGTAACCCCATGCCCAGGCTTGCTTATCACTGAGTTGCAGCAAAAACCAGTAGGCTTTTTCATCGCGTCCGATCACCTGGAACGTTTGCCCACGCAGAACTCGTCCGACACGCGGCGCACCCAGGAACGGCCCTGAACGCACATTGAGTACAGCGGCGCGAATGACTGTCGCGCTTAACGCACCAGATGGGATTGAAGGCAGCCCGGTTGGTGCGGGTGTGCTGGTGGGGCCGGGGGTCGGGCTGGGGCCAGCCGTCGCTGCTGGGCCGCCTTGATTCCACTGGAATTGCAGAACAGCTTCTGCCGAAACTTCCACATATTCGACGGTGATAGCGTGCGCACCAGCAGCCAAATCGCGGTTAAAGGTACGTGTCTTAATGGGGCCGCCACCGAAATCCTCGAACGCAAGTGTGCCGTCGATCAGGACACGCACATTGTCATCGTAAGCGACGGTAAAGGTATAGCTGGCCTGCGCTGTGAAGTTTTGGGTCGAGGTAAAACGTGCGGAAAAGTTATCAGTTCCAATGCCGACGACGGCTGTACCATTAACGATGGGAACACCCGCCGCCCAATTGAAATTCAGGCCGCTGATGTTGGAAATTGTCGCTGTGGGGTTGCCACTAAAATTCGTATTGTTATAAAAACTGCCTACCCAACCTGAACCAAAATTCTGCGCTCGCGTCATCGCAACGCTTAAAATCAGCGCTGTCAAAATAATGACCAATAAAGTGGCGGTTCGTTTTTTCATAATCATCGCCTCCGGTATTTTCAAACCATGTTCTCTAGTATAACGTTTCTTAGAGTTGTCGCGAATGAGAGGTCGGTACGGCTTCTCATTCCGAGCTTGCAAGGGATGTTATTCATGCGCAAGGTCAATCTGATAACTTAGGCAACGAAATTGAGCCTGGAAATGTTATAATAGATTTTTTACTAAGCGTTACTGTCAGTCTCCGGCGTTAAGCCTGTGTAATCTGTTAGTGTACGGCGTTAAGCCTATGTGAAAGGATATTTGCGATGCAAAATTACCCTCAACCCGCCTCCTACAAACTCGGCCAGCGCCGTCTTACGCTTAGTGTGATTATTCCATGCTACAACGAGGCCAGTATGATTGCCGAAGTTTTGCAACGAGTAGAAGATGTGGGGCTGGCAAATGAGATCATTATCGTTGATGACGGTTCTACGGATGGTACACGCACCGTTTTAGCCACAATTGAAGCTGAAAATCGCCCATCTGTACAAATTATTTATCACGATCACAATCAGGGTAAGGGTGCAGCACTGGTGACGGGTTTTGCCGCTGCCTCGTCTGATGTCATTCTGATTCAGGATGCCGATTTCGAGTATGATCCCCGTGAATATCCAATTTTGCTCAAACCTTTGGAAGAAGGTATTGCGACAGTCGTCTATGGGTCGCGTTTCCTGGGTGGTGCTCGCAAAGCGATGAACTTCTGGCATATGATCGCCAACAAAGTTCTGACATTGACGACGAATATTCTTTATAACGCTATTCTGAGCGATATGGAAACCTGCTATAAGGTTTTCCGCCGCGAGGTCGTCCAGGATATGGTGATTCACGCCCGCCGCTTCGATTTCGAGCCAGAATTTACGGCGAAAGTCCTCAAAAAAGGCATTCGCATCTACGAAGTGCCGATTTCCTACAACGGGCGCGAATGGGACGAAGGTAAGAAAATTAACTGGACGGATGGCCCAATCGCTCTTTGGACATTGATTAAATATCGCTTCGTTAACTAACGCGGCCTAGTGACAACAACTAACGCGGCATAATGCACAACGTCAATCTGTCCGGCACTGCTGCTGGGCAGCTTCTTTCCCCTTCTTCGGTGATGCTCTCAATCGGGAAATCCGCCGACCAGAAAATCACGCTTGGGCCAACATCCAATTTGGCGATCACGTCACAGGGCTGTGGTGGGGTTTGAGCCTCATCGCTGCTGTTCGTAAACAGTAAACATTGGCCCGGTGCAAGCCGCCCAATACGCCCAACAGTCTCTGGATTACCAAAAAGCCCAGCATCTCCAACGTTCACCACCGCACCGAATGGTTGTACTGCGTTGTTGCGTACAACCAGATTGCCGATGGGCATCCATTTGTCGGTTGAGGTATTGATAATCGCCAGACGATCTACCAGATAAGCAAAATAAACGTAGTCGGCGGTTTCACTCGCGAGAAGATTGCCGACCCCCAGAAACATCTCGCAGCGTCCTGGATTGCCAACCGTACATACCGCCCGTTGAATATCATTCTGCATCACTGCAAACTGAGTCGTCCCACCTGCGCCTGTCCAGAAATGCTCACCGTTGTCGTTCGTCACCAGCCAGTTTTGAATGACCGAGCATTCATCCAGGCCTTTAGAGCCGTTGCGCCCAACTGACCACACCTGTGCGCATTGATCGGGACGCAGCGAATCGCCCCAACGGTTGGCCGCGAACGACGCTTCAGACCCATCCAGCGCTACAAAACGAATATTGCGCAAATTGAGCGCATTTCCGGTCTGGTTGACCAGCGTCAGATCATTGTCGTCATAAATGAGCAGCGCATTGGGTGTGCGTAAAATTGTTATTTCTACGTCTGTACCCGGCGCGGTACTCGTACCCGGCGCGATAGACTGAGCAGTGATAGTGTTTTGCTCAAGGCCTGATTCGGCTGTCCAGCGTTCGATGGTTTCCGTGCCAACGGCCAATCCAACTTTGTTAAGCGCTGCCGATGCTTCTGGGAGGCTCAAGCCCGTTATATCTGGCACCGCTACATTGTCCTGCGCAAATAGAGGCAGGGCAAAAATCAATAAGGCAATGAAAATTGTAATAATGATGGAACACGCTTTTTTATTCACGATAACTCCTCGACAGCATTCACTGGCTTCTATAGATATACTATAATGATTTGAAGGCTAATATCAATAGACCTTCGGGATAAGCGAGGCATAGCGATGCAACCCATTATATTGACGGCTGTTGTGGATGAAAAACGCCGGATTATGATTGATTTGCCGGATGATCTGCCATTGGGGCAAATTGAGCTTGTCATTCGCCCCTTGACCTCAAATGGCGATCATGAAATGACACGCGAAGAAATCCGGGCGCGGTTAATTGCCGCTGGCTTAGTGACACCAGATGCTAAATATGCACCCGATGATGCTGAAGAATTGTCATTTGAAGAACGTGAGCGCATCGGAAAAGCCATAGCTGCCGATGGTTTGTCCCTATCAGAACTCATTATCCAGGAGCGAGAGGATAGAGTTTGAGTAATTTTTTTGTTGACACCAGCGCTTTAGCCAAGAGATATGTTCCTGAAGTCGGCACTAAATGGGTGACGAGTTGGATTGAGCCACAGGCAGGCCATACAATATTAGTATCAACTCTGGCAACCGTTGAAATAATTACAGCGTTAGTGCGTCGTGAGCGTGGCGGGGTTATTAGCATTTCTGATCGCGTAAAACTACAAAACGATTTTTTGCTTCACGCTCAAAATCAATATTCAGTTATTAATCTCGATGAAGATATTTTAAATTCGGCGCGCAGCTTGCTTATGCAGCATCAACTACGGACGCTGGATGCCCTACAACTAGCCAGTGCGTTACAAGTCGCTAAAATACTTGGCATCCAACTCATATTTATCTGCGCCGACACCCGCTTGCTTGCCGCCGCAGCCGCCGAAGGCCTGCTCACCGATAACCCGAACGCGCATCCTTGAGGCTTAATATGCCCATCACACTGCTCGAAAATAAACGTATCGTTCTCGCCGTTACAGGCAGCATCGCCAGTTACAAAGCCGTTGATCTCGCCAGCAAACTGACACAGGCGGGCGCGAAAATCGACGTGATTATGACCGACGCGGCGCGTGAATTTGTCACGCCGCTGACGTTCCAATCCGTCACAGGTCGCCCGGTCTACACGGATTTATGGCAGGCTGATAGCAGCGGCGGGCTGCCCACGCACATCGCGCATGTTGGCCTCGGCGAAGGCGCAGATTTATTGGTCATCGCTCCGGCGACTGCCCAAACAATTGCGAAACTTGCGGGCGGTTTTGCCGATAATTTGCTGACGGTGACAGCATTGGCGGCACGCTGTCCAGTCGTGATCGCTCCGGCGATGGACGGCGGGATGTACACACATCCGGCGACACAGGCGAATCTAAAAACGCTGCAAGAGCGCGGCGTAATCCTTATCGAGCCGGAAGAAGGGCGATTCGCGTCTGGTCTGGTTGGAAAAGGCCGTTTACCCGAGACCGCCGCCCTGATCGGTCATATTCGCTCTATTTTGGGGCGTACAGGCGCACTCGCAGGCCGGAAAGTCGTCATCACGGCTGGCGGCACGAGCGAGGCGATTGACCCAGTGCGCTACATCACCAACCGATCCAGCGGCAAGCAGGGCTACGCACTAGCACAGGCCGCAGTTGATGCTGGCGCAGATGTAACGCTCATCAGCGCCGCGAAAGGGCTGCCAACGCCTTTTGGGGCGCATTTGATTCTCGTTGAATCGGCGGCGGATATGCTCAAGGCCGTGCTGGAATACTCGCAAAATGCCGACGCGCTCATTATGGCGGCAGCAGTTGCCGATTTTCGACCCGAAACCATCGCCTCGCAAAAAATCAAAAAATCCGACGATGGCGCTGGCTTGACCCTCACGCTGGGGCGCACCGCTGACATTTTGATGGAAGTCAAAGCGCAGCGCCAGCAAATCGGATTTCCGCGTATCTGCGTCGGCTTCGCGGCGGAAAGCGAAAATTTGCTGACGAATGCTCGCTCAAAACTGGAACGCAAAGGGCTGGATTTGCTCGTTGCCAATGACATCAGCGCAAGCGATGCCGGATTTGCCGTTGATACCAACCGCGTGACGATTCTCGAACCCGATGGCGGTCAGCAAGCACTCCCCCTCGCCAGCAAGAGTCAGATTAGCGAGGCCATTCTCGCGCGTGTGTCTGACCTGCTGGGGGATGCGTAGGGTAAACGCCGCTATACGTGTTTTATCATCTCCGTTATAATGGCTCACCCGTTGCAAAGATCACGGGATGAGAGAGTCGATGAGTTTAACTGAAGAAGATACCAAACCGAAATCACCCTTTAAAACGCCGCCGCACGGTCAGCCCGCCGTTTTTATCGAGCCGCCGACGGATGATGAAGAACCTGTTCGCAGCGGCCCCGGCTGTTTTACCTGGGGCATTGTCGGTGTGCTCATTGTTGGCATCGGAGTGGCGATTGTGCTGCTGGCAGGCGCGGCAGGCTGGACATCCGGCCAACGCATGGCGCAGGATCACGCCACCGCGACCCAAAACGCCGAAATTAACGATCAACTGGCGCGAATTCCTGGGGATATTTCCAGCGGTAATACCGTTTTGCTGGATGCCCGCCTCAAATTTTTAGCCACGCTCACCCCTGGTGTTCCTGGCGTTGCCGATCTCATGCAGACGGCAACAGCGCTTTATCTGAGCAATGAGCCTACTGCCACGCAGGAAATCACCGTTACCGCTACGCCGGAAGCCGCTACACCCACAACCGAGGCAGAAATGATCGTGCCGCAATCGACGGACGGCGCGTTTGACCTGAACGCTATGTTGCAGCAGGCACGGACATCAGTTTCAACCGCGCAGTATATGGACGCGATTGATTTGCTGGATGCGATTGTCGCGGTAGATAGCAGCTTTGAGCGTACAGAAGTACGTGCGCTCATGTTGGAAGCCCTTTCGACCCAGGCGTTGCGTCTATTCCGCAGTGGATCATCACTGGCGGAAGCTGTCGTTTTGACAGATCGCGCGAAGGAATTTGGCCTGCCCGGTGACAGCGAATTGCATTTTGAGCAGTACGTCGCAGCGCTGTATCTGACCGCTAAAAGCGCCGTCGGCACGAATTATCCGGTGGCGATCCAGGCGCTGCAAGAAGTTTACAACACCGCGCCGAATTACATGGATGTGCAGCAGCTTTTATTTGACCAGATTGTGGCCTATGGGGATGCCTGGGTTGCGCAAGGGGAATATTGCCCCGCTGCCAGCCAGTATCAGAATGCGCTGACACTTTTTAATAACGGTTCTGTTGCGGGGAAACGCGATAACGCTGCGACTTTTTGCGCTCAAGGGACACCGACTCCCGGTGGTGTGCCGATTGACAGCGGACAGCCGATTGCGCCCATCGGCGTGGTCGAAACACCCATCGGTTAGGCCAGCGCTCTCACTTAGCGCTCATATTAGCCTAACTTATATCTTACAATGCTGGCCTATAGTATCATCAAGCGAATTTGGCAGGTTAAGTTGATTCCTCCTTCCTCCAAAGTGGTGTGAGATGTGTTGTTAGCCAAATTCGTGGACGCTTTGGGACTTTATGTTCATGTCATTGAACTACCCATTGCTCTTCCCCAAATAAACCGCCTGAAAGTGTCCCCCCTCACTTCAGGCGGTTTATGCTTTAATTAGCTTGTGTGGTTATGCTATATTTGAATAGGTTAATAAATAAGTGAAGCGCCAAAACTCTGGCGCTCCCCATAATCCCCCGATTGCCCTTCCCGGCTGAGTTGCTAAACAGACAGATTGCCCGTTAACATTCTCTCGGCGTAAAAACACCGTAACGCGCCAATAGTGACGAAAAAAGACCGCCTGGAAATAGAGTCATGAGGGGAAAAATATGGCCGGAAAATATTACGAAGACCTGGAAATTGACATGATAATTCAGCACGACCTGGGGCGAACCCTGACTGAGGCTGATAATGTCCTGTTCAACAGCCTGACGATGAACACGCAGCCGCTGCACATCAACGAAGATTTTGCCAGCAAAACGCAGTTCGGCAAGCGCATCGTCAATGGCATCTTTACGCTGGGGTTGGTTGTCGGCATCAGTGTGCCGGACATCACACAAGGCACGATTGTGGCAAATCTGGGCTATGAAAATATCACCCATCCCAATCCACTCTTTCACGGCGATACGATCTATGTACAGACAGAGATTCTCGCCAAGCGCTTGAGTCGCTCGAATCCTGATCTGGGCATCATCACCATGAAGCACACCGGACGCAACCAGAATGGCGTGGTATGTATCGAAGTTACACGCTCGGCGCTTTTCCTGAAGCGGCCTGTTTAAATCTGCTCAAAGAGGTCTGTTTAAATCCACCCGATGATGCGCTACACTGGTTTGTATCTTAATTTTGCCGACTGCATATTTTTATGGGAGAAATTTTATGTCTGATGATTTAGTCAAAGATGCGCTGCGGATGATCCCCTATGGTTTTTATGCCATTTCGTCACATAGCGGCGAGGATAGCAACATTATGGTCGCCAATTGGTTGACTCAGGCCTCATTTTCGCCCCGCCAGATTGCGCTGGGGCTTCAGAAAACATCCTATTCACATGGATTGATTGAGTCCGGTGGCGTGTTTGTCGTCAATATTTTCAATAAAGCCGATGGTGATGCCATCAAGCCATTCACCAAAGGGCGCTCAAAAAATCCTGATAAGATGACGAATGTTCAGTACACAGCCGCACCGTTGACTGGATGCCCGATTGTCGAAGGCGCGGCGGCTTATCTGGAATGCAAAGTCGTCGCCAAGCTCGATACGGGTGGCGATCATGAAATTGTCATCGGGGAAGTGATCGGCGCAGGCGTGAATAAGCCTGGGGAAGCCAAAGATACATTGACGCTCGTAGACTTTGGTTGGAGTTACGCGGGTTAAATCCATGATGCTGCGACAAACACTCACTCGTGAACTGCCGCCAGGGTATCGCCAGGATCGCCATATGGCTGCCACAGAAGGCCGAGTTTTATTCTGGCTGAATGTGCTGTCTTTGATACCGCTGGTCATCGCGTTGATGGTGGTGGGTTTATGGGGAGTGTTTGTCCGGCGGCTGCGTGGGCCGATTCCCAGCGTATTCTGGGAAAACGTACCCTGGATTCTCGCTGTGGTCGTCGTCATCGCTTTGATGATCGGGCTGCATGAATGGATTCACGGGTTGGCGATCCGCTGGGTGGGTTATAAACCGCGCTATGGCATCAACCTTGCAAAAGGGGTTTTCTTCGCTACCACTGATAATGGGCTGTTCTGGCGCGATCAATTTCTCATCGTCGCTCTGGCCCCGCTGGTCATCATTAGCGTGGTTGGCATGATATTGATGATTTTCACACCCGATTCGCTCGCCTACTACATCGGGTTAATCGTGGTGATGAATGCGGCAGGCGCAATCGGCGATCTGTGGATGGCGGCAGTCGTATGGCGGTATCCGCCTAACACACTTGTGCGTGACGAAGCGGACAGCATCCGCATTTATATCCGCTAGACCGGGGCGTAGCAGCCCTCGTTTTTAGAAATCGCATTATCGTTGGGAATCCATATGGGCATCTCGATCCAGAAAATCGACCCGCCACTTTCCGGAGATTCGAGGCCAACACATCCATTTTGTAGAGTCACCAACTGCTTGACAATCCATAACCCCAGCCCGGTGCTGGTTTCGCCAGCGGTTGGACGGTTGCTCAATTTACCAAATTCCTTAAATAACAAATCCTGTTCATTAACCGGGATGCCGGGGCCATGATCGCTGACATTAATACGAACACGATTTTTATCAACAGTTGTTGAAAGTGTTACCACCGAATCCAGAGGGCTGTACTTAATGGCATTGCTGACCAGATTACTGAGTGCCTGCGTCAACCGGCTTCGATCCGCTAACACGATACCATCAACATCACCAATATCCAACAAAATACGTTTCTTGTGCGCACTGATGTTGTATTGCATGACGACTTCCCAGAGCAGGTCTTCAATTTTGATACATTCCATCTCAAGATCAATCGCCTGACCTTGCAGGGCTGCGGTATCGAGAAATTCGCGCACAATCTCCTGCATGGTTTCCAGCGAAAGATCAATATTATTAAGCAAAACCATCGCGTTCGGAATATCCTCAAGATATTCGCGCAGTAAAAATTGAGCCATTCGGATATTATTCATCGGGTTTTTAAGATCATGTGAGGCGATGCTGAAAAAACGATCTCGCATCTGCTGGGCTGCCTGTAATTCTTCAATCGCTTGTTGATGGGCATCCATCAGTGCTTTAAGCTGCAATTGAGTATTAATCCGCGCCAGTGTGATTTGGCGATCAATGGGCTTGGTCAGGTAATCATTTGCACCCAGCTTCAGGCCGTGCGCGATGTCCTCGCTATCGACCATCGCGGAGATCAGTATGACGGGCAGGTAAGCGTAACTGGGTGTCGAGCGAATGGCTCTGAGAACTTCAAAGCCGTCTACAATGGGCATATTGATGTCAATGATGGTTAAATCAAATGTTTCGTGCGCGAGCGCTTCGAGTGCTAAATGTCCATTCTCAACCAACGTTACTCGATATTCTGGCTCCAGCATACGGCGCAGCACAATCGCTGTCACGAGATCATCGTCAGCGATCAGGATATGAAAACGTTTCAGTGTTCTTGTGTGCGGATACAATTTAGCAGTCATGTTCTCGTCCTCAGCACCCGTTTGTTAAATCTACTATACATCAAAAAAATTGATTCAGGATGAATTCTTAATGAATTTCATGTATAGAATCAATTGTACAGCCTGGATTTGGTACAAAATGCCTAATCCGTAGAGGTCATATCGTCAATGCGCAACTTCAACAAAAGTTGGAGGATGCCGTTGACGTTAGAACGGCGATTTGATAGACTAAATTGAGATCGAACGATGGGGCGTTGGCGTAATCGGCAGCCGCAATTGACTTAAAATCAATCGTTCGTGAGAACGTGTGGGTTCGAGTCCCACACGCCCCAAAAAAATGCGCTCAGATAGCGCGTTTTTTATTTCTGTGGTTGAGGCATAGCTTTACTCTTAGGCGAAACGATGCCTATCCAATTAAAATGCTGACAAATTATCGTTTTGTCAGCCGTTTCAAAACAATCCCTCAAGTCACAATAAATTAAGTAACTCTAATCGTGACCACTCCTGTACTGGTACGCCCCTGCGCATCCTGTATACGGTAGGTGATGGTATCTGTACCAACAAAATTGGTTCTGGGTGTATATCGCCCCCCACCTGTAATCGGTGTCGCTGTGCCATTTACGGGTGCTGTAATGGGTGTGACCGTAAGATTCGTGCCAATGTCATTACTGACAATCGCAGATAGAAGAATATCGACAGACGTGTTTCTCGGTATCGTGTAGAGATCATTCACAGCCACTGGAGCAGGTGGCAATGTGGGTGTCGGTGTTCGGGTTTGCGTAGGCGTTAACGTCGGTGTTGGCGTTCTTGTTGGTGTTGGGCTTGGCGTGGCGGTGGGTGTGCGCGTTGGGGTGTTTGTTGGCATATTGGTGGGAGTCGCGGTAGGTGTATTGGTCGGTGTAGGTGAGTTGGTCGCAGTTGGCGTTGGCGTATTGGTCGGTGTATTGGTGGGTGTTGCCGTCGCAGTATTGGTGGGAGTTGCGGTAGGTGTATGAGTCGGTGAACTGGTCAGCGTTAATGTGGGTGTTGGTGTCGGCGTGTTGGTAGGTGTTGCTGTAGGCGTATCAGTAGCCGTCGGTGAGCTGGTCACAGTTGGGGTCATCGTTAAGGTAGGCGTGTCCGTTGGTGTTGGTGTATTGGTCGGTGTATCGGTTGGTGTTGGTGTGTGAGTCAGCGTTGGCGTTGGCGAACTTGTCTCGGTGGGAGTGAGCGTGTCTGTTGGTGTTTCAGTGGGCGTTTCCGTCGGTGTTTCGGTAGGCGTGTCCGTTGGTGTCGGTGTTGGTGTCTCCGTCAGTGTTGGTGAGCTTGTTATGGTCGCTGTCGCCGTCGCTGTATTGGTTGCCGTTGGTGTTGGTGTAAGAGTCGATGTGGGTGTCTCAGTGGCAGTCGGGGTCTCGGTGGCAGTCGGCGTATGAGTTGCCGTCGGTGTTTCTGTAGCGGTGGGCGTTTCCGAAGGTGTTAGGGTCGGTGTTTCGGTCTCAGTGGGTGTTTCCGTCGGCGTGTGAGTTGCCGTTGGAGTCTCGGAAGGCGTTAGGGTTGGTGTCTCGGTCTCAGTGGGTGTTTTCGTCGGCGTGTGAGTTGCCGTTGGAGTCTCGGAAGGCGTTAGAGTTGGTGTCTCCGTATCAGTAGGCGTTGCCGTCGGCGTATGAGTCTCCGTCGGGGTCTCAGTGTCAGTGGGCGTGTCCGAAGGCGTTAGGGTCGGCGTTTCAGTCTCAGTGGGCGTTTCAGTCGGTGTATGAGTCTCGGTGGGCGTCTCCGATGGTGTAAGGGTGGGCGTTTCGGTCTCGGTGGGTGTGTCCGAAGGCGTTAGAGTTGGTGTTTCGGTCTCAGTGGGCGTTTCGGTAGGTGTATCTGTAGCCGTTGGTGTCGATGTCTCAGTCTCGGTGGGTGTATCCGAAGGCGTTAGGGTCGGCGTTTCGGTCTCAGTGGGCGTTTCAGTCGGCGTGTGAGTTGCCGTTGGAGTCTCGGAAGGCGTTAGGGTTGGTGTCTCGGTCTCAGTGGGCGTTTCAGTCGGCGTGTGAGTTGCCGTTGGAGTCTCGGAAGGCGTTAGAGTTGGTGTTTCGGTCACAGTGGGTGTGTCCGTCGGCGTATCCGTAGCCGTTGGTGTCGCTGTCTCAGTCTCAGTGGGCGTGTGAGTTTCCGTCGGCGTCTCAGTGGCGGTAGGTGTTTCTGTAGCCGTTGGCGTTGGTGAACTCGTTTCGGTGGGAGTGGGTGTGTCCGTTGGTGTCTCTGACGGTGTTGGCGTCGCCGTATCAGTTGGGGTTTCGGTGGGCGTTTCCGTTGGCGTTGGTGTCTCTGACGGTGTCGGTGTCGCAGTTGCCGTGGCGGTTGCTGTCGCGGTTGGCGTTGCGGTTGCAGTCGGTGTTGCAGTGGCAGTGGGTGTCTGGGTGGATGTTGGTGTCTGAGTGATTGTCAGCGTGCTGGAGGGCGTTAAGGTAGGTGCAACTAATCCAGCAGTTGCAAGTATTTCGGCTTCTGTAAATGGCGCAACGCCTAATTGGATAGCAATAAAATTCGCAATAAGCCCGGACATAACCGTGCCGGGATGTGATCCATCTAATGTTCCATTATGTGGTTCGCCACCTTGGGTAAATAACGAGATAGGTACCCCGCCAACCACGAGTTCGTTATTTTGATTTAGCAGCGACATCAGTGATATAGTTAGCGCAGTCATATTGACATAGGGAATATCGCGCGATTCTGCGAGATCAATGATCCTTGCGTTAACACGATTGAGAGAATCCGTAACCAATTGTCGAAACTGAGGATTTGGATAACTGGCTATGAAACTCAGAAGATATCCAGGGTCAGCGATAGTTGCCATGACAGTGGGAATAGGGGCAACTGTGTTGAGGATTATCGTAATATTATTAATTAATGAATTTTCCCATTGGGTGAGAGATGTCCCAGTCACTCTTCTATAATAAATATCACTATATTTTTGACGAAAATCGTTGATACCGATTGAGATATAAACCTTATCAAGAAGGTGTGCCTGAGAAACAATGCCCGTATGTTGACCACTTGAAATAGCTTGGTCGATTCTTGCTCCAGTCCTCGCCCAATTATAGGCATATCCCTGACGGCGTGGTTCGCTGTATGAACCATAGGGGCCCAAATAAATTCGCCCGCCCCGAACGAGTTGTTCAGCCCAATTAAAACTTGTACTGTAATAGGCACCACCTCGGTGGTCATTTGCTTGATATTCGTCAGCATCGCTATCACCAATAATACCGATTCTGAGAGGAGAGGCTGATTGCGATTTTACAGAAGGGGCTATAAATAACATTATTAAAAGTAATAATTTAATAGGAATTTTCAGCGAGTATGTCATTAAAATGTCCCCCCCAGGACGTTATCCGCTGATTATATATTGTTTGTTTATTGCAAGCTATTTCAATGAATATTAATTTATTTTTTGCGGTGATCTTGCCAACGTTCCCACGCCCACATCATGGCATAGGCTGAAAAGAGGAAGAGCATTGGGTCGGTGGGTACGCGATACCGTGTCGAGGGGTGGAAAAAAACGTAGATGAGCGTCATGCTGATCTGTACGAACCATAGCAGAGATACATCACGCCAATAACGAAGCGTGAGCGCGATGCCAGCCAGTGCGAGGAAAAAGAGGCCACCATAATAAAAGCGATGAATTGTCCGCCCGATCTGGTCGAAAAGCGGTGTCGAATATTCACCTACAGGGTCTCCCGGTGGCAAACCGCCCAATTCTAATTCGCCTTCTGCGCCGTCTTTGGGGATCACATTGCCTTCGTAATCCAGGCGAGGCACTTCGCCTTCAGCCGGGTTGAGGCGGGGCGCAATGTCGATGCTCCAATGGACGAGAAATTTCACCCACAGCAGTTCGGGGATTTTACTGGGGTTTTCGCGCAGAAATTGCAGCGCCAGCGTGAATCGTTCGGCATCGGCTTCACGACTGCTGAGGTCAGTCGCATGGAGGTTATCCGGTGATGTCCACTGCACGTCGTAGCCCGCGCGGAAATATGGCACAGTGTATTCGCTGTTACCCTGCCAGAAATTTGCCCCGGAAGTGGTCGTCATCGGTACAAATGCGCTGAAAACCTGAAAATTGCGGATAATCCAAGGGGCTAACACCGCAACGCTGATGACGGCAACTGGAAGCAAGCGCAGAATTGCCTGTTTGAGATTCAGCCGGAACAAAAACCACAACGCAGCAAACACTGCCAGCGGGGGCATAATCGGACGCGCCAGCATCGACAGCCCCAGTACCAACCCACCCAGCGCAGCGATCAGCCATGTGCGCCGATCCAGCGTCGAGCGTTGGCGTAGCAGCACCATCAGCAGCACAAAGGCATGCAGCCAGAACATAAAAAATGGCGTGTCGATCAGCGTGAGATTTTGAAAGATCAGATAAGGATAGAAGGCGTAAAACAGCCCTGCCAGCGCACCTGCCCATTCACCCTGCGGCAATAATCGTTTCCCGATTTCGTACAGCATGGCGATACACAGGACATCGAGCGCGATATGAAACAGCCCAACCTGCATATAGCCGCGTCCGAAAATGCCATAAACTGCCGCCAGCGCATAGCTGTATAAAGGCGGAATCGCTGCGTCTGGCACACCTGCGGTTCGGCCATAGACTCCGGTTGTCAGCAAATTTTGAGCGTATTCATCATAGGCCTGCGACCCGTGAATCGTCCCGGTTTGGTCGAATGCGAATATCGACGGAAATGCAATCAATATCGCCAACCGGACGACGATACACAGCAAAATGACAATCGCAAGTTTGTGGGGTGAGAGGCTTTGTAAAAGCATGAGGTCGTTGTTGTAGGGGCGAGGCATGCCTCGCCCCTACAGAGATTTACTTTTTACGCGCAGTGATGGCTACAATGTCAAACGGATTCACATACAGCGCCCGTTCTGATAGGTTGAAAGCGCGTTCGCCCATTTCCAGCGCCTTTGCCAGCCAAGGGAAATACATGCCCAGGCGATCCAAAAAGAGGTGCAGCGTTACATATTTACCGACATGACGAACGTTAAGCACCTCGAATCCAGCATCGTTCAGCATTCGTGTGAGGGTATTAATCGAGAAATAGTAGATGTGTTCTTCGGAAAGTTTGTAGCCGACCCAGCGCTTGCCCGCCATTTTCGCCGGAATGCTGCCGACATCGGGGGTCGCCAGTGTCAGGATGCCGCCAGAACGCAGCAAAGCTGCCGCGCGTTGTGTGTAGGCGGTCGGATCGGGTACGTGTTCGATCACATCCCACATGGTCACAGCATCGTAGCTGCCTGCTTCAAAATTCAAATCGGTTAGGGCACCGTGCTGCACATTCAAGCCGAAATGTTCCTGCGCATATTGAATGGCGAATGATGAAACATCCAATCCCTCGACCTGCCAGCCGTGCTTGCGGGCTTCGTCAATAAAAAAGCCTGTCGCACATCCCACATCCAGCATTTTGCCGGGTTTGACGAAACTTTCCAGATGCTTCAGCCGACGATTGGATGTAAGGCGAATATTTCCCTCATCTTTAATGTAATTGGCATAACCAACAACGCCCGACTCATTGTTATGAAAATAAGTCTCGCCGTAGAGAGCGTACAATTCGTTCGCATCTGGGCGCGGGCTGACGTAGACGAGTCCGCAGTTCAGGCACTCCACCAACCCCAGGCCATTTTCCGGGCAGAATGGTTTGCGCTCATTGCTGTTACAGAGATTGCACGGGACATGATTGCGGACGACATCAACGGAGACGGACGGGCGATTGAGGTTTTGTTTCGCCAAAATTTTACCCTCTTGTGGTATGCGTGTGGTGCTTTCTCCTGTTGACCAGGACAAAACAAATTGCATTCTACCGCGCTTATAAGTGGAGAGCAATGTTAAGAACCTGGCCTGATTGCGATTTTTACCCAACAGGGTTACGATTCGCTTCATCTGATAATTTTATATTTCACGGAATGCACCTTATGACGACAACAGCCCCCGATGAAACTTATTTAGCAGGTCAAATAGCCAGCGAAGCCCAGATTCAGCAATGGGTTGAGCAATTCCACCGGGACGGATTTTTATTTTTGCACAATGTTTTGCCGCCGGATTGGTGTGCCCAGATGCGCGAGGATTTGGATCGTTCATTGCGCGACAATCCCGATGGCAAGAATCAGATCAACCCAGCGGTGCTGGAACTGAGGCCAGCGATGTTCGAACACAGCCCGACGAATGTCAAATTGTTCGATCTTGAGCCAATTGTCAGCTTTGCCGAGGCGTTGGTTGCTCCCAACTGTCACGTGATTCACAACAATTCATTCAGAACACCACCCGGAGCAGGGATCACTACCTGGCATCAGGATGATGATGCTCACATGCTGGTCTTAGAAGGGGAACCGCCCAAAAACATTCGCCTGCCCGTTCTGTGGTTTACCGCCAATTACTACTTGACCGATGTGGACGAAATCGAACATGGCGGCACAGAATGTATTCCACGCTCTCACTTATTCGGTGCGCGTCCACCCAAGTCGATGGAAGGGACGGAGTGGGAAGACCAAGTTGTCTATAACCTGGGCAAGGCAGGCAGTGTGATTATGTTCAATAATCAGGTTTGGCATCGCGGCGGCCCGAATCGCAGCCAACGCACGCGCTATATGACGCAGATCACCTATGCTCGACGCATGATCGGTCACAAATACTATCCGTTCATGAATTACCAGATGCCGGAACATGTCTATGCCGATGCGAACCCGCGTCTGCGCCGGTTGCTTGGCTTCCTGGATCATGGAGCATACGGCTGATTTTTATCGTAGACACGCCAGCAGCCGATCATTTATAATCATATTGATCCTGCTATCTGGGATAAATTGAATGACATACCTGTACCCCGATTTCGTTGATATGAGTGATTTACCCGCGCTATATACAGATGCGCGTGGGGCTAAGTAATATAATTGCTAATATAGCAAAACCTCTCTTTCGAGATTGAACAGCCGCAAGCGCACCCGCGTTTCCGGCTGTTTTTTATTTTGCTTGCGACGAAAGAGGTCTCGATGTTTAACAAATTATCCCGCCTGAATGGAATGCAAACTTTCACGGTTGTCTGGTTTGGTCAGCTTGTGTCGATGCTTGGCACAGCGATGACGCGCTTTGCCCTGCTTATCTGGGCGTACCAACAAACGGGCGATGCCACAACACTGGCGCTGCTCGGTTTTTTCTCCTACATTCTGTTTCTGGTTTTCAGCCCGATTGCAGGTGTTCTTGTGGATCGCTGGGATCGGCGCTGGGTGATGCTCATCACCGATCTGGGCGCGGGCTTAATGACGCTGGTGATGCTCATTCTTTACAGCACGGGTGGCCTTCAAATCTGGCATCTTTATCTGCTGGAAGCCCTCACAGGCGCGTTCGAGGCTTTTCAAAGACCAGCCTATTCTGCCGCGACCAGCGTACTCGTTCCCAAAGAACAATATGCGCGTACCAATGGGATGCGTTCGCTCTCAGAGGGTGTTTCGCAGGTGTTCGCGCCATTTTTCGCTGGACTGGTACTGCACGTGGTTGATATTGATGGTGTGATGTTCATCGACCTTGCAACATTCATTATCGCGATGATGACACTGCTGTTGGTGCGATTTCCACGTCCTGTGCTTTCAGCAGAAGGCGCGGCAGCACGTGGCAATCTGCGCCATGAGATGGCCTTTGGCTTTCGCTATATCTATCAACGTCCGGGCTTACTGGGGCTGCTGCTCATTTTTACAGGCGTGAATTTGTTCGCCGCGCTCACCTATTTTGGCATTATGCCCGCCATGATTCTGACGCGCAGCAATGGCGATGAATTGGCGTTGGCAACCGTTCAGGGTGCGCTGGGGATTGCCGCGATCATCGGAGGCTTGGTGGTCAGTTTCATCGGCTTGCCCAAAAAACGCATCCATGCCGCGCTGGGATTTACGGCGATTTCGTTCATGTTTGGCGACTTTTTATTTGCGGTTGGGCGTACGGTTCCGGCCTGGATTGTCGCCGCGCTGGTCGCCGCGTTTTTTATCCCGCTTCTTGTCAGCGGGGAACGCGCCATCTGGCAGTCGAAAGTGCCGCCGGATGTGCAGGGTCGCGTGTTCGCCGTGCGCGATATGCTGCGTACTGCGATGGCACCCATCGGTTATCTGCTTGCGGGGCCGCTGGCGGATCGCGTATTAGAGCCTGCGATGGCTGTCGGCGGCAGTTTATCGGGATCATTCGGCTGGTTGGTCGGGACAGGGCCGGGTGCAGGTATGGCGTTGATGTTCGTCGGCACGGCGACATTAGGGATGCTTATCAGCGCGTCTGGCTATCTGTTCCGTTCCATACGATGTATCGAGGAAGAATTACCCGATTACGATAGCCTGCCTGAATCAGACGGGGTCAATGTGACATAATATTTCGACGGCTTCCACACGCTTGAGCAACGATTGCTACTGATCTGTTTTCGCGGTGGTACAATTTGTCGGGTGGTGAAAGCTTGCCCACATCTCAACCTTTGGGATAGTGACAGCTTACCCACATCTTAACCTTTGTTGTAAAGGGCGTATGGTAAAATCTGCCTGATGACACGACGAACAAAACTGACTTTTTTTCTGTCCGGTTTCTGGATTCTGGTAATTATGCTGGCTTGTAATCTCACAACCGGGGATCCGCCTACGATTCCACCGCGTGCGAGTGCCACCCCTCCGGCGACGATTGCGATGGAGCAGCCGACACTCAGCCCGGAAGAATTGCCAACGGCTGCCGTGACAGTGGTAGCGATGGTGAACACAGGTGTGGTTAACCTGACTAATCAGGTGGAAACAGACCGCCTGATGCTGCATGTCGATACCTTGCAGAATTTCGGTACGCGCCATGTCAATTCACCCTATGACCTGCCAGATCGGGGCATTGGCGCGGCCTTTCGCTATATCACCGGTCAATTTGAGCAGATTCGCGACCAATCCCAGGGGCGGCTGACGGTTTTCGCGCAGCCATTTTCGGTTACATGGGCAGGTGTGGATTCTCAGGCACAGAATATCGTCGCCTTTTTAAGCGGTACGGAAAACGGTGCGGGAACGATCCTCGTCGGCGCACATTACGACAGCACCTCGATTGATTTTGATAGCGGTTCGGCTTTTGCGCCGGGGGCGAATGACAATGGATCGGGCGTTGCCGCGTTGATCGAAATGGCGCGTATTCTCAGCACCCGTCCTCACCGCACATCCATTATTTTTGTGGCGTTTTCCGCCGAAGAAATTCAACGTCGAGGCAGCATCGCCTTTATCAACGATTACATGCTGCCACGCCAGATTGATTTGAACGCGATGATTAACATGGATATTATCGGCAGCCAGACCGGGGCTGATGGCTCAATTGATGACCGCAATATTCGTCTGTTTTCGGCTGGCCCCAACGACTCCGTATCACGCCAGTTAGCGCGTGAGATCGAATTAATTGCCCTCAAACATGCGCCCAATATGACGATTCAGCTACAGGATGTGCAGGATCGCAGCAATCGTTACAGCGATCACCAATCATTCAGTGATGTTGGTTATCCAGCG
This sequence comes from Anaerolineae bacterium, assembly GCA_022843745.1. Taxonomy (GTDB): domain Bacteria; phylum Chloroflexota; class Anaerolineae; order Aggregatilineales; family Phototrophicaceae; genus JALHNB01. Next base: position 141,907 of record JALHNB010000004.1, on the reverse strand, counting down.
GTGCGTTTCATCGAATCGCTGGAAGATGTGGGGCGACAGCATAATGATCGTGACACGATTGATGATGTTCAGGGGTCTTATCTCACCCGTGCCACACAAACGATTTTAACTGTGATTACGGCGCTGGCTGACGGTCTGCGTCCTCCCATCAATATCGCCTTGCGTGAAGCTGGGAACAGCCTGCGCACACTGGTATGGGAACCCGTAGCGGGCGCGTCCGGTTATGTGGTCGCACTGCGCCGTCCCAACGCGCTCGAATATGAATATTTTGAGGTCGATAACCCGCTCAACACCAGCATCACATGGGATAGTTTTGTATCAGATCGTTTCGTCGGCCTCGCCATATCGACAATCGACTCTGAAGGGTTGATGGGGCCGCTGTCGTCCGAGTTTAAGATTCCATAATCTATGCGACGTTTTATCAATGGTTTTCTACTGATAGGATTTGGGGTCGGGCTGGCGCTGGTGACAGGTTTTGTCGTGCTGCGTTCGCTGGGTCGCGACGAAATCGTCATGAGTATGCTGCTGCATCCCTGCGCACCTGCTGATGGCGATTGGCGCGATTTAGCGCTCTCAGTGGTTAAGGATTATCGTGAACCCTGCGCCCGTTTCTATTGGGACATCTACCCGACTGGCGAGTATTACAACCTCATCAGCCTCAACAATTATGGCCTGCATGATGACGATCTGACGATGGAAAAACCGAGCGATACATTCCGCATTCTGATTCTCGGCGATTCGTTCCCCCAGGGTTGGCAGGTGAAGCTGGAACAGGGCTTTCCCTGGCTGATGGAACAAGAGTTGAATCAAACCTCGTCGCGCAAAATTGAAGTCATCAATATGGGTGTTGATACCTATGGCACAGACCGCGAATTGCTGTTGTTTGCGTCGCTCGGCTGGCGTTTTCAGCCGGATTTGGTGCTGCTTTCGTTTTACACAGGCAACGACATCAAGGATAATTCGTTCGATCTGAGTTCCTGGGCGGAAGGTTCGCCACTCACCCGGCCTATGTTCATGTTGAATGGCGCAGATCAGCTACAGATGGTCAACTCGCCCATCGTGGATCGTAATCGTTTTGCCGATTCGCCGGCCTGGGACTGGCTGGTTTCAATCGCTGCTAACAAACGGTCACGACCACCCGTTAATGCGCCGGACGCGCCGCGTGTGAAAAACGAGTCGCCACGTGAACTGGAATATCCGCTTGATCTGGGATTGTATTTGCCGGATGATCCACAGTGGGCAGAAGCCTGGAAAACGACTGAAGTGCTGGTTCTGCAATTGCGCGATCTGGTTCAGCAGCAGGGTGCGCAGTTCGGCATATTTGTGATCCCGGATCGCCGCGCGGTGGAAAGTGCAGATTGGGATTCAACCGTAGCCTATTTCCCATTCATGCAAGGATACGACCCGCTTGTGCCGGGGGATCGCATCATGCGTTTTTTTGAATCGCAAGGCATTCCAGCCCTGAATATGACATACACGCTTCGCGGTTGGCTCTTGAGTCATGCTGGCGAAAGGCTCTATTACAGCGCTGACGGACATTACAACGCCAATGGACATGCCGCCACAGCACAGCGTTTAGTCTTCTGGTTGCAAGAAGCAGGGCTAGTACCTGATTAACTATCGTCGTGGCGGATAGCCGCGTTTTTCGTCCAGCTTGGCTGTCGTCTTCATCATCCACTGCCGAACAGCCGTGAGCGCTTCTGGTGTGCCGATTTTATTGAGGTAATCGGCGGCAGTGCGGTTGATTTGCGGGTCTCTGCTGCTCAAGGCCTCGATCAGCGGCTGTACTGCACCTTCACCAATAGCATCCAGCGCTCCAGCAACGGCTTGCCTGACCACATCATTTCGATCTTGCAGCGCGGCCAGCAAGCCGGGTACTGCACCGGGTTCCCGCATCGCCCATATCGCATCAGCGGCGCTGCGGCGTACTTTCCAGTCCTCGTCCCGCAGCATATTCAGTAAACCCGGTACGGCTGCCGAGCCAATTTTGCCCAGAGCGCCCGTCGCCAGCCAGCGAATATCGCCATCCCGTTCTGTGTTCATAATGTGTAAAAGCTGGGGTACAGCCGCCGGATCGCCAATTTCGCCAAGTGCTTTGACCGCTGCTGTACGAATACGCGGGTCATCATCACCCAGTGCATCCAGCAAACCCGGCACGGCTGCCGAGTCTTTGTATTGCGTCTGTTTGGCAAGCATAAAACCCGCATCGACGCGCACATCACGCATGGGGTGCTGTACGGCGCTCACGATTGCGGCGTAGGCTGCCGGATGATTGATCTGAGCCAGTGTGCGGAGTGCAGAACGGCGTTCCTCAGCGTTATGGCTGTCGAGTGCGCCAACCGCGCTTCTGATGGCAGGTGGTGCATCGCTGGCAGCGCGTGGTGGCTGGTTTTCGCCTCGAATTTCCGTAAGGCGGCGGATCAGCTTGTCCCAGGGTGGTCGGGTGCGATCTGTAAAATCGAGATATTGCAGCATCTCAAGCTGAGGGTGCAGCTTGGTCGGTGTCAGCATGATCGGGATGACTTTGATGCCCGCCCCTTGCGCAAAAGCCCACTCATAAGTGACAAATTCCGAGATTTTGGCATCCGGTGTTATGACGACGATCATCCCGAACGAATCCTTGATGGCGTGGTTGATACTTTCGCGCCAGTTTTCGCCGGCGCGGAGCTGCTCCGTATCCAACCAGATGTTGAAGCCTGCTCCCTGGAGCTGCTCGATCAACGCATCCGCGAACTCTTTTTCATTGTGTTTATATGAAACAAAAACGTGATCTGCCATCTTTTTTCCCTTTGCCGTCGCTCACTCGATGATTAATTTATAGGACAATACGACGGTATCGCCTAGTTGTATCACATCGCCATCTTTAAGCGCTTTTGTCCCCTGCACCAATCGCTCCTGATTCACAAATGTCCCATTACTTGATCCCAGGTCTTCAATCGAGAAATTCGGTACAATGCCGCGCGTGATGCGAACAAAACGCACATGACGACGGCTGACTTGCTGGTCGTTGATGACAATATCGTTCGTGATTTCGCGGCCTATCGTCACCATTTCCTTGTTGAGATTCCAGCGCTGATCCGGCTGCGGCCCACGCTGGGTAATCAACCACACACCGGGTGCATTCAACCGCGCTGTCCCAAAATCGGGCAGCCCTGGCATTTTATTGTGGCCGGGCATGGTTGGTGAGTGCGTATCTTGTTTGATCTGCTGGAGTCCCTCGATCAGCTTTTCCCAGGGATAGCCTTTATCAGGATCGCCGCTGAATACGACATGCTGCAAAAATTCTAGCCGAGGATGGAGCGGTGTCGCTTCCACAATCATGGGGATAACCTTGATCCCCGCACCGAGAGCAAAAGCCCACTCATAGGCGACATATTCTGAAACCCTGGCTGCGGGTGTCACAACGATTAACACCACGAAGGCATTGCGAATAGCGTCATCAATTTCGGTGCGCCAGTCGTTCCCAGGGCGAACACCGCTGTCTGTCCATACGTCAAGATCAGCGTCTCTGAGCCGCTGGCGCAGCATTTCTACAAATTCGACGTCTTTACGCGAATATGAAACAAAAACATGACTCATGACGAGGCTCCGTCAACTTTTTTCAGCATACCACCGTTTGAGAGCGATCAGCGCTTCGGGCGTGCCGATGCGTGCCAGCGCATCAGCGGCGGCCTGTCTCACTTCAGGGATTTTATCATTTAAGGTCTCGATCAACATGGGAACAGCCGGTGCGCCGATCCGCACCAATTCGTCAGCGGCCTTTTTGCGCGGGATCGCATATCGGCTGCGCATTTCATTTAATATGGCTTTGATTTTCGCATCAGTCACGGATATTGCTCCTGGCCTTGTGGATTACGCTCTCATTTTACACTGTATTGTAACTTAGTATCGAATTTCGGTAATCACCCATCTCATTGGGATTATGAATTCAGAATCTAAGGCCAATCTGTTTTTATCGCGCAAAACCTGGTTATAATCCGGTTGTAAAAATATTGTAAAAACCATACAAAGGGACGAGCGATGCGACTCGAAGATTTAAATTGGATGGATGTCGAGGAATATCTCAAAACGGATGACAGGATTATTTTAATCACGGGCGCTACCGAGCAGCACGCTTATTTAAGCCTGCTCACTGACATTCTCATCCCCTCGAAGCTCGCGCTTGCAATCGCGGAACGTGAAAAAGTTCTCATCGCACCGCCGCTTAACTTTGGTCAGAGTGAGCATTTCACCACATTTCCCGGCACGATCAGCATCAGCAAGCCGGCATTTGATAACATATTAACTGAAATCATCCAGGGGTTGATGGTTCAGGGGTTCAATGGCTTTTTTATCCTCAATGGACATGGCGGTAACACCATACCAACAGCCATTGATGATATCCGCATTGATAACCTGGCGCGGATCACCTGGTACGATTGGTGGCGCAGCCCGGCAGTCCACGCTTTCGAGGCAGAGTTTAATTTACGTCTTGACCATGCCAATTGGGGCGAAAATTTCCCCTTTAATCGGGTAGCGGAGTCGCCATCGGGTGAAAAACCGATTGTTAATCTGGGGTATCTGGACGACGGACGCAGCATTCGCGATTTGCTGGGCGATGGCAATTATGGCGGCCCCTATCAGGTCGATGATGGGCTGACCCATATTCTATTTAATCGCGTCGTGGACGAGGCATGTGATCTGGTGCAGGCGTTAGACAAGACCTGATGACAAATATTCGCTTATTGATGGCGAAATGAAACCAGCAGCACCAGTTTGCCCAGACGCACTTCGTCATGATCGCGCAGGACACGCACTTCATGCGGATGCAAGCGCTGACCGTTGAGGTAAGTTCCGTTCGCACTTCCTATATCAGAGACACAGATCGTGTGTGATCGTTCATCATAGCCAATATTCAGATGCAGCCGCGATACCCCCAGCTTATCACCGTCTTCATCGGCCAGGTCAATATCTGGCATCACCGCGCTGCCTTTCGCGCTCCGGCCTACCACCAATTCATGATCGCTTTTTTGTGGCTCGGCCAGAAATGTTTTACCACTGCTTCGTGCCTTGAGGATCAGCACCGAGTCCTGATCGAAAAAATCTTCGCTGTACGTTAAATCGTTGGTTTCCGCCAGTGCTTGGGTTTCCTGCTGGCTTTTGGACGCTTCCAAAAGATGCCCACACGAATAACAGACCAGTTCGTGCTTCTGATTGCTTCGATTGCAGTTGGGGCAGTTAATCCAGATCACCTGATTAGTCGCGGTTTTTTCCTGTTCATTGGTTTGGCGTTCTTTTGCCAGATTGCGCAGCGGAATTTTACGAGTTGCTTCATGCTCGACAGGCGGGGTAGCCACCTGAATCGGTGTGATCGGTTGTGCTGGGGCAACTGCCTGAATAGGCGTGATCGGCTGAACAGAGGCAGTTGCCTGAACAGGCGTGGCTGTTGTGACAGGTTGGGTTTCCCCTGCCTCGTGTGCGCGCAGCAGGCGTACCAAATCCTGCTTTTCTTTTTCATTGAGCAGTTCAATTTCATCGCGCAGAGTATTTAAGCTGGCTTTGACTTCCACGCCGTTATCGCGCATTTTGGCATATTCAGCAAGAATCTTCTGTAGGGCCGCCATTTTGACCAACAACTCCTCGCATCTGCACAGACCACACGTTTACTCAGAACTTACGCAGACCGAATATACATTTATTTCGGATGTGAAAAGCTCACGTTTAAAGCCATCTTGCCCAATTTCAATTCATCTCCATCCCGTAGAATGCGAATTTCGTTGGGGTAAATCCGCTGCCCATTGATAAATGAACCATTGGCGCTGCTCAGGTCACTGACGTGAACGGTGTGCTGGATAAAGTCATAACGAACGGAGAGGTGAACCCGCGAAACACCGCGCTTATCGCCGCCCTGTTCGCCCAGGTCAAGATCAGGTTTGCTGTTGTTGGTCAAACGCCCGATCAGCAGTTCGACTCTGCTTTTTTGAGGATAGAGTTCGTAGACTTTACCGGTTTCGTTGACCCGAAGATTGAGGATCGAGTGATCGCTAAAAAATTCCTGAGTCTTGTAACGGTCACTGGTGGGGTCGATAACCTGTGCTTCCTGGTTTTGCTTCGCCCGCATCAACAACCGCCCGCAGGCATGACATACGACCTGGTGCGCCTGGTTTGTCTTGCCGCAGTATCGGCAGTTCACCCACTTGACATCGGAATTTAGTGTTTGCACAGGTATTTCCCTCTATCTCACTGAATACTGTATATTTTTATTGTGATATTTAAAGTCTCTTTACGTCAAGCAACGAATTCCTAATTTTGGTTGAAATTCGTAGATTTGCTATAGTTAAGTCGTGTATGACTATTGGGAGAAAAAACGATGCAGCTTGCTCTCATCGACATTACTGTCGAATATTGTGCGGTTTGACACCATACCCCACGCGCTGTCAGTTTGACAGACGAGGTTTTGAACGAGCGTGAAATCGAGGTGTTTATCCGTTCATGGAGATTGATTCCCAGCAAAGGCGGTGTTTTTGAAGTGTCCGTTAATGGTGAATTGATCTTTTCGAAAAAAACGCTTGGACGCCACGCTGAACCTGGTGAAATCCGGGCGCTCATCGTTAAAAAACTGAATGAAATCCGTCCTCCAGATGCTACGTAGGAAATTTATGCTTAAACTCAAACGAACGCCATTTCTGCTGATTCTGTTGGTGCTTATCTGGCCTTCACTGACCTTTGCTCAACAACTAATACCAACGCCGACTCCAGTGCCAGGTTCTATGCTGGATACCGTTCTCACACGCGGTCAATTGATTTGCGGTATCAACCAGGAAATTTTCGGTTTTGGATTCCTCAATCCGAATACGGGCAGCATTAGCGGCATAAATATCGATTTTTGCCGTGCAGTTGCAACTGCAATTTTTGGTGATGCCACTGCTATCGACCTGCGCCTGCAAACTGTCGATACACCGCCCACTGCGCTGCTTTCAGGCCAACTGGATGTTCTGTTTATACAACACACGGCTCAAAATCTGACTCAGGATGCGCAGGGGGGCTTGGATTTTGGCCCACCCATCTTTTATGATGGTCAGTCCATTATGGTGCGTACCGACAGCGGCATCGAAGCCTGGGAAGACCTGGACGAGCAAACGATCTGTGCGCTCACTGGCTCAGACGACCTGAGCAATCTGGACTCGGCAATGAGTCAGCGTGGCTTAAACTATGATTTACTATCGCTTGATACACCCGCTGCCATGCAGGAAGCGTTTCTGGCTGGTCGCTGCAATGCCCAGACTCTATCCCGTTCACTGCTCGAGATCCGCCGTCATAGCACCGATGATCCTTCATCTTATGTGGTCTGGAGTGAGCCATTCACGCGTGTTGCCATCGCTCCCGTTTACCGCTATGGCGATCAACAGTGGAGCAGCATTGTTGATTGGACAATCTGGGGGCTGATCTATGCCGAAGAATTGGGTGTCAGCAGTGAAAATATTGACGAATTTCTGCGCCTTGAAGATGAAACCGACGAAATCTATACCACGCGAGTCGGCTTGCCTATCGCCCGTCTGGTAGACCCTTTCCTGGGATTGGGTGGTCAGTTGGGATTGGCGAACGATTTTATGGCCGAGGTCATCCGGCAGAACGGCAATTATGGCGAGATTTATGATCGTTCGCTGGGTGCTGCCAGCACGTTACCAATTGAACGCAGCCTGAACGCGCTCTGGTCGGATGGCGGATTGATCTTCTCTCCCCTCTGGCGCTGATTTGTGGTGCAGGTTTGGTCATTTCTACCATAAGAATAATGCAGCGTCTTGTAAAAACGCGCCGCATAATCTGTGTTCTGGGTTCGGTACAATGCTGAAACAATCCGATATGTTAATTTTTGACATCTTTTCGGGTGTAGGGTAGACTGCTAAACCAAGTAAAGAACCAAATCGTACCAACATTGTAAAGCTTGATTTGCACTTCGAATTGTGAATGCAAGAGTTTTATATCCCATCTTCTAAGGAGATACTCTATGTTTAAACGTTTAGCTTTTGTTTTGCTTGCGCTGGTTGCCGCGTTTAGCGTTATGTCGGTAGCAGTCGCGCAGGATCAGGTTACAGTCGGCCCCATCACGCAAGCTATTTTGGATCGTGGCGAATTGGTCTGCGGTGCGAATGGCTCAGGTCTCGCTGGATTTGCCACCGTTAACGAAGCTGGTGAATGGCAGGGCTTTGACGTGGATATTTGCCGCGCAGTTGCCTCCGCTGTTCTGGGTGACTCAACCAAAGTTTCCTTCCGTCCTCTGGAAGCTGGCGAACGTCAGGCCGCAGTTCAGAGCGGTGAGATTGATGTGATGTCACGCAATACGACCTTCACTCTCAGCCGTGATGTGGTGTGGGCAGCGACCTTTGGCCCGACGACCTTCTATGATGGTCAAGGCCTCATGGTGAAGACCGAAAGCGGTATCGTCGCTATTGAAGAACTGGATGGCGCTTCAATCTGCGTCCAATCCGGTACGACCACTGAACTCAACCTCGCCGATGCGATGTCGGTGCGTGGCCTGGACTACGACCCGCAAGTGTTCGCGGACGCTACAGCGACCTGGGACGCTTATCTGGCTGGACGTTGCGATGCCTTCACAACCGACAAGAGTGGTCTGATTGCCTACAAGGGCAGCGCGGAAGATCCCGGTGCGCATGTTATTCTCGACATCACCCTGAGCAAAGAACCGCTGGGGCCGCTGTCGCCACAAACTGACGAACAGTTTGCAGACATTGTCCGCTGGACGGTTTATGGCCTGATCCAGGCAGAAGAATATGGAATCACCAGCCAGAACATTGATGATTTCGTTGGCAGTGATGTTCCTGAAATTCAGCGTTTCCTCGGCCAGGGCGATAACGCCATTGGCTCACTGCTCGGCATTCCCAACGATTTCATGGTGACGGTCATCCGTCAGGTGGGCAATTACGGTGAAATTTTTGATCGTAATCTCGGCCCCGACACCCCCTTCAACCTGGGTCGTGGTGTCAACGACCTGTGGACGAATGGCGGCCTGATGTATTCACCGCCCTTCCGCTAATCAAATCGTATGTAGGGGCGACTCACCGAGTCGCCCCTACTCTAATCGGGGGTCATTTTTAGCCGTATGTCAGCCACTCAACACCAGCCCAGCAGCATACCCTCATTCCTGCGAGATGTCCGCTTCCTACAAGTGATTGGTCAAATCGTTTTCGCGATCCTCGTGGTTTTTGTGGTTTCGCGCATCATGACAGACGTATTTGCGGCTCTCCAGAAAAATAATCTCACGCCCAATCTGGCATTTTTGCAAAATCGGGCAGGTTTTGACATCAGCAACAGCCCATCCTGGTACACCTCCAATAGCAGTTATGGGACCGCTTTCCAGGTTGGTTTGGTCAATACGCTCCGTGTTGTATCAGTAGGGTTAGTGCTATCGACTCTGCTGGGTATTCTGATCGGTGTTTTCTTATTGAGCCGCAACTGGCTGGTACGCACTATCTCGCGCGTTTATGTCGAGCTTTTGCGCAATACGCCGCTGCTCCTGCAATTATTCGTCTGGTATTTCATTGTCATGCTCTCGCTTCCCATCTTTAGGGAGGCTTATACCTTCCCGCCCGAAGGTGTCGCCCATATTCCGATCAGAATCGCGTTTTATGGAATTTTGATTTTAGTGATCTGGTGGCGGACACGCCGCTGGGAAATAGGCTCATTCCGGCGTAACGCGATTATTTCCGGTGTGGCAGCAATGTTGGTGATGATCGAGATCGGCTTCTGGCTGTATAACAATCAACCCAGTTGGCAAAGTGTTTATGCCAACGGCGATATGACCAGCAGTAGTTTTCTGCTGTACGCGGTCATCAGCGCGGTCTTGATCGTCGGGGCTTGGTTCGTGCCGATACAATGGCGCGGATTGACACTAGGATCGAGCATCGGGCAGGCCATCGGTGGGCTGCTCGTCTATTTTGGCATTATCCCCAACTCGGCCTTTCGCATCGAAATTTATCCGGCATTTTATGCCAGCATTCGCGGTTTCGCGTTCCCGGAGCTGCTGACGACTGCACGTTTTGCGGAATGGATGGCCTTTGTCGGGCTGGGCATCGTGCTGGCAATCGCGCAGTGGGTCTATTTTGGACGCATCACCGAAACCACCGGCAAGCCTATCCCGCGCGGCTGGTATGCGCTGTTGGCAGTTGTCATTTTCGCGATTGTCGGCTGGGTTGTGGTCGGCAGCGAACCTGCGCCTGTATCAATTCCAGTTTTGCAGGAAGACCAGACGGTTTATATGCCGCTGGAAGAAGCCCGCGCTGGAAATCTGCTCACCATCCAGGATGAACTGCAATATAACCCATCGCCATTGATCTTCCGCCTGCCGGAGCGCACGAACTTTAAGTTCATCGTTGGCACAGAGATTCAGCCCGAATATATGGCGCTGCTTTTAGGGTTGGTTGTTTATACGTCTGCCTTTATCGCCGAGATCGTCCGTGCGGGTATCCAGGCCGTTCCCTATGGTCAGCTTGAAGCGGCACGCGCGATGGGGTTGACCAACTCGCAAACGCTGCGACTGATTATCCTGCCCCAGGCTCTGCGCGTGATTATCCCGCCGCTTGGCAATCAATATCTGAACCTCTCGAAAAATTCGAGTCTGGCAATCGCGATTGCTTATGCCGATTTGTTCCTGATTACAACGACAATTATGAATCAGTCTGGTCAATCGGTTACGGGGATGGTCATGGTCATGTTAACGTATCTGATTATCAGCCTGATTATTGCAGCGGGAAGTAACTGGATCAACCGTCGCTTCCAATTGGTTACAAGGTAACGCTATGGCGACGATTTCCGACCCCTCCAACCGCGTCAATACCGACGAGCCGCAAGTTAAAGCCCCGCCCCGCCTGGCTGTTGGCCCCCTGGCCTGGATTCGTAATAATTTATTTCCTTCGTGGATGGATACCATCCTGACGTTCGTCGCGGCGGCAGTCATCTTCACGGTGATTACGTCAATGGTGCAGTGGGTGATCGGCGGCGCGAACTGGTTCATCATTACCTTCAACCTGCGCCAATATATGATCGGGCGCTATGAGCCGCAGGCTGAATGGCGTTTGCAACTGCTGCTGTTATTTGTGGCCTTCGCTATCGGCTTTAATCTGGCGACCTGGGCGCGGATTTCACGCTTTCTGGTGATCGTTTTAGTCGTGCTTTTGGCGCTGGCATTTATTTTGCCGCCTGTGATTATGGCGGTAACGTCGCAGCCTCATGCAAATTTCGCAGCCAGTGGGGTGGATATCGTTTCTGGCTCAACGACTGAACCCCCACAGCCGCAGGTCGGTTTTATTGGTGCAGCGGGCGAAAAAATCAGTATTCAACTGGCGCATGATCTCGCGGTGAGCGATGAGGCGCTGACGGGTTTATATAGCTTTAGCGATATTTCCAGCAATCTGCTGCGGGCTGCCGCCGAGAATCGTCTGGCTACCCAGGCGCGAATCGCCGAAATTGAGCGTGCGTTAGCGGCTGATTTGTTTACCCCGCGCCAACGTGAAGAATTGACAGCCGAACTTGAAGGACTGGAAGTTCCGCCGCCTGTCGTCGAAACTTATGCTATCGACCAACAAACAGTCGATGTGCAAATTCTTGACGGTGCAACGCTCGAACCTCTCGCCAGTGCGCAGCTCGACTCCAGTTCGCCACCGCTTGAATTGACACTTCCGGCAAGCGGCTGGTATGTGTTGGATAAACGGGTAACGGGTGATGGTGCGGCCATCCTTGAGACAAGCGGTATTTACCCTATATTGGTACGTGAGTTCGCGGCGGGTGATACGGGTGAAAGCGGCTCATCCGGCGGGCGTGTCCTCGAATATGTTCGTATGACCGACGACTTCACCACCCGTGCGATCCGCCCCACGATTGATGGCGATAATGTTCCAGCGACGATCATCATCGACAATCAGTATCGCGGCACACGCCCATTCAGTGATTATTTGCGGTTGTTCCTGGCGCCGATGCTAAACAAAATCAATCTGGCGCTTCTACTGGTTCTGATTTTAGGGGCTGCGGGGTATGTGGGAAGCCAATTTCTAAGCCGAACCTTCGCTCCACGAATCGCCCAGCGGGTGGCAATCTGGTCGTTAACGGCTATCCCAATATTGATGTTTGCGATGGTATATGGAATCGATGGCGATGGTATTATCGCACTAGGCGTTTGGATCTTCACAATAACCTGGATCGCTTTCATGTACTTCTATGGCATGAAGTTGAATAGCTACTGGGCAGCTTTGTTATTTTTAGTAGCATTAGGCTTTCGATTAGTTCCTCACCTTGTCGCGGGTAATCTGTTTGCTATTATGTTTTGGATTGGTATTGGCACGTTAGCTGCATGGTTAGGTAGTAAGCGTCGCGATAGTACATCACCAAGAACAGCTTCCCTCTGGCTTATTTTGACCTTTTTAATCGCTTTAGGTGGCCCGATTCTCGCGCTCTTTTTTGACGCTACGAACATTCTCCCCCTGACCGACACGCGGCGTTGGGGCGGTCTTTTGCTGACCTTGCTGCTAACGATTGTCGGCATCGCGGGTTCATTCCCAATTGGTATTTTGCTGGCGTTGGGACGGCGCAGCAGCCTTCCGGTTGTCAGCACCTTTTGCACCGTGTATATCGAATTCGTGCGCGGCGTGCCGTTGATTACCGTGCTGTTTATGTCTCAGCTTCTCGTACCGCTGTTGAACCCAACACTGGCTGAGGTGCCGAACGTCTTTCGCGCCATGATCGGTATTCTGTTTTTCAGCGCGGCATATCTGGCCGAAAATGTTCGAGGCGGTCTGCAATCCGTGCCACCTGGTCAGGAAGAAGCCGCCAAAGCGCTCGGATTAAATGCAGCCCAGGTGACGCTGTATATCACACTGCCACAGGCGCTGCGGGCGGTTATCCCGGCGCTGATGGGACAGTGTGTTTCGCTCTTTAAAGACACCTCATTGGTCGCCATCGTCGGCTTGCTCGATCTGGCGGGTATCTCGGAAACAGTCGTCGCGCAAACCGAATTTATCGGCTTACGGCGCGAGTCATTTCTTTTCATCGCGATCATTTATTTCGCCTTCAGCTACACGATGGCCTATGTCAGCCGCCGTCTGGAAGAAACCGGATCAGGCGCAGCACGACGGATTTGATCAACGAAGTAAAGCAATTATTGAGGGTTAGCGCTTATGGTCAACGCAAATATCCAGAACGAAGAAGCCATTATTGTCTGCAAGAATGTCTGCAAATGGTTTGGTGAATTTCAAGTGCTTCGCGACGTGAGTGTTGAAGTGCAGCCCCAGGAAGTGGTCGTTATCATTGGCCCGTCAGGATCAGGGAAATCGACCTTTATCCGCTGCATCAACCGCCTTGAGGAACATCAGGAAGGTCAGATCGTCGTCGATGGTATGGAGATGGGGCATGATGTCAGCAATATTGCCGCCATTCGCCGCGAGATTGGCATGGTGTTCCAGCAGTTTAACCTGTTTCCGCACCTGACCGTTTTGCAGAATATCACGCTTGCGCCCATGCGTGTTCGTCATTGGTCACGTGAAAAGGCCGAGACAAAAGCAATGGAACTGCTCAATCGCGTCGGCATCCCGGAACAGGCCAACAAATACCCCGGTCAGCTTTCCGGTGGTCAACAGCAGCGTGTGGCGATTGCCCGTGCGCTGGCGATGGAGCCGAAAATCATGCTCTTTGACGAGCCAACTTCGGCGCTCGACCCGGAGATGATTAAAGAAGTGCTGGACGTAATGAAGGAATTGGCACAAAGCGGTATGACCATGCTTGTCGTGACTCACGAAATGGGTTTCGCGCGTGAGGTAGCGGATCGCGTCTTGTTCTTTGACCAGGGACGCATCGTGGAGCAGGGTACGCCGGACTATTTCTTTGAAAGCGCCCAGCACCCCCGCACGAAGCTGTTTTTATCGCAGATTTTGTAGCGACGGGATTATCAGAACCAGCGTATCAGCTTCGTTTTCTTCCACTGCCGGTTGTTTATTTTCGCTTGATGGTAAAAGGGGTAGTTTGCCCATAACCCCTCGCTTGCCGTTCAGATAATGCGTTTGTGGCATGGCTTGTGCTGAAATTTGAGCTTCGTTTGGCAGTTCTGCAACGATTTCCATCAACGTTTTTAATGATTTCCACATGATTGCTTCCCCTTTCATGCAAGCTGATAACCTTAAGCGGCGGGTTGATAAAAAACCTGGATAACGGCGCGGCTGGCCGTGAAGATCATGGCCGAATCGCTGATCGTTGTTACAAATGTTTGTTGACCGCTGGCAAGGGATACGTTTGTTCCATCTGCGTTAATCCAGGCGCGGCCCGATAAAACGCGGACACTGTGCCAGTTCGGTTCAATATCCAGCGGTTCATCCGGCTGGAGTGTGATTTTCCTCGAAATTAACGTCGTGCGTCGCGGCATATGCGGCATCATCGAAAGTGACATGATATTTGCTCCTCTAAACCTAGCGGACTTTGAAGATCAACAGCGCACTCACCAGAGCGAGGCGCAGTGCTGAACGACGGACAGGCATCACAGGCGCATCAGGTTGTGACGCGCGTGCCAGGGTGCGGGTTCGTGCTTCCTGGGTAAGTTCTTTCAACTTTTGCTGATTATCCAGGTGAGTTGAGTAAAAACTGTTGTACATGATGCCCTCTGTCTTTCAATATCCGCATTCGTTATATGGATAGTAATGCAGCTAGGGCAGCCTGTCGTCCTACTAAGGTGGAATTCGAGGGGGTGAAGGGGGTGTATTCCCAGACCCAAATTGTTCTGGCCCAGAACAATTGTTCCGAATTTTACTCATTAGTGCCTGGTTTCAAATCCTCCATGAGCGACATAACACGCCGGAATCAAGCAGGCTAACGGGACGACAGGAGCGCAAGTGAAATGCGGATGAGCTTGAACGTCCATGACTTTTTCGGTGGTTGAATCGACTCCGCCAGCCGAATCTGCGCGACTTCGGCGCGAATCTCACCCATACGGCGCGTTTGGCTGGTCTGAAACCCATCCATATCGGTGGAAAATGGTGTGAACATGAAAAACCTCTCCTTCTGATCAGTGTGGAAATTTCAACACTTCAGTTTCAGAATACAGCAGGAGAGGTTTGGTAACTATCCGATTCTCAACGTGGATTTATGGCGAGTATTTTCTACCCGTTCGATAAAATCTGATCGACAGCCGCCGCAAGTTCGCGCAAATTACTCACTTTGAACACGTCGCTTGCTAATGGGGCATAGCGGTGCATATCACTGTCGGCACTACCCCATTGTCCTGGCGATTCGGGGTTGAACCAGATCAGGCGGCGGGCGCGGCGCTTCAAATCCTGCGCCAGATCGAGGCGTGGGTCGTTGTAGTTGTTGCGTCCATCGCCGAGAATGATGATCGTGGTGCGATGATCGACGCAGCTCATATGGTCTTCGCAAAGGGTATTCAGGCTGTTACCGAGGTCGGTGTTGTAATAACCAGGGCGGTTATCCGTCAACACATGTCCAATCGCGTCACGCGGCTGTTCTTCATTAAAAACCATGCTGATGTCGGTGAGGTCGTTGATAAAGACAAAGCTGTTGGTACGCGCCACCTGATCCTGCAATTCGTAGATCAGGGTGAGCAAAAATTCGGCACAGTAGCGCATCGACGTGCTGATGTCGCAAATCAGCACCAGACACGGCTTCACATGGCGCGTTTTATATTTAATCTCAATTGGGATGCCGCCATAACGCATATTGGAGCGCATCGTTTTACGCGGGTCTGGTGAGCCATCTTTCGACTTTTTCTGCCGCAGAGATGCCCGACTACGCAGACGTGCCGCCAGCCGTTTAATCTCGTCACGAATCGCATCGGCTTCGTCCTGTCCCAGATGGTCAAATGGCACATCCAGCAAATCCGGCTTGGGTTTCGGTTCGCTGTCCGCCATTTGCTGCGCCAGTGACGCGCCCACATACTGCGAAATCTGCTCGGACAGGCCTTCGGCGTTCTGCTCCATCATCTCGCGAATTTCCTGTCGCGCTTCGGCACTCATGCCCATTTCTTCCAACTGCTGCATCAACTGCTCGATCATTTCCTGCAACTGCTGCATACCCGCCTGCCGGTTCATACGCCGTTCGAACCACTGGCGCTGGCTCATATCGCCTGCCTGGGGGACACCGGACTGCTGCCCCATCTGGTCAAGCTGATCCTGACTGAAACGCTGTCCCTGCATGAGTTGATTGAGCAGATCGCGCAGGGCTTGCATATTGCCCATGAGCGATTGCAGTGCTTCGCGTAACGTCTTTTGATCCTCAGACGAGAGATTGCCGGGGATGTCCTGCATCGGAGGCTGTCCTGAGCCAAAGAACAGCGGGAAAAAATACTCAAAAGTTTGCTGGTCGCGCATTTCCTTGACCAGCGTGGCCTTCAAAGTGGAACTGAAAAATTTGCGATCTCCCACGCCGACGTTTTCCACGCCGTACATGGCATCCTGAGTTTCGGCCAGCGAAATGCGTACCCCCGCTGCCCGTAAAGCCCGTATAAAATCCACCATCCGTTTATCCATACCAATAAACCTTTGCTCACTAACGGGACTTGTATTATAGCACTTCAGCCAGTCAGCCAGTCAGCCAGTCAGCTTGTCAGCCAAAATGCAAAGAACTGAGTTGACAGTAGAAAGTGCTGAGTACCGAGTGCTGAGTAAAAGACAGGTTTTAAAGCTCAACACTCATCATTTTTACCTCATCACTGTTCTCAATCCTAAATGACTTAGCACTCAGCACTTTCTAATCGGCACTACTTATTATTTATCCTAAAAAAGCTGAATTGCTGAACTGCTGACAAGCTGAAACGCTAATCTGCTTATTCATCCTTATTCAGGCCGAGCGCACTTTCCATGACCATACCGACAACGCCCATGATAATGCCGCCGATGATCGCCCAGCCGAAGCCGTCAATGGTCAGGCGTTCCGGGATCAGCGCGGCGGTGAGCATGAGCATCAAGCCGTTAATGACCAGGATAAACAGCCCCAGCGATACAATGACCAATGGGCAGGTCAGCAAGGTTACAATCGGTTTGACGACAGCGTTAACCAGGCCAAAAACGATACCGATGATGAGATACGTGCCAACATCATTGTTGGTAACATGAATGCCTGGCAGGATCGCCGCTGTGATGGCAATCGCAATCGCGTTGACGATAATCCGCAGAATAATACTTCCCATATTCACACCCCTTTTATCTACGATCCCGCCGCCGCGCCCGGTTAAGAACCAGGAAAACGATCAGCAGGATGACAATGCCGATGACTATGATTACGAGAATCGGCAGCGCATTGTTGCTTGCGGGCGCTGTCTCGGCCTGCTGCGGGATGAGTGTGCCGATGGGTGTCACGGTGGACACGGGTGTGCGATCAATTTCATCAATCGTTGCTGTCGGGCTGATTTCAGTAGATGCCTGGGCAATCGGTGTTCCGGCTTCCGTTGGCTCGACCTGAGTCGCTTCTTCCGTCACAACTTCGGTTTCAGCAGCAATCACGGCTTGAGCATCAATTGTTGCTTGTGCGTCCGCTGTTGCCTCGGCATCCTCGGCATCGAGCGTTGCCTGAGCATCAAGTGTGCTTTGCGCGTCAAGTGTCGCTTGTGCATCGAGCGTGCTTTGCGCATCAAGGGTCGCTTGCGCATCTGCTGCCTCTTGAGCTTCAGCAGATGCAGTTGCATCCGCATCCGATGCCTCCTGAGCGCTGCTGGTGGCTGCCACGTCCGCAGCGGATTGTGTCGCAGTACCTTGTGTATCCAGTGTTGCTTGTGCATCGAGTGTGCTTTGCGCGTCCAACGCAGCTTGTGCCGCCGTCGCGCTGGCTTCGGCATCGGCTGTCGCCTGCGCGTTTGCGATTTCCTGTGCCTCAGCCGTTGCCGTCAGCGGCGCGTTGGCAGTCGCTACCATCGCCGCCATCGCTTCGGCATCCACTGTTGCTTGAGAATCGGCTGTGGCCTGGGCATCAGATGTCGCTTGAGTATCGAGCGTTGCCTGCTGATCGGCTATGATTTGGGTCGCAGTCAGAACAGATTGAACGGTTTCAACAACGGTAGTTGCTTCGACATTGGCTGTCGCGCGGGCAATCGCCTCTTCGGTTTCTTCTGCATCGGCTGTCGCCTGGGCAGCTTGCGCGTCAATCGTAGCCTGTGCATCGACTGTGGCCTGTTCATCACTGCTCAGGGTCGCCTGGGCATCTATGGTTGCCTGCGCGTCGATTGTCCCCTGAGCCTGTGTTGTCGCGAGATTTTCGGTATCGGCAGTCCCAGTTGCCGCAATTTCCGCCTCAACCGTGCTGGTTGCGAACGCGATGACTGCATCCGCAGTGGCTTGCGCATCGGCAGTAATGAGTAAAGCGGCATTTTCTGCCACGACTGTCGCTGTTCGGTCAATCGTCAACGTTGGCGCGGGCGTGAAGGTCAGTGTCGGCGTTAAGGTGACAGTGGGCGTAAGTGTGGGCGTATCCGTCGGCGTGACCAGCGCTGTCAGCGTCAGCGATGGCCCTTCGCCAACCACAAACGCAATATCGCTCGTCGTGCTTTCGCCACCTTCATTACTGGCTGTCACCGACAGGATATGCGGCCCCGGCTCAATTGCCGATACATCCAGCGTAAAGGTCGCCGGAGCAACATCCGCGCTGGAAACTTCGACATTATCCAGCAGGAAAACGACGCTGTTGATGGGTGTTTGGCTGACAGCAGACACTTCAATTTCGCGATTTTCTTCCAGTGTCTCGCCTAATTCAATGCTGCTGATGCTGATTTCTGGCGGCAAGGCTGCGACCTGGAAATTAATGTCCGTTGAAGCAGATTGTCCAGCCGCATTGTTGACCGTAACGGATAGCGTTGATGACCCTGGCGGCAAATTCACTGCTTCCAGGATGAGCGAGTTGGGCGCACGATCTCCGGTACTGATGACTTCACCATTTAATGCAAATTCCAGGCTCGTGACTTCAGCCTGACTGGTGAGAATATCAACTAAAACTTCCGTCGATTCGGTTAATACATCACCCTCTTGCAGGCCAGTCACGACGAAGCGCGGCGGCAGATCGGCAATCGTGACCGTGCGTTCAACTGTCGTGGTTATACCCGCTTGATTTACGACTGTGAAAGCATAGGTATGTTCACCAGGAGTCAGTGCCAGCGGGTCAATGGTGAAACCATAAACGGGCGGAGCGAGCGTCATCGCTTCACCGCCGTCAAGGGTATACGAAACCGTTTCGGGCAAGGTCTGTCCGGTAATTTGCAGCCCGAAATTCACGGCTTGCGTAATTTCTTCCGTTGGGAGTTCCGGCAACAATGTGATGGTCGATTCGAGCGAAACGACTTCAAATTCCAGCGTCGCCGATCCAGAATCGCCGTTGGTATCGGTGGCGATATATTCCAGGGTATGTGCGCCGGGGGTAATCGCCAGCGGGTCGATCATGAAGCTGTAGGGTTCTTCCGTCAGCGTCGATTGGCTGATTCCATCGAGCCTGATTTCGACAGATGCCACGCCGTCATCGGTCAGCACGGCAGCGCGGGCTTCGGTAAGCTCACTGACCGGGCCATCAAGAATCGGTGCCTGGACAATCGGCACTGGGATCGGTGTGCGCAGCGACGACGAGGCACTCACTGTGCCTTGCTGCGTCGTAACCTGTAACCCAAGATCATAAAATGTGCCGTCCGCCGGGAGGTCAATATTCAAAACGACTTCATATTGGCTGCGGAGAAGCTGCGCGAGATTGGTATAAATTTGTTGGAGTTGATTGGAAGCAGGCGATTCATAAAAACGCGCGTTGGTCAGCGAAGCGATTTGATCTAAGTAGCTGCGATCTGCGCCAAAGCCTAAACCAATGGTATAGACAGGCACACCTTGAGCGAGTGCTTCGGTAGCGGCAGCTTCACGAGAAGCGGAGGGCAGTTTACCGGTTTCGTACTGTGCGCCATCGCTCAATAAAATCATGAAGCGGCGTGGGCTGGGTGCCTGGGCTGCTTTTTGTACACCAGCCAAAGCGCCTTCATAGAGCGCCGTCTGACCGCCATAACCCAAATTGTCGATTGCATTCAGCAGCACCGATTTATCAGTCGTGTAATCCTGGATAACCTGTACATTATTTCCAAAGGTGACAATCGCAATTGAGGTATTGTCATCCATCGCATTCACAAAGATTTTAGCCGATTCCTGGGCATCGGCAAAAGGCCGACCCGCCATGCTGCTGCTGATGTCAATCACCAGCACGACAGCCACCGGAAGATCTTCATCCTCGATGCGGCGCACACTGACGATCTGTGCTTGATCGGCTAACTCGCCCACGACCTGAAAGCTGGCTGTGGTTAAACCATCCACAGGCTGCCCCAGGCTGTCGAGAACCGTCGTTGTAACGGTGATAACGGGTAGTTCGGTTGGATTTACGCCAGTGATTTCGATGGTGGGCGCAGGAGAATCCTGCATGGCTGCGATTGCCACTGGCAGCAAAATTAGAGCAAAAATGATTGCGAGCAGCGCTTTTCTCAACTCGCCCCCTCCTACAGATGCCTGGAAAGTAAGGACGTGGTCTACGGCAGGCAGCCCTCAAGACCTGTTATATTTATTCGTGTATCTTAGCTTAATTTTAGCCGGACGCAACTTTTGGGGACAAAAGTCACGTGCGCTTTTGAATAGCGTTATTTACATGCTGAAATAAAGGGGCAACATGTCAAGAGAAAACTCAACTCCAATCTGGCTGCCGGGTATTCATGCTTATGCGGAAAAGAGTGTGGCGGCGGGCGAAATGATCCATTTTCGCGTCAGCAGCGACGTACTCTATGAACTTGCTGTTGTCAAACTCGGCGCGGACGCTGACAGCCCAGCGCAGGACAACGAACTTTTTCGATTTGCGACAACTACACCCAGCCAACAGCCAATACACCCCGGCTCATATGTCAATATTGAGCCGTCGATTCCGGCGTATCAGGCGTTGAGGGCGCTGACACTGGAATGCTGGATTCGCCCCTGGAAGCTGGATTCGTGGCAAGGTGTATTGACCCAATATACAGCGCCTAATGCTTGCGGTTTGGGGTTGTTTATCACGCCTGAAGGCAAAGCAGCGTTTTATGCGGGCGACGGCGGTCAGTTTAATGGCGACAATTTTTTCGTCAGTGAGGCGGCTCTCAAATTGCGCGAATGGCAGCACATCGTCGGCGTGTGGGATGGTGAACAGGTTTTCATATGGATCAATGGCGAACTCAATCATCAACAGCCATTTAGCGGCATGGTCAAGCCAGGAGTCGCGCCGCTGCGGTTAGGAGCGTATGGTGAAAACGGGCAGACCAGCCATTTTCTCGACGGCGATCTTGCTATGCCCGTGATTTATGACCGAGGGCTGACTGCGGACGAGATTCACGCACGATACAAAACCCAGGCGCTTGAACCACCAGATATTGACGGCGTGTTGGGTTGCTGGCCGTTGTGGGAGGAACAAGGCGACCAGATTGAAGATGTCAGCGTTTATCGTCGTCACGGTCAAATCATCAATTGTGCGACCTGGATGATCGGCGGGCCGAGTTTTAATCATGATTCCGTCCCGCGATTCGGGCATTATGACCCGGAAGAAGATACGCGGCGCGGACATGGCCTGCGTTTTGCCTCCGATGATCTTTACGACTGCGGCTGGGGCGTGAGCCATACCTATCGCATCCCTGAAGACGCGAAACCAGGTATTTATGTGGGGCGAATCCGTTTCGGCGCGGATTTTGAATATATTTATGATGTGACCTTTGTCGTTCGTAAAGCGCCCAGCCGCCCGAAAGCGAAAATGCTTGTCCTGTGCGCGACAAGTACATGGCTGGCCTATAACGCCTCGTCGTTCGCCATGAATAATACCAGCACGGAATATCGCCAGTTTTGGGGGACATCGGGGCGCGAAAACAGCCACCCCGACGCGCCCGCCTATTCCTGCTATCGTTCGCACCGTCACGGACAGCCGACCTCCAAAATGGGTTTGCGCACACCCTGGCCGGACGCGCAGCCTTATGTGTTGTACAGCCCTCAGAATATCGGTTACAGCCATTTGATGCGCGGCGAACGCTTTACCCATATCTGGCTCGATCAACACGGCTATGACTACGACGTGACCACCGATTTTGACCTGCACCGTGAACCGTCGATTCTCGATCATTATGATGTGTTCATGATGAACGGCCACAGCGAATACTGGTCGATTCCGGCGTATAAGGCGGTTCAGGCGTTTTTGCATCGTGGCGGAAAATTGATCGTGCTGTCAGGGAATACGATGTTCTGGCGCGTGAGTTTTGACGATGAGCAGACGGTCATGGAATGCCACAAGCTGGAAGGTATCCCCGGCGGTGACACGCCCATTGGCGAAATTTTCCACAGCCACGATGGGCTGCGTGGCAACCTCATGCGCGAATGCGGCTATCCGGCCTATGAACTGATCGGGCTGGAAAGCGTCGGCTTCTGGAATAATAACAAGCCCCAGGCTTACACCTGCATGGCACCTGATTTCTTCCTCTTTAAATATCCTCATGATGTAGGACTCACGGAGGGCGCGAAATTTGCGCATGATTCCGTTGGGCATGAATGGGATGTGCGCGTTAGCCAGATGGAGCCAGCGGGTTTACCCTATGACCAGCCGGGAATGATGCTGCTGGGGCAGTGCAAACGTGGCGACGATGACACCCTTTGGGATTATTTCATGCGTCCGGTGAACGGCGACGCGGTGATTAGCGAAATGATTTACTGGGAAAAGCCAGGCGGTGGACATGTTTTTTTCGCCGGGTCAATTGGAGCGGGGTGGGGATTGGCGAAAGACCCGACATGGAGCGCCATCATGGAAAATGTGCTGCATCATTTTGAAGTCTCGCCGGGGTTTTGAGTGACTTCTTTATCCTTGTCGGTCAGGAAATAGATGTACATCCGTAACTGGCCCAGGCGAATTTCGTCAGAGTTACCCAATTGCTTTTGCTGGTGCGGCTTCAGTGGGTCGCCATTGAGGTAAGTGCCATTGACGCTGTTGTTATCTTCAACATAGAAAGCGCCATCTTTGCTGTGCAGCGTCATATGAATGCGCGAGACACCGTTATCAATGGCATTAAAACGGCTCAGGTCAACATAACTTTTCGCTGGCAGATCGGCGGAGCGACCAAACGAGACAGGCTGCTGAACGCTGATCGTGATCGGGGTTTCGCTGTGTCCCGCTACGAACAGCACAACCGCGCTTTGACGTGATTCCGGTTCCATTGCCTGAAGCGGTGCGGTGCCGACCAGATGCTTGGTTGCCAGCATGGTCACACCGCTTTCGTGCTGGTGAATGAGCGACGAGATGACGTGGCGCAGTTCTTTGGCGCTCACGGGCTTGCCCAGGAAAATATCTGCTCCGGCGTCAATCGCCTCGGCGACTTTATCGGGCGTGCTAGCGGCGCTGACGATGACAATCGGCACGGTGTTTCGCTGGATATTGCGGCGCACATAGCGACATAATTCCAGGCCGTTCATATCCGGCAGCATCAGATCAAGGATGAGCGCACTGGGGCGTTTGTGGTTAAAAGCACGCATTGCGCTGACCACATCCGGGCAAATCTGTACGCTGTAGCCGGCACGTTCCAGAATCAGCGCGAAAACTTTTGCCACTTCCGGGTGATCTTCGACGATCAAAACAAACTGCCCTTTGCCGGGGTGTGAGCGATCATCCAGTTGGAGTTCCGTTTGTTTACGGAAAATGCTGCCTTCCGCTGGCGAGATAATCACACGGACGGTGATTTCCATGCGTCCCAGGTGGAGGATGTCATTGTTCTTCAGAATTTGCGGCTTGGTGGGGTCGAGGCGGACATCGTTCAGAGTGGTGCCATTACCGCTTTTCAGATCGGTAATCATGAGCAAATCATTTTCGGTGTGCAGCGCTAAATGCTGGCGCGACACACCCTCGGCTTCTGCGCCATATGGCCCCAGATCAATATCAGGCTGTTGAGTCTGGTTTTTATCATTCCGGCCTATAATCACACGATTTTCTAACCGTATTTTGAGCGGTGTCGGCATCTTGGGGTTGTAGAGTTCAATTACCCAGGGAATAACTGGCGTTTCAGACATTCTCTATCCTGAAAGTTATATTCAATGCTGTCTCTATCTTACATCAATTTGCTTTTAACAACCTGGTTACTTATGAGTTATGAGGTTTGAATTTCTTTACAGTCCGATGCTATACTGTGATGCACGATTTTTATTGCGATGCACGATTTCAATTGTGCTGCACGAATTTATACAGAACGGGTTGTCTCATGTTCCACAGCACTCCGCATCTTAAACGCATCTGGCGTTACGCCTGGTTCATGCTGTTCATCAGCGCTTGTGCGCCCGCTGCCGCGCCAACAGCCACACTCGTTCCATCATCAACACCCACGCTGGAAGCCACACAAACCGCGCTCCCCACACTCACGGCGACTTTGCCCGCGCCGGATGCCACCGAAGAGCCAACAATCGTCATGCAGATTACGCAGCTTGCAGGCATTGGCGATCCGCCGCCGCTGGATATGACTTTCCCGCCAGGATGGGGTTATCGCTATGACAATTATGCGCTGCCCGATGTCGATGGAATGCGCTCTGTACCGATTGCTTATTATGAAGGGCCAGTGACGGGTGGCACGGGCAAAATCCTGATTTTCTGGGCATTCCCGAACATGGTAGACCCCTTCACCCAACCCGGTGAACCCGTTGCCGAAGCCGATTTATGGTCGGATGGTCTGCGCCTGTTCCGGTTGGCGATGGTTGACCGAGGCTGCAATTCCGGCACCGATTTGCAGCGTACCTATCGCATTGGTAATCAATCCGCCAGTGGTACGCAATTCTCGATTATCGACTGCCCGGACTCGCCGGATACGCGCGGTTGGTTCGCCGGGGTGCAGGTTAAAGAGATTAATTTCGTCTTTTTCGTTTATGCCGAGCCGATAGAGGCCATGACTGCGGCGGACGACGAATTGCAGGCTATTCTCGATACAGTGATTTTCCGCGTACCGGACGAATGACCGACGATTGGTTCTTCGCGCCTTGCAAGACTCCATTCGAGACTGTAATCTAAAAGCGCTGCACGTTTATTCGGTGGAGATTGATTCTTGAAACGACTCGTGTTTATCGCGCTGACGGTGTTCCTGAGCATTGTATCCCTGGCTTATGCCGACGAAGGCATCAACGAAACGCCGCCCCCGCCAACGGTAGGCACGCCCGCCCCGATCTATACCGCGACTCCTGTTCCGCGTCCAACCCCGATGAGCATCCTCGAACAGGATGGCACAACCGTTGAGCTTTATTTCCAGTCGATTGCGCAGGGTCAGGTCGGGTTAATTCATGTGAATGGCGAGAATATCGCCGGGGGACGTGCGCGTTTCATCAATAATATCGTCGATTTTTACCCCGTCCCTGGTGATGGTTATTATGGCATTTTGTCGGTTAATATGGAGCAAACCCCGCGCAAATATGACATCTCGGTGTTTGCATGGTATGACGATGGTACGCGCGTGACGATTAATACGCAGGTCGAGGTCGTGCTGGGTGGATTTATTCGCCAGGACATCACGATGGCTCCTGATCGCCTCTATCTGGTCGATGCCGAAATCGAACGGGATGAGCTGGCGCGGCTGGAAAGCGTCTTTAGCCCGGTCACGCCGGAGCATATGTGGGACGCGAACGGCTTTCAACTGCCGATATTAGGCTCAGAATTGACCTCACCCTTTGGCGCATTTCGGAACTTCAACGGTGCGCTTCAGACCCGCCATACAGGTTGGGATATTCGGACGATATTGGGTATGCCGATCATGGCTTCGGCAGGCGGAAAAGTTGCTTTTGCCGGATTGTTGGACATTCGTGGCAATATCGTCATTATCGATCACGGCTATGGCGTATTTACGGCCTACTGCCACCTGTCGCAGATTCATGTGACGCGCGGGCAAACAATTGTCAAAGGCCAGATTATCGGCGTGACAGGCGATACCGGGCGCAGCAGTGGCCCACATTTCCACTGGGAAATGGCCGTCAACGGCAACTTTGTCGATACGATTCAGTTTACGCAGAGTTGGATTCCATGAGTCAAGACAATTCAGTTTAGGCAGAGTTGGATTCCTTAAGCACCTGGTCATTTTGTGAATGCCAGGTCGGTTTCTTGAAGGGCTAAGACGACTTCTTACCATTCTTGGAAGTATCTTCGCTGCGGCTTTTAGGTTCTTCAGGGGCTTGGTTTTCGTCGGCAAAGGCCGTGAAGCGCATAAACGCGCGTTCCTGGGGAGTCATATCGACAGGATATTCCGTTTCGTCGTAGGCTTCCATGATGCGGTAGCCTTCCTTGATATAGCCGCGAATGGTATGCAGGCTGATGCCCATCTCATCGGCAGCCAGATGCGCAGGCATTCCCTCCACCACGCATAATTTGATCGCCTGACGAATCCGATCCGTCAGTTCGGGGTATTCGCGCTGTTCAGGCAGCACTTTGGCATAGCGAATACGATGATTAAACAGGTTTTCACAGGCTTTGGCGATCTCAGTGGTGACGATAAAGTCGTGGTTGTAGCTGTAGACAATCGCCCAGGCAATCTGAAGGCGAACATCCTGTTTCAGCAAAAATCCACACGCTCCGGCATCCGCCGCCGCCTCGATAAGCGGAGGATCAATCATCTGCGCCAGACATAACACTTTCACGTCTTCAATTTTTTTCTGAAGCTGGTGAATGGCATTCTTTAGAAGTTCCGGCCCTCCCAGGTGATCGGAGTCGAGAATCACAATATCGGGCAGCTCCGCGAGAGGTGTTCGCCGGATATATCCCCACATGCCATCAAGCGTTTCTGATAAATTGGTGACGCGCGTCCGACGATCCCAGGCGAGGTAGCTGTTTATGGCCTGGAGAGCAAAAAAGTCGGTATCCATGACCAGAACTTTAAGATTGATATGGCTGATGTTTGGTGACATGTTGCCCCCTTCATTCCGACTTGACCAGCGCGATACACTAATCTTCTTATTATATACAGATTTGAAAGGGCTGTTTACCCTTTGTTTATGATCCGCCAATAAGGGCTGTTTACCCTTTGTTTATGATCGCCAATCTGGAGGCTGGTGGATTCGTCGCCAACGCAGCCCTGCCGGATAGCCGATCATCTTGGCGATGTCGCCGAGAATCCGAATAATTGGCACAAGCAAAACCGCCTTCAGAACGCTGCGATTGGGGATATTTCTCAAAATCGAAGGTAGGCGGCGGTAGGGTTGGTAGAGATAATAAGCTGCACCGGGCAGATAGAGCGCCCATAAAAGCGGGTGAATAAACAACCCCAATAACAATACCAGCGGCGCAGCGACGAGGTAGGTCAGATAGCGAATCAGGTGACGCTTGCGCCACAAATCGGCTTTGCCATCCCCACGCGCATACAAATAATACTGCTTATAAAATGAACGCAGCGATCCACGCGGGCGAAAATGCACCACTGCGGTGGGCGCAAAAGCGAAATTCCCGACAGCTTGCTTGAGGCGCAAATCAAAAATCAGGTCTTCACAGTAGTCCAGCCATTCAGGATAGCCACCAACACCCAACCATGCCGATTTACGAAATGCGATACTGCGGCTGCTTGGTAAAAATGTCTGAGGGTCGATTTCGTCAGACAGTGGCAAAACCGTCGCACCCATCGCGGCTTCAAATGTGTTGTGTGTATCGGCTTTAAAAAAACCGCCAACGACCTGTGTTGAAGAATCAATGAGCAGCGGTTGTGTCAGGTGTTCCAGCCAATCATTTTCTAATCGCACCCCGGCATCAGTGACGGCGATGATGTCTCCATGCGCCGCTTCAATCGCTCGGTTACGTCCGGCGCTGATATTGCATCCGGGTATCACCAGCACATTCAGCGGTAAACGAGCTGTATAGCTTTGCAGAATCGCGACGGTCTGGTCACTGCTGCCGCCATCGGTGATGACGATTTCGTCGGGCTGTCGAGTCTGCGCCACCAATGAATCGAGCAAGCGCCGGATGCTCTCGCCCTCGTTGAGCACTGTTGCGATAATCGAGATCATATCGTTCCGGTATAGGTGAAAATTTTCTCGGTTAACTGATCGTAATTGCTGTGGGTTCGTGTGGTCACGCCGATGACCGAGGTTAAACCCTCTCCCGCCAGCAGCCCGGTGATGCGATATTGCGGTGGCAAACTGGGAATCACCAGCATGATCCCCTCGGCAGGGCGATAGTTTTTGCGTCCGGTCATGGCTTTGCGTGTCACTTCAGCGCCCACATGGGGCAGCAAAGGATAATATTTTACGGCTTTGACATCCTGCCAGGTGACAAAATGCGTTTTCCAGATCAGCGGCTCAATTTTGAGGCCTTCTTTAGTGACGGTCACACCTGGCGTTGAGGCCGTGAGCATGAGGACGAAGGGAATTAACAGAATCGTGATAATCGCGGTCAGGATGAACAGCAGCGCAGGCCGCACGGTCAACGCCAGCACGATTTGCGCCAGCGCCGCCACCAGCATGACGGCCACAAGCGCCAGCGCACCATATTGTGTGATACGGTCAATCGTTGGTTTGGGATGAGTCGATTTCAGCATTACGAATTTGGCTCCAGCCAATATGTGCCCTGATCGCCCTCAGCCGTCCAGCCGATTGTGCCGTTGAAATTGACCTGCCAGTACATCAAGCCGTCCGAGCCGCATTGTGGCCCACTGATAACGTTGAAATTTGCGCCGCCGGGAATCTGACCGATGACGCTGCTGGTTGTTGCGCCGGTTGGTGGTTGGTCGCGCAGATTATTCGGTGTACCGGGGGTGACACGCGCTGGACGATTGGGCGCAAGGCGCGAGATAAGTCCGTTCGGGCAGACGACGGATACCAGCCAGTATTCACCATTTTGTCCTTCAGCAGTCCAACCCACGAAAACAAACTGCTCATCGACCTGCCACCAATTGACACCATCCACACAGCGCGGCCCACTCAATACCCTGACCATCGTGCCGCCCACAAGCTCGCCTGTCACAGCGCCGTTGAATCCGGGTGCAGCCCGCAGCGTGTTACTGGGGCCGAATGTAACCTGCGCGGTTGCGCCGACGGTCAAACGCGGTGACATCGTACAAATCGGAGGCTGCGTCGCGAAAGGCGTTGGCGTGGGGTAGCTGGCGGCTGGCTCTAGCCAATAAATATTGCCGTTCCCTTCAGCAATCCAGCCGAGTCGTCCCAGATGAACGACCTGCCACCATGCCGTATTATCCGCGCAGATTGGCCCAGTGAGGACTTCGAACACATCGCCTCCCGGAATCAGGCCAAGCGCGGCATTGGCATAACCTGGCGCGGTGCGGAGATTGTTGGGGTCGCCGGGCGTCACGCGCCCCAGCCCGCCGGGGAACAGGCGCGAGGGCATAAAACCGGAACAGGCGTTTGCAGCGCTGCCACCCTGATCGAGTAATTCCGGTATCCGTAAGCTAACTGGCCCCCAGGCAATCGCAGCCGCATTTTCGCTCCCTGCGATAACCTGTCCCTGCCATATCTGTACGCCATTCTCACCAAGATAAGCGATAGATTGACCATCTGGCGAAAGGGCGATCCCTGAAACAAAGCCGTTGTAGGGCAAATTAACAGGCTGAAACGGCGTTATCAGCGACCAATCATAAATTCGCTGCGTACCGTCGGTGCTGAGATACGGGAAAAATTGAAGCGATAACGAATCGTTGGGCGCTAGAAGGCCATAAAGTTCCGGCAAAACATTGATCTGCTGGTCTGCGCCCGTCTGTGGGTCGATCAATTGCCAGAAGCCAGAGATGTAGGAGATGCCGATATAGGCTTGTCCCGCTTGCATCACCTCAGAAATATCCGTGACAAAATCATTGTCATCGCTGCCCGTCAGATGCACATTGATTGAGCGCGTTCCGGTGGTGCTGTATGCCTGCGTCGCGTCGGTGATCGTGTCTGCGGTGGCATCGTACAGACTGGTCAGAATTGTGATCCACGAACCCACCCAACGCACAGTCGCAGGGCCGGGTATGCCAGCGGGTTCGGGCAAATCGGCGATAATCGTTGTCGAATTGGTCGTCAGATCGTGCATGACCAGATGGTGCGTAAAATTGGGGAATACGAGTTCGCTCCAGGCGATTCGGTTTCTATCTGCCGACCACGAGGGTTCGGAACGAACGATAAAATTGCTGGGCGTATTCTGGATATTAAATGTAGCTCCAATGGGCTGCGCAACGATTCGTGTAGTCTGTCCACTGGCGATGTTCAAAACCCAAATGTCATTGGGAAGGGGCGAATCGCCGATAAAACCTGTTTCGAGCGCGGTGATGCCAATTTCGTTCATCGCGCTGTAGGCGATACGGCTGCCATCCGGCGAGAGGATCGGACGCTCATTATAGCCGCTGTTGGTCAACTGCCGTGTTGTGCCATCCCAAGACCACAAATCGCCATCCTTCAGGAAGATGAGCGGTGCGGTATTGGCTTGCGCATGAACGCCAACGCCGCTTATCAGCAGCACCAGAAGCATGAACACCCACAGCGTTCGTTTTCGCATGACCATTCTCCAGCGGAAATTACCCTTTCGCGCAAGTATAGCGCAACCTGTAGGGTTTTGCGGACGATTTTCGGTCACAATGATTTTAGATTGACGTTTGAAAGATTAACCATGACGATGAAATTTCCCTGGCGTACTTTGGTCGCCGTTTTGTTGATTGCATTCGCCGCCCGACTCCTGCTGCTTGCCAGCGGCGCGGTTTCGTTCCATTCCGATGAAGCAATCGTCTCTTTAATGGCGCGACATATCAACCAGGGAGAGCGTCCGACATTTTTCTATGGGCAAGCTTATATGGGCAGCCTGGATGCGTGGCTGATCGCAATCGGCTTCCGGCTGATCGGCGAGTCGGTGATGAGTGTGCGCGTTGTGCAGAGTGTGTTGTATTTGCTCTCTATCGCGATTGGCTTTACGGCTGCGTGGCGGCTTTCCGGCAAGGCAAAAGTCGCGTTTGTCGCAGGGCTGGTGATGGCTGTCCCGCCTGTGAATACCGCGCTATATACAACGGCGACACTTGGCGGTTACAACGAAACGCTGATTTTCGGCGGCCTGATTTTGTTGCTCGGTTACGAAGTCACGCATGAGTATCAGCATTCGTGGTGGCGCTGGGGCTTGCTCGGTATTTTCGGTGGGCTGGGTTGGTGGACAAATGGCCTGATCGTCGCCTATGCACTGCCCGTCTGCCTGCTGATTTTTTACGCGCTGATCTGGCGACCACTGCGCGAAAAATCGAGATTATCGCTTCCGATTCAAATCTCGGCGGCTGTAATTGGCGTGTTGATCGGCGCTGCCCCCTGGCTGATTTTTGACTTTACGCACAATCATGCGGCACTGGCGACGTTTATCTCCAACAGGCAGACAGGCGAATTTGAGGGCATCGGAATTCCCTATGTGCCGCCCGCACAACGAGCCTTCGGGTTGGCGTTCATCGGCTTGCCCACGCTGATCGGGATGCGTTTTCCCTGGAACGCGGCCTATTTTCTACTGCCTGTCGGTGTGCTCGTGCTGATGATCCACATTGTCGCGATTTTTCGGCTTTTGCGCGGACAAAACCTGCTGAAGCCGGACGCACGTGGGCTGGTTTTGGGCATGCTTGGCCTGTTCTGCGCCATTTTTATCGCCTCGACCTTCGGCGCAGACCCTACTGGGCGCTACTTTTTGCCGATGCTGCTGCCGTTAGGCATTGTGCTGGGGACATTGGCGGAATGGGCGACCACCGTAGGGGCGCAGCACGCTGCGCCCCTACAAAATCGTATCCTGCCAATACTTTTGATCGCGCTCGTCGTTGGCTATCAGGCTGTCGGTCAAATTGTTGCCATGACAAATCCACCTGGACTGACGACACAATTTGATCTTATTTCGCATCTTCCAAACGATCACGACGAAGCGCTTATCACATTTCTGGACGAACAACAGCTCTACAACGGGTACACGAATTATTGGACAGCTTTCCGGTTGGCCTTTCTCACGGGCGAACGAATGCAGTACAGTTCTGCACTGCCCTATAAGGCCGACCTCGGCTACAACGCCGCTGATAATCGTCACGCGCCCTATCAGGATGCGACGGAAAACGCCGAACGTGTCGCCTATATCACGACGAATCTGCCCACGCTGGATGAACGCCTTCAAGATTCATTCGATTCACAGGGGATTGATTACCAAATCGCGCAAATCGGCCCGTTTGTGATCTATTACGATTTTGACCGCAGACCAATACCCTACGAAAGCGAATGAAAATTCAGGCCATCGCGTCTTTAAGCGTCAAAATAGCCTCTTTTTCCGCATCATGAATTTTGAGGACATGATCGCGCAGATTTTCTCGCAAGGCAGCAGCCTCGACATCCGTCAATGGGAAGTCGGCAGCGACAATCTCGTGAATGGCATCTAAACGCGCCGAAATTTGCTGACGTTCCGGTAACGACGCCGCGCCCTGTTCGTGAAACAGTGATGAGCTGCGCGTCATAAGTTCACGGGTTTCTTTGAATAGCGGAACGGAATCGGGCAGCATAGCTTCGTAAAGCTCATCCCATAATTTTGCCGTCGTGCGATATTGTACAGACACATCCTTGAGCGCAGGTTTTGCTAGACTTGTGGCAGCCTCATCCAGAAAATCGGCATAAACAGTGCGACCCCCGCAGCCGCCCGTGTACCATAAGTGGGTATATTGAAAAGCCGATTTCAGTACAGCATACATTTTAATCCCCGGTGGGAACTGCTTCGCCCAGCCTTTTTTATCGCCCAGCAGATTCGCCCAGCGGGTAAACGCATCCAGCCCATATTTGCCTTTCATCGGTGCTTTGGGCGGATCGTCGAGAAAACCGCTGATACATTCCTCAATCCCGGCTTTGATGGCTTCCGGCAGCTTACTCAAATCCGGCGCACCAACCGTCATCAGTCGATTTTTGTTGGTATTTACGCGGGCGCGGGCAGCGGCGAAATCGTCGATTGTGGCGGTTAATGGGACGCTAGCACGGTCTGCTATATAAACGAGGTTTGCTTTTTCATCATAGCCATAGACGACCAGTGGGAACATTCCCCACATTACCTGCGAACCGTTCAGATTGTTGTAGGGGAGACTGAACATATCTGCCCAGACGATTACAGGTTTTCCTGCCTCCAGCACATTCAGTAAATTTGCGACGGCTTTCTCAGGTTTATCCGTTTGCTTGGCCTGCTTGGGGATATTGAGTCGCTCGTAAGCTCTCCCCGGCGCACCGTTATACAAAAACAGAGTCAGGAAATGCAACCAGGGGTCATGACCCTGGTATTCAAACGTGAAATATCCGGCGGCAATCCCCCCGCTGATACCCATCAGCAGCGCCTCACTCAGCGGCTTCCCGTCATATTTCACGCCTTGATAAGCCAGAACATTGCGTAGGGTGCCTGTTTCCCAATGGAGGCCTTCAAATTCGTGATAGTCGGTGAGAACAGTCATAAATATCATTTCCTCATTTGGGCGCATCACGTTGCGTCCTACAAATGCGACGTTTCAGATTGCGGTGTTCATCGCATTCAAGATCAAACGTGTTGGTCAACCAGGATTTGGTTTCCATCAGGATCAACAATCACAAGGCTGGCTGGCCCGCTTGTACTCTCATCGGCCTCAGCTACAATTTTTATGCCCTGCGCTTTTAGCGCTCGTTGAAGGTCGCGCACGTCGGTGAAAGACTCAAGGGTTTTGGCGTCCTGATCCCAACCTGGATTGAAGGTCAAAATGTTATTCTCGAACATGCCCTGAAACAGCCCAATGATGTGGTCGCCGTTTTTCACAATGAGCCAATTTTGCTCTGCATTGCCACCAAAAACGCTAAAACCAAGCTTCTCATAGAAGGATTTCGACGCTTCTAAATCCTTGACACTCAAACTGACCGAAAATGCACCGAGATTCATATTTGCCTCCTGGGCTATTCATAAAAAATAGAGTTCTCAACTGCAATGGCTGACAAGCTGACTGGCTGAAATACTGACCCGCTAGGCAGCTAAATCTCGTTCTGCGCTGCGTAAATCGAGGCAGGATAGAGCCACTTGAAGCCTTCAGGAATTTTAACGGTTGCAGGCTGCCAGTCTTCGCCATACTCCACGAGCGATTTCACCCAACTTGTAAAATTTAGCCAGCCGACTTGCAATCCTCCGGTATCCTGATCGGGCGCAAATCCGCTGTGGACGATGGTCAAACGTGTTTTGCCGCCGG
Organism: Anaerolineae bacterium; assembly: GCA_022843745.1. Lineage (GTDB taxonomy): Bacteria > Chloroflexota > Anaerolineae > Aggregatilineales > Phototrophicaceae > JALHNB01. The sequence goes on along the minus strand of JALHNB010000004.1, from coordinate 107,736 downwards.
ACTCTTCGAGAGTCCAGGTGACAACCGTGTCCTGTTCCCCCGGCCATAGTGTTGACAATTTTTGATTCGGCACCAACTCCAGAATTTTGGTCGGGCCACCATGCTCCCAACCAATTTCATAACGCCCGCCAACGACTTGTTCGACACTGGCGTTGCTGGCGATCCACCGCTGAAGCTGTTCGGGTTTGATGAGCGTGTCAAAAACTGCCTGCGCACTCCCATCAACTTCAACCGTATGTCGAATATCGCCCTTCATGGGGCCAGAGAAATCGCAGCGAACGGGCGCTTTACCATCCAGATGGCGGCGCAGATTTTCCAGCGATAAGAACCAGAAATCCTCAACGGAATATCGGCTGAAGTCTGTGTTCTGAAGTTCAGCATCGTGTTTGACGATCACGAGAGTCTGTTGATCGCGTTTCTCAATCTGCATGTGGGCAATCGTATCGGTCTTTGCCAGATTCCACTTAAATTTCAGATGCTTGGCTGGCTCAAATTCCAGAATGGGGTGATGTCCGGTGTCTTGCGTGGGCGTTTCAGGCGTGAATCGCCCCCAAAAGTCGTAAGATTTCTCGTTGAGGCTGACCGCCGCAAATTCTGCGAACCAACCCGCAAGCGCGGTTGAGTCAGTCAGGGCGTGAAAGATGGCTTCAGGCATTGCTTTTAATTTGATCTGAATATGAAAGGTGTTTTCCATGATTGATCTCTGATTGATCCCTATTCGTTTTTCGGATAACAGACCAGCACGAGGCGATACCCTTGCTCGTTGGCGATTTCAATGTCATCTTGCGGTGTGCCATATTTACGGGCGAGATTTTCGAAAACGGTTTGCAGTTCGCGCAAAAACTCGGCGCGGCGGCTGCCATCGGGGAGAGAGATATGGGCCGAAAGTGAAACCGAAGGCACATCTTTTCCGGCTTCGGCTTTATGCCCCAGGCGACCAACGTCTTCATGGATTTCTTCGGCGAGGCCGAGCAGGACGCGCAGGCTGGCCTGATTTTGCGCCATACGCTGCCCGCCGATCTTGCCGACGAGCGCGGGTGCCAGCCAATACGAACGCGCTTTAGCTTGGTAATAGCCTTCAACCACGCCGCGCACGCGCTTTTCGTCCACTTTTTCGACCAAGCCGACTTTTTCCAACGCTTTCACATGGTAGTAAACCTTTTGCGCCGTTTCGCCAAAATAGTCGGCGAGTTCCGGGCAGGTGCGCGGCTGATCCAGGCGCTTGAGCAGTTCCATGCGCGCGGGTTTCAGCAACGCGGTTGCCTGTTCAACTCCATCAATGTAAAAAACGTCCTGCATTTGTGTGCTGCCTATAGAACAAGTATTTTAAAAACTACTTTTATTATAAAAATAAATTTTTACTTGTCAATAGGTTGGAATGTTAAAATATAAAGGCGCATCATGATGCGCCCCTACAGAATATGACCATATTGAGGTTTAAAAAGGCTTATTCGGAATATTCAGAATACCAGGTTTCGCCACCAATGGACGGTTGGTAAAAGTCTGTCCAGGGACGAGCATTTTGATTCGCGATGTCCGCGAGGCGTTTGAAGCGATCAACGCCTTTCTGCGCGAGGAACTGCTTGCGATCTTCCGGCGACATAGCGATGCACTCTTTCCAGATGGCGCGTCCCGCCAAGTAACCACTCGCGCCGGATTCACAAGCGACTTTCAACTGCGGCTCAAACACTTCAAAATTAACGCCCGCGCTGAGGAGCGCCCAGGGGACATCGCAAACCTTGCTGATGGCTTCGCAAGCGGTGCGCCAGGATTTTTGATCGTCGTTAAATTCAGTATCGACGGGAAATTCGAGCTTGAGGACATCGGGCTTAAGCGGACTAAGGCGTTCGGCGGTTTCGCGCACGACCTGTGGACGGGTGGCGGCGAATTCGGCGCTGGATTTGGAGATATTTTTATCCAGGCTGTAGGAGACGGGTTCTAAAAACAGCGGAATATCATACTTCGTACATTCGGCACGTACCCGCTTCACCAAATCCTCAATTTCCTGCGCCAATTCGCCTGCGCCAGGATGATAATAGATGAGCAGCTTGACCGCCGATGCGCCCATACGCTTGATTTTCGCTACTGTCCAATCATTGTAAAACTCGACGCGGCGATAGGTGGAATCACCTGTATAACCGCTTTTTTCCAGCGCCATGAGCAGGCCGGAAGTCCGGTTCAGGTTGAGCGCAGATTTCATGCCGTAGGTCGCATCGAGCAGGACAGCGCTGGCGTTGGGAGCAAGCGCCGCGACAACCTCATGCTTGATCGACACCGCATCGTCATAGGAAGCCTGCGCGGGCAGCATTTTGGTGTAGCTGTCGCGCTGGTCAAATGCCAGAATTGTAAAAACATTGTTATCACTAGTCAATTTCAAGCCGCGCCAACGGCCTGGGGTGAGTGTTTGGGGCATGATCGGAACTCCTGTTAATTTGGCTTGTCAGCGTTTCAGCCTATCAGCATTTCAGCTTTTTAGGTCACTGGTTGAAAGACTATACTATGCCATAATTGGCAGCGTAAACCAAAATTTCACCATAGGGATTGAGCCATATGAAAACATTACTGGTTGTCAGCGGGGGCGATGCGCCGGGGATCAATACGGCGCTGCTCCAATATACCCGTTTGACGCGGCAGAATGGCGATGTCACACTGGGTGCGGTAGGCAGTTTCGCTGGGGCGCTGGCTGGGAAAATCATCGACTTGCAGCCGGAGATGATCGCGCCTGTTGCGGCGCTGGGCGGCACTTATCTGGCATCCAGCCGCGAACCCGTCCTCAAAGAAACGAAAAATCGCGACCAACTAGGCAAAGTTTTGGCATCTCACCAGATTGATAATGTCGTTTTGTTCGGCGGTGATGGCACACTGCGTAATATCCCGCCGATTCTGGCCGAGATGGGAATCGCCTGCATCGGCATTCCAACGACGATTGACAATGATGTGCCGGGAACCGAGATGACGATTGGCTTTGATTCCGCCTGTAATTTCGCGCATCAAACGATTGACGGCCTGCTGGCGACGGCGCGGGCGCTGCCGGGACGCATATTTTCAGTCGAGACTTTGGGCGGCAATACGGGAATACTGGCGCTGGATATTGCGGCTGCGGCAGGCGCACATGCGGTTCTCGTGCCGGAGTACGCCTACACCGACGAGTGGCTGATTCAGCGTTTGGAAGATTCTGTAAAACGAGAGCAGTACGCGCTGGTGATTCTCTCCGAAGGCATTACCGCCAGCCGGACGCTGCTCGACGATCTGAAAGAAAAAGCAGGCTTGCGAATCCGCGATACTCGATTGGGGCATGGACAGCGCGGCACGACACCCTCGCACCGTGATCGCATTTTGGCGGCGGGAATGGCAAATGCCGCCTATGATGCGCTGCGGGCAGGCACAAAGATGGGAACGGTGGTCGTTTCGGGCGGAAAAATCAGCTTACATGGCGGAAAATTGGCTGACCTGCCGCCGCGCCTGCCGGATCAAAATCTCTATAATCAGATAAACGGGTTGTAAAAAGGAAGCATTGATGTCCCACGTAAAAAGCCGATTTTTTTGCCTGATAATTTTGTTAATCACTGTTATTTCTCCTGTCAGCGCGCAAGATGACTTGCAGATCAGCCGCGCGGATTATGCCGATCACCTGCGGGCGATGTGGCTGGGCGAGAGCATCGCCAACTGGACAGGGCTGAATACCGAAGGTCAGCGCACCCGCCGTCCATTTTATACAGATGACGACTGGGGCAGCAATCAAGGGCATTCTGGAAAGCTCGATTTTATCCTTCAAAATCCCTGGGGTTCGGACGATGACACCGATATTGAGTATGTCTATCTGCATTTGATGACGCAGCACGATACCAATCTACTCACACCCCAGCAGATTGCCGACGGCTGGAAGGCCCATATCAATGACTTCATCTGGGTTTCCAACCGTCAGGCGCGGGATTGGATGGATGTGGGCGTTCTGCCGCCAGCGACAGGAATGGGTGTCGTCAATTCGGATTATCTGATGATCGACGCGCAGTTGACGACGGAGTTTTTCGGCGCACTTGCCCCTGGAATGCCACAAGAGGCGCTGCGACTAGCGAACCTGCCGATCCGCACTACAGCCGCCGGATATGCCGCCCACGCCGCGCAGTTTTTCGTCGTGATGTATGCGCTCGCGCCGCTGGTTGAGCAGACGCAAAGCGGGCGCGATCAGGTCATCTGGCTGGTCGAGCAGGCGCGGCAGTATATCCCCGACACGTCCAAAACGGCGGATATTGCCGATTTCGTGCTGGAAGATTTTTTGAACAATCCTGATGTCGATGACTGGGAGCGCACCCGTGATGCGATTGGTCTGCGTTACCAACGGGCTGCGGATCGGAGTGGCTTCGTTTATCGCGAATGGTGGGAATCATCGGTCAATTTTGCGACAGGTTTGATGGCAATTCTGTACGGGGAAGGCGATTTTAAGCGCACCGTGCAGATCGGTATGCTATCCGGTTGGGATTCCGACAACGGCACCGCGACGATGGGCGGTTTGCTTGGCCTGATGATGGGTACGGAGGCGTTGGAGGCGCAATTTCCCGATGTGGTTTTGTCAGATCGTTATCACATCTACCGGACACGCGAAAATCTGCCGGATTACCTGCCCGATGATTTCGACGCTGAAGATACCTTTACGATGATAGCCGAGCGCATGATCCCGCTGGTCGAGCGCACAATTATCGAAGGCGATGGCAGAGTGGATGGTGACAATTGGACTTTGCCGCCGCTGTCCGCCGATGACCCGCTGGATTTGAATCCGCTGGAGCAAGAGTACCGCCGCAGTGCCAATAATCGAGTACGTCTGGATGGCGGCACTGTCGAAGCGCATATCTCTTCAGGCGAGGGCAGAAGCAGCATCATCGCCGATGGTTGGGAACACAACTTTTATGGATATGAAGAGTTGCAGCCTTCTTATACAAGTATGGAAGTGCAGGATGGAACGCTCACACTTGAGGTTATCTATGATCGCCCCGTTGAAGTGCAGACCATCCGATTTATAGAAGGCAACCAGCACACCGACAACGCCGGATTTATAGAGGCTGTGCCAGAGGTGCTGATGGATGGAGAATGGCAGGCGCTCCCTTCGGATTTCAGCCTCTCGCAGCCGTTTGATCCGCTCACACCCTTTCAGATTATCGACTTTGTGTTGTCATCGCCGTTGATGGTGACGGGTATCCGGCTTAACGGCACTACAGAAAGCCCCGATAGTTGGGTGTCGATTGCGGAATTGGACGCGCTGGCAGGGTCGTAGCGGTACTGCTCAATCTGTTGAAAAACCCTACAGATTTTGAAGGTGGAAATGAATTTGTTGCTGGATTAGAACAAGTGGTCTGAATTTGTGGTATAATAAAACTGCTTGAGAAAAAGCGTTTCCAAAATCAAGAAGTTTTGTAGAGGATAAATCATCATGGCAAATCAGGAAAATCCGCCGTCTACCCTAAATTTCAATTCAGTCATGTTGGGGAGCAACCAACCCGGCGCACTTGGGGCATTTTATGAGAAAGTTTTTGCCAGACCCGCAGACATGCACGAAGAAGACTGGTATATGTGGCAGGTTGGCAGTTGCTCTCTGAGCATCGGCGAGCATTCTGAAGTCAAGGGCCAGGCGAAAGAGCCATCAAGGATTATTCTTAACCTTGAAACAAAGGCTGTAAAAGAAGAATTTGATCGGCTGAAAAATCTGAATGTCACCGTCATCAAAGAGCCGTATGAGATGGGTGGCGGCTGGGTTGCGACTCTGGCTGATCCCGATGGCAACTTTATTCAACTTGTGACCCCCTGGGAAATGTAGTCAAAATATTCGCATATATTTTCCGGTAGGGGCGCAGCGCGCTGCGCCCCTACAAGACAAATCGCTACATTAGCCGTTGGCCTATAATTGCTTCTCTTCAGCTTTGAGGGTTTTAGACGTTTTTGCACGAGCGCTCAGGAACAACGCACCTGCTACAAACAGGACACCAATCGCCAGATATAAGACTTCAAGGGCATTGGTAAATTTGGTGTTCAGTGCCTGTTGGAAAAACTTGACGATCAAAATCAGCAGAATCATGTTGGCAAGGCGATCTTTAAGGTCGTCCAGACTGCGGATCAGCAGCAGGCGTGATGCAAACTCCGATCCCTCTGCCATATTGATTTTGTTGAGAAACAGCTCGTAGATGCCCAGCGAAAAAATGATGAGAATCGAGGCGATTAAGTAACCATCGACGATGCCGACGACATCCGCAATCGTTTCCAGGCGCATTTTGCTCCGTATCTCTTCGGTCAGGCTGAAATCGAGATAGGATAACATCTGACCGAGCAGATGCAGCGCATCAATCGTCGTGACGAGCAGAACGCCCAGGGCAAGGATCAGGCTAAAAATGACTGCGAGCAGCATCGCCCAACGGCTGCTCCATAAGACCCCTTCAAACGCTTTCTCAATCAATTCCTACTCCCCCATAGCTTTCTTAGTCAATTCCTACTGCCCAAGTAAAAGAACGCGCGAGTATGCCGTGAAGCCCATAGTTTACGACGACTTTCTAAGGCAATATTAATCATGTGTGTGAAAATTGGCAAAATATAACAAAAGTATGCTAGTATTTTCTAATATACATCCCCTGTTTTGAGGGGGTTTCTTTCGAAAAAATAGAGACGTTTTATAAAAATTGTTTATCCCCCTCATTTTGGAGAAGGTATGTTTGCCAATCAGCCCGAATTAAGTGACGCAGAATTGATCGTCAATCTGCGTGCTGATGATTTGACCGCGTTGGGTGTCCTCTTTGATCGTTATTACTCACAAATTTATCGTACTGCCAACGCGATTACCCACGATAGCGCTGTCGCTGAAGATATTACCCAAGATTGTTTTTTGCGCCTCCACCGTTATGCGAGCCGTATTGACACTTCCTTACCTCTTGCGCCCTGGCTCTATCGTGTGACCGTTAACCTCAGTTATACTTGGGTAACACGTCATAAGAAACGTCGTGTATCATTAGAAACAGTGGTTGACTATCTGATGAGTCCGGCGCGTAACGCCCCCGATCAACTGGCGGAAAGCGCAGGATTGCAGGCAGAAATACGACAGGCGATACGTGAGTTGAATTTTAACCAGCGTGTGGTCGTCGTCCTGCATTATCTCAATGGTCAAAGCCTGGAAGACATCGCTGAAATCCTGGAATGTCCGGTGGGTACCGTCAAAAGCCGTTTGTACTATGCACGGGAAAATTTGCGGCACCGTCTGGGTAACGTTCTTAACGAAGAGCCACAGGTCGCACATGGATACACCAAATAACCGTCTGGATGATCGTATTGCGCTTACTCTGGAAACTGAAACGTTTATCACTTCTGTCCAGAAGAAACGCGCGTGGGAAAAGTTGCAGGCAAAGGCCGCTCATCAGGTGCAGTTAACACCTTATGCGATTCCCCCGCGTGTACAAGCCCCACGACTTAGTAAATTGGAGAGCGGCGTTCTGTTTGTAGCTCGATGTTTGTCATTTCTGCTCACCGATGACGCAGGCTACCAGCGGGCAGCGACCAATCGTTATACCATTGATCGCTATCACTTCATTACGTTAATTGGCTCTGAGCAGGTTATACATTGCCACTCGACAAGCTGCTTACGACTCAGGATTATTTGAGGCTTGAAATCTTAAGATTGCAGCGGGTTCACAAAAAATTAGGAGTAATTTCTTAATTCAACCTATAGGATCGGCTCATTGTTGAGCCGATTTTGCAGTATAATGATGTTTAGTCGTATTCAATTAAGGCTTAAGACGGAAATAGTTTATGGGTGCTTCGCCGCGAATTATCACCGTAGATCCAACAGGGACTATTGCGCGTATTGTCCGTGCCGCGATGGATTTAGTGGGTCGCCAGGTTATTCTGATCGATATGTCCAGTGGCCGAGAAGCGCTGGAAGAGATTAAGAGTCGCCCGTGTCAACTGGTCGTGACGAATGTCGAACTCGATCATGATATTAAAGGCTATCAGCTAGCCATCGAAGTGCGACAGGCCAACCCCAACACCCACGTCATTATTCTGGCGGATGTTGACGACCCTGATCTTGACCCCGAAGATATTGTTGGCTCACCCTTCGTTTATCTCCATCGTCCGGTAGATATTCACCAATTTCTGCGTGTGCTGATCGCTGGCCTGGATGGAGACGATATTTTTGCCGCCCTGCAACCGCCGCAGAGTGACAGCGGTACACCCCAGGTGCGCGATATGGGTGATGTGCCTCACCTGGATGTTGAAGCTGCGCGGGTGAGCATTGATAAACTGCTGTCGGATGTAGGCGCGATGGCAATTGTGCTTGCCAACCGTAAAGGTGAAGTTCTGCTGGAGCGCGGCGCAGTCGGCTACCTGGATCGCGAAAAATTGACGGGTGCGCTGCTGCCGATGGTCATCACCAGCATTGATATGGGCGAATTGGTCGGTGGGCGATCTTCCACACTTCAATTTTATGATGGTGAAGACTACGACGTTTTTGTGCTGTCTGTCGGCATTCATCATTTCCTGTGTCTGGTATTTGATGGTGCGGCTGGAAATCGCCAGTTTGGGGCGGTGAATCGTTTTGGCCGCCGTGCTGCCGAAGACCTGATCGTGCTTTTAGGGACTTCCGCTTTCGTCATCCAGAAACCGAAACCGCCACAGGTTGAGAAAAAGAGCAAGCAAGCTGCCGCCCAGCCAGTTCAAGAAGTTTTTGAGCCAATCGCACGGGCTGAAGTGAAGGTAACGGAGCCAGAACCATTCCGGCTCGAACCTGTTGGTGACATGGATTTTAGCATCTTTGACCAGCTTCAAAATGTTAGTTCGGATGCCGCGAATGATCTGTTTAGCCTCGATAGCCTGGCTGAACTTGCCAGCGAAACGATGCGTGCAGGCGGCCCGATTGATTTTGATAAAGCCCAACAAATGGGCATCATGCCCGACCTAGACTCCAAATAAAGAAAGCTTTTAGCTCCCCTGAAAGCTGCGTGTTACCTGTGCTGAAGGACGGGAATTTTGAGCGTGGCAAAGCAAGAAAACGACACCAATAAATTCAAAGATGAATTGATCGGCAAACAGTTAGGTGATTATCGCCTGACCAGTCGTTTGGCATCCGGCGGCATGGCTCGCGTCTATAAAGCGATGGACTATAAGCTGCAACGCCAGGCTGCGGTCAAGGTTCTGGAACAGGATCGAATCGACGGCGACAAATCGCTCACAAAGCGCTTTCTGCGCGAGGCGCGGGCTGTCGCTGCGCTGGAACACGAAAATATCATCACGCTCTATCAATTCGGCGAGGAATCGGGCGTTTATTTTCTGGCGATGAAGCTGATTAAAGGCAAAGACCTTTCTGAAGAACTGAGTCGCCTCCGAAAATCGAAAACGCTGATGGATGTCGAACGCGCCGCGCGGATCATGACGCAGGTGGCCTCTGCGCTGGACTATGCCCACGCTGCTGGCATTATCCACCGCGATGTCAAACCTTCCAATATCCTGCTTGATAAAGACGATAAGGCAATCCTGACCGATTTTGGGTTGGTTTTACGGGCATCGGTGGAAACGACGCTTGGCACAGCCTTTGGAACGCCGCGTTATGTCGCGCCGGAACAGGCGATATCTTCGAATAAAGCTGTGCCGCAAAGCGATGTTTATGCGCTGGGCGTGATTTTTTATGAGATTTTGACGGGGCAAACGCCGTTTAACGGCGATTCACCGATGGAAATTGCCCTCAGCCAGATCAGCGATCCACCGCCCCCGCCGCGCTCAATCAACCCCAATATTCCGGTTGAGATTGAAAAAGAACTGCTCAAAGCGCTGGAAAAAGAGCCGGAAAAACGCCATCCTACGGCGATGAAACTGGTCAATGCGATCCAGCGGGGTTATGGCCTGCCGGTTACGCCGGACAAGACTTCGCCAACGGTGAAGATCGAAATCCCACAGAGCGCACTCAAGAAAACGCAGGAAATTGGCGTTCAAACGATTTCTGTGCCGATCTCGGAAGAAATTCCTATAAAGGCGCAGCAGCGTACCAAAACACCCATGATCCTGATGGCATTTGCGGCGGCTGTCGCTTTGGTGCTTGCAGGGATTTTCATTTTTAATAGCATCAGCGGATCGGGTGGTGGCGCGGCAACGGGCGCACTGGTTACGCTTATTTACGATGAGAATACGTTTACGATGATTAACGGTGGCGATTATCCGCTGCAATCGCAAAAGCTATTGTTTGTGCGCGGCGTGGAAAATGACCGCGATGATTTCTCCGGGGATCGAATCGCCGGGGATGTCGTGCCGCCGGGCAAGTGTTTTCAGATCGTTTTGCAGGGCAGCCAGGCCAGTGTGCCGCCGCAGTGCCAGCCGATCAGCGAACACCGCCACAGCCAGGTCGCGTTGGTGGAACCGCTGCTATTTTATTGGCGTGCCGAAACGCAGGACAGCGGAAAGATCAGCACCTTTGAAATTCGCTACGATGGCGAAGTGATTACGCGCTGCGACACGGTTTCACGTGGTCAGGCTGGAGAATGCCGCTTCAACTGGCCCGTTACACCCACCGCTGTGCCTCAATAATCACCCTGAACAATCTGTATCCTCAGCGATCCACGTACTCTATAACGAACTTGCCACTAGCCTAGGATTATTTCAATGTCTACATCTGAATCTCATGCGATTATCATTGGCGCGAGTATGGCAGGTCTGCTTGCCGCGCGTATTCTGAGCGAACATTTTGACCGTGTAACGCTGATTGATCGCGATAGCCTGCCTGAAGAACCGGATTTTCGAAATGGTGTGCCACAGGCGCGGCATATTCACGCTTTGCTGGCGCAGGGGCAGAAGATTATGGAAGACTTATTCCCTGGCCTCGCGGAGGATTTTATCGAAATGGGTGCGCCGCGAATAGTCTGGGGGCGCGACACGGCCTCGCTGACACCGGGCGGGTGGGTCAAACGTTTCGAAAGTGGCTTTGAGTCGAATATTGTGACGCGCATCCGGCTGGAATGGCATGTGCGGCAGTATGTAACGGCTCTCAAAAATGTCCATTTTTTGACGCATACGGATGTTCAATCGCTGATCGCCAGCGCTGATCGCCAGACTATCATCGGGGTCAATCTTCAGTCACGCGAGGATAAATCGACGCAAACGCTGCACGGCGATTTGATTGTCGATGCCAGCGGACGGGAATCGAAAACGCCAGAATGGTTGCAGCAGATCGGTTATGAGGCGCCAGAGCAAACGGTGATTAATGCCTATCTGGGTTATGCGACGCGCTGGTATGAACCCCCTGCCGATTTTGCTTATGATTGGAAATCGTTGACCCTGCTCACGCGGCCCAATGAGGGTATTTTACGGGGCGGCGGGATTTTTCAGGTCGAGGGCAACCGCTGGATCGCAACACTGGTGGGGATGAGCAAGGATTATCCACCAACTGACGAAGAAGGATTTTTGGAATTTGCCCACAGCCTTTCGTCGCCCACGCTTTATGAGGCCATCAAAAATGCCACGCCGATTTCGTCCATTTATGGCTACCGCCGCACCGAAAATCGTTGGCGACATTATGAACGGCTGACACGTTTTCCAGAGCGTTTTGTCGTCATGGGTGATGCTTTTTGCTCGTTTAATCCGGTTTATGGGCAGGGTATGACCGTCGCGGCGTTGGAAGCCCGTGAACTCGACACGATGTTGAAGCAGCGCGGCGCACGCGATCTGACCGGATTGAGCAGCCAGTTCCAGAAGCGTCTCCCGAAAGTGGCGGAAAATGCGTGGTTGATGGCGACAGGCGAGGATTTGCGTTATCCGGCGACGGAGGGCGAGCGTCCGGGGAAATTTGTGCGCTTCATTCAGCAGTACATTGACCACGTACTGACGATTTTGCCTTACGATAACCACGCCACGCTCACGTTTATGAAGGTGATGAATCTTTCCCGCCCGCCAACCGCACTCCTCAGCCCACGAATTTTGTCTACGGTGCTGCGCTACCATCTATTGGGATTCGAAAAGGACAGTCCGCTCAACGCGCCTGTACAGAGCTATAAAACGCGCACTAAGCAGCCTGCTATCGGGGATTAATGACTTACACTGCGCAGCCTGCCATCGGCGGCGCGATTAAAAAAATTCGTCGAGCAGCTTGTAATAGGCGATTTTGTCATGGTCAATCGTGTCGAGGCCATATTGCTTAAATAACTGCTCGACCCCGGCATCCCCAAAGTTATAAACCAGGCTGCGGGCTGCCAACGCCAAATCCTGATAACGATCCGCGATTCCGGCGCGTCCCCAATCAATAAAACCTGTGACCGCCCACGTTTGCGGGTCGATAAAAACATTGGGCAGGCAGTAATCGCCGTGTGTGAAAACCACGTCTTCGGTTTTGGGGCGCGTCCGCAAGAGTTGATCAAAGGCACTCTGCGCCGTTCGCCCCTGGCGCTCGTCGTCAAAATCCTCGGCATCGACCCATTTATTTTCCAATCGTCGTCGCGCTTCCTTGATCGTCACTTGCAGGCGTTGGTCAAATGGACAATCGCGAATATCGACGCTGTGCATCATCCGCAGGCCAGCCGCCAACGCAGAAATCAGGCCATCCTGCTGATTCTCAAATTGGCGGTCATGCGTGGGGACACCGGACATTTCCGAAATCAGCAAATAATGATGTCTGCTGTCGTGGTCAAAGCCCAATACCTGCGGCACGGGCAGTTTGCCTTGCAGCCACACCAGACGCTCTTTTTCCGGCAGCAGGCTATTATAAAAATCCATTGGCGCGATTTTTAGATAGTTACCGCTGCTCAGACGAAACACATGCGTGCCAGAATAGCCTTCAAAAGTGCGCTCCCAGGTCGCATCGCCAATGATGTTTTTGAGCGATTGGGGGAGATGGTGCTGAAATACGTTCTGGTCGGTCATAATTTGAGAAAGCTCACGGCTCGATAGATGCAGGCGACAGTCGAGACGGAATTGATTTCGCCGGAAGCGATCATCGCGAAAACCTCGTCCAGCGGCAGCAGGCGCACGGTGATGTCCTCGTTGGGGTCGAAATTCTGCGCACCTGCCGGATAAGCATTTTCCGCCACGAACAGGTGAAAATAATTGGTCATGCGTGTGGGGCTTTGCGAAAGTTTGCCGAGGTAGTGGTATTTATCAGCATCGTAGCCCGTTTCTTCGCGGAACTCGCGGCGCGATTCTTCCAGCGGGTCGCCCACTCGATTTTCGAAAAAGCCCGCCGGGACTTCCAGGCACATCTCCTGGATAGCATGTTTATACTGCTCGACCATGATGAGTTTGCGATCTGGGGTCAGCGCGAACACGCAGCCGACATCATTTTCTTCCAGCACAAAATAATCGTCTATCACTCTGCCGTTGGGCAGTTCGCAGGTGTCACGCCGGAGGGAAATCCAGCGGTTTTTGAGTGCCATTTCGGAATCGAGAATACGCCATTTCTTGGTCATCGAGTCGCTTCCAGTATAAAAACGGTGATTTCGGGACGTGCCATGAAGCGAACATAAGGCCGGATCATGCCGAGGCCCTGATTAGTGTATTGAATCATATTGCCGATTTGATAGCGCCCTGCCGGATAGCGTTTGCCGTAGGATGGCAGCAAGGGAGTCCCCAGCAGCGGCAGGCGAATTTGACCACCATGTGTGTGACCGGAAATCTGCAAATCAAAGCGCCCAGTTGCCGCGCTGACATCGGCAAAATCCGGCTCGTGTGCCAGTAAAATAGCTGTGCCGTCATTAGGCAGGTTGTCAAGCACAGCGTCCATACAGTCGCGATGTCGCGCTATATCATCGACACCCGCGAGATGCAGGGCTGCATCGCCACGCTTGAGCGTATGAACGCTGTTGCGCAGTTCAAGGATATTTGCCGCTTGCAGTACGCGCCGAATCGCGCCCACGTTAAACGAATAATCGTGATTACCCATCACTGCAACGGTCAAATCCGATGGCTTTAAGGCGCTTAACGGCAGGATCAAATCGTCCATGAGTGAATGGGATCGGCGTTCGACAAAATCGCCGGTAATGGCTACCGCGTCGGGGCGCAGCAGGTTAATCAGGTCTACCGCCTCCCACAAACGTTCGCGCGTCATCCAGCCGCCCATGTGAATATCGCTGATCTGGACAATCCGGTAATCGTGAAAAGCTTTTGGCAGCCGGGACAGCTTAAGAGGAACATATTTCACGCGCAGCCATCCTGGTTCGATGCGCGTGGCATAAATCGCTGTCCCGACCAACGCCGCACCCATGAGCTTTAAAAGAGCGTTCTTTGAGAAAATCGACATGCGTTTCTCCACTATGAAACGGTTAACCATTCTACAGTTGTACCGGGAAGCACCGAACGCTGGCCTAAAATTTGCCCTAATCAGTAAGCTAAAATTTACCCTAAAAGTGGATAAACGGCTTCATGCGTATAGTGTGGGCCGCTGGCGGAAAGGGCGCTGGAATAGAGCGTAAACGACGAAATTGAAATCGGTTGAGTCTGGAATGATTGGTGCGCGTCCAGAAATTGCGCGGTTTCCGGTGATTGTCGCTCGGTTTTCAGACGTGCCAGCGTCAGGTGTGGGCTGAAGGGGCGTTCTTCAGGCTGGAAGCCTATAGTCGTCAGCGCTGCCGTCACGCTGGCTTGCAAATTGTTGAGCGCGGGCTGCGGATTGATACCAACCCAGATGACGCGCGGTGGCTTTCGATCTCCGGGTGGGAAACGCCCAACGCCGGAAAGTGTGAGATCAAACGGTGCGGATTTGACTTCTGCCAGCGCACCTTTGACGGCCTCGATTCGCTCGGTTTCACCAATGAAAAACAGAGTCAGGTGCATCTGATCGCGGCTGACCCAACGCGCCGTTGGAATTTCCGCTTTCAACGCGCTAACCCGGTCTTTAATCTCATCGGGAAAATCAATCGCTACGAACAGGCGCATTTTCAAACCTCGCAGCCAGCCAGCCGATCACTCCTGCCGCAATGATCGCCAGCAAGGGGTAAATGGGAATCATAAACCGTGTCAGGCTGCCTGTCCATGAATAATAATAGATGCTGTAGAGGCCAATCGTGAGCGCTGTCGATAAGCCGATGACCAGCGCACCCGCACGATGATGCCGCAGCAAAAACCACAGTCCGACTGCCCCGGAAATGAAGCTGATGATTGCTGCAATCGGTAATAAAATCCCGATTCGCGCCCACGCTTCCGCTAATGTTTCCAGAAGATAGCTAATGCTGAATAACCCTTGCGGCGGAATTTGGTCTAAGACCTGATACCCGCTGGTGAGGGAACTGCCGAAAAAATGCGCGTTATAGATCATCTGCGGCGAAAAAATAATCAACGCCGTAATCGCGATGACAGCCGTATCGCGCCAACGTCGTTGGTAGAGCATGACAGCGATCAGGGCGACGACTGTGAGTGCGCCTGTCAGGCGGATGAGCATCAAAAAGCCGCACAGCACGCCGAGTAAAATAGACCAGCGTATATCGCCCTCGTGACGCGCGAGAAATACCGCGAGAATCATCAGAGTCACTAGCGCGGATGGGCCATCGGAGAGCATTTGCGCCCACATCAAATGAGATGCGCCGATTTCGGCAGCTTCAGGCGATGAAACGATACGGATCAGGCCGTAAATCACCAGCGGGAGCGCCGTCCAGATGAAGACGCTCAGGAGGGATAGCCAACGTCTCCCGGTCATTTGGCGTGCGATGTAAGCCAACAAAAGCTGACCGATGGGGAACATGACCAGTCCCCAGAAGGCTGAAACAGGCTCTAACAAATCTTCCTGAAAGGGCGGGCGCAAAATCGCCATGAAGGGGATCAGGAGCAGAGGGTAGCCCAACGGATATTTGCTAGGTGGTACATCGCCGTTCAAGATGCCACGCGCCAGTTCGAAGTAACCGACATTATCGCCGCCCTGATGCAGCCAGAACAGTCGATCCGCCGGGTGATAAACTTGGGGAATCACGCTGAAAATGAACAGGCCTAAAACGAGCAGGTGCAAAGCGTAGGTTGCTAATAGTCCGAAGCGGAACTGCCGCCGGGTAAGATCAGGATAATAATTCAACCCCTATCCCCCCAACCACCTTTCCCCATTGCATGGAGAAAGGGGGAGAAAAACGCATATAGCGCTGAGGATGAATCAACAAAAGGGACATTTAAAACTTGCCAGATAGAGAAATTTCTCTGAAACATCTTACTCACCTGCCGAGACGCTGACCTGGGCCAGCACAAGCTGTTCGCCCCAATATAAATTTTCGCTTTCGATCAATGGCAGCGGTACGTTGTCGGTGACACTCATGCGCAGATGGTGTGGCCCCGCCGGACTGTTGGGCGGGATGTCGATGCAGGGTGAAAAATTGATCGTCTCTCCGGCGGCGTGTGACCGATTTCGGTTGATAATGCGGTGCGTACTGTGCCGTATCCCTGTGTCAACTGCCATTCGATTTTTTCGTTTTCGAGCGGCCTAAGTGCTGTCAGGCTTGTGTGGAAGCAAAAAGGTTCTCCCGCACGGGCATACAGTCGATGACCAATTCCGCCATCATAGGCTACATCATCGCCAAAACGAAAATGCAGATTATCGCCTTCACCCGCGTCGAAACGATAAAAAATCATATTCATCACGCTGTCACGGTAGCCGACGTGGCGACCACCTGATAAGCCCACAATAGTATCCCAGGTGCTGACGACGTTGCTGGGCATGACCACCCAAACTGATGGCGAGTCCGCGACATGCTCGACATAACGATTGATGCCCACCGTTTCCTGCCAGCGCCACGATAAATCCAGCGCGATTCCCTGCCGAATGCCATACTGACGATCATAATAGGCGGCGGGACTCTGCGGGGAGATCGCCGTGATCGCAGGCTCAAGCGGCTGGCGGATAGCGGTCATCTGCTGAACGGCCTCCTCCCAGCGCGGTTTGTCCGGCCAGAATTGGGTGTACATGGCGAGTTGGGTGTAGGCCAGCCAGATTAAGAGCGCAATTGGCAAAATAAATCTGAACCACAGAGGCACAGAGGACACAGAGAAAATTCCCGATGTTTTTCGTGCGTATTGCTGACCGCTAACCGCTGATCGCTGAAAGCTAAATCGCAAGCCATAGGCTATCAGCAGCGCCCACGCAGGTAAAATCGCAATCGTGTAACGAATCTGAAAAATCGGGCGTATCCAGGCGTTGACCGCCAGCAAAATCAGCGGGGTTATCAGCAGCCAGAGAGCAAGCAAAATCAGCGCATTTTTGTATTCGCGGATTTTTGTAAGGGCGCTCCCGATCACAAATGGTGCGACATATAATCCCCAGTTGCCGCTGGTCAGAATCAAAAGCAGCGCGGAAATCGCCGCCCAATCGGTTGGCACAGGCAGCGCGGATGGGCCACCTTGAGCGCGGATTTGATGCAATAGCGCGGGAAGCCAGGGAAGATAGAGGATCGCAGCGAGGATATAGGGGAAAATCAAACGGCGTAGGGGAAGGCGATGGGTCCTTTTATTCGTAATCAAAAAATGGACAATCTGGGTCAGAATAATGAGCGCACCGACGTAATGGGTGTACAGCAGCGCGGCCATGACAGCGCCATAAACGACCATGCGCCAAATCGTCGCTTGCTGTTGAAAGCGCAAATATGCCCACATAGACAAGGCCGACAGCGCAATCAGAAGCGTATACATGCGAGCTTCGCGGGTGTAGTAAACAAAAAAACTCGCCGTCGCCAGGATGACGACAGCGATCAATGCTGTTTGTGGATCAAATAACTGCTTGCCGACGGCATAAGTTGCTGCCAGTGCGATCAAACCACAAAATGTCGATAACAGTCGAACGGTGTAAATCGAGTCGCCTGTCAACAGCACCCAGGCATCGAGTGTCAAAAAATAAAGAGGTGGGTGAACATCGGCGCTCACCCGCGCGAATACATTAGTCAGGCTGCTGCGGATAAACTGAGCTGACTGGACAATGCCTTCGGGCGCCTTTGCATCGTCGTGAACGAACCAGATAGTATAGCCTTCATCATCCCACAGGCTTTCGCGTGTCAGATGATAGGATGTCAGCAAAAAAGCCAGCAGCAGGATCGCCGCCACAGATAAGATGTTTACAGATTTTGGCGTGGTTTGCTGTACAGCCACCAATAGACCTTTTGCGGATAGGCGGGCTGCAACGCGGAAGCCCAGATAAAATCTGATGGCTGCAAACCCAGACCGCGTAACCGGCTGTCGATCTTGCGGGCTTTGGCATCCAGGTCAGCGCTGCGGATTCCCAATTCCTCCATCTTGTCCAGAATTTCCTGAACGATGGTACGGCGCTGGGCTTCGGGTTTATAGGCGAAAGCGGCCATTGTCGGTGTATCGCGGACTTCCTGAAAATATGGATTCATAGCATCCAGGCGCGAATTAGCCTCTTTGAGCAGCCAGTTATCATAATGCGTCCGCCATTCTTTCCGCGCGTTTTCGTGCTGTTCCTCAATCGAGTCCAGTTGGCTCTGCTGCGCGGGAGTCATCTGGTCACGGAACAGGTGCAGCCGTCGCAGCCGCATAATGAGTGCGCCGAGGGTAAGGCTGGGCATCTTACCGCCGCTGAAAATTCCGCCGCCACCGACTCGGCCATAAAGCTCACTCCCCTGGAGATAGGACTCCAGCCCGTTTGCCATCGCCTGGGCTTCTTTCAGGTCATCAGTGATTGAATAATTTGCGTCTGACATTGGGTTATCCTTTGTACATTACCCTCTGTAGATTTTAACCAAGATTTATAAGATGCCCATTGGCAAAAAGTACAACGAAAAAGCCCGTTATTCTCCTTAATATTCATCTTTATAATATTTTTATAACTTTTAATCTTCCCTTACAAACCTTGTTAGGACTCGGCAAGGTATCGGGACTAAAGTCCTAAGTATGTAAAGAAAGGGGAGCGCCTATGATGAAACTATCGTTGATTATACCTGTTTACAACGAAGCCGCCTGTGTCACCGATTCCGCTGCCCGGCTGCGCTCCGCCCTGGGCTACCTGCGCAAAACCTATAACATAGAAGTCATTCTGGTCGATGATGGCAGCCAGGATGGAACGCCGCGTATGTTAACGGCAGCATTTGCTGATGTACCGGATGTGAAAATCATTTCTCACGTTGTGAATCAAGGCGTTGGCGCAGCTCTTCGTACCGGCTTTGACCATGCGGATGGCGATGTGATTATCACCACAGATTTCGACGGGACATATCCATTCAACGCGATTCCGCAGTTGGTTGCGCGGATGATCGTCGATCAGGCAGATATTGTCGTGGCCTCACCCTATCATCCGAATGGTTCAATTCATCATTCCACCGGACACCATGTTCTGCTCGAAGGTGGAGTTTCGTTGCTCTACCGATTATTCGTCAACCGACATATCCATACCTGGACATCGTTGTTTTGTGCCTATCGGCGTTATGTGGTCGAGCGTGTGCCTTTTAACAGTGACAGTGCGCTCGCCAGCACCGAACTTCTGGTTCGCGCCATGCACGCAGGTTATAAAGTTTCTGAGATTCCTGTCAATTTACATGAACGTGCTTCAGGACGCTCACAAATGAGTACGCTCAAGCTGACATTTGCCCATATTTTGCATCTTTCCAAACTGCCGGGATTTGCGCTCAATAAAAGAGCGTATCGAATGAAAACGGCTGCTAACCAGATTACTTCTCGATCAAAGGAAAGGCTAGTTGCCAGAGTCACTCGGCAGCGACCAGCCATTAACGATAACTAACATCTCCCTCCCATGATAAGAAGACCCTGTTGTGATGGCAGGGTCTTTTTATTTCCCTTGATGAGAATCTGATAAGAACGATTCTGCTTTTCAATCCGTTAAAAGCTTAAAAACCATATTAAATTGCATAGGCAGCAATAGCAAAATGTGTTTTTGCGCTGCTTTTGGATATTTAAGCCTAAAAATCACTTAATTATTGTAATAGTGATAAAAAACTTGTAATTAGAAATCTAATTTCAATCAAAGTGGCGTATGAAATAGCATCGTCATAACATGATGATAATTTAGAGTGTAATGGGGTTTTAAGGAGAACAAAATCTTGAAGAATCAACTGTCACGACGTAATTTTCTCAAGGGGGCGGGTGCGGCGGCGGGTGCAGTGGCGCTTGCCAATTACACCAGCCTGTTCGGTATCAGCACCGCGTTCGCGCAAGCTGCTGACGATGACACACAAACGATCATCAACCTGGCAGCCACCGCCGAACTTTTCGCAACGACTCATTATCTGGCGGCGATCAATGGCGACCTGGGGCTGGCAGAAGCGCAGGTCAATTATCTGAAGACGGGCTTCCTCGCCGAGCAGGATCACCTCGAACTGCTCATATCATTGGGTGCAACGCCTCTTTTCACCGAATTTTATGTGCCGGAAACACTGTTCAGCGATGTCGAACTGTTTTCGCAGATTACCGAATTGGCTGAAACCACGTTTGTATCGGCATATCTGGCCGCGACGCGCATTTTCGCTGCCGCTGGCGCGACTGCGTTTGCCGTGACTACGGCGCAGATCGCCGCTGTCGAAGCGGAACATCGTGCGTTAGTTCGCCAAATCGGCGGACGGATCGCCAATAATATCCCTTATGCGCAGTATCAATTTAACAATGTATCCGATGCAGTACCCGTCCTGATGCCGTTCCTCGATGGTTCAGGTGAAGGCTTCGTTGGCCCGGTTGCACCGCCTACCGCCGATGAAATTGCGGCCATTCGCGCCGAATCCGAAGCGCTGGGTTATGACAACACCGTTCAGCCCTTCGCGGCAATGTAAATTATTTGGGTCATGGCACGCCACCCTGGGGGAGCCATGCCCTGCAATCTCTACAGTCTATAACTTCTATAGCTTTTGAGGATGGGATGAAGAATGACAAACAAGACCGTATCACGACGCAATTTTGTTAAAGCGGGTGCAGCAGGCGCATCACTGGTGGGCATGACCCAGCTTTTTGGAATCAGCACCGCATTCGCGCAGGATGGTGATGACGACACGCAAACGATCATCAATCTGGCCGCCACCGCCGAGCTTTTCGCGACGACACATTATCTGGCGGGCATTAATGGCGCAGAGGCGATGGGTCTGGACGAAATTCAGGTCAATTATTTGAAGACAGGCTTCCTGGCCGAGCAGGATCACCTCGAACTGCTCATGTCATTGGGCGCAACACCTTTATTCACCGAGTTCTACGTGCCGGATGGCCTGTTTGCCGATAAAGACTTGTTTTCGCAGATTACCGAAGTGGCTGAAACCACCTTTGTATCTGCCTATCTGGCTGCGACACGCATTTTCACGGCAGCAGGGGCTGTCCCATTTGCGGTAACTACCGCACAGATCGCCGCTGTCGAAGCTGAACATCGTGCGTTGGTTCGTCAGATTGGCGGACGTATCGCCAACAATATTCCCTACGCGCAATATCAATTTGATAATGTGTCCGACGCTGTACCCGTTCTGATGCCATTCCTCGACGGTTCGGGTGAAGGCTTTGTCGGCCCGGTTCAACCGCCAACAGCTGAGGACATTGCGGCGATCCGTGCTGAAGCTGATGCGCTGGGCTATGTCAACACGGTGCCGTTTGCAGCGATGCCCGCGCCGGAAGCCAGCGCTCCCGCAGGCGATTGCAGCGTAACCCCCGCAGGCAACCAGACCGTTAACCTGCGCAGCGGCCCAGGCACAAGTTTTGCATCTGTCGGTACGCTCAGAGCCGGTGAGACGGCGGCTGTTGATGGGCAAGCACCCGGCAGCACCGGAGCGATGTGGTATCACCTGACCAGCGGGTCATGGGTGCGCTCAGATGTTGTGACCGCGACAGGTTCGTGCGCCAGCTTGCCAATGATGGAAGTCGCAATGCCTGATCCGGCGGCAACTGAAGAATCATCGGGCTAAACCTGATCGTTTTATAAATCGAGTATCGTTTATAAAAGCGGTTCAGTGGATCGCATTTATCGACAATTAAAAACGACTCTCAAATCTGAGAGTCGTTTTATTTGGTGTTATAGCGTTCTGTTCAGAGATCGCGCGTCTGGATAAACAGCGCTTTTTTCTTCTGGGGCAGCATGAAGTCGAAGCCGCACGACTTGAAAAACTCCTCAGACGACGTGATCGCCATCACTTCAAGGACATTTTTCTCGCTGGCAAGATCGACACAGGCGTTCACCAACATCTTGCCGACTCCCATGCCCTGCATCCGGGATGCGACAGCGAGGCTGCGGACTTCGGCCAGTTTTTTGGAGTAGATTTCGAGTGCGGCGCAGCCAACGATCTGTCCATCGTCCAGCACGGCCACAAAACAGTTTGGCAGTAACTCTTCAAGTTCATCGTAAGTCCGAGGAAGGAGTCTTCCTTGCTCGACAAACGGCTCAATCAAGTTCGAAAGTGCATCAATGTCTGAAGTTTGAGCCAGACGAATGGTGATCGTCGGCGTGCAGTTTTGTGTCACCACCTGTTGATAGGGTTCCAACTCTAAAAAATCCTCCTTGTATAGATACAAACCAAAAACCCCGATCAGTTAAAACAGACAGAAAAAACCAAGCTCTTGCGCTTAGTTTGCGTTGATATTGACTTGGTATTTGAGAACGAATTGGTATTCGTCTTTTTTGCTATCGTGCAGAAGGAACAATTACATGGGGCATAACCATATAGAAATTATACAAACATTTGTGGTTATTCATCAAGACCAATTTACGAAATTTACGAAATTTTCATAAACGGATCATGTTGAACAGCTTACTTATAATATAACAAAATTTTGAAATCATACCCCTAAAGATTGGGTCTAGTCCTGTGTATGGCGACTCTGGATAAACAGGGCTTTTTTCTCGCCGGGGAGCGTGAAATCGAAGCCGCAGGATTTAAAGAAATCTTCCGATGAAGTGATCGCCATCACTTCCAGAATTTGACGTTCCCGGGCAAGGTTGACACAGGCTTCGACCAGCATTTTGCCAACACCCATGCGCTGTGCTGATGGTGCGACGGCGAGGCTACGGACTTCGGCTAATTTCTTCGAATAAATTTCGAGCGCCGCGCAGCCGACGATTTTTTGCTCTTCAGATAATTCGGCAACAAAGCAGTTAGGCAGCAGTTCTTCCAATTCATCATAGGTGCGCGGGAGCAGCTTGCCATCTTCGACAAATGGCTCGATCAATTCGCACAGTGGGTCAATATCCCCAGGCTGCGCCGGACGAATGATAATGGACGGTTTCAAATCTTGCGTCGCCATATAAAAAAGTTGCCTACCTGTGTGTCGAATTCGTAATTAAAAACCAGCCAATCATTCAATTCATTATACTCCTGAAGCAGCGTGTTGGAATCTTCTTCGCTGCCTGTCACCCAGGCCATATAATCGACCTGAAGCACGAGGACGTAGGGTGGCAGGGCTGCCCACAGAATTTCAGCATTTTCCTCGCGCCATTCAGGTGGATACCAGTTCCCGACCAGCGGAAACTGGAAAATAAAGCGGGTGGGCGGGTTCAATTGGCTGAGATAATAGACTTCTGGCCTGAAGCCCCAAATATACAGCGAATCGCCCGGTAATACCCGTTCGCGCAGCAGAGTCGCGACCTCTAACGATTCATCCGCGATAAATTCGCCTGCCTGGAAGCGCCCATAATAGGTCACCTGCGATTCTTGTCCGGTCAGATAAGGCCAGGCGCTCGGCCAGATTCGCACGATCATGATGAGCAGTAAAACTAATATTGACGCAGTAGTCGCCAGGATTTCCCAACGTTTTGCGATCATTTTGAGAAGGCGATCCAGCGTATCCGCGCCGAGCAATACCAGCGGCGGGAGCATCGGCAGCCAGTGATAATCATAACCTTTAGCCTGGACAAGCATGATCGCCAGCCCTGCCAACGCCCAAATAATGATCGCGTACCATTCTCGCGCTCGTTCTCGCCGCAATACGAACCACAATGCGGCTAATATCCACAACAGTCCCCACTGCTGCCAGCGGAAGCCGATTGCCGTCGCCATCAATTCCGTGAAGTCCTGAAAATTAAAGGTCAGCGCTGTGTATTGCGACGTGACCCGTGCGCTTTCGACCAAATCGCCCCACGCGCCCATCGCTATGAGCGCGGCGACTCCGGCCAACATGATAATGAGGACGCCCATGGAAAAGGCAAGAAAACTGAACCACCAAGAATCCAACCTACCCCACCCCTTTTCCCCTCCCCTTGCAAGGGGAAGGGTTAGGGGTGGGGTAGGTGACTTTATCTCTGTAGGTGCGTCTTTCGTATTGATGAAAAAATATCCCAACACCAGCGCCACACCGAACAGTGCGAAAGGATATTTGAACCAGACCGTATAGGCACTCAACGCGCCCGCGCCAAATGCCCAAATCCAGCCGCGTTTTGAATTTTCAGAGGCTTTGAAGGCACAGATCATCGCCAGCGTCATCGGCAGCGCGACAATGCCGTCGTTTTGCGTGAGCGTCCAAAAACTCTCGGTGAAATAGAAAACGCCAAACAGCAGCGCGGCGAACAGACCAACCCGCCGATTCGCGATGCGCTCGCCAAGCCAGTAAAGTGCCGCACACAGCGCCGGGACGATAAAAAAATCAATTGCCCGCAGCGCTTCCGCCGTGCGTCCGAAAACTTGGATTGCCAGCGCATAGACGTAAAATACGGCGGGTGGCTTGGGATTCCACAGGTCAATGTAAGGGATTTTGCCGTCGAGGACGCCGCGCCCGATGGTGGCAAATTCACCCTGATCGCGCCCCGGCGGATAAGTCAGCACAGGCAGCGCGAGGACTATGATAGCGATTAACAGCGCGAAAAAAATGAGGTTGGAGCGCCGCGTCATACAAGTCCGGCAATACGCGCGAGGAGATAAGCGATGCCCAGCGACAGAATGAGAAATATCCAGGCAAATAATCGCCCACTGTCCTGCGGCAGCGTGATTTCTTTTTGCTCGATGGTCACGTTGCCGAGCAGATCGACGTAAAAATCGAGGTTGGTGCGGCCTTTGGTCAGGCGTGCCATGTAGTCATGACCTGTGACCAGCACCCAACCGTCTTCGTCATCTTCCCAATCATCGCCGACACGTTCGCGGATAGCGGCATCGAGAATGGCGCGGGCTTGGTCGGCAGGAATGGGTTGAATTTCGTCTGGCATGGTGTTTATTCTGTGCAGCTAAACAAAGTTGATTATTGTACAATCCGCTGATTGACCCGCCAATCCCCAGCGGTTGTAAGTGTTTATGGCACACTTACAACGAATCTTTGAACAGCACCCCAATCTCCCCAAGTGCCGTTCTGACGTTTGGCTCGGACGCGCCAATAATAAACATTATTCCCAAGTTGCGAGGTTGTGACCGATAAATTATAGAAGGCAAGCGTATTATTTTGAAAGTTAAGACTGCTGAAATTCGAATCTGCGCTGACGTGGACTTCATATCCAGTTGCCCAGGTGATTTTATTCCATGTTAAATGTGGCGTTAAAGTCGTGAATATATTGCTTAATGGCACGGCATCCGGCTGCGCTTCAATGGTCAGAGAGCGTATTTCACTCCAGGGTGAAATCGTATCTTCATCTTGTTGAATTCCCCGCACACGCCAATAGTAAGTAGTCGTTAGCAAAACTGAAGTATAGCTCGTTGTACTTATAAAATGAGGCCGCGAAGTCGGAGGGTTGGTTGTGCCGATTTGGAACTGGTAACCCGTTGCGTTATCAACCGGATTCCAGGTGAATTGAGTCTGGGCGTTGCTTGTCGAAAAACCATCTGATGGAGTATTCAGTACAGGCTGTGAAAGGGATTGTTCGGGTTCATATTCATATGCGCCGACATCACATGCAAACCCCTGTGGACGGCTGATCCCACGCTGATCAGTAAGGGGACATGCTTCGTAATTTCCACTATCAATGGCTAGACTGCCGGTTAAAAGCGGAAAATAGACAGGATCACCTTCTTGGGTTCCAAGTTTTAAATCGCCCAATGTCGTTTGCGTAAAGCCAGGGCACGAATCGTCGGTAGCCAGATTATTAGCTGTGCCATCGAATTCTTGCCAATTCTCACAATGAGGACCATCTGCGATCCCCGCAATAATTGTGTTTCTAAAGGTAGCGACCCCATGAGTCCAATTGTGAATCGTTTCGGAACGATTAGGCCAAGAAGACGTGTTTTCTAGAAATGTATTATTGGTGGATAGTAGGTTGCAAGTGTTAACGATGGCGCCGCCGTATAAAGCGGAGTTATCAAAGAATGTACTGTTGGTGATTGTCACATTCGCATCTGAACAAAGGGCAAATATTGCGCCGCCAATCAGGTCAGCCGAATTGCCAATGAACGAACTGTCACTAATTGTCAGAGTATCGCCAAGCCCAAAAGTGATCCCGCCGCCGTTAGAAGCGGTGCTGTTGTTCGCAATCACACTGTTGACAATAGTTAAATTATCTTCAGCAAATACAGCGCCTCCATCGGCTATGGTGCTTGGTTGAGTATTGTCAGATATCTCGCTGTCAATAATGTGAAGTGTATCAAATGCGCGTATACCGGTTCCTTCATTGTTCGATATGATTGTACGGAGGATTGTCGTTGGCCCTTCGCTCTGGATGACAAAAGGGCCGTTATTGTGGGATATTCTACTGTCGGTAATCGTTAATGTGCCGTAACTTTCGATAGCCGTTATGTCCCGATCATATCCCTCAGTAATCGTTAGTGAATGCAAATTAAGGGTTATATCAGCATTGACATAAAAAACCTGATTGGCATTATTTCCACTTAAGGTCACATCCTGCCCAGTACCATCAATGGTCGTATCTTGCGAAATGATGATTTCCGGAACGATGATTGTCCCGCTGCACGTAAAGGTAATCGTGCCGCCGCTGGCAAGTTCATCTTGCAATGTGCCTGCGCCGGGGCCATATTGCGTACAATCTATGACTACGCCTGCCGCTTGGGCTGGCCGAATCGTGAATAAACTCAGCAGCATGACAAGGAACAATATGCGAAAAGGGATCATCAATTCTCCAATCAAACCCGAACATCATATTTGTATTGATTATACAACCTTATGAGTGTCAGGTTGCTTTCCAAAGTGTAACAAAAGCGCGAGGTCATTTTGCCCCGCGCTTTTACTGTAATTAAGCTGATTGCTGACCGCTGAAAGCTACTTCTTCTTTGCTTTCGGGAAGCGGCTCAGCACCGTTGCCGGTTCGGGCATCGGGATTTTGTCGCCAAGCGCTAACTCAACGATGGCTTTGCCACTTTTTGTTCGGGCAGAACCCGCGAATACGGCGATCTGCGTATTTTCCGCGCCAAATTCGGCCTTCAGATAAGCCTGTCCGGTTTGATAGCCATCACCGTCGATGCTACAACTGGCGACGATGCCAACCACGCGGCCTTTTTTGTCGATTACCGGGTCGCCCTGGTGCGCTGGACGTGCGCCCTTCACATCCAGACGGAAACGCGCGATTTCGGCATCGCGTTCGCGTTCGTGAGCGATGTAGGCGGGTTTACCGACGAAGAATGGCTTCCACAATTTGACGTAATTGCTAAATCCGGCATCGGCAGGGTTGAGATTCAGCGGCCCGGCGAGTTCGTGACCATAAAGCGGCAGCCCGGCCTCGGTGCGCAGACTGTCGCGGGCGGCTAATCCGCAGGGAGTCGCATGGTGCAAAATTAACTCGCGGAACAACTGCGCGGCGCGGTCAGGATGGACGAACAATTCATAAGCGACACGTTCACCCGTGTAGCCCGTGCGCGAGACGATCAAATCATAGCCGCCGAGGTTGACATGCGCCACGTTCGCCCATGTGAGTGCGTTAATTTTGGCTTTGGCTTCTTCGCTGCCGCCCAGCGAGAGCAAAATATTTTTGCTATCTGGCCCTTGCAGCGCGATGTCTACTCGTTGATCCGCCCCTGACGAAGCGGCGCGTAAATCGCGTAGGACAAAGCGATCCGCGCCCTCGATGCGCCGTCCGGGGTCGGCGGAGTCGATCATGACCATGCCGTCTTTTACCGCGTTGAGCCATGCCCAGTTTTTGTCGTTATTGGAGGCATTCACGACGATGAGGAAATGATCGGCTGCCATACGATAGATCATCAGGTCGTCAAATGGGATGCCGTTGGTATCCAGAAAATAGGTGTAGTGCGAATCGCCAATTGCCAGTTTTGCGACATCGTTGGTCGTGACGGTATCCAGAAAAGCCGCCGCGCCTTGGCCTTTGGCATCGAAAACACCCATATGTGTCACATCGAAAATGCCTGCATGAATGCGCACGGCCTGATGTTCTTCGGTTACAGAAGTGTACCAGACAGGCATATCGTATCCGGCGAACTCGACCATTTTCGCGTTCAATTCTTTATGCAGCGCGTGAAGCGGCGTTGTCTTGAGTTCATTAATTTGCGGTTCTTGCCAATTAAAAGCGGGCAGCGGCGCAGCTTTTGGCGCACCATTGATGCCGATGAAATAGGCTTTTTGCGCATAACCTGTGCCTTCCGGCCAATCACGATGGGTATCAACGGTCAATTGATCGGTTAGTGCCGCACCAATGACTTGCACATCCACCGGGCCGGGAACTTTGGCATAGGGATCGCTTGAATCGAACAGTGCAAAGCCATCGGACAAAGCCCGCAGCCACGCCGCGACGCGATTGGTATTTTGAGCGATATTCAGTAGATAGCCGTCCTCTGTGTGCTGCAAAACGCCGCGCGTGATCGGTGCGCCGTCCGCGCCAAGCACCCATGTTGGCTGTTGGTCGCCCGGTTGGAGCACGAGTACATCGCTGGTGAGGACGGTATTCAGGAATGATTCAGCCAATTCGCCTTTAATCGCCAGCGTTTGCCATGCACGTGCTGCGGGGTCGCTCTCCATATAATAGAAGTGTGGATAAGCGTCGGCTGTGGCATCGGTATCAATGCCGACACTCGCTGCCAGATCGCGCACATCTATTTTCGCCTGCTGCAATACGTCAAAATCAATTTTCGCGCGGGGTTCTGGTCGCCGCTTGCCACTGTAGCTAAAAGGTACACAAGCTTTCAAGACTCGTGCGATAATTTCGGCCAGTTTGTCGATTTCAGCATCGCCAAATCCGCGCTGGGTGATCCAGGGCGTACCGATGCGGATGCCGGAAGGCCGCAGCGCTCCTGTATCGCCGGGAATAGTTTGACGATTCAGCACGATTCCGGTCAGATCGAGAATACGCGCCGCCATATCGCCGCTCAAGGTCGTGCCGTCAGGACCGACAACACTTTTGCAATCGACCACCATTAAATGCGTATCCGTACCACCATAGGGAACGTGGAGGCCATGTTCGGTCAATTTTTGCGCCAGCCGTGCCGCGTTCCGCACAGTTTGCTTCTGCAATTGCTTAAATTGATCGCTGTGTGCCAGCCGGAGCGCGACAGCCATCGCCGCGATGGTGTTCATATGCGGGCCGCCCTGTTCGCCAGGGAAAACCGCACGGTCAATTTTGGCAGCTAGATCGGCGCGGTGGGTGATGACGATTGCACCACGCGGCCCAGCCAGCGTTTTATGCGTCGTGAAATTGACGACATCGGCGATGCCAACCGGATTAGGATATTCACCAGCAATGGTCAACCCAGCGACATGAGCGATGTCCGCCATCAGATAAGCGCCAACCGCGTTCGCGATCTCGCGGAACTTATGAAAATCCGGCGCAAATGGGTAACTGCTGTAGCCTGCGATAATCATTCTGGGCTTATGTTCTTTCGCCAGCGCCATGATCTGATCGTAATCCAGACGTTCGGTTTCGGGGTTTATGCCATAGCTGACAATTTTATAGTTGATACCGCTGCGGTTGACCGGGCTGCCGTGCGTAAGATGCCCACCCTGAATTAAGTCCATGCCCATCACCGTATCGCCAACATTAAGGAGCGCCGTGTAGATTGCATTGTTGGCAGGTGCGCCGGAAAGCGGCTGAACATTGACGAAGAGTTGATCTGCGGAGTATTGAGATGTAGCGAATAGTTCAGCCGCACGCCGCCGCGCCAATGATTCGAGCATATTGGCATACTCGACGCCTTTGTAATAGCGCTTATCGGCGAATCGGCGATATTCCGGCAAACGCGCGTTGTAATCGAGGATTTCCGCCTCGGTCATGGTGCGCGTTTCGTCCAGTGGATAGCCTTCAGCATAAATATTATGGAAAGCGGAACTCAGCGCCTCGCGCACAGCAGCAGGAATCGTGCTTTCGGAAGGTATCAAAATAATGTAGCGAGCCTGACGCGCGGTTTCGTGCCGGATAAGTTCGGCGACATCCGGGTCAAGCTCGGAAATATACCCGCGAAATAAAAAGTCAGAATGTGGCATGGGTGTATCCTGTTGGTTTGGTTGGGCAAAACGGTATGTATTTTATCATGTGCATGAACCCTCTGCTATTGAAAAGCCGATTCTTAAATCCGTAAATCAATAAAGATAAAGTTAACACTGGAAGTTACAAAAACTATACTTTACTTAATTTTTGTTTGCAAAACATTATTAAAATAGAGATTATGTACGGTACTTAACTCCTAATCAATACTTCCTATAGGACTAAGGGGCTATTCTCAACACTTGTATTCCGAAAAGCGTAAATGTATTGTGGTAGTGTGTTTAGGAAAAGTCATCACAACTATTTCTAAATTGAATCCCAAACAAGCATGTGAGGAGATGTATCGATGGAGAATAGATTAAGTCTCGTAGGTTCAGCAAAACGCTGGAAAAAGATATTCCTAATTGTGGCTACCGTTATCCTCCCTAACCTTCTGATTATGTGGAGTACCTCGGCTCAAAGCGCCGTCTCTACATCCAATTTTGGTACGGGCAGAGGCGACGGACTGGAAATTGGCATCAATATGGGAAATCTGAATCGGGTACGCGCCGATATTAATGCAGGTGTTTATGACCGCCCCTGTACAGCGGCGGAGCATGACCCGAATAAATGGCATTCGCTGGTCAATATCGAGGCCCGCTGCCATTTCGACCATAATCACGGCGATGATCCCAATTATGTGAACGATCTTTTTGGGGAACCAGGCTCTTATTTTGGACAACCCGGAAAATCGATCTCATATCCCTGGCAGACCTTTAAGGCTGCGACGGCTACCGAATCGAATGCCCAGTTCATCGCCAATAAGCAAATGGAAAATGACCTCAAGCACGAAGGTTACATCTGGATCGTAAGGCGTGACCAGCAATGCCCAACGGATAGCGCTTGTACGACGGATTTCCGTTTGCAGTTTCATGGTATTTTTGGAGCACACGATGCCGTTGTGCGCTGGCATTCCTACAGCTATGAAGGCCGTTTATGCAATAAGCCCAGCGATCCCAGTACATGCGGTATGATTCGATTGGGTGGCTGGATCGATTTTGGACAGTTACTTGTCCCCCCCGCAGGATCATTGGAATGTGGCAATGGCGTGCGACAAACATTTGTCCCGCTGCCTGCCGATACCCTTTATATGCCCCTGGATCGGCCTGAAGCGCGTGATGAGGTTCGCTGCCATCCAATACTCCAATCACCTTTACCGACGCAGACCAGCCCGCGTCCTTTGATGGAATGGTGGGGGCTTGCACGTGGTCGCTTCCGCTTCCAGGTTCGGTCATTTGACCCTATCGGAAATATCAATATAAACGCACCGGATCAATGGCAATTTAATTGCACGTTGGCAGATGTCAACTGCCGTTACGATCAAACTGTCACTTCAGCTTTTATCGGCTATGTAACCCCTATTCCTGAGTTTTTCGATGGGCAACATACTGGTAACGTTAAGATTGACCCAGACGGTAACGGCAGAACCAATTTCAGGGGTTATGCTGATCGATTTGGTATGTCACTGAAGACCTCATGTACGCAGGCTTCATTGGACTGTGTACCTGTTCACTATGATGACATCGTTCTAAACACGTTCGCTAATAAAGAGGGGCAATATTTCCATAACCCTTGCAATAGTTGTGCTAAGGCAGATCATGATATCTCGCCAGCGGGGAAAAAATGGAATACCTGGTTCTTCACAAAATACACAGGCGCAGGGCATGGCACCGATCATACCCCCACACCTGTCCCGACTACACCTGTCCCGACGACTGTGCCACAGACACCTGTCCCGACCACACCTGCACCGACGCAGCCCCCGCCCACAGGCGCAGCTATCGTCGTTGAGGTCAATCCTCCGAATGCGACAGTAGGCCAGATGATCAATGTTGCGCTGAAGTTGTATAACGTGAGCAATGTCTATGGTATACAGGCGCAGTGCGCGGTGGATCCGGCGATCCTGAAAGGCACCACACGCACCGATGGCGATGGCTTCGGTAGTAGCAACAGCTTCTTTGTCGATAATGGCTTCAAGGCAGATGGTAAGTGGATGGTGGCGGCCAGCCGTATCCAGCCAAATACACCCATCACTGGTAACGCGACGGCCTTTACCCTGGCTTACAGCGTGATTGGCAACGGCGACGGTAAGCTGAATTGTACGGTGCTGGCCGTTGATGAAAATGGCCGCGACCTGCAAATCAACGTCGTCAACACCACCTATACTTCGGCTCCGCCCGTGACGACGGAAGAACCAACTGTTGCCGCGCCAACGCTGGTGCCGACATCAACACCGACTGTACCGCCTGTGTCCGTGCCGACGAACACACCTACACCTGACCCGGCACGCCTTAGCACGATTTCCGGTGTCGCAGAGTACCAGAATCGTGCCAGTAACGCAGGGATTAAGGTCGAACTGTACAGGGCAGATCGAACCAAAGTAGGCGAAGTTATCACGGCTGCTGACGGCAAATTCAGTTTCACTGGCCTGGCGATTGGTACTTACGGCGTTTTGGTAAGTTCGCCACAGCATATTCCTGCCGTAGCTCAGCTCAACGTGACGGCCAACGGCACAACCGTTGATGCAGGTAAGCTGCTGCTGAACGCAGGTGATACAGATAACAACGGCAAGATTGACATTGTGGACGCTACCTTCATCGGTGCAAACTTCGGGCTGCAAGGCTCAGGTGTCCCTGGCAATGCCGATCTGAACAGCGATACCAACGTTAATGTCAGTGATCTGGCACTGGTGGGTGGCAACTACGGTATGCAATCACCGCTGCCATAACCCATAAAGAACTACCCCAGGGCATGTATCCAACCGGGTACATGCCCACTTTTAATGAATTATGAAACGAGAGGATTGTAGAGTCATGAAACTTCAAAGCCTAATCATTCTTATCGCTGCCAGCCTCGCTTTGATGCTCATCGGCATTATCAGCGCTCAGGAAATGTCGCCCCGCGTCTGGCTGTCATCCGACAACCAACAAGTCACCACCGGGCAGGAGTTCAGCGTTACCATCAACATCGCCGATGCGGTTGGGGTCTATGGTGGCAGCTTCAAACTCACCTATGACTCGCAATCTCTCGAAGTTGTTTTAGCAGAAAATAAGGCGATTGTGCCTGGTCCGTTTTTCGGTACGGAATCCAGCTTCACGCTGGCGAACACCGCTAACGAAGGAACAGTAGAATATGCGATGACGCTCACACAGCCCGCCGAACCTGTAAGCGGCAGCGGTGTATTGGGTACTCTGACATTCCGCGCATTGACCGACACTGCTGTGGAGATCATGCCCATCGAAGCGCGCCTGCTCTCGCCTGAATTTTCGGAAGTGGATGGTCGCAAAATCGCCCAGAATATTAATGAAGTTACGCCGCAGATTGAGGGAATAACCATCAATGCGGGTAATGCAGGCAATACAAGCGATGCAGGCAATACTGGCGATATTGAGACAGAAGTTATACAGCCCCAGGAACCTGCACCGGAAATGCGCCCGCTGACTGTTGCAGAGCCATCAGTTTCCGATCCGATCAATTCAGAGCCGCCAGTTTCAGCCCCTGCATCAATGCCTGTATCGCCGCGCATCATGGGTCGTCCGGTTTTGCTCATCGGCAGCCTCTTGTTCCTGCTTGGTCTGCTGTTGTTCGCCAGTAGTATCGGCGTTTATGTCAATTTGCGTCGTCAGTTTCTTTTGCAAGAGCAATCGGAGCAGTTGATATGGTAAATAAATATTTTCCACTTATTGCGATTTTCGGGCTAGTTTTCATGACCGTCGGGGCGTATATCGCCCTGGCA
Organism: Anaerolineae bacterium; assembly: GCA_022843745.1. GTDB lineage: Bacteria > Chloroflexota > Anaerolineae > Aggregatilineales > Phototrophicaceae > JALHNB01. Next base: position 73,759 of record JALHNB010000004.1, on the reverse strand, counting down.
CAGGATTCTAGCCAGACCATGACGATTACCATGTCGCAGGTGCCAACACTGGCGATCTATAACGAACTGCGCAGCAACCCCGATATTCAGGTGACGATTACGCTGCCCGATGGACAGGTGCGTCAGGCGGTGTCGAGCCAATTTGATTTCACGCAGTTCATGGTGCCGAATTTGCCACAAGGTAATTATCAGATAACGCTTGTAAAACCGGGTAATTCACCTCGGAATTACAGCTTTTCTGTGATGAAAGATCAGAAGCTTGTCATTCCGTCTGTATGGATGACAGGCGCGCCTGCCAGTGCGCCGCCTATCGTTGCCTCGCCCACACAAGTACCGCCTGTGCCGACTCAGGTTATCCAGCCTACGCAAGTGTCGGCTGTGCCGACCCAGGTTATTCAGGCGACGCAAGTGCCAACACAAACAACGCCACAATCTGCCATGCAAACCCCTGTTGTCCAGCCGACACAGGTGATTGACCAACCGACTGAGGTGATACCGACGCTTGTCCCTGATGGTGCGCCGACGCTGGTTCCGCCCACGCCCGTTCCGGCAGCTCTGGGCCAAATCGCAGGCGTTGTGCTGTATGAAAATACGCAAAAGCAAGTCGCGATCCGTTTGAACCTGACGCGGTTGGATAACACATCAGAAATGGTCGAAGCGACCTCCGATAGCAGTGGCACATTCCAATTCGCTGATCTGCCGCTGGGGATTTATCAGTTGGATGCCTCCGCACCGGGATTTCTCTCATCACGGATGGAAGTCCGCGTGCTTGAGGGACAACTAGTGCAGCTTCCTCCGACAACCCTGAAGGCAGGCGATATTAACCAGGACGGCCTGATTGATATCAAGGATGTGACGCTGGTCGCCGCCAATTTTGATGGCCCGGCAGCCGTTGTCGAAACCGACATCAACGGTGATGGCTGGGTCGATATTCGCGATCTGTCCGTCGTTGGTTCGCAGTTCGGATTGGCAGGTCCGCTGCCCTGGAACTGACGAACATCACTTTTCTTTGACATTCTGTTTACCCCGCCTTAAAATCTCCATAACGTTCATAATGAGCAGACAACAATAGTCAGTGGCAATCCAATGCCACTGGCTCTCGTTTATCGCTCGTTTAGCACGTTTATCGCTCGTTTTAGCCAAAATACTTTTTTGGGAAAGGGGATGGCGTGTCATTGGACATGCCGACATAAACTCATGAAGGAATATGACAGTGATAAGTTAAGGAATGTTGCTCTCGTAGGCCACCAAAGCGCCGGTAAAACTACCCTTGTAGAAGCCCTGCTCTACAATACCGGCGCGATCAACCGTATCGGCAGGGTAGAGGAGAAGAATACTGTCTCCGACTGGGACGAAGAAGAAAAAGAACGCGGCCTCTCACTATCCACTTCTTTAGTCCCGATTGAATTTGAAGATACCAAAGTTAATGTCTTAGATACCCCTGGTTACACAGATTTTCAAGGTGAGGTCAAAAACGCGATCCGTGTGGCTGACTCCGTGATTGTGGTGGTGGATGCCGTATCCGGCGTTGAAGTCGGAACGGAACTGGCGTGGGAATATGCCGAGGTTTACCAGCAGCCAATTATCGTCACGATCAACAAAATGGATCGTGAAAACGCCGACTATAACCGCACTCTCACCAATCTTAAAGAACGTTTTCCTGCCTACAAATTTATTCCAGTCATGCTGCCCATTGGGGAACAAGCTGAATTTAAAGGCGTCGTGAATTTGCTGACCATGAAAGCCTATTATGGCGCGGGTGCAGAGCGCTCCGATCTGCCCGATGCGATGGCAAGCTGGTCAGAGGAAGCACGGATGCAACTGGTCGAGGCGGCGGCGGAGGCCGATGACCAACTTATAGAAAAATATTTTAGTGAAGGTACGCTCACGAACGAAGAAATCCGCGATGGAATGCGTAAAGCTGCGCGTGATTCAAATCTCAAGACCGTCCCTGTCTTTGTGACCTCCGGCGCGAAAAACGTGGGTACTGTGCCGCTGCTGGAAGCGCTGATCGTCTATATTTCGCCGCCAACACTGCGCCGCGTCCAGAAAATCGACCCCAATGGCGAACGCTCATTCCTGATGCCGCCACAAACCGATGACGGCCCACTGGCTGCTTATGTCTTCAAAACGACCAATGATCGCTTCGTAGGCACGCTTAATTATTTCCGCATTTTCTCCGGCTCGATTCACGCGGACCAGCGTTATTACAACGCGACCCGCCAGCTTGAGGAGCGTTTCGGCTCGCTGTTTGTCATTCGCGGCAAAGACCAATCCAGCGTTCAGGTTTTACATGCTGGGGACATCGGTGTTGTCGCCAAACTGGCCGAAACCAAGACGGGCGATACGATCAGCACCAAAGCAAACCCGATTGAGATCAGCAAGCCGGAATTCCCCACACCGCTGTATCAGGTGGCGCTGATGCCGAGAACGCAGGCGGACAGTACCAAGATGGGTACGATTCTCACCAGCCTGTCGCAATCCGATCCAACATTGCGCTGGCGTTTAGACCCGGATACCAAACAAACGATTTTAGAGGGTATGGGTGAGGCGCATGTCAATCTGGCGATCAGTCGTGCCGAAAAATTGGGCGTGGGGCTGGACACCGAAATGCCGAGAGTGCCGTATCGCGAAACCGTCACCAAAACTGCCGAGGCAACCTATCGCCACAAGAAGCAGACAGGCGGCGCGGGGCAATTTGGCGAGGTTAGCCTGCGTGTGATGCACGACCCGGACAACGATTTTATTTTTGAGACGAAAATTGTTGGCGGCTCGATCTCACAATCCTACTGGCCGTCGATTGAAAAAGGCATTCATTCGGTGTTACCGGAAGGTGTGATGGCGGGTTTCCCGATTGTTCATGTCAAGGTTGTCGTGTTTGATGGCAAGGAACATCCGGTAGACTCAAAAGATATTGCCTTCCAGATCGCCGGACGCGAAGGTTTTAAAGAGGCGTTTATGGATGCCAGCCCGGTGCTGCAAGAGCCGATTATGGACGTAAAAATTACTGTACCTGAATCGATGATGGGTGATATTCTGGGTGATCTCAACACCCGGCGCGGACGTGTTCAGGGTATGGACACGGAAGCGGGCAAAAGTGTGGTCCTCGCGCAAGTGCCGCTTTCGGAGATGATGCGCTATGGGAATGAACTACGCTCGATGACAGGCGGACGCGGCATCTACACCATGACCTTCAACCGTTATGAGCAAGTGCCGGGGCATCTGGCGCAAGGGATTATCAACGCGCACAAGACACTCGCGAAAGCGTGATCTGAGTAAATATTAGCTAAAAAAACGCCCCGGTACTGATCGGGGCGTTTGCATTCAATTTCGCGCTACAAATGTTCTCAGGCGTTTGTCACTTCGGGTTCTTCGATCCCCGGCGGCACACCGATCAACTCAAGGAGACGAGCGCGTTCGACCACTTCGGTGGTCAGGAGTTCCTGCGCCAGTGCTTCCAGCTTATCGCGATTATCGCGCAAAAGATTGAGGACATGGTGATAAGCTTCGTCAATGATGCGCTTGACTTCCACATCGACTTTGGCGGCGGTTTCCTCGCTGTAGTGCTTTTCCTGCGTCATCGAGTAGCCGAGGAATGGCTGCTGATCTTCATTATTCAGGTTCACGAGGCCAATAGCATCGCTCATGCCGAACTGCATAACCATGCGCCGCGCCATATCAGTAATCTGGCGAATATCGCCGACAGCACCCGTTGTAATGTCATCCAGCACGATTTCTTCAGCCGCGCGTCCGCCCAGGCCAACCAGGATTCGGGCGATCAACTCACCCTTTGTTCGGCTGCGTTTGTCGTCTTCTGGCAAATACCAGGTGACACCCAGCGCTTGCCCACGCGGAACAATCGTAACTTTAAAGATCGGGTCGGACTTGGGTGTTAACGATGCCACGAGCGCATGACCCGCTTCGTGATACGCCGTCAGCCTGCGTTCACGTTCGTTTGAAAGCGGCGGGCTTTTAATACCCAGCACAATGCGATCAAACGCCTCGGCAAAATCCAGCGACGTGATTTTCTTGCTCGAACGCCGCGCGGCTGTGAGGGCGGCCTCGTTTGCGAGATTCGAAAGATCGGCACCAGAGAAGCCAATCGTCGCTTTGGCGAGATCGGAAAGGCTGACATCTTCCGCCATCGGTTTTCCACGCGCGTGAATTTTCAGGATGGCCTCACGCCCATTTTTATCGGGTAGGGCAACTGTTACCTGACGGTCAAAACGGCCTGGACGCAGCAGCGCGGGATCAAGCACATCAGGGCGGTTGGTCGCTGCCATGACGATCACGCTCTCGGCCTGATCGAAACCATCCATCTCGGCCAGCATCTGATTCAACGTTTGTTCACGCTCATCATGTCCCCCGCCCATACCTGCACCGCGACGGCGACCAACAGCGTCGATTTCGTCAATAAAAATGATGCTTGGCGCATGGTCTTTGGCACGCTTGAACAGATCGCGCACCCGTGAAGCACCAACACCGACGAACATTTCGACAAATTCTGATGCAGCAAGGCTGAAAAAGGCGACTTTCGCCTCGCCTGCTACCGCGCGTGCCATGAGCGTCTTACCTGTACCGGGAGGCCCAACCAGCAGCACACCGCGTGGGATACGTGCGCCCAGCGCCACATATTTGTCAGGCTCTCTCAAAAAGTCCACGATTTCGACCAGTTCGGACTTGGCGGCATCCTGCCCTGCGACATCCGTGAACGTGACCTGTGGCCTTTCGGCGTTATATTCACGTGCCTGCGAACGCCCGAAGCCAAAAACGTTGCCAGCCTGTCCCTGAGCGCGGCGGGCCTGCCAGATGAAAAATCCGACCAGCAGCAGCAGCGGCCCAAAATTCACCAGAAACAGCAGAATCGGTGATACTTCGGTGGGCTGGTAGACGATGGTCGCGCCATTATTGCGAAGCTGTTCGAGCAGCGCTTCGTCGGTCAGTGGGATCGTCGCCTCGAACCGTCGTGAAGACTGCTGTTCGACACCTTGCTGGATTTCGTCCGATCCATCCGGCGGATAGGTCACGACAGAGTTGAACGCTCCCGCAGCGATGTTATCCTGCACCTGAACCGTATCCACATTTCCCTCAGCCGCTTGCTGATAGAGGAACGAATACGGCACTTGAATCGGCTGTTCGGAGGATAGACCGTCCATAATGAACGGTAGGCGTGAAAAGAACCACAGTAACGCCAACAGCAAAATTGCCGTTGTTACCCAACCGGGTATGCGGAACTGCGGCGGCTTATTTCCATCAGATGGGGGTTCATTCCCCGTTTTTCTCGGACCGAATTGCATTGTGTTATTCCTTGAGAAGATCTCAGTTGATTGCCCATTGTACCTTTTTTAATATTAGATTTCTGCAAATGTTGCCTTAAGCGCAGGATACAGATTCTCATAAAGGCGATAGGGTTTTTCGTAGGCGGCGCGTTGGTCGCTGGGTGTGACGGCATCGCTGGTCTGGATGGTTTGCGCACAGGCTGTGACAACTGTCGGATAAACACCCGCGCCCACCGCCGCCAGCAAAGCCGCTCCATAAGCGGCGCCTTCGGTGGAATTGGTGCTGACCAGTGTCGCGCCCAGCACATCCGCTAAAATCTGTTTCCAGAGTAGGCTCTTTGCGCCGCCACCGCTGACACGCACTTCGAGATCATCCGGCAAACCCGCGTTGGCGATGAGTTTGAAGCCATCTTTCAGGCCAAAGGAGACCCCTTCCAATACAGCACGCGCCATATGCGCCCGTGTGTGCCGCACGGTCAGTCCGACGAATGCGCCACGTGCTAACGGATCGGGGTGCGGGGTTCGCTCACCTGTGAGATAGGGCAGAAACAGGAGACCATCGCTGCCGGGTGGAATCTCGGCGGCAGGGCGCAGCAGTTCATCAAATGATTCGCCATGTCCCAGCGTATCGTGAAACCATTGCAGGCTGCCCGCCGCGCTCAACATCACGCCCATGAAATGCCACATCCCCGGCACAGCGTGGCAGAAAGCATGGAGGCGGCCATCCGGCTCATAGGCATATTTATCGAGTGGCGCGAAGACCACGCCCGATGTACCCACGACCAGCGATACGATTCCAGGCTTCACCGCGCCAACGCCTACCGCGCCCGCTGCCTGATCGCCACCGCCGCCCATCACAGGCGTTCCGGCCTTCAGACCTGTTTCACTAGCTGCTTTCTCGCTGATACCCCCTGTGATGTCCGGGCCTTCGCAGACACGCGGCAGCCACGATGCCGGAATTTCCAGCGCGTCCACAACTTCGTTTGACCAGCGGCGATTCGCGACATCGAGCAGTGATGTACCGGACGCATCGGAAACGTCCATTGCATATTCGCCTGTGAGCATAAAACGAATGTAATCCTTTGGCAGCAGGATATGAGCGACTTTGGCATAAACATCTGGCTCATGCTGGCGTACCCATAGAATTTTCGGCGCGGTGAAACCCGTCAGGGCGCGGTTGCCGGTTAACTGGATCAGCCGCTTAAAGCCGATTTTTTCGGTCATGGCATCGCACTGTTCCTGTGTGCGCTGGTCATTCCACAGAATCGAAGGGCGGAGTACATTTCCGGCGCTGTCGAGCAGAACCAGACCGTGCATCTGCCCGGTGAGGCCAATCGCCGCAATCGCATCGCCACCGATGCCGCTTTGCGATAGCGCCGCGCGAATCGACTCCGCGATCCCATTCCACCAATCGGACGGATTTTGTTCGCTCCACTGCGGCTTGGGTGTGCTGATCGGCTGCGGCGTGGTATGCGAGGCGATCACTTTGCCTGATTCGTCAATAATGAGGGCTTTCGCGCCCGTCGTGCTGATGTCGAGTCCAAGTAAGTAAGGCATTTTTGCTCCTGTGAATAAAGCGTTCCAACAAATTTGCGCTATTTTAACCTTTTATTTCCATGAAAGGTTGAAAGAAGTTATAATTAAGAACATATAGGCAGGGATTTTCCGATGACTTTCAAAAATATGCAAAATCAGTCTGTTGACGAAACGGTGCCTTCACGACCCAACAAGAAGATCGGCGTTGAAAAATCACTCGCTCATTTGACCGGGGTCGAATCGGCAGCGCCCGACGCGCCCTGGATATTGCAACAGTTTTTTAATGGCGAAGTTGATCTGGACGCTGAGTTGAGCAAGCGCTTTCCGTCCATGCCTGTGATGTCGTCCGCCCATTTCCGGGGGACACGCGCGAAGTGGGGGATTGCGGCGCTCACAACGCAGGACAGCGCCGCCTCGCTTCATGTCGATGTCAACGGCGAGACTCACGCCATTGAGTTTACCTTTGCCTTTCGTTCGATGCTGGCGCTGCGTTTTCAGTTGCAGGAATTGAGCGATATGGATCGTTCACGCTGGCTGGAATCCATGCGTCGCGATCAGGGCGGGCTGTCGTTCCTGTGGGGCAAAGGACGTTGGGAAAACAATTATATTATTTGCGCGGTTCACCCTTATTTTACGAATATTTACGCCTTCTCACCTCAACATTTTGAAGCTGCTGCGCGGCTGACCCCGGAAGTGAGCCAGGTTTTCCTCAACTGGCTGGACGATATGTGGAAACCCGCGCCTTCGTTAGATGATTCGCAAAAGCTCATCACAACGTGGTAAAGAAGCTTTTAGCAATCAAAGATCAGCTGTTAGCGATCAGCCAATTCAAGGCATAGGCAAACGGAACATATCTGGCTGTAGGGGCGCAAGGCCTTGCGCCCGAATTTCCCCACAACCACGAAAAACAATTGCGTTTTGATTCTCCATAAAGTAGGATAAAGCAAATAAATGTGAGAAAAATTCGTGTTAATCATACGAGTTTTAGGCTGAAAACTGACCGCTGACCGCGCAAAGGAAATTGACATGAATCGCCTCCAATATGAAACCAGCCCTTACCTCCTGCAACATGCCGATAATCCGGTGGATTGGTATGCCTGGGGTGACGAGGCGTTCGAAAAATCGCGCAACGAAGATAAGCCGATTTTGCTAAGTGTCGGTTACAGCGCGTGTCATTGGTGTCACGTCATGGCGCACGAGAGCTTTGAACACGAGCCGACAGCGAAAATGATGAACGAGCTATATGTGAACATCAAAGTTGACCGTGAGGAACGCCCGGATGTGGATGATGTTTACATGCAGGCGGTGCAGGCGATGACGCGCAGCGGTGGCTGGCCGATGACCGTTTTTCTGCTGCCGGATGGTCGCCCGTTTTACGGCGGGACGTATTATCCGCTTGAGCCACGTTTCGGGATGCCCGCCTTTCGGCAAATTTTGGAGGGCGTATCTGAGGCATTTAAAAATCGTCGCGCCGAAGTCGAACAGGCGGCGACCTCGCTGACTCAATCGCTGGATCGCGACTTGCTCGGTATTGGCGGGGATGACAGTGCGCTCAATGCCGATTTGCTCGATGCCGCTGCGAAGGGATTGCTGCAAAATTTCGACTCGGAAAATGGCGGTTTTGGCGGCGCACCCAAGTTCCCGAATCCCATGAATCTCGAATTTTTGCTGCGCAGTCATGCCCGTACAGGCGATACAGAAGCTCTTGAGGCTGTGACCTTTACATTAACCAAAATGGCACGTGGCGGCATTTATGACCAGATTGGCGGCGGGTTTCATCGTTACAGCGTCGATGCGATCTGGCTCGTGCCGCATTTTGAGAAGATGCTCTACGACAACGCGCAGTTGAGCCGCGTTTACCTCCATGCGTGGCAGATCACAGGTGACGAATTTTTTAAGCGTATCGCCGAGGAAATTTACGACTACATTTTGCGTGAGATGACCGACTCCAGCGGCGGTTTTTACAGCACAACCGATGCTGACAGTGAAGGTGTAGAAGGTAAGTTTTTCGTCTGGGATAAAGAAGAACTTGAAGAATTGCTCGGTGATGATGCCGAAATCGCGATTGAATATTGGGGCGTTTCGTCGCACGGCAATTTTGAGGAGAGCAATATTCTCAATGTGCCGAGCGATGAACTGGTCGCGGCGCGGCGGCTTGGCCTGAGCGTGGACGAACTGCGGGCGAAATTAGCAGCGATCAAAGATAAGCTGTACGCGACTCGCACACATCGCATTCATCCAGGGCTGGACGATAAGATTTTGACGGCCTGGAACGGGATGATGCTGGCGAGTCTGGCGGAAGCCGCGCGAGTTTTGAATCGCGCGGATTATCGCGAGGCGGCAGTGCGGAATGGCGATTTTCTTTTGCAGGAACTCATGACCGAGGATGGTCGTTTGCTGCGGACGCACAAAAAAGGCGCAAGCAAGATCAATGCTTATCTCGAAGATTACGGCAATCTGATTGACGGACTGCTGGAACTTTACCAGACGACATTTGACGAACGCTGGTTTATCACCGCGCGAAAATTGGCGGATTATGTGTTGGAGCATTTTTCAGCCAGCGAGGGTGGATTTTTCGATACGAGCGATGAGCATGAAACGCTGATCGTCCGCCCGCGTAATTTGCAGGATAATGCGACACCATCGGGTAATGCGTTGATGGCGCGTGGTCTGATCCGGTTGGCGGCTTATACGGGCGATTCGCGTTATGACGAGGCGGCACGTCGGGCATTGCGGCTACTTTCCGAAGCGATGCGACAGTATCCGCAGGCGTTTGGTGAATCGCTGAACGCCGTTGATATGCTGGCTGGAGAGCAGGATGAAGTAGCGATTGTGGGTGATCCAGCGAATGAGTCAACGCTCGACCTGCTCAAAGTCGTGCGTGAACCCTATCGTCCCAACGTGATTACGGCGCTGGCGAAATCAGATGTTGCCGACGAGCACATCATTCCCCTGCTGAGTTATCGCACGATGCGGAGTGGCAAGCCAACGGTGTATGTGTGCCGCAATTTCGCCTGTAAAATGCCGGTGACGACGGTGGAAGAAACCCGCGAATTATTGAAAAAGTGAGATCATGAATTGGGCTACACACGCGATTGAAGCCTTGCAGCGGGGCGAATCCGCCAAAATCCGCCCCAGAGGGCATTCGATGAAGGGCAAGGTGGATGATGGTGCTCTGGTCACATTAGAACCTTGTAGCACCGACAAATTAGCCGTCGGGGATATTGTTCTCGTCAAGGTGAAAGGCCACGTTTATCTTCACCTGATTAAGGCCATCAATGGAGCGCGATTTTTAATCGGCAATAATCGCGGCGGGACGAACGGCTGGGTAGGCGCTCACTGCATTTACGGCATCGCGACCAATATCGAACCGTGAAGTTAAAGAAATTACAAGACGGGCAATTTGTCCAAAATATCGCCAAGCCAATCTAACAGGCCGCCCTCGTCTTCGTTCTGGTCGTCGTTATCACCCTGGTCGCCGCCACCATTTCCATTGCCATTATCCTGACCACCGCCATTACCGTTTCCGTTTCCATTGCCGTTATCACTGTCGTCATGACCAGGAGCATTGCAGCTATTGCCGGGGCAATCATCATTACGACCTGGCGCGTTGCAACTGTTGCCGGGGCAATTATCATTACGACCAGGAGCATTGCAGCTATTGCCGGGGCAATTATCGTCAGAACCCGATGTGTCATTCGCAGGGGGCGTGCTATTGCTATCGTCAGTGGTGGTGTCAGTTGTTGAATTTTCCTGGGCGATGCTCTCCTGAATTTCTTCACGAGTCAGCGGCGGCTCAATCGTAATCTGATCGGTTAAGTGATCGACGGGCAGCGTTTGTACGGCATCCATCGTATAAGGCTCAGGGAAACTGGGCGATGAAAGCGGCTGCAAATTTTCACTCATCTGGATTTGCGCCTGTGTGCCAGCCATAACCCGCTGAGTCACACCGCCTGTCTCGACCAGTGCTTCACCTTCCAGCGTCTGGATGGTCATTTCACCACCGGGCTGCGCTTCCAGGAAAACTGTCGAGCCGATCTGGAATTTGACTTCGTTGATCCACAGTCGGACTTTGCCTGCGCCTTCGGGTGTCTGGATCAAAAGGCCGCTGGTGGGAATATCCTGGCAGGCTGCTGCGTCATCACTGCTCTTAAAATAGAAGGACTGCATCGATTGTAAATAGGGGGCGTTGGCCTGGGCGATATTGAGTGTTTCTACGTCACCAGACAACAGCGACGCGGATACCCAACCCGTCACATTGGCATCGTTGGGCATCTGAACGCGCAGCCAGGAATTATCCGGCAGGCGTTCGAGCGCTGTCACCGTCGCGCCGGACGGCAATGTCCCGATCACGGCTGAAGTCGGAGACGGATCGCTGCGAACGTTGATATTTTGAGGGGCTGTGACGGTCATTGTTTGGCTGGTCGCGGGCATAACGGCATTTTCGACCTCTACAGAGCCAAAAATGAGCATGGTTACGTCTTCGGGCTGCGATGCGGGTAAACTGGCCTGTAAGCGCATCAGCGCCACGCCCCACACCTGATCGGTGATGTTCATGGGCGAGAGGCGTAAGGAGCGAATCTGGGCAACGTCAACTTTTTGGCCGGGTTGATTAAACGTGAACATATCGACATTAGGCTGTGGCTGGGCTTCGAGGAGATCGTGGCCATAACAGGCACTATTGCGGCCTGTATCCGCGCAAAGCGTATCCGTCCTCTGCAAAGCCGTTTGCGCGATTTCCGGGCAATCGAACGCTGCCGCTAAAACTGGCGAAATATACAAAGCCAGCAAAAATATGAAGGGTGCGATTTTTGTTGTAGAAGACCTGATAGATGATTTTGTTTTCATTGTCGTAATTTCTATCCCATTAAAACTGGTATCAGGTGTTGAATTTCGTTATGAACATCTTAATATATTTTCCGGTGTTTGACTAGAGCACTGGGGTCAGCGTTATACTCCAGTACATCATCAGTAGGGTAATCACATATGAATTCTCAATCTCCACACGAATATTTTCGGCTCATTCTCATGACTGTTGTCGGGCAGGCGTTTGGTGCGGCAGGCTATGCGCTTGAAGACAGCCCTGTACAGCAGGCAGGTGGCTTATTTCGATTTGCAAAAGCGCTGGATGATAAGCTTTACGGCTTTATTGAGTTCCAACTGCTCAACTACACTGACAGCCAGTGGTCTTCCGGCGCACCGTCGCGTTTCCGCGTGATTCTGGTTCGCAGCGATCAGCCCTCGGCTATCACACCCAGCCGTCACCCGCATTATGCCCGCCGGACGTTGAGCGCATTGGTCGTGGATGATTTTGGTGTTGCGATTTTGCCCTCCGGCGATCACTGGTGGACATTCGCCAGCACTGAGCAAATGGGGAAAACTTTGGCAGAGGCCGGACACCTAGTTGTCGGCTATGGGATGCCCTGGCTCTCCGGCGATCTTGTCCCGCCGTCGGCTTAATGCGGTCTGTGGAATGCCCTGATTTTCCGGCGATTTTGCCCCACCGTCGGCTTAACGTTGGTTAAGCATTGCCTGATTCGTTATGCTCACATGGTACAATTTGCAGTATGAATAGAAAAATTACGACCCTAACTCTGGTACTGTTATTCGCGATCAGCGCGTGTAATCTCAACCAGGAATCGAACGTGATCTACGTCACGGCAACGCCGGAAGGTACGCTGACTCCGACTCTGCCACCGACTGAAACGCCGATGCCGACTCTGCCGCCGACTGCGACCACGCCGCCGGAAATCGTGCAGCAGTTGGCTGACCAATACCTCCTCAACGGTTATTATGAAAACGCGGTTCATGCCTACCAAACCGTTCTCGCGCAGGGTGCGCCGCCGGATGTGAGTGCTGCGGCAGCCTTTGGATTAGGACAAGCCGCGCTGCGTGAGGGCTTATTTACGAATGCCGCCGAGGGCATGACGACGTTTATCACGCAGTATCCCCAGGATGTGCGAATCGCTCAGGCCTATTTTTTGCGCGGAGATGCCTATCTGGGATTATCGCGCTGGGCAGAAGCGATTGCCGATTTTCAGCAGTATATCGCCATGCGTCCTGGCCTGATCGACAGCTACGCGCAGGAACGTATCGGTGATGCGCAGTTGGCGCTGGGGCAGCTTGAATCATCATTGGCAAGCTACACGCAGGCAGCCAACGCCAATCGCACGCTTGTCCCTCAGTTGACGCTGCGTGAAAAGATCGCTCAACTCGACCTGACCGCTGGACGTTTGAGCGATGCCATTGCGCAGTATGACGCGATTCTGGCTGTGGCGACGAATGCGCCTTACCGTGCCACGATTGCTTTTGCCGCCGCACAAGCGGTAGTAGACAGCGGCGATCTGGAAAATGGGCTGGCGCGGATGCAGGCCATTTTTGAGACATATCCTGACCGCCCTGAAGGTTATCAGGCGATGAAGATTCTGCTGACAAACGGGCGTGAACTGGATAATTTTGCGGTTGGGCGCGTGAGTTTCCTTTATGGCGATTATGAAGGCGCTGTCGAAGCCTTAAATATTTATACGACAGAGCGCCCACTGGCGGATGTCCCTGCGGAACTCCATCTGCTCTTGGGGCGTTCCTATCGTGAGATCGGCAACCCGACGGCGGCAGATACCGCTTTCCAGACGATCATCGACCAATATCCGCAAGACCCGGCTTTTGGCATGGCACTCCTAGAACAGGGGCGGACGAAATTTCTCGCAGGTGATATTCCCGGCGCGATTGAGCGTTATTCGTTCATCGCCGATAATTACGATTATTTGCCAGAAGCGGCTGAGGCATTGTGGCGTGTGGGTTATCTTTACGGCACAAACAGCGAACCCGAACAGTCGCGAATCACATTCGAGCGATTGGCGAACGCATACCCCGACACGGAGCAAGCCAAAAGCGGACTGATGCTGGCGGCGACGGCAGCTTATAACCTCAACGAATTGGCACGTGCCGAGCAGTTGTTCAGCCGTGTCGCCAGCACGGAGACCGGCGATGATCGGGCATCGGCATATTTGTGGGTCGGCAGGCTGGCGTTACAGCGTGGCGACGCTAATTTAGCGCAGCAAGCATTGAATGAAGCTGTGACCGCTGCGCCGGATGGCTATTTCAGCGCCCGCGCCCGCGATTTAATCAGTGGGCAGCAGCCCTTTGCGCCGCCAGCACAATACAAATTTCAGTTTGATGAAGCGGCGGAACTCGCGCAGGCTGAAGCATGGCTGCGTGAAAAATTTTCGGTGACGCAGGAAGGTGATTTGTGGCGGCTTTCCCCTGCGCTGGAAGCTGACCCGCGCCTGATTCGCGGGCGTGAATTGTGGGCGATGGCGGCTTATGATGAAGCTGAGGCAGAGTATGCGGAGTTGATTGGGGCCGTCAAGGATGATGGAGTCGCCTCTTTCCAACTCGCGCTGTTCCTGCGGGGAAGCGGTGCGTACTATTCCTCGATTTTCGCGGCTGCAAATATTATCCTCAAGGCGGGAGTCGGCACGCTGGATGCGCCACCTTATATCGCTCGGCTTCGCTACCCGTCGTATTATCTCGATGTGGTGTTAGACATTACCCAGAAGCGTGGCATTGACCCACTGCTGCTTTTTTCGCTGATCCGTCATGAGAGTTTATTCAATACTCATGCGACAGCCGCAGCCGGGGAAAAAGGCTTGACGCAGGTGATCCCTGGCACAGCCGAATACATCGCGGCGCAGATCAATTGGCCGGATTACCAGCACAGCGATCTGTTTCGGCCTTATGCAGGGATCGAGTTTGGCGCATATTACCTGGAGGAACAGTTGACGCGCTTCGATAACAACGCGACGGCGGCGCTGGCAGGTTATAACGCTGGGCCTGGGCGGGCGATAAGCTGGCTGGAATTATCGGGCGGCGATCATGATCTCTTTATGAACAGCATCACGATTGATAGCACACGCGGCTATGTCCAGAGAATCTATGGTTTTTACACAATTTACAGGGCATTGTACGGAGTGGCGTAAAAAATCAAAGCGCACCCCTATAGGCACGCTTTTGCATAACTAGGCACGCTTTTGCATGACGACGAATAAGGAACGGAAGCTAAACCTCGGTTGTGTTTTGCCCCAGCATCAAGCGAACTTTCGCGACCAGATCATGATGGAGGATCGGCTTGGGAAGATAATCATTCGCCCCGGCTTCGATACCGCGCATGATACTTTCAGCATCGCCACGCGCTGATAGAATCAAGACAGGCGTCTGGCCGGTGTCCTGCCGTTCACGGATCACACGACAGAGTTCAATACCATTCATTCCCGGCATCATAACGTCCAGGATAATCAGATCAGGCGTATTGGTGTCCAGAACAGCAAGCGCACTTTTGGCATCCTTGGCCTTCAGCACGCTGAATCCGCCGCGCTCAAGCATAATTCCAATGAGCGTGAGAGCACCAATTTCGTCATCCACGACCAGAATTTGTTTCTTCATTCACAAGCCTCCAAGGTTATGTTGGCCGCTGCCTGTGCCACATAATGTTCGTTATTCGTCTATGCGCTATTTGCGTACAGCTTTTTCAAAGATTAAGATTAACTTGAATGAGTATTACAACTTCAAGTTTACCACCAGTTCTAAATGTGATGCAACCAATGTTTTATTTATTTTTGTGAATTATTGCTTTATTTACGATGTGATTATCTCACGGTTTTTTGATTTGAGCGATAAACGCCACGACAAGTAAAAATTACCGGGGCAAAATCACCTTTCGCCCCGGCATAATTGGGATTAAGTTTTAGCCCAGGTAATCAACCCAGGCTGGATCAACGCAGGTAAATATTCATGATTCGGCAGGACACGCACGGATAGCCCACGCTCACCGCTGGTATGGTAGGTGACACGAGTTTTGTAACGATAGGTGCCATCGCTGTTGTTGCCCATCGACTCCATATCAATCGTTTCACCATTGTTCATGAATTCGCCATGCGTATTGAGCTGACCGTAATAAAGCTGCACACGCACATCTTTGGGCGTAAGCTGCCCCAGTTGAACCACCGCCTCGACTTCAAATTCTTTCCCGACCTTCACCTGATTATCGGAAATTTTGACGTTTCGAATTTGAATGGTCTTCCAGGCGCGTTCCAGATTGGCACGCCATTCGCCATAGGCCAGCCCGCGACGCATGTTGGATTCTGACATTTCGAGCGCTCGGCTGTAGACCGGAACGTAGTAGCGGCTGGTATATTCCTGAACCATGCGATGCGTATTGAAAAATGGCGCAAGTGTCTGCATCGAGTTTTTGACTCGCGCGATCCACTCACGCGGGAAATTGTCACGCCCCCGTGTGTAGAAAAGCGGGACAATATCCTGTTCCAGTACGTTGTAGAACGCCTGACTTTCGATATAGTCCTGATGTTCGGCTTCGTGTTCGGGGTATTCTTCGCCATTGCCAATCGACCAGCCGAGCGATGGGTTATAGCCTTCTGCCCACCAGCCGTCAAGAATGCTGAAATTCAGGCCGCCGTTATAGATGGTCTTCATGCCGCTGGTGCCGCTGGCCTCTTTCGGACGGCGTGGATTATTCAACCACACGTCAACGCCCTGCACCAGATAGCGCGCGATATTCATATCATAGTTTTCGAGGAAAACGATCTTATGGCGCAGGTCTGCGGTACGCGCCATATTCACGATTTGGCGGATATATTCCTTGCCAGCGTTATCGTGTGGATGGGCTTTCCCCGCGAAGATAATCTGCACCGGACGTTCAGCGTCATTGAGGATACGTTTCAGGCGCTCAATATCGCGGAAAATCAGGGTCGCGCGTTTATAAGTCGCGAAACGGCGGGCGAAACCAATGGTCAACGCATCGGGATTCAAGACTTCATTGGCTTCTTCAATGGCTGTGCGCGGCATACCACGATTTTCCAACTGTGCGCCGAGACGGGTGCGGGCGAAAGCGACCAATCGTTCGCGGCGGCGTTCGTGTGTGCGCCAGAGTTCGGCATCAGGAATCTGGTTCACGGCCTCCCAGATTTCTGGCCGCCAGACTTCATCGCGCCAGGCGGGGTCGAGATAGCGATCAAATAACGTACTCATTTCCTGGCTGATCCAGGTTTGCACATGAATGCCGTTGGTGATGGCCTGAAGCGGAATTTCATCCTGTGGAACCTGGGGATAAAGCCAGCGCCACATTTCGCGGGAAACCAGACCATGCAGTTGGGCGACGCCGTTCGAAGCGGAGGAAAGCTTGAGCGCGAGTACCGCCATTGAGAACAGGTCATAATCGCCCATGCTCTCACGTCCCAAATTCAAAAATTCGTCGCGCGACAAACCCAGGCTGCGAGAATATTCTGTAAAATGCTCATCCATAAGATCGAAGCCGAAACGCTCCAGACCTGCCGGAACGTTGGTATGGGTGGTGAAAATCTGGCTGGCGGTAGCGATCTCTTTGGCCTGAGAGAAATTCAGGTTATTTTCAACCATCAACTGCCGGATGCGTTCCAGCGCCAGAAATGCCGAATGGCCTTCGTTCATGTGGCAGATGCTTGGGCGCAGCTTCAGGGCTTCTAAGGCGCGAATGCCGCCAATGCCCACGAGGATTTCCTGACGAATACGGGTTCGCTTGTCCCCACCGTAAAGGCGATCTGTCAAGTCGCGATCTTCAGCACGGGCATTATCGGGGATATTGCTGTCGAGCAGGTATAACGGGATGCGCCCAACCTGAACTTTCCAGATGACAGCGAATAATTCGCGCCCTGGCATGGGTACACTGATTTTGATCGGATCGCCATTTGCGTCACGCTGGAGCGTCACGGGTAGATTGGCATAGTCGTTAATCGGATAGGATTCCTGCTGCCAGCCGTCCGCATTCAGATACTGGTGAAAATAGCCTTCCTGATAGAGCAAGCCGACACCGACCAACGGCAGTCCCAGGTCGCTGGCACTTTTCAGATGATCGCCGCTGAGGACACCCAGGCCGCCGGAATAACTTTGCAGGCATTCGGCGAGGCCAAATTCCATCGAGAAATAAGCGATGGTTGGTTTTTTGAGGTCGGTGTATTGACCTTGATACCAGGTGTTATCGGCTTTCATGTACTCATCGAAAGCAGCACAGACGCGATTGAGATGCGCCAGGAAAGAGGGGTCTTCAGCGGCGGCGGTGAGCCGATCCTGACCCAGAAGTCCCAACATCCAGACCGGGTTATGTTCGGTGGCTCGCCACAGATCGGGATCGAGGCGGCGAAAAAGCGCGGTAGTTTCTTGATCCCACGCCCAACGAAGATTATAAGCTAACTCCTGTAATCGGTTCAGCGGTTCAGGTAAATTGGGCACTACGTTAATGGTTGCGACAGGTTTTATCATCTAGCCCCCCCGAATTTAATCGAGATAGTGGATAATTGCACGATTATCTTGCCAAGCATAGCTTGATTCCGTAGATGTTGGCAACACTTAATAGACGTTTCTTAAATTTTTTAGCATAAATAACGCTTTATCTAACGGGCTATTATGTTAAAATAGGGTCTAATGATCCCATGTAAGAGGAGTTTGGTATGTTGAAAAAGCAGTATCTAAAGAGCAAGCCAATTTGTAAAGTGACATTTTATCTGCCAGCGGCAGTCAAAGCAGAAACGGTTCATCTGGTTGGGGATTTTAACAAATGGGATGAACATTCAACACCGATGAAAAAGCTGAAAGATGATCGTTTTACCGTTATGCTGGAGCTTGAATCAGGCAAAGAATTCCAGTTCCGTTATCTGATCGACCAGAGCGAATGGCATAATGATTGGGAAGCAGATAAGTATGTACCTAATCCATTCAGCGGCGATAACTCAGTCGTCGTGACCTAAAATCCGCAAAATGGGCGACCCGCCGGGTCTCAAGCATCAAGATAGACCTCAATGGAAGCGATTTCTCGCTCATAAACCCCCACCCAACCTCCCCCGAATTCGGGGGAGGAGGCTGCCGCAGGCAGACGGAAGGGGTCAGAAGACATACAATTTGCACCATTAAGACTTATTTTGATGCCTGAGACCCGCCGGGTCGCCCCTACGTTTAGTCTGCGGTTTCCAGTGTCAGACTCAATTCTTCGACGACACTACGTAAAATCGCTGTCCCTGTGATCGACCCCGAAGTCACTACCGCTAAATCGGAAACGAAACGCTCGGCGATGTCCTGCTTGGTGACGCGCTGTGCAGTTGCCAATGCCGCCGCCGCGCAGGCGATGGCATAGCGTATCTGGCTGCCGTCCAGATGATCGTCGGTGAAGGTATAGCTGTTATAGCTGCGCTGCATAAGTTCCTGAGCGACCAACAACTGCCGGATGGCCTCTGTATTTTTAATATCTGGTGCGTATTCCGCCAGAAATTCTTCAGCCGATATTTTCCCCAACAAAACTGGCGCGTATTGATCGCGCAGTTCCCAGGCATCGAGATTGTGGATGCGTGTCGCATTTTCATAAGCGCTGTCCAGTTCGCTGGCAGTGTTATCTAATGCCCGGCGCAGCGCTCCACGCCAGGTGGTATCGCCTTTACCGGTGGGCTGTCCGGTTGCCCAATTCACTAACCCTGGATGATCGCTCCAACTGCTCGGTTCCTCAATCTGGATTTTCGTGGTCGGTTCATGTGCTGTGAAAAATTCATCGAGCGTGGTCATCTGGAAGCCAATGGACGGTGCTTCGTGGTTGACCAGCCAGTGCAAAAATTGCTCTTCGCCCGCGTAATGATGACCGAAGGTTTCGCCCGCCGTTGCCATCAGCAGCAATCGGCCTCGCGTTTTATTCCGCATCGGCAGTAAAACGTTGCGCACCCATTTTCCTGCGCCGCCGAGATTGTGAATATTGAACGAGATTTCGCTGGAGAGGCCATCGTCCCGCACGAAAACGCCGATGCTCCGGCCTCGCGGGAGTTCGACCAGATATGGGCCAGCGCCATCATTAGGCTGGAGATTGCGAATCTGCTGCTGTGCCAACAGCGTATACCGAATGCCAGCATCCGCCAACAGCCCCAGCGTTTCACTATCGACAGCCATCTCCGGCAGCCAGAAACCCAATGGCTTGCGCCCAAATTGATGCTCAAAGGCGGCAATACCCCAAAGAATCTGGGTGCGTTTATCCCGCTTGCGTGCCAATGGCAGAATGGTATGGTTAAAAGCTGTCGCGAGTGCGTTCTGTCCCTGGTCGCTGGCGATGATTTTTTGATAAACCTCTGGTGCGCGGCGTTGCAGCCATTCCAACAGCGGTTCGCCAAAGCTAAAGCTGATCTGACGATAATTGTCGGTTTCGGCATTCGGCCTGTAACACATATTGGTGATGCGCTCGTTCCAATTGTGATAGGGCGCGGCCTCTTCTTCAGACCCGATAATCCCCGTTAAAGGGTTTCCCCGGCGAGGCTGGCTGAAATGCCCATACAAACATAAAAAATCGTGGTCAAATTTTGACACACCACGCCTCCTTATTTCTTTTTACTTGAAAATCCTATCGTTGTGCCGTGCGGTACGGTGCGATCCGCATATTCTGCAAAATCTTCCAACCGCAAATCCGTCCCCAGAACGACATCACGCCCGACGGTGTACCCGGCTGGGACATGGGTATTTTTGCCCACACAGGTGATTCCCAGGTCGCCCACATCCTGAATGCTGCCGACATGCGCGTTATGGCCGATCACAGCGATTTTGTCGATGATGCAGCGTTCAACGACTGCTCCCGCTTCGACATAGGTATCGGTCAGGATGATCGATTCACGCACAATGGCGTTCGGGCCAACGTAAACTCCTGGCGATAATACTGAACGCTCGACCACCGCGCCCTCAGCGATCACCGAGCCATCGGTAATCAGGCTGTCTCGCACGATTGCTCCCGCGTGAATTTGAACGGGTGGGCGTTCCTCGCTGCGGGTGTGGATAATCCAGGTTCGATCATTCAGATTCAGCGACGGCGGCGATGCCAGCAAATCCATATGGGCTTCCCAGAAGGCATCAATCGTTCCCACATCAATCCAATACCCACCATAAGGATAGGCAAAAACATTCATATTTTCGATGACCATGCGCGGTAAAATGTCCTTACCAAAGTCATGATTCGAGCCTTTGAGCATCTGATCTTCGGTCAGCATCTTTTCCAATACGGCATAATTGAAGATATAAACGCCCATACTGGCGAGGTTGCCAGGGGGATTCGCTGGTTTTTCCACAAATTCGCGCACCCGATAATCGTCATCCACATCGACGATCCCATAGCGACTGGCTTCGTCCAATGGTACGCGAATTGTACAGACGGTGACATCCGCCTTTTTCTCGCGATGGAACTGCACCATCACGTCATAATCCATCTCGTAGATGTGATCGCCGGAGAGGATCAGGACGTAATCAGGGCGACCTCGCCGGACAAAATTGAGATTCTGGGAGACGGCATCGGCGGTGCCAGCATACCAATCGGTATCGAAACGGCCTTTATAGGGCTGCAAAATCTGAACACCGCCTGTGAAGCTGCGGTCAAGGTCCCAGGGACGACCCAGGCCAATATGATCGTTGAGGCTGTGTGGTCGATACTGCGTCAGGATCAGCACATCAAAAATATTGGAGTTCACACAGTTGCTCAAGGTGAAGTCGATAATGCGATATTTCCCAGCGAATGGAACTGCGGGTTTGGCGCGCTTGCTGGTCAGAATGCTCAGGCGCGTACCTTCTCCACCTGCTAAAATAACGGCTTTAATCTTCAAGTTGTTCTCCCTCAGTCAATAATTTCTTGGTAAAGGTCAGTATACTCACGTGCGCTCTTATCCCAGCTAAAATCCGTTCGCATCCCGCGTTCCTGCATCCGCTGCCAGGCCTCGGGACGGTTACGATAGGTGTCCAACGCCCAGTTCATCGTGTTGAAAAGCGCATCGGATTGTGTCCAGTTAAAAACGAAGCCTGTACCCACATCTGCTGGGCCATTGTCGTAGTTGGCAACGGTATCCGCCAGCCCGCCTGTTTCGCGCACCAGCGGCAGCGCACCGTAGCGCATCGCGATCATCTGCCCCATGCCGCAGGGTTCAAAATGGCTGGGCATGAGGAAAATGTCACATCCGGCATAAATGCGTTGGGCGATTTCCAGGTTGTGCGCGACGAATGTCCGACAGCGCAGCGGGAAATCCTGTCCGATGCGCCACAATTCATAATTTAAATCCTCGCTGCCCGTTCCCAGCCCGACAAACTGCACATCAGTGGTACTTAACAGACGGCGCAAGGCAGGAATTGCCAGATCAAGCCCTTTTTGCGCGTCAAGACGGCTGACAAGGCCGATGAGTGGCACATCGTTACGCACAGGCAGGCCGCAGTTAATTTGCAATTCGCGTTTATTGGCCGGACGCAGTTCTTTGAAATTGTCGGCGTTAAAATGCGACGTAATGAGTGGGTCGGTTTCAGGATTCCAGCGTTCCTGGTCAATGCCATTCAAAATCCCAACCAGCTTATTGACGCGCGTGCGCACCAACCCATAAAGCCCATAGCCCATGTAGGGATATTGAATTTCAATCGCATAGCGCGGGCTGACAGTTGTTACCCGATCCGAATAGGCGATGCCAGTTGCCAGCGTATTGTCGGTCAAATCCTGGTAGACCAGATCGGGATGATTGCGACCCGGAATGCCTAGCTCCCACATCCAGCCTCCAATGTGTTCGCCCTGGTAGGCCATGTTATGAATGGTCATAACCGAGCCAACTTTGCCCCATATCGGGTCGAAACGGCTTTCGTGCAGGAAAAATGGGATCAGGCCTGTGTGCCAATCATTGACGTGGAACACATCGGGGAACCAACCCGTCTGCTGCCGCAGTTCCCAGGCAACAGCCATCGCGACCTGATTAAAGAAGATAAAACGCGGCACATCGTTGTCCCACCCCTGATAAATCGCATTTTCTTGCCCGAAAAACGGCCATGCCTGGACGAAATAGAAGGGAACGCCGTCGTAAGTGGTCGTGTGAACATGGACATTGATTGTCCCTGTCCGGCGTGGGAACTGGAATGAAAATAAATAGGTCAGGTGATAGCGGTTGTAGTCGATCAGGCCGTACATGGGCATAATCACTCGCGCGTCAATGTTGATCTGGCGCAGCGCTTTGGGCAGCGAACCGACGACATCGGCCAGACCGCCGGTTTTGGCGAATGGCGCGGCTTCTGCACTGGCGAATAGGATGTTCATCGTCACACGCCTCGTAAAATCAGGACTGAGTTATAAGCGGATAGTTGTAGGTTTTTCAATTTACACATCCTTCTCGGCGTGATGCTTATGTCTAATTTTCAGGTCGTCTATTTAATCCAGATCATTTATTCAATACAGGTCATCTATTTAATCGTAAGTTGTTTAAGATGGTGTTATGAACCATCGATAGTCCATATCGGGGAAAATTTTATCGAGTTCCCAATATTCGTCAGCCAGGTCGCGTTTGGGTTTCCCCTGATCCAGGCTGTCCGCCAGCTTTTCAAAACGTTCCAGATGTTGGTTAAAGCGCTGAATGGCATATTCCCGCGCCTGCCCGCTGGTAATCAGGAACGGCCAATCGGAACTTTGCAGCAGCAGGAGTTCACGCGCAGCCTGGTTGAGTGTGATCTGCTCGTCATTTGACGGTTCGGTGAAGCGGGTGGCAAAAGACTCCATACGCGCTTCGGCTTCGTGGATTGGCTGCCACATCCAATGAGTCTCGTGATTATCCCACGTAAAATGCGTACCACCTGCACCCCATGAACCTTCGGAAAGGCTCAAAACTTCTTCCGGCGGGTGCTGGACAACATGGCGTGAGGCTGTCGTAAGTTCGACATTGGGGTCTTGCGCCAGGTGGCGCAGCACTTTGCCCAGCCAGCTTACCCCTTCATACCACCAGTGACCAAATAACTCGGTATTATAGCTGGACAGGACGAGGCCATATTTGCCAGTGCTGTTATGGAAATCGCGCAGCATATCGCCGATCAGATGGGCGAAATGCTCGGCGTGTTGGTCAGTTTTATAAGCCGCCCAATCGGGATGATAGGTGTCTTTCATACCCAGGCCGATTTTCTTATCGGTGACACGCCAATAATAAAGGCCACTCGTCCCGGCTTTTCGATAAAATTCGCGATAATCTTCATCGCCAGGATAGCCTACTTCTGCGCTCCATACCTGAGTCCCGCTGCGATTATTGCGCCCGATCACCGCGACACCAGAATGTTGTTCCGCGTCTGGGCGCGTATCGCTGACATAATAAGGCAAAAAGGTTGAGGTTGGGCGCTCCGGAGCATCTCTTTGCGGTGGCATCACATAACGTTCTTGAATTGTGTGATATGGGCCGATAATCCCGCCAGCCGCCACGCCCACTGGCTTGCCACCTGTGATAGTGTGCGCTTCGCTAAAAAAGACTTTGAGATCATTTGCGGCCAGGAAATGCTCGATGCCGGGACGGTAAGCGCATTCCGGCAGCCAGATTCCAGTCGGTTGGCGGCCTAGTAAACGCTTGTAGCTGCTGATGCCTGCTTTGATCTGGGCGTTGATCGCGCTGTCGTGTCCAAGCAGCGGCAGATAAGCGTGAGTCGCCGCGCTGGTGATGATTTCGATATAACCTTCGTCCTGCAAGCGGCGGAACGCCCCGATCAGATCGCGATTAAAACGCACCTCGAAATCTGTTTTGATTTTTTCGTAAGATTCTTTGTACCAGTTTGCCAGATAACGCAGGTGTCCGTCAGCGGTTTCAGGACGTTCAAAATAGATCATGTCCTGCTGCGCTGCTGTAATGCGGCTGTCGAGATACTGCGTGAAATGCTCCAGAACCAGCGGATCGGCCAACTGTTCAGCCAAAACAGGTGTCAGCCCGAGGGTGAGACGAAAATTTACGCCGTCTTCCTTGAGGTCATAGAGAGTTTGCAGGAGGGGAATATAAGTTTCGCTGGCTGCTTCGTGAATCCATTCCTCGCCATGCGGCCAGCGTCCTGCCAACCGAGCATAGGGGATATGGCTGTGTAAAACGAATGTAAATGCGCCTAATACGCCCACGAAACGTCTACTCCTGAATATAAATTTTTGTCATTCAGGATTGTAACGATTAGTCCTAGAGAGATGCAAATTGTGTTTGTATTAGAGACGCAAATTAGGTTTGCGGAGAAGTGGCTGGAAGCACCAGCGTAAAAATACTGCCATTGCCGGGTGTGCTATGGACGCTCAGATAACCACGATGGGCTTCAGTGACTTTGCGGGCAATGAAAAGCCCTTGTCCCAGACCGCGCGGGTCGAGTAATTTGCCAGTGCTGGTGCGTGGTTCGCCCCGGTAGAAGCGCTCAAAAATATGGGGCAGGTCTTTTTCTGAAATGCCGACTCCCGTATCGACAACCTGGATGGCAATGTTTTCCTCTTGCTCCAGGCGAGCCGTAATCAGAATATGACCTTTGGGAAGTGTGTAACGAATACTGTTCTGGAGCAGGTGCATAATCGCCCAGCGCAGCCGTTGGTCGTCGCCATTCACATATAAACGTCCAGTATCACGTGCCATAAATGAGACATCAAGGTCGGCGCGGGTGACTTCCGGCATAACCCCCCGAATCACACCTTCGATCAGCGATTCGACGCTGATTAAATCTTCGCGAACGCTGAAGGCATTGGCGCTCATCTCGGAGATGTCGAGCAGTTCGACGATCATCCGATCCAGAATATCGACGTTGCGGCCTATGGTTTCTAGAAAGCGGCGGTTGATGGGTGCGCCTTCTTTTTGCCCCAGGATTACCTCACTCATGCCCTTGATCGCTGCCATCGGTGTGCGCAGTTCGTGGGAGATGGCGGTAACAAATTGATCTTTGAGGCGATCTGACAGCGTGTCGCGTGTCACATCCCGCAGGACGATCATCGTACCCAGGCGCTCACCTTCGCTGTTGGCGACGGCGGCGATCTGCGCCCCTAAAATGCGGTTGTTGATTTGTACGCGGGTGGGTTCGCCCAGTGGCATCAGTTCGGAATCGAGCTTTGTGACATCGCGGTAGGCATCAAAGAGGCTGCCAAGTTCGCTTTCCCAAAAGGCTTTCTGGCTGCCAAGCAGGTTGCGCGCCGCCGTATTGACCAGGATAATGCGCCCCTCGTTATCCTGCATGATAATGCCTTCGCCAATGGTGGCGAGGATACCGTTGAGCCGTTCGATCTCGCCTTCACGCTTTTTGACAACTTCAACAAGCTGTTTATTGCGGCGGCTGACGGCGTAGACCTTTTCCATTTCCTCCTGCTGCAATTTGGAGCGACGGTTGAGCGAAGTATATAAACGGCTGAACAAACGTTCGGTGGCTGTGCCGAGCCGATTCACGCGCGTTAGAACGCCGCCGACATCTTCGGGATTGGAGGGCTGCTGGTTACTGGTCATGTCACTTCGAGCAATTTTCTACTCCGACTACTGCTGTTTAGTGTACATGACATCGTGTATTTTTGCATACAGCACGTCAAAATCCGGGAGGGGTTTGTTGATGATTTCGTCTACGCCATATTTCAGCATATCGTCACGCTGATTCTGATTTAACGAAAACGCGGTCATCAGGATAACGGGGATATTTTGTATGGCAGGAATAGAACGCATCCGATAGGCCAGTTCATCGCCTCTTTTACCGGGCATCCGAATATCCATCAATGCAAAATCGGGCAGTGGGCCATGATAGCGTCCGGCTTCGACCTCATCCAGCCATTCCCAGACGTTTGTTCCATTTTCAAATGACATCGCCTTGTAGCCCCAAGCCTGGCACAGTGTTTCGACCAGATGGCGTATATCCATTTCATCTTCAGCAATCAACCACATCACAATAACAACTCCATCAGTAAATAGACGCACCTTTTATTGTAGATTCGAAAAGTGTTGATAAGCGGTTTCTTTATGTGGAATTCACAATTGCAGCCTTCTTGCATCGTGGAGTGGGTTCTGGTTTGGCTCGGGTAGGTTCATGAATGGAGGAGTCTTGGAATCTGGTATGACCTTGTGGTCATAACATCAGAGAATTAATGATAAACTAGAGTTGTTGCTTATTTGGCGTGAGAAATCTATTATATTTGTGTATGTAGGAGATGCACGCGCATACGATGAGGAGTTTACATTGTCTACATGGATGGTAGTCGAAGATGAGCCGGATATTTACGAAATTTTACTGGCAATGTTCGAAATGTGGGGGATCGAAGGGGTCGCCTTTGTTGATGGCGAAGAGGCAGTAGCCTGGATAGAAGATGTCGATAACGGGCGTTTCCGGGGTGAACTGCCGGAACTTGCGCTGCTGGATATTCGCCTGCCAGGAGCGATTAATGGCGCGATGGTCGGGGAACGGCTGCGTCAAAGCCCGATATTGGGACAAATTGCGATTGTCTTCAGCACCGCCTACAAGCTGACAGGCGACGAAGAAAAAGCCATAATTGCGCAGGCTGATGCAGATGAATTGTTGTATAAGCCGCTGCCGAAGTTTAACGAACTGCAAAAAATTCTAGAAGACGTTATTGCCAAGCGGCGTTCAAAGCTGATCCCAAACAAGAAATAGAGGCACTCTATGAACAATGTTGCCCCATCGGGTGCCTTAGCGCGGCGGTCTCGGCAGTTATTGCAATTGGCGTTTGTTGTGATCGCTATTGGTGTGTTTATCACCGTTATTGGTCTAGCAATGTACGCGATCCCGCTGGCGGTGCCAGGAAATTCGGCATTTCCGTTTTACAACGTTTTGCGCGGCTTCTTATTCTGGGGTGGTGCTCTGGTGGCGTTGGGTGGATTGGCGATGGGCGTGCGTGCATATTTCACCCGCACCGATAACGACCTCGCTCGCATTACGGGGGATTACCTCAGCCGTTATCAGGAACTGGATAATCGCTATTGGTTTGTTCGTAACATCAAGAAGGCTGGCCTGGGCTATATTGATGGGGTGATGGCGGGGCCTCCGGGTGCGCTGGTGTTCCGCATTGTCGATAACAGCGGACAATTCGCCAACGAAAAGGCCAGTTGGCTGCAAAAAAACGCCAGAGGCGAATATCTCCCGGCGCGTATCAGCCCAACTGAAGAAGGTATTGTGGACATCAAAGCCCTTCGCACGTTTCTAACACGACATGGATTGGGTGATGTGCCTGTCTATGGCGTGGTCGTCTTCACCAAAGACGAATCGCAAGTGGAAATTATGGTCAAGGAACCGACTGTCCCCGTAGCGCATCTCACGCGCCTGTTTGACCAACTACAAGACAATTACCTGGCGAAAGAGCGAATCAGCCAAGCGCTGGTCGACTCGGTTGTTGCTCTGATTTATGATCGTTAATGTCGATGACCGTTGAGATTCTGCTGGCTCCGGTAGGAACAGGCAAAACGGAAATCGCGCTTCAACGGTTGGTTACGACGATTCAACAACCTTTTGCGCAGGTATGGGTGCTGGTATCCGGCAAACGCCAGGAAGATGCTTTCCGGCAGCGTTTAGCCGAACACTACAGCAGCCAGCAAGTCTATTTTAATGTCGAATTCTTCACGTTTTACCAGCTTTATCACCGCCTTCTCAATCTGGCTCAGCAGCCACCGCGCAAGCTGGACGACCCCGCACGTTTTGGCCTTTTGCGCACTATTCTGGAACAGCTCCAGCGTGAAGGGAAACTGCCACTCTACGGCGCGATTTCTCAAACGCCCGGATTCGTGCGGATCGTGGCCGAATTTATTTACGAACTCAAGCAAAATGTTATCACCCACGACGAATTTTTAGAGGCCGCTCATCAATCGCAATCCGCCAAAGATCAGGAACTCTCGCTGATTTACAGCATCTACCAGCAGCGGCTTATTGATAATGCGGTGGTTGATCGTGAAGGTGAGGGCTGGCTGGCACTCGATGTTTTGCAACGATTTAAACCAGATATAGGCCGGAAAGTCGATTTGCTGATTGTCGATGGCTATGACCAGTTTACGCCGCTGCAAGCTCAACTTCTGATGTTATTGGCTGAACGAGCGCAAAAAGCCTTAATTACACTAACCACCGTTCCAGGGCGTGAAGAAACGATAGGCAGGCGTTTCAAAAAAGCGCTTAAACGTCTCACTGATTCTGCTCAAACGCCTCCGATCATCACGGAATGGACACCCACGTTCGTGGAACGCCGCCATCCCGCTTTGCGCCATTTGCTCGACGCTATTTTTCAGCCGGGGAGCGCACGGGAATCTGCTGAGGGGTATGTGGCGTTGATCGAAGCACCTGACCCTGCCCGCGAATCCGCTGCTGTACTGCGACAGATTAAGCGCCTGCTGCTCTCTCAGCGTTGCCAACCCGATGATATTTTAATCACGCTGCGCGACTGGCAGCGCTATGCCCATCATTTCGACACGATAGGCCGCGTTTATGGTGTGCCACTAACGCTGCATCGCGGCGATTCGATTGCGCAAAATCCAGCCGTGATTATGCTGTTCAATCTGGTGAATTTACACACGTCTGATTTTCGCCGCCGTGATTTGTTCGACGTGCTGCGTTCGCCCTACTTCCGTATACCGGAACTGGATGCGGCGCAGATTGACCAATTGGAGCGTATCAGCCAGACATTTATCGTCACATCCGGGCGCACCTTATGGTTGGAAGCTGTTGCACGGGCGACTCATCCCCGGCAAGTAGAAGATGACGACCAGGATGAGCCGGAAGATGCCATTTTAGAGGTCGCACAGGCCACTTCACTGCGGAGGATTTTGACGAATTTTTTCGATGCGGTGACTCCGCCTGCGCGGACGACATTGGAAAATTATATTTATTGGCTGGATAACCTCATCGGCCTGGACAACGAGACGAATCTTGATGATGGCAGGGATGAAAATCCAGCCGAATCCGTTTTTTCGCTGGATATGCCGCATCAGATCAAGCAGCAGTCAGCGCAGGGTGTGGTCGAGCGCGACCTGGCGGCGATGCACGAATTAAAACGTATTTTGCGCACGCTGCTCTCCGGTCAGGCACTTTTGAAATCATTGGGTGAATCGGGCGAGATCGAGCGCACGGCATTTTTGCTGGAAATCCAAACGGCTGTGAATAATACGGCGATGAATCAGGGTGCAGTACGGTCTGGTCGTGTGCTGGTTACAACGGTGACGGATGCACGTGGTTTGCCGCACAAACACGTCTTTATCCCCGGCCTCTCCGAAGGGATTTTCCCGGCACAGGTAGCCGAAGACCCGCTTTATCTGGATACTGAACGGCAGGCATTAGGCATCCCGTTGGAAACGCAGGCCGAACGTTCCGCCGATGATGGCCTGTTTTATGAACTGATTAGCCTCGCTCAGGAATCGCTGACTCTCTCACGGCCTACGGTGCAGGACGGTGTACCCTGGATTGCCAGCCATCTATGGCGCGGTGCGGCAGCCGTTTTCAGCGATATTGGAACCACACGGATCGGAATCGGTGCTGTTGTTGGTGCAGGTGACGTGATTTCGCGCGACGAGGCGATGCTGGCGGTAGCGGAGGGCTTGAGTAAAGAGAATTCTTTGAAGCCTTCCAGTGAAATATTGGCACTCTATAACTGGGTTATGACCGCGCATCCTGACCAATGGGGTCATATCCACCGCGCACGCTTGATCGAATTGAGCCGCGCATCCCGCTACCAGCCGCATGATCGCTACTCAGGGCGACTATCTGACCCAAATTTGATCGCTTATGTTGCCAGCCAATTAAACGAGGAACGTCTGTGGAGCGCCAGCCAGCTTAACGATTATGGCATTTGTGGATTTCGATTTTTTGCGAAACGCTTCCTGAAACTGGAAGCATTGGAGGAGCCAGAAGAAGCGCTCAATGCCGCTGCTCTGGGGACAATCAATCACGAGATTCTGGAGCGCACCTACCGCGAAATCGCCCGCCGCGGCTTGTTCATCGAGCCGGAGTATGCCGACGAAGCGCTGACGATTTTGCGCGAAACTGCGCCGTCCGTGCTGACGAAAGCGCCGGATAACCTCGGCTTCCGCGACTCAGCCAAGTGGGAACAGGAAAAAAAGCTGCTTTTACGCCGTCTGGAACAATTGCTTCGACAGGATTTTTCCGATGAAGGTGGGATCGCGAAAAAATTTGGCAATGCGCCGCGCCAACCCTATCTGCTGGAAGCGCCATTCGGCACGGATGGCGGTGCTACCGTCAGGATACCGATCAGCGTGGACGGAAAAAACGAAACGCTGCATCTGCACGGCTATATTGACCGAATGGATCGCATCGGCAACAGCGTGATCGTGATTGATTACAAAACAGGCGGCACGACGATTCCCGTTGAGGAAATTAAAATCGGGCGCAATTTCCAGATGATGGTTTATTTACGCGCTGCTGAATATATCCTCGCCGCCCAGAATGACCCGAACCCGCCGACTCATGTCGCGGGTGGTTTGTTCTGGCATATCCGCACCCAGAAAGCCAGCGGTGACCTGCGGCTGGATGATGAAGGCCACGAAATTCTTGCCGAGGCTGAAAAGTCGATTGGACTCAACATCGCTGCCGGACGCAAAGGCGATTTTGTCACACAGGCGACCAAAGTCCAGGAAGGTCGCTGCACCCATTACTGTGAATATTCGCAATTCTGCCGAATGAGCACTACCCACCGCCGTAAACCAGAAATTTAGACGAGGTTCGATTGAACGAGACTTACACACCGGGTTATGTACCCAATGCCAGCAACTTTATGGCAAATCGTCGGGCAGCGACTCATGCAGCTTTTTTCCTGCCCTACTTGAAATCAGGAATGAATTTACTCGACTGCGGCTGCGGCCCTGGTACGATTACGGTTGGGCTGGCGCAAGTTGTCAATCCGGGGCATGTCAGCGGTATTGATGTGGGCGAAAGCCAGGTTGCCCTGGCAAAAGCTCAGGCTGAACGCGAAGGTCTGGAAAATCTCGATTTTAGAGTCGGAAATATCTACACCATACCTTTTGAAGCCGCTGTTTTTGATGCGGTATTTGCCCATGCGGTTATCGAACATCTTAAGTCACCCCTCAACGCATTTCAGGAAATTCGGCGTGTATTGAAACCGGGCGGAGTTGTGGGCATTTGCAGCCCGGACTGGGGTGGCTTTTTGATCTCGCCCTCTAATCCCATATTGGAAGCCGCTGTCCGTTTCTATAAAGAACTGCAAATCAACAACGGTGGTGATCCCTATGTAGGTAGACAGCTTGGCACGTTCGCCGATGAAGCTGGATTTTCTCAAATCGAACTCACTGCCTATTACGAATGCTACGAAAATCTGGAAACTATTGCCGAATATCTGGCGCTACGCATCGAGAATGCTTCAGCGGAAGAACGCGCCAAAATCAATTGGGCAAATATGCCGGATACAGCGGAAATGGTCGCCGCCATGCGAACGTTCGGCCATCAGTCGCCAGGGCTTTTCGCCCAATCCTGGGTGGCTGTCGTTGCGCGAACAGAAGGTTAACCCCTTGAGAGTCTATTTATGAATCTAACCCCCGCGCAGCACAGAGCCATCTACCAACATCATAAAAATCTAGTCGTCGTCGCCGGGGCGGGATCGGGCAAGACGCGCGTGCTGGTGGAGCGTTATCTCTCGCTGCTCGATCAACATCCCGAATGGTCGTTAAACGCGCTGGTGGCGATCACGTTTACGCGCAAAGCCGCGCAGGAAATGCGGGATCGTGTGCGACAGGCGCTTGAAGATCGACTTACGCGGACTCAAAGTATCAACGAACAGCGCATCTGGTCAGACCGAATCGCCAGCATGGACAGCGCTCGTATCGACACAATTCACGGCTTGTGCGCGACGATTCTACGTGCCAATGCTGCCGAAGCCGGACTCGACCCGGATTTTGTCGTGCTGGACGATGTGGATGCCAGTATTCTGCTGGAAAGCGTCATTGACGATCAGTTGCAGGCGGTGGTCGATGAAGGCCATCCAGCGGCACAGTTATTTGGCGAGTATGACACCAAAAGTTTGCGCGATGCCCTCAAAAATTTTGTCGAAAGCGAATTAATCGAAATATCGGGTGATCTTTTCGCGCATTGGCAGGCGGCATGGGAGCAGAGCGCCGCACACGAAATCACCATCCTCAAACAGAACGCCGATTTTCTGGCATCGACAACGTGGCGGCCTCCTGGGGTCTGGCCTGCTGGCGATAAATTGACGCTTATCTGGGAAGATTGTCATCGCTGGATAGAGCTATTCTCTGGCGATGTTTCGGTGCAGATATGTCTGGATTCTCTGCGCGGGTTGGCGGACGGTATCAAAGTGAATGTCGGCAGCTCGGCCAGTTGGGGCGGTAGAGATGTTCTGGATGAGTCGAAAGCGGCGCTCAAACTAATTCGCGAGTCGGCTAAAAAATTATTGGAAATAATAGGCGATCCCCCCGGCGCAGTGGAAGAAAAAGCCGCGCTTTTGCTGCCCCTCTGGTACGGCCTTATCCAGCGCATTCAGGCTGCCTATCGTGAAGCCAAACAAGAGCAGGCAGCGCTCGATTTTAATGATCTGGAGCGAGTGACGTGTGATTTACTCACCAATCACGCAACGGTACGCGGACGCTATCAGAATACGGAATTCAAGCATGTGCTGGTCGATGAGTTTCAGGATACCAATAGCGCGCAGTGGGAGATTGTGCGCGGGCTGGCTGACCCCGCTGTGCCGGGATGCTTGTTCGTGGTCGGCGATCAAAAACAGAGCATCTATGCTTTTCGCGGCGCGGATGTAAGCGTTTTCGGTGGTGTGCGGCGAACGCTTACGGAAATCTGGGGCGGTGATTCCGAGGTGATGTTGTCGCGTTCGTTCCGGGCGCACCAGCCGCTTGTAAGCTGTTTTAACAGCCTGTTCGAGCGCATTCTGACTCGTGATCCCGCCAGCCCGGTCTACGAATATCAGATTGACTTGGGCGAAGCGATGGACGCTCATCGCCTGACTCCGCCAGCCGATAATCCCGCGCTGGAATTCTGGCTTGTGGATAAAGATGCCGCTAAAAACCCGGATGAAAAATATGGCATTTCAGCCGAGGCCAGCCGCCGATGGGAAGCCTTTGAAATCGCGACTCGCTTGCGGTCAATGGTCGAGTCGGAAACGCCGGTTTTTGATCGTGTTCACGGCGTTCGCCCCATGCAGTATGACGACATCGCCCTGCTGTTTCAATCGACCAGCAATATCACGGTGTACGAGGATGTTTTTAAAGCGCAGGGTTTGCCGTTCGTGACGGTAGCCGGACGGGGTTATTACAGCCGTCAGGAAGTCTGGGATTTGCTCAATTTATTACGAGCGCTCTACAATCCTGCTGATAACTTATCGCTGGCAAGTGCGCTGCGTTCACCGCTTTTCGGACTCAGCGATGACGCGCTGCTGGCGCTGCGGTTGGTGCGTGGCCTGGATGGTGAACGCTTGACGCTCTGGGATGCGCTGGATGTGGCTCAAGCAGTTCCGCCTGATGAGCAAAATCTGGTCATTTTTGCCCGTGACTGCCTCTACCATTTGCGGGCGATGGCGGGGCGTGTGACCATCTCCGAACTGCTGCGCGTAGCATTGGCGCACACCGGTTATCTGGCGACTCTTACGGGGCTGACCGATGGCGCACGCCGCCGGGGGAATATCGAAAAACTACTCGACAAAGCCGAAAGCAGCGGCAAAGTCACGCTCGGCGCGTTCTCGCAATATCTGAGCGATCTGAGTGCGCGTGAAGTGCGCGAAGGCGAGGCGCTGGTTGAGGTCGAGGGCGCAGTGACTCTCATGACTGTCCACGCCAGCAAGGGGCTGGAATTTCCTGTTGTCGTGCTGGTTGATGCGTCATGGGAGCGCGGCAGTCGTGACGGTGGCCTGCTCATCCACGATCCGCGTGGCGGCCTGGCCTGCAAAATCTATGATTCTGAAGAAGATAAACAGGTTAGCCCGTTTAATTATCGGCAAGCCACTCGCCTCCGCGAGATGCGCGAAATCGCTGAACGCAAGCGCCTGCTCTACGTCGCCGCCACCCGCGCTCAGGATACCTTGATCGTGAGCGGTCAGATTTCGCAAAGTAAAAATGGAACACGGAAAACAGGCGACTGGCTGAACTGGATGTTGGAAGCGCTCGATTTGCATCAGGAACTTCAGCAAGCGGGCGAAAATCCTGTTCTGCGCGATTGGGGATCAATACGCCTGAACATTTCGGTGACACCGCCGGAAGATTTTGAGGAGCGCGAAGAAAAGTCGGCCTGGGACAGCGTTCAGCCGGGGGGCGCAGCCATCCAGCCGCCGTTAATGGCTGATGTGCTGGTCGAGCGCACCGCCGTCGCGCGGCATCTCTCGGTGACGAATTTGGGCGATATTGGCGCGGCCTTTAATCCGGAAAATCCCTATTTTCGCCAGCGTTTTCGCCGCGATTTGCTGCACGATGCGCCGTCCCACATTGATTCCGTGAAGCATACACGCAGCAAAATGGGGCGCGTGATCGGCGAAATCGTCCACGAAGCGCTGCACTGGTGGGATTTTTTCGGCGAGAATGAAAATCTCGAACAACAGCTTGAAAGTTATGCCTGGAAACAAGGTGTCGTTGATGCAGTTGAACATTGGCAGGCGGTGCAAAAAGCGCATGAACTTTTGGGCAGGTTTCAAGGAAGTCCGATTCACAAATGGGTAAAAGAATCGCGCAAATTTTATCGAGAACTGCCATTTATTTATAAGACCGAAAAACGCATCATTCATGGTGTCATCGACCTGCTCATTCAGCGTGCGGATGGCACATGGGTGATTGTCGATTATAAGACGAGCCACGTTCTCAATGGTGCGAAGGATCGCGCAGCCGTTGAAGATCACGCACAGCGCTATCATCTTCAGGTTGGAGCATATGCTGAAGCGGTCATCAAACAGCTTCAATTATTAAAATTGGACGCAGATAAATTACAAGTGTATATTCATTATATTCGCTACAATCAAACGATCCCCATTGAATCAAAGCAATGGGAGTCTGCGCTGGAGAATCTCGAAGGGTTTATCGGTAGTTTAATCGAATAAAAACATTGGTCGTTTAGTCGAATAAAAGCATTAGTCGTTTAGTCGGGTAAAAGCTCATGATACAGCGTCTCGCGGTTCAGTTACCGGGTTGGGCCAGTCGGAGTCATCCTATTCTGCGCTATGAGTTGAGCCGAGCGCCGCGTTTATCCAAACGTGCTCAATATTTTCGCGCATTGTGGATTATTTTGTTGGCGCTGGGTTTGGCGTCTGGCGGCTATCTGATCGCCACCAATTTCCTGCGCCAGCCAGCGGGCCAAAACCTGACCGAGCAGGTATTAGCGGTTGTTTTCTGGCCGCTTTTGGTCGTGCAGGTGGGGATGCGGATCTCGACGATTCTGTTGACCGGGGGCGTTATCAGCGAAGAAAAGCGCCGCCAGACCTGGGATAATCTGCGGGCGACAGAAGCCGGGGCGGAACTGACCCTGCGAACGCGATGGGCATCTGTTTTTTACCGAATGCGGCCTGTTCTGGCGATCCTGCTCGGCCTGCGCGTGATTTTGATTGCGGGTATTCTGGTTGATCTGACCGCGTTTCAGGGACGCTATCTGGATTTGCTGATTAATGGAGTTACCCCAGAAGTTTCACTGCCTGTCGCGGCGGTATTATTGGCCTTTTTTATGACTGCCGGGTTGCTGCTGCCACTGACGGGAGTCGGTTTTGATGCGGCGTTGGGGCTGCTGATCGCGGCAGTTTTTCAACAGCGGACGTATGCCGTGATCGCGCAAATTCTGATCGTGCTGGCGCGACTCCTGATCGTCGGGGCGTTGGCGCTGGCGGCGACTCAATTTGTCGATGGCAGTCTGGACGCGAGTGGCCTGGGCGCGTGGCTTCTGGTTGGCGGGTTTGCGGCGCTGGGTGATTGGGGACTGGCATTCCTCAACCTCGGTTTTTATGGCGAAATGTGGGCGACCATTCCCTACGGCATTTTCTTCGGGCTGGCACTTCTGGTTTTCTCGATGCTTCAGGCCGCCGCTACCGATTGGATCCTCAATCTCGCAGTGCGTCAGGCCGAGCGCAAAGGGTAAACTGAGCGCAAAAGATAAATAATCGGGCGTAAAGGGTAAGCGTTGGTTAATCGGCAGGCGGAAATAGCCCTGACGCTGGTTCGTCACCATAAATTCTCAATATATAATGAAATAAATAGCCCCTAACGCAAAGGCTCAAAATAATGTCGCTTAAACGACCTCGCCTTTTTATTTTTATTTTGCTTGTCTCTTTTTTGAGTTTTTCGATTCATGTCAGTGCGCAGGATGGAACAACTTTTATTCCAGCGGCGGAGCTGGATGCTGATGTCGCCGTCAAGTGGATGGAATTGCTTTACGATCAGATTGAAGAACACGGAATTTCCGCCCCGGCTGCCTCGCGACTCTACGCCTATGCGGGTGTCACCCTGTATCAGGCTGTTCTGCCAGGAATGCCCACCAGCTTTTCACTCAGCGGACAGCTTAACGATTTGCCGGATACGCCCTATGCGGATGTGGACGAAGTTTATGATTGGGCTTCGGCGGCGAACGCGGCGCTGGCAACTGTCCTTAGCGGTATCCTGCCCGACGAGTCCTCCCGCGCGATCTCAACACTGCGTCAAAACCAGACCACCGCACGTGAACGCGAGGTGGATGAGGATGTCGTGGCGCGCTCGTTAAAATTCGGCGATGAGGTCGGCAAGGTCATTCTCGATTGGGTGGCAGGCGATAATTTTGCTGAAACGCGTGATCTGGTATGGGAGATACCGACAGGCGATCCCTCTTATTGGGTCTATACCAGAGATGGTCAAAAGGCAGTCGAGCCATTCTGGGGAGAGATTCGCCCATTCGTGCTTTCGGATGCCGATGCCTGCGCGGTTGAATCTACGATGCCCTTCAGCAGCGAGGAAGATTCGACATTTTATCTTCAGGCGCTGGAAGTCAAAAACGTGGGGGATAACCTCACCGATGAGCAAAAAGACATCGCTCGTTTTTGGGTCGATACGCCGGGAGAAACCGGAACACCCGCCGGACATTGGGTGCTGATCGAAAATCAGCTTGTCGATCTGCTTGATCTGAAGCTGGAACGCGCTGCCCATATGTACGCGCTGGTGGGCGTTGCGCTCGGCGATTCGTTCATATCGGCATGGTCGTTGAAGTATGAGTTTAATTTGCTGCGCCCTGTCACTTACATTCAGACCTATATTGAGCCAAATTGGAATTCGATGATCGCCTCCCCCGGCTTTCCAGAATATCCGTCCGGGCATTCGGTTGTATCCGGTGCGGCAGGTGATGTGCTGACCTATCTGTTTGGCACAGTGGCGTTTACAGATGAGAGTGGTAGAAAACATGGTCTGGATGATCGCTCGTTTACGTCGTTCCAGGCAGCAGCCAGCGAAGCCGCAATTTCACGACTTTACGGCGGCATCCATTACCGTGCGGCGATTGAGGGTGGGCTGCGTCAGGGGCAGTGCATCTCAGAGAGCATTCAAGATTACCTGCAATTGCGTTCGCTTCCGCAGGGGGAATGATTTATAAAGCATCAGGCGAATAAATTACAGGGCGCGAGTTGAAATAATATAGCTGGCGGTGGCGGCGTTGGTTGCCAGCGGGATGTCATGGACGTTGCAGATACGCAGCAGGCCTTGAATATCGGGATCATGCGGATGCTTGCCAAGCGGATCGACGAAGAAAAACACGGCCTCGATATCACGTATGGCGACCCGCGCGGCAATCTGCGCATCGCCGCCCAGCGGGCCAGAGAGCATCAACTCGACTTTCAGGCCGCATTTATCGCGCAAAATTTCGCCCGTTGTGCGCGTTGCCACCAATTCGTAACGCTCTAACACCGATTTATGTGCCAGCGCGAAGGCTACCATATCGGCCTTTTTGCCATCATGGGCGATCAATGCCAGCGTTTTTCGTTCAGCGCTCATGTTTATTTCCCCCGTCTATCGTTCATATTTGCGCCCCAATTTTGTTCATCGTTCATATTTGTTCCCCCACTGAAACCATGACGATAAATGCAGACCCGGCTCAGGGCGATAAATGCCTGCAAAGCGCTGATTTAACTCGATGGCTTCACGGTAATGACCCTCAAGCTGGGGCATGATTTTTTCCCAGGGGTGCTGCTGGGCAATCATACGTACTTTAAAGGCCATTTGTTCGCGCAGGGCGGCGTTATCCCGCAGGATATTAACGGCTTCAGCAAAGGCAAAGGGATCATCGGGGCAAGTGTATCCAGTTTCGCCCTCAATCACCAGATCACCCACCGCGCCTTGATTGATAACTACGGTTGGCAGCCCGGAGGCCATTGCTTCCTGTACCACCTGACCGAACGTTTCGCTGGGGCCAGTAAATGTGAAAACATCGGCACTGGCGTAGGCGCGGGAAAGGTCTTCTCCGAACAGGTAGCCCATAAAATAGGTATCAGTCCCGGCAAAAAGCGATTCCAGTTCACCCCGCAGCGCACCATCGCCGATGATGGTCAAGGCGATACCGGGAGTCCGCGCGACTTCCAGCAGCAGATCGACTCGTTTTTCGTTGGCAAGCCGCCCGACGTAGATGCAGATGAGTGAGTCGGGGTCACGACCATTGAGAAGGCGTTCGCGCCACTCTTCGGTGCAGTGTTTCGGGTTGAATGCGTTGAGATCAACACCCCGCCCCCATATGCGTAAGCGATGATAGCCCGATGCGCGAAGCTGATTGAGCGTGAACTGCGACGGCGCGAGAGTCAGGTGACAGCCGTTGTGAAGATAGCGCAGCCATTCGCGGACGGCGCTGGAAAAAATATTCAGGCCATAATGTTGGCTGTAGGCGGGTAAATCGGTCTGGTAATTGGCGATAACCGGGATATTACGCAGTCGCCCTGCCAGCATCCCACTCATGGAAAGCAGCGCCGGGCTGAACATATGGATGAGGTCTGGCTGAAAATCTTCCAGATAGCTGGAGACAGACAGCGAAGGCAGCGCGATCCGCGTTTCTGGCGCAGAACGCATCCCTAATGACGGCAGCGCGATAACCTGGCTGTCGCCAATCGCCGAGGGGGCGGTATCCGGCGCAAAAACCAGCACTTCGCGCCCTGTCTGCTGCAAATAGCGTAACGTTAAAAAGGCAGTTTTTGAGACCCCATCGACCTTTGGCAAAAAAGCCTCGGCGATAATCGCAACCCGCTTGACTGGCGCGAGTTCTATGAGCGGGTCGGGTGGATTGAGCGCGTATTGGTCGCCAAAAATGCGTACAATATCCTCCGGGTCGAACCGGAGCAGATTCTCAAGTAGTCGATCATCGGCCATGATGTGCCTTCAGCGATCGTTTCGCCATGTACCAGGGCATCGCGCAGGTCAGCCGCCGTGCGACCTGTGAAGCGGGTAATGCCACAGCCAATCGAGGTAAGCGAGTGGGCATCGCTGTTGCCCAGTATAGGCAGCTTGAGTTTTTGAGCCACCCGCCGCGCCATCCAATTATTTCCCGGTGTGGGTGTTCCGGCATTGTGAACTTCCAATCCATCTATTTCCGCATTTATTAACACCTCTGGATGCCAGAGGTAACGCCATGCGGCGGCAGGGCTTACAAGGATTTCAAAAGGATGCGCGAGAATCGCTAAACCACCCTGATCGTGGATCGCTGTCGCCGTTTCCGCCAGGGACATCCCACTTCGAACAGGCCGCGTGACCCACAAGCCCAGGACATGGCCTTCCGCGCTGGTGACTTCAAGGCCAGGAATAATCTCGAACGGGTATTGTTCGCGGCGTTCGTATGCCCACAAACTGGAGTCGAGAACGTCATGATCGGTAATGGCAATGACATCCAGTGTCCCTTTTTTAGCCACATAATCCAAAAGCTCCTGCACGGTTGCCGCGCCATCGCTTGCTGTTGTGTGCATGTGGAGATCGGCTCTGCCCATCATGATATTGGTTTCGCTCACGTTTTACCTCGACACATCATTTGTTGTTCGATACATGATTTATCATTCAATACAACATTTATTAGACGTATTAGTTTAAAAGGATGGTCTTAAGATTAATCAAGATATTTATTAATATCGTGTTGGAAAATGCCGATTCACATACAATGTAAGCTATGGGTGTTTTCAAACGTTATGCGCTGGTTAGTCTTTTTATTGTGGTATCGATCCTGCTGATGAGTGGGCTGGTTTATGTTGCCGGGCTGCTGGGTATCGAGCGTGGCGAACCCCGTTTACTGGCGACTCAAATTCTGGTTACAGCGCGTCCGCCGCTGCCTGGAACGCCCGTCGCGCGTTTTGCGCAGATTGATCCCGCAATTGTCCCCTATCTCGATAATCGCCAGCCGAGTTACGGGGTGATCCCGCTAGACGCACTGGGCAAGGATATTCAACCTGTCGGCGCCTATCTGCCGAGCAATATCGTTGCTGAGTTGCCAACGGACACGCCAACGCCGTCACCTTCACCGACGGCTACGCCTACGCCAATTCCGCCGACGGCTATTCCCGCGACAGCGATCCCCCCGGTGGCAATCCCCGCCACGCAGATTCCGCAGCCGCCTGTAATCATTGCGGTTGTGCCGACGGCTGTACCCCCACCAGTGGGTGAAGCGCCTGTCGAAGTGCCAATTCCCCAGGTGCCGGATGTGACCGTTCAGCCTCCGGCAGAGCCTACCGAAGTGGTGGTCGTGAATCCCACAGCGCCACCCCCTGTATCGCAAACTGCCGACTGCGCCCCGGCTGGGCTGCCAACATCTGGTGTTCTCACCCAGCGTTTTCACCAGTTTCACATTGGCATTGATATAGGCGTTCCAGAGGGGACACCCCTTCGCGCCACGCACAGCGGAACTATTGTCGAGGCAGGCTGGAACAATATCGGCTATGGCAACGTTGTCGCGATCAAAAATGGCGCATTCAGCACCTATTATGGTCATCAAACATCCGTGAATGTCTCTGTCGGGCAATTCGTGCGCCAGGGCGATGTCATCGGTTGGAGTGGCAGCACAGGCAACAGCAATGGTCCACATGTCCATTATGAGACGCGCATCAACGACGCGCCTGTAGACCCCCTGACATTCGAGAGTCGCGGCTACCCAACATGTTAGCTTTACGTTTTATGCGTTGGAAATTTATTACCCCCTCTAGCACTAACAGGCTAGATGCGTTTTTTTCATAATGTCGCATATAATGAAAATGAAGAACGTAATTTGTTACAGGTTTGATTCCTATGCAAGCAAAACAAGCGCGTTTTGTGTCGCTGCGCTGGCGCATTGTGCTTCCGCTTTTTATAGCCGTTCTGATTATCGCGATGGTTGGCGCATATTTTCTCGCCAATAGCCTGAGTGGAGATTTCGCCGTCTCGCAGACGAATATCCTGATGGAAAGCAGCCGCGCCGTTTCGCAGCGTATTGCCGCGCTTTATGAACGGCAGCGCACCGAGGCGCAGGGTGTCGCGTTTACCATCGGCGTACCGGAAGCCATTGCCAATGGACAGGCGAGTGCGCTCTATCCAGCGATGGAAGCGATTGCCAGCCGTGCCGGACTGGACAGCATCATTGTTACCGATGCGCGGGGAGTGGAAATTGTAGGGATTCAACGGGTTGCCGCGCCTGATGTGACCGATTACGCCATCAGCACAGAAACCGACTTAAGCAACGAAGTTATCATCGCATCGGTGGTGGAGGATGGCTACATCGGTGCGAGTGGATTGATGCGCACCACTGAAGGTATTTTGCTCTATACCGCTGTTCCGGTTAACCCGGATAACGAACTTGTCGGAGTCGCGCTGGTGGGGCAGCAAATTGACCGCATCGTCGCGGAAGTTCATGGCAGCGCAATCGCTGATGTGGCGCTCTATGGGCCGGACGGCACGTTGATGCAAACGACATTTGCGCCGGATGTATCGACTTTCTCCGCACTAGCGCTTGATGACGTTCTGTTCGATCAGGCGGCACGGGCTGTCCAGAATATTCCTGCGCAATCTTTGCGTATCGGCTCGATGCTTTACCAGGGTGCTTATTTTCCATTTGCATTTGGCCCGAATATCCTCGGCGTGATTGGTGTTGTCATGCCGGATAATGTTCCCTTCGCGACGGAGATGGGACGGCAATTGACCAGTCTGATGCTGGCAACCGTCGCGGCGGTAGTCGTGGTTAGCCTGTTTATCGGCGTGAATATTCTGATTGTGCGCATGAACCGCATCACACAGGCGGCTGAGGCACTCGCATCCGGCGACATGACAGCACGCACGGGCATGAAAGCGACGGATGAGATTGGCACGATGGGACAGGCACTTGACCAATATGCCGATTATGTCCAGGAGCGACAGGATATTTTGCGGGGCGATTTACGCCGCCAGCGCCGCGAAACGACGCATTTATTGGCTGTTCTCGAATCGCTGCCGGATGGTATCCTCGTGCAGGATTCGAATGGTCGCGTGATCCTGATGAACGACAAAGCCAAGACACTGATTGGCTCACAGCAAATTTCGCACAGCCCGGATTTGCACGAACTCATCGCGCATGTCACCGATGTGTTGGGGCCAGCGCTCGCACCCGGCCTTTATTCGCTCGGCAGCCCGCAGCATATTGACATGGACGGCAAGATGTTGAGTGCCCAGGCCGCCGCCGTCATGACATTGACCGGGCAGCGGGTCGGTACAGTTGTCGTGATCCGCGATATTACCACCGATGTGCGCCGGGAACGCGCCCGCGACAAAATCCTCACGCAGATCGCGCAGGAAATTCAGCAGCCCCTATCCGCCTTTTCGAACCCAGGCCAACGTAGCCCCATGTCCGAATTTGCCCGTGAAATCACGCGCCATGCCGTCGCCCTGCAAAAGATGGTCGTGGAAATGCGCGAATTGGCCGATACCAATCTGCGCGATATGCCGGAACAGCGCCAGCGTCCGATTCCGCTGGATACGCTGGTGTGGTCGGTTGCCAATGAATGGCGGCAGATTGCCCAGGCCAATAACCTCACGCTGCACGTGAT
Organism: Anaerolineae bacterium; assembly: GCA_022843745.1. Lineage (GTDB taxonomy): Bacteria > Chloroflexota > Anaerolineae > Aggregatilineales > Phototrophicaceae > JALHNB01. The sequence goes on along the minus strand of JALHNB010000004.1, from coordinate 30,178 downwards.
TATCGAAAAAGCAGGCTTGCATGTGCTGGGCAATGAGCGCCGTTTGCGTTGGGCCATTGGCAATATTATCGACAATGCCATCAAATACACGACACCGGGCGGCGCACTGACGCTCGAAATTCGTGACGATATTTCGGAAGGCCGCGCCCATATGCGGGTTCGCGATAACGGCGTTGGCATCAGGCCGGATGAATTGCCGAATGTGCTGACGCGCTTTTATCGCGGCAACCCTGCGACCAAAGAAGGCCGTGCTATCCGTGTACCAGGGACAGGCCAGGGCTTAACTTCCGCCAAGCAGATTTTTGAAGCGCATGGCGGTGTTCTGACGATTAAAAGCAAGCAGTGGGTGGGGACGGCGGTTTATTTTACAATCCCGCTGACCGCATCTGTAGGGCTGGAGATTCCCGGTCTGGGTGCCGATCTGGAAGGCGAAACGGTGCGGATCGAGACCACCAAACTCAACCGTCTGCACTAAACGATATCGAAATGTTATCGAACCATTTTGTAGATATATATCTGGGATATTGGGTATAATGTCACTCATCTTGCTTGGAATGAGGTTATCGGGCAGATATGGGGGAATACTTATCTATTCCAGGTGACATATCATGGCCTTGAACGAGTTTTTGTCTCTGTTATCTCGTTATTTTTTCATTCTGCTCATTATTCTTACGTTGCGAGATTATTTACTGCATCGAGACAAAATACGTCGCGATATTTTTTTGGTGATTCTCTGCCTGGGCTGTGGCAGCCTGATTCAGGCAGTGAGATCACTTACTGGATCGCCCCTGCCGGAATTGTCAAAAATCAGCCAGATCGCGCTGCTTGCTCAACCCTATCTGTTGGTTCGCCTCGTTCGCTATTTCCGCCCGGTTTCACCTGCGATTCTGAGAGGTGCGCTGTTTGGCATGGTCGTCTCGTGGGTGCTGCTGCTGTTCGCTGAAACGCCTCTGCCCCCTCTGGTGACGCTTGCCCTCATTATTTATTTTGTCGCTATTGATGGCTATGCGGTGTTCGCTTTTGTGCAAGGTGCTTTTTCCAGCGTTGGTGTTGTCCGCCAACGCCTTCGCTTTACCGCTGCGGGTTCCGGCTTGCTGGTGGTCGTGCTTTTACTGGCAGGCGTGAGAACCTTTCTACCGGACACTGCACCTGTCTTGCTCCCACTCATCCAGTTTTTAGCGATACTGCTCATACTCGCCTACTATCTGGGTTTTGCGCCGCCACGCTGGCTTCGTCAATCCTGGCAGCTTGCCGAACTGCGCGATTATCTTCAGCATGTCCAAAAATCACGCGATCAAACGCTGGATGAAATTGTCGATCAACTCTACCAGTCGGTGAGCCGAGCGATGGGAACAGAAGTCGTTGCGGTGGCGCTTCTGGATAAAGAGAAGCAGCAGCTCGCGATTCAAAAAAGCTCTAAATCGCTCTCATCACCGAGTTTGTATTTGGGGGGTATTGTTCAGGAGGCGTGGCGAAAACAGGAATCCCTTGCGGTCTACAAATCGACTGGTCTGAGCAGCGAAGATGTTCGTTTGATGGAAACGCTTGAGACAGAGACTTTGTTGCTTGTCCCCATCGCGACAAGTGATCGGCCATTGGGTTTAGTGATGGTTTTTCTGGAGAATGGTTCGCTGTTTGTCGATGATGATCTGAGCCTGGTCACGATCTTCGCCCAGCAAACAGCGATTCTTCTCGAAAACCACGCCATGCTCGATGAACTACACCGTTATACCGAAGATCTGGAGAGAAAAGTTCAGGAACGTACCCTTGCGCTCCAACGTTCAAACCAGGAGCTTGGGCGATTTGCTTATGTGGCATCTCATGACCTACAGGAGCCGCTTCGGATGGTGAGCCTGTATCTGCAACTGCTCGAAACCCGTTACGCGGATAAGCTGGATGAGGATGCCCACGAATTTATCGGTTTTGCCGTCGATGGCGCGGTACGCATGAAAAGCCTGATTAACGACCTGCTCATTTACTCGCGTGTTGAAACTCAGCCACGTGACTTCACAATGGTTGATTGCCAGAAAGTGCTTGACGAAGCGAGTAAATTTCTGGAGGTTACGATTAGCGAAGCCGAGGCCAGCGTGACGCACGATCCGCTGCCGCAAATCAAAGGTGATGAGCAGCTTATCCTGCAACTTTTCCAGAATCTGATTAGTAATGCGATCAAATATCGGAGTACGCGCAAGCCGGAAGTTCACATTGGAGCCAAACGCGAAAACGGCCATTGGCTCTTTTCAGTGCGGGATAATGGCATCGGTATGGAGACGCAGTACCTGGAACGCATCTTTATCATTTTTCAACGCCTGCATGACCGCAGCCAATATCCCGGCACAGGCATCGGTCTGGCAATCTGCAAGAAGGCGGTTGAACTGCACGGCGGACGCATCTGGGCGGAGTCTGAAGTGGATAAGGGAACGACATTTTATTTTACCATTCCCGCGTAAACAGGGGCGATCCGGCAGAGCATACCTGTTAAGTTAAGACTTCATCCTCGAACGCATCTGTAGGGGCGCACAGCCGCGCGCCCTTCACCATTATTCGTTAATGTTTAGCCTATAGCGCCCTATTTTGATTTAGAGGGTGAGCAAATAGGCGATGATGTCGTTCAACTGCTGCTCTGTGAAGACCTGCTCATAAATCTGTGGCATCAGGTTCGAAGGATAGGCGGGGCCGCCATCTTCGGAAGGTGCGATGAAATCATTCGGATGCAAAATCGAGTTGTGAATGTATTCGACTGCGGTTTGGCCCTCGACACGGGTAGCCGCGCGTTCGCCAATACCCTGCAAACCGGGGCCGATCAAACGCTGCGTGGAAGCAGGGTTGTGGCAGGTGGCGCAGGCAAAACCGACTTCCGCACGGAGTTCATGAAACAGCGTATCACCGTTCACCGGATCGCCAGCGACGCTAGCGCCTGCTGCGGCTTGAGTCGGAATGGCTGTCGGTGTAAAGGTTAAAGTCGGCAGTTCTGGCGTATCGGTTGGCACTTCTGTCGGCGGAATCGGTGTGGCGGTTGGCTCAACAGGTGTCGCGGTAGGCGGTTCCGTAGCTGTGGCCGTCGGCGCGATAGATGTTTCATAGGCGGATGTCGCTGCCAGAGCGACCTGGGTCTCCTGAACATCGGCAGCCCATTCGGGTGTGGCGACGCTGCCGCAAGCGGCTAACAAACAGGCTAAAACAATCGGTAGTGCGCGGAGAAAATGTTTCATTCTGATACTCTCAGGCAATTCTTGTGAAGTTGTGAACAAATATGCCTAGTATAACCTGATTAGGCGCGTGCTGGCAACCTGATATAAACCGATGAGGCGACTGACAATCTAAAATCCTGTTGTCTCCGGCCTGCGATAATGAACGACCCGCTGAAGCGCCTTTAATTCATAGGGCCAGTCGTAATATTCCATTTTGTAGCGCCAACCACTAAGCATCCGCAGCCAGCGTTTCCATTGCCCTTGCAGCCGAATATCGGTGACGGTGGGGTAATAGGCGTTGATGACCGACTCAAAATTGCGCACCCGGCGGCGCGTGGTGTCCTTGAACCAGGGTGTGCTGGGGTCGCGGCGCATCGAAAATTTCGCCCACTCCGGGCTGGCCCATGCTTCCAGCGTTTCCGGGAAGCGGAAGCCGAGACGAGTCGCCTCGTCCAGCAAAATGCTGCCTTCCTGCGGCACAGGCGTGTAGATATACAGCACCAATTCCGTCGCCGGGTTGATCTGCTTGATTTTGCGGATAAAGCGGATCGTCGATTCGATGTCTTCGGCGGGGTCGGGTGGGTTGCCGAGGACAAACGAGAGTTCTGGCACGATGCCATAATGTTTCATGCGTTCAACCAGCGCCAATGTCATGCTCGTGCTGGCTTTGCCGCCTTTATTCATGCGCTTGAGCGTTTCATCGTCGCCGGACTCCGCACCCATGAAAATCATTTTCGCGCCGCTGCGTCTCATTTTCTCCCAGGTGTCGTCGCTATAGCTCATCAGCGTATCGACACGCCCCAACCCCCACCAGCTAATACCCTTGCCAGCAATGCGCTCAGAAAATTCAGCCGTCCGATGTTCCTGAACAAAAAAATCCATATCGTGGAATTCGAGGCCGTTGATATTCCATTTGTCCTGCATGTTGGTCACGATGTCCGCGACACGCTTGGCGCTTTCCGGCAGCCAGCGCCGATTACTGAGCGCGACAACCGCACAGAACGAGCACGCAAAAGGACACCCAAACGAGGTGTTGTGGTTCAGGACGCGCGTTCCCAGATAGCTTCTGCCGACATAACGCGCCACGTCGATCTGGTCATAGGGAAACCAGGGAAGATTGTCCATCGGCACATTGGCCGCGCGCGGATTGACCTTGACGATACCGTTGTCGTTATAAGCCAGCGATGGAATTTCATGCAGCCCACCACCGTTATGGAGTAAATCGACAAATTGGCGGAATGGCGCTTCACCCTGCCCTTGAATCACATAATCGACAAAATCACTCCTGAGCGCGACTTCGTAATGCTGCGTCCCAAAATATCCGCCCCACAGAATCGTGAGATTGGGCAGTTCGGCTTTCACTTTTTTGCAAACGGGCACTGCCTGACGTATCTGTGGCCCCGGCATACAGGTAACAGCCAGCAGTTTTGATTTCGTCGCTTTGGCGCGTTCGATGATGGTGTCGGCAGGGTCGTCGATCAGATTGCCGTCGATAAATTCAACATCGTAATCGTCCTGAATGACCGCCGCGACAGCCATGATGGAGAGGGGTAGACGCTGCTTGCCTTTACTGGTACTGACAGGATTATAAAATAACACCGTGTCGCGCATAATATACCTCTATAGCTTTTACATTTAGACCATAGCCAAATACTTTAAAGTATTTTCTTGTAATTATTTATTTTGAACCCAATTAAAATAACGTTCAATCTTTGATTTGATGATTTGAGCGTCTTCATCTTCATACAGTTCGGTCAGCCATTTGCTGCCATCTTTTGACCATTTCAGGTTATTGCAGCCAAGCATACCGGCTTTAGCGGAATGACAAAGTGGGAGAATATTTTGAGGAACAGTTCCAGGATTATTTAATCTTTTATCGCTTAATGCAATCCAATGATCTGGAACTATGATTAAACCTTCCTGTGCTTCGCGCTCACATATTGCACAGCGACTTCCCCAATAGGTCATCATCTTTTGATAATCTTCTGGTGTAAATGTATCGGGTAATCCTTGTTTTCGAGCCATTCGGCGTTGTTTAATAACTAAGGCTTTATCTTTATTTTTCTCTTTCCATTCCCGATCAAGTTCACGTACCCTATCAGGGTTTTTTAACCGCCACTCCCTACCATTTTTTAGGTGCTTTTCTCGGTTTTCCTCAGCATATTTTCGCCCTCTTGCTCGTTCTTTATCACGATTTTCTTCGCGATATAGGCGACCATCTTCTAATAATTTTTCTCTATTTTTAGTGCGATATTGAGAAAGGATAAAGCGCACTTTTTCAGGGTATTCATTTCGATACCAACTATTGTATGCCTTTACTTTTTCTGGATTTTCTTCCCGCCATTTTTTCTTGCGAGCTTTTTCTTTTTCATTGTTTTTTTCACGGTATAAGCGATTTTTTTCTCTTATACAAGCGTGACATCTTGTTTCTAATCCATCTTTTGTTTTCTTATGTGTCGAGAAGTATTCTCTAGTCGCTGGATATTCAACTTTGCATTTAGTGCATTTTTTCATCCTAACATCCATGACTGTTGTCCTTGGTTTGTAAAGAGATTTCGCACAAGCTGTTTTTTAATAATTTCAAAAATATTGTGACCGTTCTTCTCTATGTACGCAAATGGTGCTTTCGTTGGATTGCTTTGCGACATGCAAGTCACTCAATTGGATTTAGACCCTCATATACCGCCGAGAGCAGGTCAGATGTGGGCGTGTCCAGGCTGAGTTCCCAGATCATCAGGCCGCCGAGTTGATGTTCACGCACATAAGCGGCTTTGGCGGCAATCGACTCAGCATCATCATATGAAATCATGACCTGCCCATTTGCATCGTACAGCCAGGGGACTTTTGCAGCATCATCCCAAAAGCGGGTGTAGCTGCCTGAAATAAGATCGACAATTTGCCGATAGGTGAGCGTCGTGTCGCTGGACGAAGCGCTTGCTCCCCGGCCTGTGTAGGGCTGGTAAAGGCCGTTGTTGGTATTTTCAACGCCATGCCAAACATAGCCGTAAAATGGCAAGCCCATCACTAGCTTATCGGACGGAATATTTTGCGCCAACAAATCCGTAATCGCCGGGGCAATCGCGATTTGACCGACAGATTCCGGTGCGGCAGGGTATAAAGGCGCGTTAAAATCGGTGACGTTATTCCAGCCGTTCATGTCATAGCTCATGACGTTGACCCAATCGAGCAGCGGGTGAATGCGTTCCCAATCGAGGGGGCGATAAGCGCTCGGCGCGGCAGGCAGCGCAATCGTCAGCAAATATTCTTTCCCATCGCGTGAGCCTTGAGCGTCTAACTGCTCCCGCAGTGCTTGCAAAAGCAGCACGAAATTTTCCAGGTCTTCGGGGCGCTCAATATTGCCAGCTAACCCGCCGCCTGTCGGAAATTCCCAATCAATATCAACCCCATCGAAGCCATAGCGGGTGACAAAATCCACTGCTGACTGTGCGAACAGCAGGCGAGACTCAGGAGTCAGCGCCGCATCCGAAAAATTAGCCGAGCCTGTCCAGCCGCCAATAGCAATCAAGGTTTGTAAGCCAGGATTTTGCTGTTTGAGAAGTTGGAGTTGATGGAGATTGCCCTTTAGAGGCTGGTCAGGGGAGTCTTCCGGGTAAAGAAACTGGGTGTCGGCCTGTTCGTCGCTCAAAACAACATCACCATCAGGCGAGATGAACGCAAACGCATAATTGATATGTGTCAGCTTGTCGGCGGTGATATGCGTCACATCATATCCGCCATAGAGCGCCCAATTCGCATAATAGCCGACAACGCGATAATCAGGGGGGTTATCCTGTGCCATAGTGGGCAAATTCCAGAATATGAGCAAAAAAGTCAAAAGTAAAAATCGTCGTGTTTTCATAATATGTCTTGTTCATCGCTTCCACAAGCATTTTAGCCGGACTTTGGCAGGTAGCATAGTCGCATTGCACTCCTGGCTTTCGGCAAACGAAATCCGCACCATGCTGACGCGCGATTTCTGGATCGACGCTAAAACCTGCGTCAAGCATGGCTTTGTAGACGAGATTATGCGTTAAAATCCGGGAATCTCATCCGCGTGGGGCGCAGCACGCTGCGTTCTTGCAGGGGTTTACTTTCAGGATTTCATTATGAACCGTACAGACCGCCTCCTTGCCATCGTCCTCGAATTACAAGCTAAAGGCTGGCTACGCGCTGAAGACCTGGCAGCGCACTTTGAAATCAGCAAGCGAACGATTTATCGCGATATGCAAGCCCTGGGTGAATCGGGCGTTCCGGTTATTTCATCGCCGGGACAAGGCTATTCGCTGATGGAAGGCTACTTTCTGCCGCCGTTAAATTTCACGACGGACGAAGCGATTGTTTTGCTGCTGGGCAGCGATTTTATGGCACAGAATTTTGATGCTCAATATCAGGCTGCCGCGCGTTCATCCGTCCGCAAAATCGAGGCCGTGCTGACGGAGAAATTGCGCACTGAAGTGCGAGATTTGCAGATGGGTCTGCGTTTTATTCTGGTAAACCCGCTTGATGCGCCGACTCACCCCGGTGTACTTCAGCAGATTCGCCGCGCCATTATCCAGCGTAAGACGATCCACTTTGAATATCATGCCCGCAGCACAGGCACGTCCGACCACGCGAAGACTACGATGCGTGATGCCGACCCCTATGCTTTGATTCACGTTGAGAAAGCATGGCATCTCACCGCATACTGCCATCTGCGCCAGGACATTCGACATTTCCGTTTGGATCGAATCGAGCATCTCAAACTGTTGGATAAGACATTTATTCGCCCGATTGATTTTGATAGTCAGCGCGAGGAATTTGGTAATCTCAATCTTATCGTTCGCGCTTTATTCAGTCCCAATGTCGCCCGTTGGGTGCTGGAAGAACCATCATTTTATGCTGTGAGTACAGAGGATTGTGCGGAAGGGTTGATCGTGACGTTTAAAACACGTCATGAAACCGACTTACTCGATTGGCTGTTGAAGTGGGGAAGAAATGTGCGCGTTCTTGAGCCGGAAAGCCTGCGCCAACGTTTGATTGAAGAAGCTCACGCAATTTTGCAAAACTACGAATCGCTGTTGCCATAATGGTGTCACACGCCTCCTGTATGCTGATAAATGTCGATAAAAACCACACACAGGAGCATACAAAATGTTTAACGCGATTACCTGGTTTGAAATCCCCGCCGTCGATTTTGACCGTGTCGTTGAATTTTACAGCCGCGTTGTCGGCAAAGAACTGCGCAAGGGCGAATTTGGAGAGATTAAACATGGCTTTTTCCAGGCCGATGAAGAAGCGGTTGCTGGTGCGGTAGTGATGAATCCCCACTACACGCCGAGCAACACAGGCATTGTCATTTACCTCAATGTCGGCAGCGATCTCGATGGCGCACTCAAACGGGTCGAATCAGCCGGCGGCAAAATTTTGCTGCCACGAACGGATATTGGTGAGCAGGGTGTGATGGCGATTGTCCAGGACACCGAAGGCAATCAGGTCGGCCTGCATCAACCGCCGCAGTAAGGTTGATGTTCTCAGTTTTCCCGGTATTTATGATAGGTGTTCATAGATACCGGGAAATTTTATGGCTTATCGACTTTCCGCAAATCGGTGACAACATATTGCGGATAGGCATATTCTTTCTCGGAATCGGTACTCGGAAAGACATTGATCGGGTTGTGCATCTCGACTCTGGCGCGATAAGTGCCGTGCTGCGCCGGGGAGGTGTAGTCGATCTGGATTTCGCCCCACTTGGGGTCTTCTGAGTTGACATCCTGGGTAATGATCTGCCCGGATTTGGGATAAGTGAACCAGTCCCAGCCTTCACATTGCCACATTTCGCGTTCCGCTACCTGTAAAAAGCTGCCTTCCAACCCTGCCCAGCCGCGATAATGTCCACGCAGATCACGCACATCACCGTTTCGCTGGATGATCTGTGAGGCTTGCGCTTCCTCGACATACGCCCAATAGTGACCAAGTGGCATATCAATCAGGGTTGGTGCGAAAACATGCCCACCGAAGTGACTGACGCGCCACACACGCAGCACGTCGGATGCGTAGGTTTTATGCAGGTGCTTAAAGAGTGGATAGCCAAATTTCGCACAGGCGACATCAACCGTCCCATGTGTGCAGACCATCACATCACGAATGGCATCAGCTTCCGGCACGCGATAAGAATCGAAACGCGGCAACTCATCCTTGGCTTCGTACAATGCCCACGATAGTGCGCCCACTTGATCTTCGGGAACCTGATATTCAATCTTATCAAATTGCGCGAATCCGCCGGGCTGTCGGCTATAAAACATAACCCGGCGGTATCCCGGACGGGTATAGGCGACATCCGGCGCGACCATGAGCAATCGGTGCGGATAGCCTTTTCCGTCATGATAATTTTTCAGCCAGATTGCGAAAAGGTCAAGGATTTCCTGCGGCAGTGTTCCGGCTTTGGAATAGATGCTGTTTTTCCAGGGCAGGGGAATTTCGAGAACAATCGAATCTTCAAAATCACCAGCATGTCCAGCGGGGTCAAGTCCTTTTTGGATCGCCATTACATTGCAGTAAGCTTTGACAGCGGTTTTTTCGGCGCTCATGACACCCTCATTATGGATTTTGAACAGGTTCGGCGTGTTTGCCGTTCAGGGATGGTAGATGCAGGCGGCCTTTCCTGGCTTTTCCTACGGGCACGACCAGAGGCGTATTCGTCACCGGGTCTGGGATAATCTTGCAGTCGATGCCGAACACCTCGCGTACCAGATTTTCAGTGACAACCAGAGACGGCTCACCTTGGGCGTTAATTTGCCCCCCACGTATCGCGATCAGATAATCGGCATAGCGGCAGGCTTGATTCAAATCGTGCAGCACCATGACGATGGTTTTTCCGCGTTCGACGTTCAATTCATGCAGCAGGTCAAGCACTTCGATCTGATAAGCCAGGTCGAGAAAGGTCGTCGGTTCATCCAGCAGAATAATGTCGCTGTCCTGCGCTAATGTCATGGCGATCCAGGCACGTTGGCGCTGGCCTCCGGAGAGTGTGTCAACCGGACGATCTGCAAATTCGGTGACATTCGTAATTTCGAGTGCTTCGTGCGTAATGCGTTCGTCCTCTGGCGACCACTGCTGCAACCAGCTTTGATGGGGATAGCGCCCCTGCGCAACCAGCTCATGCACAGTCAAACCCTCTGGCGCGACAGGCCCTTGTGGGAGGATGCCCAGCCGTTTTGCCAGCTCTTTGGTTGGCAGTTTCCAGATGTCCTGGCTTTCCAACAGCACATTGCCCCCACGCGGTTTTAATAATCGCGAGATGCCGCGCAGGAGGGTCGATTTGCCGCAGCCGTTGGGGCCAACCAACGCGGTAATTTTGCCATCCGGGATGGTCAGCTCCATGCCTTCGATAATCAGGGCGTTTTCATAGGCCAGGGTCAGATTATGTGCGTTTAGTTGACTCATTGTTGATTCCGGTTGCGATAAAACAGATACAAAAAGTAGGGTGCGCCGATCATCGCGGTGACAATGCCGACAGGGAGTTCCGAGGGCGCAATCGCCCATCGTCCGATTAAATCCGCCAGCACCAGCAGCGCACCGCCAAATAAAGCGCTCACCGGAAGCAGGCCTTCGTGCAGCGGCCCGACCAATCGCCTCGCGATATGCGGCGCGACCAGCCCGACAAAACCGATTGTCCCGGCGACGGCGACGGCTGCTGCCGCCAACGCCACGCTGATGAGCATGAGCAGGCCACGCTGCCACTCGACCCGCAGCCCCAGCCCTTTTGCGGTGTCGTCACCCAGGCCAAGCGTGTTAAGCTGACGCGCCAGTAAAAATGCCGCCGGGATAAAAACCACCATCCAGCTTCCAAGCGCTTTTACATGTTCCCAATTTCGCCCGTAGACGCTGCCACTCAGCCAGACATAAGCCTGCTGCACATCGTTGATATTGCCGAACAGGAGCATCACCGTCGTCACCGCACCCAAGACCGATTCCAGCGCGATGCCGATGAGAATCAGGCGGATGGGGGTGCTTTTTCCGCCTTTCCACGCCAGGGTATAAATCGCAAGCGCCGTTAACCCCGCGCCGACAAACGCCGCCCAGGGCAAAACGCCTATTGGCACATCACGCACCCAGACGATGATAGTAACGGCTGCCAGACTTGCGCCGCCGCTGACACCAATCAGATAAGGATCGGCAAGTGGGTTGCGCGTGATACCCTGCATCAATGTGCCGGATGTCGCCAGTGCCGCGCCAACAAGAAATGCTAATACGATGCGGGGCAGCCGGAAGGTATGAACAACCAGCTTGTAATTGGCATAATCTGGATGATCCTGATTGATGTTGAGGATCGTGCGGACGACTTCATAGGGCGAAATATCGTATTCGCCGTAGCTGATGCTGAATACCAGCGTGATAAACGTGAAGGCCAATATCAGTACCGCGATTTTCGGTACGCGCTTATCCAGGCGGAATGACAGCCAGCGCGGGCGAATTGTGATCCAGGTTGATTTGAGTTCGTGTTGAGCAGCCATTAGCGTTTCACCTTCCAGCGCGCAAGCCAGATGAAAAATGGCGCACCGACAAAGGCCATCATCACACCTACCGGGAGTTCCTGCGGACGGATGATGATACGCGCCCCTACATCGGCAACAGTCACTAGAATTGCGCCCAGAACCGCCGAATACGGCACAACCCAGCGATAATCCACACCAACGATAAAACGAACCACATGCGGCACGATCAGGCCGACGAAGCCAATCGGCCCGGCCAACGCGACTGCGCCACCTGCCAGGAGGATGACCATAATTGCGGCGATCCCGCGCACCCAGGCTGTATTTTGTCCCAAACCCTTCGCAACATCTTCGCCGAGGCTGATGGTCGTGATCTGGCGGCTGATGACCAGTGATCCGAATAAACCAACCAGGATATACGGGGCGGTTTGCAGCACCAGCGGCATTTCGCGCCCCGCCAGCGAACCGGCTGTCCAGAAGCGGATTTTGTCGAGCGTTTCCTGGTCGCCCAGCAAAATAGCCGTCGTAAAAGCTGACACAAATGCTGACAAAATGACGCCTGCCAACGTCAATTTGAGTGGGGTTGTGCCGCCACGTCCCATCGAGCCGAGCGCGTAAACCAGTATCGCCGCCACGCCCGCACCGATAAAGCCAAAAAACGCATAGGTCGATAGCGGTGGATTGCCAAGCAGAAAAACAGCCATAACGACGGCAAAGGCTGCGCCGCTGTTAATACCGAGGATGCCGCTGTCTGCCAGGGGATTACGGGTCAGGCCTTGCATGATTGCCCCGGATACAGCCAGCGCCGCGCCGACGATCACGCCTGCCAGCACACGCGGCAGCCGCACCGTCTGGATGATGAGGTGCTGGAAGCTCGTCTCATCAAAAGCGAACAGCGCATCATAGACGGTTTGCGTGTTGATGTCCGCTGCGCCGAGCGTAATGCTCCACAGCAGACACAGGATAAGCAGGATAATGCCTATCACCAGCCCCGGCAGCAGCAAGGCGCGGCTGCCGAGGATACGGGTGGTGTTTTTGGAAATTGGTTTTGCTTGAGCCGTCATATTTTACGATTCAGCAGTCGCCTCAGGTGTGGCTTCCGCATTAGCGAATGCTTCGATAGGATTAGGAATTGTCGGTTCGGTATCGGCCAGATATTCGAAAAGATCGTCCAGAATGGCATTGGCGAGTAAATAGGTATTGCCACGCGCCCAATGAGCGCCAACCTGATAGGATTTCCCATTTTTGACGGCGTTGAGGCTCTGCCATAACAGGTTAGCTTGAAAATCTTTGAGATATTGGTCGCTGGCGGTGGTATCGAGTGAGGGGAAGGTAAACAGGAAAATCACATCACCATCCGCCAGGTTCAAGGTTTCGTCGGAGAGATAGGCGAAAGTTGTGTTTTCATACTGTGCCAGCGATTCCTCACTGTTGAGGGCCTGCGAAGCCGGACGGCCCAATCCGAGGTCCTGCAAAATGAAACTCATGGGGGCTTCTGCTGTGTAAATCAGGTTGAAATAGGAACTGGCAAGCACCAGGGAAACCTCGGTATCGCCACGATCTTCACCCAGTGCTGCCTGCAATTCGGCAATACGTGCTTCGTAGGTAGCAAGCATCTCCTGATAGATGTCCTGAACGTTAAAAACCTCGCTCCAGAATTCGGCAGCCGTCTTCCAGTCTCCCTCAGCGATGCCCGCTGCGAAGATCACGGTTGGCGCGATCTGGCTCAATTGATCGTAGGGCATGGTTTCGTTTTCGTAGGCGGCAATCAGATCAGGTGACGTTTCGAGCAGGAGTTCGAGATTGAGCGGCCATTCAAAACCTGTAATCGGTGCTAATTTATCGGCCAGTGTAGGCAGCGAGGCACTAAGTTCGTCTTTTGTGAATGCGCCAAAAGTGCCGACAATTTCTTTATCGGTAAACAGGAGCAGTTCGGTGGCCGCGTTTTCAAATGATGCGATTCGCTGCGGATTTTCAGGAATACACACCGGGTCGGTTGCCAGCAGTTCATGATCGAACAGACGGAAGCCGGGTTCACATTCGTTGGCTTCCTGCGCGGCGGCAGGCATGATGGCTATCAGCGCGAAAAAAGTGAGTAGTAGTGTTGTGAGTGTTCGCTTAGGCATAATTGCTGTTGTCCTTTTGGCTAATTCGATGCTTCAGAGTGCTTCAGCATCTTCAAAATGAAAATGAGACAGAGAATCGGCGATCCGTTTTGCCGCACTGATTTGCGGTAATTCAGGATATTCGTTCTTCGCGTTTAAGATTTCGGGGCCTTAATTAGCGTATGCGAATAATAAACGAACATCACATCGCCGGATTGAGTGTCTCATTTGATTTTATCTCAATTCTTGTGTCGTCATCATGATCTGTTGTCTTTCTCCGGCTAACGAGCGGCTTCGATGGTCTCAGGTGTGGCCTCGGCTTCGGGCAATTGGATGCCCATCGCGTCCAGCACGGTATTGACAATGAGTTTTGCCGACAGCGGCCCGCCGAACAACCAGACATCGCCGCCCATCCTGTTACCTCTGGGTGTGTAATGGGATTGATGTTCGAGCGAAAAATCGCCTCATGGGGGAATAGTAACCGCAGGCGTCCACGAAAATCTACGCAGGGGATTAAGTGAGAAGTGTTGTGTTGTAAAAACTACAAAATTCTGTAGATAAAGTTTAAGAAATGCGGGTTAACTCTGGTTTGTGACGGGGTTTAAATTTGGCGGTTTTGAGGCTAATCGGGGCAGCTTCGTTCATAGATTTTCTCGGCTGTACTCACCACTTTATCGCGGAAGTAGCGACTCAAATCTTCGGCAGTCCGCAAATCGACTTTTCGCCCGATGATCTCGCGCAATTCCATTTCTTGAGCGGCAACGTCAAAGAGTGTGGTATGGGCATCCGGCTCATATTCGACCAAAACATCCACATCGCTATCTGACTTGAAATCATCGCGCAAAACTGAGCCGAACAAGGCGAGTTTGCGGATTTTATGGCGCTCGCTGAATTCAGCAATTTGAGTTTGTTCGAGGGAAATATTTGTGACCATAGAGATTAGTTTTTATGCTTTAATAATGATTGAGAATTAGTTTTTCAGAACGGAACATCATCCGTATCATCAGGTGGAGGTGCAAAATCGTTATAGCTTGCCTGCCTCTGCCGCCACTTTTCGACAACTTCTATGGCTTCAAATTTGCCAATTTTTACTAGGGCATCAGCGGCAGCTTCTTGTACCTCGTAGATATCATCGGTGTGTAAAACATCTATCAATCCCGGTATAGCTATAGAATTGCCTAACATGCCTAGCGTTTCTGCGGCGGCTTTCCGCACATAGGAAACCGCATCATATAAAGCAATGATGAGATTAGGTATAGCAATATGGCTTCCCATTGCGCCTAATGCTTTAATCGCTTGCCTTTTATAGTAAGGGTCATCGCTGCGTATATCCACTAATAATTGTACTACCGCGTCATCTATAGCTTGCTTTAAAGGTAAGGGGGTGGATATTGGAATCTGTGTCTGCGTTGCATCCCTGTAGCTTGTTTCTATCTCTTTTAAACGTTTGATGAGCTTGTCCCAAGGGCGTAGTCTGTTGGTGAAGTCTTCATATTGAAACGCCTCTAATCGTGGATGAAGTTTGGTGGTTTTAAGCAATACTGGCACTACTTTAATCCCCGCACCCCAAGCGCAAGACCATTCATAGGTCACATATTCAGATGCTTTTGCTTCAGGTGTCATGATAACAATTAGAGCAAAAGACGATCTGATAATTGCATCATCAATTGTTTCACGCCAATCTTCACCAGCTTGCAGGCCATCTTGATACATCCAAGTATTAAACCCTGCCTCTTCAAGCTTATGATTCATGATTTCTACAAAATCAAAATCACTATGATGATACGAAATGAAAACGTGCGCCAACGCCGAACCCCCTCAGTCCTTACTCGCTTGTGGCCTTTTCATACTTCACCGTGCCGCCCACATCCCACGTATCGACAATCGCGAAAATCGTCGCGTCAGCGGGGCGACCATCGGTGGTGGGGGTCTGGCGGGCGCTGCTGCCAGTGACATACAGCACCACCTCGCCGTCACCCGCGCCCACCGCGTCAAAGGCCACCACGTAATTACCCTTCGCTTTACCGTCGAGGTCAAGCGGTTGGAGGATGAGCATTTTCAGGCCGTCCACGCGCTCACTTTTGGCGCTGGCGACGACTGTTCCGATGACCTTTGCCAGCAGCATGACTATTCCTTTGCCATACCCGCTTTGCCTTCGTCGGCGCGTCCCAGCGGGAGAACCGCATCCACATTGACGTGCGGGCGCGGAATCACGTGGACAGCCACGATTTCGCCAACTTTTTCGGCACTGCGCACGCCTGCTTCGACTGCCGCCTTAACCGCCGCCACGTCGCCGCGCACGATAGCCGTCACGAGTCCGCCGCCGGTCTTTTCATAGCTGACCAGTTCGACACGCGCCGCTTTCACCATCGCGTCAGCCGCTTCCACCAGCGCCGCGAAGGATTTGGTTTCGATCATTCCGAGTGCTTCTGCCATTTTCGTAAACTCCTTAAATGAAGAGATGTGCTGTCAGCCAGAGCTTTCAGCGGTATTTTTTGCTGTCAGCCGGAGCTTTCAACGGTATATTGACTATTGTAACAGACCAATCATCATTTTTTCGTCGTGACCAGTCGATAGAGAATGCGCGTCACGGCGGTAGTCGTAAAGCTGTAAACCCACTGGCGGCTCAATCGCCACAGATGCTGCCGCAGCGAAAACGAACGTGGGTCTGCCCGCAGACCAAACAAGGATAACCCAAGTGTCTCCCCCAGCCACAGCCGGATGCCATAGAAAAAGCCGCTTGCCAGATCACGCCAGCGTGTCGTCGTGCGCGTCCCGCCGTAGGCTGCGCCCATCGCCATGCCATAGGCCAATTGCACAAACGTGCCAAGCTGGATTTTCGTCTCGCCAAAGACAGGTTCGTGTCCCATCAAAAACTTAAACAAAATTCGACCCCAGGCTACCGATGCGCTTTCACCGTTTCGATATTGTTTCACCAACGGCGGCGCGATTTCGGCGTTTTCGGGCGGATCGGTGACACCGGGCGTGATGCTGCGCTCATAATAAAGCATGGCGATTGCACCGACCAGACCACCCACGATCCCGACGACAAAGCCGATTCGAAAATCGGGCGTTTCCTCGTTCCCATAGCTCCGGCGATAAAGATCATTTATCCACTGCACGATTTTTCTCCATCCATTCTACCCCGTAATTGACTAATGGACGTTGTTTCAAAAATCGGACCTCTGCCTGTCCGACTTTGTGGCGCGGGATGCCATTTTTCGCTTCATAAGAATCGCCAATCTGGTTGAAATCGTCGGTTTCCAGCCGGAGGGTATCGAACTTGACCCATTGGCGCACGCCGTTGACGAACATCGCTGTGCCTTCGTGAATGCTGCCCTTACCCGGCCAGTTGGCGCGATATTCAGCGAGATGCAGCGAGGTGTTATTTTCGTGATTGACACCGAGGAGCAAAATATTGCCATCGAGTTCGTATAACTTGCCAATAGGCGAACGATCCCCGAACATATCTTCTAGATTGTGATTCGCGGTCAGGTAAGCGGCGTTTGCTCCCAGCGCTGCGAACGAACCAATCGGATGACCGCTGCGTATTGCTCCCGGCCAGGTGCGAAAGAGTTCAGCGATCACGCCCATTTCGCGCGTCGGCGTGATGGCAGGGTCGAAAGCCGGGCTGTGCTGATAGATAACCGGCCACCAGCTTTGTGGTACAGGCGGATGCTGCCAATGCGCTGGGTCGGTGTTGGCGGAGGTATGGGCAGGCATCATAAGTGTGCCGAAAGGGGTCAATACACGCAAAAGCGCTTGAATCACGGCAACAGGGCCACCCGTAATCCAGCCCATTTTGCTCATGCTGCTATGGACGAGAACCGTTTGTCCCGCTGCCAATCCGCAAGCCGCGAACTGCTCGGCAAGCGAATCGACGGTCAGTGGCAGATTATCGTCGAGAATAGTGGCAGATTCGGGCATGAACTTAATAACCCTTACCGGTTGTAGCAGCCTTTTCGCCCCGTTCGGCCTTCACAATCGCCACACCCGCGCTTGCTCCAATGCGTGTCGCCCCGGCTTTGACCATCGCCTGCGCATCATCCAATGTTCGCACGCCGCCGGATGCCTTTACACCGATGTCCGCGCCGACCACTTTGCGCATCAGAGCCACATCGCCTACTGTTGCGCCGCCCCCGCCGAATCCGGTGCTGGTTTTGACAAAATCTGCCCCGGCGATTTTGCAAATCTGCGAGGCGATGACTTTTTCTTCATCGTCCAATTTTGAGGTTTCGAGAATCACTTTGCAGATGACATTATTCGCATGGCAGGTAGCGACCACTGTCGCGATGTCGCGGTGCAGCGCCTTTAAATCGCGACTTTTCAGCGCACCGATGTTCATCACCATGTCGATTTCGTTTGCGCCGTTTTGAATCGCCAACTGCGCTTCATAGGCTTTCACTTCCGGCGGTGATGCACCCAGCGGGAAGCCGACAACGGTACAAACGGCGACATCGCTGCCCTTGAGCAGATCGCGGCACAGCGGCACATAAGCGCTGTTGATGCACACCGACGCAAAGTGATATTCACGTGCCTCGCGACAAAGCTGCGCGACTTCTTCCGCGCTGGCATCCGGCTTGAGCAGTGTGTGGTCAATAAATCTGGCAACGCTGAGGTCGCGCGGGATATAACCCAGGCTGGAAGTAATGCGTCCCGCGCCGCTATTGATGACCGTCTGTACGCGATCACTGCAATGCTTTACGCAGCGTCCGTCATCGTCATGTGCGCAGCAGTTCGGATCGTGCGCAGTCGGCGCGGCTGTGCCGTCGGTTTTCAGCCGCGACATCACCTGCTGCGTAATTTCGTTGACCAGTTTATCGAGTTGAGTGCTTGTCAGTTGTTTTGCCATATCACGATTCCCGATAGCGTTTTTCAATTGCCATAATTTTTTCGACTCGCTTGGCATGTCGCCCGCCGCCAAAATCGGTTGTCAGCCAGGTTTCGACAATCAGTTTTGCCAGATTGTTGCCGATCAATCCCGCGCCGAGTGTCAATAAATTGGCATCATTGTGTTCACGGCTGTTGGAGGCCGATGCCTGATCGTAGCATAGAGCCGCGCGTACACCCGGTACTTTATTGGCGACCATGCACGAGCCGATGCCCGCGCCGTCGATCATGATGCCGCGCCATGCCCGCCCGCTGCTGACCAGTTGGGCAACCGCCAGCGCGAAATCGGGATAATCGACGCTCTCCGGGCTGTTCGTGCCACAGTCTGTGACAATATACTGCCCTTGCAGCATCGTTTTGAGCATTTCTTTCATCGGATAGCCGCCGTGATCCGCGCCAATCGCGATGGTGCGATCCCCTTTGGGCGCATTTTCGGACTCGGTAATCAGCTTGATTTTACGTTTCAGTACAGCCGTCTGCGCTAAGGGGGTCAGAATCGCGCCAGCAGACAGCGACAACACTCCGCCTTCTGGCACACTGTTCACCACATCGGCATCTATAATCGTTTTGCTGCTGTGTGTGGATTGATTAAGCTGGCGGCGCACCGCATCGGCAACAGCTCGGCGAATGTGTTCTTCGGACATGAAAATTCCTTCAGCTCATACCGAATAAACTATATCATACATTGTACCTGACCGAGGGCTATTCGGTTACTGAAATGGTTGTAATGCGTAAATAATCCTGACCATCTGGCGAGAGCAGCCGCGCCGAGGTGTCCCGCCGATAAAAACCACTTAACAACTGATACTCGCCAGGAGGGGTATTTATGGGGATGGTCAGTGAAAAGGGGCGGCTAACCAGGACTTCCTGGGGATCATTCCAGGTTGTCGATGGACGACGTATGTCCGGCATAGGCGGGCCATCCACCTGAGCGATTAAATCAGTCGAAGCATGAGGAAGAAGATGGTTAAAAACGACATATTCTACATCGGTAGGCTGTGAGGCCTGCCAGTATAAGGTGAAATTCATCGTTTCACCGGGCGATATTTCTGGCTTGTCAATGTCATAACCATTCAGATTCACGCTGCCGAGAGTCCCTTCAGCATGATTCTGAATCGGATACAAACGAAGCACGACCATATCCGGGCCGCGATAACGTCGGGATGGGGGATACGTTTTTAGTAAAAGCGTTTGGTCGAGGTACTGCGGGTCTTTGATTTCCCGGTAGGTATTGACACCCAGAATTGCGTACAGGATGCCTTTTTCGCGCCATTCATCAATAGATCGGGACGTCAAATCTGCCCATTCCGCAAAGGGAAATTGATTGATTCCTGTATAGCCGCCCCAATCCCGATTAAACGTTTTATGATTGGCCTCGATGGCGATATACGGGCCGGGGGTGAGCGTTGTGTCCATCCAATTGGCGAGATCGTTGCGGCGGTCTCGCAAGGTATGATTAGTAGCATTTGCAACCGACGCCTGAATGCTTGGCAAATTTAGCACGATTACACTCACGACAACTATCGAACCTGCTAACGGCCTCCATTTAGCAATTCTGCCAGAAGGGTCAAATCTGAGGAGAAGATTTTGCAGAACAGCTTCCCAGACGCTAAAGCCTACTCCGCAGAGCAAAATTATCAACGCGGCAAGCGCTACAAACTGACGAAAGCTCTGCTGCCCGTAAAAACTGACGCCGATAAACCATAATATGCCGCCCGCGCCAACGAGAATCACGCCAAACAAGCCCTGCCGGAAGCGCTGGATGACGAATACGATCAGCCCGGCAATACCAGGAATCAGGATTGTGGCTGCAATTGCGGCAAGTGTAATCTGTAAATTGTGATCAATGGTTGTCAGCGTAGGGAGCGTCGATCTATCGGTTTGTGCAACCCAATTAGGGATTTGGTTTGCGTTAAGCATCGGCGTAAGCAGCACGAGCCATGCAAAAAACAAACTTAAATAAACAAAGTTTGCGGCGAAATTTTTTAGAATCCGTCGGCGTGTTGTAGGAACAGCATACCGTAGTCGCCATAGAGGGGCTGCAAGAATGAGTGGGGATACAAAAAGCGCCTGATATTTGAACACAATCGCGAGCATAATCAGTACGATCCCGGCTGTCGCCCAACCATCGCGATCATATTTCACGCTGATGATGACAGCCCACAGCGCCGCCAGCGTAAAAAATGCGATGAAATTATCAGCAGTAGCGTAGCGGCTGTACTCGACGATCATCGGCACGATCATCCATAACCCCGCACCGAGAAGCCCAGCAAGCGGCGTGGCGATTTGATAGCCCAGGAGGGCGATTATCAAGCCGATGCCGAGGTTAAATGTAATCGAGATAAGGCGCACTGTACCTATCATGGACGAAGGTGGCTCGGCTGGATTATGGAAAAATCGCAGCAGCACATAATTCACCGCGATGATACCGGGCGGATAGGCATCCAGATTCATCGGCTTAGGTGAGCCATAATCAATCGTCATTTGTGCGGCGAGGTTAAAATTGGGTTCGTCCGGGTGATCGATGTAAGGCAAGCTGAAGTTATAGCCCGTATAACGAAGCGTGCCGCCCAAGATCAGAATAAGGGCTAAGATAAACCACCACCAACGTTTGGGCCAGATGATTTTTGGGGAATTCAAAGATGCGGTATCAGAATCGAAATTGCCAACACGAAGCATACAAATTAAACTTTGCCATCCATATGGTAAGTCGAGTGTATAACATTGTAGCGGGATAAAGCGGGGATGTTAATGTCTGGCAACCTTATGCACGGCGAATTGAGCTTCGTGAAGTTCTTCGACAACTTCAGCGCGGTAGGGTGCGAGGTCTTTGCGTAGCTGGGGTAAAATATCCAGGCTATTATCAACTTCTAACACCAGCGCCGGATGTCCAGCCTGAAGCTCGGAAGCCAGGGTTTTAACCTGATAATTTTTGTAATCAAAATCCATCAGATTAGCCGCTAAACGTCCTGTTACACCGCCCAGCAATCCACCTGCCAGCAGCCCTGTACCGAGCGCGATAATCGGCCCAACACCGGGCAACGTGAGCGCCCCAAGCTGCATCAGGCTGAACGCGGTCATGGCTGCGCCGAGTGTGCCGCCAGCAATTCCACCCTCATTGGCGCTAATATCATCATCCAGAATAACGACCTCACCACTGTTAGCTTTGGCGACAATCGCAGCGTAGCGTATATTCAGATAATCCAATTCCATAATGCGGTCTAACGCTTTGGTCAAAATCACGCGCGATGGAAAAATGGCTACGATAGTTTCGCCAGTCATCGTTTGTCTCCTGGGTTTATAACTGCTGTTATCTTACGGAATTGCATCTGGAAAGTCAAGAAAGGCGCGATTAAGAATTGTGATTATTTATTGTATCACGTTTTACTCTATGGTTTTTGGCTATTTCCGACAAATTTGACATCAGGAATTTATGCCCTCATGTGTTAACCTGGGATTTTTAAGATGTGACATTGTAAAGTCTGTAATGGATATAGAACTTAGCTCTTGTTTTGATGAAAGATCATCATAAATATTGATTCGATGATGCTATCCCGAAGATAAGTATTTACTTGATGATGCTATCCAAAAGGTGTTTAAATGCAAATATGGCAGGCTGAAAATTTGGCGGCAGAACAGAATCGCAGTTATGGTGAATTCTTACGAATCCAGGCGATGAGCATGGGGATGTATAAATTGTCAGCAGGCGGGATCGACCCGCAATCGCCTCACAATGAAGATGAATCGTATTATGTAGTCAGCGGTAAGGCGAAGATCGAAGTCGAAGGTGAAACACAGCCTGTTCAAGCAGGTACGATCATTTTTGTTCCAGCTCACGCGGTGCATTGTTTCAAGGAGATTGAAGAAGATCTGGTTTTGCTCGTCTTTTTTGCTCCAGCGGAAAGCAGCAAATAGAGTCATAAAACCTGAAGGACGCCTGAGAATAACTCTTGCAAACTCAGCCAAATTCGATATACTTATGGTCATTAACAACCGGGCAATTAGCTCAATTGGCAGAGCACTCCTTTGACGTGGGAGGGGTTATAAGTTCGAGTCTTATATTGCCCACACTCCGGTATCGTATATAAAAAAACGTAAAACCATCCAGTTTCGGGTGGTTTTTGTTTTCTTGTGCTATGTTCACATAAGGAAAACCTGAATGTGGCAGTGGTCGTATATGGAGAAACAATGACATGAGTGTCAGCCAGTTTGCGTGGAAAGATGAGTTGCAGGGCAAGGCCTTATATGCGAACGAACAATTCATCGGCGTTATCGAGCCGTATGCCCACGATCAGATTCGTGTTGACGATGAAGTTAAAGAAACCGAAGACGGCGTGTTTTGTTGGATTCGCAGCTTCTACGGTTTGGCATCCATACACGATGTTCAGCTAACGATGGAATTTATCGTTCCGCAGCCGATGACCTATGGAATGATCCCTTCTGTTTCTTACAATGGCAATCCCTGGGGACCAGGACAGGATATTAAAGGCTTCACGCTTGAAGGGGAACCCTGGACTTTCGCTTACCATCGAGTAGCCGTTAGTGGCGGAACCTACAGCGAGAATATGAATTGGTCGGTTGCCCTGTTCGCGCAGGAAGGATTTGAAGGTTCTTGTGCGCTCATCCCTTCTGATAATGAGACGATCCATCGTCTTGTCCTGCCTGAGATTGAAACACCCCAGGTTTATATCATGCGTGATCGCTATAGCGCACCTTATACCAGTAGGCTTTCGCTTGAGGCAGGAGAAAAAGTCACCATTGTCGCTTATCTTGTGTTCACGCCAGTTCACAAACCGCGACAGGCGTGGCGTAGAATGTTGGATATTGCCTGGAAACAGCATAACTACCGGCATCAGCCTCGGTTTTCCAGCGAAACCATTTGGAAGTGGGGAATAGAGTACGCGAAGGAAAGCCTTTGGACTGCGGACGATGAATTCTGTGGCTTCTCTATGGGGTTGTGGTGGGAAAACGATCACTGGTCACAGCATGACCGACATGAGATCGGCTGGTGTGGGCAAAATGCATCGCTGGCAAACGCTTTGCTCTACGATTATCTCCGCAGCGGCACTCAGTCTTCGTTGGAACGAGGGCTGATGGCGCTCGATAGCTGGGCGACTCATGCACCGCTTCCGAACGGCTTGTTCCGCTGCCATTTGGCGCGTAGCGGCACATCCGAGGCACAGCGGGAAGAGGTTCAGGATGGTTGCAATCTTGGCGCATCAGCGCACTACTTCTTCGAAGCCTACCAACTCAGCCAACGGTGCGGCATCGAACGCCCGAATTATCAGCAAATTGCATTAGACATCTGTGATTTTTTCGTGGCACATCAATTCGAAGATGGTAATCTTGGTCGCGCCTGGAGCGGTGATGGGGTCTGTGTGGCGACGGATGGGACAACCGGCTGTTTCCTGATACAAGCACTCCTCGATGCCTACCAGATTGCCAATCATGCGGATTACCTCCGCACAGCCGAACGCGCCTTCCACTTTTACATGCTCGGTTTGCTGAATGATGGATTCACAGCGGCAGGTGCATTAGATACCCACTGCATCGACAAAGAATCGTCAATGCCACTGCTGCGGTCTGGGCTTACGCTCTATGAACTCACTGCTGATCCCCAATATCTCAAGTGGGCTGAACATGCCGCTTATTATCTGTCTACATGGCAATGGCATCATACCGTTCACTATCCGGAGGGAGTTGTGCTTCAGGAGCTGGATTATGATACTTTTGGCGGAACGTCGGTTTCGACCCAGCATCATCATCAAGACCCCTATGGGCTTTCATATGTTCCTGGGCTGCTCAAGCTGGCTGAACTGACAGGCAATGACATCTGGAAACAACGAGCATTGGCTTTATGGGCGAATGGGATGATCGGCGTATCTGACGGAGCGTTGACCGTGATGGGGAAAATACGTCCGGTTGGCGGTCAGGACGAAGGCTTTTATCATACCCGCTGGGGACGAAACCCTTCTGAGGTTTCACAATGGTTGGTTGCCTGGCCGACAGCCTTTCGTCTGGAGATACTGCGCAATATAACGGATTGGTCACTCTTAGATTAGATGTAGTTGTCTGTGTTATTTACCGCAAAATTCTCCGGGATAACTTCAAACGCCAAACTTCGGATTAGACCTCCTTTGTGCCAACGCTAGAGCGGAATATCAACGCTTGGATAGCTTGTCCTGTTATAGGATATTTTGAGCGCTATTACCCTCACTTATTTGCGTAGGAGTTAAACCCATGTATAGAACAAAGTCGTCAATTTTTTTCCTGTTGATAACAGTTTTCAGTTTGATGAGCATCGGAACCGTATTTGCGCAGGATGAAGATTTGACGGTTGTCGAACCGGTGGATGGATACGAATTTTCCATGCCGGAGGGTTGGGATTATGATTACAATGATGAGAATTTCGCCTACTTCTTTAATGGCGACCATAACCTTGATTTCGACTTTTATTTTCCAGAAGACCTTGAAGAGCAGGAGATACCGTTCGATGATCTGATTGGGGCGACGGAAGCTGTATTCTACACAGTGGATGAAGACATCACGTTCGATGATGTGGATGTAGAAGAAACGACTTTTGACGATCTGGATATTATTCGCATTGATTTTACGGATACTTTCGATGGTCAAAATTATCCAGTGGTTTTTGTGACGATGTATATGGACGATGGGTCATTTATCTACGGAAAGATTTATCCGGTAGAGGGTGATGATGACATTCCATCAGACATCATTGATGATAGCTTGTTCATCCTCAGCAGTTTGTCCACTATCGAAGCAGACCTTAAAACGGTTGAACCTATAAAGGGATACGAATTCTCTATACCAGAGGCTTGGGATTTTGACCACAATGACGATAACCTTGCTTACTTTTTTAACGGCAACTACAACCTGAATTTCGACTTTTATTTTCCAGAAGACCTTGAAGAGCAGGATATACCGTCAGATGATCTGATTGGCGCGACGGAAGCTGTATTCTTCACGGCAGATGAAGATATCACGTTTGACGATGTAGCTGCCGAAGAAACAACATTTAATGATTTAGACATCGTTCGTGTTGATTTTACGGATAATTTTGAAGGCGAAAGCTATCCAGTGGTTTTCGTGACGATGTATCTGGAAGATGGCTCATTCATCTATGGGAAAATTTATCCGGTAGATGGCGATGATGACATTCCATCAGACATCATTGATGATAGCCTGCTGATTCTCAGCAGCCTGACCATTAAAGAGTAATCTTCACTTCGTTTAACATATTGCAACAATATCCCTCATATCAGCAATGGTTTCGAGGGATATTGTTTTCTGGCCTACCTTACTCAGGTAATTTTACTGCCATTGAATTTTCAGGGACGCGAACTAAGCACAACAGGCAGATTAATGAGCTGCGCACCATCGCGCAGGATCGTGAGCGTCACGGTTTGCCCCGGAATGGTCTGGCCTGCAAGGTAAGAAACCAATTCATTCATGCCTTTGACCGCTATTCCGTTGATGGCTGTAATGACATCCACATTTGCGGCACTGTTCGTATTATTCGTGAGTTCTGAAGTGCGCAGGCCTCCTTGGGACGCGGGGCCGCCTGCTATCACCTGGCTGACCACAATCCCGCGCGTGTTATCTGGCAGATTGAGTGTTCGAATGATGGAGAGAGTCACATCCAGACCGGATATGCCGATATAGCTGTAATTAACCGAGCCACTCTGGATAAGTTCTCTGGCGACACGCTGAACCAGATTGCTGGGAATAGCGAACCCGACACCGGAATTGCTGCCTGACTCGGTGGCAATTTGCGAATTCACGCCAATAATTTGCCCATTGAGATTAAGCAGCGGCCCGCCACTGTTGCCGGGGTTGATCGCGGCATCTGTTTGAATAACGCCACCGATGGAGTAAACGGTTAAGCCTTCCAGCACCCGGTTAAGCCCGCTGACGATGCCTGTTGTCAGCGTCCAGTCCTGACCAAATGGGCTGCCAATTGCTACAACGGGCTGCCCAACCACCAGTGCATTCGAGTCGCCAAATGCGATTGGGAATAACTTCTCAGTGGGAATATTCACGTCAATCACCGCCAGATCAGAATCCGGATCAAGACCGACAACCCGGCCTTCTGCTAATGTCCCATCATAAAATTCGACTTCAATAAAGCTGGCTTCATCGACAACGTGGTTATTCGTGACAATATGCCCCTCGGTGTCGATCACGAAACCAGAGCCAGTGCTGCTGCCAATGACACGACCATTGCGCCCCGTAACCGTGACCTGAATCGCGACCACAGAGGGACTGACTCGCTGATAAATCTGAGTGTAGGTGTTGAAGTCGCCAATCTGCTGTGCGGAGACAGACGAATAACTGAAAAGACCGCCGCTGATATTTGCGCCGATCATCACTAAAACCAAAATCAAGCTGACGATAAATAGTCGCATCATTCGGCGGTGCAAAAACATTTTCAATACTCCTGTTGATATAAATGAACCTGCATGGAGACACTTTCTCCATGCAGGTTTTGTTAATTACGGTTGTCCCGCAGGCGCATCGGCACTTGCGTCATCCGGTACTGGCGGTGCAGGTGGCGCATCGGGACGATCTGAGCCGCCCCGACTGCCGGGGCCGCGCCCATCCTGTCCACCGGGGCCGCGTCCAAAACCATCACGGTTGCCGGGGCCAAAACCGAAACCGCGTCCGATCATCGCGCTTTCGAGGGTGATTTCCTCACCAGCACGTGTCACCGAGAGCGTCAATGCGGGTTGATCCATCTGTGGCATCGTATCACGCAGCGTCGATAAATCCAACTCAGTGATATTCTGCCCGTTAAGCGCTGTTACGAGATCGCCTTCTTCCAGGGTGAAGGGATTGATATTGACCAGCACATCGACAACTGTGTAGCCACCATCGGCTGTTTCCAGGTCGGCGTTCAACAGTCGTTCAGCGAAGGTCAGCGGATCAATAGCTTCCTCAGCGCTGAGTCCCAACGGCCCGCGCGAACCTCTGGTTGGTGCGCTTCCCAGGGTCACTTCGATGGTCTGCGATTCGTCATCGCGCAGGATTTCAATCTCTACCGTATCGCCTGATGCAGCGGCTTTTACTTTGTCGCTCAGGTCGCTGGCAGAACTCACCGCTTCACCATTGAACGTCACAATCACATCATCCGCCAGCAGACCAGCAGCATCTGCGGGCGAATCCGGCTGAACCTGTGCAATCACAACTTGACCGTCATTTTCGGCAAGCGCGACACCCAGCCACGCAGTTGTATCTGTTTCGCTGGTGCTTTGCGCAAAAATGACGTTCACGGCGGCGGTTAACGCAGCGAATATCATGATGCCAATTACAATAAACTTACGCATTTGAACCATTTCTCCTCTACTTAAGATAGACTACTGCGATTTTTTCGTTGTCGTCGGATCGACGATTGCAATTTTTATCGCTGTCATCACAGTAGCACCTCTTGTAAAGTGCATGGTTATTGGCAACCTAAATATCTTTAAATCCAGCTTAAATTGTGGCGATTACCTGAAACACCTCAAGCTTAAATGACCGCGTTCACCTGAAACAGCTCAATGCTCTCGCCATTTGGCCCTTCGAAAAACGCAACAGTCGTATCCCAGTTCCCAAGCACGATGCTGAATGGCTCAACCGTAATTTTAACATTGGCTGCCCGTACCCGTTCAATCACTTCGTTAAGGTTGGTGGTGGTCAGCGCGAAATGTGTCACTGGGTCATTGGCGGCGCGGCTGTCGGGTGCTGGCGTTGATTCGTTCGGGTGAAATAACTCGATATAGCTGCCATTACCGATGTTGAAAAACGCGAATTTTTCGGTAGGCGTTTCGATGGTGCTTACATATGGCATCCCTAATATTTCCTCGTAGAAATGCCGTGACTGCTCCCAATCACGCGCCTGTACTGCAATATGATGCACACCCGCGCCTTGAATGATGTCATTTTTGTTTTCCATCAACAACCTTTTAAATATTGACTCTCAAATGATACATCAAAGCCTTTTTAAATTGATTTTCGTTAAGCTTTTTCAAATGTTAACTTTCAGATACACCGTAAGACTTTGCGTATTGTGAGTGTCTATTGGAAAGAGCGCGGAATCCGTTGACAAAGCGATGCGCGTTCGTTTACACTTAAATCGCAGTCAAAAAGCTGCAAAGTCGCAGTCAAAAATCAACCGAGTTCAATATGTATAAAATGATGTTGGCTGGTGTCTGTCTGAAGCTGGGGCGTTAACCACAGCTTCAAACGATTATCCATAAGCCTGTAAAAGCCGAAGACAATTTTGAAGCGTGGAAACGTCCCTGAGATAGTGGATGTTTCGCGCTTTTTTATTGTTTATAGGCTGTTCATCCTGATAATCCTGATAAAAAACGAATCACATAGAGGAAAAATGGTCGCCCTATCCAATCCTACACGCCAGAAGGTCACGGCATCAGCGGTCACACTTGAACAGCAAATCGGCAATACGCCGCTTATCAGCTTCAGGCACATCACAGCCCATTTGCCGGAAAATATCGCCATTTACGCCAAAGCCGAGTGGACGAACCCCGGCGGCAGCGTCAAAGATCGTGCTGCCTACAACATCATCAAGCAGGCAGAACTGGCAGGCGAGTTCCGCAGTGGCAAAACGCTTGTCGATAGCACCAGCGGCAATACGGGAATCGCTTATGCCATGATCGGCGCAGCGAAAGGCTACAAAATCAAGTTGTTTGTCCCCGGTAACGCCAGCCCGGAACGCCTTGCCATCATACGGCTTTACGGCGCGGAACTGGTGCTGACCGATCCGCTGGAAGGCTCGGATGGCGCAATTGTGGCGGTACGCGAATTGGTTGCAAATGAGCCGGACAAATATTTTTACGCCAATCAGTACAATAATCCCGCCAACTGGCAGGCGCATTATCACACCACAGGAGTCGAAATCTGGGAGCAAACCAACGGTACGGTCACACATTTTGTGGCTGGGCTGGGTACGACAGGTACATTGATGGGAACAGGTCGCCGCCTCAAAGAATATAACCCGGATGTGCAAATTATTTCGATGCAGCCCGACTCGGCTTTTCATGGTCTGGAAGGCTTGAAGCATATCCCGACAGCGATCAAGCCGGGTATTTATGATGCGGGTCTTGCAGATCGTGAAATCACGGCTAGTACGGAAGAAACGTATGTGATGACGCGGCGTTTGGCACGTGAAGAAGGCTATCTGGTTGGTATCAGCGCCGGGGCAGCGATGGTATCCGCGCTGCGTGTCGCCGAAGAATTAGCAGAAGCAGGTGAGCCAGCGGTTATCGTGACCTTGTTCCCGGATAACGGCTATAAATACCTCTCCGACTCGTTCTGGACGGCGATATAGCGAACCGTTCTCGCAGGGGCAACCCCCATCGCCATTTCCCGCATTCGAACCTGGATTTTCTCCCCTCTCCGCAAGCGAGCTATACATTACCCACATCTTGGGGAGGGTGAAAAATAGACCAAGTTTGGGCAATGTCCTGGAGGCGTGTCCAACCGCGCCACAGGACTTTAACGC
>JALHNB010000003.1 GCA_022843745.1 Anaerolineae bacterium | reverse complement strand
ATTCATGCCAATGATCTGCCCATCCCGTGAGAGTTCCTGTTCGGGCGGATAGGTCGCCGTGACCAGCGTGCGGGTGGCCGTTGGCAGTCCATCCTCATCGGTTTCGCCAATCAGCAGCAGCACTAACCCCGGACTGACCTGCCGGAAGATGCTCGTCTCACTGCGGCGGACTTCACGGCGGTCATCAAACTCAAAACGCAGCACCGCGCCGGTATTCATCGTCAGCAAAAAGGATGCTCCTGCGTCAATGTCGTCGAAGTACGACTCGTTCTCCTCCGACCAGGGGATGCCAATCACCGGACGCACCGACATGCCGTTCACAAAAGATGCCGTATCGGGATTGAGGTCGAAACGCCATTCGGATGCCTGCACCCGGCGGCGCTGCACCACCCAGACACGCGGCGCATCCCCGTCGGGCAGGATGACCTGCAAGTTGACCGGATACGCCACTTCGCGTCCGCTGTCGCCGCCCTGGATCACATCATCCTGCGCTTCCAGCGCCAGCGGCGTGGGTGTCGGACTGACCAGCGGCGTGGGTGTCGGACTTACTTCTGGTGTCGCCTCTACATTGTCGGAGGAGCGTCCGCCCAGAAGCCGTGTGAACATCAAGCCGAAGAACAGCACTGCCACCACTCCTACCGCAAGCATCACCTTCGGCGAAGGCTTGCCAGAAGTGGGTTTAACTTCATCCTCTGGCGCATCCAGCACGACGTTCTGTTTCGCCGCATCTTGCACTCTGCCGGGTGTGCGCGCCCAGCGCGATCCTACCGGCACCAGCGCCGCTGCGTCATAGCGTTTGAGCAGTTCAGCCGCCACCTGTCGTTCCAGTTCATCCGAACCCACTGCCCCTGCCGTGCGGACTTCGCGCTCGTAGGCGGCTTTGTAGGCACGCTGGCGATCCGTTGGGACAAGCTCCCACAGGGCATGAAGCTCACTCAGGGATAACCCGCGCAGTTGTTCTATAGAATGGTAGCCTAGAGTCTCCATCAGGAACTGCCTCCGATCACGCTGCCGCTTCCACTAAGGGCTGCCTGCTTCCGCATGGCTTCGGTGTAGGCGGCATCACCCTCATCGGCTGGCGCTTCTACGGTGACATCCACCTGCGGCTCAACGGTAATATCCGGCTCAACTTCAATCTGCGGGTGCACCTCCAGCGGCGGCTGAACAGCCGTCTGCGGCACCGCCATCATGCCAAAGGCAGTGATTTCATTGGGCAACATCTGGGCGCTGTGTTCCAGCCGGTTGACTTCTTCGCGGGCGGTGTCGTAGGACAGATTGCCGTCAGCCCGTACCTGCTCGACCAGTGCGGTTCGGGTCTGGTCGGTCAGATGACCATCCGGCGACGACTTAACTTCGCGCACCACCTGTTCCGCCTGGGTGCCCGAAATCCCGGTTCGCAGCGCCTGATCCGCAAACAGCCCAAAGCGTGACAAATCTTCCTGCACCGGCGGTTTATCACCGCCAACCGGCATGACCCCCATCGCCCGCGCCATGCGATCCGCCACCGTCAGATGGTCAACACTGCCAGCGGCGGGCTGCCCGTTCTGGATCCGCTCCATCTGCATCCCCCGGATGACATCGCCCATGACTCCCGCAACATCACCGCCACCGGACACCTTTAA
Source organism: Anaerolineae bacterium (assembly GCA_022843745.1). Taxonomy (GTDB): domain Bacteria; phylum Chloroflexota; class Anaerolineae; order Aggregatilineales; family Phototrophicaceae; genus JALHNB01. Next base: position 244,503 of record JALHNB010000003.1, on the reverse strand, counting down.
CTGCCCCAGCATGACCTGCATTTGCAGGCGAGCAACATTTGCCAGCGCTTCGGCGCTTTGTTCCAGCCGTGCTGCCACCTGGTCGAAGCGGCTCATATCGGACTTGCCATCCTTTTCAATCATCGCCCCCAGGGTGGAGTGCGTGCCAGTGGAGGCTTTCAGCGCGTCTGAGACGTGCTGTTCCATCTCTTCGCTGTTCATCTCCGCCGCGTAATCGCTCTTGTCCTGTCTCCGTCGAGCATCGGACTTATCCTCACCACCTTCATTCAAAGGCACTGCTGCCACTGGCGTAAACATCCCGGTGCGCCGCGCTCGGGCAGGCGTGAAACTGGAGACCATCTCGCCGTTTTCATCTTCAAACCAGTCAGCATCGTTCTGCGGACGTGCGCCGCGTTTGCGTTTCGCATCCTTCGGCAGCGTCCAGCTTTCGAGTGCCTCACCGACTGCCGGAACCAGCATCGGACGCGCGACGAGCCGCCCGTATTCGTCATACTCGGCTTTGGCGGGGTCACGATCACTCAGCAGTGTCGCTCCTACTAATGGTCCAGCCGCACGCCCAATGACGGGAATGTTCCGTGCGACCTGCCGCGTTGACGCGCCTTCAGTGAACTGCTCGACAGCGTCGCCTAATGCTGTCCCACGCAAACCGGGCAGATGCGTTAAAGTGCGAGCAGCGCCGCTCAGACTGTTGAAGCCCCCGAACATCAAGCCCGCCGTCTGCGCGGTGGTCGCGCCGTTGTTCAGGGCATTCATACCTGCCAGCGAGTTTGACCCCATGCTGGTCATCAACGATGCGCCGCCTGTCGCGGCGGCAGTTGCTCCGGTCACAGCCGCCGATGTGACCGAGCCAGGCGAGAGCAGGACGCTGCCCGACACCTGCCCCATCGCATTGAACAGGCGGTTGAAACTGTTCCAGACGGCTTTGATTCCCGACCACATCGTAATTACGATGAACACCAGACAGATCAGCCCGATGCCGATGATGGCGGCGGCGCTGCCGGTGGCCGCGCCTGCCAGAAAAAAGCCAATCACCAGCGCCTGAATCAGGGCGATGATGGTGGTCTGCACGATCAGTTCAATCCACTGGTTGATGATGCTGTGGGCGATGCTCTCGGTGCGTTTGAAGAACGCGAACAGGATGGCGACCCCAAACGAGACGAAGGTAATCCCCATCGCAATGGTGATGAGCAGATGGACGATTTGCTCCACCAGCCCGAACAGCAGCAGCGGCCACGCCGTCAGCCCCCGCTGCTGCGATGAACCTGCCATCGACACCGCACGGTCACGCACCGTATCGTCCACATCGTCCCAGGTGATGGGCGAGACATTGTGATCGAAGTAGTTGCCTGCCATATTCCAGTCCATCGGGACGACGGACGTGCCGCCTTCGCCCGCCCACGTTGAAGGATTGGGATTTTGCAGGTAAATGCCGCAGCCCGGGGAATACACCGGTTGGGGATAGCCCATCACATCCTGCGCGTGACCGCGTAGATATGCCATCGTTATATCCAGCCCATCAATCGGTCCGGGTCCAGTTGCGCCGGGCAGATAGACATCAAACTGGTCGCACAGCGCCCCTAAATCCAGATCGTTGGAATCGACCTGGGCCAGTGACGAGAAATCCCCGGCATTGTCGTCTAAACCCTGGAGTACGCTCAGATACATCACCTGACTGATGTTCAGCCGGAACGTGTTCATGCCTTGATAGAAGCTGGGACCAATCGTGAAAAACAGCACCCCGGCGACATACCACATGATGGCACTGCGCGGCGCGACAACATCCAGCCGGATGAATGCCGCCAACAGGTAGGTGATCCCCAGCACCAGCAGGGCGACGACAAACACCACACTGATGGCAATACTCAGACTGTCGTTGGTCTGCGCGATGATTGGCATGAAGGCATTTTCGATGAGCCATTGATTCACCAGTTTGATGGTATAGCCCGCCATCAGCACCGCCTCTTGCAGACTCCAGTGAACCCCGGCAATCAGGACGATCACGCTGTAGAACAGTTCATCAATCATGCGTGCAAAATCAGGCATCTCTCCTCCTTAATCGGCGACATCGCCGGAGCAGTACGGATTGGCGGCGTTGACCCAGGTGATGCGGTTGCCTCCCTCCCCATCCAGCAGATAAGTGAACTGGTTTACACTCCCGACAGGGATGTAGGCTGCCAGTCGATAGGTGTGGGTTGAACCGGGTGTCAGCGGGTCGTAGTTCTCGCCCGCGAAACCTGCCGCCTCCATCGCCACTTCCGAGGTTTGCCATGTTCCGGTCTGTTCGCCGCTGGCGGTGGTGATACGAGTAATGACCATCAGAGCGACGGGGATGGTTTCGTAAGTTGCACTCCCCAGATTGCGGATTTCCAGCCGCCACGTCACCAGATTGCGCGACCCGGCGGGCTGACTTTGCACATTTTGCAGGCGGAAACGCAGACGCAGCGGCGCGCTGGACTGCCCGACAAAGACGGCATCCCCTACATAAAAATCCTGCGGCGGGCTGATGCTGTAGGGGGTGGGCAGGGGCGGCAGCGTCGGCATCGGTGTGCCTGCCAGTGTGGTCGCCGTTGCCTGCGGCACATTGGTTGGGCACATGTAGGATGCGGTATCGGTGATGATAGTGCCGCACGCCAGCACCGCGAACAGCAGCATGACCGGCGCGACCAGCAGATAGATGGAGCGCAGCAGCATCTCGCGCCGTACTCGTTCAAAATTCAACTCGTTACTCATTACTCATCCCTCATCACTTTTATGGAATCAGACCGGGTTGGTTGCCGGGAGTGAGCAGCAGCGTGAAGCGCACATTGCCCCCGCGCCGACTGTTGGGAAGCTGCCAGACCTTGCCAAAGTACGGCACGACCACCCGCGCCTGGGCGGAAGTCACGACCTGCAATTGGGCGAAACCGCTGCCGTCGGTGAATGCCTGAGCGATGACGCGGTTCGTCCCGACTTCGACTACCCGTACCGAAATGCCCGACACGCCTTCTGCCGGATCGACGGCACGGTTGCCATTTTCGTCATAAGCAATCACGACTGAAACCGTGACTAAACTCGGCGGAATCGGGGTTGTGGTCGGCTGCACTGTCGGCGGCGCACCGACCAGTTCCACGCCAGCGGCTGGCATAGGCTGAGGCGTTGAGGTGTAGGTCTCAACCGGTGGCGGGATAATGAATGTATTGGAGCTGCCACGAAACACCTGCACCGCATCCAGCGCCAGCACGTAACCTTCGCTCTGTGGGTTGCGTCCCTGGGCGCTTCGCAGTTCCAGCGTGTGCGTCCCGCTTCCGACTGTGTAGACCCGTGTGCCGGGAAATGCCAGTTCCGGTGCGAAAGCATCTACGGTGTCGATGACCGCGCCATCCATCACCACCTGAAAGATGCCCATATTGCGGGCGGCGACGTAGCGGATTCGCAGACCTTCGCCTTCAAAGCTGAAGCTGGCAGAACTCTGCACGTTTTCGCTGCGGTGATACTGTCCCCGACTGGCGCTGGCGTGGAGCCGCGGCTCCCAGGGCGTGCTGTAACGCACGGCAGGATTATCCGATTCAAAGCTGTACCAGCCTTCATAGGGCGGTGGTTCGTGGGTCGCATCCGGCAGTGGCTCAAATGGCTGCGGCGGCGCGGACAGCAAGATCGTGCCGAAGGGAAAGTCCGTTGCTGTGGGTGGCATATAGACACCAGGCATGACCGCGCTGATGTCCAGTACCCGCGTCGAGAGCGTCGGGGTCAGCGTTGGCGTGAAGGTCACTGTCGGTGTTGCGGTGTAGGTGGGCGTGAGCGTCGCCGTCGTGGTAGGCGTATCGGTTGCTATTGGTGTGCGCGTCGGCGTATCGGATGGGGTCAGCGAAGGCAGCACCATCAGGGTGGGCAGCGCTGCTGATGCCTGATCGCGCCGCTCAAATAACAGGTAAAAGACCGTGCTCCATGTCACCAGGCACAGCACTGTCAGGATCAACAAAAATCGCCGCATTCCTCACCTCCGTCTCTCACTGAGACTCAGCGTAACAAATGCGGCGTGTTCAACCCGTGTAGGATTACACTTTTAGCCCGTCAATTTTGACAAATCGCGCGGAAAAATTACCATCAGGCTTCAGTCGGGGCAAATCCCTCAGCCACCGCCCGGCTGATGAGGTGTTCGTTGGTGGTCGCGCCAAAGCGCTGTTTTAACTTATAGCGCAGGAAGTAAGCGCGGCGCATGGGGATGTCCATCTGGCGGGCGATGTCGGCGATGTGTAGTCCCTGCATCAGCAGCCGCAGCACAGCGCGGGCTTCGGTATCCAACTGCCAGTCGCGCAGCGGTGACTGCATCGCTAACAGATAGGCGCTGTTGGCGGTTGGGGAAAGATACGGGCGATTTTGCACGACGGCGTTGACAGCAGACAGCAGGTGATCGGTCAGATCGTCGCCCTCAAAGAGGTACGCCAGCACACCGCAGGCAAACAAATCCCGGATCAGCAGCCCTTCGGACAGCCCGCCCAGGATCATCAGCCGCGACTGCGGGGTGACGTGTTTGAGCCGCTCAACCAGCGCCAGCACATCCACCAGCGTGTCCAGCTGCTCATTGAGAATGATGACTTCCGGGCGCATTTGCTTGCAGGTTTCCAGCAGTTCGCTGGCGCTGCGGACGGTTGCCACCACCTCGCAGGCGGGATTGTCTTTCAGGATCGTCTGGATGCCGACCAGCATCAGGTCGGCTTCATCGGCGATGAGGATGCGTCGTTTCATGCCCTTGCCCTCGTCCCATTCAACGGTGTGCTTTCAGCCTAGCATAAAAGCGTTCGCGGTTGGGCGAGAAAATGGGACAACCGGCGCGAGAATTTGGGACAATCGCGCCGGGAATTTTCTCAGGCTCATGTAATTTTTACAATCGCAGAAGAAGGATAAATAAATGTGAGAAACTGCGTCACTCTTTACGTTCGAGCAGCCCCCGCCTGCGGGCGGCATCCACCAGACTGTCGTTGTTGCCAACGCCTAATTGTTTCTTCAATTTGGCGCGTGAGCGGTAAACGGTCTTACTGGAAATTCCCAGCCGCTGACCAATCTCTTTGACGGGCAGTTCGAGTTCCAGCAGTCGCAGCACATCCCAGTCCTGACTGTCCAGTGTTGGTGGCGAACTACTGTTCATGATTTTAAAGGCATCCGGCGAGATAAACGGATAGCCGCCGCTGATGAGCTGCAATGCCTTGAGTAACTGCTCCTGCACATCGCCATTCTTGAGGATAAAACTGGCATTGCCCCGCCGCATCACCCCCTGGATATACTCGCGGTTGCGCCGCTGGCTCAGGATGATGAGTCCCGTATCGGGGTACTGCTGGTGGCAGGTGGTGGCTAACAGAATCACTTCATTAGGGTGAACGGTCTGGTCATCCAGAATGATGACTTCCGCTGCCTGCTCCTTGAGACATGGGGCAACCTCACGGACATGGACCAGGGTGGTGGTCACTTGAAAAGGGTCGCCAGCGTCGCTGACAATCCCCTCCACTCCCTTACGGGTAATATCATTACGGTCAATCACGACCACTCGGACGGGTTTCATTTTATACTATACCTCCTTGCGACCGCGCCGAGGGTCGCTCACTGAACGAAAATTACGAACCGATGTTCTACTCTCAATTTTCTATGATATTACAAATTCCAAACGATGCAACCATAAAAGGATTGAACCACCTACGAAAATAGTAGGAAGTTGGTTTGTCTTCCCCCCTTTGTCCAAAATTCCCGATTCACTTGTCCATTTTTCTCAGCGCTTTTGTCCTATTTTGTCATCGAAGTTGTCCCATTTTCTCAGGCAGATTGTCCACTTTTCTCGCACACAAGTTCTATGTTTTCACTTATCCTGAAAACATCAAGCCGACGAAAGGAAACGAGCGTGATGGATCAGGATATTTTTTCGGAACGGGTCGCGTTCCGGCTGACAGCGGCGACGCGGCGCAAACTGGAGCAGTGGGCGCGGGAACAGCATCGCCCGCTTGCCAACCTCATTTTTATACTGGTGGTGCAGGCGCTTGAGGCGGAAGAACAGCGGCGCGGACAACCCTTTGCAGCGCCGGAGCGTGAAGCGTTATGACCATGAACTTCACGCTTTCACCGCATGATGCCTACGCACTAGCGCGGGCGCTGGTGGGCATGTCCTGGGACAGCTTGCAACTCAGTCCCGCTGTCGGCTTGCTGCTGGCGCATCTCGATCCGAATGTGCCGGATGACCTGCGCTTTCTGCGGAAAGTGCTGGGGCAGGAACTGCTGCGGGCGGTGCTGGCTGTTGACCCGAATGCACCACCCCCACCGCTGCCGCAGCGCGCTGTCGATCTCAATATCGTCCCGGAACTACCCCCAGCGGCGAAACTGACGGAAGCGCAGCTTCAACAGGCAGCAGGTGTCGGGCACTGGCTGAACGACTATGTGCGCTGGGCAGGCAGCGCCGCCAATGAAACCCCGCTGGCCTTTCACCTGGGTGCCGGTCTGTATCTGGCTGCTATCGCTGTCGGACGCAGACTCTACATTCACACTCCCTGGCGGCAGCAGGTTTTCCCCAACCTGTATCTGATGGTCGTTGCCGTCTCCACTTACTACCGCAAATCCGCAGGCTTAAGTCTGGCGAGCGAAGTGGCACGGCTGGCAATTCCGCACATGCTGATGCCCCAGCCGGGATCGCCGGAGAACTTCATGTCGATGCTCGGCGGCATTCTACCGCCGAATTTTGCCGACATTCCGCAACTTGACCGGGCGCGGTTGGAAAAAGGCAACCGCTATGCCGCGCAGCGTGGGCTGCTGCGTGATGAACTGTCAGGACTTTTCAAATCAATGGGTCGAGATTACATGGCGGGCTTGAAAGAACTCATCATGACCCTCTACGACTGCCCACCCTATATGGATAGCAATACCAACAACAAAGGGCTGGTGGTCATCCGCGATGCGGCGCTCTCCATTCTGGGTGCGGCGACTCCGGCGGAATTGTCAACGGCATTGTCTTCTTCGGACTGGTTCAATGGCAATCTGGCTCGTTTTGGACTGCTCACACCGGAGCCGGATTATAAGGAACGAGCTGCTCCGAAAGACAGCCAGACACCGACTGAACTGGCGAACCGTTTGCGCCGTTTACATGAACGTCTGCCCGAACCGCCGCTGCCTGATGCTCTCGGCGAAAAGAAAACCAGCGAAGCCTGGTCGCTCTCGGCGGACATCTGGATCGCCTGTCATGCCTATGAACAGGCGCTGCGGGCGATGACTGCCCCCAGTTCTTCATTAGATGATCGTCTTCGCGCTGTTTACGGACGTTTGCATGTGCAGGCGATTAAGGTGGCGACCCTGCTGGCAGCGATGGATTGGGCGGACGAGGAGGGTGGGCTGCCTCATCCGAAGGTGACAGCCGCGCACTGGTATCGGGCGCAGCAAATCGTCGAAGACTGGCGGGCTTCCGCCCACCGCCTGCTGGCGGATTTGGGTGAGAACGAAGAAGGACGACTGGAAAATCGCATTCTCAGCTTTCTGCGTGCCTGTGGGGGTGTGGCAACCGTGCGGGACATTTATCGAGCGCTCCGTTCGGCGCGTAAGCCGGTGATTGAGGCGCTTCGAGCATTGGAAGAAGACGGTTGCATCGAGCGCGTCGAACTTCCGCCCAAACCCGGTGTGAAGTCAGAAGCATATCGACTGACCGATGGAGCAACTGTCGCGGGATCGTGACAATCGCCAGTAATTGTCAATTGTCAATTGTCATAGCGCGTGTCAATTAGAGAGCAGAGGAAGAAGACATGACGGATACCCAACATTTGAAAGAACACTGTGACCTGCGCCGTCTGGTCGAGCAGGATTTGGGACCTGCCCCCTTGCGTGGTGGGCGGGCTTCCTTATGGAAATGCCCGTTTCATCACGAGCATAAAGGTTTCAGCCTGGCGGTCTGGGCCAATGGCTACCGCTGCTTTGGAGCCTGTGACACCAGCGGTGATGCCCTGGATTGGCTCACCAACTACCGCCGCCTGAGTTTTGTCGAGGCACTGCGGGTATTGGGCGAGCGGATGGAGGATGTTGTCCCTGTCGAGCGCAAGTGTCTGAAATCCCCTTCCGAACCACCGGAATGGGACTGGCAGCATCGGGCGGAACGCATCGTCAGTCAGGCAGAGGAACTCCTCTGGTCAGAAGTCGGCGAACCCGCTCTCAACTATCTCACTGGACGAGGCTTGACCACCCGCACCATTCGCGCTGCCCGGTTGGGGTATGTGCCGGGGGATTTCCGCAATTGGCGGGTGATCGAAGGGATGGATGTCCCCTGCGGGATTACCATCCCCTGGTTTGCAGCGGACGCGCTCTGGGCAGTCAAAGTCCGTCGCGCCTACGGCACGCCGAAATACCAGCAGATCAAAGGTGGCAACGTCAATGGCTTGTACGGCGCTGACCAACTGGCAGATCGGGACATCGCTTTATTTTGTGAGGGTGAGTTCGACACGCTGCTGGCGCGGCAGGAAGCGGGTGATCTGGCAGCCGCTGTGACCCTGAGCAGCGCCACCGCGATCCTCAGTTCGCGCTGGTACGCCGAACTCACGCATTGTCATACCATTCTCGTCGCCTATGACCGTGATGCAGCAGGAGAAAAAGGTGCGAACCGTCTGCTCTCCCTCTCGCCGCGCTTTCGCGCCATTCAAGTGCCGCAAGAGAAAGATATTACCGAATTCTACCTGCAAGGCGGCGACCTCTATGCCTGGATTGCGGATTCGCTGAACGAAAAACAATCGGTTTTGGAGGAGATACCTCATGTCCTCTAAAGTCACAAAACCACAAAAACCAGAGGATTTGCTGCTTCGTGTGATCCGGGTCGCCGAAATTCTGGTAAAAACCCAGGATAAAACATCAGAAGAAGTCATTACGCAGCAAATCGATCACACTAAAGTCCATCATATTCAGAGGCAAAAAACACAAAACTGAAATTCTGTTGTAAGTTAAAACAAGTTCACAAGTGAGGTCGTATGAGTCGTCGGAATTCGAAGCGGTTGCCACCCAAACCCGGATGGGCAATGTATTTGCGAACCAGCAGTCAGGAAGCCCAAAACCCAGAGAACTCGCAGCGCCGCCAGCGTCATGCTATTCAGCGTGCTTTGCTCGAACCATCAGAACTCCCACTAGTCGCTGAATATGTGGATACGATGAGTGGGCGCACACCTAACCGCGATGGTTATCAACGGTTGTTGGAAGATGCACGCGCCGGGAAGTTCTCGAATGTTGCTGTTGAAAACGCTGAACGCTTTGGTCGTAATGACACTGAAGCGCTCACTGCCATTGATGAGTTACATTATCTGGGTGTTTCTATCCGCTTCGCCGACTATCCCGATCTCGATCCAATTGATCCCGATGACCGCATCATGGTCAGTCTGTCGTTCACTCTGGCACGCCGCGAGTCGATGAAGCTCGGTCAGCGTGTTACGGGCGGCTTGCATACGAAACTGCGAAGCGGTGGCTTTGTTGGGCTTGCACCGGATGGATACATAAATCTCGAAGAGCGCGTCGATCAACCATCCAAATCGAATAATGGACGCTATACTCGCTGGATTGAACCTGACCCGGAACAATTCAAAGTCTGGCGGCTGGCATGGGATTTACTCCTCACTGACCGCTACACGTTGGAGCAAATCTGCGAAGAACTTCATGAACGGGGTTATAAATATCGCAGCGGACGCCCGTTTATCACAATCAAGAATGGACAGCGCGTTGCTGCCATCAATACCCTGTCCAAACGGTTCCGCAACTGGTTCTATGCTGGCTGGGTCGTGAGTCCAAAAGCAGGTATTCCACCCAAAACCATACACGGAAACTGGAAGCCAGTCGTCACAACCGAAGAATTGGAACGGGGTATCGAAATTCTGGCAAAGCGCGGCGAAAAAACAATTCGACAGCGCAGGCATGAATATTTGTTGAGCAATCTGATTTTTATGGAACACCCTGAGGATAAACATGTTATTCGCATGACCTGCTCAACATCTAATCCGGGTCGATCAGGAGGCGGCACCTCCCACTATCGCATCGCCCGTACAGACATCAACCTGTTGTGCAGCGAAGTCGATAAGCAGGTAGCAGATTACTTGCTGCGAATTCAGGTTGATCCCGAAGCTGTTCCGCTGATACGGGAATGTTACACACTCGAGATTGCTGAACGGTTGGGACACAACCGTCCTCACGAGCGTGCCAGAATCGAAAGCGCCTTAAAATCGGTTGATGATGAGGAAGCACGAGCCGCCCGGTTGTTTGCTATAGGTAAAATTACGGAGGCTGTGTGGGATAGTCTGTGGGCTGAATGGCAGGATCGACGCCGCGCTTTGCGGCACAGCCTGGAAGCATCTGATCAGCAAACCGAGTATCACATTGCTCATCTAGATGATGCGCTGCACATAATCGCAAAAATAGGTGTATTATTTAGAAGACTTGACGCAAGCAGTCAAAAAGAACTGCTGCGTGAGATTGTCGAGAGGGTTGTTGTTGACCCTTGCGGCAAGGTTATTCGAGTGGAACTTCTCCCGCCGTTCTCCTACTTGCATCAGTTGTCTGATCGCGTAGGTGGTGGGGAAGGTAGTAGTAACGGGTCCAGAAAAACAAAAACCAGCATCTCCGCTGGCTCTTGTTCGACTAAACTCTCATTAGGTGGACCTGAGGGGACTCGAACCCCTTACCTCTACAGTGCGATTGTAGCGCTCTCCCAAATGAGCTACAGGCCCGTATTGATTGACGAAATTGTATAGCCCACAATCAGAGGTGTCAAGGCAAAGAAATTTGTCGTATCTGATAAGTGATATTAACATATTTTAAACCGATCTTTCATGAAATTCTAAATGATATAAACATTGCGGTGTCTGGGGCAGAGTGTTATAATCCACTCAAATCAAGACTTCTTCATTCCCACCTCAATATTCCTCGGAGGAACTCACTTTGACCTCACTTGTAATAACTGTTACCGAAACCCTGCGCTATCGTGGCGCACTCGGACAGTGGAGTTGGATGCTTCATCGACTCACTGGCCTGGGGGTCGTTTTTTTCCTCTTCCTGCATGTCATCGACACCTCCTGGGCGGTTTTTTACCCGGAACTATATGTCGAAGCCATCGCGATTTATCAATCTCCTCTCTTTACGATTGGCGAGTTTGCACTGGTAGCGGCAGTGGTCTATCACGCGATTAACGGCCTGCGCATTACCTTTTTTGATTTTCGCCCCAATCTGTGGCGTTATCAGCAGCGCGCAGCCATAGCGGTACTTCTCATTACGATTATCATCTGTGTACCTGTTTTCATTTTGATGTTCAGCCATGTAATCGACCATTACAACACCAACCCAACCGCGCTTCCGTTATTGCAGGTGATTGGTTCACAAGTGCCATTTTTAATTGGCATCGTGGTCGCACTGGTCGCCGCCATTTTTTATTCGGTGATTCATGGCGTGATCGCTGGCGATACGACAAGCAAGAAGCAAAATCCTAGCGGAAGCCGGATTGAGCGCTTCTGGTGGTCTTATATGCGCATCAGCGGTGTTATGATCCTCCCCTTAGTTTTCGGACATCTGGCGATGATGCACGTCATTCAGGGGGTTTTCGACATCACGGCACAAAATTCGGTTGTGGTCGGTACAAACATGGTCAATCAAAGCGGAACGGCTGTTGAATTTGTCGCCAACCGCTGGAATATGTTCGTTGGTGGCGTGGCGATCTGGCGGTTGTACGATTTTGGCCTGCTGGCATTGGTGGTCGTACATGGATTCAACGGTCTGCGTTATGTTCTGACTGATTACACGATGGGCAGTCCGTTACTGCGACGTGCGGCAATTTATTTCTGCCTGATGGGCGCAATCGTCTTGTTAGTTTTGGGCAGTGCTATGCTGTTCGCCACCATTGACTCGGCGGCTATTGAGATGGCGCGAGAAGCAACAGAGAATTTACATCCATAGGTGGTTCGCTTTTCAGCAGCCTGTTGAAAGGTGAATTGCTTCGAGAAACGAATTTAGGGAGCAGGATATATGCAGACACATCAGTTTGATGCTGTAATCGTCGGCGCGGGTGGCGCGGGATTAATGGCAGCATTATATGCAAGCCAGGGCGGTGCGAACGTCGCCGTCGTCAGCAAGCTTTATCCAACGCGCAGCCACACAGGTGCGGCGTTGGGGGGCATTGGCGCGGCGCTGGGTAATCTTGAGGAAGATAATCCGCTGTGGCACGCCTACGATACAGTTAAAGGTGGCGATTATCTGGCCGACCAGAACGCCGTCAAAGTTTTGGCGGAAGAAGCCATCGACTCGATTATCGAGCTGGAACACATGGGGCTGCCATTTGATCGCACATCCGAAGGGCGCATCAGCCAGCGACGTTTCGGCGGTCACACCAGCAATTTTGGCGAGAAGCCGGTTCGCCGCGCCTGTCATTCGGCAGACCGCACCGGACACATGATTTTGCAGACGCTTTACCAGCAGTGCATCAAAAATAACGTGCGCTTTTTCGACGAATTTCACGTCGTCGATCTCATTATGAATCAGGGCAAGGCCGTCGGCACTGTCGCGATTCAACTCGGTACGGGCGAAATGCACGTCTTCCATGCCAAAGCGACGCTGTTCGCGACTGGCGGTTGGGGGCGTGTGTGGCAGATCACCAGCAACGCGCACAGCCTGACAGGTGATGGCTCTGCGGTGGTTTTCCGGCGTGGAGTCCCCATGCAGGATATGGAATTTTATCAGTTTCACCCCACCGGACTTTACGGCCTGGGTGTGCTGCTGACCGAAGGTATTCGCGGCGAGGGCGGCATTTTGCTGAACCGTCACGGCCAGCGCTTTATGGAAAAATACGCGCCAAAAATCAAAGACCTTGCCAGTCGCGATGTCGTGAGCCGTTCGATTTATCTGGAACTGCGCGAGGGCAACGGGATTGGCGGCAAGGATTACGTCCACCTGGATATTCGCCCGGAAACAGTCAATCGTTATCTGGCGGAAGCGGGCGAAACACGCCGCGTCGATGATGCCTATATTGCTCAGGCGCTAGCCGAAACGCTGGAATTGTGCCGTACTTACGCGGGTGTCGATCCGCTGACCGAACCCATGCCCATCCAGCCGACAGCGCATTATGCAATGGGTGGCATTCCGACGAATATCAACGCCGAAGTCGTGATTGACGAAAACTGGACAGTCCTGCCCGGCCTGTACGCGGCGGGTGAATGCGCTTGTGTCAGTTGTCACGGGGCGAATCGCCTCGGCACAAATTCGCTGGTCGATCTGGTCGTGTTTGGGCGGCGCGGCGGCAAAGCCATCGCCGATTACGTCAAGCGGGCGAGTTTCACGCCGCTGCCATCCAATCCAACAGGCGAAATTGAGGCGGAAATTAATCGCCTGCGTAACAGTAAGGGCAAAACCCGCCCCGGCGAACTGCGCAAGATGATGCAAACATCCATGATGTCGAATGTCGGTGTGTTCCGCATCGAATCTGGCATCAAGCAGGGTATCAGCGATGTGCAGGAATTACGCGAACGTTACCAGACCGACCTGACCATTGATGATCGTGGTTTTCAGTTCAACACCGATTTGATTGAAGCCTGGGAGCTTGGCTGCCTGCTCGATCTGGCGTTGGTGACGGGCAAGAGCGCTGTGGAGCGCACCGAAAGCCGGGGTGGTCACAGCCGCGAGGATTATCAAAACCGCGACGATGACAAGTGGATGTGCCATACGCTGGCCTATCGCAAGGGAGACAATCCTTATCCGCGTGGGACAATGGATCTGGAGATCAACCACAACAAAAAGGTGGATACCTCGCTGGCGGATGTCGATAAGCGCTTCCTGCCGAAAGAGCGCGTCTATTAAATAGTCCTGAGTTAAAAGTTTGAAGTGCTCAATGATTGAACTCAGCACTTTAAACTCAGCACTCTTAAACCGATTGAGGAATTGAAAGCTAACAACCTTATGGATGTGACATTTCGTATCAGACGATATAACCCGGAAAGCACAACGAACCCCAAGCCCCATTGGCAGGAATTTTCGCTGAAAGACGTGGCGGAAACGGATCGTGTGTTGGAACTGCTGCATCGAATTAAGTGGGAGCAGGACGGTACACTGACCCTGCGGCGCTCGTGTTCACACGGCATCTGCGGCTCGGACGCGATGCGCATTAATGGACGCAACGCTTTGGCTTGCAAGCTGCTCATCCGCGATGTGGGCGAAAAAGTGCAGATTGAGCCGATTCTTGGCCTGCGCGTACTAAAAGACCTCGTGGTCGATATGGAGCCGTTTTTCGAGCATTACCGTTCGGTCATGCCCTATTTCATCAACAACACCCCTGTCCCGGCGGACGGACGCGAACGGCTGCAAACGATTGAAGATCGCGCGAAATTCGACAACACCACCAACTGCATTTTGTGCGCGGCCTGCACGACCTCCTGCCCCAGCTTTTGGGCGAACGGCAAATATGTCGGCCCGGCGGCGATTGTCCAGGCGCATCGCTTCATTTTCGACAGCCGCGATCAGGGCGCAGAAGAACGCCTCGACGTGCTGGCTGACCCCAACGGCGTTTGGCGCTGCCGCACGATCTACAACTGCACGCCTGCCTGCCCACGCGGCATCGAAGTCACCCGCGCGATTGGCGAGGTCAAGCTGGCGATCCGCAAAGGTTCGCCGGAGGGCATCATCAACGTCAACGACATCCCCCAGCATACGTAGATTTTTCGATAGGGTGAGGTGGCAACATCTCACCCTATTTTCCCCATGATTACTTACACAAAGATCGCCTCTCTGTTTATTATTCTGCTTTGCTTCTCAGTTACCGCTGTTTCATCCCTATCATCCGCTTTTATAACGTCTATAGTCTGGAGTCCCGCTGGAAGCCGAATTGCGGGCGCGGACAGCAGCGGCCTTATCACTATTTGGGATGCCTCAACTGATGCGGTTCTGATGAAACTTCAAAGCGCCTCGGCTGTGGTAACTTCTTTAACCTGGAGTCCCGATGGTACGCGATTAGCCAGTGTTGGCCCTGTTGACGGGATAATACGAGTCTGGAACACGAACGATGGTCAGCTTGTCGCGGAACTGGAAGGGAATAGCAGCTACGATGGGCCAGCATTTGTCGCCTGGAATCCGGTGAACCCAATACTGGTCAGCGTCGCCTCTACAACGGATGGCAGTTATCCATTGAAGTTTTGGAATACGGAAAATGATCGTTTCAACTTACTTCCAATATCGTCCGATGTTAGCGCTTACGATATTGCCTGGAAGCCAGATGGTAGCGAACTGGCGGTTGCTGATTTACGCGGTGTAAGCATCTATAATCTACTATCCCAGGAAAAATTGGAACAGCGATATGTTGCACCGTTTAAGTTCGCGTTAACCTGGAGTCCAGATGGAATGAAATTGGCTACTGTCGATGTTACTGATGGTCTAATTCAGATTCTTAATCCTGATACAGGTGAAGAGATGCTCAGTTTTCAAGGTCCAAAACGCGATCTTGAAGTAGGTATCGCCTCTATCTCCTGGTCGGCAGACGGAAACAGATTAGCCACCGATGGATACGATGGTCGGACACAGATATGGGATACTTCGTCAGGTGAATTGCGTGAAACTTTAGCGCCTGATCGAAAAGGGGCGAGACGGTTGATGGCCTGGAGTCCCTACGGAGGTCGATTGGCTTTGGGCAATGCCGCTGCAACATTCGATCAATCGGACATCGAGAATGCCGTTCGAAATGGGGTAATGCAAATCGCTGTGCCAATGCCAACCAATGAGGAGTTAGAAACTGTCACCAAACGCTGTATCAATCAAGTGACACTTCAAAGCGACCTCATCGAAAATATTATCAATGACCAGTTGCCAATTTTTAGCGACCAAATAGAAACATTGGCAGATGAACAAATCCCGACTGGATGCGCCAGTGATTTGATCGCGATGGCAAACGCAATTTCCGACTCTACTGCACCGTAAACGTACACTTCCCACTTTGCAGCGGATTCGACGTGTTGGGGCCGAACTGTTCATAGCCGTCGCTGATCGCCGTTGACCAACTGACCGTGTAGGTGATCTCGTGCGGGCCTGAGCCTAATGGCCCTGCCGGGACATACCAGTACACGTAATAATTGCCGTCATCTTGCAGGCGAATGCTGCCCTGATAGATGCGTACATTTTGCAACTGTACGCCGTCGATCCGCACATCATAAATCGCATTGTTGATGTGATCGCGTACCTGCGCTTCGGTCTTGGCGTACCAACTCCACCAGATGTCGATGGTTGATCCGGCGGCGAGGTTGGTTGGTGCGGGTGTACGGTAGGCCGGGTTGTTACAGTAGGCCAGAACATCGACACCCTGCTGCGCGGATGAGCTTCCCTGCTGGCCGATTCCTGGCTCAAGCGTGGAGGTTCCATCCCCGGATGGCAGCCCTGCTGTTGGTGTGATCTGACCACCGACGGGCGTATTGGTCGGCGCGACGATGCCGCCTGCCAGCGCTGTCGCCGTCAGGTTAATCGAAGTTACATCGATAATCGGCAAAAATGGCGTTTGCGTGATGTCTTCGCTGCCTTCGACAGTTCCCGTCACAGGTGTTGGCGAAATCACCGAACGTGGCGGAGTTGGCGTGACCGTTCCACCGCCGAGAATCGCTGTCGGCAGCGGCGTTCCAAGCGCTAACGCGGTGAGATCGGGCGCAGGGGTATCACTTGGCGCAGGCGTGGATGTTTCCTGCAAGCGCACCAGCTCGCTTGAAATCCAACCTTCGCGTCCATCTTCTAATTGAATATTAATCCATCTGCCGTCAGGATTCTGCCCTAATACCTCGACACTTGTACCCGGTGGCAAAGCAATAAATGCTGAAAAATTAACCCCCGGTCCTTCGCGCACGTTCACCGTGTTGATCGACGCGACAATGCCCATAATCGGTGGAATTTCTGTCGGCGGTGGGGTATCAGAAGGCGTGGGGGGGATAGGCGTTTCGGAAGGTGTCAGCGTATCCGTCGGCAGCGGTGTTCGCGTGGGAACAGGCGTTGCCGTGAATCGCGGGGTCATACTGATGATTGGCGGTAAGGTCGCCGTTGGTACAATCGCTTGTTGGTTAGCGCCATTGCCCGTGCAGCTCGCTAACCCCAGCAGGCCGATGATTACCCATATTCTAAAATTATTCACCTTCAGCATAGCGCTCCGCATCATCTCTCCTGATTGCAGAAAAGGATAGCAGCAAAACGAAGGTTGTGCAAAGAGCTATCGCAACGAATTGAAGTAAATTCCGTAATAGTTCTCAATTGACAACAACTCTCAATGACCCTAAACTGAAATTATGGTCTGTGATTTGTGTCTTTTATCACAGTAGAAAACTCTCAATTCTAAGGAGCTTATATGTTTCGCAAGTCACGTTTGGTTTTGATTTTTGCCGTCTTAATGATGCTTTTGGCGGTGATTGCGCCGACCTTTGCCCAGGAAGAAACCTTTGGCCTGAGCGCTGACGATTATGCACTATTTGCAGGTGCCAATGGTCAGAGCATGACCTTCAACTCACTCGGCTTTGATTATGCCCTCGATCTCAATGTCGCTGGCGTACCAGGTACCGAAGTTGCGATCAAGCTGAATGGTACAGGCGCTGTGGATACGGCTACAGGTGCTGCACAATTTACCATAATCGGGAATGCGAACACGGGTACAGGTGATACGCCTGTGAATATCGAAGTTCGCCTTATTGATGACATTCTCTATTTAAATCTTGGTGATGGCAACGGTTGGGTCGGTGCGCCTGCCGAAGACGCGCTGGACAGCTTCACAACGGGTTTGGGCAGCGCTCTTCCGGTTGATCCCGCTGATCTGGCATCCGGCGAATTTATGAACGATCCCGCATCGATGGAGGCCGTGAATGGTGTCATGGAAGCATTCAGTTCATTGAATACTGCCGATTATGTTGCTATTTCGCGCGGTGCAGACGAAACCGTGATGGATATGAATACGGCCCATTTCACCATGAATCTGGATATTGCCAAGTTCCTGTCTTCTCCGGCCTTTACCCAGCTTATGACCACTGCTGGTTCAGTGGCTGGTGAAGAAGCCACTGGTGGCATGGATATGGCGCAGATGGCTCCGATGATTGGCATGATGTTCCAGGACACAACCTTTTCATTTGACCAATATGTCAGCGTGGATGACAGCATGGCTCGTCGTGGCGTTCTGAATTTCGCGCTTAACATTGACCCTGCAATGATGGGCGGCAGCGCAGATTCAGACCCGATCAATATCGGTCTGATGCTGGATGTGAACAACATTACTTACGATCAACCTGTCTCAGTTGAAGTTCCTGCTGATGTCAAGATGGATTCGTAGGTTCGAAGCTTTCGATTAGTGCTTTAGGACGACGGCGACGGTTATAATAGTCGCCGTCGTTTTATTTTGTAGCACCGCCGTTTTATTTGGGGTCGATGGATGATCTGGTTGATTCTGCTGCGGTTCATTTTGGGACAAATATCGGTCACGCCCGATGTGCCGACAATCATTACGTTGAATGGTGATGCACGTCCCGTTGATGTGGTTTATCAGGCTGAGGACGGCGAACAAATCACGATTGTGGCGCACAGTCTGGCGGATGAACCAATTGATGTAACGCTGGAAATTCTGCAAGATCATCAGCGTTTGGCGTTTAATGACGATCATCAAACTGAGCGAGAGGGACTGAGTACACAGGATTCGGTCATTGAAAATCTCGTTTTTTCAGCAGCAGGCGATTACATCATCCGCGTGAATAGCTTCAATGGTGCACAAAGCGGTGATATTGAAGTGGTCATCGAATCTATCCCCACATCCGTACCCTGCGAAATGCCGATTCAGAGTGGGGAATTGACACGAAACGGGCAATTTTCCTGCACACTGTCTGTTGATTCAGAGTCGGCGATCACCATCAGCGCTCGTGATACATCCAGCACACTCGACCCCGTATTGACGCTGTTGGAAGTGTTGGATGAGCAGTTAACTCGTGCCGCCTACAATGACGATCACACGACATCGGATTTTTCGCTCAATACCCTCGATGCGCAGATAAGCGATTTTGTGCTTTCGGCAGGCATAGTTTATGAGGTTCAGGTGAACGATTTTTCCGGCGCGGCGGGGACATTTGAGTTGACGTTCGAGATTATGCCTTGACCGTCACCGTCGGTTATGCTACTATACAACCACAATTCACGTGCCTGTAGCTCAGCGGATAGAGCGCTTGCCTACGGAGCAAGATGTCGGGGATTCGAATTCCTCCAGGCACGCACAAGGACACCATTCACGGTGTCCTTTTTTATTGCCTTCCAATGGCGGCTTAATTGCCCTCTAACAGCAGCTCGATTACCCCTCCAGCAGCGGCCAGGACTCCACAATCCCGTCATGACGGATCGTAATCGTTTCCTCGACCATCTCTGCCGATGCGCTGTTAAAATCTGAATACGAAATCTCGCTGATCCAGGCCTTATTGACTGTCCAATGCCGGGTAGCGACTTCATTATCGATGGCGATAATGCAGAGGGTGCGCATCGGGCGCACAATATCGGTATCGGCTGCAAAGGTATCGCGAATCCAGGCATTGAAGGGCAGCATCGGATCGCGCTGCACCATCTTGGTCACTTTGATAGGGTCGTGGACACGTTTCAGGCTGTTGGTGGTTTTGACTTCGAGCTTGAACGAGATTAAACCGGAAACGCGGAAGATTCCCGAAACCTTCTGATCGTCGAGGTATATCGCAAATTCATTTGCAACCAGGCTGTCAAGTTCTTGCACCGTGCCTTCGGATACAGGGATAATTTCATTAGACATAAAAACTCGCTCCTTGAGAAGTACCAGCGGAAAACACAAAGAAAATAATCTTATGAGTTTGATAATAGTATAGCTCATGATTCGCTGATGCGCGGCAAGCGTAATATAATAATCGCGTGAATAGTGAGGATTATTGGTGTGAAAAAACGGTTGTCGCTTGGATTCGTCATTCTGCTCATGATCGCTGTCGGTTGCAGTCCTGCTGAGAATCAAGTAGCTGCGCCGCTGCCTACGATTGCCAGCCTGCCTTCGCCCACGCCTTCAACCTTTACACTCGACGCGGCGGAACGCACTGCGCGTTATTTTCTCGATGCCTGGCGCGAAAACGATTATGAGTCGATGTACAGCCTCATCGCCTTCGCCAGCCAGGAAGCGACTCCACTGGCTGATTTTACCAATCTCTACCAATCATCTCATGACACGCTGACGCTTCAGAGCCTTGCTTATCAGATTACCAGCCAGCTTCGAGATACATCGACGATGGTGATTTTTAATTATGACGTGATGTTCGAAACGCGCTTGCTGGGTGAATTTTCTGATAGCAACCGCACCTTACGCCTCATTTATGATGCACCTCGAAGCGAGTGGCGTATTGCCTGGTCTCCCGGCGATATTTTCGCGGCGATGGGCAACGGCGGACGTTTGCGCCTGGAGCCGCGTATCCCCAGCCGCGCCAATATTTATGACCATGACGGCAATATTCTGGCCGATCAAAACGGACGTGTTGTCACCGTCAGCGTGATTAAGCGCGATATTCCGGTTTATGACACCTGTGTTGCAGAATTGGCGCAGGCGATGAATAAGCCGGTGGCGGATATTCAAACACTGCTGGATGCACGAGCCTTTGATTGGGTGGCTGAAGTCGGCACGATTGAGCCGATCAAATATGTCGAAATGCACGAACTGCTTGAGCGTGATTGCGCTGCCCAGTTCCGGGATCGACCCACACGCCGCTATTCGAATGGAACACTTGCGCCCAATATTCTCGGCTATGTCGGCTATCCCGATGAATCCGATATTCCCGCCGTTGAAGCCGCCGGATTTACCCAGGACTCGATTCTGGGTCGAAGTGGTATTGAGGCAAGCTGGGATGAAACGCTGCGCGGAGAGGCAGGTGGGCGGTTGCTGGTGGTCGAGCCGAACGGCACCCAGACCATACTGACCGAAAGTGCTTCAAAGCCTTCCGAAAGCCTGTGGTTGACGTTGGATTCTGACCTGCAAACCTTTATCGCTCAGGCTTTTGAACGCGGGTATGCCCAGAATGGGTGGGCACCTACCTCAAAAGGTGCGTCGGCTGTCGTGATGGATGTCAATACCGGCGCAGTTCTGGCAATGGTGAGCTATCCCTCATTTGATAATAACGCCTTTAACCCGTTCCCTTCGATGGGTAGGACAGCCGCTGATGCCATTGTGTCACAGGTGCAGAATGACCCGCGCCGTCCGCAGTTAAATCGCCCCGCACTGGGCATTTACCCGGCAGGCTCGATCTTTAAAATTGTCGATACCATTGCCGTTGCCGACAGCGGCGTTTACGCACTCGATCAACGCTATACGTGCAGCGGCCTCTGGACTCGTGATATTACGCGCGTCGATTGGCTGGCAGGCGGACATGGCAACCAGACATTGCCGGAAGGCCTGATGCACAGTTGCAATCCCTATTTTTATGAGATTGGCTATCAGATGGATCAGGCCGATCCATTCCTCCTGCCGAATTACGCGCGGCGTTTGGGTCTGGGCGTTGTGACAGGTATGCGTGATCTGCCAGAATCGGCGGGTAATATTCCTGACCCTGACTGGCTGCTCCAACGCGGTTTTACCTGGACGTTCTCCGAATCAGTGAATATGGCAATCGGGCAGGGCTATGTCGATATTACGCCGCTGCAATTTACGCGGCTGGTCGCAGGTGTTGCCAATGGCGGGACACTTTATCGTCCGCAGCTCGTCGAAAAAGTAGGCATTCTGGGTGAGACACCCAGCTATACGCTCACGCCTGATGTGATGGGTACAACTGACATCAAGATTGAAGTGTTGGATATGGTGCGGGGTGCAATGTGTGGCGTGACCTCGGTTCAAAGCGGTACTGCCGAGCATATTTTCCGCAATTCTCCACTGCAAGACCTCATTGTCTGCGGCAAAACGGGTACTGCCCAGGCGACAGGCGATGTTCCGCCCCACGCCTGGTTTACGGCTTTTGCCCCGCGCGATAATCCGCAAATCGCTATCACGGTGATGGTCGAAAATGCGGGCGAAGGTTCAGGTGTCGCCGCACCTCTGGTCAAACAAATTCTTGAATACTATTTCTTCGATACACCACTCAGTTAAATACACAAATCCATAGATTTCTATAGGTTTTGTGAGAATTGGTGTCGTCATTTTTGTGCGCTCGTGCTAAAATTCACGTACTCTTGCAACATGAGTTCAAAGCGATTCACCATGCAAACAATCACTTTTGCGTTTGTTGTCTCGGTTATCGGCGCAATTATCACGGGAATTTTCGCAGCGGTTGTGCTGAAACGCTGGTGGGAAAAACGCCGTCTCCATCTTCTGGCCTGGGGCATTGGGCTAACACTCTATTTCATTGGCTTATTGAGCCAGGTGATTTTATATTTTGTGTGGAGTCCCGTATTTTTCGGCTTGTGGTATTGGACGGGTGCGCTCATGGTTGCTCCCTGGCTCGGTCAGGGAACGGTCTATCTGCTCTGGCGTAAGGGTAACATCGCGCGTAATTTTCAGATGGCGCTTTTGCTTGTAGGCGTGATGACGCTCCCTTGGGCATTGTTTTTAACACCCTTTAACAGCAGTGGTTGGCATGCTGGCGCGGATATGACCGCCATTTATCGCGCTATTATGCCTCCTGGCAGCGGAACTATTCGCAGCTTCTCCCCGGTTATGAACATCTGGGGTACGATTGCGCTGGTCGGTGGCGCGATTTATTCCGCACGCTTATTTCGTAAAAAACAGATTATGCGCAATCGGATGGTGGGCAACTGGCTCATCGCGGCAGGTGGCTTGCTTCCGGCATTGGGCGGTACACTGATCCGGCTAGGCGACCCTTCGTTTAAGTATTTTGGCGAGATGGCAGGCGCGATTTTGATTTTTATTGGTTTTTGGATGACGACCCATGTCCCGGATGACGTTCAGGAAACACGATCCGTCCCGGCAGCAGCAGGTGATTAAATGGACAGCCAGGACGCAAAAGACCCTCGTGAAAACCATCCTGTAGGGGCGACGCATGCGTCGTCCCTACAAACATCAAATCCCATTTTGCAGCGGCTTGACCTCAGTTTGGGCATTCTCGTGCTAGGGTTTATTGCTCTCGTGGTTTCTAACAGCGCTTCAAGTGTGCCAAGCCCCTGGCCGTACCTGATTCTTCACGATCTGCATTATCATCTCGCACGTTTTGGCATGGCGTTAGCGCTGGTTATGCTGGTCATTGCCGTTTATATTGGCATTATTCGTAAAGGTGACGTAACACCTGTGTTTCGACGTGCCGCTTATGTGATTTTCGGCACCACGCTGGTCGAAGCGCTCATTGGGCTGTCCATGTTCGCTTTTTTTAGCGCCCGCCCCGGTCAGGATGCCCACTTCATTTATGGAATGGGGACTGTCCTTTCGCTGCCTTTTTTCATTTTTGTCGAGTCAACGGCGAAAAAACGCCCCGCGATGGGCAGCTATATCTGGGGTTTTGCCTTGCTTGCAGGCATTATTTTTCGCGCGATGATGACAGGAGCGCCTTAAGACTCACCGTTGCACCACCTCTCACAATTAGTGCTTTCGCCACTTCTATACCTTCGGCAACTTTGCATCTTTCGCAGGGTTCATCTGAATATTTTCAGAAACTTGCTTCAAACACTCAAATCTCGCTATAATCATTTTTTGGATGGACGGTTTAACGATTACATTCGCCCGCCGTTAATTTTTGATTCAATATGCAGCAGATGCAGCAGCGGCAGTGCATTAGCCAATCCTGTGTTATCCAAGCCATCAAATTTAATACTATCTACGCCTCATAGTTGGGATGCAACGATGATTGGACGGAAGTTACACAACCGCTATGAAATAACCGAACATCTGGGGGATGGCTCAACTGCGACGGTCTATAAAGCTTTAGATACGCGGTTGGGGCGACAGGTGGCTCTCAAAGTGCTGCTGCCTCATGTCCGCGAAACGACACGCAAACGGTTCTTCCAGGAAGCAACCGCAGCAGCCCAGTTGAACAACGCCAACATCATGGCGATTTATGATATTGATGAAGATAACGAGCAGCCTTTTCTCGTCGTTGAATACGTTGACGGCGTGCCGCTTTCGGATTACATCCCTTCGCCACCTGAAATCGTGGTCGATCTTGGTCGGCAGATGGCGATGGCGCTTTATTATGCCCATGAACGGCAGATCATCCACCGCGACATCAAGCCCGCCAATATCAAGGTCACGCCCGACGGTCAGATTAAGATTATGGATTTGGGTTTGGCGCTCCCCCGTGAGGCCAAGCGTGTCACCGCCGATGGCATGATTATTGGTACACCTGCTTATCTTTCGCCGGAACAGGCGCAGGGACAGAAACTCGATCATCGCACTGATATTTACTCACTCGGCATCGTCCTCTATGAAATGTTGACCGGACAGCTTCCGTTTGATGCGGACGATATTTCCGCGCTCTTGCTCCAACAGGTGCGCCAACCACCGCCGCCGCCGCGACTCATCATTCCCACCCTGTCGATCAGCCTGGAAAAAGTCATTCTGAAGGCGCTCGAAAAAAATCCGGTTCGGCGTTTTCAATCGTCGCGGATTATGGCCGAGGCTCTGGAAGATTCGCTCAGAGCCGAGATTGCGCCGGATGATGCGACTCTGCCTCGTCGTCCAGAAGGTTTTCCGGTAAGAGGGAAGCCAACCATTCGCCTGCTTCTGGCGGACGATCATGCCCTCCTGCGGGCTTCGCTGGTGAAGTTGCTGGAAGGAAAGCCGGAATTTGTAGTGATTGGCGAAGCATCGGATGGCGACAGCGCACTGAACAAAACGCTCGACCTGCTGCCCGATGTGCTGCTTCTCGACCTGAATATGCCCGGCAAAGGCGGCCTTGATATTCTGCCGTTCGTCCGTGCCAAAGCGCCGAATGTGAAGGTTCTGATTCTCACTGGACGTGAGGAAGACTGGTACATCGTGCGGGCGCTGCGGGGTGGCGCACATGGCTACATCCTCAAATCGACGGACGAAGCTGAATTGATTGATTCAATTCTGAAGGTCACTCAGGGACAGTTGGTTTTGGGGCGTGGAGTTGCCGAGAAAATTGTCACCGGGCTGCTGACGAACCCGGATAAGAATGTTCAATTGAGTGAAACCGAGCGCAAAGTTTTATTGCATGTCGCTGCGGGTTTGGATAACGAAGCGATTGCCAAACAGTTGAATATTTCTGTGCTGCTGGTGATTGAGGCGTTGGCAGGGGCGATGAACAAGCTGGATGCCAGTGATCGCAACTCGGCGGCACTGCGGGCATTGCGCCAGGGCTATATCCTGCTGGATGACCTGCACGAACTCTAAACGCCAGTCAAATCCTGCATATAGCGATCAAATCCTCGCAAATCGTTAATCGCGAATTCGGTCATGACCCATAAGTCGCCGGTTGGGACGCGTGTCACACGTGGGTCGGGGCGCTGAACGTGGTCAAGCAGCGCTCGCAAATTATTCAACTGCGGCTCGTGCTGCATCCTCATACGGCTAAAACGGGCTAAAGCCTGATGAACCGCGCTGCTGGTTTGCACCATACGCTTGGTGTCTGACGATTCATAATAATATTTATAGCGCCATGCACGATGTTCCTGAGCCAGTGTTTGGACTTGCTCTAGTGCGTATTGCAGCGCTGCCAGTGTTCGCAGTTGGTCATCTTCATCTTGTATCAATACCAACTGTTCCAACAGGTTTAAATACGTGACGACCTGCGTGAGGCGCTTTTGATATTCATTGTTAACCCGCCAGAGGAGATCTGTGGGGTTAGACATAGGATGATCTCCGAGTGAAGGCTGAATCTTACTACACCCTCATTGTATCATAATTTCAGCTTTGCGCTCACATCAGTTGCGGAATATTACGAGAATCACTCCTTCCCGATTCTAATAGAACTCTTGTGCTAAACTTATCCCATAATCAGGATAAATGTGGTATGATAAACGTGGCTTAATGGCTTTTGGATTCGTTGCACCATAATCAAGCCGGATAATTAGTCAGTAAGGTAAACGGCATGAGTTACCGAGATAGAGACGACGAAAACGATCCCGACGACGAACTCATTGAGGATGAGGACGAAGAAGAGGAAGAAGATAGCGAGGACGAACAGCTTGCACGTCGCAGCCGTCTTCCAACATCTAATCCATTTACATCGTCGAGTAGCAGTAGCAGCGGTTTTGGCTCCTCCTCGCGATTACCGGGTGATGCTGGACGTTCAAATGTCCCAGGCAAACCTTATGGCGGGACATCGAACCTGCCGGGAAGCCCTGGCGCAGCGCGTCCGACCTATGGCGGCGGATCGTCGCCAACGTCACCGAGTTCACCGTCATCACCGGGCGCACCACGCCCGACTTATGGTGGCGGGTCATCGCCGAGTTCACCATCATCGCCGGGCGCACCACGTCCGACCTATGGCGGCGGATCGTCGCCAACATCACCGAGTTCACCGTCATCACCGGGCGCACCACGTCCGACCTATAGTGGCGGGTCTTCACCAACATCACCGAGTTCACCGTCATCGCCCGGAGCACCACGTCCGACTTACGGGGGAGGGTCTTCGCCGACATCACCGGGTTCAGCGTCATCACCGGGTGCACCACGTCCGACCTATGGCGGCGGGTCTTCACCATCGAGTCCGTCGAGCGGCTCTTCCTCATCGGGGTCATCACTCCGAAGCCCTGTGCCTTCGAGCGCGGGGGACGCAAATAAAAGCAGAGATGCCGATAAAGATGATAAGGGTAAAGGTTTAGGTGGAATTGGGGGTGTCGCTAAAGGTTTAGGCGGCCTGACATCACGCTTTGGCGGTGGTGATAAAAGCGAAAAACCAGCCGCGCCGAAATCCTCGTCGGGCGGGAGCAGTAGCAGTCCACTCTCTGGCGTTACTAAAGGTTTAGGCGGCCTGACATCGCGTTTTGGCGGCGGTGATAAAAGCGGTCAAAAGCCTGCGACACCGAAATCATCTTCAGGCGGCCCGCTCGCAGGTGTTACTAAAGGGCTGGGCGGTCTGACTTCTCGCCTGGGTATCGGTAATAAAGACGAAAAATCTTCTGGCACGGCAGCAAAATCTCCGACATCGTCGTATGGCGGCAGTTCGAGCGCATCGAGCGCCAGTCGTCCTCCACTTGGCAGCAGGTCAGGCATGTCGTCTGGCTCGTCCTCTGCGGGTACAAAAGCCGTGCCCAAAGTCAGTTTTGCCGAGCGCATCAAAACCAGCCTTCCATTCCTGGGTGCTAAAGACACCAAAAAAACGCCCAGTATTCGTGAACGAGCAGAAAAAGCCAGTAAAGCGCCGCGTGTCGATCAGACTGGCCTGAGTTTAGATAATAAGCTGGATATTCTCGGTGTCGTGCTGCTATTAGGCTCACTGGCGCTGTTTTTCAGCAGCATGTCCGCCACTAAAGGCCAGCTTACCGAAGCAGTCAACACATTTTTGGCGCAGTTGTTGGGCTGGGGCGCAATTGCCGTCCCCTTCACCATGTTCGCGATTGGCTTGTGGCTGATTATCCGCCATTTTGGGGATCAAGCGCCTGTGATTCAGCCTACGCGCATCGTCGGGCTGGTCATTTTGTATGTCGGCACACTGATTCTATTTCAATACACCGAATCTTTTAACGATCTTTATCGCGGGATTGATCCTTCAAACCTGAGCGACCTGCAATTGCAATTAGAAATCTCGTACACATTAGGTCGAGGCGGTGGTTATCTGGGTTCACAGCTCTATATGCTGCTTGTTACCAATATCACCGAGTATGGGATGGTCGTTTCGGTCATTGGGATGATCTTTATCGGCGCGATGCTGCTGCTGCGGATCAGCGCCGCTGAAATCGCGGTTTTCTTCATCAGTATTGGGCGCAGTTTCTTTGCTGCACGTCAGCGCCGTGTCCAGTCCCGGCAGGCCGCCGCGCGTCTTGCTGCTGCCCAGGCTGCCGCCGTCGCTGCCCAGCAAATCAGCGTTAGCAAGCCCAACGCGGGTGAAATCGCCGCGCCCAAAGTACCGGCTCTGCCTGTACCTGCTGCTGCCGAAATGCAGAATATGACGCTGCCATTGCCCGAACCGCGTCCGATCCCGATCACAATGGGTGGCAGAACCGTCACGGCATTTTTCGATAATAACGAGTCTGTTCCCGTTGAAGTGCCGACTGCGCCAGCCACTGCCGCCTCTGCCAGCGCCCAACCTCTGGCAGCGAAATCCTCGTTTGCGTCTCGCTTGAGGAGCGCAGTCCCGACAATTGCTTTGCCGGGGAGTAAACCTGCTGAAGCATCGCCAAAACCGCAGGCTGAATCGCCAAATCCGGCTACCGAAAAAGAAAAATCAGGCGGCTTAATGTCTGGGCGGCTGTTTAACCGTTCAGGGACCCCTGATAAAAACGCTGCCTCTGCCGAAAAGCCAGGGACTTTAGCGGGTGTGGCTGGCAAACCTGCGCCCGGTGCGCCTGCAACACCGCCGCAAGCACCTGTAACCAGTCCAAATCCCGTTTTGCCTGCCGCGCCAGCAGCGATGCCAGCTTCGGCAGCACCCAGGCCGTCAACATCGCCACTCTCACCGACATCGCCGATGCCGCCAATCGCCAGGCCAACGCCCAGCGCTGCGTCACTATTCAAGACGGACAGCGAAACGAAGCCTGAAGATTCTGGCCCAGTGCGTCTGGGCGATCTGATGAAGCCGCCTGCAACGCCAACGATGGCTGCTCCTCCAGCGTCCAACGGATTCAAGATGCCAGAATCATCTCCTGCCACGTCTGCGCCGCTGCGTGAGACGATTCGGCCATTCCAGGCAACCAATAGTCAATCGCTACCGACAGAGGCGCCGGAAGACGAAGATTTTGACATTGACGACGAGGATGAAGACGAAGAGGACGAGCAGTTAGTGAATTTGGGGCCAGCCAAGCCGAAGGGTACAGGCCCACTGCCGCGCCCGGAAAGCCCCTGGGCGAAACCTGCCGGGTCAGCACCTTCACCAGCATCATCGCAGTTCCCATCAACAGGTGATACAGGCTCATTGGCAGAACGCCGCGAACGATTGAATGCGATCCGCACCGGACAGCTTTCACCTGCTGCGTCTGCCACGCCGAATACGCCCACCGCGCCGGCTGCGTCCGGTGTGCCGGAAAGACCTGCTGCAAGTGTGACACCCGCTGCGACTCCGCCAGCGGCTAGTGCGCCCATGCGTCCGGTCAGTCAGGCGGCATATCCATCGGATGAGATCAGGCCAAGACCTACAATTAACATCACCAAAGATGACCCTAAACTGACACCTGCTGAAGCGACGATTGCAAATGCTACGCCGTTGCCAACCGCACCACCAGCACCAGCTGCCGCACCTTCGCCTGCTTTCAAAAAGCCGGACACGCCGCCCGTGATGACGACATCATCAGGTGTGCCTGTCCGCAGGTCGCGCAAAAACTGGAAGCTGCCGGACTACAAGACGCTGCTCAACACGGGTTCGGAAACCGATATGGATCGTGAACAGCTTTTGGCACGCGCCCGCACGATTGAAGAAACGCTGCTCAGTTTTGGTGCGCCAGGGCGTGTGGTCGAAGTCAATACAGGCCCGGTGATTACGCAGTTCGGTGTCGAACCGGATTATCTTGTCATGCGCTCTGGTAAAAAGAATCGCGTGAAAGTCGGCGCGATTGCCCAGCTTGATAAAGACCTCCAGTTGGCACTTGGCGCAAAATCAATCCGTATCGAAGCGCCTGTCCCCGGCAAAGGCTACGTCGGTATCGAAGTCCCGAACGACGAGGCTTCTGTGGTGAGTTTGCGTGACGTGATGGACTCGGACGCATTTAAAAAGATTCGCGCCAAATCACCTTTGGCAATTGCGCTCGGTCAGAGTGTGGACGGTGCGCCGATTGCCGCCGATCTCGCCAGTATGCCTCACTTGCTGATCGCAGGAACGACGGGTTCTGGTAAATCGGTGCTGGTGAACGCCATTATCGCCGGGTTGATTGTGAATAACACGCCTGATTCGGTTAAATTCATCATGGTTGATCCGAAGCGCGTTGAATTGACCGGGTACAACGGCATTCCGCATCTGGTCGCGCCTGTCGTGGTCGATCTCGAACGCATCGTCGGTGTGCTGAAATGGGTCACGCGCGAAATGGACGAGCGCTACAAACAGTTCAGCAACGCAGGCGCACGTAATATCGAGGATTTCAACAAGCATCTTGCGCCCGAACTTGACAAAATGCCCTATATTGTCGTCATCATTGACGAATTAGCTGATCTGATGATGCTTGCGCCGGATGAAACTGAGCGTGTTATCACTCGTATAGCGGCGCTGGCACGTGCTACAGGCATTCATCTCGTGATCGCAACGCAGCGTCCATCCGTCGATGTCGTCACGGGTCTGATTAAAGCCAACTTCCCAGCTCGTGCTGCCTTCGCGGTAGCGGGTGGTGTCGATAGCCGTGTTATCCTCGACCAGCCCGGCGCGGAAAAGCTGCTGGGTAAAGGTGATATGCTGTATCTCAGCGGTGATTCGCCAGCGGCGCTTCGTCTGCAAGGTGTATATTTATCTGATACCGAGATCAACAATATCACGCGCTATTGGAAGAATTTCACGGCTGAAGACGAACCTGCACGGCCAATTACGGCTCTCGTTCTGGATGATGAGGATAATGAGAGGCCGCGTGATGTGGTTCAGCGTTCGATGAGTCCGATTGCCCAGCAAGCATTCTGGGATGAAAGCCCAAAAAGCATCAACGGCAATCTTGTCACCGACGATGATGATGAAGGATTGGCGGATGGACAGGACGAGCTTTACGATCAGGCTGTCGAAATGGTACGCCGCCTGAATAAGGCATCCGTTTCGCTCTTGCAGCGCCGTTTGCGCATCGGCTATACGCGCGCCGCCCGTTTAATCGACATGATGGAAGAACAGGGGATTGTCGGCCCAGCGCAGGAAGGCAGCAAGCCGCGTGAAGTGCTGACCATGAAGGGTTAGTAGCGGATCAAATCGGCGCTGGCTTCAGCACGTGCCGGATCGGGATAAGCAGTATGATGGCGATCAGGGGCAGTGCCGCGCCTAACATGAAGGTTGTCGGCAGCCCCACGCCTTGAATCACATAGCCTGTACCCGCGAAACCGACAATACCCGCTAAAAATCCGCCTGTATTTATCAATGACAGCCCAAGCCCCAATGATCGGCGGGGAATAATGTCCGCCACTAGCGCCGAAGTCAATCCATTACTGGCGCTGATAAATGCGATCAGCACCGACGACAGCCAGAAATGCCATAAATCTGTCGATACCATCAACATGGTCAGCCCCAACGCGCCCATGAGATAACAGGCCGCGATCAAACCTCTGCGCCCGATGCGGTCAGAAAGCCAACCGATAAACGCTGGAATAGGCAGTGTAATTGCCGAGCCAACCGCAACCACGCTGGAAATCGCAGTCGCGTCGAATTGCAGCGCGTTCATGCCTAACGGCCTGCCGAGGTTGCTCACAAACATCGCGATACTGGCGACAGCGTTCGCACCCAGGAGCAAATAAAATGTGCTCCCCAACGGCGCTTCTGAGCTGCTTTCGGCCTGGTTGCCAGCATGAACAGTATGACTTTTCTTGTCTTCCAGTAGCAGCGCCACACCGACATAGAGAATCTGAAGCACTGCCGAAACCAGCAACAGCGCGGAGAAGCCCCAACGATCCGCAATCGGGCCAGCAATCGCGCCGCCACACAGTGTGCCGATGCCCATTGCTAAGGCGATGATCCCAAAAACCTTGCCACGCTCGGTTTCGTTAGCGGACAGCGCCGCCAGGATGTTCGTCATCGCAAACGAGATGCCGCCCAAAAACCACACAAACGAGATCGCAAGCATCAACATGCCAAAATCGGTAATTGACTGCATCAGCCAGTACAGCGGAATATTGATGAGGCCGATGGCGACGAGAAACGGTTTATGAAGCTGGAAACGGCGCGATAACCAGCCTGCGAGGATCGAACCCGCCGACAGCGCAAAAAATGCGAATGCCATGTAGTTGCCTGTGCTGGAAGAATCCATGCCAGCCAGAGCCGCATAAACAGGCAGCAAGGCCATGATCGCGTTACCGATGGTGAGCGCGAAGATTACGCACAAAGAAAGCGCAATAATTTGTCGTTTACTGGTCATAAAAAACGTACCTTAAAGAAGCATTGTTTTTCTTGCATTCAGCGCCGCGATGACTTCACGATCTGCCTTGCCAAAACTATACTGGTCGAGTTCATTCACCGACACCCACGCCCAATCATGAACGCCTATTTTTTGTGGTGCGCCGCTGCGGTATCGGCACATGAAAGCGTGGAGCGTGATTTTGAAATGCGTGAAGCCGTGATGCACAACGGTAAATAAATCCTCGACCTCGACTTCAATCGCCAGTTCTTCGCGCAGTTCGCGTTTCAGGCATTCGGGCAGGGTTTCGCCTTGCTCCTGCTTGCCGCCGGGAAATTCCCATAATCCGCCGAGCAAGCCTTTCAGTGGGCGCTGCGCGATGAGCAGTTGGCCCACATCATTCCAGATAACACCTGCCGCAACATCATAATGAGGAACAGGCGCTTTTTTCGCTTTGACAGGGCGTTCGTTTTGTGTGCCGTTCGTGAACGCGGCACAATGCGCTTGTATCGGGCAGATACCGCACAATGGATTACGCGGCTTACAGACGGTGCGCCCCAGTTCCATCAGCGCCTGGTTGTAATCACCCGCGCGTTCAGCAGGCAGCCAATCTTCCGCCAGTGTCCACAGCTTCATCTTGACCGCATTTTGAGTCACTTCGGTGTTGAGATCGGTCAGGCGGGCGAAAACCCGTATCACATTGCCGTCGAGGACGGGCGCACGCTGTCCGAAAGCGATGCTGGAGATAGCGCCTGCTGTATAGCGCCCAATGCCCGGTAATTTTTCCAACTCGTCGGCAGTAGATGGAAAATTGCCGCCCATTTCCTGCGCCACGATTTGCGCCGCACGGTGCAGGTTACGCGCACGGCTGTAATATCCCAGCCCTTCCCAACGCTTCAGCACCGTATCAAGAGGCGCGTCCGCTAACGCTTGAACCGTCGGGAATGCCGCTAAAAAACGCTCGTAATAGGGGATAACGGTTTCAACCTGGGTCTGTTGCAGCATAATTTCGGACAGCCAGACCGCGTAAGCATCGTGCGTTCTGCGCCAGGGAAAATCAGCAGCTTCGCGGTCATACCAGGCCAGCAAAGCCGGGGCAATAGAGGGCATAAATTTTCTCAGGATATGATGAGCGACCAACGATATGATAGAGACTATTTCCCGGTTGCGCAATGTTTGAACATCGGAAACGACTAGGTTACGCAATGTTTGAGTGTCGAAAATGGCTACGTTATGTAAGGTCTGAATATCGAAAATTGCTATTTGTATTTTCGCCGATTCACTGCAATACTGATTTTAACGATGGGCATGAAGGACATAAACAGATGCGTCGTATAGCCCTATTCAGTTTGAGTTTGTGGGTGATGTTGATAACCCCTGCTGCCGTATTTGCGCAGGATGCTTCGCGTAGTGTCTCGGCTGATCTTTTGGCTGTCACCAGCATCGCGCTGTCGCTCCTAGCACTCGTGGCGAGTGGTGTCATATTGCTGATCACGCTTTTTGGCTACATCCGCCTGAATCGCCAGCTCAAAGATCAGAGTAAGCTGATTGACCAGTTGCGCCGAGGCTATGACAATATCTGGCAGCAATTTCAGAAGCACGTCGAATCGCCCGAAACCCAAAAGCTGCCAAGCGTAATTGATGGCCTTACAACTCAAATGGCCGAGATCAACAAGCGAATCGACCAGCAGCGGCAGGAGACATCGGACACCATTCTGGCGATGACCCTCATGCCTTTGGGTGAGGATCAATATCGCGCCAAAGACCTCAATGCGGCTATTGAAACCTACAAACGCGCCCTAAGCCTCAATAATAACAGCCCGGTCATTCATTATCGCCTCGGCTACATTTACGCCCAACAGGGTGCGCTGAATGACGCGGAGGCCTGTCTCCAGCGCGCGTTGGAAATCGACCCCGCCTATTGTTCGGCGATTGCGACGATGGGCTATGTCTACCGCCGCAAAGGGGAAATGTTACCGCCGGGAAGCGATCGCGAGACGTATCTGCTCAAGGCCGAAGGGAAATTGCTGGAAGCACTGGACAGAGCGCCAAAATCGCTGGATGAAGAAGGTGAATCGTGGTGGTGTACGCTCGGTGCGCTCTATCGGCAGCGTGGTCAGCTTAACAAAGCCATTGATGCCTATAAAGAAGCCGCCAAAATTACGCCCTATTCGCCCTACCCCCTCAGCAACCTAGCACTTTATCAGGGAATGAATGGTGATGTCGATGCCATGATTAAAACCTATCGTGAGGTTGAACGTCTGGCGCGTCAGAAAGTGCAGATCAGCCCGGACGATTACTGGCCGTATGCCGATTTGCTGTTGTCACGGTTGGCGGTGGGTAAAATTCAGGAAGCGGAAGAAACGCTCAAGATTCTGCTCAAAATTGTGCCGCGTGATCTGGCCTATGCCGTGCCGAGTTTGCTGGTCGCGCTTTCACGTCTGTCAAAAATTCTGCCGGACAGCGCCTCGCAAATCGACGAGGCCATTACCTATATTCGAGAACATGTCGTTGAAGGCAAAGGGCTGGATGATGATGTCAGCCTGAGCAACGAATCATTTATTGTCCCATTTGATGGCGATGGCGTACCGGCGATGGGGGTGCGCGTTTCCAATCACGATGACCCCGCCAAAGTTACGGTGACGCTTGATCTGATCGAGCCGCGCCCTGCCATTTTTATCCTCGGCGGCGCGATGGATATGGCCTCGGACGAAATGAAGGTCACTGGCCCGATTATCGAGGAAGGTCTGGCGCGTTTCGCTCAGGAAAATGGCATCGCGATTGTTGATGGCGGGACGAATTCCGGCGTGATGAAATTGATGGGTGAGGCACGACACAAAAATGGCGCGAGCTTCCCGCTGATCGGTGTCGCTCCGATTAATCTGGTCAAATATAAAGGCTACGATAACCCCAACGGCTATGACCTCGATCCCGGTCATTCGCATTTTGTTCTCACCTCCGAGGGTGATTGGGGCGACGAAACCGACATGATCGTGCAGCTTGCCTACGCGCTGACAGGCTCCGGTCAATGCCCAGGATTAGGACTGGTCATCAATGGCGGGAATATTGTGCGTCAGGAAGTTTACCGTCTGACTGTCACGGAACGCTTGAAATTTCCGATGCTGGTGCTGGAAGGCAGTGGTCGTTTTGCCGATACACTGGCGAAAGCGATCCGCACGGGCGAAACCGACGACGACGAATTGAAGGCGATAATCGACAAAGACAAGATTGAACTGCTCTCGGTTGATCTTGGCCCGCAGGGAGTCGCGCGTAAACTGGCATCGTATCTGAAGCCAAATGTCGAAAACGTTTAGCTGGATTTTTGTGTAATTGTCCCATCTTTGTAGGGGCGAGGCATGCCTCGCCCCTACGGAAAACTGCTAATCGCTGAACTGTTGTTGAAAACCGCAAGCTGTATCATAATGAATCATGCCATCGTTTGGACATGGAGATAACGCCATGCGTTATTTGTTTTTGCTTTCCCTCTTATTGCTATTTTTCGTCTCTACAGCACTCGCGCAAGAGGCGACAGTCGAACCCACGCCTTCGCCCGTTCAGGATATTGAGGATGGGTTAGCCTACATTCAGGACGCCGTCGCGACGGTGCAGGCCGATGTTCAAAAATCTCAGGAAGCCGCCGCTGCATCTGAGTTGGGTGTTGACCGCGCCTTCAACCTACTGGGCTTATTCGAGGCGATTGGCTTTCTGGTGACAGTTGTCGGCGGTGTGGCGGCGCTGCTCGGTGTGACTCGTCTGTTCTCCGCGCAAAGCGAACTGGTTGAAGCACGTAAGAAATTTGAAGATGAAGTCGAGTCAGCGCGTACACGTCTGGATAAACAGACTCTCGAAAAAGAAGCCGAGATCAGAGCTTTACGTGACGAATTGACACGCAGCACCAGCAACGCGACATTGGCGCTGTCGTATTTACCATTGGGCGAAAGCCAGTATAAATCCGGCGACTATATGGGCGCACTCGATATTTATTTACGTGCGTTGGGGCTGGACGAAAATAACCCGATTATCCATTATCGTCTTGGCTATGTTTATACACAGTCCGGGCGGCTGCAAGAAGCGGAACATCACCTGAAACGTGCGCTGGAAATCGACGATAAATTCTCGCCTGCGATGGCTGTTCTTGGGTACACCTATCGACGTATTGGTGAAAAGATGGAAACGGGCATCGAGCGCGATAAAGTGCTGAACAGTGCCGAACGCCTTCTGCAAGAAGGGCTTACGATTTCGCCCAAGCTGGTCGATGACGATGGCGAATCGTGGTGGGGTTCGCTGGGTGGGTTATATCGCCGCCGGGGACAGATTGACCAGGCGATCTACGCCTATGACAAAGCAGGTCAGGTCGTGCCAAATTCGTCCTACGCCTTTAGCAACCTCGCGCTGTTGTACATGCAGCAGGGTAATCGCGAGAAAATGATCGAAACCTATTACAAGGTCGAAAAGCTGGCTTTCAACGAAGTTCAGGCTGAGGTCGATAATTATTGGGCTTATGCGGATTTGCTGACGGCGCGGCTGGCGCTCGGCAAACTGGAATTAGCAGAGGCCACGATTGAGCAGGTCTTTGTCACGTCGCCAGATGATTCACCCTATGCGCTGGAAAGCCTGATGGATACCTTAGGCAGGCTGGCAAAGGTGATGGAAGCCGAAAAAGCCGCCAATGTTCGAGGCTATATCGAGCGTATCAAAGCCTATGTGGATGAGCAGGCGAAAGAGCGTGAAAAATCTGCTCGTGAAAAAGAGGCCGAGATGGTCGCCGGATAACTGACCACATTTTATCGTAGGGGCGAGGTGCTGCCTCGCCCACATTTTTAATCGCGATCTACAGCCCGTAAACTTCCCCAAATTTCGTTTGCAAATATTGGATATAGTCGCGCGATTGGATGCCTTCGCCTGTGACACGCCGTGTCAATTCGTCCGATGTATATTTGCGCCCATGCTGGTGGATATTTTCGTTCAGCCACGTCAGCAGCGTATCGAATTTGCCGTTGGCGATGTCGTCAGGAATAGAGGGGCGATCCTGAACCGCTTTGTTGTAATACTGCACTGAGAGCAAATTCCCCAGCGCGTAAGTCGCGAAATACCCGACCAGCCCCATTGACCAGTGAACATCTTGCAACACGCCGAGCGTATATGTTGGCGGAGCGATGCCGAAAAAGCTCTCGAAACGATCATTCCATTCTTCCGACAGGTCAGCGGGTTTGACTTTGCCAGCGATCATATCGGTTTCGAGATCAAAGCGCAGCATAATGTGCAGATTGTAGGTCGCTTCGTCCGCTTCCACGCGGATAAACGAGCGCTGCACCTTATTGATGGCCTTGTAGAATGTGTCGAGGCTCACACTGTCAAACTGCCCTGGGAACTGCTGCTTCAGCCGAGGCAGCGCCCATGTCCAGAAACCTTTGCTGCGTCCGACGAGATTTTCCCACATACGCGATTGAGACTCATGAACGCCGAGCGATGTACCGCCGGAAAGGGGCGTACCTTCCAGCGATGCGGGGCTGCCCTGTTCATACATGCCGTGTCCAGCCTCGTGCATCATCCCGAACAGGGCTGGGTTTAAAAAGTCCGGGTTGAACCGAGTGGTCATACGCACATCGTCGCGCGAAAAATGCGTACAAAATGGATGTACCGAAACGGCCTGAAGCCCCCGGTTAAAATCGAAACCAAAATTTTTGACAACATCCAGCGCGAAGTCCCGCTGCTTGTCGATGTCGAATGGCTGATGGAGTACGCTGTCGTTGACTCGGCCTTCGTTCTCGTTGACAGCGGCGATCAGGGCGATGAGATCGGGTTTGTGACCGTCGAAAATTTCTTTGACGCGGGCTGTCGTGATCCCGCGTTCATAACGGTCAATCAGCGCGTCATAAGGCTGGTCAGCATAGCCGATATAATCCGCCACACGCAGATGCAGATCAATGATCGGCTCTAAGGCAGGTAAAAAGGACTGGAAACTGTTATTCTGCCGCGCCTTTGCCCAGACCTCATGTGCCATCGTCGTCGCCCGCGAAATTTCCGCGACCAGTTCCGCCGGGAGCTTGACGGCATCTTCATAATCCTCACGTGTTACGCGAATCAGGCTGGCCTCATCCGAGTTGTAATCTGCTCCATACAATTCGGCAGCGGCATCCTCGATTAAACGTGCCGTTTCGTCGCTCGTGAAAATTTCGTGTGCGAGTCGTGCCACTGTGGAAAGCTGCGCGGCGCGGGCAGCAGCCCCACCCGCTGGCATCAGCGTTTGTTGATCCCAACCCAACACGGCGGCAGTTCGGTCTAAATTGTGAACATCTGCCAGTCGTTTGACCAATTGTTGATATTTTTCGCTCATTCTTAACACCTTCAATCATTCTAAAAAGATTGAATGGCATATTAGCAGTGGACATCTCGCCTGCCTATAGCCAAACTCTCAGAAACGCATGTTGATTGCATAGTGTTTCAATGGCATAATTTTTATTATTTGAAATATAAGGAAGCTTGCATACTATGCTAGAAAATGGTTCTTCCTCGTTGAGCGTATACATCACAGGTGCGGACAGCGTCCTGGGATATGAAGTTATCAAACAGCTTGTCGCGCGTGGACATCGCGTGGCAGGCTCCAGTAGTGGACTCGACAGCGCAACCCTCATTCGCCAGAATGGTGGTTTGCCCGTCTATAATGACCTGTTCCGTTCCGGCGAAATTGCTGGCGTACTAAAGATGGTGAGCGCCGATGTCGTCATCAATCTCGCTACCCAGGGGATCAACGGTCTGCCCATGCAAACCACCGATTGGGATTATTACACGCGCCTGGTTTCGCAGGGAACGGCGGCGTTGGTCGAAGCCGCGAAAAGTACAGGTGTGAAATTTATCGTTCACACCAGTTTCAGTTTTCTCTATGGCGACGCGCATGGCGAATCGGTAGATGAAAGCGCATCACTGAGCAGTAGTGATCCGCTGTTTAAGGCTGGCGTACAGGCCGAACGCGCGGTACTCAACAGCGATATTCCAGGTGTTGTGCTGCGGGCGGGCTATGTTTATGGGCCAGACGATCATTTTGCTGCAATTCGCGATGCGCTTGTGGGGGGTAAATCGCTTTTGCTCGGCGAGGACAATACCGTCGCCAATTGGATCTATGTCTCCGATCTGGCATCGGCTGTCGTCCTGGCGGTTGAAAGCCAACCTGCGGGCGAAGTCTTTAATATCACCGACGATCATCCCGTTTCAATAGCGGCCTTTGCTGACCACTTTGCGGCTGACCTGGGTATTGGGCAGTCTTCACGCCGCCGCCTGCCGTCTTTTGCCTCCAGCATTCTGGTCAATAAAACCCATATGGCGCTGCTGAACGCATCGGCCAAAGCGAAAAATGACAAAGCCAAATCGCAGCTTGGCTGGAAATTAAAATTCCCCAACCAGAAGCAGGGCATTGAGCAAGTGCTTCTGACCTGGCGCGCCCATGAGGTTGCAACGCCCTGAAAGGCTCTGACTCTCGATGTTAAAAGCGGTATTGTTTGATTTAGATGACACGCTGATTGATTGGAGTGGATTCGGCAGGCAGTGGGAAGCGCGGGAACGGCTGCTCCTGCGCGGCGTCTTCGATTACATCTGCGATGAAGTGCATTCGCTATCCGATTTTGACGCTATGATTACCGAATTCGTCAGCCGCACACAGCAAGCCTGGGAAGGTGCGCGGGGTAATCTTCGTGCGCCTAATATCGGGGTAGTCATGGTCGAGGCGCTGATTGCGCTGGGTGTGCCGCCGGAAAGTCTCGACCAACGTCGCTGCCTGGAAGCCTATAAGTGGGGCGCAGCGCCGGGTTCGAAATTATTCCCGGATGTCGCCGAAGCTTTGACCACTTTGCGCGAAAATGGGATAAAAATCGGGATCGTCACCAACGCTTATCAGCCCATGTGGATGCGCGATGCGGAACTGGAACAACACAGCTTGTTATCCTACTTCCCAACCTGTCGCATTTCGGCTGCGGACGTTGGTTTTCTCAAGCCGCATCCGGCGATTTTTGAATACGCGCTCAACTGCATCGGCACGAAGCCGAATGAGACTGTTTTCGTTGGTGATAACCCTGTCGCTGATATTGCCGGAGCGCAGAGCGCGGGTATGCAGGCGGTTTTACGGGTTACACATCCCACACCGCCCATGCTCAGTGGTCTGATCGTGCCGGATCACGCGCTTAATACGCTGGCGGAATTACCCGATGTTCTCGACCAGTGGTATCCGGGGTGGCGTTGATGGCAACGCACGCTTTATCCCTTTCGGATCGCAACATCATTCTGACAGGCTATACTGGGCCGAATCAGCCGTTGATAGGCCGCCGGATCGCCAGCAAAATGCAAATGCGCTATCTCAACATCGAGCGCGAAATTGAAGATCGCAATGGGATATCCATCAATGAAATCCGCACACTCTACGGCGAATCACGCCTGAAAACGTTCGAGGCCGAGGTCGTGCAGGAAGCCTTGCTGTATCGCAGCGCGGTGATTCGCATCAGCGGTCAAACGCTCTTACACGCGAATCATTATGAGCGTTTACAGGAAACAGGCCCAGTGATTTGCCTCGTTGCTTCGCTGGATGCGGTTTTGCAGAGTTTGCATCTGGCGCTTGGGGGGCGCTATCATAACCCCGATGAACGCGCACTGGCGCTGGGGCATCTCAAGCGCGAATGGGCAGTGCGCAAGTTACCCGGCCTTCACGAAATCGACACAACCTATATGCCTGAAGATGACGTTATCGAGGCCGTGATAGGCGTCTGGCAGCAGGTTGTCATTTAAGTAGGGAGCGAACGTGGCAAAATTAAGTATCAGCCTGGCGCAGATGAATATTACGCTCGGCGATGTGCGCAAAAATTTTAGCGTAATGCAGGAATTATCGGCGGAGGCGGCGCGGCGTGGGTCGCATATCGTCGTCTTCCCGGAATTATGGTCAACAGGATATGCGCTTGAGAATGCGAAAGAATTGGCGAGTGTGCTCAACAGTGGCATGTTCGCTCAGGTGACGACGGTTGCCCAGCAGAATAAAATCAGCATCGTCGGCTCGATTCTGGAAAAACGTGGCGTTGAGGTGAATAACAGTGCGGCATTTTTCACACCCAATGGTCGCATGATGGGCGTTTACCGTAAGCTGCACCTGTTCCGCCTGATGGACGAGGACAAGTGGTTGCAGCCGGGGCCGTCACCGCTGGCAATGGATTTGCCCTGGGGGCGGACGGCGCTGGCGATTTGCTACGACTTGCGCTTCCCCGAACTTTTCCGCCTGTATTCCGCCGAAGAACACGCACGTATGATTATCATCCCGGCAGAATGGCCGATTGAGCGCGTCGAGCATTGGCGTGCTTTGCTGGTAGCCCGCGCGATTGAAAACCAGTGCTATATCATCGCCTGCAACGCCGCCGGAAAAACAGGCGCTGCCACATTCGGCGGACATTCGATGATTGTCGATCCCTGGGGCAAGATCATTATTGAGGGCGGCGATTCACCGATGATGCTGACGGCGGAAATCGAGACGGACTTGGTGGACGAAGTACGCCAGCGTATCCCGATTTTCGAAGATCGCCGAACAGACGTGTATTAATCAAATTACTCAACATTACTGAAAACAAAAAAGCCCGCGTCTCATGGGCTTTTTTCGATTCTTATGTTTGAAACACAGCGATCAGCCAAAGCGTCCCGAAATATAATCGGATGTTTCTTCCTGCTCCGGTTGGTCAAAAACCTGCTTGGTCTTGCCAAATTCGACCAGTTCGCCCCAACGAATTTCTTTTCCGTCGATTTCCTGTTTACGAATGTAGTAGAATGCTGTGTAATTCGAAACGCGGACGGCTTGCTGCATATTGTGCGTAACGATGACGATGGTGTAGTCCTTCACCAGTTCTTTCATCAGTTCTTCGATGCGCTGCGTCGCAATCGGATCAAGTGCCGAGCAGGGTTCGTCCATCAGAATAATATCTGGCTCGACGGCAATCGCCCGTGCGATGCATAAGCGTTGCTGCTGCCCGCCAGAGAGCGCTAACCCGGATTTCTTCAGGTCATTTTTGACTTCATCCCACAGTGCGGCTTGTTGCAGACTTAA
The DNA here is from genome assembly GCA_022843745.1 of Anaerolineae bacterium. Lineage (GTDB taxonomy): Bacteria > Chloroflexota > Anaerolineae > Aggregatilineales > Phototrophicaceae > JALHNB01. The sequence goes on along the minus strand of JALHNB010000003.1, from coordinate 202,367 downwards.
CTCGACAATCTGATCCAGAACCTTGCGATCTTTTACGCCGAGCAAACGCGGGCCATAGGCAACGTTGTCATAAATGCTCTTGGGGAATGGATTCGGCTTCTGGAACACCATCCCGATACGACGGCGTACTTCGACAGCATCGACATCATCGGCATACAGATTGCGACCACGATACAACACTTCACCTTCAACGTGTGCGCCGGGTACAAGGTCGTTCATGCGGTTGATGCAGCGCAGCACCGTGCTTTTGCCGCAGCCCGACGGGCCGATAAATGCTGTGATTTTGTTGCGTTCAATATCGAGGCTGACATCCTTGACGGCACGATAATCGCCGTAGTAGATGCTCACATTTTTCAATTCAACAGCTTTGTTACTGTTGCTAACTGTGTAATTCATTAAGCCAATCTCCTGCTGAAACGGTTGCGTAAAATAATCGCGGTGGCGTTGAGGGACATCAGCAATATCAACAGCACGACGATAGCCGCTGCCGCAACATAACGAAACTCGGCCTGGGGCAGCGATGTCCATTGATAGACCTGAATGGGGAGCGCCGTAAACTGTGAGAAGAATCCGCTGGGATCGGTGACAATGAAGGTCGCGGCACCCACGACAATAAGCGGTGCAGTCTCACCAACCGCGCGGGATACGCCGAGGATGGTGCCTGTCATGATGCCCGGCAGCGCCGCAGGCAGCACCTGTCGCGAGACCGTTTGCCAGCGTGTCGCCCCCATGCCATAACTGGCTTCACGGATCGAATAGGGTACGGCGCGAATAGCTTCCTGCGCGTTAATAATAATCACTGGCAAAATCAGCAGAGCCATTGTCAAGCCTGCCGATAAAATTGTGCGGCCCTGCGTAACATCTCCCAACAGGCGAACAAATACAAACAAGCCGAGCATACCGTAAATGATGGATGGCACACCAGCCAGGTTGCGAATGTTGATTTCAATGATGTTGTTGATGATGTTGAATAGCCGACTTCGTGTGCCAGTGCGGGCGTATTCTTCCAGATAGACTGCTGATCCAATGCCAATAGGGAGGGCTACAAAAATCGTAATGGCGATAATCCACAGCGAACCTAAAAGCGCGGTGCGAACACCAGTCTTGAGCGCCTCAGTCGCCATCGGTGTGGTAAGGAATCGCGTGTTAATCCAGGATCGGAATTGCAACTGGCCTTCGGGGTGCTTTTCAGCATTTTCTGCAACAATTTGATTGTAGTTGAAGAGCGTTTGGAAAAGAGGCCACGACTCGAGGATTTGTTCCTGGATGACCTCAGTCGTTACGATGTCGAGCAAAGTAGTGGTGGACAAGTTCTGCCCCAGTATGTTTCCAACTTCCTCGACAGAAAGTGTACCTAATGTTTTCTCACCCACTGATGAGTCAAATGTGCGGCCTTGCAGCAGTTCTTGTATAGGCTGCTTAGTGTAGGTATCCGCGTTATAGTTGACGATCACGTTATCGCGGAGGACGATACGTGCTCGACCAGCCGAAAGATTATTGGTCAGGATGTCTGCTAATTCTTCGTTGGATAGTTGATCTAGAGGGCGACCATCAGCCAGTGTAGCCGGATCAATTACATATGAGAGCGCTACCGTACCGAAAGCCTGATCAATAACCGTCAGAAACAGTGTGATGAGCGCCACAATCGCAATGACCAACGACCCAAAATAAAATCTGCTCCACAGCTTACCCCGGCGGTTGCGTTTGACAATGCTGTCGTGGAAAACACCTTCTTCAATCATTGGTAAACCTCACGGAATCGGCGTGCGATAAATCCGCTAATTAAATTCAGGATCAGGGTCATCACGAACAGCGCTAGGCCAATCGCGAAAATACTGTTGTAGTCAATCGAGCCGTAGCTTAGATCGCCGCCGCTGATACGCGCGATATGTCCGGTCATGGTTTCACCTGCCTGGAAGGGCTTCAGAAAATTGATGGCCGAAGCAGGGCCAGCACCTGCCGCAATCGCGACAATCATCGTTTCGCCGACGGCACGCGACATACCCAGAATGAACGCGGCAATAATCCCGGAAAGCGCCCCAGGTATAATCACGCGAACAATCGTTTCGAGCTTGGTTGCGCCCAGCCCGTAAGATGCTTCCCGGAGCGAACGAGGCACAGCGCTCAAGGCATCTTCGCTGATCGAGCTAATGGTTGGCACGATCATCACGCCCATCACAAGGCCAGCGGAGGCCATGTTGTAGATCGAGACGTTATCCGCACCAAGCAGCCCGCGCAAAAGCGGAGTCATGAATGTGATGGCGAAAAAGCCGTAAACAACGGTTGGAACGCCCGCCAGAATTTCCAGAATCGGCTTGAGGGTAGAACGTGCGCGGGGTGAAGCATATTCACTCAAATAGACCGCTGCTCCCAAACCCAGCGGTACGGCGACCAGCAGGGCGATAATTGTCGTCATAAGCGTGGCGTAAACCAGCGGCAGCACACCAAATTCGCCAATCTGAGGCTGCCACTTGGTATGAGTCAGAAATTCGGTCAGTGAGGGCTGCTTGGATGCCATCACTGCTTCGCCGCTTGGTTGAACGATTGCTTCCGTGCCGTTATAGCCGCGCTCAACCGTGATTGATGTGTTATCGGCAGCGACCTCGATGATCCTCATGTCTTCGTTGTGAATACGGATGACCTGTTCAACAGTGAATGGCAGCGTTCCCACCGTTTGTAATGCTATTTGGTTATCTGTCGCACTGAGTTCTTCGCCCAGGCGAATTGGATTACTGATAAGCACTTCAATCGGTATACCTGCCTCATGATTGGTCGCTGTCGATCCCTCGGTTCCACGATCAACCGTAATGGCACGTCGTCCAACGGATTGAACCAGCATAATTTCGTCTCCAATTCGGATCATTTGACCTTCCGAATAGGGGATGCGCTGTAACGCGCCAACCAGTTCACCAGCTTCAGTGACGAGGCTGATTTCGGTTGATGTCGCATCAATAGGATTGGGAATGGCGACACGCTCGATACTGCTGTTGACTGTTAATGTTCGAGCTGGCAGCCAGGCGAGTGAATTGAAGAAGCCAATCGCCTGATTAAGGAGGGTGTAAACGATCAAAACGGTTGTGACAATCGAGACCACACCGCATATGAGGAGGAGATTCTGAATAATGATTTCGCCAACACGTGGGCGTTTGTTAATATTAATCCCATCCGTTGTTTCGTTTTGAAGTACACTGGCGAGGAGCTGCCCCTTTTGGCTCAAAGCACCCAGTTGGTTTCCCGCGTTCAATTCCATTGAGGACACCGTTTGTCTCCTGTAGAAAATCAAGCTTGCTACTTAAGCATTTAGTGATCGAATGTGAATAATATCACAAAAAATAGTACATGGAGAGAGAAACGAAGTTCCCTCTCCATAACTTAACAGACTCTTAAAGAGAAGATAAACTACATCATCGCTGCGTGCATCATCGCCAGCAGTTGCAGTTTGGCAAAGTTCAGCGAGAAATCATCAGCCGGGAAGTAGCCTACCTCAGCATTCGTTTCGTCAGCATTGGTGAGGTAGTAGTTGAGGTAAGCCCCCAGCGACGGGTTGGCCGCCACTTTGCTGACATCCGAGTAGATGAACAGGGGACGAGACAGCGGATAGGTTGCGGCATCAACACTTTCTTCGCTCGCTTCCACCACACCATCACCGAAATCGAGTGAGAGAATCTTCAGTCTATCAGCCTCGGCCTGGTAATAAGCATAGCCAAAGTAACCAATCGCATACGGGCTGGCTTCGACACCCTGCACCAGAACATTGTCGTTTTCGCTCAGTTCCAGGTTGGCAGCATTCAGGATTGGAGCTTCATCTTCGTCGAAAACTTCTTCGACGAAATAATCGAATGTGCCGCTGTCCGTGCCGGGGCTGTAACGCAGGATTGGTTCAGCGGGGAATGCGGGATCAACATCGGCCCAGGTCGCAGCCGTTGAGAAGGCAGCAGCCAGTTGTTCAGCGGTCAGGCTGTCAACGAAATCATTCGAGGCGCTGACCACAACAGCCAGGGCATCCGTGCCAACACGGAAACCAACAGGATTCAGGTTATTGGCTGCGCAAAGATCAATTTCATCCTGGGTGATCACACGGCTGGCATTGGAGAAATCCAGTTCGCCTGCACAGTAACGTTCAAAACCTGCACCGGTACCGGTAGTGGCGTTGGTCACACCTGTGTAGCCTTCGTCAGCCAATTTGCTGTTGATCGCATCGGTCACAGGGGCAACCGTTGAGCTGCCAGCCGATGTGATCGGGTCAGTCATGCTCAACGCATCAACTTCGGGGAGGGTGATGGTGGGCAGTAACACCGAGTCAATGACGTGAATGACGCCGTTGCTGGCCGCAATGTCCGGGGTAACGACGTTCGCCTGGTTGACAGTCACGCCCATGTCGGTCACTTTAACATCGAGTTGACCGCCGAGCATATCGCCACCAACTGCGGACATCTGCATGGTGTCGGCCATCATGTCAGTGATATCAGCCGACATCACTGCGCCGGAAACGACGTGATAGGTCAGAATTTCGGTAAGTATCGGCAGGCCAGCTTCTGAAGTCAGGTAGGCCACGACATCTTCGGGTAGAGCCGCAAACGCATCGTTCGTCGGCGCGAATACGGTGAAGGGGCCTTCACCAGCCAGCACATCGGCCAGGCCAGCGGCCTGAACCAGCGACACCAATGTCGAAAAATCGGCGTTGCCAGCGGCAATTTCTACAATTGTCTGATCCTGAGCGAATACACTTGTTACCGACGTAATCAGCATCAAAATGCCGATCATGATAACCACAATACGGGCTTTCAACATTTACTAGCTCTCCTTATAAGGCTGTGTCATGTTTGGGTAATTCATCGAAATGTTTTTTTCATTTCGAGATGATGATAGTCGGTGGAGGTTAATAACAACGGGCAGAATGTTAAGGGGGTTTCACACTCGTGTTAAATTTAATTAATATTCGCTATGGTTAGAATTTCCTAATGTATGTAGCAAATTATCAATTAACGTGATATATATAACTATTCAGTTTACGAATTTAATTTTTCAGGTGAGATAGTATGCCTGTTTGTGATATTTCCTTCGAAAATAGTGTATTTTTTTCACGCGAAGTTGGCTATGTTGACGCAAATGATGCGAAAACATGGGCTGAAGCTTTGCTGCGCTATGCCAAAGCCAGTGACGTGCCCATTATCTCCCTCGTCGATGCACGTCAGGCAACATCCATCAGCACCGAAGCCCGCCGAATCTTCGCCCTTGCCGCCGAAACCCCCAACGTGCGGATTGCCGCTGTTGCCACCAATACCCTGCTTGTCACCCAGCAGTCACGCATGGCAGCGCTCATGGGTACGGTACGCCATACCCACGAAACGCATTTTTTCAGGTCTTTAGAAGAAGCAGAACAATTCGTCAGCAGCTATCAGGCACCGCTGGCCTATAGTAGTCGTTAAGCGTTTTTCAATCCGCGCGCCAGCAGGTCAGCAATATGGACGGCTCGGCGCGTTTTTTGATTCCGGCTCAGGCCGCCGTTGATCTGGGTCATGCAACTGCAATCGCCGGTCAAAATCATGTCGGAATCGCTGGCTTCAATCGCTTCGATTTTTTCGTCGAGCATCGCGCCGCTGATCTCTGACATCTTGACCGAGAACAAGCCGCCAAAGCCGCAGCATTGGTCTGCGCCTTTCATCTCGTTGACGGTCACGCCATCAATGCTTTCTGCGAGCTGCCGCGCCTGACCTTTCAGGCCTAGTCCACGCAGGCCGTGACAGGCATCGTGAAAAGCGACCTTTGTAGGTGGCATCTTCGCGCCCAGGTCGGTCACACCCAGGCCATCGACCAGATATTCGGTAAATTCCCAAGTGATATTCGATGCCCAGATGGCCTGATCGCGCCATTCGGGGTCATCCTTAAACAATTCGGGGTAATAATGCCGCACCATTGTCGCGCAGCTACCGGACGGTGTAACGATCACTTCGGCATCGGCAAACGCGCGTAAAAACTGCTTGGCAACCACACGCGCGTCCTCCCAGAAGCCGGAATTATAGGCGGGCTGTGCGCAGCAGGTCTGCCCCATCGGGAAGCGGACTTCGACCCCCAGGTGTTCGAGAATCTCGACAACCGAAACTCCGGTTTGCGGGTAGATCGCATCGACAATGCAGGTAACAAAAAGCGAAACGGGCTTAAATTTGGGTGATGGGCGCTGGTCTTCAGACATCATCAATTCCTGATTCAGTTGAAATTTTGTCGCAAATTATAGCCCTGATACCCAGCATAAGCGAATACCATTGATGCTGCGAAGGCTTGATCATCAAAAATGTGGTACTTGTAGGGGCGCAAGGCCTTACGCCCTTTCTGGTCGTTTCGCTACAGATATTCATACGCGGGCAGCGTCAGAAAATCGACAAACGGCTCTGCTTTCGCCATCTCCGTAAAAATCTGGCTGGCCTGCGCAAAATGGCCGCTGTCATATCGCACCGCGCCGATCTCCTGACGGATGCCGTCGAGTTCTTCTTGCAAAAGCTGGTCGTAGCGTTCCGATGTTAACGCCTTCCCATCGTCCAATTTCGCCTCGTGATGCAGCCATTGCCAGATTTGTGTGCGCGAAATTTCGGCGGTTGCGGCATCTTCCATCAGAGAATACAGTGGAACGCAGCCATTACCGCCCAACCACGCCTCCAGATATTGCACGCCGACGCGGATATTCCAGCGTACACCCTGCTCGGTGATCGCACCCTCCGGCACTTTGAGCAGGTCAGCGGCGGTCACATTCACATCGTCGCGCTGGCGGTCAAGCTGATTTGCTTGCGGCATAAATTCGTCAAAGATTTCCGTCGCAATCGGTACAAGCGCCGGATGCGCGACCCATGTGCCATCGTGACCATCCTGAGCTTCGCGCAGTTTATCCGCCCGCACTTTGTTAAGCGCAGCTTCATTAGCTTCGGGGTTATTCTTAATCGGAATCTGCGCCGCCATACCGCCCATCGCGAACGCGCCGCGCTTGTGACAATTTTTAATCACCAACAGCGAATACGAGCGCATCATCGGCGCGGTCATTGTGACCAATGTGCGATCCGGCAGCACAAATCCCGGCTTATTGCGGAATTTTTTGATAAAGCTGAAAATATAATCCCAGCGTCCACAGTTTAACCCAGCGGAATGCTCGCGCAGTTCGTATAAAATTTCTTCGGTTTCGAACGCTGCCAGAATCGTTTCGATCAGCACTGTCGCCTTGATCGTCCCCAGCGGAATGCCGAGTTCGTCCTGCGCTAGCTTGAACACGTCATTCCATAAACGCGCTTCCAGATGGCTTTCCATTTTCGGCAGATAAAAATACGGCCCGCTGCCCCACCTCAAAAGCTCTTTGGCGTTATGGAAAAAATACAGGCCAAAATCGAATATCCCACCCGGCACAGGTCTCCCATCAACGCGCATGTGCTTTTCGTCCAGGTGCCAGCCGCGCGGGCGCACCATAATGACCGCCGTTTTGTCGTTGAGCTTGTATGCCTTGCCTTCCGGGCTGGTGAATGTAATCGTCCGGCGATTCGCATCGCGCAGGTTGATCTGACCGTCAATCATATTGTGCCAGGTAGGGGAATTGGCATCTTCAAAATCGGCCATAAAGACTTTCGCGCCGCTGTTAAGCGCGTTAATCACCATTTTGCGGTCTGTCGGCCCGGTCAGTTCGACACGGCGATCCTGTAAATCCGCCGGAACAGGCGCGACTTTCCAGTCTCCGCTGCGGATGGACTCGGTTTCCCGCAAAAAGTCAGGCATTTTACCGCTGTCAATCTGGGATTGTCGTTCACGGCGTTTTTGCAGGAGTTCGTGGCGGCGGGCGGAAAATTCACGCGCGAGTTTGGCGACGAAGGCCAGCGCTTCGGGAGTCAGAATCTCGGCAAATTCGGGTGAAATCGGTGCTTGGATTTCAATATTTTCGACCATCACTCAGTCCTTTACAAAAACGTATCAGCAGACCATTGACGGGTTGTTTGCCGATTTCGTGACTATAATATGAGGAAATTTAACTCAGGAAGTTACAGATGTCCATCACAGAAGCCATTGGGCAGGATTTAAAGAAAACTATTCGCGGCGATGTACGTTTCGATAACATGAGTCGCTGGCTCTACAGCACCGATGCCTCCAGCTATCAAATGCTGCCGGCAGGGGTCGCTATCCCGCGTGATGCCGACGATGTGACGGCGATTGTGAAAACAGCGGCACGTCACGGGGCGTCGATTGTTCCACGCGGCGGCGGCAGCAGCCTTTCCGGTCAGACGATTGGCGCGGGTGTCATTATCGACCATTCGCGCTACATGGACGGCATTATCGAACTCAACGCCGAGGCGAAATGGGTGCGCGTACAGTCCGGCTTGGTACTCGATCACCTCAACAACGCACTCAAAAGTCATGGCCTGATGGTCGGCCCCGATCCCGCGTCGAGCATGGTCGCCACATTGGGCGGCATGACGGGCAATAACTCGACAGGTTCGCACTCGATTGTCTACGGCATGATGGCTGATTACGTGCGCGAAGTCGATGTTGTACTGTCAGATGGCAGCCAAGTGCGCTTTGGACCAAAAACGCCGGAAGAAGTCGCGCTTCTGGTCGAGAAGGACACTCTCGAAGGCCGACTTTATCGCGATATTCCCGAACTCGTGCGCCAGAACGCTGACGAAATTGCCGCGCGTTATCCGAAAATCTGGCGTAATGTCGCTGGCTATAATCTCAATCGAATCGCCGCGATTTTGGCAAACGGCACATCGTTCAATCTTGCGCCGTTGATCGTTGGCAGCGAAGGTACGCTGGGCGTGATAACGGCGATCAAACTGAATGTCGTCGCGCGTCCGAAAATGACACGGCTGGCGCTGCTGCATTTTGACGATTTACGTGAGGCGCTGGCGCTCGTGCCGTTTATTCTGGAACACAAGCCCTCAGCCGTCGAGTTGATAGACCGCTATTTCAATTATCTGACGCGCCAATCGCCGGAATATGGCCCGCGTCTGACCTTTATCGACGGTGATCCCCGCGCAGTGCTGATCGTCGAGTTCGCCGGAACGAGCGAAAGTGAACTGCGTCAAAATGCCGAAAATCTCGAAGCGGCGCTGCGGCGAAATAGTTATAGCGGTGTGGTCGTTCATCAGACAACACCAGAACAGGTTGCCAACGTCTGGGGTGTGCGAAAAGCCAGCCTGGGTTTGCTGATGAGTATGCGCGGCGATGCCAAGCCGCTGGCCTTCGTGGACGACGCGACTGTGCCTGTTGAGAATCTCGCCGATTATGCAATGGAAGTGGCGCGTGTCTGCGACGAGGCTGGGACATCAGCGGCTTTTTACGCGCATGCGTCGGCGGGGTGCCTGCACATTAACCCGCTGATTAACCTCAAGACTGGCGAAGGTTTACGCCAGATGCGCCAGATTTCTGAGGCTGTCGCGGAATTGGCGATCCGCTATGGTGGCACGACCACAGGCGAACATGGCGAAGGCACTGCGCGAAGCTACTTCAACGAAAAGCTTTATGGTGCAAAATTGCATCAGGCGTTTCGGCAGGTCAAAGGCTTGTTTGACCCCAACAATGTGCTGAATCCCGGCAAAATTATTGATGCTCCCGCGCCCTGGGATGCCAGTCTGCTGCGTCTCCATCCAGATTACGCCACACCTTTTGCGCCTAACGTCACCTTTCTGGATTTTTCGGCAGATGGCGGCTTTGGTGGCATGGTCGAGATGTGCAACGGGCAGGGTGTTTGCCGCAAGCGTGATAACGGCGCGATGTGTCCATCATTTATGGCGACACGTGACGAAGCGCACTCCACACGCGGACGAGCGAATGCTTTACGTGCGGCGATGACGGGTCAGCTTGGCCCGGAAGGGCTGGCGAGCAAAGAGCTTTACGAAGTGCTGGATTTATGCCTGGAATGCAAAGCCTGCAAGCGCGAATGCCCCTCGACTGTTGATATGGCAAAGCTCAAGTACGAATTTTTGGCGCACTATCATGAAGCGCACGGGACGCCTCTCCGCAGCCGTATGTTCGGCCATATTGCCGCGCTCAATCAGCTTGGGAGTATCCTGCCAGGTGTGACAAACTGGAGTTTTCGCAATAAATCTATCCGGCGTGCGCTGGATCGTTATATTGGCATTGACTCGCGTCGCACCCTGCCCGCGCTGTCTCCGATGACGTTTCGCGACTGGTTCAAAACCCGCCCACAGCCAGCCGCCGCGACCAGTGGCAAAGTCATTCTCTGGGATGACACCTATCTCTCCTACAACGAAATCGAAATCGGGCAGGCGGCGGTGCGTGTGCTGGAAGCCGCCGGATTCGAAGTCCATTTGCTCAAGGATCGCCGCTGTTGCAGCCGCCCGATGATCTCCAAAGGCTTGCTGGAAAACGCCCGCGAAAATGCCGCCCACAATGTCAATATACTCGCGCCTTATGCGGCTGCGGGTGTGCCAATTATCGGCATCGAGCCAAGCTGCATCGCCACCCTGCGTGATGAATATCCTGATCTGCTGCGGACGGAAGAATCCCGAATAGTCGCGCAGCACAGCTTTTTCATCGAAGAATTTTTAGCCAATTTAGCGGATATGAATCTGCCTTTTGTGCAGCCGAAAACGCCGCAGAATATCCTTGTACACGGCCATTGTTATCAAAAAGCGCTGACAGGCACAGGTCCGCTTTTGAAAATGCTGCGAGCGCTGCCGAATACCACCGTCACCGAGATTCCAAGTGGCTGCTGTGGCATGGCGGGATCGTTCGGCTATGAGCGCGAACATTACGAAGTTTCGATGGCTGCTGGTGAGGATCGCCTGTTCCCGACGGTGCGCCAGGCCAGTGAGGACACGCTCATCGTCGCGTCCGGCACGTCCTGCCGCCACCAGATCGCTGACGGTACAGGCCGAGTCGCAGTTCATCCAGTCGTGATGTTGGCACAGTATCTACCGGAATGAGAAATTATCATTACCCTCAAGATTTGACCCAGGTTCTTGCAGTTTCATCGTATATCCATCCTGGTGGCACTTCAGGAAAACAAGAATGGTCATCTGATGTAGAGCTTCCATTTTCGGCGAAGGTAATATCAATCGGCTGGCCTGTCAAAAACTCGACTAGATTTCCAATCAAAAAAATGGCTTCATGTTCGGCTCTTCGTCGGATTCCGCCCATTATTGCATCTTCGCGAAACTCATTCATTGCGATGTAACGCGCTAATGCTTCGGCTCCCTCTAAATCCAGTCGGCATGGCGGGTTCGAATAGGTGTACTGGTCAAAGTAATCTATCGTGCAGCGAAATAGGCGTGCTTCGGGCAATATGATACGAGTAATTTTTCCGGTTTCATCTTCTTCAAAGTTTGCTTGAGTGATTTCACTGAGATCAATACTCGCTTCAATCGTTGCCTCTCCAACATGCCGAGCTTCAAAACTACAAATACCACCAGGCCCTTGTCTGATTCCAACGTTAATATTGGCTTTGGCAAGCTCAACGCGGACACTGACAAGATCGCCGATAGGCTGAATGCGGGAGACAAGAGTTTGGGTAGTATTGACTTGTGCTGTAGTTTGCGGGTTCAAGAAATCTCTAATACCGTCTGCGATAGAGTTAAAAGTTGCGGCTCCCGTTGCCAAGGCGATTATACTTGGGGATAAAAATAGCAATAAAATAAGAAAAGCACCTACAACCATCAATAAACAACGATTGAGACAACCCACTCGCCTATTACTGTCGTTGATGATGATTGGTACTTGTTGAGGTGTAGTCGGATTAGTATGATCCGTTTCTTCATTCATAGCAAAACTCCTATAAAAGCTGTTACCAATTTATACTTCACTCATCAGCAAATAAGCAAACAGTAGTTTAAATTTCAGATACAGTTTTCATTCATTTAAAACGGCTTTATGGCCTTATTGTTTTTGGAATATGAACTCCCTAGCATAAAAAGCAGACTTTATGCTGTGGGAGAAAATTCATGACGTATACCATTCGCCGCGCGACCTCCGCCGAAGCACCGATCATCGCGCAGCAGCGCCGGAGCATGTTCCGCGATATGGGCGGGAGTTATTCACGCTATGTGACGACTGAAGGTATGGACGAGGCGTTTATTGGCTGGGTGATTCCGAGAATCGAAAACGCGGAGTATATCGGCTGGTTCGCCGTCGATGCGGACGATAAGCCAGTAGCAGGCGTGGGGCTTTGGATTCAGCAGTGGACGCCCCAAGTGCCCGATCTTTCGACACGGCGTGGTTATGTGATGAACGTCTATGTTGACCCCGAACATCGCCGCCAGGGATTAGCACGGCAACTGGTGAAGACTTTACTGGAATGGTGCCGCCAGGATGGTATCTTTTTTATCCTTCTCCATGCCAGCGACGAGGGCAGACCGATTTATGCGTCGCTCGGCTTTGAACCAACCACTGAGATGCGGCTGACCCTGTTATAGTAGTCAGTCTACACTCGGCATGATATGATTTTGGCGTGTAAACAATTTATCCGAGGCGAAACCCATGAGTAATGTAACCCCTGTGACAGAGTGGGACTCGACACTCTACGACGATAAACATCGCTTTATTCCCACCATTGGCGAGGAAATGATTAGCCTGCTCGCGCCGCAAGCTGGTGAACGGATTCTTGATCTGGGCTGCGGCACAGGCCATTTGACGCAAAAAATTGCCTCTTACGGCGCAATCGTGACCGGCATCGACAGTGCGGTCAGCATGATCGACCAGTCGCGCCACAATTACCCGGAGCTTGATTTTCAGGTTGCCAACGGTGAAAATTTCCAATTTGATGAACAATTTGACGCGGTATTTTCCAACGCCGCGCTGCATTGGATGAAAAATGCCAATGCCGTTGCGGGCCGCATCGAACGTGCGCTCAAGCCCGGTGGTCGTTTTGTTGCCGAATTTGGCGCGAAAGAGAATGTCAAAAAGATGTTTGGCGCGGTAGTCGAGGCTATTGAAGCAGCGGGCTACCCACCGCCTGTCAGCCCCTGGTATTTTCCGAGCGTTGGTGAATACACCTCGCTGCTGGAAAAGCACACCTTTGACGTGAATTATGTGGCTTATTTTCCCCGCCCGACTCCGCTGGAAGGCGAGGACGGGCTGCGTAATTGGCTGACGATGTTCGTGAATGGGATTTTTAAGACCCTGCCGCCGGATGTTCAGAACAGCGTTTCCGACGATATTGTCAATCGACTGCGCCCACAGTTATATCGTGATGGCGTTTGGGTGGCGGATTACGTGCGGATGCGTATTATCGCTACGAAGAAATCAGCATGATTCAGCCAATCTATGAATATGGCGGCGCGGGAACCGTCATCAACATGGCGCTTGCGAATGGTTTTCCGCCGCAAACGTATAAGCCGCTGCTTGACCCGCTGACCGCGCATTATCGCGTCATTTCCCTGCCACCACGCGCCCTCTGGTCGGGGATTGGCGCACCACCGGAGCAGGTTGGCACATGGCAGGAGTTGGCTGATGACATCGTGGCAGGTATTCGGCACTACGGCCTGAAGGATGTGATCGCGGTTGGGCATTCGTTTGGTGGGATCGCCTCGTTTTTGGCAGTGCTGCAAGCGCCGGAACTTTTTCGCGGATTGTGCCTGCTCGACCCGACGATTTTAGCGCCAAAAATGATGGATGCCGTGAAAGAACTGCGAAAGCAAGGTACACCGCCGCGCATCCCGCTGGTGGATGGTGCGCTCAACCGGCGCAGCCGTTTTGCGAATCGTGATGCGGCGTTTGCCTATTGGCGTGGGAAGCCGCTGTTTCAGGATTGGTCGGATGAAGCGCTCTGGCTGTATACCGATAGCATGACTGAACCCGCTGATGATGGTGATGGGTTGCAACTATCATGGTCGCCAGTGTGGGAAGCCTATTATTATATGGCGCTCTATCCGTATACCTGGGAAGACCTGCCGCGTTTAAATGGTTTGCTGCCTGTTCTGGTTGTCCAGGGGGAAAAAACGGATACGTTCGTCAGCGACTCGGCGGAGAAGGTACGCGGGCTGCTTCCTGCCGCCACTCACGTGACGATACCCGGCTATGGACATCTCTTTCCACAGGCCGCGCCGGATGCCACGCGCCAGATCATCGAAAATTGGCTGAAGACAGAAAATCTGTAGGGGGCGACTCGCCGAGTCGCCCCTACCCACATACACCGCCTATCCCTCACCCTCACTTTTCAGCGAACCAATCGTCTCGCAGGCCGGGCATGAGCCATCAGGCCGGATAATCGCGTAGCCGCCCTGTGGGTCGTCCTCAGTATACACATCAAAATCGACGTTCCAGACGATAATCAAGGCGATTCGCACACTCGAAAATTGCGCGGCGATTTCAACCGCATCGCGCAGCCACGTGGCCTGCTCCTCGACAGTGTTGCCGGAAGCCCAGGCGAATCCCTCCGGCAGCGGGCCGTAGCCATCCGGCGTGAGATAGCCCAGTTCTGAAAAACACAGCGGAATATTGTCGCCGCGGAAGGGGAACGCCGCCCGCTGGATCATCAACGGCAGATAGCGTGTGGGATAATCCGGTGTGCGTGGGTCGCCGCCCTGCTGCTGCGGCGCGATGATACCCTCGTTATAATGCACACCGATACAGTCAGCATAATTCGCCGCGCCTGCGTTCGCCATGCCCTGGTAGTAGCGATCATCATTCCAGACCGCCGCCAATCCGAATGCGCCTTCAGCTCCGGTTGGTGCGGGCGCACCTGTGATAACGAAAACTTCGGGATCAGCGGCTTTGATGGCCTCATAAGCCTGACGCAGCATCTCAACGTAGGCCGCCGGGTCGATTTTTCCGTTCGGCCATTCACGATCCAGATTTTGCTCATTCCACACTTGGATCGCGTCCGGCCCTAGCGCCGCGATGCGTCCGACAAAATCGGCGAACAGCGGATAATATTCCTCGTCGAGTTCGTCGAGTTCGTTTTTGTCACCCTTGATGCTCAACAGCACATTAAAGCCGTTCTGATGGGCAAAATTGAGCCGATCCAGCGCGACCTGCACCAGCGAGTCGTCGCCAATGACGAACGGAATCTGCCATTTCATCCAGGTCATCCCGGCGCTGTTCATGGCATCAACCGTTGTTTGCTCAAATTTAATCACATGACCGCCCACCGGAATCGGCAGTTGATTCACAGGGCGTGGACGCGGGATTACAGCCACTTCTGTCGGTTCAGGTGGCAGGGTTGCGGCAGGCGCTACCGTTGCCGCAATGGTTGGTAACGCAACAGGCGGCTGAGTTTCTCCGATGGGGCGTTCGAGCGTATTGGCGATGCGCAGCGGCCCGACGATCACATAGGCATCCTCGCTGGAACGCGAACGCACATGCAGCCGCAGTTGATACAGGCCGTCAGCGTAGAGTGTGGTATCCCATACGCCCAGAACGCCATTCACGACAGGGACGTTGCTCGGCAGGCTGACTGGAATCCAGAAAGGCTCTACCGATTCGTCAAACTCGGCGGCTTCCAGAAAATAATTGACCAGATCAGGCGGATTGACCGTGCCTGTGACATTCACTTTCCCGGTCAGGTCGTAAACAGGTGGCGGCCAATCAATCGAGATTCCCGCGTCCTGCGCCGAAAGCGGTAAGGCTATAAACAGCAAAAAAAGGATCAACCCTAAGAAAGTTCGTTTTTTCATCAACTACTTCTCCATGATGTTGTGGGGACGGTTACAAATCGTCCCCACGACTATAGCATAATTCTAGCAGGCAGCCTTTTGCAGGGTGTAATCGCGCACGACAGTATTATCGCTTTCGTTCGTTTCCACGACCTGGTTCTGCGAGTCAATGACAATCGTGATGCGATGAGCTTCATCGAAGAATGTATCGACGGTGAGCGGGATCGTGGCGTCAAACGATTGTCCAGCGCTGAGAATGGGGAAGCCACCGCTGGTCGTTGCCGCTATCGTGCCATTTGCGGTACGAACATCCTGCACCGCAATCGAGCCGCTGGACGACGTTGGGCCGGAGCCGAAATTGGTGACACGCACCGTGATGACGAATGTTTCTTTACAGCGCGGCGGATCAATAGACAAACTCAGACTATTCACAGCCAGATTTGCTTGTGTGATTGGTGTCGGTGTGAACGGAATCGGGGTGGCTGTTGGCGGCGCAGGTGGCGAGATAAAGGGCAGGTTGCGCGTGTCGCCGGAAACATTGACGACGCTCGGCGCGATCCAACCGCGTGAGCCGTTCGATAATTGAATGTTAAACCAGCCTGAACCCGTCGCGCTGATACCGATAATCGTCGCCGAGTCGCCGGGGCGTAGCGCACCAAGAACTTCATAAAATGTGCTGTCGCCGCGCCGGATATTGGCATTTGTCGTCGCTGTGACGCTCGGAGTCGTGTCGAATGGTGTTGCTGTGGCGGTTGCCAGAATGGGCGATGCGACAGTTGGCAGGACTGGAAGCGTGGTAGGAATCGCAGTCGGAATCACTGCGAACGGCGGTGGCGCGTTCAGGATGCGTATCGGACTCACGGGAAAAATCACGGGTGTACCACTACGCACGTTGAGGGTCAGGCGTAGCTCATAAAGCCCATCTTCTTCGGTTGTCGTGTTCCACGTTCCCAATATATCGTTTAAGACAGGTGCGGCGCTGGGCAGGGTCGCCGGAAGCCAGGGCGCAATCTCATTGGGGATCGTTTGATCTTCGTTGAGCGCGCGGTACTCGATAAAATAATTGGTCATATTCGGCAGATTCGCCGAGCCGCGAATGACAAACTCGCCGCTGACCACATAAACAGGTGGCGGCCACGTTATCATGGCGTTGGGGTTGACCGGGGTGTTCTCCTGTGCCTGAACGCTCACGGCGAAGATGAGAATCAGCAGCAAAATCACGACAGATCGCAATTTGAACATCATAAAATCATCCTTGTGCAAAAGCAGCATTGTTAATTCTGAATCTCATCGTAGAGAAATTCCCTGTGCGCTGCTGTGCGCCAAAGAGACGATTACCCCACTCATTCACGATGATCGTTTATCAAAATGCGGGAAATGTAGGGGGAGGCATGCCTCCCCCTACAAATAAGATGTGATTTTATGGCGCGGCTAACTGCGTCGTGATGCTGAAGAAGTTATTGTTGTCGTCGATTTCAGCCACGAGGCGATTGACATCTACCGCGCAGTCAACAGTGACGTTGCCACCGCCGCCTGTGGTGAGTGTGCGGGCCGGCATAAAGACATCACGCTGTTCAAAGGCGTTCAGGCTGCCGGTATTGGCGCTCGTCTCAACATTCATCGGCTTGATGGTGCAGAGAAGCTGCGTATCCGGCATAAAGACACCGCTGTTATTGCGTACCGTGACGATGACCTGGAAGGCTTCGCCCTGCTTGATCTGTCCCCGGTCATAACGCAAACCTGTGATGGTCACATCCGGTAACGTGGGTGTCGCGGTAGCGATTGGGGTGGGTGTGGCAGGTGGTGAGACACGCGGAACGTTGCCAATATCCCCGGTGATGGTGACAACACCCCCGGCGACCCAACCGACTGTGCCATTTACCAATTGGACGCGGAACCAGCCTGAGCCTGTATTGCTGATACCCAGGATAATTGCCGACTCGCCCTGCCGTAGACTCCCGACAATCGGGTAACTGGTGTTATCACCGCTGCGAATATTGACATCAATCGCGCGATTTGGCGTGACGCGCGGGGTCGGATCAAAAGCAGTCGGTGTGGGCAGGAGCGTCGGAACAGCCTGCGCGATGGTGGGCTGCGGCGCAATCGTCGGCAGAACGAGGTCTGGCGTGGCGGTAGCGACAACAGCGAACGGCGGCGGGTTATTCTCGACACGTACTGGGCTTACACGGGCAAATACCGGATCACCACCGCGAATATTGATGGTCAGGCGCAGTTCATAAACGCCATCCTCTTCAGTGACCGTGTTCCATACGCCCAGTACGTCATCGAGAACGGGCGCTGAACTTGGCAGCGTGGCCGGAAGCCAGGGAATGTTATCGGCTTGGGGCGTGAGGTCGTCATTAAGCTGACGATATTCGATAAAATAGCTCACCATATTGGCGAGGTTGGCTGAACCACGCAGCGAAAACTCGCCGCGCAGGACATAGACGGGTGGCGGCCAACTGATATTGGCGTTCGGATCGGCTTCTTCGGTGGGCGAAACAGACTGAGCCTGTGCCTGAATAATAAAGCTCAGGAGCAAAATAGGCAAAAGAAGCAAAGCGCGTTTTATTCTCATTGTGGGTAATCCTCTCGGTACATTACAAAACTTCTTTCATTATAGAGTGATACCCAAGATTTCGCTCAACTTGAATAGTACGAAAAGCCTACGATCATAAACGCTAACCCGGTGCGACGGGTAAATAGATCGAAAATGTACTGCCTTTGCCGACTTCGCTCACAATCGAGATGCGTCCACCGTGCAGATTAACAACGCCTTTGACGATTGCCAGCCCTGCGCCCGCGCCCTGGTCTTCGTTTACAGGACGATTGATCTGATAAAAACTTTCCATGATTTTGCGGTGTTCATTTTCGGGAATGCCGCGCCCATGATCTTGAATCCAAACGCAAATCTCATTGCCTTCCATCTTCGCGCCGATATTGATAACCTTATTTTCCGGCGAAAATTTCACCGCATTATCCAATAATTGCACCAGCGCCCGTTTGAAAAACTGCACATCCCCAAAAAAATGTGGGAGCGATGCTTCAACTTGGATGTTACAGGTGTGTGTCATACCGTCGCGGCTTGTGATCTCGTTCCAGGCGGATAGCAGTAGCATCTGGATGTCCGTAATGGGCGCTTTACGAGCCTGATAGGTTTTGCGGGCATCATTGGTTTCAAGCTCGACCAATAGAATGAAATTCTCGATCAGGCGGCGCAAACGATCCGCACCAACGCTCACGCCTCTCAGGTAATCCTGTAGCTCACTGGTGCTTAATTCAAGCGGCTCCGGCGAATTTAACATATCGGCATACGCGACTACAAAGGTCAGCGGGGTACGGAACTCGTGATTCAGAATCGTGAGAATGCTGTGTTTGAGTTCGTTCATCGCAGCCGAATAATAATCATTCAATTTGCGATGGCGATCCAGGCGTGATTTGATAGCAACGAGCAGATAATCCGGGTCATAAGGTTTGACCACATAATCATCGACACCAAGCAGTTTGCCTTTTTGAATATCGACTTTTTCACCCTTTGCGGTCAAATAAATAAAAGGGATTGAAACCCAACGCTGCTCTTTGCGCACTTCTTCTAACAAGCGGATGCCATCCATGCGGGGCATCATAATATCCGAAAGGATGAGATCAGGTGGTATTGTCTCGGCGTGCAGAATTTCCAGCGCTTCGATGCCGTTTTCAGCCGTCAATACATCATAGTGGTCGAGTTCCAGGATATTGCGAACACCTTCTAACAAGTTAACATCATCTTCAACCAGTAAAATTCTCGCTTTTATTCCTTCGGCTGCTGACGGGGGATTATCAACACTGCCCCAGCCTTGTTCCTTTTGGTTCACGTTATCCGATTCCATTCGTTTAAGTTTTATAATATTTTATATGATAAACCCCTGTATTTCATAGAGAATTCAGCATAACTAGACAAGTTTTGCATCATGCCAAACGGTGAATGTTCAATAAATCAGACAGCAGGCCAAATCCGGTTGGCAAACGTCCCGCACCTGCTCCAATGAGCGTGACCCTTCCCAGGAGGTCCGTTTTATAGGTGATCGCGTTGTTTGCGCCAGACACATTCGCCAACGGGTCGGTGACAGGCAGGCGAGTCGGCTGGACGCTGCCGCCTTCCGGTGTCACGTGGGCGATGAGTTTCCAGCGCTCTCCGGCATGACGCGCCGTTTCGATGTCTGCCTGCGTAAGATTGCTGATCCCTTTTACAGTCATTTGACTGAGTGTTAAGGGCGTACCGAACACCGCGTTTGCCAGAATCAGCGCTTTGCCAGCGGCATCCCATCCGTCCACATCGCCAGCGGGATCGGCTTCGGCATAACCGAGTGACTGCGCCTGAGCGAGCGCCTCACCATAGGGCATTCCATTTTCCATCTGCATCAGAATGTAATTGGTCGTGCCATTGAGAATGCCCCGCGCTTCGGTAATCTGACAACCGGACAAGGCATCCATCGCCAGTCGGATGGAGGGCGTTCCCGCCATGACAGTTGCTTCGAAAAAGAGCTTTTTCCCTGCACTATCAGCCAGAGTGACTAATTCAGAATAAGCCAGCGCCACCGGGCCTTTATTCGCCAGAACCACATGCTTGCCGCTGTCAAAAGCTGCGCGGCAGTAATCCAGCGCAGGTTGGGCGGTTTCAAAATTGGAGTGCGTCGATTCGACCATCACATCAGCGTTGCTTTCGCGAATGATGCGAAGCGCGTCCCAATCGCGTATCAACCCGGCAGCATCGGGGTAGTGGTCAAGATGGCCTTTTGTCATCGCTGAGAGCAGATCATCAATCCGCAAGCCGTCGAGACAGTAGAGTGAGCCGCGCCGCTGAGTCACTACAGCAACAATCTGTGGCGCGAAATCATATGATTGGTGCAAGTCGTCTGCTTTATCGCGCAAAATCTCCGCTAAACCCTGACCCACAACGCCAAATCCGATAAGTGCGAGTTTCATCACGCGATCCCCTGTTTGTTTCAAAATCCGATATTGATAGCGGCGATTATGTTAGCCATCAGATGTGGCCTGTCAAGTCATTTGAATTTATTTTAACGTCAAAAACTACTTGACAATACAAGATAGCCATCATAGAATGATTTAAATCATTCAAATAAATTTTAACGTTGAATGAGTTTCGTTTAGAGATGAGGAGCGCAACGATGAACGGCAATTGGTCAGACTATCAGATTAACCAACTACATCGTCAGAGTAAGATGCGCGAAGCCGAACAGCACCGCTTGGGGCAAGTGGCTGAGGGAAAGAGCAAGAGTGGCGGTAATCGTTTGACAGCCGTATTTGCCAGTCTGTGGTTGCTGATTGCCTAAACCCTGCCAGAATTCGCGTGTCAGGCCGTATTGCAAACCAGAATGCAACAAAATCGTGTCTCAGGCCGTATTGCAAAATATCACGGATACACTCCAAAAGGGCGGGACATGAAATCCACTTACGATATGCGGACGTTTTACACATTGATTTTGTCTCAGGCATTTTCGTTGATTGGCAGTCGCATCAGCGGACTGGCAATCAGTATGTGGGTTTTTGCTCAAACAGGCAACGCAACTCCCCTGACGCTGGTGGCTTTTTTCCAGATTTTGCCTACCGTTCTGGCTTCGACTTTATCGGGCTTACTGGCTGACCGCTGGAATCGGCGCTACGTGATGGCGCTGGCGGATGCGGGGCAGGCAGTGGGAACGGTTTTGCTGCTTATCAGTTTCTCGTCAGGAAATTTCCAACTCTGGCATCTGTACGCCATATCGCTGTTTCAATCACTCTTTGGTGTATTCCAAGGGCCGGCTTTCCAGGCATCTGTTACGCTGCTTGTGCCGGACGAACAGCGTGACCGCGCCAATGCGATACAACAGATCAGCGGGCCAGCAGCGGGGATTATTGCTCCGGCGCTGGCAGGTTTCATCTACGCGCTCGTCGGCATCACTGGCGCGATTGTGATTGATTTGCTCACTTTTCTGGTGGCGGTGTCTGTCGTGCTGGTCGTGCCTATTCCACAGCCGGAACAAAGTGATGAAGGTCGCGCATTAAAGACTTCACTGTGGAAAGAGGCTTTAGGTGGTCTGTATTTCCTGCTGGAACGGCGCGGCTTATTTTTTAACTTCCTGTACATATCCATCGTTAATTTCCTGGTGGCGGGCGCGATGGCATTAAGTACACCCTATATTCTTGCACGAACCAACAGCCAAACCACACTCGGCATTATTTTAGCCGTGTTTAATATCAGCGCGATTGCTGGTGCTGTCGTTATGGGAGCATGGGGCGGCACACGTCCCCGTATTCACACGATTATGATCGGAGTTATCCTGGGCGGAAGTCTTCTGGCACTGGTGGGCATGTCCCAAACAGGACTGGCGCTCGGCATAACAATGCTTTGTTTTATGTTTCCGCTGCCCTTTGTCAACGCCTCCTTTATGTCGCTCATGCAAGCCAAAGTTCCGGCAGATGTGCAGGGGCGTGTGTTCGCGCTGGGCGATCAGATTTCGATGCTGCTGCTGCCGCTGGCTTATCTGCTGGTAGGGCCACTGGCTGATAACGTGTTTGAGCCTGCCGTCGGTCAGCCTGGCTGGGAGGCCGTCGCGCCGTTGGTGGGCAGCGGGCCGGGCGCGGGGATGGGCTTGATTTTGTTCCTGGCGGGTGTACTCACCGCGATTATTTCGCTGATCGTCTACGCAGTTCCAGCTATTCGGCATCTGGAAGCTAATTTGCCGGATTATAACGTTCCTGTAGCAGCTTCCGATGGTGCTGAAATCTCCAGCGAGGCCATTGATATGGCGGCTGTATAATCGTTTGTTTTCACGAGCCTGTTAATCTGGCTGCTACCTGAGCCTCTTGCTCCCATAAAAATCAAAAATTTAAATGAAAGACACGCCGTTTGCATAGACAAGAACTATGAGACGGCGTTATTATTAGAGAGGTAGCAAAGAGAGGCTTAAATTATATGTCTGACGCAAACACCACCCAGGATCAATATCACATCGCTGATAAACTGGTGATCGAAAATCTGGAAACGTTGAAAGTGGTCGCCGATCCCCTGCGGCTGCGGATTTTGGACGCTTTTGGCGACAAACCGCACACCGTCAAACAAATCGCGAAAGTGCTGGGCATCCCACCCAACAAACTTTATTACCACGTCAACATGCTGGAAGAACATGGCCTGATCCGAGTGGTTGATACGCGCATCGTGTCTGGCATTATCGAAAAATTATATTTAATTAGCGCGCATCAGCTTACACCTGCCAAGGGACTGCTTTCTCCAAGCGGGACGGGGAACACCGAAGGCTGGGAGGTCATGCTCGACAGCATTTTTGAAGACAACAAGCAGCTTCTGCTGGAAAGTGTGCGCGATGGTGTGGTCGATCTTTCCAAAGAAAATGGCACTCACACCTCCTTCAATTTTGGCACACACAGCCTGGAATTGACCAGCGAAGATGCCAAAAATTTCAATAAGCGTCTGGTTGAACTGGTCAATGAGTTTTCTGATCTGAAGCATGAAACGACAGACAACGTAAAAGTCTACCGTTTGTTCATCTCATTTTTCCTCACGAATCGCCCGCCTGATGCGCCGGAAGACGAAAACAGCGATTAATTTGCAACTTTATTCGCTGCCCCGCGTATAAAGGGATGAAGTGCTGCACTGAGAGGTGCGGCTCCAAAGGGGTAAAGACGTGTCCGTAACCGATCCAACAATTTTGCGGTGGGTAGAGCAAGCGCTTGAAGGCGATCAGGATGCGTTTGCCGAACTGGTCAATACTTATCAGAACGCCGTGTACAACCTCTGTTATCGGATGCTCGGCGAACGTACCGAATCCGAGGACGCTGCCCAAGAAGCATTTTTACGCGCGTACATGAATTTACAGCGCTACGACCCCGCGCGTTCGTTTAAAACATGGCTGTTGTCCATTGCCTCGAATCATTGCATTGACCGCCTGCGCCGCCGCCGCCTGACTTGGCTCTCATTGGATGAGCCGCTGCCACCCAATATCATGTTGAGCAGCGACGAACCAGAGCCAGAAGAAGCCACGATCAAAGATCAACGCAGTCAAGCCATACAAGCGTTGTTAAATGAATTAAGCACCGAATACCGCGCTGCCGTCATTTTGAGATATTGGTACGATTATTCTTATACGGAGATTGCGGATATTTTAGACACCACTGAGAGTGCAATTAAAAGCCGCCTGTTCCGGGCAAGGCAAGCATTGGCCGATAAACTGGCCTCGCAATCCAACGCCAGCAGCCTTATCAGGCCGATTTTGGAGAGTTTGTAATGGCAAACGAACGACAAAAGCGCCTTATGCAGGAAGCGCTGGACGAGAATTTATCGTCAGAAGCGCGTACCGAACTTTACTCCCATCTGAACCAGGATGCGCGGGATGCGGCTGCGTTTGACCGCTTAAAGCAGGTCGATCACATGCTGCGGAACGCCCCGCATGAACGCGCACCGCATCGGCTGGCGATGAGCATTATGGCGCGTCTGGCGGAAACGATGAGTCCGCAGCAGCTTTCACGTATATCCGGGCTGGCGCTGGCGCTGGGCTTGTCGCTGGTCGCCGGAATTATGATCCCGTTGCTCGTGGCGGCTGGTTGGCTGCTTTTGGGTGCACTTGGCAGCGCCGGAGCGCTCACCACCGCGATCCGCACGATTGTCAGCCTCCTTGCGGTTGCTATCGCGCTGCTGGAAGCGGTGATCCGACAGATACAGGAATTTCTTTCGGCTCATCCTGAACTCCCCATATTGATGATTTCGCTCATCCCGGTTTCGCTGTTCTGGTTACTACGTTTCGTGCCGCGCAACCGCAGCGCGAATCCAACGTAAAGAGTTGTAACACGGAATCATCACAAGGACTGTATTATGCGGATTCGCCGGGGATTATTCATTTTGGGGCTGGGTTGTCTGTTGTTGGTCGTACTGGCAAATGCGGTGCGCCATACAGTCATGCGCCAACCCCTCGTGGACAGCAGCAGTGTCGCTCTGGGGCAGTCGTATCAGCTCGATGGTCAACTGGACGATGACCTGGCAGCGCTGGCAGAAACGATTGACCTGAACGCAGGCAGCGTTGTTCATGGCGATGCCGCATTAATTGGTGGAACAATCACGATCAATGGGCGCATCAACGGCGATCTGACGGCAGTCGGCGAATCGCTTTTACTCGGCCCGGCGGCGGAGATCATGGGCGAAGCGACTTTTCTGGTAAAGGAAGTCACGATTAACGGGCGTGTTGATGGGGTCATCAATATGCGCGGCGAAAATCTGCAAATCAATCCTGAGGCGACATTGGCCGGGGATATTTTTGCCTGTACCTCCACCCTGAATTATGACAACAATCTTCGCTCCGAACAGGTGCGACCTTGCGACGAGAGTGAAACGCTGGCGAACCTGGACAGCGGCGATATTTTCAACGATCCCGATTTTACGCTGCCTCCGCTGAACATCCATGTCGGCAATTCGCCTGCTGTAGGATGGTTGTTCTCGATTTTAGGCGCACTCGCACTTTCCGGCCTGTCGATCCTGGCCGTCGTCATTTTCCCGCGTCAGGTGAGCCATATGGAAGAATCAATCCGCGCAAACCCCCGCAGCCTGGGGCAGATCGGGTTTATGGTGTTCCTGCTGGTGATTGGCATCAGCTTTGCATTCGCTGTGATCCTCGCGATTTTGCCGCCTCTAGGTGTGCTGCTGATCCCGGTTTATTTTATCGGTGCGTTGATTTTTTTCGGCATGACGCTGGCGGGCTGGATTACGGTTGCGCTGCTGTTTGGCGATCTCCTGCTGCGGCGCTTCACACGGACGGCTTTCCCGCCTCTGGTGACGGCGGCAGTCGGCAATTTTACGCTGTTCCTCATCTGGCAATTTCTGCTGTTGATCCCTTTAGCCGCACTGCTGGCACTGGTGATCCCCACATCCATCGGGCTTGGTGCGGCGGTCTTGACGCGCATGGGGACGAAACCCTCGCACAAAAGCTACTTTGTGCAGGGATAGCGGGTAACTGGTCAGCTTTTAGCGCTCATTGAAAAGTGAAAAGTGCTGAGTAAAAGAGGGTGCTTTACTCAGCACTCGGTACTCAGCACTTTCTACTCTCAGTTCAGGTCTTTGTTTTTAGCTGACTGGCTGACCAGCTCACACGCTCTTTTGAACAATCCTCCATCGACTCTAGTAATGAATACAGCTTGCAGGTGGTAAAAACCGCCAGCATTTTCGGCGAACTTTCAGCCATTTACACGCTCAAATTTGCCGTGCGATTCGTTTATATTTTGCTAACCTATTGCCAAGTGTGTATCATATTGCACACAAAATTACTTTCAGGAGGTTTGTTCGATGAGGAAAATTTTTTTAGTAGTCACGATATTACTGCTAGTTGTCGGTGTATTTAGCCCGGCATCCGCCCAGGACAGCAA
Organism: Anaerolineae bacterium; assembly: GCA_022843745.1. Classification (GTDB taxonomy): domain Bacteria; phylum Chloroflexota; class Anaerolineae; order Aggregatilineales; family Phototrophicaceae; genus JALHNB01. The sequence goes on along the minus strand of JALHNB010000003.1, from coordinate 176,376 downwards.
TATCCTGCGAATCGATTTTACGCAGGAATTGGACACGCTGAACCCTATTTATACCCAAATGTGGTTTTCAACGACAGCGATGGATCTCTACCTTTCGCCAGCGTGGTTTATTGATGAAACCCTCGCGCCTGTCCCGGTCCTGGTGACAGAAATCCCCAGCGCCGAAAACGGTGGCATTAACGAAGACGGCTCGGTGATTACGCTCAAGCTGCGCGATAACATCGTGTGGTCAGACGGCGAACCGATCACCTCAGACGATTTTGTGTTCACCTATAACATGATTATGGATCCAGCCAATACGCCATCGTCGCGTTTCCCCTATGATACGCACGTGAAAAGCGTGGAAGCGCCGGATGCGACCACCGTCGTCGTGACGTTTAACTCGCCCTATGCGCCCTGGCTGAGTAACCTGTTCCAGGGCGGTTCTGCTCCACTGCCAGAACACACACTGCAACCCGTTTTCGACTCCGAAGGCTCACTGGATAATGCGGCCTGGAATCGTGCGCCAGATGTCGTCAGTGGCCCATTCGTTTTTGAAGAATGGGAACCCGGTAGCCACATGAGCTTTGTCCGCAACGATGCCTATTTTAACGAACCCGCGCAGTTGGATGGCGTATTTATCCGCTTCGTGCCGGAAGATGCGACGGTTGTTGCCTCGCTCGTCAGCGGTGACACCGATGTCGGGACATTCCTGGCTTATGGTGATACCGAAGCGCTCGAAGAATCTGGCAATGTCAATATTGTGCTGGTGCCGTCAAGCTATAACGAAGGCTGGTTCTTCAACGTAGACCCGGCGACAGCGCACCCCGCAATGACCGACATTAATGTCCGCAAAGCGCTCTCGATGGCCGTAGATCGCGATAAGATCAATACCGATCTGAATCGCGGTCTGACGTTCACCCCCGCCAGCTATTGGCAGGATACGCCCTATATGCGCCCCGGTGCGACACCGCCCCCCTATGACCCGGCAGAGGCTTCCCGTTTGCTCGACGAGGCAGGCTGGGTGGATAGCGATGGGGACGGTGTGCGTGATAAGGACGGCGTGAAACTGGAACTGCGCTTTGTGACTAACCAGCGCCAGATTCGCGTGGATGTTCAGGTGATCGCGCAGCAGGCATTGGCGGACATCGGTGTCGCCCTACTTTTGGAAAATTATCCCTCCGAAGTATTTTTCGCCAGCTATGCCGACGACGGCCCAACCGCGCGTGGACGCTACGATATTCAGGAATTCTCCAGCCCCACCGCCTTCCCTGACCCGGATGTTTCTCGCTTCCTCTGCTCGGAAATCGCCAGCGATGCCAAACCTGAAGGCGTGAACGATGCCGGCTACTGCAATCCGCAACTGGACGAACTGCTGGCAGAGCAGTCACAGACAGTGGATTATGACAGTCGTGTTGCACTTTTCCACCAGATCGACCAGATCATCACTGATGATGTGATCTGGGTTGGCATATGGTATGACCCCGACCTGTGGGCGATCAGCAACAAATACGAGAATACTCGTGTCAGCGGCGCAGACCCGCTGTGGAATATCGCCAACTGGACAATCGCCAGTTAATTCCGTAACTTCGCTTTTGAATCCCCTCTCAAACACTTGAGAGGGGAATTTTTTATATCACAGGCGAGGCAAACAAAAATTATCGGAGTGACTCATGGGTCAATATATTGTTCGCCGCTTGCTTCAGGCTATACCCCTCTTATTTATGACCAGTCTGGTTATTTTTATACTGTTACAATCGGCTGGCGACCCGCTGGCGACGATGGGAGGCCGGGTGCCGCCCCGCGCCGAAGACCGCGAACGCCTGCGCCGCCAACTCGGACTCGACCAACCGATGCTGACTCAGTATGTCTATTGGCTGATCGGCAACGATTGGGTGATGATTGACCGCGATGGTGATGGTGAAGGCGAAACCCCAGGTACACGGCGCGGAGTCCTGCGTGGCGATTTCGGCCAATCCATTGTCACACGTCAGCCCGCGCTGCAAATCATCGTGGATCGCCTGCCCAATACACTTATTTTAATGCTGTCGGCGGAAATCCTGGTCATTTCACTGGCGCTGGTGGTCGGCGTGATTTCTGCGATTCGACAATATTCGCTTCTGGATAATATATTGACGGGTTTTTCGTTTATCGCTTTTTCGATGCCGATTTTCCTCGTGGCGTTTATACTGATGTACATTTTCGCGGTCAAAACGCGTGAGTGGGGACTGCCTTATTTCCCCACAGCAGGCATGTTCGACCCCGCCGAAGGCCGCACCATCGCGCAGGTGGTTTGGCATATGGTTTTGCCCATCACCACCTTGGCGCTCATCGGTGTCGCCGGGTACAGCCGTTTTATTCGCTCGAACATGCTGGAAGTCATCAATTCCGATTACATCCGCACAGCCCGTGCGAAAGGACTGCAAGAGCGCACCATTCTTTATGTCCATGCGTTTAAAAATGCCTCGCTCCCACTGGTGACGCTCATTGGTCTGGACTTGCCGTTTTTGCTGGGTGGCGCGATTGTCACCGAGAAAATATTCGCCTGGCCTGGTATGGGACGGCTGTTTATCGACCATCTCGAACGGCTGGATTACGCGGTTTTGATGGGTATTCTCATGATGATTACCGCCGCCGTCGTGTTATTTCAACTCATCACCGATCTTTTGTATACCTGGCTCGACCCACGTATCCGCTATAACTAAAGGAGGCTGGATTATGGCAACCGCAACTTCACAGCCTATCAAAATTGCCTCCATTGAAGCGAATCACAAAACCCGCACACCGCTGCAAATGGCGATCACCCGTTTTGCGCGTCATCGTGCCGCGATGATGGGGTTTGTTCTGATGATGGCTGTTTTTTTATATATCATCATCGGCTCGTTTATTTTTACTGAAAAAGATGCCAATTTTAATGACACCAGCATTCGCCTCATGCCGCCGTCCGCCGAGCATCCTTTCGGGACGGATCGTGTCGGGCGTGACATCATGGCGCGGACGATCTATGGCGGGCAGATTTCGCTGATTATTGGCGCACTGGCGGTCATCGTCGAAGTGACGTTGGGGACGGCTCTGGGCGCGATTGCCGGCTATTACGGCGGCATCATCGATTCATTGCTGATGCGCTTCACCGAGGCGATGCTCAGTATTCCGTCACTGCTGCTGCTGCTGGTGATGGCGAAATTTTTTAGTGGGCAAATTCCCGATGTCCATTTGTTTGGGCGTACTTTTAGTGGCAGTGTGGTCGTTATTATTTTCATCCTCGGCCTGACAAGCTGGATGACACTGGCGCGAATTGTGCGTTCGACGGTGCTGTCGCTGAAAGAGCAGGATTTTATCCACGCCGCACGTGCGCTGGGGGCAACTAACAGCCGCATCATCATCGCTCACATCCTGCCGAATTCGCTGGCGTCGATCATCGTCGCTGGTACGCTGGGAGTCGCCGGGGCGATCCTGTCCGAAGCTTATATCAGCTTTTTGGGGTTGGGTGTGCAGGCACCGACGGCGAGTTGGGGCAATATTCTCACGGAAGCGCAGGAGTTCCAGATCATCAAGGATGCGCCCTGGTACTGGTTTTTCCCCGGTATGCTGATTTTGTTGACCGTATTGAGCATCAATTTCGTGGGAGATGGCCTGCGCGACGCGCTCGATCCGCGTTCGGATAAAAAAGTCTGAAATTGGAACTTTGCAGGGGCGCAGCGCGCTGCGCCCCTACGATGACGTACATGAGCCGAGGATTTTATTTCGCGACGACAGGCTTCTGTTCGCCCACATCGCCCTGCCAGAGATGCTGCATTTCCTCGCTGCTTTCCAGCAGTTGCTCCAGCGTACCTTCCGCTTCGATCTTGCCGTCTTTCAGCACAATGATGTGATCGGCGCGGCGCAGCGCAGCCCGACGGTGCGAAACGGCCAGGCAGGTCGCCCCTTCTTTTTGAAAGACGCGACTCCACAGTGTTTGTTCGGTTTCCACATCCAGCGCGCTCGAAAGGTCATCAAAAATGAGCAGTTCTGGCTCGCGCACGAACATCCGCGCGGCGGCAGCACGCTGCATCTGCCCACCGGAAAGGCGCACACCTTTCGGCCCGACGAATGTATCCAGCCCATGATCGAGATTCTTGAGATCGCGTTCCATCACAGCCAACCGAATCGCTTCGGGAATATCACTTTTTTCTTCTGGCAAGCCCATCAGGATGTTATCGCGCAGAGCATCGCTGAAGAGGCGCGGGACTTGCGGCGTATAGGCAGCGCGTGGCAGCACAAAGAACTCTGCTGGTGCGGTTACAAGTTCGCCATTCCAGCGAATTTCGCCCTCATCTTTGGGCAGTAGCCCAGTCAGGACGCGCAGGAGTGTCGTTTTGCCGGAGCCGATGCGCCCGGTGATAACAGTGAATTCGCCCCGACGAATATGCAGGTTGATATTTTCGATGCCGCGCCCTGAATCGGGATGCGTGTAGCTCAGGTTACAGATTTCCAGTTCACTCAGTTTGTGTTCAGCGGTTTTAGGCGTGTAGGGAATTTCTGGCAAGTCGCCTTTCATGTAGACCGGGCCACGTGCGACCATAACCTCGCGTCCCACCCCGCCCATGAGGAAATTGATGCGTTCCAGCGAGACACCGACCTGTTTATATTTGGCGATCACCATGCCTGTGATACGCATGAAGTGGGTCAGCCATTCCAGGTAAAACACGTACAGCGCGAAATCGCCAACGGTGAACGTCCCGGCCCGCATGTAACTTCCGGCGAGAATGAGAATGATACCCGTACCCATATTAACGGCGTTCCAGTAGATCGAGCCGAGAAGCTGCTCAAAAACACGGTCTTTGAGGGCGGTTGTTCGCCGGGTTTCGTTGAGAACCTTGAACTGCTCGTTGATCGTTTCTTCGGCTGTCCCAACTTTAATGGTTTGCACCGAGCCAAAGGTTTCGGCAATGTAGCCGATCACACGGCTGGCGGCGCGGCGGCTGGCTTCACGATAAAGCAGCACACGGGAGAGAGTAAAGTTCGAGACGAGCAGCACCAGAATAAGCGGCGCAAATGTCACCAGTGTAATCAGCGGGTTGATGGTCAACATAATGATGACCGACACGACGGCGAAGACAAACAGGCCGCCGAGTTCGCGCACCCACATGCAGAATTCCATGATTTCGTCTACATCGCCGCCGAAACGACTGATAGCCTCGCCCGGTGAATTGGGCATTGGACGCGCTCCCGGCTGCTTGAGAACGTAGGCGAACATATTCTGGCGAATGATGGCACCAGCGGTGAAATAAAATGTCACGCGCGAGAACATCAGGCCATAGCGCAGAACCAGCTCAACAATGGATGTAATCAACAGGAAGGCGATCAGCGTCCACACATTTAGCCCGGTCTGTGCGTTGCCGCTTAATTGATCGAAAAATTCACGAGTCACCAGCGCTGGAATTTGTAGCAGCAGAAAAATCACGGACAGATAGATCATGCTGGAGAAATACATGCGCGGCATCAGGTTGATCGCACGCCAGATAATTTGCCAGTCTTTCGTGTTTTTCATGCCATCACCTCTTCAAGCCCGGTGCGCAGCAGATGATAGAAACGTGACTGGGGATTGGTCGCCAGCCGTTCGCGCCCGTCATACTCAGAAATTTGCCCATGATCGAGAATCATGATCTCGTCGGCACGCTGGACGGTTGCCAGACGGTGCGCCACGATAATGCCGGTTCGATTGTGCAGCAGCTTGTCAATCGCTCGCTCAATGCGCTGCTCTGTCACGGGGTCGAGCCGCGATGAGGCTTCGTCCAGGATCACAAGACCGGGGTCTTTCAAAAACACGCGCGTAAACGCCAATAACTGTGCCTCGCCTGCCGATAAACCGCTGCCGCCGGAGCGCAGTTCTGTGTTCAGCCCATCCGGGAGGCGATCAAACCACTCGCGCAGTTCCAGGTCGTCAATGACTTCGAGAATGCGCTCATCGGGGATATTGCGGTTGAAAAATGTCAGATTATCGCGCACGCTGGCGCGGAATAACTGCACATCCTGTGTTACAACGCCCACGCTTTGGCGCAGGTCAATCAGCTTGGCATGGGTAATATCGGTGCCACCCAGATAAATCGCGCCGCCTGTTGGGTCATAGAGCCGGAACAGCAGCCTTGTAATAGTCGATTTGCCGCTGCCCGTGCGCCCCAATAAGCCCATCACTTTGCCGGGTTGAAGCTGGAACGAAAAATTGTCGAGAATTTTCTCATCGTTGTTGTAAGCAAAATCGAGATTGCGGAATTCTACCGACAGCGGGCCGCTGGGAATTTTCGTGCCTGGGCCGTCTACGATGGTCGCCTTGATGCGATAAAGTTCGTTCACACGTCCGATGCCTGCGCCCGCTTTTTGCAATTCCTGAATCTGGTTGGTGATTTCGCGCAGAGGGCGGAACATCAGACCTGTGTAGTTGACAATGATATAGGCCGTACCGATGGTTGCCAGCCCACCGTTGAACAGCAGATAACCCATCGCAAAGGCTGCCATCGTGCCTGTCGTCATCAGGAGCAGCGCTACGCTGAAAACGATCAGGTTCATGCGGTTGGCGGCGAGTTCGGTATTCAGGCGGTCACGCATCAGCACATACAGGCCGCGCATGATAAACGGGCCTGCACCGCTGGAGCGAATATCTTCTGTGCCCGCTAGTTTTTCTTCGAGAAAGCCGTAATATTTTGCGCTGGACTCGCGGGCGGCGATCCAGTGCGGCACGGCGATGCTGCGCACACGGTTGAGCGCCCACAGCGTAAACAGCGAAAACAGCGACATAATCACGCCGACACGGGCATCCACCAGGAACAGCAGCGTGACAACGCCCCCCAGCAAAACGATGTTGCCCAGAACCAGAATGACAAATTGTGAGAAAAAGTTGGCAAGCTGGGTGATGTCGGTGTCGATACGCTCGATCATTTCACCCGGTGTTCGCACATTATGGAAGGTCATGTCCAGCCGCATACAATGCAGCGCCAGATCAGCCCGCATCATATTGGTTGCCGTCCAGCCAACGTTTTCACCCGTATAGACTGCACCCACCGCGACGGCTTGCTGAATGATCGCTGCCACGATGAAGATCAGCGCGGCGATCAGCAATTCTCGCTGGACTTCGGCGGCGCTCGGTGGCAGATCAAAAACAAGCAGCGACCTGACCGTCAAGGCAGGATTCGGCGCGGTGGCAGTGTCGATGAAATAGCGAATCACTTGCGGGTTGAGGAGGGTCAGACCGATGCTGCTGAATAACAGCACCGCCAATAAGGCGACACGGAAACGTTGGGGCTTGAGGTACTTGACCAACAAGTCCCGATACTCATGAACTGGGATTTCCATAGGGGGGATTTAACCTCGAGACGTGATTTTTTCCGGCGAGCGAAAAATGTATGTGCCTCTACTTAAAATTCTACGTCTGTTTTTATACGCCATTGCAGTCCAATTACCGATAATTGGACTCTGTTTCTTAACATGGCGCAAAAAAACCACCTTGTTGGTGGTTCGCGTTGCAGGATTCCTATTTAACATCCGATTAAGAATCATTGTCAAGACTCTATTGGTTATACCATTCTCTCTGGTGATATGATGTGATAGAGTTTCGAGACGTTTTTACGATTGTAAGGACAAAATACATGATACAAGTCAAGAATCCTGTCCGCAGCAAAGACCGTTTTCTGGTTTTTGGCTCACCCGCTATCGAAGAAGAAGATATTGAAGCCGTCGTCGATACCATGCGCAGCGGTTGGCTCGGCACTGGCCCCAAAACCAAACAATTCGAAGAAGATTTCAAAGCCTACAAAGGCGCGAACGCCGCCCTTGCGCTGAATTCCTGTACCGCAGCCCTGCATTTGAGCTTGATCGCTGCTGGCCTGAAACCCGGCGATGAAGTGATTACTAGCCCACTCACCTTCTGCGCGACGGTCAATACCATTATTCATGCTGGCGCAACGCCGATCATGGCGGATATTGACCCGCTGACCATGAATATTGATCCGGCGGAAGTCGAGAAAAAGATTACCGAGCGTACCCGTGCCATTATGCCGATCCATTTGGCTGGACGCGCCTGCGATATGGACGCTATCGGTGCATTGGCGAAAAAGCATAACTTAATTGTGATTGAGGACTGCGCACACGCCATTGAAACCGAATATAAAGGCCAGAAAGCAGGCACAATCGGTGATTTCGGCTGCTTCAGCTTCTATGTGACCAAAAACGTCATCACGGGCGAGGGCGGCATGGTGCTTATTAAGGATGCCTCTCACGCCGCCCATGTGAAAGTGCTGTCACTGCACGGCATGGATAAAGATGCCTGGAAACGCTTCGGTAATGAAGGTTACAAGCACTATCAGGTGGTCGAAGCCGGGTTTAAATACAACATGATGGATTTGCAGGCGGCGATTGGTGTGCAGCAGCTCAAGCGCGTCGAACCCTATTGGAAACGCCGCGAACAAATCTGGAAGCGTTATAACGAAGCGTTTGCCGATCTCCCCATCGGTATCCCCGCACCCGTTGAGGCCGATACCCGCCATGCTTATCATCTGTATACGATCATGGTCGATCATGACCGTGCCGGAATCAGCCGCGATAATTTCCTGAACGCCATGACCGCGCAAAATGTTGGCGCAGGCGTGCATTATTTAAGCGTCCCGGAGCATCCATTTTATCAGGATAAGTATGGCTGGGACCCGGAAGACTATCCTCATGCCTTGCGTGTTGGCCGTGAGACGGTCAGCCTGCCGCTTTCGGCGAAATTAACCGACGAAGATGTTGAGGATGTGATTTCGGCAGTGAAGGTGGTCTTGAGCGCGTAATTTCCGGTATTGTAGGGCGACTCGCGGAAGTCGCCCTCATAAAATCTATTTTTGAATTTCAAAAAGCTTTTTGTCCAATTCCAGTAGATAATCCCTGCCAAATTGCCCATTTTCAAGTCCATAAATCAAATTTTGGGGTATTTCCTGGGCATATTCATGGCTACATGAAGCCACAGCAAGTGCGATAGTCGCGACGGTATCGACATCCCCACGAAAATTGACGCAATCTTGAAGCAGAGCGCTTAAGCGATCATTTCGCATCACGGCGAGGATTGCTGCACGAACGCTCATCCAACCTTTGGCCTTTACTTTAGCAGGTAACTCATAGCTCCACATTTGACCGGGTACATGAGTTCTAAGAAAAGCCTCTAGCTCATGCTTTGGACCTAAATCATAAAGAAAATAATGTGAAGCTAATGCAGTGGCACAGGCGGCCTGAATACCATCAGGTGTGTTATGGGTAATGCTGGCTTGAATAGAACACTTTTCAATGATTTCGGAGATGTCAGGATATATTCCAATAGGAGCAGCGCGCATCGCCGCCCCACTCTTGTCGCTATCCGGAATAATTCTTGTCAGAAAATCCTGTGCATCTTTTGTTGCTTGAAGGAATTCGTAGAAGTTTCCAGAATAACCTTCTCGTGGATCACGCTTGAAAGCTTTGACGAAAGCGCCTGCGATATTCAGCGGTGTCCAGGATTCGCCTGAAATAATAAGCTCCGAGATGGCGATGCTCATCTGGGTATCGTCTGTGTAGCGCCCGGGCCATATTCCACGATGACGGGGATGTTGAATATATCGCGAGAGATTATTATGTTTTTCAATCATCTCATCGGCATATTCAAAACCAGCCCCGTAAGCATCGCCAACAGCAAGTTCTACCAGCATAGCGGAATTCTGTTACTCTCGTTGATTACCCCGTACTCAGCGATGCCTGTAAACGGTCACGCGCTTCACGAGCCTGATGAAAATTGGGATTGAGGAATACGGCCTGCTGGTAATTATCCAGCGCCCGTTGAGTCTCGCCCAGATTTTCACGTGCGACACCCGCATAATAGAATGTTTCCTCGACCCACTGCCCACCGCCATCGTTCAAATTCGCATCCGCCAGCGCAATCGTGTCCGTGTAGCGTCCCACAGCGTTATAGGCTTCAAACGGTCCAAACTGATACCACATCATACGCCAGGGCAGGCCATGTTTACGGGCTTCGTCGTAGGCCGTCACCGCGTACTCATAAGCCTGCTGCTGATAGACTGGCGCAAGCTCGACATAACTTGAACCGATATTAAACCACACAAAGGGGTCTGTTGGGTTTTCAACCGCTTCCTGACGCGCCTTTTCCAGCGCATTCAGCGCATTTTGTGTCGGGTCGGCATCGCTGCCAAGCAGAGTCATCAGTTCGGCCTCGCGCACGGTTTCATAGAGGACGATATAGGTGCGGTTAAAATCCAACCAGAAGCCATCAATGTAGTCATATTCGTAATTCAGGTTAGGGCCATCATACGAATCGTGTGTTATCAGTACACGCTGGCTCTCATCATAGCCGATCACCAGCAGATAATGTCCCATCCAGCCTAAATCGTGCGGCGGAGGGTCATAACCAGCCTCGATGATGACGGGAAAATTATTCGAAAGCAGAATTTTAAGCAGATCGAGTGTGCCACCATAGCGCTTGATCGCCTGGACGGGCAGTTCTGGCACCTGATTATTGACGAACTCGACCATCTGCGAGGGGCTGACATTTTTATCTTCGTTATTGGGTTTCAGCCAGCCTGCGGCGCGGTTCTGATCGTCCGCGTAGCCAAAATAGGTCAAGGCGTTCGTCAGAGTCGCTGGGCCACAGTTATTCCAGCCCTGATATTCAAACGTTACACCATTCAATTGATAGGATGGCGGTACGGTTTGCGTAATAGTCGTATCCTGAGCCAGAACACCGCTTACGGGGAAAAACACCGCGAGAGCAGCCACCAGCAGGAGATAGCGATAAACACGTTTCATACGTTAAAAGCCTCATTCATCCGTTTATTACCATAGTATACCGAGATTATTACCCCGCCTTCCAGGGTTATGTCTATGATTATAATCCCGCCTTCCAGCCTTGTCTCTATGGCTGGGCTACGAATGCCTGACGTTAGGCCGAATTTTGTCGATTTCCTATTGTTCGTTTGGTTTGTTAAACTATACTGGGTAAAATGTGACCCTTAAGAAATTGTAACGCATCCGAACTCACCCGGCAGAGAAACGATTAAAAGATGCTAAAAGACGATCTTGTCGGCAAGCAAATCGGCGAATTTCATATTGAGGCGCGGATAGGACGCGGGGGAATGGCAAGCGTATATCGTGCCTATCAACCGTCGATGAATCGTCAGGTCGCGCTCAAGGTGATTCCCTATGACGAGACGGACGGAAAAGACGAATTTCGGCGGCGATTTGCTCAGGAAGCTGAGGTGGTCGCTCGCCTGGAACATATCCATATTCTGCCTGTTTATGCTTATGGTGTTGCCGAGGGTCGTGCGTATCTGGCAATGCGGCTGTTGAGTGGCGGTTCACTTTCCGATCTGCTCACCGACGGCGCACTTCCTCTGGACAATGCAGCAGAGATTTTTGGGCAGATCGCACGCGGATTGAGTTACGCCCATAGTAAAGGCATTATCCACCGCGATCTCAAGCCCAGCAATATTTTGCTCGACGACGCTGGCAATGCCTATCTGACCGATTTTGGCCTTGCCAAATGGATCGTCAACGCGCCAGAACTGACTAAAACCGGAAATATCGTCGGTACACCCGCTTATATGTCGCCTGAACAACTGCGCGGCGAAGTGGTTGACCATCGCGCCGACATCTACAGCATGGGGATTATTCTCTACCATATGGTGGTTGGACGCCCGCCGTTTGAGATTTCGAGCAGCGACATCGTAAGCCTGATTTATCAGCATCTCGAAAAGATTCCACCCGCACCGAGCGAAATTAACCCCGAAATCCCGCAAGCGGTGGAAGTCGTTATTATGCGTGCGCTGGAGAAAAACCCCGACCTTCGTTATAACGATGTGCGCCAAATGGCGGATGACCTCGATAGGGCATTAGGGCGGAAAGTGGGCAGCACATTTGGGACGCCGTCACCGATGCCGCGTTTTAACCCGTCTGCTCCTTCCACTAAACCCTTAACGAAACCCTCCGTGAAACCCTCGCGATTGCCGCTTTTTGCTGCCATAGCCTCGGCAGTGGTGATTGCTCTCATCGCTGGTTTAATCATCATCACGCAGAATCGGATGATGCTTCCGCCGAAGGCTGTTGTCCAGATTGGTGAGGTAGGCAGCGCGAGTGATATTATCCCGACAGATGCGCAGATCAACACAGCCAAGCAAGTCCTGGGGGACGGATTTATCGCCTATGTGACCTGCAACCAGTCCAGCGAATACCACGCCACGCAAGCTCGTGAAATGGGTGATCTCGCGCGGCAAATGGGGTTGGGCTACCGTGTTTACGATAGCGATACCGACGAATATCAACAACTGACGGAGATCGAAAACGCTCGTACCGATGGCGCGAAGGCGATCATTTTGTGTCCTCTCAATGCTCAACTGCTGGATGGTTCGCTCAAATCGGTTCAGGATGCGGGTATTCCGTTAGTGCTGTTGTCCTCGGATATTCCGGGTTATGGTGGAGTGCAGTTAGTCGGAGATGAATTTTTGCTTGGTAAAAAGCCGGGCGAACTGGCTGGGCAGATTATCCGCGATGAAATGGGCGGTCAGGCCAATGTGATTATTCTGGATTATCCCGATTTACCGCATATCGTCATGCGTGCTAACGGGCTGGAAGCGGGCGTGTTAGAATTTGCGCCAGATGCAAAGATTATTGGGCGTTATCTGGGGGCAACGCGCGAATTTGCCGAAAAATCAGTCCGTGACCTGCTCGATCAGGGTGTCGAATTTGACGTGATTCTGAGCATTAATGATGCGGGTTCGTTTGGGGCAATTGCCGCGCTGGAAGCTGCCAATATCCCCCCTGAATCAGTCGTTATTACCAGTGTCGATGCTGAAGTCCAGGCACGCGAATACATCCTTGAAGGCCACTACATACGCGGCTCAGTTGATCCAGGACGCGCAGAAGTTTCAAAGACGGCAATTGATATTGCCATTCAGTTGTTAGCAGGGGGGACAATACCGGAGCAGATTCTCGCGCCGCCGGGAATTGTCATGACCAAAGAACTGCTTGAGGCGCAGAAGCAGCTCCAGTAACCGTAACGAGGGGTTTTGTAGGGGCGACCCGCCGGGTCGCCCCTAATTGCCGGACACCCTGACTCGGATCAATTCCGCAAGATTATGACCGACGATGCGATATTCTTCGCCCACTTTAAGCTGAAGTGGGCCGCTGAAGGGTGCGCGGTGCAGAACCTGTACAATTTTTCCAGGGGTTAGCCCTAGCGCCGCCATATAATCCAGCCGATCTGCTTCGCGTGTGCGGACACGGGTCACTTCGTACAGGCCGCCTTCTTCAACATCTGAAAGCAACTGATCGTCCAGCGGAATAATCACCCCATCGGCTGAAGGAATAGGCTCACCGTGCGGGCAGCGGGTCGGGTTTCCGGCCATTTGCGCCATGCGGTCTGTGAGAATTTCGCTCAAGGCGCCACTCATCCGGTTGGCTTCTTCGTGGACTTCGTGCCAGTTGAAGCCCATCACCTTGACCAGAAATGCTTCGGCGATGCGGTGGCGGCGCAGTTCCTTGAGCGCCTCACGCTTTCCGGCCTCGGTCAAACGGATGCCCTGGTAAGGCTCGTGTTCCAGAAGTCCCTTATTTTTAAGATTTGTCACCATACGGTTGACGGCTGGCGCACTGACATCCAGCACATCAGCGAGGGTTGAGGTGCTCACAAAATCGTTGGTCTGGCTTCCGCGATCACTCAGGCGATAAATGTCTGCCAGATAATCGCGCATCGTCGTGCTGAGTTCATCGTTCATGTCCAAACTGGCACTCACCATCCATGTTCGAGGCGGGTAATCAAGCGTTCGGGCATATCAAAAGTACGCATACGTTTCTGTACAGCGGGAATGTCGTAGGCAATACGACGATGTTCCCACGTATTGGTTTCAACATCAAGAATTGCATAGGCCGCATCGGGATTCTGGTCGCGCGGTTGACCGACGCTGCCGGGATTAATAATCTGCCGCCGTCCATTGAGATGCCGCTGCTGGCGGTAGGCGGGCATAATTGCTTCGGTATCCCCTTTATCATTGACTTGCTCATAAATAACAGGCTGGTGTGTATGACCAACCAGGCAGTACGGTGTTTCAAAATGGGGGAAATTCAGCGCGGCGATCAGCGGCTCAAGGATATATTCCCAGACGGGTTCGCGCGGGCTGCCGTGTGCCAGCGTATAATCGCCAATAACAAAAGTCGTGGGCAGGTCTTCGAGGTAAGCGGTGTTTTCTGCGGTAAGCGTTTCGCGTGTCCAGTTCACCGCTTTGCGCGCGTCTGGGTTGAAGGTGCGAATATCCAGCCGTCCCAGAGCCGCCCAATCATGATTTCCAGCCAGACAAAGGTGCGGCATACTGCGCAGTTGCTCGACACATTCGTTAGGGTCTGGCCCGTATCCCACGACATCACCCAAACACCACACGTACTCCCATTGTCCTTTGGCATCTTTCAAAACAGACTCAAAAGCGGTAAGGTTGGCATGAATATCTGAAATGACGAGAATGCGCATAGGGGTGAACCTGCTTTAACCTGGATTTAACGGATGATATATTTTGCATATTACCACGCTTTAGGGTGCTAGGCGAGTTATTTTCTTTTAATCGGTATGAATTTTAAGTGAAAGATTTCTCAATTTAGTGATTTCTGCTAAGGGATGGAAATTTTGGATTGGTGTGGCGATTTTGCTGTCTGCCTGTATGCCGCAGATCGTAACGCCTCACCCGCCGACTCAAAACCCCGCGCTCTGGGTCGATGAAAGCGCTGTCGTCAGTGGCATTTGTTTCGAAGCCGCTTTTGACGCTGCTGGGCAGATATTTATTGTGCGCGATGCCGAAGAACATATCCATTTTTACGATCTGGCGGATAACAGCCGCCTTTGTCGCCATCCGGTCACGCGGCTTCCGTTTGATTTTAACGGGGAACGTGTCCTGGCGGGATTATGGAGTAAAGGTATCGGTTGCAGCGCACATCATAATTTGACCCAGTTCGAGCGCGACGATTCTGCCAGAAGAGTGGTTATCCAGCTTGAATTCATCACAGAGGGCGATTGCAATTATGAATTGATACGCCCATTCTGGCTCGGCATCCCCAACGCAGCAGAATACGAGATCGAATTTGTGGTGTCGTAGGGGCGATTCGCCGGGTCGTCCCAATCAAAATACACAAGTTTTTGTAGGGGCGCAAGGCCTTGCGCCCTGGCATCTCGGCGGGTCGCCCCTACAATTGACGCGGTTACTGGCTTAACGCCTGCACCATTTGACGGAAAGCCAGTTTGTAATCGCTGATGAAATCAAAGCGAGGACTGCGGCGAATGGCATCCGGCGGCTCTGCCGTCTCTACCAGCGCAATGACGATGGGCTTGCGTTTTTCCTTGAAGAAGCGCCATGCAGTTTCGGCACTTTCCGAGATCAGCGCCGAGGGTGACAGCAGGAACACCATACGGGCGCACTCGCTGAGCGCGGGATGAACGCCACCCGCCCATTGTGTCGAATCGGCTTCTGCGGCCTCGGCATCGTGCAGCCAGCTTGCAATACCGATTTTTTCCAGATCAGCGGCGATTTGTACAGCGACAATTTCGTCCTGAACGGCAAAATTGATATAAGCGGTATCCTGCGGCAGTTTGGCGCGGCTGTTGGCAGCCACTTGAACTGCTGCTGGACGATTCATCTTGCTGTGGGCGGCGGTGCGTCCCATGCGAAAGACCGTTCCACCACAGTCAGGGCAGTCACCGCGCGTGGCAGGCATTCCCCGTCGCGTCCATACGGCCTTCGCATTTTCGACTTCGACGGTTTGTTTGCAGCGAACACAATAGGCCTCTAATGGCTCATCCTCATCTTCTTCGTCGCTGTAATACTCGTCCTGATTCATCCTTGATCCTCACTATTCATCCTTGATCCTCACTATTCATGCTTGCTCATCGGGTACACGGCGGGTGATTTCGGTGCTGAATGCGGCGCTCAAGGTCATCTTTGTGAACACCCCATCCTGCTCATCCGAAAATACAACCATTTTTTCAGAGTTGTTGGGTACGGAAAACTCGCTCTGGCTGATCGGAACAATCGTCGTAGGCCGTCCTTCGTGGAGCGTTAATGTGCCATCCGGCTCGGCCACAACCTTTAAAGTTCCGGGGTAACGATCCATGCGATAAGAACCCGCGTATTTTTTGAGGCTATCTGCGCTCAATTCAATCGGCGTGTGCTTGACTTCGGGCAGGCCAAGCATGTGGCGGGCGATCATGCCTGCAATTTTGCTGCTGTCGAAGCCGGAATAATTGGTCAGCACGACGATACTGAGCGCGTCATCAGGCAGATAGGAGATATAGGTGCTGAAACCGAAAATGCCGCCGCCGTGATGGAAAGCCCGATGTTGTTGATAAGGCTCGAGTCCCCAACCATAACCATAATCAGTTGCGGTACCATCATCCAGTACAGCCGAGGTGTGCATCTGCGCCAGCGACTCGGCGGAGATGATACGATTTTCCACCAGCGCTTGATTCCACAAAATCAGATCGTCCACTGTAGACCCCAGCGCACCTGCTGCGTGAGGCTGAGTCATGCTCAGATAGCGTGCGTTTTGGATTCCATTTGGCCCTTCATCGTAGCCAGATGCACGACAGGAGACGATTGGCTCGTTGCTTAGATAATACGATTTGGTCATGCCCAGGGGGTCAAAAATATGCTTCTGGATAAATTCGGCATAACTCATGCCAGACAGCTTTTCGATAATCATGCCAAGCAAAATATAGGCCGAATTGTTATAGAGATAGCGTGCGCCGGGTTTGAAGTCAAAGGGTATGCGCGAGAACGAATCGCATATTTCCTGTGGGGATTTATCGAGCAGGAGCTTATTGATCGCGTCTGGGTCGCTGGTATAGCTGAAGATGCCAGAGGTATGGGTCAGCAGGTGATGGACGGTGATGTGATGTCCGCTGGTGGGGTAATCCGGCAGAAATTTGGTAAGCGGGTCGTCAACGCGGAGTTTACCCTGTTCGGCGAGAATCATAATCGCTACGGCGGTAAATTGTTTGGTGATTGAGGCTAATCGGAATACAGTATCGGCTTGATTCGGAATATTCCACTCGACATTCGCCAATCCATATCCGGCGCGATGCACAACCGTTCCGTCTTTTGCAATCGCTATCGCTGCGCCAGGGCCACCTGCTTTGACCTCAGCGCTCATTATGGCATCAATTTCTGCAATCATCATGTCCCTCTCTTTGCTCCAATGATCGGGACATTATAGCATCTTGCCCACTGAATCAGGGCAAGATGCTTTTGCGAAACCGTCAGCTTATTTCTTTTTACTTGTAGTCGGTTTCTTGTCTGTCGTTGCGGCTTTCTTGGGAGCAGCGGGCTTCTTGGCAGCAGGCTTCTCAGCGGCGGCGGCTTTCGCGGGTGCTGCCTTGGCAGGCTTCTCAGCTTTGGCGGCAGTCTTCGTATCAGCAGCGACATACTTGGCAGCTTCGTCAAAAACAGACTTGTTCTTGTCAAAGTCGCTGGTAATCAGAACCCACTCTTTCCAGACGCGGCCTGGCAGCGGCTCGTAGGCTTTGATGCCTGCTTTGCCGATGAGCTTCTGAGCGCTTTTCTCGCCGACTTTAGCGACGATGCCTTCAGCCTTGACGCTGACGGCGAGTGTGCCGTTGACCTTGTAGGCGGGGAAGCCGAACATCTTCTCGGCAGTCGCGCCCTTAACGCCTTTCATTGCTGCATTCAGAGCTTTTTCGTGATCGGGATTATAGGTAGCCATGATATATAAGTCTCTCCTTAAGAATTTCTGTTCTGCCATCATAGCAATATACGAAATTTGTGTCAACCTCTTGGGTTAACTAGCACTTACAATATAGACAGGATGCCTGTAAGCCACCCTGTCTTTAAGGCTATTTAATACATTCTACACTGATTCTTAAATTACTGCGCAGGCGGCGGCGCAACTGTTGTTGGCAGGCCATAATGCGCACGAATCGCGTCTTCAATTTCGTCGGCTACGACTTTGTTTTCTTTC
Organism: Anaerolineae bacterium; assembly: GCA_022843745.1. Taxonomy (GTDB): domain Bacteria; phylum Chloroflexota; class Anaerolineae; order Aggregatilineales; family Phototrophicaceae; genus JALHNB01. Next base: position 158,394 of record JALHNB010000003.1, on the reverse strand, counting down.
AGGAATACTTTCGCGTTTTCGCGCCCTTGTCCCAGCAGGCCGTCGTTATAACGGTAGAACGCGCCGCGCTTTTCTATCAGGCCCAGTTCAACACCAAAATCGACGATCTCGCCTGTTTTGCTGATCCCATTTTCATAGAACATGATGTCAAATTCGGTTTCACGGAAGGGCGCAGCGACTTTGTTTTTGGTGACGCGCACACGGGTGCGGTTGCCAACGGTATCGCCGCCGATCTTGATGCCCTCGACACGACGAATATCCAGGCGCACGCTGGCATAAAATTTGAGCGCACGACCACCCGGCTGCGTTTCGGGGCTTCCATACATGACACCCACCTTTTCGCGAATCTGGTTGGTGAACATCACGCACACGTTGGACTGCTTGATCGCGCCAGAGAGCTTGCGCAAAGCCTGGCTCATCAGACGCGCCTGCAAACCGACGTGGCTGTCGCCCATTTCGCCTTCAATTTCAGCGCGGGGGACGAGTGCCGCCACGCTGTCGATCACGATCACATCCAGCGCACCAGAGCGCACCAGAGCTTCGGTAATTTCCAGGGCATTTTCGCCTGTGTCCGGCTGCGCGACATACAGCGTGTCCATGTTCACGCCGCAGCGATGGGCATAAGCCGGGTCAAGCGCGTGTTCCATGTCGATAAACGCGCACAGGCCGTTACGTTTTTGAGCCTCGGCGATCACATGCAAACAGAGGGTCGTTTTACCGCTTGATTCCGGGCCATAAATCTCAACAATGCGTCCGCGTGGAATCCCGCCTACGCCGATGGAAATATCAACACCCAATGATCCGGTGGGGATGGCCTCAACAGCCAGGTGAACAGCATCTCCCAGGCGGATAATCGTTCCATCACCAAAGCGCTTGGTCAGGTCTTGCAAGGCAGCTTCTAACGCCTTCATACGCCCTTCGTCTTGTACAAAAAGAGTAGGGTCGCTATCGCCTTCCGGCTTTTCTTTTTTCTTCACCATAGGATTACGCTCTTTTCATTCGATTCTTGCATTATTCTAGTGTAGTCTGATCTGGAGAATTTGCCAGCCTACACGCATAATGATGCGGCAATTTAAGAATGATTAGGATAGCACAAAAGTTCTAAAATAGCAAGGTAAAGGCAGGGCAAATATTATGAAAATTTACACTCGAACCGGCGATGACGGCACAACGAGCCTTTTTTCCGGTGGGCGTGTCCCCAAGCATCACCTGCGCGTCGAAAGTTATGGCACGGTGGATGAACTGAATTCCGTTCTGGGCGTGGCGCGTACCTGCAAGCCGCATGGCGATGATTGGCTGGTGCGCATTCAGCATCAACTGTTTAATCTGGGCGCAGACCTGGCGACTCCACTCGATGCCAAAAGCAGTTGGGTCGTCCGCATGGATGCTGACACCATTATATGGCTGGAAAACGGGATCGACGAGATGACGGCGCAGCTCCCCGAACTCAAAAATTTCATCCTTCCCGGCGGCACTCCGGCAGCAGCACACATCCACGTTGCACGAACGATCTGCCGCCGTGCAGAACGGCTCGTCATCACCTTGCAGGAAGACGAGCCGATTGGTGAGCATGTTGTACCGTATCTCAACCGCCTGTCAGACTTTCTGTTTACGCTGGCGCGTTGGGAAAATCTGAAGGCCGGAATTCCCGACGAAACCTGGTCGGTACGCTGACTAAGGGGCGTAATAAAGCCGCGCGGCGATCCCGCCTTCTTCGTTCAGGCGTTCCGCAGCCTCTCCGTGCACCAGTTCGATTTTGCTGTTGAGCTGCAAGGCCTGGAAAGCCAGACTGTCGGATAATTCTGGTTTTTGTGACGGCCAGGGCAGGATCAATAGTTCGACCTGCTGCATATCGAGTGCCATCTTGACGGCTTCCTCGCCTAACGCGCCGCGCCCTCGTGACTTGGCAAAATCAATCACTTGATTCACGATGTCCATATCCTGCTTTTCCTCGGCCTCCTGCGCTACGGGCAGAACGTGCTGGAAAATGTCTGACGCATTGTAGCGCATGGGGATATTGAGCACACCAACCACATCCGCTTTGAGCGAATCGGGCATGAGGTGTTGCAGCGCAAAAGCGGACTGCTCACTGCCGCCCAAAATCACCCGACGAATTTGATTGTGTTCAGCTAATTTCTGAGTTGTCTCGATCACGTCTCGATAGAAACGGTTACGATGCTCGTCAATCATCCGGTCAAAGGCTTCCTGGTTGCTGCTTTGCGTGACCCCTAGACCGGCTGAAGAGAGTGTGAGTGTCTTTTGCTGGAAGTCGTATTCCTCCAGATCAATTTCCATGCTTTCCTGGAAGCCAATTTCTCCCAGGTAGCCAATGAAGAAGCGGGCGGACTCCTGATCGACCAATGTGACGAGATAAGGTTTATATTCGTCCATTGCCGACAGAAGTGGGGTCAGAAAGGGTTCGCCGAAAGTGGCATGATTTTCAAATTGCAGTGGAAGCTCATGGACTTCCTGGAAGGAAACTCCCGCAAATATGAGTAATCCTTTGCTGGTTGGCTCATAGTCGTTGAAATAATTTTGTACCCAATCGTGGACGGTGTTCCAGGCTTCTGCATCCGCGCTGCTATCCAGATCGCGAAGTGTATTTTTTACCCATATGCGCCAGGCTGGAGTCGTCGCCTGATTTTCCATCGCTGCTTTATCCACGTTCACATAAAGCGTTAGTGTTGCGTCGTCGGTTTGGTCGAGCAGATCTTTGATGTTTTCGAGCTTAATCATGACAATCTCCATTTATATGAATCGTAATGTAGCATACAAATGATAGAATCAGATTATATTTACGTCCCGCGTGGTGTGATCGACTGAAAACCTTCTCCGTAAGCCGTATGCCCCTGGCCGATGACGATAAACGCGCCGGGATCAACCGAGAAAATCAGCGCTTTCAGGTCGTTAATTTCTGTTCGCGTAATCGTCACGAACAGCACGGTACGCGGTTGCTCGGTATACATCCCTTCGCCCTGCCAGCCCGTGACGCCTCGTTCCAGCGAATCGAGGATCAAATCGGCGACTTCGCGCGGGTGGTTGGTGACAATCGTGACCGTTCGGATCGTGCTGGGGCCTTCGAGGACATAATCCGCCGTCGCGCCATCCACGAAAATCGCGACCATCGCATAGAGCGCACCCTCCCAGCCGAAGACCAATCCTGCCAGCAGGACGACCAGCGAATCCGTATACAAATAGGTGTTATTGAGCGATGTACCAAGCCGGAGTTGCAGGATACGTGCCAAAGTCGAAGTGCCACCGAGCGTGCCGCCCGCACGATAGATCAAACCTCCCGCGATTCCGCCCAGAATGCCGCCAAAAATCGTGCTGAGGAGTGAATCGTCGGTGATGCCTGTGGCGGGAAAATAAGGTGTGAGCATGTCAATAGCAATCGAATACAGCACAATCACGTAAACGGTCCGTGCGACAATTTTCCAGCCGCCAAGTGAACGATAAGCCAGAATTTGAATCGGGATGTTGCCGATAATAATGATGAGGCCGACGGGTGTGCCGATCAGCGAATTGAGAATGACTGCCACGCCGGAAACGCCGCTGGGCGCGATCTGGTAAGGCTTAAAAAAGAGGTTGACGGCGACGGCATAAACCAGCGCCCCAATCGTGAGCAAAATAATGCGCCCGGCGGATGCTTTCCAATCGTCGATTTTTGGCATGAGCTGCTCCTTCCTCCTATCAATAGTATCGGCTGATAGCAAATATTCGAAATAGTGGAATAGCAGTGACACACCTTGTCGCCCTTATGGGAAAGAATGGCTAATTTATTTCCAGCTTGTCGGAACGTCCGGCTTAAAAACCTGCTCATTTCGCGGCTTCCAGGCAGGCAAACGCGGCAGCACCAATTCCGCGACACGGTAGGCTTCTTCCAGATGGGGATAACTGGAGAGGATGAACGTATCGGCCCCCAGGTCGGCATATTCTTGCAGGCGTTCGGCTACGGTGTCTGGGTCGCCGACGAGGGCTGTGCCGATGCCTTTGTTAATCAGGCCGATGCCTGCCCACAAATTGGGGCTGATTTCCAGCGATTCGCGGCTGCCATGATGCAGAGTTCGCATCCTGCCCTGACCCACTGAATCGAATCGCGCCAATTCGGATTGTCGCTTGGCAATCGCGGCAGAATCGACATATTTCATCAGATCATCGGCTGCTGCCCATGCTTCTGCGTCGGTGTCGCGAACAATGATATGCAGGCGCACGCCAATGCGGATCGTGCGGCCCTGTTCCGCTGCCTGACGGCGCACATCGGCAATTTTTTCCGCGACTGCGGCAGGCGGCTCGCCCAACGTCAGATACAAATCGGCATACTTCGCTGCGATACGATGCGCCGCTGGCGATGAACCGGCAAAATAAAGCGGTGGTGAAGGGCGCTGCACAGGCGGATTGATGAGTTTTCCGCCCTTAATTTCGAGATGTGTGCCGGAAAATGTCGTTTCTTCTCCGGTCATCAATTCCCGCCATATGCTCAGGAATTCCTCGGTGACTTCGTAGCGCTCGTCATGATTCAAAAATGTGCCATCTCCAGCCAGTTCAACCGGATCACCGCCTGTGATGATATTCAGGAGCAGGCGGCCACCAGATAGCCGGTCAAATGAAACGGCCATCCGCGCGGCTAATGTGGGTGAGAGGCTGCCGGGGCGCACCGCAATCAAAAATTTCAGGTGTTTTGTGACTGAGATCAGCGAAGAAGCCGCCACCCACGAGTCTTCGCAGGCCGCCCCCGTTGGTAGGAGAGCGCCCGTATAACCGAGCGCATCAACAGCCTGTGCAACCTGCGTCAGATAAGCATGAGTGGCATGGCGTTTGCTCACCGCGGTTCCCAGATAGCGCGTGTCGTTGTGGGTCGGAATAAACCATAAAATGTCCATCTTCACCTCTTGATGTTCGCCTTTTAACTGTAGGCCGAACAGCCCAAATGCGAAAGTTTAGCCATACCAATGCCTGGAATCAAAGAGGTGGAATGGCTGTTATCCAGAGAACAGGACGAATGTCGTGATTTTTATCGATGAATCGACTTTTTTCCCACAAACCAACTTGATAAAGTAAGAATAGGTTCTTCTGTGTCAACATCACAATGAAGTTTTTGTATTTCGTGTTGACGCGCGACATCGGGTATAAGGAGGCAAATTATGCGACCTGATTACCGAGCGATGGATTTGGCGATTTTTGCGGGCAAAGACCCTGGAGGCGTGCTGTGGCAGCCCCGGCTGGAGTTCTGGTACAGCGTGAATAAAAAACGTGGGACAATGCCGCCTCACCTCCGAGATGCCGACATTCTCGACGTTTATGATTATTGTCATGCCTCCGTGCGTTACTTCGGCAATGGCTTGCGGCTTCGCTATAAAAATGTGGAATACAGCGAAAACTGGGATGACGAAAACCACCTGCGCCATACATGGAAAACACCTGTCGGCAAATTAAGTGAAGTCTGGACGTATGACGAATGGAATCTTTCATTTCACTGGACAGATTATCGCTTGCAGACCCCGGATGACTTCAAAACGCTGGCTTATGTGCTGGATGACGAGGAATGGTATTGGGATCAGCACGCCTATGAGCAGGAAATAGCACGCTTCGGAGCATATGGCGCTCCACAATTTTTCTTCCGGCGTTCGCCATTTCAACGCCTGTTTATAGAGGAGATGGGCTTCCAGAATACTGTTTATTGGATGCACGATTATCCCGATATGCTGCAAGCCTATCTCGAAATGACATCAACGGCGGATGACAAAATTTATGACGTGTTATGCGCTTGTCCGCTGAACATTATCAACCTGGGCGAGAATATCGCCGCGCACATGGATTCACCGCGCATCTGGAAGACTTATCTCACGCCTTACTATCGCAAGCGTGTCGATCAGCTCAAGGCGGCGGGTAAATACGTACATATCCACATTGATGGCACAATGAAACCACTGCTGCCCTATCTGCATGAATGTGCCTGGGACGGCATCGAAGCCGCTACGCCTGTTCCGCAGGGAGATGTCACGTTGGAAGAAATCAAAGAGGCTTTGGGCGATCTGGTTCTGCTGGACGGTATCCCGGCTCTTTATTTTTTGCCATCATATGCCGAGTCTGACCTGATCGCCTGTACGAAGCGTGTCGTCGAGTTATTTTATCCGCATCTCGTGCTCGGCATTTCGGATGAAATCCCGCCAGATGGGGATATTGAGCGTGTGCGATTGGTGGGTGAACTGGTCAAAAATCTCGTTTAACCCAGAGCGAGTGAAACCAGTCCGAGCATCATTACTCCAACGGCGATCAGGCGGCGGCGAGAATCGCCTTCCGCGAGTAGCTGCGTCCCCAGCAGTGCGCCGAAGAGGATACTGACCTGGCGGGCTGGCCCCATATAGCTGACGGGGCTGAAAACCAGCGCGATCAAAAATAGCATGTATGATAAAGCGTCCAGTATACCAATGCCGATAGCCTCGCGGCGGTGTTTTTGCCAGCCTGCCCGGACTTCATCCCAATGCTGGTACGCAAATGGCATGAGCATGATCGCGCGGGATGCGCCGCTGACCCACGTCAAAATCAGCGGGGGGATGAGAATGGTACTGACGGCCTGTTTATCCCAGAGTGTGTAGGCGGCAATCGTTAATCCGGTCAGCAAGCCATAAATGACAGCGGGTAAATTCTGCCTTTTAGCGATGGTGAACGGATTGCCTGTGAGGACAAATACGCCGATGGTCACAAGAATCGCCCCAATAACAGCGACGACAGTTGGACGCTCACCGAGCAAAAAAATCGCGCCAATGGTCGAAAGCATCGGGCCAGTGCCGCGCGAAAGCGGATAGACCAGCGAGAGATCGCCCACACGATAGCCGCGTGAAAGCAGCGTGTAATAAGCCAGATGAAGCACACACGTCCCCACCAGAAAAATCACCTGATCTGTGCCAATAATTGGTTGATCGCGCACCAGGATAAATATCGCTAGTGGGAGATAAAATAGCGTCGAGAGGGTACTGAATAACCAGACGAAAGCGGTTCCACCTCCGGCACGTTTCGCCAGCCAGTTCCAGATCGCGTGGGTAAAAGCGGAGGCCATCACAAGGCCAAATGCGAGATTCGACATGCTGAAACTTTCTACGAGAGATTAAACGGCCCAAGACGGGCACTGTCACCGGTTCCATCCACGCGCGGGACACGAGCCACATCTGGCAGGCTGTAATGCCCAATATCTACCCAAAATTCAGTTTGCTGATCAACAAAAAAATCGCCCATGACGATCAGCCTATCGCCAACGCGCCAATCCTGCGTCGAAATTGGCACGTCTGAAACCATCAATGGTTCGCCTTCGAGCGACTCAGCGCTGCGCAGATGATGAAATTGTTGATAGGTTCCGGCTGGTGGAGACTCTAACACACGCCACAGAGTCGAGATACGCAAACGCGGCCCGACCATCCGTGCTTTCCAGCCTTCAAGCTGTGCGCCGTCCGCGAACGCAATCGGCTCAATCGACGTGAATCCCGCTGGCAGGGATTCGCCGTCATAAAGCGTCGCGACGAACCCCGGCCCTTCATTCTCGCGGCGATCAACCGTTTGAATATTTTGCGCCAGATTTGCCGCTTCGATTTCTTCCCACGCCTGAAAGGGCGCGAGTGTCGCCATCAGATAGGCAGAATAAGGCGGCAAAATCAGCAGCGATTCGCCATTGACGATGCGATGGTCGCGTTCCCACCACAGCACATCAAAGACCGCTGCCTCGCCGTTAACGTTCGGATCGTCGCCGTGCGTGAAAAATAAAACGGGCGTATTCTCCGGTACGCTGCTGGCGACGTTTCGCGAAATTTCCAGCGGCGTTCCCAGGCCGTCCGGTGTCGCAAAATTTTCGGCGCGATTCAAGCTGGCGCGAATCTCCATGCTCCACTGATAGGCCGCCACAATCATCAAAACTGTGATTAGGGGAGGCCACCAGCGCCGTTTGAAAAGCTGCGTCCCCGCGCCGATCACCAGCGCAATCGCGGGCAGCGAGGCCAGTTGATAATGGATGAACACGGGCGTACTATGGCGCACAAAAAACAGCGGCGAAACGACCAGCCAGATCAGCGTGATTTCCGCCAGAATCAGAGATGGATTGCCATTCGCAGGGCCGACTCGTCCCACAGGGATGTCCGTTGGTCGCCGACTCGCCTCATTTACATCGTGTTCCTGTAGAGGCGCAATATATTGCGCCCTTATTGCCCACGCCAACATCCGAAAAATCGCGATTAACCCCGCCGTCAAACCAATCGCCACGCAAATCCCGACGAGGCCAGTCAGATCAGGCGTAAAATCAATCGTTCGCGATCCGCTGGATAAATATTGCCAGCCGGAACCATAAGCTAAACGCACGGTTTCTTGAAAGCTGATCCCATCAATTTGCGGTGAACCGCCAAGCGCATTTCGAAATTGGTCGATCACTTCCGGCGCACAACACATTACCCGCGCGACAAATGGTAAAAGTGCCAGCAGTGCCAGACCGCCGCCGATCAGAATCGGTGGAGGTCGTCGCCACCAGCCATAACGCGCGATCAGATACAGCGAACCAAGCGCCAATGCGATACCCGCGAAATGCACTTGAAAAACAAATCCTGCGAGGAAAATATTGGCGGCAATCGCGATTCGATTTTTTCGCGCTGCGCCTAAAAATCCCGCCCATCCCCACGCCAGCGCCAGCACGGGTAATAAATTTTGCGCCCAGATGCTGCGCGAATAGAGGACACTGTAGGGGGAAGTCGCCATATTGAGCACTGCCGCCAAACCTGCCCATGCACCCCAACCGCGCCGTGCCAGCAGCCATACGCCGAATACCGCGCCCAGGCTCAAAAGCCCTGTAAATTGTGTTGCGACCAGCGGATCGGTTGAAAAAAGATAGGGGATCGCGTAAATCCAGGCGGCGGCAGGCAGATTCGGCACACCAACGGACGACGGCATCCCCAATGCCGCGAACTCTCCGCCTCGTGCCATGTCCAGCGAGATTAAACTTAAACGTGCCTCGTCAAATGCGAACGAATTGACCCCCGGCCAGCCGAAGCGCAGCCACGCAGCGAGAAGCAAAATCGACAGGATTGCCAGCGCTTCGAAAATACGGGAGGATTTTAATCGCACGCTTCAAACTCGTTCAGGTCGATCAGCCACAGGCCGCCGCGCAGACCGTTTGCCGCCAGCGCGATTTTGCTCCCGTCCGGCGAGAGCCACATCCAGCCGCGCTCATCGGTTTCCAGATTCAGCGGCAGCGAGGTCAGATCGTGCAGAATATCGCTGTCCGGGTTGTAGCATTGCAGTCGCGCCTCGCCATCAACCGGACGAGCGATATAAACATATCGTCTGGAGTCTTGCGTGATGTTGTAAAGCGGCGCAGGCCAATTATTCCCCGGTGGCTCGGACTCAAAAAGCAGTTCTTGAAATTCCGTGTTGGTCGCGCTGAGGTAATAGCCAGTCACACCGTTGATTTCGGCAGCGATAATCACACGCTGACCGTTGGGCGAAACACCCGGCACAATAAGCGAGGGCAGGCTGACCGCCGGATGCTGACTGAGCTGCTGACCGTTAGCATTGGCGGTGAGATAAAGCACATTGTCGCCATAGCCACCGTGATAGTAGGCCACAAAAACGCCGCCCTGGATAAAATTGATGCCCTGAAGCGAAATATTGTAGAGCCTGTCAAATAACACGCGCGGGAATGAGCCGTCCGCTTCAGACGTTACCAGTGTGTTGAGTTCGGTCTGGTAGACGGCGCGATTTTGCCCCGGCGCGAAGCTGAAAAATGAGCGATTAAATAACAGAGGATCAGTCAGGTCAATGGTGTTGCGCAGCGCATCAGTGATTTCGACGGCTCTGGGATGCTCAATGGGCGATTGGATACCAGATCGCACGTTGTAGTCATACCAGCTTCGATTGGTAAAAATATCACGCCAGCAGCCAGCGCTAAAGAGTAAATTTTCGTTATCCAGCCATTCCACTGTGACGACTTCGCGCCCGGAAATCACGGTGATGCCTGATTGAAAAGCAGGCCGCGCAATGGTTTCATCGGCGGCTATCGAATCGGCCTGCGGAATAATCTCCACGCGATCAATCGCGGCCTCCGGCTCAAAAATATCCAGCGGCACGGTAAAAGCCTCTGTCATACCGGGCTGCATGGTGAACTCCGGCAGCAGCCCTTCACCGCAGGCCTTGACTGGATAGCCGAAACCCTCGCCGATTATTTCGTCATTGGCGTTATAAACTTCGGCCAGCAGGCTGATGTTATTGAAGGCGGATTCGCCCCGATTAACGAGAAGCCCTTGAGCGACCTTGATTTCCTGCCCGTAGGCATCGAGTTGGGTGATAACGGTGGTGTCTTCGGTCATGAGGCCAACATCCTGAGCGTTGACGATCATTCCCAGCAAACATAACAGTAAAATACAGACGACGGCGATCCATTGGCGCATAAAACAACCTTTTGCTAACAATAAACCGCCGCCGATTGTAGTCTTAACGGGCGTAATCGTCCAGACGACAGGACGCAGCCGGGCTTCCGCTGCTCTGCAACTGGCTGACCTGCTGCTTCATGCTTTCGACGTTTTCCGCGCCGTCCACAATGCTTAAGCGGAGGTAAAAATCCTGCTTCTGACCGGGTTCGAGCATCACCAGACGATTATTTTGACGCGAGGCATTGCGGCCTTCGGGAACACAGTTGCCGGGTTCGACTCCCGCAATGTAGATGCCCTCGCGCGTGTTTTTCCACTGGCATAAATAGGGCAGCGTACTCGTGTCCCATTCAAATTTCAGCCCCCAGCGCTCTTGTAACAGGGCGGCGGTGGAAACTTCGCGACCAGCAGCATCTTTTCCGGCGTGTTTGACGTGATGATAAAAAACCTGCTCGGCGTAGCGTGGGGCGGCTGCGGCGTAATCCGGCCATGTGCCAAAGCCAGGACGTGCGGCATCATCACGGGGATAAACGCCCTGATCGGCAGTGTGCAGCCGGGTATGGTCGGAAATTAACGGATAGCCGAGGTTGCAATGATAGAGAATCATCAATGGCGCTGGTTCATCACCCAAATTGACAACTGTATCGGAAATTTCGATTTGCGGTTTGCCGAGCGTGATGCGGATATTGCGAGTCAACCGCAACTGTTCGCCGAAAAGCACATTTTCGCTGACTGTGCCGCTGAGATTGAGAGTCTGATGATCGTCGTCGCTGGTGACGCTGACGTTATAAGCACGTAGACGGCTGTAAAGGCCGTGAATATCGCGCCATTCGCCCGTCAGATCGTCATTTTCTGGCGGGCCGACATGCGTCAAACCGCATGTGGTCAGCAGGCCGCCGTTGAACTGCTGCTTCCAGAGCTGACCGAAATCCGGGGCATGTGGCGAACCCTGGCTGATCCACGTCAGCGGGATTCCGTTGTAATGTGCCGTCCAGATGTCCAGCCCACGATCCGGCAAGACCGTGAATGTCAAACCGCTGCCGTTGTAGGCCTCGATAATCCGCATTCCGTTGGGCAGCGTCGATTGGCGGAAGTCGATAAACTGGCGCGGTTCGAGGCTGTGTTTTTTCAGCTTTTCGGTATCCCAGGGGTCAAAATTTAACATAAAGCGCTCCTTTAATTTTGAATATCGCTTCACTATTGTGACTCATATTCAGAATTTCGGGAGCGCATGTTTGGAGTGCGTTTTTAGCGGTAGATGTTGCGCAGGGCAGCCTCGGCATCGGTGAACTGGAATTTGTAGCCCGCTTCCAGTAATCGCTTGGGGACGGCACGTTGTCCGGTCAGCACCAGCGAGGCGGCCTCGCCAAACGCCATCTCGAATGCAAAGGCGGGCGCTGGTACAAAGGATGGTCGCCCCATCACCTTGCCCAACGCGCGGCTGAACTCGGCGTTAGACAGCGGATTGGGCGCGGTCAGGTTAAACGCGCCGCTGGCATTCGAATTTTCGATCAAAAAGCGAATCGCGCGTGTCTCGTCAGCCGGGTGAATCCAGGGGAACTGCTGCTTGCCGCTGCCGAGTGGGCCGCCCGCGAACAGCTTGAACGGCAGCGCCATCCGTGACAGTGCGCCTTCTTCAAAACTCAGCGGAATCCCAGTACGAATGACGGCGCGGCGCACACCCAGTTTTTCAACCGATGCTGATGAGGCTTCCCAGTCAATGCAAACTTTCGCCAGAAAATCGCTCCCTGGCGGTGTGTCTTCGGTAATTTCTTCGCTCCCGCGCGGGCCATAATAGCCGACGGCTGAGGCTTGAATGACCACCCCCGGTTTTTTCGCGGCCTGCTCGACGGCCTCCGCGACAGCCTTGCCTGCATTTACGCGGCTGTCGATAATGCGTTTTTTGCGTTCGTCCGTCCACTTTGCGGGCAAAAAGCCCTCACCCGCGATATTTTCGCCCGCGAGGTTGACAATCGCGCCTGCGCCGTCGGCAAGATGTCCCCATCCTTTGGCAGTACGGGCATCCCAGCCCTCGATAATCACATCTTTCGGCAATCCCTTGACCACCCCCGGACTGCGGCTGAGGACGACGACTTCATAACCCTGTTTCAGTAGGTCGGCGATCAATGGCCTGCCGATCTGACCTGTTCCGCCTGTAATAATGACACGCATGATGGTTCTCCTTAAAAGGATGTCTCTGTGTACTCAGTGTCTCAGTGGTTCAAAATTTTAATTTTCAACAACTGAGATTTCGCTCAAATTTAAATAATCCGCTTCGCCAACTTGTAAGCGCTCTTGCGGATCATCTATATTGTAGAGGCCAATAATGAGCGCATAGTTAGCGGGTGATAAATTATCGGGAAGCAAGAGCGCATGATTGTCGATGATCGAATCGCCTGTTTTCCATGTCGTTGTGAGTGCCAAGCCGCCGCCGGGTTCGCTATCGCGCTGGGTGACGAGAACGCCGTCAGAATCGAGCAGTTGCACGAACACTTTGTAGCGTGTTTCCAGCGGCGCATCTGTTTGCCAGGTAAGCCGGAGTTGCAGCACATCACCTGGCTGAACCGAGTCCGCGCTCAAAGCATAACTTTCCAGCGTGATCGACTCGCCGAAACGTGCGCCGGATTCGCGAATAATTGTCGGCTCGATGGGCGTAACATAGCGCACTAACCGCACATCACCATACCAATCGCTGCGGGCTTCATAGGATTCACTGTCCAGTGTCGATTCCACGGCAAGGTTGGGGTCGCGTTCGGTTTCGCCCCAAAATACGACGAATATCCGGCGGTGATCGGCGATAATCTGCCGCACAAGCTCGCGCGTTTCGTCGTCGTTACCGCCCAGGCCGGGTGGCAGCGGATAAACGGGTGCTGCGCCGCGATAATAATAGCGAAAAACTTCCTCCTGATTCGGCGCGTCGAGAATAACCGCATCGTCGGACTGCAAATTCGCGCTGATCTCGGCGACCATCCCGCGATAATCCGCCCGCTGAAAATCGTGATAAAGCGGTGTCAAGCCCGCCCACAGATTCGCGAGAATTCCCAAAAATCCGGCGACAGCGGCTAATTTGGGCGCGTTTTTCGCGAGTGCCGGACGCGCCGGAATATCCAGTGTCCACAGCATCCAGATGCCGCGCCCCATCAGCAGCGCGAATCCGATTTGTGACGGCAGCAAAAATTTGAGGTTGCTTTCGCGGAACAGGCCGAGCGCTAAAAAGATGGCGACAGGCAGCGCCGCCCAGATCAACGGCAAAAAAACCACCGATTGCCAAGTATTTCGCCGCGCCCGTAGCCCGAAAATCAGCAGAAACAGCCCAATCGCGACCCAACTGGCATCGTTGACGGTATAGGTGATACCAAATGTAAACCAGCCGAGAATCATGCCGAGCGCGGCGTTAAAAGGCGTGGGTTCGCCCGTGTTCGGCCAGGACGTGACGCGCTCAATCGCCGTCGGCAGCCAGGGCAAATAGAGTATGATGGTGAGCAGATTGGCGGCAACGTATAAAATCAAGGGAAGGGTCATCAAGCGTAGGGGCACGGCGCGCCGTGCCCCTACAAACCACACCGCAAACACAACACCCTGCGCCATCATCACGAACGGATAGGCGTACTGTGTCCATAACCCCGCCGCGTTGAACATCGACAATGCCAATGCCCATCGTAGGGGCACGGCGCGCTGCGCCCCTACATGCCACATTCGCAAAAATCCCGCCAGCGCCCACATACTCGCCGCTGCCCACATCGCCAGCAGGGCATACATCCGCGCTTCCTGAGCGTAGTAAATGCTGAACGTATTGAGCGCAACGAAAAGCGCCGCTGCCAGCCCTGCCAATGGGCTGAAAATTCGTCTGCCGATAGCATAAGTGAAAGCGACAGTCAAGATGCTGGCGAAAGCCGACAGCGAACGCAGCGCAAATTCCGATTCGCCAGTCAGGGTGCGCCAGACCGCCAACAGCCAATAGTAGCCCGGCGGGTGAATATCGCGGGCAGCGTTGGCGGCGATGTCCGCGAATGAGCGCGTCGCCTGGACGTAGCTATTGCCCTCGTCATTCCACAGGGATTGCGCGCCGAGGTTGTGAAATCGAACGAGCGCGGCTAAAAGCAAAATGCAAATACTCAACGCAAAGGCGCGGAGAGGCAGGGAGGCAGAGAGAGATTTTGTAGGAGTGATGCGTTGGGGCATCGACATCGGGTTTAGCCTTAATCCGCTGGTGTTTACGGACGCTTGTGCGGCCTGCAAAAGAAATGATGTGCGAATTCCCAATCCAAATTGTTCTGGACCAGAACAATTGTTCTTAATTCTAATGCAATTTTTATAGTACGCACTAATGCCTTACCATTTATTGTCAAAGCAGCGCATACGATGCTCATGATTTTCGACGTGCCCACAAGCCGCTGATGACCGCCCAGAGCAGCATCGTAACCGCGATCACCGCGCCTGCCGCCAGTGGGAAGATATTTTCGAAAGTGCGATTAAGGACAGTAATCGAGTCGATCACCCATGTATCACTAGGGTCGGTCTCAAATGTGCTGACTGTCGGCATCAACTGTCCGCGCGCAACGGTCAAATTCCAGCCGTCCGGCAAAGTGACGACACCTTCTTTGCCCGCTGCATCGCCGCGCCAGCGAATAAGCACATCCGTGCCGTAGGAGTCAAATTTGAAGCGACTGGTTTGAACTGCTTTGCTGAATTCCGCGCCTTCAGCGTCAATCAACTGCGCATCATCAGGTAATTCAACCGCCCAGTTTTCCGCCTGATGCACCCCGACATATAACACAGGCGTTTGCGAGGTGATGTAATTTTTCAGTGTGTCATACACAGGCAGCGGCGTGAAATCCGGCTCGACCATACGGAAATAATAAAACGCTTGGCTGCGTTCACTGTCGTCGGCGCGTTTGAAAAACCAATAGCTGATATTGCCAATCCAGGGCCATTCCTCCTGCGCTCGTTGATAGGCCAGCGGCATGTAACGCGCGGCTTGTTCCTCAGTGACAATGCCATACGCGCCATAGCCGATAATCGCCGGGTCTTCCGGTTGCGAATTCCAGGCAGCCTCACTGATCCAGATGGGTTTATGCGAGTCCCCGTTGGCGACCATAATGTCGCGAATGTAGATATGCCGCGCGTAGGTCAGCGTCATCGGGCGCAAGCGGCGATCTGTAGGGCTGCTGAAAAATCCATAGCCCTGCGCCGACATGACATCGAAACATGCGCCCGCGCCGGCATCGTACATGCGCTGCAAAAAAATGAAGTCGTTTAAATTCTGGTCGGTTAGCGACACAGTAGGTGACAGCGGCCCACTGATGACCACGATTTCCGGGTCAATGGCCTTGAGCACGGTGTAGGTCTGGCAGAGTAAATCGGTATAGCCTTCGGGACTGACGGGCTGGTTGCCCCACTCCCCGTTGGCGTTCGGCTCATTCCAGATTTGATAGTAGCGGATGCGGCCTTTGTAACGTTCGGCGACGGCAACCGTGTAATTCACAAAATCCTGAAAATCGTCTGGCGGCGCGAAATCGCCAATATCGGGGTTGGCGCGTGACCAGCGGGGCGGGTTATCCAGCCGCGCCTGAATTTCTATGCCATACTGCTCGGCGAGATCGACAATATTGTCGTATTTATCCCACGCGCTGATCTCGTCCTTCATACCATCGCCGTTGAGGTCGTTGCGACGATCCACAAAATCGCCGCGCCCGTCAATCTCGATGTCCGCCCAGGGGAATTGCTGCCGAATCATCGTGAATCCGGCATCGGCGATCATCTGCACCTGCTGCTCACGCTTGCTGAGTTCGACTTCCTGCTGAAGAAAGGTGTTGATGCCGTAAGGGTTGACATCGGTGTGATTGATCGGTGTCATCGGGTCGGTGTGCGGCTGTGGACGGATAAAATTACCCGTCCATTCGACCATCCCGCGCACCTGAGCAAGCGGGGTTTCCTCGCCTGTCAGATTCCAGAATATTCGCCATGCCAGACCGTGATTGGCTAAATCGAGCGCTAACAATCCCGTCAAAACAGTGATGACAACCAACACAACCGCCAGACGGCGCAATATTTTCAAGTTTATCAACAAATTTTACCGTTATGCCGTCACATATTCTTTGGTGCGGTGATAAATCAGCGGATTCTGGTTGTCGTCGTCCAGCAAATCGCCGAGTTTGAGTTTTTCAAAATATTCCTGCGGCAGAATATTTTTGCGCCCACTGAAGGTGCTGCCATCCGGCATATAAGCGCAGGTCATGGCGCGGCGCGGGCCGGGAGTCATATTGGAGTTCGCCCCGTGCGCCGTAAAGCCGTTATGGATGGAGCATGATCCGGCTTTCATGGGCGCGGGAATAGCTTTCATATTGATCCATTCGGGATAGATTTTGAACAGATCGCCGACATTTTCGCCGATTTTGGTCACGTCCCAACCGCCGAGTTTGTGCGTCCCCGGCAGGAAATAGAGACAGCCGTTTTCGAGCGTCACATCGTCCAGCGCCACCCAGACAGAAAGCGAGTCGCGCGACGTAAACGACCAGAAAGGGTTATCCAGATGCCAGCCAGTTGGGTTGCCCCAGGCGGGTTTGATGAGCGCCTGATCGTGCCAGATGCGAATGCCATCCACGCCCGCCAGATCAGCCATCATTTTTCCCAGACGGGCATCAAACATCAACTCTTTCATTTTGGCGTGGTCGTTCCACAGGTTGATGCGCTGGATAAAAACCTGCTCATAAAAAACCTTGTCGGCGCGAGCTTCCCGTGTCGCCATCAGGAAATCCTCGCGCTGGGCGACAGCTTCATCGACAGCCTTGCGCCAGACTTCGAGTTCTTCCGGGGTCAGAAAATTGTCGATTACCACGAATCCGTTTTCACGGTAAAAATTGATTTGTTCAGGCGTAACTTCAGTATTCATCGCTTGATCCTTGATAAAAATGCCGTTCAGAACCTGGTTGAAAATCCATCCCCTATCCCCCGACCCCTTTCCCCATCGCATGGAGAAAGGGGAGAAATATAGCTCGTTGGACGGGATGCAAACTATCAAAGCATCATTTAATAGATCATAATAAGTTGTAATGCGAATATTCAAACACGTTCTCAACGTACGCTAAAGATTGAGGGGATTATAGCGTCTATTCCCTCAATTGCAGTAGATTGTCTATCCAAGATAGGCCAGTCGTCCCTCCGCAACGGGTAATTTTTGAGATACAATGGAGTCATAGGAAAGTTGATTCCATCAGGAGGGAAATGATGTCTCCATTAAATGGAAACGAAAAAGTCGAGCAAGTCGCTGAAGAGCTGAAGAAAGAAGCCAACGAGCTGGGACGTGAAATCCGCCAGCGCGCTGAAGATGTCAAGAAAGAAACGGTGAAGCAGCTCAATAACGCTGCCCACACCATCCGCAAGGAAGTGCGCGATGCCAAAGTCGATAAAGAAGCCGTAGAAAAGGCTGATATATTGGCTAAAAACCTCGAAAAAACCGCCCACTATCTCAATACCCATTCTGTCGATCAGATGGGCGATCAGGCCACGCGCGTCGTCACGAAAAACCCCATGCGTGCTGTCGCCATCGCGCTTATTATCGGATTCCTGCTTGGTTTAATGCTGCGCGGGGATAACAAGTAGCATTTTTCACAAATGAGCATATAATCAGCGACCGGGCTAACAACAGCCCGGTTTTTGCATCAGGATTAGGGTTCAAATTATGTTCAAATTCATGCTTATCTTCAACAAACCGGTTAATCAAGAAAAATTCGAGAACAGCTACAACGACCTGTTAGCGCTGGTCGAGCGAATGCCAGACATCACGCGGCGGCAGGTTATCAGCGTCGTTGGGAGTCCACTCGGCGATTCGCGGATTTATCGCATTCTTGAAGTCTATTTTGAGAGCCAGGCCAAGATGGAGCAGTCGCTCCTCTCCCCAAGTGGTCAGGAAGCCGGCGGTGAAATTTCGCGCTTCCCGCCGAAGTCATTCGAACTCATCTTTGCGGAAGTTTATGAAGAAGCTGGCGCGAGGACAGAAACCACAGAAACCATCGTGCCAACAGAAACCACATCAGAAATATCAGAAACCATCGTGCCAACAGAAGCCTCATCACCCATAGAAACTACAGAAACTACAGAAACCACAGCACCACCAGAAGCTACAGAAACAAAGGACTGAAAGACAGCTATGCAAGCGTTGAAAGATCGGATATTGGCCGAGGGGCAGAACCTGGGCAGCGGGATTCTTAAAATTGACAGCATTCTCAATCATCAGATTTACCCGGATTTGATGGTCGAGATGGGGCGTGAAATGGCAAAACGCTTTGAAGGCATTCATATTGATCGCATCCTGACGGCGGAAATTTCGGGCATTGCCCCGGCGTTGACGACGGGAATGGTGCTGAATGTGCCTGTCGTTTATGCGCGAAAGAAAAAACCGATCACGATGGCTGGGCCAGTATTTCTGGAGACTGCACCGAGCCATACCAAAGGTGGCGACGTGCCGCTGCTGGTTTCGGCGGAGTTTTTACATGCTGGCGAAAAAGTGCTGATCGTCGATGATTTTTTGGCGACAGGCAAGACGCTGATGGCATTGGCGCGGATGGTTCAGAGCGCGAAGGCTGAGGTAGTCGGCGTGGGTGTGGTGGTCGAAAAGTCGTTTGAAGGCGGGCGCGAATTGATGCGTCAGAATGGTTACAGCCATCTCCCGATTGAAGCGCTGGCAACGATTATCAATATGGATAATGGCAGAATTGTGCTGGCGGAATAGGAGTATGATGTGCTGGCGGAATAGGAGCATGAGATGTTAGGTACGCTTGATGTAAGCGAGAATGCGCCCTGGAAGCAGCGTTTTCGTGCTCCCAGTATTGCATGGTCGGCTGTAGCGCGGCGCAACCCCGCACGTGGTGTAGTTTGCACCAACAAAGATGGTATTTATCAGCTTTATACCTGGGATGTGAACACGGGCGACCTGACGCAGCTCACCAGCCATACGACAGGGATCGTTCAGGGTTTAATCTCCGCTGACGGCCAATTTGTCTACTATCATCACGATGCACAGGGCAACGAAATCGGTCATTATGTGCGCGTACCGTTCGAAGGTGGCGAACCAGAGGATATTACGCCGGATATGCCACTCTATGCCTCATTTAACATCAGCCAGAGCCGGAATGGGGAAGTTTTGGGCTTTCTCGCCGCTGGAAAAGATGGCTTTAGAATCTACGTCATTAGGAATGGGAATGCGCCGCAGCAAATCTATCACAACCCTCGGTTGACATTTGGGCCAGCGCTTTCGTATGATGGCAAAACGGCGGTCATTGGCAACACCGAACGTTCAGGTTCATTAGAAGCAAATCTGATCGCGTTTGATACGACCAGCGGTGAGCAAGTTGGCGAACTTTGGGACGGCGAAGGCACAAGCATTACTGCTTATCAATTCGCGCCTGCTGATGATCGCATCCTGGCGACGAGCAGCCGTTCGGGTTACAACCGCCCGTTGATCTGTAATCCGCGCACAGGCGAACGTCAGGATTTGGCGATTGATGAGATTCCCGGTGAGGTGACACCCTGGGGCTGGTCGCTGGATACCAAACGTATCCTGCTCTGTCAGCTTTATAAGGCCGAGTATCAGGCTTACACTTATGAGGTGGAAACGGGCGCGATCCACAAGCTTAATCACCCGTCGGGTGTCTTGGGCGGATATACGGGTGGCTATTTCACCGATAAAGGTGAGATTTTCGTCACCTGGCAAGATTCGGTCAATCCGCCGCGTTTGATCGCGCTCGATGGCGTGACTGGTGAGCAGAGTCGCGTTGTGCTGGCAGCGGGCGATCCGCCAGACGGACGCAAGTGGAAGTCGTTTAGTTTTGAATCAGCGAACGGCGCAGAAATTCAGGGTTGGCTGGCGACACCAGAGGGGGATGGCCCATTCCCCACGATTTTAGAAACACATGGCGGCCCAACAGCGGTGATGACGGACACCTTTTTGCCGCGCAGTCAGGCGTGGTTGGATCACGGTTTCGCTTTTTGCACGATTAATTATCACGGCTCAACGACTTTCGGCAAAGCTTTTGAAAAGTCGATCTGGGGCAATCTCGGTCATTTGGAAGTCGATGACATGGCGGCGGCTTATCAATGGCTGGTCGAGCATGGCATCGCAGAGCCGGACTCTGTGATGATTACGGGCTGGTCGTATGGCGGCTATCTGACGCTTCAGGCGATTGGTAAACGCCCGGATTTGTGGGCAGGTGGCATGGCGGGTATCGCAATTGCCGATTGGGAGTTGATGTACGAGGATCAGGCTGAGACGCTGCGGGGCTATCAACGCGCCTTGTTTGGCGGAACGCCGGACGAAACCCCAGAAGCGACGCGCAACAGTTCGCCGATCACCTACGCTGAAAATATCAAAGCGCCGATTCAGGTGATCCAGGGCAGTAATGATACACGCTGTCCGGCTCGGCAGATGCGCGTTTACGAGGACAAACTCAACTCACTTCGAAAATCCATTGAAGTCCATTGGTTTGATGCCGGACACGGCGCACGAGCGATGGAGCAGCAGATTGAGCATCAGGAATTGATGCTGCGTTTTGCTTATCGAGTATTAGGTTGATTCATCTATGACTGATCCACGACAGGGCGGAATCGTAATTCTTGATTTTGGCTCGCAGTACACACAGTTGATCGCGCGGCGTGTGCGTGAGCAAAATGTTTACGCCGAGGTTTTTCCGTTTGATGCCGCCCCGGAGCGCATGAATCAACATGATCCGCGCGGCTACATTCTGTCCGGCGGCCCCAACAGCATTTATGACCCCGGTGCGCCGCAGTTCCCACCGCATCTACTAGAGACGAAAAAGCCGATTCTGGGTGTCTGTTACGGGATGCAGGCCATCACCTATGCACTGAATGGTGTCGTTGCTCCCGGTCAGGCACGTGAGTTTGGCCCCGCAAAAGTCACCCAGACGGCTGACAGCGTACTCCTGCGCGGCATTATGCCCACTTTTCAGGTGTGGATGTCGCACGGGGATCGCATTGAGGAGCCGCCGCCGGGATTCGTGTCGCTGGCGCACTCCGATAATTCACCTTTTGCCGCTATCGGCAATGTCGAACGTGGGATTTATGGTGTCCAGTTTCACCCGGAAGTCGCGCATACACCGCAGGGTGTCGAAGTTTTGCGCAATTTTATTTTCGACGTGTGCGGCTGTGAAGATGTCTGGTCATCGGCAGCCTTCATTGATGACGCGATCCGCATGATCCGCCATCAGGTGGGTCAGGAGCGTGTGCTGCTAGGGCTGAGTGGTGGTGTCGATTCTGCGGTTGCGGCGGCGCTCATTCACCGCGCGATTGGCGATCAATTGACGGCGATTTTCGTCAACACAGGTATGATGCGCAAAAATGAGCCGGAAGAAGTGGTCGAGGTTTTCCGTCACGGACAGGGCATGTTCCTGATCAATATCGACGCGACGGAGACTTTTTTGAGCGCGTTGCAAGGCGTGACCGACCCGGAACAGAAGCGCAAAACGATTGGCAAGCTGTTTATCGACGTGTTTGCCGAGGAAGCGCGTAATCTGGAAGGTGTGAAATTTCTGGCGCAGGGGACGATCTATCCCGATGTGATCGAAAGTGCAGCTTCCAGCCAGAAATCGAAAAATATCAAGAGTCATCACAATGTCGGTGGCCTCCCGGAAGATTTGAAATTTGAGCTGGTCGAGCCACTGCGCGATCTGTTTAAGGACGAAGTGCGTCGTGTTGGAACAGCGCTCGGCCTCCCTGATCATATCGTCTGGCGGCAGCCGTTCCCTGGCCCTGGGCTAGCGGTGCGCTGTCTGGGTGAAATTACCTGGGAACGGCTGGAAAAATTGCGCGATGCCGACGCGATTTTCCGGGATGAACTCGAAAAAGAGGGCTTACTGCGCAAGGGTACCGCGCAATCATTCGCGGTGCTGCTCCCGGTCAAAAGCGTGGGTGTGATGGGCGATAACCGCACCTATGAGGAAGTGATCGCGCTACGTTCGGTGACAACTGACGATTTTATGACGGCGGATTGGGCGCGTTTACCTTATGATCTGCTGGCGCGCACCAGCAACCGTATCGTCAACGAAGTGCGCGGTGTGAACCGTGTGGTACTGGACGTGACCAGCAAGCCACCCGGCACGATTGAGTGGGAATAAAGGCAAAATAGGGGCGCAGCGCAGTTGTACGGGTGCAAGGATAGCCTTGTCATTTAACCTCACCCCTAAATAGGCTTGTCCGGTACTGAAAGCCTATCCCCACCCCAAACCCCTCCCCATAGCAATAGGGAGGGGCTTCAAATCGGTCTGACTCCCCCTCTCCAATGCGTTGGAGAGGGGATTTTTAAGACCTGTTTGCAGTCTTGTGAGAGATCAGATAGTGGCCTGAAAATCGTGACCGGGCTATCGGTGTGCTGCGCCCCTACGAAGCGTCCAGATCGAGGCCGAGTTCCTCACCGATCAATTGCAACTCGTGAATCTCGCGTTGCTGCGATGCGTTGACTGAGCGCACGAAATTTTGCACGGCGGGAATCGAAGTGCGGTCAGCAATCTCCTCCGCCATATGAATCGCCGACTCGTGATGCGGGATCATCAATTGGATAAAGAGGCGATCCGCATCTTCGCCCGTTGAGTCTCGTAAAGCCGCCATTTGCTCATCGGTTGCCATGCCGGGCATTAAGCCCTCGACCACCATACCCATCCACGCCATCGGTAGTTCAGCACTGGCAACGGGCAAGCCCCAGAGATAGAGCCAACCCTGCATTTGTCCAATCTGATTTTGCTGTGAGAGCAGAATATCGAGTGCAATCGAGCGCAGCGTTTCATTTTCGGTGCGATCATAGAGCAGCAGCGACATTTGGACTGCCTGATTGTGATGCACGATCATGTCCCGCGCAAAACCCGCGACAGGAGAATCCGTGCTGACAGTTGTTCCCGTGTTTGGTCGCAGCAAAACCAGCACCAGCAGGATGATGAGAATCATAGCGCCGAAAATCACGATAACGATACTGACGCGGCGAGTTGCCCCTGTATTTTCTGGTTCCAGATTGACTGAATCGTGATTTTGTTCGAGAGTCATTCGATTAGAATCCTGCTGGTAACTGACTCAAGGTACGTGTTTCACCACCGCTGCACGATGCACCCAATTCCGGTGTTGAAGGCCCTTGTTCATATTTGAGAATAAATTGATTCAGCCGAGGATCGTTGGCGCTATCCATTTTGATCTGATAGCCCCAGGCGCTGGCGACAACCGCGCTGTCGAGGCCGGGGTATGGACTGAGCAGACGGTGCGTTCCCCGGCGCGTGATGTCCTGAAGCACCTGAACCTGGTCGGCAGGGAGATCGGGCTGGTAAGTAATCCAGATTGCCCCATGTTCCAGTGAATGGACAGCGTGTTCATTGGAAATTGGCGAGGTATAAACGCCGCAGGTTTGCCATGCGGGATGATGCGGGCCGCCAACAGGAGGCGTTTGCTCATATGTTACCAGCGCTTGCCGATGCTCGGCGATCAGACCGGGGAAAAACTCAACCCCTTCGATGTTGATATTCTGGTTCGTCGCATTCTGGCTGGTACTGATCGCGATGATACCCACGATGACGATAATCAGAATGATCGTCCCCCCAATAATGACCCGATCTGTCGTTAGCTCGATTGGGAATCGTGGTTGTTTTTTGCGAGGGGCAGGCTGTGGTTGGCGGTTCGTTTTCACGTCTCTTCCTTAAAAAGTGATTGAATGGAATTATCATAATGTTCTATTTTGCACGACAATCATGAGGCGAAGGTTAATAATTTCGGGCGTGGTTCTATTTCTTCTGCGTCTCCGATTTTCTATCTTTCTATTTCTTCTGCGTCTCCGACTTTTGTTGTATAATCCGCCTCCATATTCAGTCAATTATACGCGGCATCAGCCGGAGGGAATATAGCATGTTTGACCGATTCGACGACCCCGAGTCGTCTGAAACTTATTCATGGATGGAGCCGGATTTTGTTCTGTCCTATCTCGTTTCGGCGCTGGTGAACCTGGCAGGCGCACCGCTTGGCATGACCCTCCTGGTGAAAGGCACGATTCTCACTGGTACGCTGGTGGGTGAACGCGAATACCTCGATATTCTCAGCGATATGCTTCAATCGCAGATTCGACGGACACTCACTGGACTCACCGAAGAAGAACGAACGATTGCGGAATCGGCATTCGACCTCACGGATTTGCTCGAAGATTTTTACCCCGATATGGGCGATGACGATGAGGACGAGACTGACGAGAATGAGGGCGACGAGAATTTTGAGAGCATGATCAGTGTTAATCCGATTTATCACTTGCATCTCAAAGACCCGGTTATCATTTCGCCACAGCCATCCATCACGTTTTCCGATGGCGCTTTCCCGGTGATGCGAATTCGGATCGCCAATATTGATGGCTGGATGATGGGGGCGTCGATTCCGGGCATGATCGGGCCAGGACATAACAGCGATATTCGCCACTAGATCAGGACATAACAGCGATATTCGCCACTAGATCGGAACATAACGGCGATATTCGCCACTAAGATTTCATGCGCGTATTTATCAAAAAATTGTCGCTAGGGCGGCATCTGCGCTGGCTGATCGTGCGGCTGGCGCTGCTGTGGCTGATCGGGATTATCCTGCTGATAATCGCGATTTATTTCTACGGACGGATTGACCATGCCCAGGAAGCCGATGTGATCGTCGTCCTGGGCGCGGGTGTCCAGCCTGATAATCGCCCTGGCCCATCGCTGATTCGGCGTTCGGAACAGGCCGCAACATTGTGGCAAAAGGGTCTGGCTGCGCAGATTATTTGCAGCGGCGGCACACCCGGCGAGGTGCAGCGCAGCGAAGCCGATGCCTGCCGTGAAGTTTTGATCGAGTTAGGTGTACCTTCTGAGGCTGTTTTGCTCGAAGACCAGAGTCGCAGCACCGAAGAAAATGCTTTTTACACCCGCCAGATGATGGACGAACAGGGCTGGAAAACCGCGATTGTGGTCAGCGATGGCTATCATCTCCTCCGCGCGAATTGGCTATTCAATCAGGTCGGCCTCACGATTTATACCAGTCCGGCAGCTGACCCGACTTTCGGTAATTGGCTCACTTCAATGGGACGCGAATTAGCCGCGTTCCACTGGCAGGCGTTCAAGGAGATATTGGGTCTGCCGTTTACTTACGTTCCTGTTCTATGAACCTCAGTCGTTAGTCCATAGTCTTTAGTCGATAGTCTTTGGCCTTTAGCTATCGACTAATGGCTAAAAGCTACCGACTAAAGACCATCGACTTCGTGTAATCATTGCCTGAGCGCGATGAGCGTAGAGCAAGCGTTGCTTGAGCGCGGGTTATCTGAATCTTAATGTTAGAGCTATAATGAAGTAAGAAGAATCTTCTTTACCGCAGGAGCTATTTATGCGACGCTTCTTACCTTTGCTTCTATTACTACTTGTTGTTTTGAGTGTGCCAGGGTTGGCGGCTCAACAGCAGTTTGATAACCCGCTACAGGTGGTCGATTCCGACCCGCTTACCGGGCAGGAACTCACGCTCGATTCGCCGATCAGCCTGTTTTTTAACCAGCCTTTGAACTGCGATACCGCCGCGAACGCAATTTCGCTTGCACCGGATGTTGCTGGGCAAATCGCCTGTGATCCGGCTGAAGCGTCGATTATTTTCTCGCCGTCCACGCCTTTTGACCGCGCAACAGCTTACACATTGACAGTGAGTGATGCACTCCTCGCACAGGACGGCGCACCGCTGGTCGAACCCTATAAACTGGAATTCAATACAGTCGGCAATCTGGCTGTTTCGGAAGTGCTTCCGGCAGTGGACAGCACCGGAATCCAGACCGATTCGCTGATTACCGTCATTTTCAATCGCCCGGTTGTGCCGCTGGTCATCGCCGAGGATATGGGCGATCTGCCGAGTCCGATCACGATTACCCCGGCGGTTGAGGGGCAAGGCGAATGGCTCAATACGTCGATTTACACCTTCCAGCCTGACCCGGCGTTGGCTGGCGGAACGGATTACACCGTTACTGTGAATTCTGGCCTGGAAGCGGTAGACGGTGCGGTACTGTCCGAATCGTTCTCGTGGTCATTCCAGACGCTCGACCCAGCTGTCAGCGAAATTTTACCGGAAGATTTGAGCAGTAATGTCCTTCTGGATGCCAATGTGACCGTGACCTTTAATCAGGCGATGGATCAGGACAGCGTTGAAGCGAGCTTCTTCCTGCGCCCCGATTCTGCCGAAAGCGGCACCGCCGTTCCTGGCGCGTTCATATGGTCGGACGACAGCACAAGTTTTATTTTTGTGCCGGACGAAAATCTGGAACTGGATACCACCTATCTGGCGGGTATCCCGGCAAGTGCTGCCCGCAGCGAATCGGGAACATCGACGCTCGATACACCGCTGAGTTGGAATTTTTCGACTGTCCCGCTGCCTGCTATCATCGGTACAGACCCGTTTGATGGTCAGACCGATGTCTATCCCTATGGTGGCATCACGATTTACTTCGCGTCGCCGATGAACCAGGAGACATTTGAGGGTAAATTCACCATTGACCCCGAACCCTGGCGCGACCCGGATTACTACTATTATGACTACGATAATTCGCTCAATCTCTCGTTCCCGACTGAACCGAGTACCGATTACACGATTACGATGGCACCCGGCATGGAGGACGTTTACGGCAACGTGATTGAACGCCAGTTGGTCATTCACTACACCACCGCGCCCTATGACCCGGATGTCAGCCTGCAAGTTCCTGGACAAATCGGCTTCTACAACGCCTACAACGAAAATACGCAGTTGTTCCTGACGCATCGCAATGTTTCGAATCTCGATTTGCAGCTTTATGCCGTCGATACACAAAATTTTGTCGATGCCATCAACTTCAATAGTTATGATGCGGCTGCTAATTTCAGTCCAGACTCGAATGAATTACTGCGCAACTGGCAAATTCAAACGTCCACGCCGCAGGATCGCACACGCTATGAGCTGCTCGAACTCGGCGGCGGCACAGATGGCGCGGTATCATGCCCCGGCGCACCAGCTACGCGCTTGAAAGTCGGCGATTCTGCCATCGTTATCAGCGATCCTGATGCAGTACGCGCCCGTGCAACCCCACCCGATGGTGAAATTATTACG
The DNA here is from genome assembly GCA_022843745.1 of Anaerolineae bacterium. Classification (GTDB taxonomy): domain Bacteria; phylum Chloroflexota; class Anaerolineae; order Aggregatilineales; family Phototrophicaceae; genus JALHNB01. The sequence goes on along the minus strand of JALHNB010000003.1, from coordinate 130,879 downwards.
TTGTTGTACAAAGACTATATGCTGCCGATCATCGGCGGGCCGGTCTGCGCGAATGAAATTTTGTGGTGGGAAGTTCAGCTTCGTGAGGAGCAAACAGGCTGGGTTGCGGAAGGTATTGGCGACGAATATTTCGTTGATCTGCAATCGGCTGGCGCTGGTACGCAAGTAACGCTTGATGAAGGGATCGGCGGTAGTGATGCGCTGCCCCCAGGTGTCTATTTCCTGCGCGTCAGTGCGCCGGAGACGAGCCAGGCGGGTTATAACCCACAGCAGCATTTCCTGATGGTTTCGACAGCCAGCCTCACGGTGAAGTCATCACTGGACAGTGTGCTGGTGTGGGCTACCGATGTCAACACAGGTGAACCGATTGCCGATGCGCCAATCACGATTTACGATGCCAATCAGGGTAATGTTGGCGAGGGCGTGACCGATGCTGACGGCTTGCTTGAGCTGGATGTGCCGCGTATATCCGATCTTTATGTCGCGCGTACCGCTATTCTGCAAACCGATACGCAGTTCGGCATCGGATCGTCCAATTGGAGCGATGGCATTGAGCCGTATCAATTCGGCCAGAATTTCGATTACTATCCGCGCCAGTACCGTACCTATCTCTACACAGATCGCCCGATTTATCGCCCCGGTCAACCGTTGTATTTCAAGGGTGTCGTCCGGCTGCGTGATGATGTGACCTATACGCCGCCTGATCTGGAAAGCGTACCCGTCAAAATTTTCAATGAGATGGGCGAGATCGTTTTTGAGCAGAATCTGCCGCTGACACCGTTCGGCACGTTCAATGGGCAATTCGACATCAGTCCCGACGCTGGGCTGGGTTACTACAGCCTGAATGTCGAGCTTCCGTCCTCGTCGCAGTATGTCTCGGAAAGCGATGGCATCTCGTTCGGCGTGGCGGAATATCGCGTACCGGAATTCCAGGTCAACGCGACACCCGATCAGGATCAGGTGGTGCAGAATGATACGATCAAGGTCGTGATCGACAGCCGCTATTTCTTCGGTGGCGCGGTTTCCGATGCCAATGTCGATTACAGCGTCCGCACCGAGCCGTATTTCTTCAACTACACAGGTGCGGGCTACTACGATTTCACCGATTTTGATTACGACAGCGGCCCCGGTGAGTTTTACGGCTTCTATGGCGAACAGATCGCCAGCGGGACAGTCACAACCGACGCGCAAGGTCAAGTCGTGATTGAAGTTCCGGCTGACCTGGAAGATGCCACGCAAAGTCAGAAATGGACGATTGAGGCGACGGTGCGCGATGAAAGCGGCCTGACCGTTTCTGGGCGCACGGAAGTGATCGTCAACAAAGGTCTGATTTATATCGGCGCACGGCCAGAAAGCTATGTCAGCACCGCCGGACAGCCCGCGAACGTCGAAATCATCGCCGTCGATTGGGATAGCCAGGGTATCGCAAATCAGGAAATCGACGTTGAAGTCGTCGAGCGCCGCTGGTCGAGTGTGCAGGAAGAAGATGAAAGCGGACGCACCACCTGGACGTGGGAAGTCGAAGAAATCCCGGTGACAACGGGCAGTGTCACCACCGACGCGCAGGGCAAAGCCATTTTCACATTTACGCCTCCCAATGGTGGTATTTTCAAGACTAAAATCACGAGCCGCGACTCGGCGGGTAACGAAGTCGTTGCTTCGACAACCATGTGGGTGTCAAGCAGCGAATATGTCTCGTGGCGGCAGCAGAACAGCAACCGCATCGACCTGATCGCCGACCAGACCGATTACAGCGTGGGCGATACGGCTGAAATTCTGATCACCTCGCCCTTCCAGGGGACAACCGAAGCGCTGGTGACGGTGGAGCGCGGCAGTGTGCTTTCTGTCGAGCGCATCACCATGACGAGCAATTCCTACGTCTATAAATTGTCGATTGGTGAGGATTTCGCGCCCAATGTCTTTGTCAATGTCCTGTTAGTCAAGGGCGTGGATGAAAATAACCCGGTAGCGGCTTTCCGCATGGGCATGATTCAACTGGGCGTGGATAACGAACGTAAAGAAATTACGATTACAGCGGTGCCGGATCGCGACCAGGCAGGCCCTCGCGAAACCGTGACCTACACGATCACGACAACCGATTATGAAGGCAATCCAGTAGAGGCCGAAGTTGGTGTCGGGCTGACCGATCTGGCATCGCTTTCGATTGCCGAGCCGAACAGCGGGCCGATTCTGGGCTACTACTATGGTCAGCAGGGCTTGAGCGTCCGCACAGCGACTCCGCTGACGATCAACACCGATCAGATCACGCAAACCGTGCTGGATACCATCAAGGGTGGTGGTGGTGGTGGCGGTGAGGGGGGAATTTTCGACATCCGTCAGGATTTTGTCGATACCGCCTACTGGAACGCAACAGTGACTACGGACGCGAACGGCGAGGCCAGCATTTCGGTGCTGCTGCCGGATAACCTGACCACGTGGCGGCTCGATCTGCGGGCTGTGACCAGCGGCCTGGATGGCGTGACACTCGTCGGCGAAAATACCGTCGATCTCCTCAGTACCAAGCCGCTGCTGATCCGTCCGGTGACACCGCGCTTTGCGGTGGTCGGTGATGTGGTGACGCTGGCGGCAATTGTCAACAACAATACCGAAGAAGAATTGTCAGTTGAAGTCTCGCTTGAAGGCACAGGCTTCACCATGCAGGGCGATGTCGCGCAGAGCTTCACCATGCCTGCGGGTACACGTCAGCGCATCGAATGGCCGGTGACGATCAGCGATGTCGAAAATCTTGACCTGACATTTTTTGCCAATGGTGGCGAATTCACCGATGCCAGCAAACCGCCGCTTGGACAGGGCGATGATCGTTTGCTTCCGGTTTATCGCTATGAAGCGCCGGAAACGGTTGGCACAGCGGGAATCCTGCGAGAAGCGGGTTCGCGCACCGAGTCGATTCCCCTTCCACAACGTTTTGACGTGACAGAAGGCGAATTGAGTGTCAGCCTCGATCCTTCGCTGGCGGCGGTAACAGTCGATGGACTGGAGTATTTGCGGAACTACCCGTATCAATGTATCGAGCAGACGGTGAGCCGCTTCCTGCCCAATATCATGACCTATCGTGCGCTGGAGCAGTTGAATGTCGCCAACGCCGAACTGAAATCTCAGCTTGATAGCGGCGTAAACTTCGCTTTGCAACGTTTGTACGCGCAGCAGGAAGTCGATGGCGGGTGGGGCTGGTTCGTGCAGGATGACAGCAATCCGCTGACCACTGCCTACGCTCTCATTGGCTTGGCTGAAGCTCAAAACGCGGGCTTCTCGGTTGATGCTGATGTCATTAACCGGGCGCAGGACTATCTGCGGTCTACTTTCATCGTTCCCGGCCTCAACCAACCGACATGGCGGCTGAATCGTCAGGCGTTCGTGTTGTATGCGCTGGCACGTTCCGGTTCGCCGGATAACGCCCGCACCGCGACCCTGTTCGAAAGCCGTGATCGTCTCGACTACTACAGCAAAGCGTTCCTGGCGCTGGCGCTCAACCTGATCGACCCGGCGGATACCACGCGTACCGATACACTGCTATCTGACATTTTCAACGGCGCAGTCGTCAGCGCGACAGGCACGCATTGGGAAGAAGCTGAGGACGATTACTGGAACTGGAATACCGATACGCGCACGACGGCGATTGTGCTGGACACGCTGATTAAGCTGCGTCCGGACAGCGAACTGATCCCCAACGTGGTGCGCTGGTTGATGATCGCCCGCAAGGCCGATGCCTGGGAAACGACACAGGAGACGGCCTGGGCTGTGATGGCGCTCACCGATTGGATGGTCATCACAGGAGAACTCAATCCCGCCTACGACTACACGCTTTCATTGAATGGTGAAGAACTGGCAGCAGGCAGCGCGACTTCAGAAAATGTGCGCGACTCGATTGATCTGCGCGTGGAGGTTGCCGATCTGCTGAAAGATCAGGCGAATGAATTGGTCATCGGGCGCACCGAAGGCGCTGGTATTCTCTACTATACGGCACACTTGCGAGTGTTCCTGCCTGTGCCGGAGATTGAGCCGCTGAACCGGGGCATCATCGTCGAACGGCGCTATACACTGCCGGACAGCAACACGCCGATTACCGAAGCGCGTGTGGGCGATCTGGTCAATGTGCGCCTGACGATCATCGCGCCGAATGACCTACACTACGCGGTTATCGAAGACCCAATCCCGGCAGGTGCGGAAGGCGTGAATCCGAATCTGGCGACGGAACAGCAGGTCGGGACACAGCCAGGGCTGGTCGCCGATGACCCGTTGAGCCAGGGTTGGGGCTGGTGGTGGTTCAGCAATATTGAATTCCGTGACGAAAAAGTCGTCCTTTATTCAACTTATCTGCCCGCAGGCACGTATGAATATCAATACAGCATCCGCGCTGGCCTGCCGGGAACGTACAACGTGATTCCGGTGGTTGGCTACGAGTTCTATCTCCCCGAAGTCTATGGGCGCAGCGCTGGCAGCACGTTTACGATCCTGCCAGCAGAATAAGGTTTATGATTGGTGTAGGGGCCACGCATGCGTCGCCCCTACAAACACGTTCGCATTTCAGATTTCCAGAGGCGCTGATTTTTCCCATGTCGGAGACGCTTCTACCGATCATCAAAGCGGTTGAGTCGGGCGATAAAAAGCTGGCAAAACGACTGCTGCGTCCGCTGATGGACAACCAACCAACGGCGGATGTCTGGTATCTGGCCTCTCAATTGTACGAAAAACGCGAACACCAGATCACTTGTCTGCGCCGCGCCTTAGCACTTGATCCCACTCACATCGAAGCCAAACGCCGGATCGCCAAACTCCGCAAAGAAAATCAAGCCACCCCGGCTGATCTGGCTGACCCACACTTTGATTTTACGCTTCCACCGCTTTCCTCACTGGTTGGTGATGAACCGCCATCCACGCCGCCGCCAAAGCCAAATGACGCAGAAATATCAAAAAAAATCTGGCGTAAAAAGCGCACTTCCTGGACGTATATTGGTTTCGGTGCGTCGATTCTGCTCACCTTGTCGCTCAGTTATTTCGTGCTGACAGTGCTGGGTTCGCCGATACCTGCGCAGCTTCGGAGTCTTTTCTCCGGCTCACGTCCTGTAGCCATCGACGGCACGCCTGTATTTGGCAGATATGTTGATGAAATCAACGATTCCCTGCCCACATCGGATGCAACATACGCCTATACCGACAGCCAGATCATGACCGCTTTGCCATCCGTCTCCATGTCGGTGCAGGCCAACCAGAGCAAATCGTTACAACGGCAAAAGCCCCTCAGCGATGTACTTGACCCCGGCTACACACATGAATACACCTTCCAGGGATATTCTGGCGAAGAACTGGCGATAGGCATTCAGTTTTTTTCGCCAACTGCCCAAAATGTCAGCCCCAACGTTGCCGTTCTTGATCCCGATGATGTCAACGCTGAAGACCACTGCCAACGCGACTCTATTTTGAAAGATAATTCCGGTATCGCTTTTATCTGTCAGGTTCACAAAACGGGAGATTGGAAGCTGCAAATTTTTGGACGCATCGGGGAAAGCACGGGTGTTTACGTGGTGACGCTTGAAGGTTTTTAATCGAAAATAGTTCTTTTAGATGAGCAGACAAATAGACCAGTAGACCAATAGACGAATAGATCAATAGACGAGCAGTTTAAGGCGGTGATTTGCCATGATGGAGACACTTTTTCCAATTATCAAAGCCATTGAGACGGGCGATAAACGGCTGGCGCGTCGCTTGCTGCAACCTTTATTGGCGAAAAACCCGACGGCGGATTTGTGGTATCTGGCGGCACAGGCCTGCGAAACGCCTGACCATGAGATGGCTTTGCTGCAACGTGCGCTGGCGCTCGACCCGACACATGGCAAAGCGCGTTCACGCCTGTATACGCTGCGTCAGGGAACACAAAGTACACAAAGCACACAGAGAACGCAGGGTACAGATACGACACCCTCTCCATTTACAGTTTCCCCGCTATCCACAAACGTTCCCGCAAAATCTGCTGCTGAAATTAAAAAGGCGCTTCCCGATCTTTCGGCTGATGCGCCCGCTGATAAGCCTGTTTCCGATAAACGGGCTACTAAAGAACTCTCAAGAGAGGAACTGCGGGCGCTCAAGCCTGTCAAACGCGAGAAAAAAAAGCGCGGCCTGTGGACGTATGTCGGCTGCGGCGCAACGATTCTGATGAGTGTGACAGCCAGCTATTTCGTACTGACGGTTCTGGGATCTTCGCTGCCGGGGCAAATCCGCGCCCTGTTGATGGGTGAGCAAGGTGCAGTGACGGAAATCGAGGGTACACCGATTTTTGATCGCGCCGATGCTGTGTATCTGGTTGAGCCGAGTCAGAGTAAATCCGTTGGACGCACCGACGCACTGGCTGACGCTTTGGAGCCGGGCTATGCACATGAGTACCTGTTTGATGCCCGCAGCGGTGAAGAACTGGCGATTTATGTGCAGTTTATCTCGATGACCGCGCATCGAGTCAGCCGCAATGTCGCTATTTTCAACCCAGCTGGGCAGGCTGCCTCTGGAGTATGCCATTCCGAATCGATTTTACAGGACGATTCGGGCATCGTTTTCGTCTGCAATATTAACCAGACGGGCAAATGGCAGGTGCGTATTTTCGGACGTGAGGGCGAAAGCACAGGCGCGTATACGGTTGCTGTCCAGCGTTTTGAGCTATAACTAGCGCAAAAATTCGCTCAATGATTGATTGACGCGCTCGGCCTCTTCATGCTGAAGCCAATGAGATGCAGATTCGAAATAGGTCAACTCGCCATTATCCAGGAATTCCAGGCTCATTTTGGGCGCTTCGCGAATCAGAAATGAATCCTGCGCTCCCCACAGGATGCGCGTCGGTACGCTGACACGCGGGCTGGGCGGTGATGATGGCTGTGCCTGGATCGCCGCACGATACCAGTTTAACATGCTGGCAAACGCGCCGGGTTGTGACCATGCTTCGCGATAATACTCGAAATCCTCATCCGTAAATGTGCCGGGAGCGCTGCTACTGATGAGGGATTCAACGGCGACCCGCCAATTATTTGCGCTGGACAGCATTTCCGGCAGCCAGGGAAGCTGGAAAAAGAGGAAGTAGCGACTTTTGCGGCGCTGCTCCGGGTCGTGGCGCATGGTACGCGCGGAAACCTCTGGATGTGGCGCGTTGAGGATCACCAATTTCTGGATTCGCTGCGGATATTTCAAGACTGTCCACCACGCCACAGCCCCACCCCAATCATGCCCGACGAGGTACACTTTTTCGCGTCCTGTAGCCTCAATCAGGCCATTGATGTCAGCCGCCAATTGATCGAGGTTATAGCTTTTGATGTCTTTGGGCTTGTCGCTGATGTTATAGCCGCGCTGATCGGGTATCCAGACTCGATAGCCTTTTTCGACCAGATAGGGAATTTGATGCCGCCAGCCGTACCAGAATTCGGGGAAGCCATGCAGCAGAATCACGAGTGGCCCATCTTCCGGCCCGGCCTGGACGACATGGAGATTGACCCCGTTCGTTTGAATCATATGGTGGTCGTAGAGTATCGTCATTGTTTAGTAAGGTCTTCGTTCATCAAGATTGGGCAAAGGAGCATAGTGTTTGATATTGAGTGTATAGAGTGGCACGTTCAGGCGAACTGCGACGGACGCGATCATGACATCCGTCAAATCAACATTATAACTGAGATTAAATTGCGCAAATTGTAACATTGACCAGTTGTTATCGTCGTATATTGAATGCTCAATAGGAAATTGACGTAAGAAACGCAAAATTCGCGAACGTTCAGCGCCATTTCTTGCGCCTTCTACTGTTTCCATCCATACGATGGGAGTGATAACCATATTTTGTTTACTAACTAACGCTGACCATTGAATGGCAGGCTGAAATTGACGTAACAGATCAATAACGATGCTTGTATCGAGTACACCATCAATCATGATCCAGCTTTCTTTGTTTTCTTTTGCGCCTCATCTCTTCTAAATATGCTACGGGGTCAGCCATATCTTCTCGATCTGCCCATATGCCTATTGCGGGAGACTGAGCAATTTCCCCAATTGTTAAACCCATCCCAGTGAAGGTTTTCGGGTCATTTATTAAGGCTTCGAACTCAGCATCCCAATAGGCTTCTTCTTCAGGTGTCAGTTCGAGCGCGGCAGCAGGCGCAATTTTTCGCACCACGACTTCAACATCGCCATGTGGGGTATCAGACGGCAATTCGATAATTAACTGACCGTCCTCGGTTACTTTCCCTTTAACAACCACCATATCCACCATCGGAAATCCTTTCAACTCTCGTCTGAATTATACCCCTTAATCAGCCTCGTCGTTTCATCCAGCCTAGTACGCGCGGCCAGACCTGGGTATAGGCGTGGTACAGCGGCGGAAAGGGCGCATAATCCCACGCGCCGATGTGCCTTGTCACCGTGCCGCGAAAGCCGCGTTTAAATTCATACACGCCCCACATCGAATCGGATTCATCAAACTTATCCGGTGCGCCCCACAGATCATAAACTTCGTATCCCTGTGCTTTAGCCCAGCGCATCGCTTCCCATTGCAGCAGGTAATTGGGCATTTTATCGCGCTGCTCATTCGATGAAGCGCCGTAAAAATACCAGCAGGTGCGCCCAAAATGGAGCAAAATAACATGCGCAATCGCTGCGCCCTCGGACTCGGCGATCAATACATGCGCGAGTCCAGCCCGCATGAAACGCTCCCACGCCTGCCGATAATAATCCAATGGTCGCGTGATAAAGCCGTCACGTTCGCCTGTCATTTTATAGAGTTGATACAATGTGTCCAGATCAGCAGTCGTCCCTGTGCGGACACTCACGCCTTTTTTTTCAGCGGTACGGACTTTGCGGCGGGTGTTCTGGCTCATTTGCGCCAGCAGCGCATCTTCGTCGGGACGCAGGTCAATCGTGATTGTGTTGCGGAACTGCACCTGATCCTCGGAAAATCGCCAACCGCGTGTTTTTAAATCATGAATCACGCTTTGACCCGGCAGATAAAGCACGTCGTCTGATTCGTCAGGGACACCGCGACCCGCGACGACATCCGGGTCAATTTTCAACCATACCGCGAATTTTTGGCGGGCGATGCGCTGCAATTGATCGAAAATTTCAAGACACAAATCGGCATCTTCGTAGTCCATCACAGGGCCTTTGGGCAGGTACATCACCCGCAGTGGCCCGATCTGCCGGACTCCAATCGAAGCCATCGCGACGATTTTTTCATCCTGTTTGAATGCCAGTCGCAGCGGTTTCCAGCCTGTGGTGACGCGCTTAAATTCGCCCCATTCCCAGGTTTGCAAAATATGCGCATAGGGCATCTTGCGCAGCGAGTCATTCCAGATAGCAGGATCAGTTATTGGTTGAACAGTGAGCAAAATAAACCTATCTATCCGCCAACAGATACAATAGCAAATTTTGTTGGCACATTTAGATTATTCCATATAAGACTGTATTGCCCCTTTATCTCAAAAGCATGATCTCGTACACCTGTCGGTTTTTCTATAACACCATTTATAGGATGCTGCTGCCGGAAATACCTGTAAATGCCATCTGAAGATTTTTTTGAGAAATAAAAGTTGGGATCATCGGCAACCATCACAAAATAACAGCGCGTGAAACCGGCCAGAGCAAGCTGTTCCACAAAACAGATATCCTGGCAAGCTTTAAACATTTGCTCTGGGTGTTGACCATTTCTAGGATATTTTAATTCGACAGCATATCTCTCAAGCAGATCAATGGAATAAATAGCTATGTCAATTTCCTTCTTTTCAAAGCCGTGCCTTACTAAGCCAAAGTAGGAAACTGGACGCTCGAATTGAACTTTATAGTTCGCGTTAAGCAGTGATCGTAAATACAGACCTAGTTCATGCTGTAAGCTGAATTCGTTGTAAATCTCGATCTTTCCTGAGCTTACTTCAGCAAAAAAATCTTTAAAATGTGTTTCAAAATCAATCATTTAACCTATCCCTCAATCATTTCATTCGTCGGTGTTACTGACGCTTTGTTCAAGCTGTTGAATCAAATCGCGTACCTGCTGCGGCGTGTTGGCTTCGCCGATCATCTCGACATAGGCGCGAAAATCGACCAGGGCGTTTTCAAAATCCTGCTGGAGATAATAGGTTAAGCCCCGGCTGTAAATCGCGCGGGTGTCTTCCGGCACGAAGGCTATCGCCGTCGTGTAGTCGTCAATTGCCAGATCATAATCGCCATTCAGACGGTAGGCATCGCCGCGCACCACGTAGAGTGTGCCATTATCCGGCGAGAGTTCGACAGCGATATTGAGATCGTCAATCGCCTCCTGATATTGGCGGAGTGCGCCAAGCAGATTCGCGCGATAAAAATAGGTGTCGGGGTTGTTCGGTGCAAGCGTGACGGCGATATTCAGATCGGTCAGCGCTTTTGCCGCGTCCTGAAGCTGACCATAGCTAACCCCACGATTCATGTAGGCACGGGCAAAATCGGGGTAAAGTTCGATGGCCTGCGTAAAATCGGTGATAGCTTTTTCGTGATCGCCCATTTTTTGCAGCATTTCGCCGCGCCCGTTATAGCCCCAGGGTAATTCAGGCGCGATCTCAATCGCTTTATTGATGTCCGCGAGTGCCGCATCTGTTTGTTCTAGTTCAAAGAGTGCCGCTGCCCGGAAGCGGAGGGCAGCCTCATCCTCCGCGTCCTGTTCAATCACGCGCGTCAGATCATCGACGGCTAATTCATACTCTTGCAGTTCCAGATAGGCGCGTCCTCGGTTGTAATAGAAAAGCATTTCATCGGGCAGAAGCTCAATCGCGCGCGTGAAATCGGCTGCCGACGCTTCGTAATCGCGAACTTCAAAATATACCCTGCCGCGCTCGGCGTAAGCGGGTAAGAAATCGGGGTCTAGCTCGATAGCCTGGGCGAAATCGGCAAACGCGGCTTCATAATCCTGCGCCTCTGCCAATTCACTACCGCGCTGGGAATATTCGGAGGCGGTGGTCGGCTCTGCTTGCGCGGCGGCAGTCCATATGAATCCCAAAAACGAGAACAATAATAAAACACGCAAAAGCATAATATTTTTCCTATGCCCATTCAGGTGGAAAATGAAATCCATCGTCCCCACCATAACGAATTTCGAGTTGGCGTGTCTGGGCTAAGTTCCAATCCAGATAAGTCGGCGGGTATAAGTAATTCCTGTACGCAAGTGCCATTTGCCGCGCTGCTTGCCGGAAAGGGACATGTCCTGTTCCAGTGCCTAAACCGGGACAGGCGATGATATTAATTTTGCGCTCGGATGTCTGGTTATGATGATGAACAGCACGCAGCAGCTCCCACATCGCCAGATAAACGTTATCTGTTCGTGAGATCGTCAGGGGAACGCGCATGGTGGGAGTATGCGCCAGAAAAGGGTGTTTAGGATGGTTGGTTTCAACGATCATTGAAGTGCCGACAGGCTGCTCGCCGAGATATTCCTCAACAATGCGTTTTTGAACGCGCGTCATCAACTCACCACCAAAAAAGTGAATAATCGCGGCATCAACACCGCCATCCATCAGTCCAAATGAATTGGCGGGGCTGACCATGCAGTCAAAATCGGGCAGCGTCTCGAAGCGTCCGATCAACGTTTCAACGCCGGGCAAATCTTTGAAAAATTCTTGGATAGCAGCACTAAATGGAGGGTTTGGGTCTACAAAAATTATTTTCATGAATTTGACTCCTGCAATTTCAGTGCCAGTTTATAGGCCTGATACACGAATGGATTATAGACTTTATCCCATGCGCCCATCGAGCGCACGACTTGCCCACCCCAGCCGCGCTTAAAACCATAAACGCCCCACAAGCCATCTTCGCGCTCCTGAAACTGGGATTCGAGCGTCGCTTCATCTTCGTCAGGAATGCCCCAAAGATCGTAAGATTCGCAGCCGCGTGCCTTCGCCCATTGGATTGCCGCCCACTGCACACCATAAGTCGCCATTAAGTTTCGTTTAACATCTGATGATGCGCCATAGAGATACCAGGCGGTTTTTCCCTTCGCGAACACCATGATTCCCGCCAGCGGATCGCCTTCATGCTCCGCCAGAATCAGCGCGGCATCTCCGGCAGGCACGAACAATTCATAGGCGCGTTCATAATATTTCGGCTCGTGAACGCCAAATGTATTGCGTGAGCCAGTGGTTTGCATCATCTGGTTAAAATTCGCCAGCCCTGATTTGGGCGCTTCACTATAATGCACATCACTTTTCTGACTCTGGCGGATTTTGCGGCGTGTCCCCTGGTTCATGCGTGCGAGAATGGTGTCTTCACTGCCGCGAATGTTGATCAAAATTGTGCGCGGCGGCTGGATGGTTTGTGGGCTGGCGGAAAAATCCCAATTCGTGAAATCCGGCGGTGTCTCATTGATATAGATGCCCGGTTCCCACTTGAGAAAAGCGGCGTGCTGCCGACGGGCGCGTTTGTGGATCGCACCCCACAGCGGCTTCCATTGATCGTCGGCAGTGATGTATGGCCCCATACCGATGTAGGCCATCACACCCGATACACGGCGGAAGGGCAGCGCACGAAATAAAATCTGCGCTCCGGCGACGATACGATTTTTTTCGTCCGCCAGCGCCACCCGCGTGACTTGCCAGCCAAACACGGCTTTCAATTCACCCCAGGCGGGCTGCTGTAGGACGTGTGCGCGGGGATGTCCGGCGACAAAATTGTCCCAATCCGGCGGCGAAGGCTCGATCACCTTGTAAATCATGGTCTATTCTCAATTTTATAGTTTGGGCGCACGGCTGCGCGCCCCTACAATTTGCGTATCCAATATTTAATGAAGTCATTTGTAGAGCATGGGCGGTGCAAAAACAAGTCTTGGTTTTTGATTAACTTTTCGTTGCAAGGTTGTTTTGTTATCCACGCTGCCCTATGTTAAAATGTGAAATTGTTAACAGGGGGCAAGCGGATTTTGAAACACGATTAAAACTGGCAGATACGCTGTAGGGATGCTATACTATCCCCGTTTGTCCAAAAACGCACAATCAACTCACAGTAACCCTGGCAGCACAAGCTGCTGACGACGCACATCTAATGAATTCAGGAGTGATCGCTCCATATGCAACTTCTAAATGAATGGGCTTTTATTGGTGTCTTTTTCGCTATTGCCTGGGTTTTCCCCCTGCTGCCTATCGCTGGATCGTGGTTTTTGCGCCCGCATAAACCCAACGCCATCAAGCAGCAGACTTATGAGTGCGGTGTAGAAACCGTCGGTGATACCTGGGTACAGTTCAAAGTCCAGTATTACATCTATGCGCTGGTCTTTCTGGTCTTTGATGTCGAAATGGTCTTTTTATTCCCCTGGGCAGTCGCTTACAAACAGCTTGATTGGTTCGCGTTCGGCGCGGGGTTTCTGTTCATCTTCCTGCTGGCCGATGCGCTGATTTACGCCTGGCGCAAAAATGCGCTGGAGTGGATCTAGGAGAACTTTATGGAACAGCAATGCCGTGATCTGATAAATACGCTGGCCGCGTGTATGGTGGCTGGTGGCACAGACCCCAATCTGGCGAATCTCCTTTCGGCGCTGTTGGGTGTTGTGCTGGTCGCCACGCTGCCGTTGGTGACGGTCATCCTGCTCATCTGGGTTGAGCGTAAGTTCGCTGCCCGTATTCAGGATCGACTCGGCCCCAACCGCGTTGGCCCTTTCGGTCTGTTGCAGTCGGTAGCCGATGCCCTCAAAATGCTCACCAAAGAGGACATCACCCCGGCAGGCGCAGATCGTTTTATTTTTAACCTCGCGCCGATTATCGCTTTCGCCGTTGTGGTGCTGATCTGGGCGGTCATCCCGTTCACACCGCTGCACGTTGGCTCGGATTTGAGCGTCGGCATCCTGTATTTTGTCGGCGTTGGCTCGATTGGCGCGGTCAAGGTGATGGTCGCGGGGTGGTCGAGCAACAATAAATATGCGCTCCTGGGGGCGTTCCGCACCATCGCGCAGTTGGTCAGCTACGAAGTGCCGATGATTTTGGCGCTGCTGATCCCGGTGATGATGGCTGGCAGCATGAGTATGCAGGATATTACCCGCGCACAGGGTGGTATGTGGTACATCTTTGCGTCACCGCTGGCGTTCCTGATTTTCTTCATCTCCAATCTGGCCGAAACGGGTCGTGCACCGTTCGATCTCATCGAAGCGGAATCTGAACTCGTCGCAGGCTACAATATCGAATATTCCGGCTTCAAGTTCGGAATGTTTATGGCGGGTGAATTTATGCACGTTTTCACCGTCGCCGTGTTAACCGCCGTGCTGTTCCTGGGTGGCTGGTGGGGGCCAGGTGTTGAACAAATTCCGGCTCTCGGCTTTGTTTACCTGGGACTCAAAACGATGGCGGTTTATTTCGCCATGCTGCTCATCCGCAATACCGTGCCGCGTTTCCGTATTGACCAGGTGATGAATTTCAACTGGAAATTTATGGTGCCGCTGTCTATTGTCGTGGTGCTGGTGCAGGCTTTCCTGATGCGTATCACCACCAGCCTCGGCCTTGCGCCTAATGAGGCAGGCGATTTTGTCTCCAACTTGCCGCAGACGATAGTCCTGCTGCTGGGCAATCTCGCGATTATCGCTGTGGTCTTGAATATGATTCGCAATCGGGGTCGCCAGCAGCGTTTGGCCGATGAAGCCGCCGCCGCACACAGCGATCTGGCTCACCCTGCCGGTGCGCCCGCCGGGGACTAATCGAGGAAAATTTATGATAACCATTAACGCCCAGTCAATCGCCTTTATACTTTTCAGCCTGTTCATTTTGGGAGGCGGTTTAGGTGTCGTCACAACCCGCAACCTGATTCACGGTGCGCTCTATCTCATCCTCAGCCTGTTCGGTGTGGCGGGATTTTTCGTGCTGTTGAGTGCGCCATTCCTGGCGGCAGTGCAGGTGCTGGTGTACATCGGCGCGATTGCCATTCTGATTATTTTCGCGGTTATGCTCACGCGGAGTATGACCAGCCTGACCGAAGCGTTTAATCGCCAATGGTGGCTGGCAGGGCTGGTGGGTGGACTTTTGTTTATTTTCCTGGCGGCGGGCATTATCCTGCCTGTCTGGGGTGCAAGCAGCGCTTATGCGGGGCAGCCTGTGTCCGATGTGGTCGCGACGACGACTGACCTGGGCATCGCGCTGGTGGATGGCAATCAATATGTGCTGCCGTTTGAGGTAGCGTCACTGCTGCTGACGGCGGCGATGATCGGCGCGATTGTGATCGCCCGTGATGACGAATAACAGGGGGAACTGACGATATGATTGCACTCTGGATGTATCTGTTAGTCGCGGCGGCGCTGTTTTGTATCGGCATCTATGGCGTCCTTTCGCGCCGTAATGCCGTGTCGATTTTGATGAGCATTGAGTTGATGCTGAACGCCGTCAATATCAATCTGGTGGCTTTCTGGCGCTACCTGACACCGCAGAATATGGGTGGGCAGGCTTTCACCGCCTTCGTGTTTGTCATCGCGGCGGCGGAAGCTGCTGTTGGTCTGGCGATTATCATCTCGGTCTACCGCAACCGAAAATCGGTTATCGTCGAAGACGTTAACCTGCTGAAGTGGTAGGGGAATTTATGAACATTAACGATCCGAATTTTTTACCCTGGCTCATCCCGGTAGGGCCGCTGCTGGCGTTTTTGATTATCACGCTCATCACCAACCGCAGCAAAAGTGTCCTCGCCACGAGCGCGGAATATGGCGATCATAACCATCCCGGTTATCCTGGCCTGAAAGTTCCGGTTGTGAGCGATCTTGGTCGCGTTGCCAGCATCGTTGTTGGCCTCAGCGGAATTATCGCCGCGTGGCTCATCAGCCTGAACGTGGTGGGTTATGTGGGCGGCTTTGAGCATCATTTTGGTGAAGAAGTTTTTGGCAGCAGCGTCCCCTGGCTGGCGACAGGCACAACATCATTCAACATGGGTGTGCTGGTTGACCCGCTGACGACGATTATGCTGATTATGGTGCCGCTGGCCTGTACGATGATCTTCATCTACTCTATCGGCTACATGGCGCACGATCCTCGGCAGGCGCGTTTTTTCGCGCTGATTTCGCTGTTCGCAGGCGCGATGCTCACGCTGGTCGTGGCCGATAACCTGCTGCTGCTGTTCGTCGGCTGGGAAATCATGGGTGTGTGTTCGTACCTGCTCATCGGCTTCTGGTACGAAAAAGAAAGCGCCTACAAAGCCGCGATCAAAGCCTTTACGACGACCCGCGTTGCCGATGTGGTGATGCTCCTCGGTATTGCCTATCTCTATTCAGAAACCGGAACGCTCAGTTTTCGCGACATTCTTTATAACGCAGAAGTTCTCAATCATCTGGCGACAACCCCTGCGATTGTTTTTGGCGGAATCAGCGCTGCCGGGTTGATCGGTGTTTTCCTGGTGATCGGCACGATTGGTAAATCGGCGCAGTTCCCGCTGCACGTCTGGTTGCCGGACGCGATGGAAGGCCCAACACCTGTCAGCGCGATGATCCATGCTGCCGCGATGGTTTCGGCAGGTATTTACGCCATTATCCGCATGTATCCGCTGCTCGCGGCGGGGGGACATCCCCATGACGGGGACTTGACTTCACCGCTAACACTAATGGCAATTGTCGGCGCGTTCACGGCGCTTTTCGCGGCAACCATTGCTGTCGCTCAAAATGATGTGAAAAAAGTGCTGGCCTATTCGACTATTTCGCAGTTGGGTTTCATGATGGCGGCACTCGGCATTGGTGCTTACATCGCTGCTGCGTTCCACCTGATAACACACGCCTTCTTTAAGGCGTTGTTGTTTATGGCATCCGGTTCGGTCATTCATGGTATGGAGCATGGTGCGCATCACGTTCACGAACATGCGCACGGTGATGACGATCACGGACATGACGAACACGCTGCGCATGATGCCCATGCCCACGACGATCATGGGCATGACGACCATGACGTACACGGCGAAGCTCACGCCGAACCGCATTTCGATCCACAGGATATGATGAACATGGGCGGTCTGCGTAAGACGATGCCCGTCACCTTCTACACATTTCTGATCGGTGGTTTGTCGCTGGCGGGCTTCCCACTGCTCACGGCAGGTTTCTGGTCAAAAGACGAAATTCTGGCTGATGCCTACCTGGGTCTGACTCACGGTTATGGCCCACACGCGCTGGTATTTGTGTGTCTGGCGGTGGCGGCTTTCCTGACCGCGTTCTACACGATGCGTCAGCTTGGCCTCACCTTCTGGGGCGAACCGCGCACGGAAGAAGCCGCACATGCCAATCTTGGGCAGGGTGTGGTCAGCGTGACGATGACTCTGCCGCTGATTATACTGGCCTTCTTTGCAATTTTCGCCGGATTTGTCGGTGTACCATCCGACTTCCCGATTTTAGGCTCGATCTTCTCGCCGGAACACAACCCCTTTCATCATTTCGTCGGAGCGACCCTCCTGCCAGAAATGCAATCTGCCTCACCGCCGTTCAACATCGTTCCGGTGTTAACCTCGTTTGTTGTTGCGCTTGGCGGCCTGGGACTCGGCTACATGATGTATTGGCGCAAGCCGCTGGTTGCTGGCGAACCTGATCCGGTGATCGCTATTCTCGGCGACGGCCTGTATACGACACTCAAGAATAAATACTACTTTGACGAACTCTACACGGCGATTTTCATTAAACCATCGCAGTGGTTCTCGCGCGTGGTCGTCAGCGAGTTCATCGACAAAGGTGTCATTGACACGATTTTGCACCTCATCGCGCGTTTGTTCGTCTGGACGGGCGACCTGATAAAGGTACTCAACTTGTGGCTGATCGACGGCGTGGGTGATGGCATCCCACGTGCGATTGGGGCGTTTGGGGTGTGGTTCCGCCGCATCCAAACCGGACGGGCGCAGCAATATCTGCTGTTCATCGCCATTGCCGCGATCTTGATCGGCATTATCTTCGCCGTTTCAGCCGGAATTTTGCAGGCTGGGGGCTAGAGGAGCAACATGATTAACATTCTCGGTTTACAGATAGACCCGCTTTCGCTGCTCGTCGTTGCTCCGTCGGTTGCCGCGTTTATCATGCTGCTGCTACCCAAGCAGAAGATGATCGCGAAATGGGCAGCCCTTGTGATGAGCCTGATCGTCGGCGGTATCGCGGTTGGCGTGTTTGTGGATTATGTCAACGCCTCGAACGCAGGCAGTATCGTTTCGCAGTATCACCTGGAAATCAACGTCCCCTGGTTCGAGCTTCTCGGCGCGTCCTGGCATATCGGTATTGACGGGATCAGCGCGACGCTGATTTTGCTGACCGGAATTCTGACGCCGTTGGCTATTCTGATTAGCTGGGAGATCGAGGATCGCCTGAATATGCACCTGGCACTGCTTCTGTTTTTCGAAACAGGCCTGCTCGGTGTGTTTGTCTCGCTCGACCTGATGATTTTCTTCGTGTTCTGGGAACTCAGCCTCGTCCCGATGTATTTCCTCATCAACCAGTGGGGCGGGCCGAATCGTCAGTACGCTTCAACCAAGTTTATGATCTACTCGCTGGGCGGTTCGCTGGGCTTCCTGCTGGCGACACAGCTTATTGGCTGGTCAGCTTCAACCGTGTTGGGACACCCGACATTTGACATCGTGACACTGACGACGCTGTGGCCGACTCTGGCGCAGCAGGCAGGCTCGAATGTTCTGCTTGGTATACCCATTGAAACCGTCAAGGCGTTGGCATTTATTGGCTTCTTCCTGGCATTCGCGATTAAAGTTCCGGTCTGGCCCTTCCATACGTGGCTGCCGGATGCTCACGGCGAAGCGCCAACAGCAGGCTCGATGCTGCTGGCAGGCGTGATGCTCAAATTGGGCGCATACGGCTTCCTGCGACTGGTTATCCCGCTGTTCCCGGATGTGTGGATTGCACCGATCAATTTGCTGGGTGCGTTCGAGACTAACGCGGCAGGCATTTTCGCCTTTCTCGCCATGCTTGGCGTTGTTTTGGGCGCATTCGCGGCCTTTGGTCAGACGGACATCAAGCGTTTAGTCGCCTACAGTTCGGTCAATCATATGGGCTTCGTCGTGATGGGTTTGGCGGTGACAGCGCTGGCGTATGGTCATGCTTTCGCCGGAACGAGTAACAGCGAACTGAGCCTTCACGCGATTTTGGCGACCAACGGCGCGGTTCTGCAAATGTTTAATCACGGCCTCAGTTCGGCGGCGATGTTCTTGCTTGCCGGAGCAATTTATCACAAAACGCATACCCGTGATATGACGCAGTACGGGGGTTTCTGGGTGAAAGCGCCTATCTACGGTGCGATTTTTATCTTCACCAGCATGGCAAGTCTCGGACTACCGGGTCTGAATGGCTTCGTCAGCGAATTTTTAGTCGTCCGGGGTACATGGCCGGTTTACACAGGGCTGACGATTGTTTCGATGATCGGCCTGCTGTTCACGGGCGCGTACATTTTGAAGGGTATCCGGGCAGTGCTGCACGGCCCATTCAATATGCACTGGCGCGACTATAACCTGGAGATCGAACTGCGTGAAGTGGTGGCGATTGCGCCGCTGCTGGTGTTGATGCTGGTGACGGGCATCGTACCCAACTGGATTTTGCCGATTATCAACAGCTCTGTGACCGCAATGCTTGGTCTGGGGGGATGAGTATGACCGAAGGATTTGTGTTTCCGGTTTTGAGTGTCATCGTCTTTACGCCCATCATCGCGGCGGTGATTATGCTCTTTATTGATGGTGAGCGGCGTGACCTCATCCGGGGCATCTCGATCACGGCGGCATCAATTGTATTGATCCTGTCAGCAGCCGTATTCTTTGGTTATAACGCGCAGGTTGGCGATGTGACTGAAAATCAGGCAGCGATTTCGGCAGCAGCGGGCGACTCGCCTGCGACGACGATGTTTAAAGACGGCCTCGCTTTTGAAGAACATGTTACCTGGGTTGAAAGCCTGGGTATCAGCTATCACCTGGGTGTTGACGGCCTGAACGCGCCGATGGTGCTGCTCACGGGCATGGTTACGGTAGCAGGTGTGCTGATTTCATGGCGACTTGAAGACCGCACACGCGAGTTCATGGCGTTCTTCATGCTGCTCGTCGCAGGTGTTTACGGGGTGTTCGTCTCGATTGATATGTTCGTGTTGTTCTTCTTCTACGAACTGGCGATCTTCCCCATGTACTTGTTGATAGCGACGTGGGGATGGATCAAGCTGCGCGAATATGCGGCGATGAAGCTCACGCTTTACATTCTGGTTGGCTCGGTCATCGCGCTGGTCGGTGTGATCGCAATGGTGTTCGTCGCCAGCAGCTTCTACGCAACACCCGACGGTGCGCAGATTTTCCAGAATGCCAAAGATGCGGGTTTGATCGAGCAGAGTATCACGCCTTTCAATTTTAATATGACCTCGTTGATGCTGGCATCCGAACACGGCGCGTTTGATGTCGCGGGTTATGCAGGTGTCGAAACACTGACATTCGCGAAATTGTGGTTCCCCTTCATCTTCATCGGTTTTGCGGTGCTGGCAGGTCTTTTCCCCTTCCACAACTGGTCGCCGGATGGTCACGTCGCCGCGCCAACCGCTGTTTCGATGATCCACGCAGGTGTGCTGATGAAACTCGGCGCGTATGCAGCGCTGCGGGCAGGCGTACAGCTTCTCCCTGGCGGCGCGGAAGTCCACCTCCCCTGGATTGTCTTTTTAACGCTGATTAATGTCGTGTACGGGGCGTTCATCGCCTTCCGTCAGCGCGATTTCAAATATGTCATCGGTTTTTCATCGGTCAGCCATATGGGTCTGGTAAGTATGGGCTTCGCGACCATGAACGTAATCGGTATGACGGGCGCGGGCTTACAGATGTTCAGTCACGGCGCGATGACGGCGCTGTTCTTCGGCTGCGTCGGTATGGTTTATGACCGCGCACACACTCGCGATATTCCCAGCCTGGGCGGATTCGTCAAAAAGATGCCCTGGGTTGCCGTCGCCTTTGTCATAGGCGGTTTAACGAGTATGGGTATGCCGGGGTTAAGCGGTTTCGTCGCCGAGTATCCGATTTTTGTGGGTATGTGGAATGCGTCGGATCAAGTCCATCTGAATATCGGCAGTTTCACACTCAGTAATTATTACTCGGTGATGGTGGTCATCGCTGCACTTGGCATCGTCATCACGGCGGCCTATGTGCTGCGCGTCACCGGGCAAGTGTTTTTTGGCGAATTTGATGCCGCCAAGTACCCGGAAGTCGGGGATATTGCCATCACGGATCGTGTTATTCTGATCTTACTCGGCGCACCGCTGATTATTCTGGGCGTGTATCCGTCGCTGATGGCTCCCATGATCGAGTCCGGTCTGCGGCCAGTTCTTGCTATGCTGGGAGGGGGAGCGTAATTTTGAACGCAACCGAATTTAATTTTCTCGCGAGTTTACCATCCATCGCGCCTGAAGTCGGGCTGACGATTATGGCGATGGTCGTGCTGTTCCTCGACCTGTATCTGCCCGAAAGCCAGCGACGCAATATTGCTTATGTTGCGGGCGCAGGGCTGGCTCTGCTGGCAATCACCCCGCTCATTCCGGGCTGGGCGCCGCCTGCGGATGGCAATCTGCTGTTCTGGGGTGGCATGGTGCGCCATGATGTGCTGTCACAGATTTTCAAGGTGATGATTTTGCTGGCTGGCGCGATCACCTGTTTCATGTCGATTGATGTGAAAGATATTGGGCGCAAAGGCGAGTTTTACCTGATTATCATCATTTCGACGCTGGGCGCGTGTCTCCTGAGCGCGGCATCAGACTTGATTATGGTCTTCCTCGCGCTCGAAACGATGACTATTCCCCTGTATATCCTCGCGACATTCAAACGCGATGATAGTAAGTCAGCCGAAAGCGGCATGAAATATTTCCTCTTTGGCTCGTTCGCCTCGGCGATTATGTTATTCGGCCTCAGCCTGCTTTATGGCTTCACCGGGCAGACGAATCTGTACCTGATCGCGGAATATATCACCAGTAGTCAGTTTATCCCCAACGCCATCCCCGTTTTAGGCGCGATGGTGTTGATTGTGGTCGGCTTTGGTTTCAAAATCAGCGCCGCGCCGTTCCATTTCTGGACACCGGATGTTTACGAAGGCGCACCAACCCCTGTTACCGCGTTCGTGAGTGTCGCCAGTAAAGCGGCAAGTTTCGCGCTGCTAGTACGTTTCTTTATCGCAGTTTTCCCCAGTGCGCTCGTCATCGGCGATCAACATCTCCAGGATTTCTGGGTTCAGTTGATGGCAGTTCTGGCGGTTGTCTCGATGGTCGTGGGTAATGTTGTCGCCCTGTCACAGCGTAATATCAAGCGCTTGCTGGCCTACTCATCCATTGCCCAGGCGGGTTATACGCTGATCGGTGTCGCGGCAATTCAGGCACAAACGCTTGAAGGTCAAACACAGGCAGTCGCATCCGTCGGCTTCTATATGTTCATGTACACGTTTACGAATCTGCTGGCTTTCGCAGTTATCATCCTTTTCACAGAAGCGACAGGCAGCGAAACAATCAAAGACCTCGCAGGTTTGAATCGCCGCAGCCCCTGGTTGGCATTAATGCTGACGATTGCGCTGCTATCACTGGCAGGCATTCCTCCAGCAGCGGGCTTTTTCGGCAAGTTCTTCCTGTTTAACGCGGCTGTTCAGGCGAACCTGACATGGCTGGCAATCGTCGGTGTGTTGAATTCGATAGTGGCGCTCTACTATTATCTCGTGGTCATCAAGGTGATGTATGTAGACCGCAGCCCGGACGAAGACAAGCCGATTCCCATGTCCATATCCTATGTGTGGGTGCTGGGCGTGACCGCCTTGGTCGTCATTGTTCTGGGGACTGTTGGCGCACAGCCGATCTTTGATTGGGCCATGCGAAGTGCCGGGTCGTTATTTTCGTAATTATGTAGCATTCAGGATTCGTTTGTGATAGAATGCGCGAAGTGATAAATCATAATGGCGAATAGAAAGCCATCGCGCACATTAAACTTATCCTACGCCGTTGTTGCTGGTCAGGCAGGATGCTGGATTACCCTGATGGTGTTTGTTGCACTGTTTGCGGGGCTGTGGCTTGATGCCCAATTTGGGCTAAAAGGCCCCTTTACAGTTGGAATGATCGTTATTAGTGTTCCTATCACTTTATTTGTTGTGTTTCGCATCGTGTTGGGGTTGTTAAGCCGAATACAGCCTCTGCCGAAAGACAAACAAGCTACAGACTCAAAAAATGAGGAGGTTAATCTTTGAGAAATAAGCTGTACTTTACTGATAAGAAAGGAGTGCCATTATGACAACAAGCCAGCGCGGCTGCCTGGTAATAGTCGGGCTGCTGGTTTTTGCGGCGATAATGTGCGCCTGGTTGCCCTTTGTTTTCATGCCCAGCAATGGTATTGCTCCAGCTATTCCAGTGATCCAGGTTCCTGGCGAAGTCCTGGTTTATCATTGGAAACCACTGGGTATCGAACTTGGAGATGATTTCAACCTTATCAATACGATGGTCGCTGTTGCGATTGTCGATGTGATTGTGTTGGCGATCATGTTCTTCGCTCGTCGCGCTTCCAATAACTGGACAAATGAAATACCAGGTCGTTTCCAGGGTTTCGTCGAGCTTATCGCGGATGGTATCTACGGCATCACGAAAAGTATTGGTGGTATCCGGATCGCCAAAACGATTTTCCCGCTGATCGCGACGATCACGCTTTTCCTGTTGATCGCGAACTGGATGAGTCTCATCCCCGGTGTCGAAAGTTTTGGGCTTTTCCACTGTGCCTATCCTGAGAAAAACGGCTATGACGCCACGCGCGTTTCTGGGAGTTTCTTCCAGCTTCGCAACGAACAACCTCTCAATGGTGGTGAGACCGTATCATTGGAAGAGCATGTCGCGTGCGTTGAACAAACCGGACTTGGTGAATTGCACGGCAAGGTTCATGAAGATGCCGTAAAAGCTGGCCTGGTTTCGGAAGATCATCACGCCGCAGTCCCCGCCAATGCAGGCGCACAAGAGCTGCTCGAAGGACATAAGTTCCATATCACACCCTTCGTTCGCCCTGCTGCAAGCGATCTGAACCTCACACTCGGTCTGGCGCTGATCTCGTTCTGCACTATTCAATATTTCGGTTTCCGCGCACAAGGCTTGAATTACCTTCAGAAGTTCTTCCCCCTGCGTTCGATGGGAAATCTTCGCAACAAGCCACTTGGCGCTATTGATCTGATCGTCGGCCCGCTGGAACTGGTGTCGGAACTCTCAAAAATCGTTAGTTTGAGCTTCCGTCTCTTTGGTAACATCTTTGCGGGTGCAATTCTGTTGGCAGTCATGCTCTTCCTGGTTGGAACGGGTTTGCCAGTCATTTTCTACATTTTGGAACTTGTCGTCGGGCTTGCCCAGGCGCTCGTGTTCGCGGTTCTGACTCTGGTGTTTGCTTCGCAGGCGATGGAAGGCCATCACGGCGACGAAGAACACGCTGAACATTAATCAATAATCTCGAATAACTATCCTAAAGGAAGGGAATAAACATGACAGGAGATTTATCAATACTCGCTAAAGCAATCGGTGCGGGGATCGCTATGCTTGGTGCTTTTGGGCCAGGGATCGGCATCGGTTTGCTTGTGCAAGGCGCTCTACAGGCTATTGGACGTAACCCGGACGCTGCTGGTCAGATCCAGACCAACATGATTTTGGGTATCGTGTTTGCTGAAGCTATCGCTATTTACTGCCTGGTGGTCGCGCTCATTATCCTGTTCGTGCTTTCGTAATTGCACACAGCACGGAGATACACATGCGTAAATTAAGTCTCAAGAGCATTCTGCTCCTCCTGGCCCTGGTCGCGCTTCTGGCTTTCCCTGTGATCGCCCTGGCGCAAGAGGGTGAAACCTCCACCGAAGAAACAACGGTGGAAGGTGAAGTGGCTGCCGAAGAAGCTGTCAGCCCACTCGAACCGCTTGGTATTAATGCCGGCTATCTGCTCGCGCAGATTATCAACTTCGGCATTATCTTTGGTGCGCTCAGCACCCTGCTTTGGCGGCCAGCCCTCAATATGCTGGATGCACGCAGCGCGAAAATCCAGAAGGGTCTGGAAGACGCAACCGCAGCAGCCAATGCCCGTTTGAACGCCGAAGCTGAGGCCGAGAAAGTTTTGGCATCAGCACGTACCGAGGCACAAGGCATCGTTGCCGAAGCGCGGGGACGCGGTGAAGAAGTTGGTAAAACAGTGGAGGCCGAGGCTCGTGCCGAAGCTGAAGCCATTCGTGCGCAGGCACGTGCTGCCTCTACCGAAGAACGCGACACCCAATTGGCGGGTCTTCGCAGCCAGGTTGCCGCGATCTCGGTTGCCCTCGCACAGCGTCTGATCGGCGAATCGCTGGATGCAAAACGCCAGCAAGTGCTTATCGACGATTTCTTCTCGAAAGTGCCGGACTCAGCCAAATCGCTTGGCGGTCATGTTGAAGTTGTAAGCGCGATGCCGCTTTCGGAATCTGAACAGACCAAAGCCAAGCAGGAAATCGGCGCTCAGGACGTGACCTTTACCGTTGACCCTGGCATTCTGGGCGGTTTAATTATCCGCAGCCAGGATCGCGTGGTTGATGGCAGCGTCCGCAGCGGACTGAGTGAAATTGCCGGACGGCTCGGCTAATTTCACCCCATAGCAATTTGTAATACAACGCGCTGGTTTCATAACTAGCGCGTTTTTATTTGTCTGGCGTGTTCGCTGCGATTTCTGTAAACTTACGGTGTCGAGATTGCGGAGTCTAACGTGACAGATGTCAGCACGCAGGTGTTTTTGCCCATTAGCTTAATCTTTGTTGGCTTCATTTTGCTGTTCGTGTGGGCAGTTCTCGCCCAGATACGTCATCAGCAGGCCATTCAGAAGCGGCTGGATGAAATCCGTACTGAAAATCCGACGATAAAATTTATCAACGATTGGCAGCTCCGTTATACGCTCCAAACCATCAATCGGAATTCACGCCGTGCAGGGAAGGCCATCATTGGCGTGACACCCAACGCGCTTATTGTTTATGATCGCAGCCGCGCTGTCGTGGAGCAATTTCGCTATTCGCTTGAAGGGCTGTGCTGGTTTGGTCGTCCGCAAAAATATAAGGATGGCCTCAATGAAATCTGGCTGCACCTGGAAAATGTTGGTGATTGGGATTTGCTGGCTTTCCGCATGAATCGCGGCCAGATGCAGGTGTTCGTGCGTGAGTTGAAGCAGGTCACATCGCTCGAATTGGTGACAGCCTATCGTCGCCGCAGACCCTATATTCATGTCGGCCCGGTGAGCGCCAATCCCGCCATTCAGGATATTTACGGCGCATGGTCGCTTGCGGAAGCGATCCGACTCTATCTGATGCCGCGCTATCTGGTAATTTTGGATGATGCCCATGTGCTGCGCAAAATTCCGCTGGAACACGTCCAGCAAATTGGCGCACTGCGACGATTGGATGCCCCCGGTGCGCAGGGGTTGGTACGCTTTCGTGCGGAAGAAGAAGCATTTTCATTCGCGCTGAACGATCACGAATCGTTCGCTGCTTCGCTGGCCGAGGCCGCCAAACGCACACTTGAAGCCCCGATTGAACGTAAGCAAAAGGGCAAAGACGAAGAAGAGGACGAATAAGCCTGAAAACTCAACCCCTATCCCCCAACCCCTTTCCCCATTGCATGGAGAAAGGGGAGAAATACAGACTCGCCAGCCAAGCCATTATAAGCTGTATTGAGGTTCAAAACGTTATAAATCGCACTCTAAATGCGTTGAGCTTATGACAACAAATACATTTAAACAACTTCTCAATGCGCTTCCACAGGATGATTTAATTCGCGCTTCCGGCGATACGGAAATTTCTGCGCCCGTCGTGGAAGCCGATTCCGATATTATGCCCGGCGGCGTTTTTGTCGCGCGGCGCGGCCTGTCGGTGGATGGTCATGATTTTATCGCACGGGCGATTGAATGTGGCGCGGCGGCGATTGTCGGTGAACGTGAACTGAAAAACCTCTCAGTTCCCTATGCACAGGTGAAAAATGCGCAGGAAGCGGTTGGTTTTCTGGCGGCAGCGTATCACGATTTTCCCGCGCGTAAATTGATCGTCGTCGGTGTGACCGGAACAGACGGCAAAACCACCACCAGCACTCTGATACACAGTATTTTGCGAGTCGCAACCGATGGTAAAGCCGGACTCATCAGCACCGTTGCCGCTGATATTGGCGATAAAACGGTTGACACCGGGCTGCATGTGACGACACCCGGCGCACCACAAATTCAAGGACTTTTGGCACAAATGGTCGCCAACGGCCTGACGCATTGCGTTTTGGAGATGACCAGTCACGGACTCGCACAGGGGCGACTCAATGGCGTGGACATTGATGTGGCGGTGCTGACCAATGTCACGCATGAACATCTGGATTATCACGGCACATTCGAGAATTATCGCGCTGCCAAAGGGCGTATGTTCGAAATGTTGAGCCGTTCGTACCGCAAGGCAGGCCAGCCGAAAATTTCAATTATCAACGCCGACGACCCGAATGCCGATTTTTTTGCAGCTTTTCCAGCCGATAAGGTGATCCGATATGGCTTGCAAGACGGCGCGGATTTTCAAGCGACGAATTTCCAATACAGCCCCGATGGCACACGATTTCAGATCAAATTTGAAAACGGCTATAACCATAAACTGACATCCGACGTGTTTTTCACGACGCTCGTGGGCAGCTTTAATGTTTTGAACTGCCTCGCCGCCATCGAGACAGGTCTTGCGCTTTCGAGTGGTTCTGGCTCGGCTTTTGAGGGGATAGAAGCCGTCAAAACCGTTCCAGGACGGATGGAGCGCATTGATGAGGGGCAGGATTTTATGGTGATTGTCGATTTTGCGCATACGCCCAACGCGCTCAAAAACGCGCTGCAAGCCGGGCGGCAAATGCTTGCGCCGGGTAAAAAATTGATCGCCGTTTTTGGCAGCGCTGGGCTGCGTGATCGTGAAAAACGCCGGATGATGGCTGAAGTCGCCGCGCAAATCGCTGATTTCACCATTCTGACCGCCGAAGACCCGCGCACGGAATCGCTGGATGAGATTTTGCAGGCGATGGCAAACGGCTGTATCGCGCAGGGCGGAGTCGAGGGTCGGACATTTATGCGTGTGCCGGATCGTGGTGAAGCCTTGTATGAAGCCTGCTGGATGGCACAAGCTGGTGATATTGTGATGGCTTGTGGCAAAGGTCACGAACAAAGTATGTGTTTTGGAAAAACGGAATATCCCTGGGATGATCGCGAGGCTGTGCGTCTTGCGCTGCGGGGTATGCCTTTACTGACACTACCAACCGCTGGTGAGGGTGTCGATGGCGAAGTCTGATTGGTTTTTCATTACAGCGCTGCTCATTTTCGCCGCTGGACTGCGTTTAGTGGGTATTAATTTTGGTCAGCCGCTTCCACAATATGCCCCCAGTACCGCCCCCTATCAGCTTTTGCCAGCCGAAGTGCCTATCCATCCTGATGAATATCAGTTTATTGCTATTCCACTGCAAATGCTGGCCGACAACCACTTTAGAACTGGTTATCTGGTCAATCCCACTTTGCTTACCAACCTGAATTTGATTGCCTTCTGGGCGACAGGTGCGGCTGATTCTTTACCCCTCGATGAGCGCACCTCAATGGATTTCATAGGCCGCCAGTACGCGCCATTTCATCTGTATATCATCGGGCGGGTATATTCAGCATTGGCAGGCGTATTGACCGTAGCCGGGGTTTATGCGACAGCTCGTTTACTTGCGGGGCGACGTGCAGCGTTGGCAGCGGGATTATTGACTGCTGTTTCGTACACCCTGGTGCAGCACTCTCATTATGCCACTCCCAATAGTCTTGCTGCCGCCTGCGCGATATTGGCTGTATGGGCCAGCCTCGTCAGCTTGCGTACACATCAGCGTTCTTTTTTCTGGCTGGCTGGCGCACTTGCCGGATTAGCCGCCTCCAGCCGTTATAATGCCGCCGCTGTATTTATCGTCGTATTTCTGGTGGGGCTTATTTTGCTCATTCGTCGCCAGCAAACACTCAAGGTAATTTTCTTTGGCTGGCTGCTCTTTCCGTTAGCATTTTTGGTCGGCACACCCTATGCCCTGTTGGAACGCAGCGTATTTCTCGATGGTGTGCTGTATGGTTTCCGGCATTATCTTGGCAGTCTGGATAATGAGTTCGTCTTTGGCAACGGCCTCTTTTATGAACTGCGCCATCTCATCGTGTTCGCGTTAGGTGTTCCTGCCTCATTGATGGTGATCGCTGGCGTTGGTTCGATTTTGGGGCGGCGAAGCAAACACACACAAAACAAAAACCTGTTTATGATCATCCTGCTCATTTATGTGGTGGCATATGCGATTGTCGTCCTGCGCAGCGGGCGGTTGGGCAGCGATCAACTGCTGATCCCCATTATTCCCCCACTGACACTGCTGGCAGGCGTGGGCTTGGGATGGATTTACGATTACCTACAGATCAATAACTTGCTCATCAATGCTGTTATCGTGCTGGCATTCGTGATTGTGCCGCTGAGTCTATCCGCTCAACTCGCGCATCTGTTTTCACTGCCTGATACGCGCAACCTCATGCAGGATTGGGTATACGATCATCTGCCGCGTGGTTCACGTATACATCTCAATGGCTCGTATAATGTCCCGTTGGACGAGGCCGATTACACTTGGACGCAGACTTATGCTGGAAATTTAGTCGACCCAGATGATCTGTTGGCGGAAAATGTGGACTATATGATCCTTTCCGATGCCTGGTATAACCAAATCCTGTCGTCACGCGAGGTTGTCCCGCCTGATTATTTGCAGAACGTTCGCGATTATCTGGCGATGTTGGATCGGCGGCTGACCCGTATGGCGTATATAAGCCGCCCAATGTGGACAGGCTACGATTGGGGTGTGCATAATACCCCGCATTACTGGCATCATCCGGGTCTTACCGTCTACTGCCTCGTAGCCTGTATAGAGCAATAGTCCGATGGCGCGATTACTGCCACCAGCGCTGAAAATTTTCATCGACCAGATGCACGTAATACCAGTAAAAGCCGCAAATGATGTGCAGCGCGAAGATGCTCATGCAGGCGATCACTTTCCAGTTGGCACGTTTGAGTGAATCCATATTTTGCTTGAGGAAAAACGCTATCGCGATGATAAACACGATCAGGAGCGTTACTCGTGCGCCATGAACGAAGTTACGACCACTGCCAGCATTCAACTCAATAAACAGATACTGATAGGCCAGCCCTACGCCAAACGCCAGCCATGCTAAATTAAAGAGGGCATCTTTTCGCGCTTCCCGGAGATATAAAAATAGACCGCCAATGGGAATAGCAGCGAAAGCGGCGTTTCTGGAAACCGGGGACTCGAATAATGAAAGAGTGAAAGTGCGAAGCCGCGCCCTTGAACACCCTCATGAAAATTAAACTGCCACAACAGCACAATGCCCGCCGGAATAATGACACCCAGGATGAACAAAAACCAATCAAACGGCTCTTTTTTCCAGAAACGATAGACTCCGATTAAGCCCATCACGGGCAAAATAATGATCGTAAAATTCGGCTTTGCTATCGAGCCGAGTGCAATTAATACACCTGCGACCAGCCAGATTACGCGGCGATTTTCATGATGTGAACGTAGCAATCGGGGAACAACGACCATAAAAAATGCGAGTGCTAAAGGCTCCAGCAGTTCGGATGTGGGATTGTGGTAAACGTTGGTCAGGTTATATCCACCGGACAGCCGCCCGTCTTCACCCTCTGACCAGCTTAAAAAATTGATCACCGTCATCAGCATCAATCCCAGCGCCAGCCCGACGAACAAAAGCGAAGATCGAACTGTGCGCGGCTTGTCCCAAACTCCACAGAACAAGATGTAGATGACAACGCCAAGCGCGGTGCGAAACGCTACTTCGACGATCAAGGCTGCCGTTTCGAGGCTGATCTGACCGTTCAATAAGCGATACACGGCGACGATGCACACGTGATAGAGGAATTGTGGGCGCAGGATTTGCCCGGTTTCTTCAAGCTGAGTGGCAACCTGGAGGTGCGGCCCGTGATCGGAGTCGGGTCGGGAGATCATCGCCTGGACAACCGGGGTGAAAATAGCGACTGCTGCGATTATCAGGATAACGATGGCAACCCAATCGACCCTGCTGAAGATCGACAATCGGCTTAAAGCAATCGCTTGTTTTTCTGGTTGAACAGCCATTCCCACCTCATGCCCATAGCGCCGTTGCATTATGGCATACAGATTCGCCAAAAAAAAGCGGCGGGAAATCGTCAAGTTGGTGATATGTTGGCAAATTGTCGTTTGTGGTACAATCGCGCCAGATGAGGAGTGCTATGCTCGACGTAGGAATCGTCATTCTCAACTGGAACACACGCGATTTGCTGAAACGCTGTCTGGAAACTGTCCTGGCAAGCGAAGGCGATTTTACCTATCAGGTTGTTGTTGTTGATAATCATTCCAGCGACGGCAGCGCGGATATGGTGCGGCAGTATTTCCCAAGTGTCCAGGTGATCGAGAGTGGCAGCAACGGTGGCTTTTCGTTTGGTAACAATCTGGGCTTGCGGGCGTTGGGATTCTGCGAAAAGAATGAAGCACCGCGCTATGCTGTCCTGCTGAACCCGGATACTGAAGTGCCACCCCATGCGTTTTACGAGATGACCCGGTTTATGGATTCGCGTCCTGAAGTGGGTGTGGCCGGGCCAAAACTCGTTCTGGAAGATGGCAGCCTCGATCTGGCCTGCCGCCGCAGTTTTCCTACACCCTCGGTGTCATTTTACCGCTTTTCGGGGTTATCCAAGCTGTTTCCGAACAATCCGCGTTTTGGGCGGTATAATATGACGTTTGTTGACCCCGATCAGGAAATCGAAGTCGATTCCGTCGTGGGTGCATATATGCAGGTACGGCGTGAAGCCATTGAACGGGCTGGCCTGCTGGACGAAACGTTTTTTATGTATGGAGAGGATTTGGATTGGGCATACCGGATAAAAAAGGCGGGCTGGAAAGTGTTTTATCACCCGCAAGTGGTCGTAAAGCACGTCAAACGGGCGGCCAGCCGGAAAAGCAAGAAAGCGCAGTTCGAATTTCAGAGAGCGATGCTGATCTTTTACCGGAAACATTATCAGGCGACGACACCTCTTTGGCTGCACAGTCTGGTGATTCTGGGATTGCTGCTCAAGGGCGGCCCCAGCCTGTGGCCGGAGATACGTCGCCCTCTATCGGTGAGCGTGTAGCGCGTCGCAACTGGCTTCCCACCATTCTGAATATTTGCCTTGTCCTGCTGGATATTGCGGCGGTGACTGGGGCTTTTATGTTTAGCTACCGGGCGCGTAATATCCTCTCGCTCTTTAGTATTCCTTCCAATCCCCCTGGTTTTGAGATTTATATCCCGACGATGCTGTTGCACGTCACACTCATCATTCTGATTTTCTATATTTCGAGGCTCTACCATCAACCGCGTGTACTCAGCCGCATCGACCATGCCCGCAAAATTCTGGGCGCAGTAACGGTGGGTGCGGTGCTGACCTATGGTGTGCAGGGTCTGATTTTCAAGAGTACACAGTTTGAGGTTGATTATCCGCGTGCGATGTTTTTCTACGCCTGGATTTTCAGCGCCGTTTTTGTTGTCCTGGGACGTGAAATCTACCGTATTGGACGCACATGGCTGCGGCGGCGTGGCATTCTCGCCGATAATCTGCTCATTATCGGCGTGGGCAAGATCGCGCGGGATATTACCCACCGTATCAAATCGCAGCCCGATCTGGGCTATCGGGTGGTCGGTGTGGTAACTGGGCGCACAAAAGTAAAGAGCAGCATCGCAGGTGTTCCCGTCATCGGCACCTACGATAACATCACCAGTTTGATCGATTCCTATGGTGTTGAGCAGGTGATTATCGCTTTGCCGGATGCGCAGCGTAGTGAACTGGTCGATCTGATTACCCGCTGCCAGCGTGGTAACGTGGACATCAAAATTTACCCGGATATGTTCGCTTATATGGCGGGTGATCTGATCGTGGGCGAGTTGGGCGGCACACCGCTGATTACCGTGCGCGACATCGCTCTGCGCGGCTGGAAATTGAGCCTCAAACGCGGGTTGGATATTTTCGGCTCGTTCTTTGGGTTAATATTTTTTTCTCCGCTGATGCTGTTGACAGCAATTCTCATTCGTCTGGATTCCGAGGGGCCAGCCTTTCATATTCAGGAGCGCATGGGGCTGGATGGCTACCCCTTCCCGATGATTAAATTTCGTTCCATGCGCCAGGATGCCGAAGCCGCTGGCCCTGGCTGGACTGTCGCCAATGATCCACGCCGCACACCACTGGGACGAATCATGCGCCGCACCAATTGGGACGAGATGCCGCAGTTGATTAATGTGCTGCTCGGTCACATGAGTCTGGTAGGGCCGCGCCCGGAGCGTCCGGTGTATGTCGAGGAATTTCGCGAACAAATCCCGCGCTATATGGAACGTCATCGCGAAAAAGCGGGTATGACCGGCTGGGCACAGGTGAATGGCTTACGTGGCGACACCTCGATTGCTGACCGCACTGCTTTTGATCTGTGGTATGTCGAAAACTGGTCGGTATGGCTCGATATTCAGATCATTCTGCGCCAGATTATGATTATCATTTTGCGCCGGGATAAGAACGCCTATTGATCGCCCGCAAATAAATCGGTCCATCGCGAACCGTTTTTGTAGGGGCGGCAGCCGTGCGTCCATGTGAACCCATTTCTATCCTGTTTACAAGACAGACTACTAAACCTATGGAACTAAAAACACTTGAAGCCGCGATGCACGCTTTTGTCGAAAATAAAGGCTGGTATCGTGAAGATTCCCCGCGTCCACAGTTGCCTAAAAACCTCGCCATTTCGCTCGTTCTGGAAGCCAGCGAAGTGCTGGAACATTTCCAATGGGATGACAATAGTACCGATAAAGCAGCGCTCGCCAGCGAATTGGCTGACGTAATGCTATACTTGTTGCAGTTAGCCAGCGTCAGCCAGATCGACCTGGGGCAGGCGGTAATGGACAAACTGGACAAAAATTATAAGCGTACCTGGGAGTGATGGATGGTGAGTGAAGTCACCGAGCGCGATTGGCCTTTTTCGCGTTCGGAATTAACAGCGGGGCTGCGGCGTTATCTGGCTGCCAGTTCGCTGCGATTGCTGGACATCACGCCAATCCCCTTGCCCGCGACGATGCCGGGCGCATCACTCAACGAATCGGGAACCACTTTGAGCGCACTTTCTGTCGGTGTACGCATTGATGGCGAAGATCAAAGCTTGCCGCTGCTGCTTAAGGAGCCACCTGTCAGCCGCAGTGGACGAGTTCTGACTGCGATTGGTCAGCGTGAATATGGCGTTTATCGCCAGCTTGCGCCCCATTTGCCACTGCTTGTGCCAGGATTAGTCGCGGGGGACGAAATCGACGGTTGGATTATCCTCGAAGTTTTGACCGCGCTGCGCCCCGCGCCCGCGTGGACAGTTGATGATTATCGTGACGCGATCACCAATCTGGTCAACATGCATGATCGTTTCTGGGGATTAGCCGAGGACTTAATCAACTACCCCTGGCTGGCGCGGCCGATGGATGCTGATTATATGGATACGATTGTCGCGGCGGTTGACGCGGTGCAGGCGCTTGTGATGGAAGTACCACTGCCGCAGCTCAACACGGCCCGTCACCTGGAATTATTTGGCAAGCTTACCCAGTCCGCTGATGCAATTGTTCTTCCTTTGCGTTCCGAAACGGCCACATTGATTCACGGTGATTACTGGCCGGGGAATATCGCGCGTCCGATTGATGGTCGCCAGATTGTGTTCGACTGGCAGTTAGCTGGAATCGGCCCGGCGATTCTCGATCTGGTCGGGTTTATCCAGGCTGTGCGGATGAAACTCCGGCCCGCGATGCCCATTCATGATATGATCGCTTTTTATCGCCAGAAATGTGAAGAACTGGCAAGCCCCGGCTGGGATGACGAGCGATTTGAATACCTCTGGGATCACGCCCTCATGTGGCTGTTTTTGGTCAACTGGCTGGGCAAGCTGGCAACGATGACCCCTGAAAATTACACACAAATTCATGAGCCGTTTAGCCGCGTCTGGCTGAACCCGGTGATCGAAGCCGTCAAGCGCCGCTTATAGACAAATTCTGGTTTGTTAAACTTTCTTCAGACCCAAATTTGTAAGGGCGGGTCTGAAGGGTGTTAAAAATCCCTCTCTCCCCTACAAAAAATCGAATTTACTAATCATTTGTAGGAGAGATCATTCACCATGCGTATGTCCCAACTCTTTAGCCAGACGCTCCGCGAAGCACCCACCGAAGCCGAAGTGGTCAGCCATCAACTGCTGCTTCGCGCTGGGTTTATCCGCCAGCTTGCCGCCGGGATTTTCAGCTATCTCCCGCTGGCGCAGCGCTCACTGGCGAAAATCGAAGCGATTATCCGCGAGGAAATCGACGCGATTGGCGGCCAGGAAGTCACCATGCCCGTGATTCACCCGGCGGACATCTGGAAAGAGTCGAATCGCTGGTATGAAATCGACGATGAATTGGGGCGGTTTAACGACAAAGTGGGACGCGACATGGTGCTGGCAATGACCCACGAGGAAGTCGTTGCCGACCTCGTCCGCAAGGAGATTCAATCCTATCGCCAACTGCCCGCGCTCGTGTATCAGATTCAGACGAAATGGCGTGATGACCCTCGTCCACGCGCTGGGCTGATTCGCGGGCGTGAGTTTCTGATGAAGGACAGCTACAGCCTGGATGCGGATTGGGAAGGGCTGGAAAAGCAGTATCGCGCCCATCATCAGGCTTATTTTGATATTTTTAATCGCTGTGGACTGCCTTCAATCGCCGTGAAATCCGACATGGGCATGATGGGTGGCAAGCTGGCGCACGAATACATGTATCTCACGCCGATTGGGGAGGATACACTTCTTATCTGCGATAACTGCGGCTATGCGGCCAACCGCCAGATCGCCAAATTTAAAAAGTCTGCTGTGCCTGCTGAACCCGCCGCGCCGATGGAAAAAATCGCCACGCCTGCCACGACAACCATTGAATCGTTGGCGAAATTTTTGAATGTCCCCGAAACGCAAACGGCCAAAGCGGTGTTTATGGTCGCCACCATCACGGAAGAGTCGGCTGATGTGGAACGCTTTATTTTTGCTGTTGTGCGCGGTGATATGGAATTAAATGAAACGCAGCTTGGCAACGCGGTGAAAGCCAAAGTGCTGCGCCCAGCTCGTGAGGAAGAAATCCGCGCGATTGGCGCTGTCCCTGGCTATGGCTCCCCCGTTGGTGTGAAAGACAGCATCATCGTTGTAGATGATCTGATTCCTCAATCGTCCAATCTTGTCGCTGGCGCGAACGAGGATGGTTATCACCTCAAAAATGTCAATTATGGCCGTGATTATTCCGCGCACATCGTCGCGGATATCGCTTCCGCGCGTGAGGGCGATCCCTGTCTGGTATGTGAACATGCCCTGCGTGCTGTGCGTGGGGTGGAAGTCGGCAATATTTTTCAGTTGGGGACGCGCTTTACCGATCTGATGGGCGGGACATTCCTGGACAAAGAAGGCAAGCACCAGTCCGTTATCATGGGATCATATGGCATTGGCGTGACGCGACTGCTGGCGTGTATCGCCGAGGAACATCATGACGAGCGCGGTCTGGTCTGGCCCGTAAGTGTCGCCCCTTATCAGGTTTATATTGCCGCGCTGCCGGGAGATGGGATCGCGGAAGCAGCCTCAAAGCTCTACACGGATTTATGGGCGCAAAAAATCGAAGTCCTTTATGATGACCGCGACGAACGTGCAGGCGTTAAATTCAACGATGCCGATTTGATTGGCCTGCCGCTGCGAATCACGATCAGCAAGCGTTCGCTTGAAGCCGGCGGTGTCGAGTTCAAACGGCGCGACGGCGATACAGTCGAGGTTATTCCTTTAGCTGACATCATCGCGAAAATCAAATCTGAACTTCTGACGCTGCAAACGGATATTGATAGCAAGCTGGTCAAAGTGCCATATAAAGATTAGCGGGTCAGCCAGTCAGCAAAAGGCGAGTGCTGAGTTAAAAGCGCTGAGTTCTAAGTCTATAAATTCTAAAACTCAGCACTCAGGACTTATACTCGGCACTAAAAGGCTAATCGCTAAGCGCTATTCAAGGAATATTCCTATGCCAATATCCATGTTCGATTACGATTCCACACTGCCTATCAACATCGAAACGGTTTCAAATGTCTCGATTCAGGATATACGGTTTTCCAGTCTCACCGGAAATACAATCGAAGCGTATTGGGTCGCGCCGTCCGGCAGCGGCCCATTTCCAGCGATTCTCTACGTGCATTGGTATGAGCCGCACTCGCTTCTTTCGAATCGCAATGAATTTTTGAGCGAGGCTGTGGCGATGGCACATGATGGCTTTGCCTCGCTGCTGGTCAGTACCATGTGGTCGGAGACAAGCTGGTATCGACAGCGCAATATACACGACGATCACGAGCAATCTGTGAAACAGGTGATTGACCTGCGCCGCGCGGTGGACGTTTTAGCTTCACGCCCCGATATCGATACAGCGCGATTGGGTTATGTCGGTCACGATTTTGGCGGGATGTATGGTGCGCTGATGGCGGGATTCGATACGCGCATCAAAACTTACGTTTTGATGGCGAGCGCGCCCTCATTTAATGACTGGTATCTGTACAGCGCGAAATTAGAAGGCGCTGAACTCGAAGCCTATAAAGCGGATATGGCGCAGTTCGAACCGGTAAAATATGTCGGTCAGGCTGCGTCGGTGTTTTTCCAATTCGCGAAGGATGATTTTTACGTGCCAGAGGATCGAGCAAAGCTGTTTTTTGAGGCTGCCAGCGAACCGAAGAAAATCGAGACTTATATCGCCGGGCATGATCTCGATGATCGCGCCCGGCATGACCGCGTAAGCTGGCTGAAAGAACAGCTTACGAAATAACTCCATCTAAATTGTCGGGATCATTCGTGGGGCATTTACTTAGCAGGGATCGTTGGCTGTTTCGCGTTCGAATTCCAACGCCTGAGCATCGTTATAGCGATTTTGCAACGAATCACCCCAGGTGCTTAAACGCTGACCGAGTGCCAGCAGCGCTACTTGATGCAAGGGCAATCTATTCTCGCCCTTCGCGTATGCCTCACGAACAATGATTGCTTCTTCAGTTTCACGATTAAACGTTTCGCGGTGTTCTGTGCTTAGGTAATTCAGCCAATTGAACATCGTAACCTCACTTATTTATAACCATCTAACTACAACATGCTGGTTACAATATAACATGAAATATTCTAACCTGTCAAGCGGGGTATAGGGGTTATAGGTGTAAAAACTAGATAATTTCCTGTCCACTTAATCCCATTTCTCCGGTATAATTGCTTTTTTCATCGTGCAATTATTTCAAGGAAATGACGTTTATATGGCTTCCCAGGCTGTCACCCCCCAGAGTGAAGATTTTTCCGCATGGTATAACGAGATCGTCTATAAAGCGGATTTGGCTGCACCATCGCCAGTACGTGGTTGTATCATCATCAAGCCGTATGGCTATGAACTGTGGGAGGGGATTCGAGGAGGGCTGGATCGCCGTTTTAAAGAAACTGGGCATCAGAACGCCTATTTTCCGCTGTTTATTCCCGAAAGCTATCTGAAGCGCGAAGCCGAACACGTCGAAGGCTTCAGCCCGGAATTGGCTGTTGTGACTCACGCAGGCGGCAAGCAGCTTGAAGAAGCGCTGGTTGTGCGGCCTACCTCGGAGACGATCATCGGCGAAGCATTCAGTGAGTGGATTCAGTCCTATCGCGATCTGCCGCTGCTCATTAATCAGTGGGCGAACGTCGTCCGTTGGGAACTGCGCACACGGCCATTTTTACGCACCACCGAATTTTTATGGCAGGAAGGCCACACCGCGCACGCTACCGAAGCTGACGCGGAGGCCGAAACCATTCAGATGTTGAATATTTATGCCGATTTCGCCATTAATGAAGCCGCGATCCCTGTGATTCGCGGGCGCAAAAGCAATATCGAGCGTTTCGCCGGGGCGCTGCGTACCTACACCATCGAGGCGATGATGGGCGATAAAAAGGCGCTGCAATCTGGCACCAGTCACAACCTCGGTCAGAATTTCGCCAAAGCGTTTAACATTCAATATCTGGATGAGGGTAACGAGCGTCAATTCTGCTGGACAACTTCGTGGGGACTCAGCACACGCATGATTGGCGCTATCGTGATGGCGCACGGTGATGATAAAGGTCTTCGGTTGCCACCACGCCTCGCGCCATATCAGGTTGTGATTGTGCCGATTTTCCGCAAAGAAGAGGAAAAAGCTGGTGTCATGGAAGCTGTCGCCCGTATCAAGGCTGAACTGGCGGGCATCCGTGTCCACGTTGATGTTCGCGAAGGGCAGTCGCCAGGGTTCAAATTTAACGATTGGGAGATGCGCGGTGTCCCCATCCGGCTTGAGATCGGCCCCAAAGATGTGCAGAATAATACGGTTGCACTGGCGCGACGAGATGTTCTGGATAAATCGGGCAAGCAGTTTGTGTCTCAGGACGGCATTGCTACCGCTGTGGGCGATCTGTTAAACGATATTCACGCCAGTATGCTGCGGCAGGCCACGGAATTCCGTGACTCGAATATTCATGATGTCAAATCCTATGACGAATTGCGACAGGTCGTCGAGGCGGGTGGTTGGGCGCGGGCGTGGTGGGCAGCCTCGGATGCCGACGAGCGCCGTGTCAAAGAGGAAACGGGCGCGACCATTCGCTGTTTCCCATTTGACCAACCGCAGGAAAAAGGTGTTTGCGTGATGACGGGTGCTGCTGCCCAGGAAGTCGCGCTCATCTCGAAGGCTTACTAGCACTAACTTGATTGCTAGTTCTTATTATGACCCATCCCCACCCCAAACCCCTCCCCATTGAATGGGGAGGGGCTTAAAATCGGCTTGACTCCCCCTCTCCAATGCTTTGGAGACGCGCAGCGGGCGGGGGTGAGGATGAGCAAATGTCAATGCAACATAGCGACCAGCAATAGAAGCAGATTTTAACGCAATTTATATACTGAACGGATACAATTTTAATACCTATATGGTACTGTATCTACTGTATGTGCTTACATAGTCACCACTCATCACACCTCATTACAGCCAAAATGTACCTTTAGTCAAATTGCACAAAATTTGTGTTTATTTTTCATATTGCCGATAAGGGCATTAAGGAACGAAGATGAATGGGTTGTAGTATAATAATAGAAGCCCGTTGAATTTGTGTAGAGTAGACGGTTGATATGCGTACAGGTGTTTGTTACACTTGACTCAATCGAAAACCGTTCAGTCTGGCAAGTTCAGAAAATAAAGATAAACATTTTTGAGATTATTTTTAAGCTACAAGACAAATATTATGTTCTGCCTTGTCGCTATCGAAGGCAGTTTTATTACCACCGTCTCGTGTGGGACAGGTGGTATGTGTTTTTAGGATAGATTAATGGCCGCTTATTTAATCGTTGATGTGGATGATCTGCTCCAACAATTTCTGAAGCGTGGTATCTCAGTCGATTTACAAGAATTGGCTGTAGGGCTGCGTGGTGGAGCTGCGTTGGCTGCCGGGCTGATGAGCGCCGATAAACTCAAAGCCGTAGCCGTCGCCAACTGGCAGATTTATCAGGATAAGACGTTTGGCTTGTCACCGAATACGCAGCGTGTTTTTAAAGCCGCTGGCTATGATACGTTTGACATGCCCCACCGCGCAAGTCTGGCGGATGCGCTTATCCTTCACTATTTTTCATTTGACCCCGATCCGGTAGACGAGTTGATCCTGGCGACGACCAGCCGCGACCTTATCCCGCTGGTACGCCGTGTCAAGACGACTCGTAACGCCCGTATTCGTGTCTGGGGTTCGGAAAATGTTCTGGAGGGGACAGAGTTCGCCTCCGAAGTCATCTTCCAACCGCTGGAAACGCTGCTTGGCATCCAGACCAAAAATGTCGCTGTTTACGTTGATTTCGAAAATATCTCAATCAGCCTGACCGAGCAGGGCTTCACCGTTAACCTCGATCATTTGATTGAGCGTTTTGTCATGCAGGCCAAAGCCCATGGGCAAGTCGTCAAGATGGCGGCCTATGCGCCGTGGGGACAGCGTGGCAGCCTCCCGCCGCTGGTGGATTCGTCTGGGCGGGAAGTCGCCGATGAAGCGCCAAGCCGTCTGATGCTGGCAAATATCGACCCGGTTTTTAACCTTCCGGGCAAGAACAGTGCTGACATGCGTATCGCAAAAGATGTCATTACCGATGCCAGTCACGATGATGCTGCTGATGTTTACATCATGGCAAGCGGTGATCGCGATTTCAATCAGGTTTTGAATACGCTGCGGGCGCGGGGTAAGCACGTGGTTGTCTGGGGTGTACGGGGCAGCACCAGCCGCCAATTGGAAAATAACCCCGGCATCTCCATTGAATACATCGAAGATTTCACCAATCTGCAAACCCACCAGTCGCTGAGTAAAGCGGCTGTCGCAGATCGCGAAGATGAAACCGATGCGGTTGGTTTCACGCCGTCGCAATGGACGAGCGTCGTCATCCAATTTGATCGGCTCGTGCAGGAACTCGGTACCGAAGTGATCGCCAGCCAGCAGATTGTCGAGCAGTTACGCCTCGTCAGTGCGGTTGTCTCGAAGGCGCGTGGCGAAGATCTGGTTTTGCAGGCGATGTCGCTTGGCCTTCTTAAAGCGGTATCCGGCAGCGGTAATGTGATCCTCAACGCCCCACACCCGATTGTCGAAAAAACACGCCTCATTCGGGATCGTATTGTCCTGCGTGTCCAGAAAACACTGGAAGTCCGCAATTGGGAATATGTCAACTACGGCTTTTTGCTCAAGGGCTTGGCGATGGATCGCGATCTGGATCGCCCTGGTTGCAATTACAGCGACCAATGGCGTTCGGACTGGATCGACTGCCTCGTCCGGGAGCGTGTGCTTCAGCGTGAACTTGTTCCGCATCGCCATAATGCCGACGATCTTGTTCCGGTTATCAAGCTGAACCCGAATTACCAGATTACCGGTATGGACGCTATGAAGCAGGCCGACCAGACCGAGCAAAGCTGGGCAGGCGTTAATCTTGATGAACTCGAGCAGCTTGAGCCAGACACCGCCGATATGGTGCGCCGCATTATCGTCAGCGTCGAGCAGTTCACCAGTTTTCGCGGCTTTTCATGGTGTCCACTGGGCAGCCTGCACCGCCGATTGCTGGCCTTTGACGGTGGCATGACCTTCCAGCGTGCGGTGGAATATCTGGTTGAAAATGATGCGGGTGAGGTGAGTGAATACCCTAACCCACAGAGCGACTTTTTCACGAAAGGCATTTCGCTGCATCTCAATAGCGAAGTCTGCCGCCTGGTTTTGTCACAGCGTGACCAGTTTATCCGCCTGATGCTCAACTTATATGAGCGCAATCAGCTCATCTCTGAGCAGAATTTGCGGATTTTGGACGCGACGACGCGCTGGGATTTTGAATTCTGGTTCTCGGTCATGGAAGCTGAAAATGTGTTGAACCTTATCCCAGGCCGCCCTGGACAATACAGCCTCTTTCGCACCCACCACACAGTCAACCTGGTTGCCGAAGCTCAACGCACCGAACAACCCCGAACTTCGCGCTAAAACATCACTGCCACCGAGGTTATTTGAGATTTGAAACACGAAGCCATCGTTGAGAATATCTGATGGCTTTTATATAACGAAGTATATTATGAAATATGCTTTGTCGTTTGAAGCCATCGAGACAGGATTGGCACGTCGGATGGCTTCTGCTATAATCAAACTAACGATTTTTGACCATCAGACCAACTGTCCGGTCTGGTTGGTGACATATACAGGGCGGTAGGATACACATGAGTTTCGAAAAGACAGATAAAAACAGCATCATTAAAGATTACGCCCGGCATGAGACAGACACCGGGTCGCCAGAGGTCCAGATTGCTTTATTGACCACGCGCATCATTCAACTCACTGAACACTTGAGAACCCACAAACACGACCAACATTCACGTCGTGGTCTGCTCAAGCTGGTCGGAAGCCGCCGCCGTCACCTGAAGTATTTGAGCCAGACGAACCCGGACAGTTACCGAGAAATTCTTCAGCGGTTAGGATTGCGCCGCTAGGTAGCGGAAAATCTTGTGTTTTATGAGTGGCTCGCGAGAGCCATTCTTATTTATGCCTGGTCGGGCAGGAATTGGAATGTGATGCCAAGCGCAGCGCGTTTAGCATTACATCACAGTCCCTGGCTTCCAGGCTTTGTTGATTATTAAGGAAGACAGGAGATAACGTATGGTATCGGTACCCAATGAAATAGGAACGACAGTTCATCGATTTACGAGTAAATTAGGTGATACAGAGATTATCATCGAAACCGGGAAGCTGGCTGAACAGGCTGGTGGCGCGGTCACAGTGCAGGTCGGCGATACAGTCGTCTTCGCCACTGCGACGATGAGCAAACACCCTCGCGCAGGAATTGACTTTTTCCCCCTGACCGTAGACTACGAAGAAAAAATGTATGCTGCGGGTCGCATTCCGGGCAGCTTTTTCCGGCGCGAAGGACGACCTGCGGAAGGCGCGATTTTAACATCGCGTGTTGTGGATCGCTCGATGCGACCACTGTTCCCGAAGGACATGATTAACGACGTGCAGATTATTCTGACCGCGTTCAGCCATGACCAGGAACATCAGATCGACATGCTGGGCATTATCGCTGCCAGCGCCGCGCTGATGATTTCGGACGTTCCCTGGGGCGGGCCTGTCGCCGGGGTGCGTATCGGCCTGATTGACGGCAACTTCGTCGTTAACCCGACAATCCCACAGATGGAAAACAGCATCCTCGATCTGCGCGTCGCTGGTACAGCCGATGCGATCAACATGGTCGAATGCGGCGCAGTGGAAGTGGACGAGCCAACGATGCTCAAGGCGCTCAAGCTGGCGCATGAGTCGATCCAACCGATCCTCGCGCTTCAAAACCAGATGCGCGAACAGATTGGCAAAGAAAAATCAGAATATGTCAGCTCCAAGATCAGCGACGAACTGAGCGAAGAAGTTGCTGGCAAAACACGCGATAAAGTACGCC
The DNA here is from genome assembly GCA_022843745.1 of Anaerolineae bacterium. Lineage (GTDB taxonomy): Bacteria > Chloroflexota > Anaerolineae > Aggregatilineales > Phototrophicaceae > JALHNB01. The sequence continues at coordinate 86,851 of JALHNB010000003.1, read as the reverse complement.
AGATTATCACTGAGCAAACCGAACGCGGTGGTCGCAACGAAGCTTTAGAAGCGCTGCGTGAAGAACTGACCGCAGAGTATGAAGCCCGCAACGCCGCAATCACCGACGGTACAGAGCCGATCAAGCTGGGTGATGTGCGCGAGGCGCTCTCGGAAGTCATTAAAGAAGAAGTGCGCCGACGTATTGTGGTTGACCATGTTCGGCCTGATGGTCGTGATTTCGTCACCATTCGCCCCCTCTCAGCCGAAGTCGGCGTGATCCCGCGCGTACATGGCACTGGCCTATTCAAACGTGGTCAGACCCAGGTCATGACCATCGCGACACTGGGTACACCGCGCGATTCGCAAAATCTGGACGGCCTCAGCCCGGAAGAAACCAAGCGCTATCTACACCATTACAATTTCCCGCCCTTCAGCACTGGCGAAGTCAAACAGCTTCGTGGGACAGGTCGCCGTGAGATTGGTCATGGTGCGCTGGCTGAAACGGCCTTGCGCAGTATGATCCCGCCGGAAGATGTATTCCCCTACACCGTTCGTTTGGTGAGCGAAGTGCTGAGTTCGAATGGCAGCACCTCGATGGGAAGCGTTTGCGGCAGCACATTGGCGTTGATGGACGCAGGTGTGCCGATCAAGCGTCCGGTGGCAGGTATCGCGATGGGACTCATCAAAGAAGGTGATAACGTCGCCGTTCTCACCGACATCCAGGGGATGGAAGATCACCTGGGTGATATGGATTTCAAGGTCGCTGGTACGTCGCAGGGCATCACCGCGCTGCAAATGGACATCAAAATCACGGGTGTGTCCGACGAGATCATGGCGAAAGCGCTGGAACAGGCGCGTGTTGCCCGTCTGCAAATCCTGGATGTGATCCTCAGCGTGATCCCCGCACCCCGTGCAGACTTAAGTGCCTATGCGCCGCGCATGACCGTCATCAAGATCGATCCGGAGAAAATCGGTGCGGTTATCGGTCAGGGTGGCAAGGTTATCCGCAGTATCCAGGATCGCCTGGGTGTGAAAATCGACATTGAGGACGATGGCACGGTGTTTATCGCCGCTGTCGATGGCCCTTCTGCCGAACGAGCGCTGGAAGAAGTTCGTGGCTTGACCGAAGATGCCGAAATTGGGCGTGTCTACACCGGCAAAGTCACGCGGCTGGAAAACTATGGCGTGTTTGTTGAGTTCCTGCCCGGCAAAGAAGGCATGGTTCATATCTCGCAGCTTGCCGACTACCGCGTGAACAGCGTTCATGATGTCGTCAGCATGGGCGATGAAATCATGATTATGGTCACAGACGTGGATAACGACGGTAAAGTTCGTTTGAGCCGTCAGGCCGTCCTCGAAGGCTGGACAGCCGAAGAAGCCCGCAGCCGTGATCGTCGTGCGCCAAGCGGTGGCGGTGATCGTCGTGGTGGCGGTGATCGTGATCGTCGCGGTGGCGGCGGTGATCGCCGTGATGACCGTCGTAACAGTGGTGATCACAGCCCCCGCAGCTAAGTTTTACCACCCATTCAAAATTCGAATTTTCCGTAGAGGCAGGTCAGCGATCTGCCTCTGCAACCCCTGATTTTAAGGAGCTACAATCTTGCCTGAAGATAATATCCCAACCGAAACGATTGCCGAGACTGAAAGCTATCAGGCCTGGGCCTCCCAGGAACCCGATGGCGAAACTGTTTTCCACCTCGAAATGGGACAGGTGACGCTCCATTTCTTCAAAGAAGAGTGGGACGAGTTTTTGCAGCTTATCGAGGCCATCCGCAAATCCACGAATGGAAAATAGGCCACCCGTAAATCCGCGAATGGATAATAAGCCATTTATCCAGGTGATGGCGAAGCATCTGCCACCCAGCGGCGCGGCTCTCCGGCTGTTCGATGTCGGCGGGCGCACGGGTGCGGTACTCGCTGAACATCGCGGCGATCTGGACATCACGGCGGGAATTCCTACTTCGGAATTCTTGCCGGACAGCGTGGACTCGATTGCTGCTTTCGATCACCCATTTGACGATGATTTTTTCAAACATGCGCTTACCATGCTCCGACCTGGTGGGCGTTTTATTGCTGTCGATCCGGCGGAGAGTGTCGATCAGGCCTGGGTGACGCGGCTCGAAACAGCAGGCTTCACGCGCATTCTGGTCGAGGCCGCGCTTGAATCCGGTGGCGTGCTGATTCGTGGCGAAAAACCGCATACCGAACAGCACACGGTTGATCGCATCAAGCAGGTCGCGGACAGCGATGTCGCTTTTCCGGGTCGCTATGTTCACCTGCTGATTCGCCAGACACCGAATAAGCCTGGGTGGGCGCTCAAAGAGGGTGAAAAAGTCGAATGGCAGGCGGTCACAGTGAAGGGTGAAAACGGACCTGTTTTTCTGGCATTCAGCAGCCTCCCGAAAGCGGTTGCCTTCATGCAGCCCGCAGTGATGACCGGACTTATCAAGGACATCAATAAGGTGGCAAAATTCAGCCGGGAAACCGCGCAAAACTGGACGCTGCTGGTCAACCCCACCGTCGAAACGTTGGCTGGGCAAGCCATTACCCTTCTTTCGATTGATCCTGATTCTGCCGAAACACCGGATGAATAGGCTAATAGGGCGAATACGATGAACGAATTTGCGCCAGTCTTTTTCGGGCTGGTGTCAGCCGCCTGCTGGGGCGCGGGTGATTTCAGCGGCGGGATGGCAACCAAACGGACGAGCGTTTTCAGCGTGGTCATCGCTTCGCAGGCCGTCGGGGCTATTTTGCTGACTCTCCTCGCAATCCTGTTTGCCGAAAAAATGCCGCCACTCGAAAATTTGCTGTGGAGTGGCATCGGTGGGCTGGCGGGCGCACTCGGCCTGATGGCGCTCTATCGGGCGCTGGCATCGGGGCAGATGGGCGTAGCTGCGCCAGTTGCCGCCGTCGTGAGCGCCATGATCCCGGTGATTTTCGGCATTTTTATCGAAGGTTTACCCGGTGTCGCGAAATTAATCGGCTTTGGGCTGGCGTTAATCTCCGTCTGGTTTGTTTCGCAGGGTGAGGATTCCAGTATTAATATTCAAGCTCTGAAGCTGCCGATTCTGGCGGGTGTGGGTTTTGGTGTTTTTCTAATTCTACTCCATCAGGCAGGTGACACAGCCGTTTTTTGGCCGCTGGTCAGTGCGCGTCTGGCATCCCTGCTGATGCTGGTCACAGTCGCCACCTTCTCACGCCAGAAGCGAGTCCCTGAAATGGGTCTGCTGCCAATCATCGCGCTGGCGGGTGCGCTCGACGCGGGTGGTAATGCGTTTTATGTTCTGGCAGGGCAAGCCGGACGGCTGGATGTTGCTTCTGTATTGTCATCCCTTTATCCTGCCTCAACCGTTTTGCTGGCATGGCTGATCCTTAAAGAGCGCATCGTATTCCGACAGCGCATCGGGATCGCGGTAGCGCTGGCAGCCATTGTCCTGATCGCCATTTGAGATGACGATTAGCCTATCCGACCTCGATTTTCTGATTTCCCCGGCTGGTGTGCTGCTTCTGGATAATCTTGCTGGCGAAGACCTCGCCGAAAATCGCATTTTGCCGCTGATAACCCGCCTGCGCCGCGATTATTCGCAGGAGCAAGCCCGCGCTGCGTTGGAAATGGCTCAGTTAAGACGTAAAGCTGTCGAAAAATTTGGCGATAATGCGGCGAAAATGTTTTTCACCCGTGATGCCCTCGAACAGGCGAGTGACCCCCTGGTACGCGGTTATCGTAGTCAAATTGCGACTAGTTTGCGCGTGATCGATGTCTGCTGCGGGATTGGTGCAGATTCATTGGCGATGGCGCAGGAGGGCGGCGATGTAACAGGCTTTGACATTGACCCAGTGCGAGTCCGAATCGCGGCATACAACGCGGCGGCGCTTGGGCTAAATGCTCAATTTCGTGTGGCGGATGTTCGCGATGGTCTGCCGGACAGCGATCTCATTTTTTTCGACCCGGCACGACGAGATTCGAATGGCAAACGCATTTACGATGTTGAGCGCTACCAACCGCCATTGTCACTCATCCGCGAATGGAGTGCGCCGCGCATGGTGGTCAAGCTGTCGCCAGGGGTCGATTTGGAGCAGTTGGAAGCTTACGGCGGCAGCGTCGAATTTATTTCGGTCAAGGGCGATCTCAAAGAAGCAGTGCTATGGCTTGGTTCTGAAATGCCTGCGCGAAAGGCGACACTTTTGACTCCGCAGCAAGCATATCATTGGGAATCCAGCGATTTGCCTGTGAGTGCGCCGTTATCGCCGCCGCTTGGCTGGCTGATCGAGCCGGATGCAGCGCTGCTACGTGCGGGATTGGTCGCGGACGCGGCGTTGGCATTGGGCGCATATCAGCTTGACGAAACGATTGCCTATCTCACGTCCGATCAAAAGCCGGATTCGCCCTGGGTACGGACGTGGAAAATTGTGGATTGGATGCCATTTCATCTGAAAAAGCTGCGGGCATATTTACGGGAACGAAATGTCGGGAACGTTACGGTTAAAAAGCGCGGAGCTGCGATAACACCGGAGGAATTGATCGCGGGGTTAAAATTGAAGGGTGATGAGTCGCGCACATTGGCGCTCACTCGCTATCAGGGACAGCCTATCGTCTTAATCTGCGAAGATTTTCAGCTTGCATAAGCGCCGCAGCAGGGACAACTGGTGCTTTCGGGACGCAGGTTATATTTGGCTTTGCGGCTGTCACGATGGAACGCTCTTTCTTCACGATAGAGTGTCACCACGTAAAGCCCACATTTGCACAGCACCACCGTTGTTCCCACAAGCTTCCAGCCACGATGATTGCCAGGTGTATCATCGGGGATATTGCGCTCGCGAAGCTGGCAGAAGATCACGCCGGTGCGATGAAGACGATCTCCATTCTGGATGATAAATTCGATGTCTTCGTCAGAGATGTTGCGCTGGACAGATCGGTGCATAGCATGACCGCTGAGTGAAACATCCTGGAACATAATGACCTCGCAATTAATGTATTTAAAACATCCACATAACCCTTAAAGATTTCGACATATCGTTATTATATCTGAAATAGAGATTTTTCAATCAGTCCAGTGACCAAAAAACTTATGAAATTTTGCCGCAAGTGGCGATACGCTTGCAGCATCGTAACGATACACTGGCAAGCATAGTGACGATACGCTTGCAGCATAGTAGAATAGGCGCATTAGAATTTTCGAGGAGATACCGAGATGCTACCTGAATTTCGTAACGAACCCTTTACCAATTTTTCCCTGCCAGAAAATCAGGCTGCGTTTCGAGCCGCGCTCACAATAGTGAAAGCACAATTAGGCCGTACCTACCCGCTGGTCATCAATGGGCAGCGGATTGAACTGGATAAAGTTTCTGAATCTATCAACCCAGCACGCCCCAAAGAAGTGATCGGTTATTTTGCTGAAGGCGATGTGAAATCGGTTGACCAGGCTGTCGCAGCGGCGGCGGAAGCTTTTAAGACATGGCAGTATGTCCCTGCTGAGGAACGCGCCCGCTACTTGCTGCGGGCGGCGGCAGAAATCCGACGGCGCAAGCATGAGTTCAGCGCGGTGATGGTGCTGGAAGTGGGCAAAAGCTGGTTCGAAGCTGATGCTGATACGGCTGAAGCGATTGATTTTCTCGAATATTATGCGCGGCAAATGATGCGTATCGCCGATAGCAGCAACCAACTCACCTCTTATCCACCTGAACATCTCGCGCTCCAATACATTCCGCTGGGCGTAGGCGCGGTCATTCCTCCCTGGAATTTCCCCTGCGCGATTCCTGCCGGGTTGGTCGCTGCGGCAATTGTGGCGGGCAACACCGTCGTTTTCAAGCCTGCCAGTCAGAGCATGTTGTGCGGCTATATTGTTGCTGAAGCATTCTGGGATGCTGGCCTGCCGCCGGGAGTCCTCAATTTTGTGACTGGCCCTGGTGAGGTATTGGGTGCGCGGATGGTCGAACATCCCAAAACACGCTTTATCGGCTTCACCGGGTCGAAAGAAGTCGGCATCGAAATTTTCAATAAGGCATCGGTTGTTCAGCCGGGGCAGATATGGCTTAAGCGCACGATTCTGGAAATGGGCGGCAAGGACGCTGTGCTGGTCGATGAAACCGCGAATCTCGAAGCTGCCGCGCAGGGCATCGTCTCCGGCGCATTCGGTTTCCAGGGGCAGAAATGTTCCGCAGGGTCACGCGCAATTATCGTCAATGACGTTTACGATCACGTGGCTGGGCGCATCGTCGAGCTGGCAAAAGAACTGAGCATCGGCCCGACAGACGAAACCAATGAAATGGATATGGGGCCAGTGGTTGACAAGGACGCGATGCGGAAAATCATGGATTATATCGAGATTGGTACGCAGGAAGGCCAGCTTCTGCTCGGTGGTCAGCGGCTTGAAACGCCGGAAGGGGGCTACTTTATCCCGCCGACCATCTTTGGTGATGTGCCAGGTGACGCGCGAATCGCCCAGGAAGAAATTTTTGGCCCTGTGCTGACACTCATTCGCGCTCGTGATTTTGATGATGCGCTGGCGATTGCGAACAGCACCGAATATGGCCTGACAGGTTCGCTCTTTAGTCAGAATGGTGCGCGTCTGGAACAGGCACGTCGCGAATTTCATGTCGGCAACCTCTATCTCAATCGCAAGTCCACAGGGGCGCTGGTGGGTGTTCACCCGTTCGGTGGCTTCAATATGAGTGGTACAGATAGCAAAACAGGCGGCCCGGATTATCTTCTGCTCTATACACAGGCGAAAAGCATTGCCGAGAAGCTGTAATAAAGCATCGCCGAGAAATTATGACAAAGGATCGCCGAGAAGTTGTGATTCGTGTCATTGACCAGGGTTTAAGATCGAACGTATAATCCGTGAAATAATAGATGAATAGTAATCAAATGGATGGGGGAATAGCGCAGTGAAAGATCCAACGAGACACGAGGTTTTAAGCTGGACGGATGTCGATAAATTGATCGACCAGATGGTGCCGCAGTTGCAGGTCGCCGGAAGATTCGATGCAATGGTGCTGATTACGCGCGGTGGCATTATCCCCGGCGGGCTGCTGGCCGAGGCGCTTGACATCCGGCATGTGCTGACCGCAGCCGTAGATTTCCCCGCGACGGCCTCCGCTGGTTTGATGGCCTGGCCGACTTTTCTCCAATTCCCCGATTCCTCCCTGTTGATTAGCCGCCGTACCCTGATTGTGGATGATGTCTGGGGTAGCGGGCGCACCAGCACAACCGTCAAGGGTCGTGTCCAGAAATCAGGCGCAACGCCGTTTACTTGCGTCCTGCACTTTAACCCTTATCGCTCACTTTTTAATAAGTCTGAGCCGGATTTTTATGCGGCTGTAACCGATGCTTATATCGTCTATCCCTGGGAACTGGATCGAGGTATGCGCGGCCTTCCGGTAGGTGAGCCGGAATCAAATTAAACTCTAAGCGAATATTCCTGCACAGTTCTTATTCTTTTCTGCTATAATGAATAATTAGGGCGTGTATCATAATGACATTTGACCATTAGCCTCGTGATAAATGGGCTAATGGAAGATAATGATATTAAGAAACATGCTCAAGTGACTTGGGAACAGAGGCCAATGTAAGTTGCGCTGTGATGTCCCCAATACTTCACAGATTGTTGGTAGAAGCTGCTGTGGAAATGCAGGAGATCCCGCAAAAAGGACGCCCTTCAAAAAGTTGTACCAATCACCAACACAGGGCGTGAGGAGCTAAATAAAACGGCTCCGACAACCTCCCGCCCGCGAGCAGCCTGACACCACCAGAAGTTTATGTTCTTGGCGACTCGGCGTGGCGCAACCCAAGCCACACTGATAACACTGTAGACGAAATATCATGCAGTGAGTGATCCAAAACAGGTATGGGTGTTGACCACAAATTATCCCTGTATCATGCCAAGATCAACATGTTCAATCAATTGCAGATGCAATCGGCGCAGCTTAATGGTTGGTATAAAGCGCCGCCGTGATGAATTTTTGTCCCCTGGAATTGTGCAGGGGGTTGTAACTTTCTTCCATAAGGTGGTAGATATTGATGAGCTTTGATGAGAGTGAAAAGGAAATATCGGAGTTTCAGCAGCTACTGGATTCCTCGTTTAATTATGTGCCACCGCGTCGCGGTGAAATTCGTAATGCGATCATCCTCCAGATAGATGATCGTGAAATTATCGTTGATATGGGTACGAAACGGGATGGCATTGTCCCGCATCAGGACATCGAACGTCTTGACCCGAGGTTCCGCGATAGCCTGAAAGTCAGTATGGAAGTCCCGGTGTATGTGTTGAACCCGCGTGACCAGGACGATAATCTGATCGTCTCGATCAACATGGGTCTTCAGCAATACGATTGGGAAAAAGCCCGTGAACTGTTGAAAAGCGAAGAAGTCGTCAATGTGAGTGTCACCGGACACAATCGTGGCGGTATTCTGGTGCATTGGAATCGGCTGGAAGGCTTTATCCCCAGCTCACACCTGATCTCGATGAATCTATCGGGTGAACGTCGTGATACCTGGGATGACCTGCGCGACAAGGAACTGGTCGTCAAGGTGATCGAGGTTGACCAGGATCGTCGCCGCCTGATCTTCAGCGAACGTGAAGCCCAGAAAGAATGGCGTGCGCAGCAGAAAGCACGTCTCCTCGCGGAACTCAGCGAAGGGGATCGCGTCAAAGGTACAGTCACAGGTCTGCGCGATTTCGGCGCGTTTGTCAACCTGGGCGGCGCGGACGGCCTGATCCATGTCAGCGAACTGGCGTGGCATCGTGTTGACCACCCGCGTGATGTGCTGAAGGTCGGCGAAGAAATTGAAGTTTACGTCCTCAACCTGGATCGTGAATCCAACCGTATCGCACTCAGCCGCAAACGCCTGCTGAATGATCCGTGGGAAGATGCCGCACAGCGCTACCACGAGGGGCAGCTTGTCGAAGGCACCGTTACCAATGTGGTCGATTTTGGTGCATTTGTCGCACTCGACGATGGCCTTGAGGGCTTGCTGCACCTGAGCGAAATGGGCGATGGTTCACTCAAAGAGCCGCACTCGTATGTCAAAAAGGGTGATCGCCTCAGCCTGCGGATCAGCCATCTGGAGCCGGAAAAACGGCGAGTTGGGTTTACCCAGCGCTGGGGTACTGATGCGGGTGATGGTTCTGAAGCACCACCAGAGACTCCTCCCGCTGATGCACCGCCTCAAGAGGCCGCACCGCAGGACGCACCCAGCGAGTAAAATACTTCGATCAAAACAGCCCTATTTCTGGGCTTTTTTGAATCGAATTCCTCTTAGTTGTTTCATTGACAAACAAATTCTTAACTTGTATAATCCTGCTTGGTCTCTGGGGGATGTGGGAAAGCATGTCCCTGCTGTTGGGCTGGTTGCGCTCCATCTGGTTAACATCAACTTTACAAAAAACCAGTCGTGCGCTCGGTAACTCAATATTTCTTGAGTTAACCGAGTCTTTACGTGTCCCACACCTAAGAAGATCAAAAAAAATCTTACCCTTGGGGGGCTGAAAACGATATGCAGATTGAGAATACGTTGGGAACGATAACCGACGAAATGGATTTCGCCGCGCTGTTAGAGGCATCTTTTGCCGAAAAAGAGCCGGAACGGGGCGAGATTATTGGTGGCACGGTACTGGCTGTTGATAATCAGGGCTTGATTGTAGACGTGGGGCTGGGGCGTGATGGCATTGTGCCGCGCCGCGACCTGGAGCGCCTGGAAGAAAGCGGGATTACCTACCATGTGGGTGAACCTGTGGACGTGATGGTGCTTCGCGCTGAAGATGAAGATGGCAATCTCGTGCTTTCTGTTTCACAGGCGCGTCAGAGTGAAGACTGGCGAAATGCTGAGAAGCTCATGGAGAACGATGAAATCTGGGAAGGTATTGTCACCGAAGCAAATCGTGGTGGCTTGATCGTCCCCTTCGGCAATCTGCGCGGGTTTGTTCCCGCCAGTCACGTTGTTGGCCTGGCACGCGGCCTGAACGAAGATGATCGTAAGGGACAGATGAGTGGCCTGGTTGGGGCGCGAGTCACCCTGAAGGTTATCGAAGTCAACTGGAAACGTCGTCGGCTTGTCTTTAGCCAGCGTGATGCGCAGCGCGAACGACGCGAGGCGCGTAAAGAAGTATTGTTAGATAAACTGCAAGAAGGCGAAGTGCGTAAGGGCGTGGTCAGTGGACTGCGCGATTTCGGCGCATTTGTCGATCTGGGTGGCGCAGACGGCCTTATTCACATTTCCGAATTGGCCTGGCATCGCGTGAAGCACCCGCGTGAAGTCCTGAACGTTGGCGACGAAGTCACGGTTTACGTGCTGCGTCTTGACGAAGAAGGCAAACGCATCGGCCTGAGCCTCAAGCGACTCCAGAAAAATCCCTGGGAAGTGGTCGAAGAAGTTTACCATGTTGGTCAACTGGTCGAAGGTAAAGTCTCGCGCGTGGCCCAGTTTGGCGCGTTCGTCAGCCTTGACCCTGGCATCGAAGCTCTGCTTCATGTGAGCCAGATGTCCGAGCCACAACCCGAACATCCTTCCTTGATTGTACACGAAGGCCAGCGCCTGCTCATGCGCGTTATCAGCATTGAACCTGATAAGCAGCGTTTGGGTCTAAGCCTGAAGGAAGTCACCGGTGAGGAACAGGCTCGTTGGGATGAAAAACGACGTGCCCAATCCGAACAACCGGAACAACCAGAACTAGAGTCACATAGCACCGAAAATGCTGACTCTGTACAATTGAGCAATGCCTAATTAATGATCAATAATCTCGTTGCTTTACGGGAAGGGGGTGAACAGCACAATTATGGCAACCGTTACATTGAAACCCAATGAATCACAAGAGTCGCTTCTGCGACGCTTCCGCAAGCGCGTCACTAACAGCGGCGTGTTAAGCACTGTACGTCGCAAACGTTGGCACATTTCGAAGAGTGAGCTGCGGCGAATCGAGAAGAAAAAAGCCATTCGCCGGGCGCGTCGCCGCCAGCGTAAAGCTGCAACTCGTTAAGTCGAATGCTCCTTAGTTGAGCCAATCATTAAAACCGCTGCCTTTCGTGGGCAGCGGCATTGTTGTTTAAGTTTACAAGGAAATGTATGTCGAAAAAAGAAGACAAAATTGAAGCCGAAGGTATTGTGAAGGAAGCCCTCCCCAATACGCAGTTTATCGTGCAACTGGAAAACGGCCATAAAGTTCGCGCCTACCTTTCGGGGAAAATGCGCAAATATTATATTCGTATCCTGTTGGGCGATAAGGTCAAGGTTGAAGTGAGCGCCTACGACCCCACGCAAGGGCGTATTACCTACCGCTACCGTGATCCGGGCGCTGCTCACGAAGAAGAAATGCCCTAAACCCCCAAACACCAGCGCGTACTCAATATGGCTTTCAAATGCTGGCGATTCGTTATCCTTTCGCTGATCTTGTGGGGAACGCGCGTTGCCGCCCTGGAAAGCCTGCCACTTCATAACGATGAAGGACTCCATTTAACCCGCGCTGTCGAGGTCTGGAATGGGCATCCATTCTGGAATATCAGTGATGGTAAGATTATCAATCACTGGTTAATTGCAGCCTTTTACCCCCAAAACTCTCCGGTTTTAATCGGACGTATCGCGACAATTTTTGTCAGCATGGTCGGCCTGGCTGCGGGATGTGCGCTGGTAAAGCGTCATTTTGGCACAACGGCTATGATTCTGGCTGGGGTGATGTGGATCGCATCGCCCTATTTATTTTTCTATGAGCGCACAGCTTTGAGCGATGCTGAAGCAGGTGCGCTCGTGGTTGTCGCGGCGTGGAGCAGCCTGAGACTGGCGCGAAGTGGTACGATTCGCGATGCGATTATCACAGGGCTGGTGTTGGCGGCTGCGGTGCTGTTCAAATTTACAGCCGCCCCTTTCGTGTTGACCGTCATCCTGATAATTCTGCTCTTGAGTCAGCATCCGCTTCGCACACGCATCGTCAATCTGGTGATTGCTGGTTTCACGGCGGCGATATGTTTTATACCGCCTCTCGCCTATCTGCTGATTCGTGGAGACGATTTTTTTGGCATCGCACTCGGCTGGATTGGTGTGGGCGATTCAAGCAGTCAAAATCTGGCTTTTGTCGCCAATCTCGCGCAGTTGTGGACGCAGCTAACCAGTTTTGGCACGTTAGCCTGGACAGCCTTCCTGATCGGCGGGTTGGCACTGTTGTTGATAATCTCGCAGACGCGGAAAATCGGCGGAATTCTGCTGCTTGCTGCCGGACTCCCGCTTATCATCATGATGGTCTTTGGGCGCGAAGTGCTGCCGAGGCATTACATCGCCGCGCTGCCATTGATGCTGGTTTTAGCGGGTGCAGGGTTGGGATCGCTGGTCAATCTTCTGGACGAACGGCGCGAAAAATGGATCGTATCCGCGTTGGTGATCGCGATTTCGTTCTTCGCGATATTCCCATTTATGCAAACTGCTTACAATGACCCCGGTACGCTCCCCCTGTCTGCCGAGGAACGCCGCCAGTTTATCACCGACCACAGCAGCGGATTTGGTCTGCGCGAGGCGGTGCAAGCCTTCCCCGATTCTATCGAAGAAAAAAATATTCCGATTGTCGCCAGCATGTTCCGGGATAGCTGCCTGCGGGCTAATTTTTATGCTGTCACTGTGGAGATGATCTGTGCCAACGCGCCGGGGCTGCCGCAAATCGAAGACGCGCTTTCAGCACACGGTGCGGTTTACGTGCTGGTCGATTACGCGCCTCTGATCGGCGTTGATGTTCAAACGCTGGATGCTGCGGCAACAAAAATCGCCGCTTATCCACGCCCCGGTGAAACGAACGATACCGCATCAGTTGTGCTGTGGCGGCTGGATAACTGAACCACCTTCGGGACGAAAATCTTCCGTGAGCATGGCATTTATCAGTATGCTCCTTTTTCGTTTTCCGCTACGCTTACAATAGGATCGGTAGACAATCTATTGGGAGGCAGATCATGAAAGGCATGAATACACCCAAAGCGCACCATAAGAAGAAAAAAGACTCCGAGGTAGCGGACAAGCTGGCGGAGAAAAAAGAGAAACGCCGCGAACGTAAGCACGAGCAAAAGATTATCAAACGGAAATCAAAGCGGACAGGGCATGTCGTGCCTCCGCCGAGTGATGATAAGCCGTAAAACTTATTTCTCGCCCCAATGTACCGCCATCGTGCCAAGCATGAATGTCTGATATTCGACGTTACGCACGCCTGCTTCGCGCATAATCGCGGCTAATTCCTCCGGCGTTTTAAAGGCTTGTGTCGAACTGGGCAGATATTGATAAGCATCCGCGTTGCCGCTGATGATGCGTCCCAGCGTAGGGATGATATAGCGCAGGTGAATCTCTATGAATGGGCGAGTCCAGTTATCCGGCGGCGGCGATGTGTCGAGGACGACAATTCGACCACCCGGCTTGAGGACGCGAAGCTGCTCCTTCAATGTGCGTGGAATATCGATCACATTGCGCATGAGATAGCCGGATGTGACCGCATTAAACGTGTTATCGGGGAAGGGTAGCTGCAAAGCATCCGCGCCGCACCAATCCATTTTTTCGCCCATCGGCAGGCTTTTGCCGACTATCATCATGCCCAGCGAAAAATCCGCACCGACGACATGAATCCCCGATACCGCTTTGATCGCTTCGAAGCCAATGTCCCCTGTGCCTGTCGCCAAGTCGAGCAGTGTGCCGCCTGCGGGTATTCGCGCCTGCTGGACGACGAATCGCCGCCAGCGCATATCCTGCCCACCCGTCATGATGCGATTCATGAGGTTATAGCGTCCTGCGATGCGGTCAAACATATTCTGGACGTAAGCAGAGCGTTCTTTGCCCTTAAGATGTGCCATGACGTTCACTTTGTTCAGTTTGTGCTAAATATCACAGATGATTATAATCGAAAATAAGGATGATCGCAATTAAAGGCCGATAAGATTAAGAAGGATCGCGCCTAAAAACCTATAAAATTAAGAAGAGTCGCGATTAAACACCTGTAAGATAATGATGTTATTCGTACACACGGCAGGAAGTCAAAAATGTCCTTACGTTTTCACGAAATTGGCGAAACCAACCACCGCATCCTGAATCCTTTTACGGAGGAGCAGTTGATGTTGTTAGGGGAAATTTGCCGTCTGGATTCCGGCACACGCCAGCTCGATCTGTGCTGTGGCAAAGGCGAGATGCTCTGTCGCTGGTCAGCGGAATATGGGCTTATTGGCGTGGGTGTGGACATCAGCACCGTGTTTCTGGAGGCTGCTCACCAGCGGGCCAATGAGCTTTCCGTCAGCGAACGCATCATGTTCGTGGAAGGCGATGCAGCTGATTATCCCGAAGAACATCATCAGTTTGACATCGTAAGCTGCATCGGCGCGACCTGGATTGGCGGCGGACTGGTCGGCACGTTGAAGTTGATGCAGCCTGCGCTAAAAGATAAAAATAGCTTCTTGCTGGTCGGCGAACCCTTCTGGATTGAGGAGCCACCCGCTGAGGCTTACGACATGATCGCCGATGGGGATCGCGAATTATTTACCACCTTGACCGGGATGTATGAGCGCTTCGAGTCACTCGATCTGGAACTGGTCGAGATGCTGTTGGCGGATCATCACGGTTGGGATCGCTACGTGTCGATGCAGTGGATGGCGGTTTCCGATTGGCTGCGGCAGCACCCCGACGATTCGGATGCCGAGGGGCTGCGCATGTGGATCGAAAATTCAAAACGCGAATATTTCACGTATGGGCGGCGCTATTTTGGCTGGGGTGTTTTCGTTCTGCGGCAGCGATAATTTAGAAGTTTATTTAATAACGTAAGTAATTGGCGTAGTGAGGTAGATTGCAAAAACCATGTTTGAGGGCATTGACCGCATTGATTGGAATGGATTAAACGCTTCCAACGTTCCTAGCTGGCTCAAGAATCTGGCTTCACAGGATAAGCATATCAGCGAAGAGGCATTTATATTATTACAAAACGAGGTCGTTCATTCGGATGCCCTCATTGGACGTGATGAAAGGGAAAAGCTGATTCGCGGTGTCGAAATTGCTTATCATGTAACCCCATTTTTGATCGAAGCCATAACATACCCAGAAATCCAAAATAAACGAATGGTGCTTGTTCTGCTTGAAGACCTCATCTCCTACACAGACCTCAAACTTGTACCCCTAGAATTTTCGGAAAAAGCAACCTTGATACATCAACTCATATGCACAAACCGAAATCGATACGTGCCTCTCTTAAGTGACAGAGATCACGGAATAAGGTTCTCAGCTTCAGTTCTCCTCGTAGGTTGTGGAACAGCCGATGAGTTAGCCGTCCATTTGCTGTCAATGACATCCGATGAGGAGAATGAATTTAACAAATACTATATCATTTCAGAATTTGGCAGGATATCCAAGGATGGATTAGCGTCTGATCTCAAGAGCAAAAGCATCACTCTACTAGAGTCCATATTAAAAGACACAAAAAATAATTCAAAAATACGCTGTGCAGCAGCCGTAGGTTTAGTTGAAATCGCAAAATTCGATGTATCTCAATCCGCTATTGAGACCTTCATTGACACAATTCCTGAGGTTGAAAACTATGAATTGCTTGTTCGATTTCTTCAAGCAATCAAAATGATTGACCGGTCAAAAGCCGTATCAACCGCCATCCGTTTGATTGAACAACTGCAAAATAATCTGCATATTTGCTACACATTATTAGGATTATTCGACATTATATTTGAAGAAGGCAAACTATCTACATCTACCATTGACGATGCGTATATCTTTAACTTTTATCACACGCCAAAAATTCAGGTTCGGCTACAGAAAGACGATATGAAGCAATTCGTTGCTTACGATCCCCAAAATCTTGATCCCTATCCTTTTACTTCCTTGATAGATATTACGAGAAACCTGACTTCCCAACAAAAATCGATACTGGATCGCCTTCTAAGCATTGATAAGCTGTGGGACATTGAATCGAATATCTGCAAATTATATGGTCTTCCAAGTTCCCACAGCCAATTGCGTGCACTCATCAGTTGAATATAGAGTTGGCTTATTTCCAGCTATCGTTTCTAAATCAACTCTTCCACAAATTTTTCTTAAGCCAAGTTCTAATCAAAATAGGTGTCGCCGTTCCACAGCAGCGATTTCGCCGCCGCAGGGTTGAGTTCCACGCCGATGCCGGGGCGCTCAGAAACGGTCATGAATCCATTTTCGACGAAGGGCTTATCACCGTCGCATAGGTCATTCCACCAGGGAATATCCAGCGCGTGGAATTCCAGCAGCAGGAAATTCGGCACTGCTGCCATCACATGACAGGCTGCCATCATGCCCAGCGGTGACGAGACATTATGCGGCGCAATCGGGATATAATGCGCGTCGGCGATGTCCGCGATGCGCTTGCCTTCCGCGATGCCGCCCGCTTTGGCGAGATCAGGCATGATAATGTCTACCGCTTTTTTCGCGAACATCTCGATAAATTCAAAGCGCGTGTATTGATTCTCGCCTGTGCAGATGACCGTGCTGCTGGTGGAGCGAACTTGTGCCAGTGCATCCAGATTTTCGGCAGGAACGGGTTCTTCCAGCCAGAGCAGGCGCAGCGGCTCAACGGCCTTCGCTAATGTGATGGCAGAGGGCAGGTCAAATTGACCGTGACAGTCAATCGCCAGGTCAATCTCATAGCCAACTGCCTCGCGAATGCCTTCAATCAGGCCTATGACATGCGTCATTTCCTTTGCGCCGACTGTCCAGTTATAGTCGTCGAGCTTGCCTGTACCCGTGTTATCCACATCAAATTTGACCGCGCTAAAGCCCATTTCGACCACTTCCATCGCTTTTTGGGCGTAAGCTTGCGCATCGTCGGTTTCGCCCGCGTGGCAGTCGGCATACAGGCGAATCTTATCGCGGAATTTGCCGCCCAACAGCTTGTATACAGGGACGTTCAAGGCTTTGCCGACAATATCGTAGAGCGCGTTGTCGATGCCTGTGAGCGCGAAGATCAGCGGGGCAGTGGTTGAGCCGCCGTAGCGCCCACCGCGCCGCAGCTTTTCGTAAATCATGTTGATATTAAAAGGGTCTTCACCGATCAGGCGATGCTTCATCGCGATAATTGCTTCTTTCGTGGCAAAACCGGAATAACCCGGCCCGCCGGAGTTGCATTCTCCTGTGCCGACGATGCCCTCATCGGTGTAAATACGCACAAATGTCCACACGCTGCCGCCGCTGTGGGCTTCCTGCCGTCCGATCACACAAGCCTGTACATCTGTAATTTTCATAATTTTTAGCTCCACAGCCGATCATGCGAACGTTCGTTATCCCAGAAAGTTGACTCGTCAAAATATCCGCCGCGTCCGGAGTCCATACATTCGCGGATGGCGGCCTCATTAATATCGCCGAATCCAAGCCCCGGCGCTTCTGGCACTGGCGCAAAGCCATCGACAATCAGCGGCTTCGAGATGCCGTCAATCAGGTCGTCCCACCAGGCAAGGTCAACGGAGTGATTTTCGAGTACGTAAAAATTCTCGGTTGCCGCCGCGCAGTGGATGTTCGCCAGGAACGAAATGGGCGAACCCGCGAAGTGCATCGCCATCGCCACGCCATGTTCCTGCGCCAGGTCGCCAATTTTCTTGGTTTCCATAATGCCGCCGGATGTCGCGAGATCAGGATGGATAACCGCGACACCGCGTGCTTCGAGGAACGGTTTAAAACCTTCTTTGAGATAAATATCTTCGCCCGTGCAGATGGGTGTCGCGACAGATTGCGATAGGCGCACGTATTGGTCGGTGAACTGCCAGGGGATCATGTCTTCGTACCACGCCAGCGTGAACGGATCGAGTGCGCGTCCCAAGCGGATGCACGATTCCAAATTGATATGCCCGAAATGATCGACAGCCAGCGGCACTTCGTAACCGATAATGTCGCGTACCTGCCGGACGTACTCAACGAGGTAATCAATGCCTTTTTGCGTGATCTGGATTCCGGTAAATGGGTGCATAATGTGCCGCACATCCAGCATTTCCGGCGGGGAAGAAATGGTGCCGGGAACGCCTTCCAGTAGACCAATGCCGATATCCATTTTCAGGAATTTAAAACCGCGTTCCATTCGCCGTTTCAGGCGTTCGCCCATCCCTTTACCGTCCATAACCGAGTCAGTATCGCAGTAGCACAGCACCTTGTCGCGGAATTTGCCGCCCACAAGCTGATAGGCTGGGACACCGTAAGCTTTTCCGGCGAGGTCAAACAGCGCCATTTCGATGCCGCAGACACCGCCAGCCTGCCGTGCGTGGTGTCCGAACTGCTTGATTTTGCGGAAAATTTTGTCGATGTTGCAGGGATTCTCACCGATCAGGCGATTTTTCAGCATCAGCGCATAGCTGGGGCTGGCCCAATCGCGCACCTCGCCGTAGCCACTGATCCCCTGGTTGGTATCCAGCCGGAGGATCGAGGCATCCATCGGCAGACCCTTGAGGTTACAGATGCGTATATCGGTGATTTTGAGGTCGGAAGGACGAGAGGCGGTATTAACATTTGCTTCTAAAGGCTTTTTTTCGCTCATGAATCAACCATCTTTTCGAGTATGCAATATTGATGGTTGGGATGATAACCAAACGGCGTGTGGTGAGCAAGATTTGGCTTATAATAATGATGAGTTCAATGAACGAGGAACTGTGTAATGGATGCAACTTTCGAAGACGTTGTCAAGCTGGCTGAACAGCTAGACTCTGAACAACAAAATCTGTTGATTTACCGCCTGCGTGTGAAACAGATACAAGAACGCACAGCACAAGAGATACCACAGCCAGATTTAACACACGTGTCCAGCCATTCGACGCGCGAAGAGTTGATACATGATGCCGAAATTCTGCGCCAGACCCCGGTTCGCGCTGGCGATAGCTTGCTTGGCAAGTATGCAAATCCGAATGTGCCGGAAATGAGTGAAGAGGAATTTCACGCTCAGATGCACGCTATCGCGACAGAATGGGAACAAGAGCTAGATGAACTCTATAACGACGAATCTTGAGCCGTTCTATGTGGTTGATACCCATGCTCTCATCTGGTATTTGCTGAACGATAAGAAACTCAGCCAATCGGCAAAAGCGATCTTTCAAGCCGCAGAGCAGAATCAGACTATTTTGATTATCTCTGCGATTGTGATTGCAGAGTTATATTATGCTAATGTGAAAAATAAGTGGTTTCCCGATTTCGTCAAGCTATACGGGGACATCATTAGCAAACCATTCATACGCTTTATACCGCTTGAGCCTAATCATATCCTGAATTTCGAACAGGATGCCGCTGTGCCGGAGATGCATGATCGCGTGATCGCTGGAGTCGCGCGGCGATTGAATGCGCCATTGATTTCGTCCGACCCGCTGATTAAGGCGGCGGCGATTGTGATGATTGTTTGGTAATTTCTTGGAAACACTATAGGAGCAGGTTTTTACGGCTGCTCCTGTAAGAAGTTTGACTATCTTTCTGCGGAAATTGATTCATGCAGAAGATCATCAATCTCGCGTATCTGGTCGGCGTTTTCGGTGGCTTGCGATGAAAACACTACCACCGCGTTAATTCAGATTTCCATTCCGGCTTGAGCTTGCGCATTTCGCCAGCATCGTCGCGTTCGGTGATGCCACAGGCGATGTAATTTGCGTGAAGCTTTGCCAGCATCGCGCGGTCTAGCTCGATGCCTAGCCCCGGCTCATGCGGGACTCGAAGTGTGCCATCCTCAAACTGAATTTTACCGCCGACCAGAATTTCCTCCGGCTGCCAGGGATAATGGGTATCCAGATCGTAGGTCAGGTGCGGTGTAGCGGCGGCGAGATGCACCATCGCCGTGAGCGAAATGCCGACGTGGCTGTTGGAGTGCATTGAAAGCCCGCGCCCGAATGTCCGGCAAATGGCGGCAAGTTCCTGGCAGGCACGTAACCCACCCCAATAGTGATGGTCGGCTAGGATGATGTCTTCAGAATGCACGGCGATGCTGTTGGGCAGATCGCCAAACGAAGTCGTACACATGTTGGTCGCCAGCGGAATATCGACAGCCTTCTTCAATTTCGCCATATTGTCCTGTCCACGAACCGGGTCTTCATAATATTCCAGAATCCCGCGCATTTTTTCACCGCAGCGGATCGCCGTTTCCAGTGACCAGACCGCGTTGGGATCAATGCGCAGCGGCGTATCCGGGCCAAAAGCCTCACGCAGTGCGAACATGGTTGCCACTTCAATATCCGGTTCGAGCGCACCCGCTTTGAGTTTTAATGAGCGAAAGCCATATTCTTCGCACATCGCTTTGGCTTGCGCGACCAGTTGCTCCGGCGTGACTGCTTCAGCCTGCCGCGCCGCTGCCCAGCCTGTCGCTGTCGGGTCGATTTCAAAGCCGAGTTCGCCTCCCGCACCTTTATATTTGTAAAACAGATAGGCGGCAAACGGCACACGCTCGCGGAACACGCCGCCGAGCAAATCCACCACCGGACGACCCAGACTCTTGCCCATAATGTCGTAGCAGGCGACCTCTAACGCGCTGAAAAGATGTACGAACAGGCGTTGATCCCAGGGGTTTGTCCCGCGAAAATCTTTATCCGCCGAGCGAAATTGGCTGTCGAGAGCCGCGTAGAGCGCATTCAGTTGAAACGGGTCTTTGCCAATCACGAATTCTTTTGCGGCTTCCAGAAGGGCTGTAATTTTCGCGCTGCCGGGGATTTCGCCCAGCCCGGAGATACCATCGTCCGTGACCAACTCGACAATCGTGCGCAGCGCATAGGGTTGGTGCAGGCCGACGGAATTGAGCAGCGGCGGGTCGGTGAGGGCGATGGGTGTTACGTGCATTTCAAGAATTTTCATTTTTCGATTTCCTTTTTGTCAAAACAGAAGCAATTTATCAACCGAGTATACCCAAAAAAGGATGCCGCAGACGATTGACAGATAATCGGTGTTGGCTATAATGAATTTTAAGCAAGTTATTTTTGTTTTTAATCTATTTGCAACATGCTATTTCTGAGGACTCCACATGGCTGGCCTGACGATCCACAATTAACCTGAACCCAGGTACTCCCCAGGTGGATCGTTTTTCATTGTCTATCATTTGACAATTCTATTCTAATCGAATGCACCGCAGAGCTACCTGCGGCGCGTTTTTTTGATTCTTGTCTAATTCCGAATTTTCCATAGGGGCAGGTCTCAGACCTGCCCCTACCACGTCTATTTTATATGACCGCAGGACGAACTATGCAGCGTTTTGATAACATCACGAAAATCACGTTTATCGCGTTCTGTACGCGCTTTCACCTGTATATCCATGCTTACGCGTTGATTTTGCGCGGGCGCGGCCTGAGCCTTTTGCAGGTCAGCAGTATCGAGTCGCTCGTCATCGCTACCCTTTTCCTGGCCGAGGTGCCGACTGGCGTTATCGCAGATCGGATTGGCCGCAAATGGTCGATTTTTATGTCGGTTCTGTTGATGATGACAGGAGAATTTATTTTTATCTTCAGTCGCAGCTACCCAACGCTTTTGGTGATCGCGCTGTTCACAGGCATAGGTTTCGCGTTTGCTTCCGGGGCGACGGAATCGCTGGTCTATGATAGTCTGCCGCCGGAAAATCGCGAGGAGACCATGAAACGTGCGATGGGGCGGGTGAACAGTATCGGGCAGATCGCATTTTTTATCGCTCCTATCGTTGGTGGCCTGATTATCGGTGATCTAGCCGAAGCACGGGTCACGGTTGCGATTGCTTTGACAGTAATGTCGCTGCTCATCGGACTGTTCATCAGCCTGACTTTGCACGAACCGCCAACACCCTGGCAGGCCGAGAAGCCGGACACACTGGCGATTTTCAGAAATGGCGTGGCGGAACTGCGCGGCAATCGAAAACTGCGGCGAATCGTGCTGCTTTCGGTTTTCATGGCGGCGTTTGGTGGGCCGTTGGTGACGACGTTAGCGCCACCTTATCTGGATCAAAATGACGTGCATGTTTTTGCGATTGGGTTAGCGCTCTCGCTGGGGAGTCTGCTGTCGGCTTTCACGCAGCGCTATGCCTATCGCATCGAGCAAATCCTCGGCCCACGCTGGGGAATTACGGTGATCGCGCTGCTGCCGGGGTTTATGTATCTGGTGTTAGCTGCCGTTTCCGGCCCGATTGCAACCTGGCTTGTGATTACGCTGATGTACGGTACGAACGACATGAAATCCCCGCTGTTTTCAGCCTATCAGAATTCTCTGATTGCCAGCCGGAGCCGAGCGACGGTGCTTTCGCTCATCAATATGTTTCTGAATATCTTTATCGCGGTGATGGCACCCACCTATGCGGCGCTGGCGACTCGATCCATGCCACTGGCGTTTGTGGTGATGGGTGGGGTTATTCTGACGGCAGGAATTGTGCTGCGGGTGGATAAATTGGCGACGATGAAAGCAGAGATGTGATCTGTGTAGAGGCGGTTCGCGAACCGCCCCTACGAAAATACACAGATTTTATTCGTTTGGTCGCCGCGATTCGATCACGACCCAATCACCCTGAAGGCGGCGGGCATAGGGTTCCAGGCCTGTTTTGCGGAGGGCGGTTTCGACATCATCGGCCTGATCGAGGATAATGCCGCTGAAGATCGCTTTTCCGCCGGGGCGCACGACCTGGCCGAGATGTTCGTCGCACATCTGGATGATGATTCGCGCCAGAATATTCACGACAGCCAGATCAAAGCGCCGAGCCGAGCCGACCACGCTTTCCAGGCTGCCCAACTGCGCCGTGATTTTTTCGGCAACACCGTTTTGCTCGATATTTTCCTGTGTCGCTTCTACGGCGATAGGATCGTTATCCAGCGCCAGCACGTG
The DNA here is from genome assembly GCA_022843745.1 of Anaerolineae bacterium. GTDB lineage: Bacteria > Chloroflexota > Anaerolineae > Aggregatilineales > Phototrophicaceae > JALHNB01. Next base: position 64,105 of record JALHNB010000003.1, on the reverse strand, counting down.
ACCCGCGCCGAGTTTGGCAGCGGCAATCGCCAGAATGCCAGAGCCGCAGCCGAGATCAAGCACTTGCGCACCGGGAAGCGTTAAATCTTCGAGCGCTTCCAGGCAAAGCTGCGTCGTAGGATGTGTGCCTGTGCCAAAAGCCATGCCCGGATCGAGCGAAATGTCCAATCTTTCGTTGGTATCAGCGAGCGCTATCCAACGTGGGCGGATAAACAGCTTTTTTCCGATGGGGATGGGATGATAATGCGCTTTCCACGCTTCCGCCCAATCCTCATCCGCCACCTGCGTATAAACGGGCTTTGGCATGGGGTACATCATGTTCATGTAGCCGAGTGCCGAGTCCAACCGTGCGCGGGTTTCTTCGGCGCGATCATCTGCCGGGAAATAGGCGCGAACGGTCAGATATTTGGGCGGCGGGAGTTCATCCTCATCCAGTTTATCCGGCGGAATTCCCTCATGCTCAATGGACACGCCCTGATGCCCATAACGCTGAAGCAGTTCGGCAACCGCTTCTGCGGCTTCACCATCGACACTGAGTGAGACTTCAATCCAATTCATATTTAGCTTTGCTCACCCGCGAAGAAATCCATCACTTTTTCGAAGAAGCCGCGTCCGTTGCTGCTCTGTGGCTGGATTTCGCTGCCGAGTGTTTTGGCAAGCTGCTCAAACAATTTGCGCTGTTCCTCCGTGAGATGGCTAGGCACTTCAACCTGTATGTATACCAGTTGATCGCCTCTGCCGGAATTCGAGCCGTCGCTGCGAAGGCGGGGGATGCCCTTACCACGCAGTCGGAACACCTTGCCGGTTTGTGTGCCTGCTGTAATTGCCAGATCAACCGGGCCATCTACCGTCGGAACGCTGATTTTATCGCCCAACGCGGCCTGAGCGACGTTGATATTGATGTCGAGAATCACGTCGTTATTGCGGCGTTTGAAGAATTCGTGATCTTTAACATGCACGATGACATAGAGATTGCCCTTTGGTGCGCCAGCTTCGCCGGAATCGCCCTCGCCGCGTACCTGGATTTGTAACCCTTCACGCACACCGGGGGGGATTTGCACGTTGAGGGTTGTGCGCTTACGGATACGACCATCGCCGCGGCAGTTGTGGCAGGGTGTCTGGATCGTTTCGCCGCGTCCATTGCAGCGCGGGCAGGTCGCGACACGCACCATTGATCCCAGGAATGTCTGCTGTACCTGACGCACTTCACCCGTACCACTGCACTGTGGACAGCGCACAGTGGATGTGCCTGGTTCCGCGCCGTTGCCGTCGCAGACTTCACAGTTATCCATCCGTTCCAGTTCGATCTCTTTTTCAATGCCGAAGATTGATTCTTCAAACGTTACCGTCACATCGACTTTGCGGTCTACGCCGGGACGTGGCCCCCGACGGCCTCCGGCAGAGCGCGAACCGCCAACGTTGTTGAAAAATTCCTCGAAAATCTCGTCAAATCCCGCGAAACCACCAAAGCCGCTGAATCCGCCCGCGCCCTGACCCTGACCTTGTACGCCCGCATGACCAAAGCGGTCATAACGCGAACGCTTATCATCGTCAGAAAGGACTTCATAGGCCTCATTAATTTCTTTGAAGCGTGCCTCAGCGTCGGTATGTTTGCTGACATCGGGGTGATATTCACGCGCCAGCTTACGAAATGCCTGCTTGATGTCTGTTTTGCTGGCAGTACGTGGTACATCTAACAATTCATAGTAGTCTTTTGCCATCGTCGATTCCGTTTTAGTCGCTCAGGAGTTTCATACATTATACCGCGCATCTTAACTGGAAAAGGCAGGTCAAAAAATTAACCTGCCCTTTAATGCTCTATCTTTTATCCGCTTCCAAGTTAGGCTTCAGTGAACTCAGCGTCCACTACATCCTCATCGCCCTTCTTGGATTGGTTATCGCCACCGCCGTCCGAGGCAGGAGCGCCAGCACCAGCCGGTTGCTCGTACATCTGACCACCGAGCGTCTGGATATACTGCGCCAGCGCTTCAGTAGCCGCTTTGACCTTCTCCGGGTCGCCGCCTTCTTCGGCCTTGCGCACGGCATCAATTCTTTCCTGAGTCTGCTTCTTGGCATCCTCTGGAAGTTTTTCGCCGTATTCACGCAGGAATTTCTCAGCGGCGAAAACAGTGCTTTCAGCCTGGTTCTTCACTTCGGCTTCTTCTTTACGCTTGGCATCCTCGGCGGCATGTTTCTCCGCCTCTTTCACCATCGTGTCGATCTCTTTTTCGCTTAGGCCGCTTCCAGCAGTAATGGTAATCTTCTGCTGGCGACCCGTCGCTTTGTCCTGGGCGCTCACGTTCAGAATACCGTTAGCGTCAATGTCGAATGTGACCTCGACCTGTGGGACACCGCGTGGCGCAGGCGGAATGCCATCCAGCACGAATTTACCGAGCGATTTGTTGTCGGCAGCCATCGGGCGTTCACCCTGGACGACATGAATCTCGACCTGAGTCTGGCTGTCGGCGGCGGTAGAATAAACCTGGCTTTTCTTGGTCGGGATGGTCGTATTACGCTCGATCATCGGCGTAGCGACGCCACCCAGAGTCTCGACACTGAGCGACAGCGGTGTTACGTCGAGCAGCAGAATATCCTTGACCTGTCCGCCCAGTACACCTGCCTGAATTGCCGCGCCCATCGCGACCACTTCGTCAGGATTCACGCTGCGGTTTGGCTCTTTGCCGAAGAAATTCTTGACGGCTTCCTGGACAGCAGGCATACGAGTCATACCGCCGACCAGGATCACGGAATTGACTTCGTTTTTGGAGATTCCCGCGTCTTTGATCGCCTGTTCGCAGGGGCCAATCGAGCGACGAATCAGATTATCTGCCAGATTTTCCAGCTTGGCGCGGGTCAGCGTCATGTTCAGATGTTTTGGCCCGCTGGCATCAGCAGTAATAAAGGGCAGGTTAAGCTCGGTGCTGAGTGCGCTGGAAAGCTCAATCTTGGCCTTTTCGGCAGCTTCTTTGAGGCGCTGGAGGGCTTGACGGTCTGAGCGCAGATCAATGCCCTGATCTTTCTTGAATTCAGCCGCGACCCAATCAATGATCGCTTCGTCAAAGTCATCGCCACCCAGGTAAGTATCGCCATTGGTGCTGCGGACTTCGAATACGCCATCGCCAACTTCGAGGATGGAAACGTCGAATGTACCGCCGCCGAGGTCATAAACCGCGATAATCTCATTTTTGTGATTATCCATGCCGTAAGCGAGGCTGGAAGCAGTCGGTTCGTTGATGATACGCAAAACTTCCAGACCAGCGATGCGTCCAGCGTCTTTGGTGGCGTTACGCTGCGAGTCATTGAAATAAGCGGGTACGGTAATGACCGCCTGATCAACCGTTTCACCGAGATAGGCTTCGGCATCCGCTTTGATTTTTTGCAGAATCATGGCGGAAACTTCTGGCGGGCTGTACTCACGCTCGCCCATATGAACGCGGACATCGCCATTGGGCGCGGCGCTCACCTTGTAAGGGATGCGCTTGACCGTATCCTGCACCTGCTTGTCGCTGAATTTGCGCCCCATAAAGCGTTTAACCGAGAAAATCGTGTTTTCAGGGTTGATAACGGCCTGGTTACGAGCGACCTTGCCCACCAACCGTTCCCCTGTTTTCGGATTGAGGGCAACTACCGATGGTATGAGCTTGCCACCCTCGGCTGAGGGGATAACGGTTGGCGTTCCGCCTTCCATAACCGCGACCACCGAATTGGTCGTCCCCAGGTCGATGCCTATAATTCTTCCCATGACGTGTATAATCTCCTACTAGCGTTTTGTGTATCGTTATATCGTTATTATGAATGGTTAACTGGCGACGCGCACCAGGGCAGGACGCAGTACCCGATCTCCACTGAGGTAGCCTTTTTGCAACGTTACGGTGACATGGCCGCTTTCAATCGTGGTATCGGTATCTGTTCCTATTGCTTCATGTCGGCTGGGGTCAAAAACTTCGCCAACAGGATCAAGGATGACAATGCCATATTCGTCAAGAGTCTTCTGGAATTTGCGTTGAATAGCGCTTACGCCATCCAGCCAGGAGTGACCTTTTAAATCCTCTGGCAGGTTAGCCATCGCACGTTCAAAGTCATCCAGGACAGGCAGCAAAGCCATCAGCGTACTGCTGGTAGCATTTTGCTGAATTTCTTTCATCTCGCGCTCGACTCGCTTTTTGTAGTTGCTGAAGTCAGCGCGCTCACGCTGCCATCCCTCAAAATTTGCTTTTGATTGCCGTTGTGCCTCGTCAAGCAGTTTTTCCAACTCGGCTACAGGCGTTTTAGCAGTTTCGTCAGTTGGCTGTTGTGTATCTTCGACAGGCGTTTCGCCGTCGTTAATTTGCGTTGCTTCTTCTCTACTCACTCGTTCAGTCCTTATCTAGGCAAATTGAATCATACTGGAATGGCTAATTCAAAATATCAGTGTATCGAGAGACTCATAGAATTACGTTAACAAACCGAAAGAAACATGGCTTTTTATTGCGTCCAGCCACATCAAGTTTATTGTACATCAAACTAAATTATTCGTTGTTGTTTTCGCTGCTGTCTGTCAGGCTTGGACGCTCGTACAGATTTGTAAGCTGGTCGGTCATCAGATTGGAAACATAGCGAACGGTGCTGATGGCTCGTCCATAATTAATGTGGGTGGGACCAACCACGCCCACTGCACCACTCATCTGACCGGGAACACCATAACGGCTCAAAATCATCGTCAGATGTTTCAGTTCTTCCCAGCGTCCATCCCCGGCAATCACGACCTGGACATGGCTTGAAACGGGGCTATTTAGAACCTCATTCAGGATGATGTTCAAAAAGGCACGCTCCTCAAAGACACGAATAGCCTGCTGCGCACCGTCATTACCCTGGAATGCGTTGATAATTTCACTCAGTCCGTCCCCATATATAAAGTTTACCTGGTTCGTGTCGGCTTTTTCCATAAGATCGGCCACGATTTCGGCCATTTCGCGCTCCAGCAAAAGAAGCTGGACACTTTTCATCCGCACTTCGTTGGCATTCAGGCCCAGGCATAGTGTGTTAATGCGCTGTGCGGCCTCGCTTAATACAGGCTGCGCAATGCTATCGGCTAAGTTCAACATTTGCTGGTGAACCTGACCGCCATCCAATACCAGCACTAATAACACCAGTCGCCCTTGAATCGAGATCAATTCAAGGTGTTTATAGTGGCTGATCTGGGAGATCGGTGGCGTAACCAGCGCGGCAGAACGAGAGGTACGTGCCAGGATTGACGCGGCAAGGCGCATCCATTGTTCGGTTGCCAGGTGCGGCCCTTGGAGTTTTTCGGTGATGCGAGTCTGGTCAATTGTGCTTAAATCGGTGCTGTTCAACAGCCGCTTGACGAAATAACGGTAGCCATTTTCGGTTGGAACACGTCCGGCAGAGGTATGCGGCGCGTAAATATAGCCTTTTTCTTCGAGGACAGCCATCTCGTTACGAATCGTCGCGGAGCTAAAGTTGAGGCTGTGCGTTTCAACAAGGTGTTTGGAACTGACAGGCTCTGGTATATTTGTGTAGGCTCGGACGATCAGGGTGAGGATTTCTTCCTGTCGCCGCGTAAGTTCTGGTAGTGCGGTGTCGTCTATACTCATAGCGAGTTGTTCCCGATAAACCATTAAAACGGATGTGTCGCGGGGAGTGTCTTGCCAGTAAAATAACGATATTATCATAACATGCCGAAAACACGGCGTCAAAGCAGTCTATAGGAGTGCAGTAAAGCTAATGGCTAAGAAAACGTTCGATGTCACCGAGGCTAATTTTCAATCGGAAGTGCTGGAATCGCAACAGCCTGTGTTGGTGGATTTCTGGGCGACGTGGTGCAGCCCGTGCCGGATGATCGCCCCGATTGTCGAAGAACTCGCCAATGAATATGATGGGAAATTGCGCGTTGCCAAGCTGGACGCTGACGAAAACCCCAATGTACTCATTGAGTACGGCGTAATGGGTATTCCTACCCTGATCCTGTTCAAAGGTGGCGAACCTGTCGAACGAATCACTGGCTATCAACCCAAAGCGAAAATCCTGCCGAAGATTGAAAACCACCTGAACTAGTGCATGAACCGTATGATTTTCGTAGGGGCGTAGCGCGCTACGCCCCTACATGAAACGCCGGATATTGTAAGAAGTCGCTTTGTTGTTATCTATAGGAAGTTTCATCTAAAACGCCCGCAATTTCTTGCAGGCGTTTTTTATTTCGATAGCTGCGACGTTGTGTCGATGGTTGACGTTATTTCGATGGCTGCGGCGCTGTTTCGATGGCAAGCGGGACAATAAAGTGGAATGTTGTTCCTTCGCCAACCTGACTTTCAACCCAGATTTGACCGTTATGCCGCCGGACGATACCATGCGTAATTGTCAAACCCAGACCTGTGCCGGGCTGTTCGCGGGCGAGGGGATTTTCGCTGCGGAAATAGGGCGTGAACAATTTAACCAGGTCTTCCTGATCCATGCCGATGCCCGTATCCTGAACCGAAATGTGAAGCACCTGATCGGTTTTCTTGGCTTTTGGATCCCAACGATTTGGGGCGACTTCAGCCATAATCCGTATGTCGCCTTCACGCGGGGTGTATTTATAGGCGTTGCTGACCAGATTGGTCAATACTTGAATCAGGCGATTTTGATCAGCCAGAATCGGTGGCAAGTTGTCATCCATCAGGATCAGTAATCGCTGCTGCTTATCTTCAATCTGCTTTTGCAGCGGACGCAGCGTTTCGGTGATGACGTTACGGAAATCAACTGGCGAAAACTCCATGTGCAGATTATCAGTCTGGAGCTTGGTTACGTCGTTGAGGTCGCTGACGAGCGTGTTCATGCGGTCAATGTTTGAGCGAATCGTACCCAGGAAGCTTTGCTGCTTTTCGTTGAGTGTTCCCGTCAGATTGCCCAGCAGCAGATCGGTAAAACCTTTGATCGATGTCATGGGCGTTTTTAGCTCGTGCGCCACAAAACTGACAAACTCGCTCTTGGAGTCATTCGCGCGGGCAAGTTCGGCGTAAAGTTGGGCGTTCGTCAGCGCGATACTGGCATGTTCAGCCAGACGTTGAACAAATGACAGATCAACCAGGTTCAAGCGCGGCTCTTTATTGGTTTCCAGGATCAGGATGCCGCTGATTTCACCGCCGGACATCATCGGTACGGTGATCTGGCTGAGTGCGCCGCGCAAGCTGGGGATATAGCTGGGGTCGATGCTTACGTCTGTCGAAATATCGGGTTGGCGTGTGCGGATGACACGGCTGACAATACCACGATCCAGCGGCCAGATGTTGCCTTCCGCGCCTTCGGGAAATTCGCCCTCGGAATAACCGTATTTGGCGACGACTTCCAGGTGCGGCGGATCGCCAAAGACCAGACCCAGCACCCCGGCTGTCGCGCCGCTGTTGGCAATCGCCCAGCGCATGGTGATCTCAGCGACACGGTGCAGATCGAGCGAACGATTCAACTCTACGTCGATTCGTTCCAGCGTTTCTAATTCGTCCACACGGGCGCTTAACTGCAAGTCAGTCATCTGGAAGAGGCGCGCGTTCTCGATGGCGACGGCGGCCTGCCCCGCGAATGTGGTCAGCAAATCGGCATCTTCCTGAATGTAGACCCCGCCATCACGCTTGTTCAACACTTCCAACACGCCGACAATCCGGCTTTTGGCGAGCAGGGGAACGGCTAGAATCGCGTTTGTCTGGAATTCGCCTTTCGATAATTCGCCACCCCAGCGTGGGTCTTTGCTGGCATCATTGACGATAATCGGCTTGCCTTTGGTGGCGACTTCACCCACGAAACCGCGTTTGGCTGAAAAGCGTGTGCCGACCAGATTTTGCCCAGAGCTGCCAATGGCGATTCTGAATTCCAGATCATTGCTGCCGTCATCAACACTCAACAGCAGTGAACCCGCTTCGGCATTCAAAATTTCGACGGCAGTTCGTGTCACCAGTTCGAGCAATTTTTGAACGTCCAATTCGCCTGCCAGTTGGTTGCTGATATTGTTGAGCGCGGCGAGTTGTCGGGCGCGGCGGTTGGTTTCCTCGAAAAGACGCGCTTTATCAATTGACGTTGCTGCCAGAGCGCTGATGTCGCTGAAGACTTTAAATTGATCGTCGCCATAGGTTTTGCCACTCTGGAGCATACCAACAGCCATCACGCCTAATGTGCGCGATCCAGCGAGCAGCGGCACACCCATCCAGGCTTTCAGGTCGGAGTCAATCGTGATGCCGGGAGCGCCGCGCTGCGAAACCGCAATTCCATAATTGGGAACGCGGATAGCCTGTCCGGTGCGCACGACTTCGCTGAATAAGTCACGTCCGATTTGCCAGCGACGATCTTCTTTTTCGCGGTAACGTTCATCGTCTTCCAGGAAGAAGGCGAAATAAAGCTCGTTGGTGACTTCATCGCGGAGGGCAATATAAAAATAAGCTGCTTCAATCAGTTTGCTGGTCTGCGCACTGATAAGTTCGAGCAAGTCATCAAAGTTAATAGTGAAGTTGACAGCCTGACTGACCTGGCTGAGAACGTCCAATTCCTGCACACGACGTTCCAACGACTCGACTACCTGTGCGCGTTCAGTAGCGATTGCCAACTGCGTCGCCAGATTTTGAACGAATAGCAATTCTTCGTAGTTGTATCCACCGCGTCCTGAACGGGGCGGGCCGATGCAGATAAAACCGTTCAACTGCTTGCCACCGGGCAGCCCCAGAATCAGCATTGTATTCAGAATGGTCAGCCGGGGACGTTCGCTGCGCAGCGGAACCGGCCAGGGATGTTTTGAATCGAGATAGATCATCTGGTCGTTCTGGTTGAGCGCCTCGGCGATTCCCGTTTCGTGGGTAAATTGAACTTCCGTATTCGGCTCAGGATGACTGATCGGTGCGTAAGTGGTTCCCTGGCGATTCAACAGAAAAATAAAGATACTGCTCGGTTCGATGGTTTCATTTAACTGATCGAGGAATTCGGTGACAATCGCATTAAAATTGGGCAGTTGTGTTGTGTCGTGGGCGAAAACTTCCAGACGATCCTGGTAATTCAGGCGGACGCGATAATACAGTTTATCGATGCGCGTCTGTAAAAATGTGCGCACAGGCAAGAACAGCACCGCGATCAAAAACACGACGAGCGCGATCATAAGCGGGTTACTGAGGTCTTGTGTAAAAACCAGACTGGCACTGAAGACCAGCAGGAAATAACCGCTGATCAGCGCCACCAGCATGATGCTGTAAGTAATTCCCTGGCTGATGATGCGATCTGTATCAAAGATGCGGTACTGAAGCACGGCATAGGCCAGGCTCAGAGGGGTAACAATGGCGAACGGGGTTACAGCGGACGTATTAAATGATAACGCCGCCTGCACATTGAAAAACTGTGACACAATGTTGATCAGCCACAGAATAATTGGCGCTCCGGTGAGTGTGAGGCCGATTAAAATCGTGTTGCTTTGATCTCGGACGATATTCGATGAAGCGTGTCGCCTGTTCATCAAAAGCATGATGAACATAAAAATGAAGCTCACGAATACTGTAAAAAATGTATTCGTCCCTACAAAAGTATCTGGCTGCGGTGGCGCAAAATAGAGCCACAGCAGGAAGCCTGCTACAAATGCCCCTAATGCAAAGGGGAAATAGACAAGTGTGGGTTGACGGTATATCAGAGCTGATTTAATGGGGAAGATGAGGCTGAGGGCAATGAGCGAAGCGCCCAAAGTTGTGGTCGCGATAATCCACAGGGGCACTAAAGCCTGTGACGTGTTTATATCAAAGAGTCCCGCAAGAAAACCAGCCATCGAAAAGCAAATTAAGCTGACAAGCAAGCCAGCAGGTTGGTTGGAACGCAGGCGAAGGATCACAAAACCTACCAGGAGCGTTATCAGGCCTGTGACATAAGGCGCAACAAAAAGACCAAGCATATCAAGATCGGGAAATTCAACCAGGTTCAGGGCAATGCGGCAGTCGCCAATCGTACCCGATGTGCCTGCGCAGCGAATCATTCCATCTTCAGCGGGGCGATTGAACTCAATCTGAACTCTTGATCCTGGTCGGAGACTGTTGATGATTTCATGATAATTTTGCAGGGCTTCGGCATAATTCCCAGACGTATTGGTCAGGGGTTGACCGTTAATCGCGACGATTTGATCCAGCCGACGCAGACCAATATTCAAACCCGGCCAGGTGGATGCGGCCAGCGGCTGTGAGCCATCAATCACCAGCGTATTCGTCACCATAAAACCAGGAAATGCCCGCGCTCGCCAACCCAGGGCTAGTGCCAGGTAGATGATGAACGAAACAGCGACCACCACCCCAGCGGCAACGACTGCGCCATAGAAAAGGCGCGTCATACCTGTTGTCGAGATCGCTTCTGGCAACGTTTGGTCACGAGGGATTGATTTGCTCGTTTTAGAATTAGATGCTACATCCATCACAAATCTCAATATGATAATGACGAGCGATTAAGTATTTATTGTATCATAACCTTATTTTTCGGCACTATTTGACTCTATTGAGTTTGCGTTTGTTTTTGGTTTTCAAATTCGACAGCCGTGTCTTATTTGTTATAATCTAAAAACCCTATCACCATCCCAGGAGAATCCAAAAACAATGCCGATACGAGTGTTAATTGCCAAGCCGGGATTGGATGGACATGACCGGGGCGCTAAGGTGATCGCCCGCGCACTGCGCGATGCTGGCATGGAAGTGATCTACACAGGCCTGCGCCAGACACCGGAGATGATCGCCGAGGCTGCGCTGCAAGAGGATGTGGACATCGTTGGGTTAAGCATCCTCAGCGGGGCGCATCTGGCACTCGTTCCCAAAATTCGGCAGACAATGGACAAATCTGGCCTTAACGATATACCGATTCTCGTTGGGGGAATTATCCCAGATAGTGACCGCCCCACGCTGGAAGCTGCTGGCGTGACCGCTATTTTCGGGCCGGGAACCAGTACCGAAGAAATCGTCGCCCATATTCATAAAATTCTGACACCCAAAGATACCCAGTAAGCTCATGAACGATTTAGTTGAGCAGTTATTAAATGGCAACCGTAGGGCGTTGGCCCGGCTCTTGACGGCTGTCGAAAATGAGGCCGCGAATAGGGGCGAAGTTTTAGCCGCGTTATTTCCGCATACGGGGCGTGCCTGGGTGATCGGGGTGACGGGCGCACCGGGGACGGGCAAAAGTACGCTGGTCACGGCGCTGACCAAAGCTTACCGCGCTCAGGGAAAAACGGTTGCTGTTCTGGCGGTAGACCCCACCAGTCCATTTTCCGGCGGGGCAATTTTGGGAGATCGCATCCGAATGCGTGAGCTTTCGGGCGATACAGGCGTTTTCATCCGCAGTATGGCGACTCGTGGCAGTCTCGGCGGGCTTTCCCGTGCCACACGCAGCGCCATTCGTGTCATGGATGCGGCAGGATTCGACATTATTCTGGTGGAGACTGTCGGCGCGGGACAAAGTGAAGTTGATATTGCGCTGGCGGCGAAAACAACTTTGGTGGTCGATGCGCCGGGGCTTGGCGACGATGTTCAGGCGATTAAAGCGGGTATTCTGGAAATCGCGGATGTCCTGGTCGTCAACAAAGCGGATCGCCCTGGCGCGAAAAACACCGTCCGCAGCCTGAAAACGATGCTCGAACTCGGACACCCCGGCTCGCGCAGTCAGGTCGTGGCGCATCACGGACAGCTTTTACGGGTCGAATCAAATGGGGTGGGTAACAAGGATGAGGTCGAGGCCATGTGGCTTCCGCCGATTGTCGAGACGGTTGCCAGCGAAGGAAAGGGCATTGGCGAACTGATTGAGGCCATTGATCGCCATCGCCATTATCTGGCAAATGATGCTGCGCTAATTAATCTTGAACGCCAGCAGATTGAGATCGAACTTTATGACCGGCTGCGCGAGGCGCTCATGACGCGCTTGTTGCAGAAAATCCCTGGTAACGTTTTTGCCGATGTTATCGGACGCATTCAGGCCCGTGAAATCGACCCGGAAAGCGCAGTAATGGCTGTCCTGGCGAAAGTACCGGATGTTTCGTAAACGACAACAGGTGTTTTTTTAGTCGCTCTTAGTTTCTGCTGGATGGATAGTGTGAATGGGGAATAAACGATGATGAACGGAAGCAAGGACAAAATTCCAGGAACGAAATATGTGCGCAAGCCGGGATCGCACATCCTTCTGGCCTCCAGTCCCGGCCAATTTGGAAATATTCTCCTTTTTTGCGGGTCGGCATCGAAAGAACTCGGCGGCGAAATTGCGGATTATCTGAAGATCAAACCCGGCGATTATCACCGCAGCGTGTTTTCGAACGAGAACATTTTTATTCAGCTTAAGGAAAGCGTGCGCGGGCAGGATGTCTATCTTGTCCAGACGATGGCCTCGCCCGTCCACGACAACCTCATGGAAATGCTGATTATGATCGATACGCTCAAGCGGGATTCGGCAGCGCGTATCAACGTCATCATTCCTTATCTCTCCTACAGTCGCTCCGATAAAAAAGATCAGCCGCGTGTGGGTATCGCCGCACGTCTGGTGGCGAACATTATTGAGGTTGCCGGGGCAGATCGTTATATCACGATTGATTTACATGCTGGGCAGATTCAGGGTTTTTTCAATATCCCTGGTGATGCGCTTACAGCGTTTCATCTTTTAAGCGACTATATGCAGGATAAAGAGATTCCAGATCTGGTGGTGGTATCGGCGGATTTGGGGTTTGCCAAGAAAGGCCGCAATTGGGCTGAAAAACTGGGAACGCCACACGCCATTGTCGAAAAGCGGCGCGTGGATAACGCCGAACGCCCCGAAGCTCTGTCGATTATCGGCGATGTCAGCGGCAAAAATGTGCTGCTGGTGGACGACGAAGTGTTGACGGCAGGCAGCGCCGTGAATGCCATCCATGCTATTCGCGAAGCGGGTGCGCGTGACATTTACTTCGCTTTTTCGCACTCATTGATGAACGACAAAGCCTATGAGCGCCTGGCCGAAGCGAATATTAAAGAAATTATCTTTACGAATACGCTGCCGGTCAACCGCGAAAAAATGCTGCCCAATATGACTATTCTCTCTGTCGCGCCGCTGCTGGGTGAGGTCATTTTGCGGGCGCACGCGGGACGCAGCGTGGGCGAGTTGTTTAACGAATAGCTGTTATGCAACCGGAATTTTCGCCGCGCACTGTCGTGTTTGGTGCGCTGGCGTTCATCATTATCACACTGGCGATGCTGGCAGCGATTGAATGGATCGGTGTCGAGCGCATCCAGAAAACGATTGAAAATGCGGGGCCGCTTGCCCCGCTTGCTTACATGCTCCTAAAAGCCATAACCTATATATTTGCGCCTCTCAGCGCTGGGCCGATTCAGCTTTCGTCTGGCCTGTTGTTTGGGTTGTGGCCGGGCGTGTTTTATTCGCTGCTGGGCGAAGTCATTGGCGGCAGCGTCAGTTTTTTGATCGCGCGAAAATTAGGGCGGCCTGTGGTGATGCGTTTTGTTGGCGCAAGCAGTGTTGCGCGGGTTGACGATTTAATCGGAAAATTGGGTGGCTGGCGGGCGCTTGCCTATGCCCGCCTTTTTTTGTTTTCCATTTACGATTTCGTCAGTTATGCCGCCGGGCTGACGACGACCATCACATTTCGCCAATATTTTGCGGTGTCCGTGACTCTCGGCTTCATCCCCACATTTATTTTTGTTGCTGTCGGCACCAGTCTGACCGAAAATCGCGGCCTGATTATCCCGTTGTATATTGGGGTCGGCGTGATCTCGATTGCGCCATTTGTGATTCGATGGCTGCTGCGCCGTCAATCTCGCGACAAAATATCAGGATAGCACTTGCTGAAACTCCGGCAGAATCTGTTCCTCATAAAGCCGAAAAAAGATTTCCTGATCCGGGCCAACCTGATGGATATAGATGTGATCGTAGCCCGCATCTATATACTCTTGAATAGCCTCGTGATGCCGTTTGGGGTCGTTGCCACAGATCACATTTTCGGCGACATCCTCTTCGCGCACTGTCTTCACGGCTGCTTCAAAGGTCGTAGGCGTAGGCAGGTCTTGATTCAGCGTACCTGTCAGCGCAGATGTCGGCCAGTATTTATGAGCTGTTTTAACCGCCGTTTTTTCGTCTTTCGCCACACAGACGGTTATTTTGCCGTATTTGGGCTGCTTACTTCCGCCAGCTTTATTGAAAGCACTGACGACTTCAGCATCGGGGGAGGTGTTAATCAGGCCATCGCTAATCCGTCCGGCGAGTTCCGCTGATTTCTCACCACCTGCCGCGATCATGATCGCTGGAAGGACATCGGGCAGTGTGTAAATCCGCGCATTTTCAACGGTGTAGTATGTTCCATAATGCGATTGAACGCCGCCTTGCCACAACAGACGGATAACCTCGATTGCTTCTTCAAGCATTTCGCTGCGAATATCGTAGGCAGGCCAGCCCTCGCCGATAACATGCTCATTGAGATTTTCGCCCGTCCCCAGACCCAGAAAGAAACGTCCCGGCATCATTGCGGCAACCGTAGCCGCTGCCTGTGCAATAATTGCAGGGTGAATACGAATGATCGGGCTGGTAACACCTGTGCCGATGTGCAGTTTGGTGGTGGCCTGCGCTATCGCACCCAGGATGCTCCAAACAAATGGGCTGTGACCCTGCTGGTCAACCCAGGGGTGGAAATGATCGGAGATAAGCGCGTATTCGAATCCGATTTCTTCGGCTCGACGGGCGTTCTCGACCAGTTTGTTCGGTGCATGTTCTTCCGATGAAATCGCGTAACCAAGTTGTACCATCTTTTCGCTTCCCATTATAAATTCCGTTACAGAGAGATAGGTTATAAAGATCATACGGGCTGCGCGTGCGAATCACGTGGGTAAAGTGGTCTAATTTGAAATAGGTAGATAGGTATAAGCAGTGACACCTGCTTGCACAGGAAACCCGTGAAGCAGGTGATTGATTTTCGATAAGCCAGAAAATAAGCAAGCCATTAAACCAGTTAAAAGCCTTCAGAAACCTTATTCAGAGTCTCAATTTCCTCTGTTGTGAGATGCAAATCGACTGCGCCGACCAGTTCGTTGAGTTGATCTATTGTCCGTGCGCCGATGATCGACGACGTAATCACCGGCTGATGAAGCTGCCACGCCAACGCAACGTGAGCCGCTGAACCATGATGCGCAGCAGCGATGCGGTTGACTTCATCCATCACCTGATAGGCTTTTTCATCGTTTACCAGCTTTTGAATCAGGCCACCTTCGGCGCGGGTGGTATCGGGCTGCTTATTTTCGCGCGTATATTTCCCTGTGAGAAAACCTGCCGCCAGAGGACTGTAGGGAATCACGCCAATGTCCTGATCACTGCATACTTCGGTCAATTCAAGCTCAAATTCGCTGCGATGCAGGAGGCTGTAGTGCGGCTGTAAACTTTCGAAACGGGCGAGGCGGCGCACATCGCTGACCCATAGGCTCTTGGTCAGCTTCCACGCGGGGTAATTGCTTGCGCCGATGTAGCGTACTTTGCCGGATTGCACCAGCGAATCCAGCGCAGATAATGTTTCTTCCAATGGCGTTTCGGCATCCGGCCAATGTGTTTGATAGAGGTCAATATAATCCGTCTGGAGGCGGCGCAAGCTGTCCTCGGCGGCCTGGATAATATGGGCGCGGCTTAAACCTTCGCCATTTGGCCCATCCCACATACGTCCGCGAACCTTTGTCGCGACGATAACATCGCGCCGCGAACGAGTCTTCAGCCAGTTGCCGATAATCTGCTCAGAAACGCCACCAGGATTGCCCTCGACCCAGCGCGAATAAACATCGGCGGTGTCCAGAAAGTTGATACCCGCCTCGAATGCCGCATCCATAATCGTGAACGATGTGGCTTCGTCTGCCGACCAGCCAAAATTCATCGTCCCCAGGCAGATGCGGCTGACTTTGAGACCTGTACGTCCGAGATTTTTATATTGCATAGTTTCCCCTTATCGTTGGTTAAATTCGATTCTAACGGATTTCCTATGTTATTAGATGGGAGTCAAGGCATCTAATAGATGGGAATTTGGGCATTTCGTCTGATAAATTCTAATCGAGTATATATGGGTATATGATATAATCGCTTCTCATCCTTGTGAAAACGGTGAATAATCGAGGCTATATGTTCAGAAATATTGTTAAGAAAGTAGTGGGCGATCCCATTGAACGGGCGCTGTCGAAATATCGCGACACAGTGACCCAGATCAATGCCCTTGAACCAGAAATCAAGCGCCTGAGCAACGAACAGTTGCGGGCGAAAACAGACGAGCTTAAAAAACGGCTGGCGGATGGCGCAAAGTTAGACGATGTTCTGCCACAGGCGTTCGCAATGGTTCGCGAAGCCTCAACGCGCACAATCGGCCTGCGTCATTACGACGTGCAGCTTATCGGTGGCATCGTTTTGCATCAGGGACGTATCGCGGAGATGAAAACGGGCGAAGGTAAAACGCTGGTCGCCACCCTGCCCCTGTATCTGAATGCCTTGATGGGCAGAGGCGCACACCTGGTTACGCCCAACGATTATCTGAGTAAAGTCGGCTTACAAACAATGGGGCCAGTCTATCACTTGCTTGGCCTGACAGCAGCGGTTATTCAAAACACAGCAGGAAACCCTGATTCTGGCTCATTTATCTACGACCCGGAATTCGGTTCGGATGACGAACGCTATCAGAATTTGCGCCCGGTGCGTCGGCAGGAAGCCTACGCCGCCGACATCACCTACGGCACGAACAACGAATTTGGCTTTGATTATCTGCGCGATAACATGGTGGTTGATAGCAGCCAGCTTGCCCAGCGCGAACTATTTTTCGCCATTGTCGATGAAGTCGATAACATCCTCATTGATGAAGCGCGTACCCCGTTGATTATCTCCGGTCAGGCCGATGCGCCTTCCGACTACTACAAAACATTCGCTCAGATTGTCCGCACGCTGAAACCGAGCAGCGCGGAGAGCATCGAAAACGAAGAACCCGATGGCGATTATGTGGTCGATATTAAAGATCGCGTTGCCTATCTCACCGAAGGCGGTGTCGAAAAAGTCGAGCGTCGGCTGGGAATCGAGCATCTTTACAGTGCTGAAAAAGCCGACATGATCCCCTATCTCGATAATTCACTCCGCGCCCATGCTCTCTATCACAATGATAAAGAATATGTCGTGCAGGACGGGCAGGTTCTCATCGTCGATGAATTTACCGGACGCATGATGTATGGACGGCGATTCTCGGAAGGCTTGCATCAGGCGATTGAGGCCAAAGAAGGCGTACAGATTCGCCGCGAAAATATGACCATGGCGACGATCACGTTTCAGAATTTCTTCCGCATGTACAAAAAGCTGGCGGGCATGACGGGTACTGCCATGACCGAGTCGGAAGAATTTGAGAAAATTTATAACCTGGAAGTGGTTGCTATCCCGACCAACGTCCCGGCGATCCGCAAGGATTATGAAGACCTGATCTACGCCACCGAAGAAGCGAAGTTCAAATCGGTTATCACTGAAATTAAGGATCGTCAGGAGGAAGGTCAGCCTGTACTGGTCGGTACTGTGGCGATTGAAACCTCCGAACGACTCAGCAAAGCTCTCAAAAAAGCGGGTGTACCGCATGAGGTTCTGAACGCCAAGCAGCACGAACGCGAGGCGATCATTATTTCGCAGGCGGGGCGTTCCGGCGCGGTCACGATTGCGACGAATATGGCGGGTCGCGGTGTCGATATTCTGCTCGGCGGCAACCCGGACGGTCATGCGCGCGAGAGACTGCGCAAGCAAGGGATCGAAATCAGCGAGGCGACACCGGAACAGTGGCAGGCAGCACTGGCGGAAGCGAAAGCCGAATGTCAGCAGGATCGCCAGAAAGTCATCGCGGCGGGCGGCCTTTTCGTCCTTGGTACAGAACGCCATGAAGCACGACGGATCGATAACCAGCTTCGTGGTCGTTCAGGACGTCAGGGCGACCCCGGCGAATCGCGCTTTTACCTGAGCCTGGAAGATGACCTGATGAAACGCTTCGGCGGAGATCGAGTCAAGAACTTTATGTCCTGGGCCAGCATCCCCGAAGATGAGCCGATTGAACACGGCATGATTAGCAAATCCATCGCGCAGGCGCAGGTGCGAGTCGAAGGACATAACTTCGACATTCGTAAAAAAGTGCTAGAATACGATGATGTCGTCAACAAACAGCGCGAAGTGATCTATAAACAGCGCCACGAATTACTCGAAGCTCAAAATCTACGCGATCAATATATCCAGATTATGGAAGAAGCAGTCCTGGCAATTCTTGAAGAATTTGTCGGAGATGAAGCGGATTCCGATACCTGGGATATTGATGCCATGTATCGTCAGTTGTTTACCGTGTTCCCCGTGCCAGCGAATGTGACTCCAGAAACAATGGAGGATATGGACATTGATGAACTGGAAAACACGCTCATCGAAGCGGTACATGAGGCCTATGATAAAAAGGCGAGTGAACTTGGCCCAGACCTGATGCCACGTGCGGAACGTATGGTGATGCTCAGTACCGTCGATCAATATTGGCGACGACACCTGACCGATCTGGACGTTTTGCGGGAAGGTATCGGCCTGATGTCCATCGCGCAGCGTGACCCTCTGGTCGAATATAAGCGACAGGGTTATGCCATGTGGCAGGAAATGCAGAATGAGCTTCGTGCACAGGCCGCACGTGATATTTTCCGCGTCCAGGTGAATATGCCGCAGCCAGTACGCCGGAATTTGCAGGCTGTTCGCCCCAGTGTAGGCGGCTCAACCGTCACAGCCAAGGCAGAGCCAGCGCGTAAAACTGAGAAAGAAAAACTTGGACGCAATGACCCTTGCTGGTGTGGAAGTGGCAAGAAATATAAGAACTGTCATTATCAGCAGGATAAGAAGGATCATGTCGGCGCGTAGTGTGTGACTACAACGATCACGTTGGCGCATAATGTGTAGCCACAAGGATTATGTCGGCGCATAACGTGCGACGATAAGCACAGCGATGATAATCTGGCCTCATTTGTGGAAGTCAAATGAGGCCATCTCGAAGTCGATTAATAAAGAACCCGCAGGAAAGAATCGATGACACAGACTGATTTCGCTTCGCAATTGATGGATGATATGGATCCCGACTTGCTGAATTTTCTGCAAACCAAAGTCAATTCATTTATTAAGTGGGATCTCGTTCGTTTTTTCCATGATAACCCCCACGCTGCTGACACGTCTGAAAACATCGCGCGCTATATCGGGCGCGATGCACGCACGATTGAGGATGAGCTGGTGGGACTGGTCAAAGCGGGTGTGCTGCAATACAACGACATTTCCAGAGTACGGGTTTACTCGTTGGTGAAAGACCCAACCATGAGGGAAGTGGTCAATCAATTTGTGGCTGCTTGCAATGATCGTCAATTTCGCGTGAAGGCTATTTATCATGTCATTCGTGGGATGCGATGATCGAGGCAGCACAAACGGGTGACATCCTTATCGATTAATCAGTTTTTATATTTATATAGCTGGTTTCCCCTTGCGGCATTGATCTTCATCGTGCTGTTGATCGCGCGTTTTTATCAGAATTTTTCAGGGGAACGCACCTATTTTTCATTTTACATCGTCCCATTGGTATTATTTGGCGCATCGGCGGTGCGTTATGCCAGCCTCGACCAGGTGGCGGGCGATATGCTGGGCGATTTATTTTCAGGAGCTGCCGGAATTGTGCTGCTCTATTTAAGCACAATCTTATTCAGATTGATGATGATGGGTCGCAAGTAAAGAGCGATAGTCAGAAATAAATAGTGACAGGTCGAGCATAAATAATGACGGGTCGAAAATAGGATTATGTCACTGGACTGGACGCGCTTTTTCAACTTGATTGGGATGTTCTCCGTTTTTGTCGTGTTTATCGTGATGGCGCTGCTGAGTAAGCGTTTGGGCATTGTCACCCGCGCCCGACCTTATTACCTCGGCTTTTATGTGGCTGCGCTGTTGATGGGCATCAGCATTCTCGTCAGATTCATGAGCGATCCAGCCGATCTCGCCGCAGATGTAACCCTCCAGGAAGACGCAACCGTTATCTTTTTTTATGGCATTCTCCCGGCTGTGAGCCTCACGCTTAGCGTGATTATTGCGTGGCGTTATTGGAGCTGGCTGTTCGCGGAGCGTAATTAAGTGCTGCAAATTGGCGACATTCGCATTCATATCATCAACGATGGCTATCACAGCGTTGATCCGGGTGGCGCATTCGGCCTCGTGCCGCGCGTTCTCTGGCAAAATTATTTTACGCCCGATGAAAATCAGCTTATCCTCATGTCGCTCAACTGCCTGCTGGTGCAAACAGGTGGCAAAAATATCGTGGTCGATACGGGCTATGGCAGCAAGCTCCCCGATAAAATTCAAAAGCAGCTTCATTTAGATCGACCCAATGGCGGCTTGATCGAAGGTTTAGGACGGCTAGGACTGACTCCTGGCGATATTGATCTGGTGATCGACACTCACCTCCACGCCGATCATTCCGCGGGTAACACCGCTTTTAATGCTAACGGTCAGGTGATTCCGGTTTTTCCGAATGCGGAATATGTGGTGCAGCGGCGCGAATATGAAGACGCGAGTCGTCCCAATGAACGGACACGAGCGACGTATGTAGCCGAAAATTTTCAGCCGTTAGTCGAGAGTGGGCAGATGCGTTTGCTGGATGGCGATACGGATCTTGCGCCGGGAATACGAGGCGTTGTTACACGCGGTCATACGCCGGGGCATATGAGCGTTATTTTCGAAAACAGTGGACAATATGCTTTCTACCCATGTGATATGTCAACCTACGCCGTGCATTTCGAGCGCCTGGGTTGGATGACGGCATACGATGTCGAGCCGCTGGAAACGCTGGAAACCAAGCGTAAATGGCAAAAATGGGCGCTGGAAACGAATGCGATTCTGATTTTTGCGCATGACCCTTATCGTCAGGTCGGACGACTGACCGAGGACGAGCAGGGTAAGCTGAAAATTGAAGCCATCAGCGAACCCTATGTTTAGCGTTTAAAGGCCTAATTCCGCTGCTGCCACTCTATGTTTAGCGTTAATTCCGCTGCTGCCACTCCTGAATCGTAGCCGATAGAAATTCACGCACGTCTGTCTCGGCGACATCGCCTACCGCATCATAAAATTTGCCATCGACTTCGATACTGACCCCACCATCCGGTGAGGGGTGGACATGGATGCTGCGGGTTTCATACCCCGGCGTGTATTTCAGCTTGTGCTGGAGATACGCCTCAATTGCCGCTGCGATGTTGAGTTCGGGGACGGGTTCCAAATCGAGTTTGCCACGACGAAAAAGTCCGCCTTTTTTGGGCGCAGGGGTTTTGTCGTCCCACTTATATTTTGGCAGATCACCCGGCATCTCGCCTGAAGGATTGGTCGGCGGCGGGGGAATATAAGCCGGCTTGGGTTTGACTGCTGGTGCTTCAACGTCAGACTCATCCTCATCCTCAGATGACGACATCAGATCGCGTAGTGAGGGCGCTTCATCAAAAGATGCGGACGGAGTCAAATCCGGTTGTGGCGACCTGACAACAGGTTCTTCAATTTTTACAACAGGTTCTTCAACCTTCTGTGAGGGTAACGGGCCTGATTTCACAACACCCGCTAACTCACGCATGATCTTCATGAAGCTGGTTTTGGTCGAATCGTCATTTGCCAGATTGCGATAGGACTTGTCGCCAATCTGGACGATGAGGCCACCATTGACCACATCGCGCAGAATCGTCATGACTTCGACAGCTTCAGTAGTTTCGCCATCATTGAGCGTCACGCTGTGTGTGCCTTTACGGGCGGCACGTGGTGCGGCAGGCGCGGGTGGTGGATTATTTTGCGGTGATGCGGGAATGAGCATATCCAGGTCCGGCAGTTCGCTGGTTACGGGGCGTGAGGCCGGAACGTAGGCAGGCGCTTGTGATGCCGTTTGAGTAACATAGGCGGGTGCGGCTTGCGATGCCGCTAGAGAAGCTTTTTTTGCTCGTTGAGTGCGGGCGCGAACAATCGCTACCAGCGCGATCACCATCAAAATCCCCGATACACACAACATGACGATGGGGCCGGTAGGAACTTGCCTGATAAAATCGTCCAAACCACTTTCCATGATGATTCAACCTTCACTTAGAAATTGTTTGACAGGCTGGGCAATAATGCGTGCCGCGCTGCGCTACCCGGATTTTCTCAATCGGCTGACCACAGGTGAGGCAGGGTTCGCCCTCGCGACCATAAACGTAAAAATGATCCTGTGATTCGCCGCGTGTGCCATCTGGTTTGCGATACCAGTTGATACTTGCGCCTTGATATTCGATGCCGTTATTCAAAACATCGCGAATCGTCCCGTACAGCCGCGCGATTTCGGCTTCGTTGAGTTGGTCAGCCGTGCGCAGCGGATGAATTTTGGCGTGATGCAGTGCTTCGTCGGCGTAAATGTTGCCTACACCAGCGATAAATGATTGGTCGAGCAGCAACGCTTTGATGACCCTGTGACGACCTTTCACCCGTTCGCGAAATTCTTCAATTGTGAAACTATCTTCCAGCGGTTCGGGGCCGAGGTCAGGCGCGATATCGGAAATATCGTCGATCAAATACGCCTTACCAAACCGTCGCGCATCCGAAAAATGAAGATATTGGCCGTTATCCAGCGCAAAACGCAGCCTTACCCAGCGATCATTCATAGCCCCGTTTGGATCGTCTGAGACATACAAGCGTCCAGTCATTTTCAAATGGACGGCGAGAATGCCATCATCTAACTGACACAGGATATATTTGGCGCGGCGGTTGATAGCGCGTACAGTTTGACCCGTTGCCCGCGCGATAAATTCATCCGGCGACGGCTTGGCGATGACTTTTGCCACGTCGTACCACACGCCCTGTATCGTGCGTCCAACGAGTGGCGTTCGTAATCCTCTGACAACGGTTTCGACTTCTGGTAATTCTGGCATAACTGTAGTGTAATCCGATTTTGATTTTTCGATGTTGAAGGTCTGGAGAAAACTTGTAGGCAAATTGTACTGGCATTCGCTCAAATGTTATACTGTGAACCACTGGCATTCGCTCAAATGTTATGTTGTGAACCAGTGAAAGGCGCATATCATGCAAAAAGAAGCTGCGAATTCTATTGTTATTCACACAACGATTGGTGAAGATCGGCATCTGGTGCTTGATCTTCCGGCTGACACTCCAACTGGGCCAGTAGAGTTGGTAATCCGTGCCAAGCAGATTGTGCCGGAATCTGCAACTGAGCTTACACGAGAGGAAGCACGCGCTCGATTATTGGCGGCAGGCTCTCTGGTGACATCGATTCATGCGCCCGAAGGGACAATAGCTCTGACACCTGAAGAATTACTTGAATTGGGCAAAATGCCGCCGGGTGCGCGTCCCTCAGAAGAACTCATTGATGAGGATAGAGGGCTATATTGAGTGCGTTTTTTGTTGATACCAGTGCGTTAGCAAAACGCTATTTATCAGAGCCTGGCTCTCGTTGGGTATTGAGTTGGATTTTGCCGACTTCTGGAAATGTGATCGCTGTTGCAGAAACAGCCGTCGTAGAAATGTCGTCTTTATTGAATCGTAGACGAAGAGAAAAGGCACTTACGCAGTCCCAAGTTTCAATCTTGCAGGCAAATTTTTTATTGCACATTGAGACGGAATATCTGGTTGTGCCGCTAGAGACTACGCGGTTATTGGAGGCACACTATTTAACGAATAAACATCCATTACGCGCTTTGGATGCTATTCAACTGGCTTGCGGACTTCATGCCGTTGCGATTCTCAAAACGTCCATGACATTTATTACTGCCGATATCAATCTGCTAACTATCGCTGCAAGTGAAGGTTTCACTGTTGATAACCCGAATAGCTATCCCTGAGTTGTTTCTGATTTAGCTCTCTCCATCACCTCTCTAATGCGCCCTGGTGATGAGCTGTAGGAAGTGAAATTTTTCGGAAGTTCCTCGTAATCAATGTGGATGCCCCAACGCCCGACTTCAAATGTATATTGATAAACGGCCTCGAAATCGAATAGTATGCTGTCCTGGTCAGCCAGCGGCAGAATAACTTCAGTGGGTAATATCATATCCACATCCAGCAGGTAAACGATTGTATTCACCTCCGGGTTCTGGCCGACGCGCCGATCTGTAACCGCAAGTGAGTAAGCATGGGAAGCGGTTTCGTCGGGATAGGCGGGTATTTCTGGCAGCGGTGAAGGCGTTTGATGTAAATAATCTAACTCGATCAGCGATGTGCCGCTGCGTAATGCCATCAGTCGATTACTCGCATAAGCCTGATAATCCGGCCCACGTTTTTTGTTACTAGGCGAAAGTAGTTCGATTCGTGTGATTGGATCGCCCATATATTCATTTTCCTCCGGCCTGTAAACCACGACAGATGGTGTGAACATATCTTCATCTTCGAGCAGATGCTTAATCGAGATGACACGAACAGCGGAATCCGCCTCAACTTCCAGGACAGGATTTGGCCCGCTTCCACTGATACCGGATCGAAAAATACCGGTATCGGGACGCCGTATCTGTCGTTCCATTGTGCCGATTCCCAGGTCTTCCGACCATATTTGCAAAGATTGCTCGGTACGCGCGATGTAATTAGGGGGTAGCTGTCGATTAAGTGTATCGGTTATGTGGTTAATATGACTGGCGTGGATACTCGTCCAGATTGTTGGACTGCGTACCGGATTTTGTGCCATGCTGTGCAGATGGGCATTAACGCCTCGGTACGGATTTTTGAGCAATCGAGCAGGCATCATCTCACTCCCGGATTAGAAGTCATCCAATTATAACCTGAAAAGCCGTTCAACCCCGCGTCGAAAATGATATAATTGTTCTACAGGATGTCCCGAAAATAGAAAATGTGAATCCCATGACCGATAAAGATTTCGTGCATCTCCACGTCCATACTGAATATTCGCTGCTCGACGGTTTGAGCCGCATTGATAAGCTGGTTGACCGGGCAAAAGCGCTCGACATGAAATCACTGGCGATCACCGATCACGGCACGATGTTTGGCGTGATCGACTTTTATCGCGCCTGCAAAGATGCCGACATCAAGCCGATTATTGGTGTCGAGTCTTATCTGGCGCGGGCATCACGTTTTGACCGAGACCCAAAGCTCGATAAAAAAGCATTTCACATGCTGCTGCTGGCGAAAAACGAAACAGGCTATAAAAATCTGCTCAAAATCGCCAGTGCCGCGCAGCTTGAAGGTTATTATTACCGTCCACGTATTGACCGCGACTTTCTGGCGGCTCATGCGGAAGGCTTAATCGCGACGAGTGGCTGTCTGGCAGCGCAGATTCCCAACGCGGTGATGGCGGGGCAGGATGCCGAGGCGCGTGAACTGCTTGGCTGGTATCAGGACACTTTTGGCAAGGAAAATTTCTTTCTGGAATTACAGCAGCACGATATTCCTGAATTGGAAATCGTGAATAAGTGGTTGGTTGAAAACAGCCAGTATGCCGATACGCCGATGGTTGCTACGAATGACGTGCATTATGTGCTTGAGTCCGATTACGACCCGCATGACACTCTGCTGTGCATTCAGACAACCGCCCTGAAGCGCGATGAAAATCGCCTGCGGATGTCCGATGCCAGCTATCACCTGACTTCGCAGAACGAAATGTGGAAGTATTTCGGCAACATCCGCGACGGCGAACCTCTTAAAAATACGCTCAAAATTGCTGAGATGTGCGATCTTAATCTGGACACAAAAGGCTATCACCTGCCGATTTTCCCCGTCCCAGCAGGACACACGTCTGAAACCTATATGCGCTATCTGTGTGAGAAGGGGCTGAAGTGGCGCTACGGTGAGAGTGCCGAGCGCGATGAAAACTTGCGCAAGCGGCTCGATTATGAGTTGCAGATTATCCACAACATGGGCTTTGAGACTTACTTTTTGATCGTGTGGGATTTGTGTGAGTATGCGCGTCATGCCGATATTTGGTGGAATGTGCGCGGTTCGGGTGCAGGCAGCGTTGCGGCTTACAGCCTGGGGATCACCAATATCGACCCGATTCAGAATAATTTGCTGTTCGAACGTTTCCTGAATCCGGGGCGCGTCAGTATGCCGGATATTGATCTGGATTACCCCGACGACCAACGTGCAGCAATGATCGACTACACCGCGCGTAAATATGGCGAGGATAAAGTCGCGGCGATTATCACATTTGGGACGATGGGGCCAAAGGCGGCTGTGCGCGATATTGGTCGTGCGCTGGATGTGCCGCTGACGCTTGTCAATCAGGCTGCCAAGCTGATCCCCAGTGAGCCAAAACCGAAGCCGATTATGGAGTATGTCGAAGGCAATCCTGAACTGCTTGAGCTGTACAAAAAAGACAACGACATCCGGCAGGTGATTGATGTTGCCAGAGTCTTGCAGGGGGTTAGCCGCCACGCTTCCACTCATGCGGCAGGCGTGATTGTCGGTGATAAGCCGCTGGTCGAATATATCCCGCTGCATCGCCTGACGCGCGGGGACGACGATAATAGTTCGATTAAAGCCGTGACTCAGTTCCCAATGGAAACCTGCGAATCCATCGGCTTGTTGAAAATTGACTTTCTTGGACTTTCGACGCTGACGATCATGCGTAAAGCATGTGAATTGATTAACCGCTATCACGGCATTCGCTACACGATGGAGAATATCCCCTATCGTCATGAACAGGTGTCCCATGATGCTGCCCAAAGTGACCAGCTCGACAAAGCGTTTGAGTTAATTGCACGGGGCGAAACCGTCGGCATATTCCAGGTCGAAAGCGGCGGGATGCAGCAAATGCTGCGCGGGATGCGTCCGAATCGGTTTGAGAATATCATCGCGGCCATTTCGCTCTATCGCCCTGGCCCGATGGAATACATCCCCATGTATAACAAGCGGATGCACGGCGAAGAACCCGTCACTTATCTGCATCCGAAATTAGAGTCAATACTTTCGGAAACCTACGCGATCATCATCTATCAGGAACAAATCATGCAGATCGCCGGGCAGTTGTTCGGCTACGAACTCGGCGAAGCAGACTTGATGCGTAAAGCAGTATCGAAAAAGCGCGAAAAAGACTTGCTCAAGCACAAGTCGATTTTTATCGAGCGCGGCCCGCAGCACGGTGTAGATGCGGAGTCTGCCGAGCGCATTTTCGCGGACATTGAATTTTTCGCCAATTATGGCTTTAACCGCGCCCATGCTTCGGATTATGCGGTCATCACCGTTCAGACGGCATTCCTCAAGACACACTATCCGGCGGAATACATCACGGCGATGCTCTCGGTACATCGCGACGATACCGCCAAGATCGCGATATTTTTGGAAGAATCGCGTCGTTTGAGCATTCCCATTCTGCCGCCAGATGTCAATTACAGCCTGCTTGATTTTGATATTCAGAAGCAGCCTAGCGGTGTACGAGGCATTCGTTTTGGGTTAGCGGCGATTAAAAACGCGGGTGCTGCTGCACTTCTGCCCATTATTGACTCACGCAACGAGGATGGACGTTTCACAAGCCTCGAAGATTTTTGCCGCCGCGTCGATCTGCGTGTGGTGGGCAAGCGAACGCTGGAAAGCCTGATTAAAGTGGGAGCGATGCGCGAGTTTGGCAAGCGCCAGCAGCTTCTTGACGCGCTCGAACGTATCACGATGTACAGCACCAATTACCACAAAGATAAAGAGATCGGCCAGATGAATATGTTTGGCGGGAGCGCTGCCGGCATGGGTGATGATTCACTGCCGCTGCCGAACATCGAAGAAGCCCCCGAACGTGAAATGCTCAACTGGGAGAAAGAACTGCTGGGACTGTATGTGACCGGACGACCCGCCGATAGATACCGCGCTGATCTGCAACATGCCAACACAAACAGCATCCAGGAACTTAAAGACCCGGATTCCACAATGAGTGGCAAGCAAGTCGCTGTGGCCGGGGAGATCGTCTCACTGCGCAAAATTGTCACCCAAAAAGGCGACATGATGTGTGTGCTGCAACTGGAAGATTGGCGTGAATCGGCGACGGCAATTGAGGTTGTCCTCTTCCCGCGCACATGGCAGAAATTCCAGGAATTCATTGAGGAGGGCAAAATCGTCAAAGTCGCGGGTAAATTTGATATGTCCCGCAATGACCCACAAATCATCGCCGAAGAGGTTTCGCAGGATTTCGATGTCGTCCGGCCTGATAACAGCTTCATGTCGAATGGGTATAGCAATGAGCCGCCGCCCTGGGCATTGAGCGACGAGGATGCGCCGCCGATGGATGAAGATTACATCCCCTCGCCACCGTCGAATTTTTATAATGAAGCAATTGCCCCTGCGCCTACGTCTGAACCTGCTCCCCCGTCTGTACCAGAACCCGTGCCGGAGCCGGAGATCACCGCGCCCGCATATGCAGCAAAATCTGCTGTGAACGGGAGTGCTATGAATCGGGCTGCTATGAACGGGTCTGCACCAGTAGCTAACGGGTCTGCACCGATCTCAACCCCGGTGGGCGACATCATGTTCCCGCTGCCGGGTGCTGCGGAAATGGGCGACCCCACTCGCGCCCGCCATTGGATTTATGTTTACATGCAGCGCACTGCGGATGACGCTCAGGATCGACGGCGATTGAAGCGAATTCACAACTTTATGACCGAATTTCCCGGTGATGATCGTTTTACCATCGTTATTGAGGGAAAAGATCAATCATTTAAGCTGGAATTTCCTAACCATACCACCTATTATTGTGAGCAACTGAAAGAAAAACTTGCTAAACTGGTTGGCGAGAACAACATCGAGGTCTTTGAACGCCCCGATTAAAGAACGCAATTTGTATCCTTAGCCAAAAAGGATAAAATTTGCTCTGTTGACATACATTCCAGATCAATCGGGAGAAAAACGGCTATGAAACGTGTTGCCGTGATGACCAGCGGCGGAGATGCTCCCGGCATGAACGCCGCGATCCGCGCTGTTGTGAGGGCAGGCTTGGAATATGGGGTTGAGGTTTATGGAATCCGACAAGCCTATACGGGATTGCTGGCGGGAGATATTGAACTCCTGACCAGCCGTGAAGTGAGTGGTATTTTGCAGCGCGGAGGGACGATTTTACAAACCGCGCGTAACGAAGAATTTAAAACGCGCCAGGGGCAGCAGCGGGGTTTGCGCCGCCTGAATGAACGTGGCATCGAGGGCTTGGTCGTCATTGGTGGCGATGGCAGTCTGCGTGGTGCGATGGCGCTGCACAATCTGGGCATACCTGTCGTTGGCATTCCTGGCAGCATCGACAATGATATCTGGGGAACGAATATGAGCATCGGTGTCGATACGGCGCTGAATATCATCCTCGATTCGCTGGATCGCATTCGTGATACGGCAACGTCACATCAACGCGCTTTCCTGATCGAGGTGATGGGGCGCAACTGCGGCTATCTGGCGTTGATGAGTGGCATCCTGGGCGGCGCGGAAATCGTCGTCACCCCCGAAAAAGCCACCTCAATGGACGAGGTCGCGGCGGCGCTGGAAGACTCGTATGTGCGTGGCAAAACACACGCTGTCGCCGTTATCGCCGAGGGTGCGCCTTTTACAACCTCGGAGCTTGCCGCTTATCTGGACAAAAAAGAGAGTGTCGGCTTTGAGATTCGTCTGTCGATTCTCGGCCATATTCAGCGCGGCGGCAGTCCTACTGCTTTTGATCGTTTGCTGGCCTCTCGCATGGGAGTACGTGCATTGGAAGCGCTCCAGGAGGGGCAGTCGGGTGTGATGGTTGGTTTGCAGGGACGCGAAATTAAAACCGTGTCGCTTGAAGAAGTAACGACTAAAACCCGGCAGATCAACGAGTCGTTTTATGAATTGGCGCGTATTCTTTCGCGTTAATAGTTGACAGAAGCGGCGGTACGTCCTGGGCCGTCAAACAGGCGGACATAAAAATCACCCATCGACTCTGCCCACCAGGACTGATAGACATCGTTGCTGATGTCAAAAATGAAGTTATACTGCCTGCCAGTACCCAGCGAAACAGCCACGACCTCGTTCAAACCCTGAAATGAGCGATTGATTTGGGCAATGACCTTGAGGGGCTTTCCGGTTTCAGGGCAGCGCTGGGTGGCAACAAACTCATGCTGACAGGCAATATCCTGGGCGATAATAAAACCATCCATCGTCAGGGCGAATAATTCATCGGTACGATATGGGTTATAACCGGGGTCGGCAGACACACGCATGATTTTCCTCACGCTTTTACTCAGAGCTAATATCGGCTACTTTTGCCCGTGTTAGGCGAATGAATGCGGCGGTAGGCACGCGAAGCTGTGTCCCACGCTGCCCGGCGCTAACGAGAATATGTTCCAGGTTGATCGCTGGCTGATCGAGAAAAACCGTCCAATTTTTATGAGTAAGCGCCAACGCACTGATCCCACCAACTTTTAACCCCGTTAATTGCTCGGCATCTTTGTGCGCGGCCATGCCCACCTTTTTTACGCCCATAACCGTTGCCAGTTTTTTGAGGTCAAGGGTGCGATCCGATGCCAGAATCGCCAGACACGGTTTGCCACCGCCAACTGGCTCAACCACCAGCGTTTTGTAGACCATCGACGCGGGTACGCCGATCATCTCCGCGACTTCTTCAGCGTCCCGTGTTTCGTCGCTGTATTCAATTGCCTCGTAGAGAACCTTATTCTGTTCCAGCAGTCGCATCGAGTTGAGTTTTTGAGCCATGTTTTCCCGCGCGTAAATACGCATTGTAACTATTATATCGGCTAATTTTGCGCATAACTGATAAGGTTTTGCTTATTTCGATTTTTCGATTCGAAGCCGCATCGTGCCGCTTTTTTCTTCGCTCGGCTCAAGTACGAAAACGCCTGTTCCCTCGATGTCTTGATCGTACAAATTGAAGCCATCGTTGGCGTTCGTGACCGGCTCGATGGCGTAAAAAGGTTTGCCAGGTGGTGAAAAGACGACCATATGCTGGAAAATCGGGTCGCTGTACATGGCGATTTCGACATCAGGGTAGATTAAGCGTGAGGGTTTTTCGCCTTGTCTGCTGGTAAGCTGGTCATCCATGATCGTATCACCAAGTGGATGAGCCTCACGAAAATCTACTCGCGGCGTGATCGGCACGGATGGGCCTTCCGGCAGCGAATTGACCAGTATAAATTGACGATCAAAGGGGAGATCGAGGGCGACTTCCGATGTTTTTACAAAATAGGGATGATGACCGAATCCCCCAGGGATTGGCTGCTGATCGGTATTTTTGAGGGTCAGCCGCATCACAAAATCGCGATCTTCCAACGCATATTCTGCGATTGCCGAAAATTTGAACGGAAAGTTGATATTTTCATGTTCGGCAGAGTCAAAACTGAGCTTGATGTGCGTTTGGTCTGCGCTGACCACCTGCCAGGAACGCTTGCGCACGTCACCGTGTATGGCTGTGCCATCTTTGCTGCTCACTTCCAATGTGTAATCGGTTCTGTTGAAACGAAAACGCGCATCTCGAACGCGGTTTGACCACGGAATCATCAAAAAGCTGGCGCAGTTGCTCGAATTGCCGTAGTCAGCCTCGTCTGTTGGGCGCATGAGATCAACCCACACGCCGCCGATTTTCACGCGACCAAAAGCGGTTGATGCGCCTGT
Source organism: Anaerolineae bacterium (assembly GCA_022843745.1). Classification (GTDB taxonomy): domain Bacteria; phylum Chloroflexota; class Anaerolineae; order Aggregatilineales; family Phototrophicaceae; genus JALHNB01. The sequence continues at coordinate 32,536 of JALHNB010000003.1, read as the reverse complement.
TTCGGGCAAAATGCCGATCTGCCAGAAGTCATTTTCGAGAATGCGTAAATCGTATGACATGAGAGTCTCCAATTTGAAATGCAAATAGCAAAAGATTTGACGCAAAGATGCAGAGAACGCAAAGAATCGCAAAGGGATATTTTATTTTCTCTGTGTCCTTTGTGTCTCTGTGGTTCAAATTTGTTTTATCTATACTGCCGTTTTGCCATGCGTCCGATGATCCCCGGCACAAAAATATTGCCCAAGATGATGAGCCTATCGAAAAATCGCAGGATGACCGTTTTTTGATGGCTTGTTGTCGCTTTTACAATCGCCTCGGCAACTGTTTCGGGGCTCATGGTGGGGATGCCTTCGCCCGTGCGTTTGCCAGCGCCCAGCCGTTTCTCGTTAAATTCGGTTTCAGTGCGCCCCACCAGCACATCGGTGACAAAAATATTTTCATCTTCCAATTCCAGCCGCAGCGAATTGGCGAGGCTGCTGACAAAGGCTTTGCTGGCGGCGTAGGTAGCAGCGTAGGGCGAAGTCAGATTATAGACCACAGACGACACCGTGATAATGTGTCCGCCACCATTTTTGCGCATCGCCGGGACTGCCGCGCGGATGCTGTGCAGTACGCCGTCGATATTGGTGCGCAGCAGCGTTTCGAGATGCGACCATTCGGCATCCGCCACCGCGCCGCGCTGTCCGAGTCCGGCGTTGGCGACCAGAATATCCAGCCGCCCAAAGCGTTCAAGCGTCTGTGCGACGGCAGCATTCATGGATTCTGCAGTGGTCACGTCACCTGCGATGCCGAGAAAATCGCCGTGTGCAGTCGGGAGTGTGTTGATTTCCGCTTCCAGTTCAGTCAGACGTTCAGCACGGCGTGCGATCCCGGCAACATCTATCCCCTGCCGCGCAAAAGCGAGAGCTGTCGCCCGGCCTATGCCGCTGGATACGCCCGTGATGAACGCGACTCGATTTTGCATTGGTTTGCTCCGTTTGCAGGCTAAAGTTTAATCCATGAAGTCTGTTACAATATAGACTCACAAGCTCGATTTTCAAAATTGGATTTAAAATGGCGAACAATTTATTCCCTCGTTCCAGCGGCGTTTTACTGCACCCGACTTCACTTCCTGGACGCTATGGCATTGGCGATCTGGGCGATTGGGCCTATAAATTTGTTGACTGGCTGGAGGCTGCTGGGCAAAGCGTCTGGCAGATTTTGCCGCTTGGCCCCACTAGCTATGGCGACTCACCTTATCAGACACTTTCAGCTTTCGCGGGCAATTCGAATCTGATTAGCCTCGATAAGCTGGTTGAGGACGGCTGGCTGACCAAAGCAGATGTCGCTGTTGTGCCGAATTTTCCTCAGAAAGCCGTCGATTTCGGCGCAGTGATTCAATATCACAATCATATGCTTGATCTGGCTTATAAACGATTTGAAGTGGAAGCCAGCATCGAAAAACGAAACATTTTTGAAAGCTGGTGTACCCAAAACTCTCACTGGCTGGACGATTTTGCCTTGTTTGTGGCGCTCAAGGATCATCATAATGGCCGCCCCTGGGTCGAATGGCCGGAGGGGGAAGCGCTGCGTAAACGTGATGACCTTGACACCGCGCGTGAGACTCACGCCGAACGCATCAACCAGCACCGCTTTCGCCAATGGCTGTTTCATCAGCAGTGGCATGAATTAAAAGACTACGCCGGCGCGAAAAAGATTCGCTTTATTGGCGATCTACCGATTTTTGTGGCGCACGACAGCAGCGATGTCTGGGCGAATCGCGATAAATTTTATCTCGACGAAAAAGGCAACCCGACGGTGATCGCGGGTGTTCCGCCGGATTATTTCAGCAAGACGGGGCAGCGATGGGGCAATCCGCTTTATCGCTGGGATGTCATGCAGAAGGATGGCTACCGCTGGTGGATTCGCCGTGTCAAGGCAAGTCTGGCGCTGGTTGATATTGTTCGCATCGACCATTTTCGCGGATTTGAGGCTTATTGGGAGATTCCCGCCAGCGAAGAAACGGCTGTCAACGGCGAGTGGATTCCTGGCCCTGGCGAAGATTTTTTCAGTGCGGTTCGGCAAGGGTTGGGTGGCGAACTTCCCATCATCGCGGAGGATTTGGGCGTTATTACCGAAGGCGTGGAAAAGCTGCGGGACGATTTCGGCCTGCCGGGTATGAAGGTGCTGCAATTCGCCTGGAGCGATCCGAAAAATCCATTTTTACCACATAATCACGTTCCCAACAGCGTCGTCTACAGCGGCACGCACGACAATAACACAACAGTGGGCTGGTGGCGCAGCGAAGTCGATGAGGGGATGCGGCGGTTTATTCAGGCCTATCTGGATCGCGATGTGCGCGAGGCGAACTGGACGATGATTCGGCTGGGGATGATGTCCGTAGGGCATACCTTTGTCGCGCCGATGCAGGATATTCTTGGGATCGGCGCGGAAGGCCGGATGAATACGCCGGGGGTCGAATCGGGCAATTGGTCGTGGCGCATTACGCCGGACGCGCTTGAACATCCCGGCAAAGATGGCCTCGCGTTTCTCACAAAGCTGTATCAACGCCGCCCTGACCAGCAGGAAAAGGAATATGGCGACACGGCGACGAAAGCGAATGAGGAATAGATTGCACCTGCTTTCGCGTGTAACAATGATGTCATGAGTGTTGGAGCCAAAATATGGTTGTGCGTGAAAAGCTTTATACGGCTGAAGAATTTTTTGAAATCGCGGAGCTGTCTGAAAATGAAGACAAGCGGCTTGAACTCGATAATGGAGTGATTGTTGAGGTAGCTGCGTCGAGGCCGATCAAAAGCGTGACGGGTGCGCGTATCGGTTATTTTCTGAATGCTTTTGTCATTCCGCGCGACCTGGGGTATGTGACGGGTGCGGATGGCGGCTTCAAACTCGCGCCAAAGGTTGTTCAGTTGCCCGATGTCGGCTTTATTTCAAAAGGTCGTGTGGCTCAGATTCCCCGAAGATTCGAAATTGCTCCCGATCTAGCTGTGGAAATTGTTTCGCCAACTGAAGATATTTTTAAAAAGGCTCGCGAATATCTACAAGCCGGGACAAAAATGGTTTGGGCGGTTTATACCGATGAAAAAACCGTCCATGTCATGATGCTTAATGAAGATGGTGGGCTGCGAACCATTCCGTATGGCATCAATGCCACGCTTGAGGGCGGCGATGTGCTGCCGGAATTTATGCTGGCGGTGCGCGATATTTTCCCGAAATAAATTCAGCGCTTTTTGACCATCTCATAGCCGAACACCGCGCCGAAATGGTCGATGATGCGCTGTACAACCTCGACTTCGTCAATCGGACTGCCGAGCAGTGCTGCCATGCTGGTCACGCCTTTATCGGTAATGCCGCAGGGGATGATTCCCTCAAAATAAGTCATATCCGTATTCACATTGAGCGCGAAACCGTGTTTAGTGATGGCTTTGACGTTAATTTTGACACCAATCGCGCAGATTTTCGCTTCACCATCCGGTGTATCGACCCAGACCCCGGTGCAGTTGTCAATGAGTTTGCCGACAATCCCGTAATCCGCCAGTGTTTGGATGATGACATTTTCGAGGTTGCGAACGTAGCCCCGCACGTCGAGCCGTAAATTTTCGCCGCGTGGTAATTGGATGATTGGGTAGCCGACGATTTGCCCCGGCCCGTGATAGGTCACATCGCCGCCGCGATCAATGCGGAAGATGTCGATGCCGCGTCGTTCGCGTTCTTCATCGGAGAGCAGCAGATTTTCGTCATGACCGCTTGAGCCTAATGTGTAGACATGAGGATGCTGTACCAGAAGCAGACGATCCGGCGTTTCGGCCTGACTTCGTTCGCGCACCAGTTGATCCTGCAAATCCCAGGCGGCCTGATAGGGCATCAAACCCAACTGCCAGACTTCGCAGCGCGGCATCATGATTTTTTCCGCAGTGCCGGGTGCGCCGGGCCGCCCAGATGATGCAGCAGAAAATCGAGCGTTTTTTGCATCGCGATGGCGCTGTAGGGCGTGTGGTCGTCGGTAAAAATGTCATGTCCCGCACCAGAGACTATCATGACTTCGTGAGGCAGCGGTGCAGCAGCAAATTCCTGACGCAGTTTTTCGATCAGATCACGCGAAATATATGGCTCTTGTGATCCGTAAAAAGCGAGAATCGGCGTTTTTCCACGTTTAAAGTGGCCTAAATAGCGCTGTGGAAAACCCGCATAAGCGATAGCGACTTCGAGATCGGGGCGAACAATCGCCGCTTCAAAAGCCAGACTGCCACCCATACCCAGACCAATAGCGGCGACTTTGGCGTTGCACTGGTGATGATTTTCGAGGACGCTCAGGGCTGTATCAATACGCTTGTAACCGCCATTGCCGAGGGTATCAATGAGTTGCAGCGCTTCTTCGCGCGTGGTGGCTGTTTTGCCATTAAATAAATCGGGTACGATCACATAATGCCCGGACTGAGCGAACAGGTGCGCCAGATGCCGGACAAGGCTGGTCATGCCCCACCAGTCGTGAATCAGTGCGATTCCGGGGAATTTGGTGGCGATATTGGGATGCGCCATATACGCGGGGAACATCGCGCCGTCTTCCATCGCGATTTGAATGTGACCGCTGGTGATGTTGTACTCGACGCGATCCGGTTGAACCATCAACAAATCTCCGAACAAAAGTCAAACACCCTACAGTAATGCTTAGGACAAAAGCCAAACGGCCTACAGTAAAGCTCGGAATAAAAGTCAAACATGCCGCAATTATAACGTAAGAAATTAAACATTGATGCCGAATGTCTCCTGAAAATAGCCGTCCGGTTCAGCCTCGGAACCCAGCGTCTTGACGGTATCTTCCAGCACTGGCATGACCAGTGTGCGGTAGCCTTCACGGTGCGCCCAATCGCGGATGGCGGTTAAAAGCTGAGTCGTCAGCGGTTTGGGCGACCAGCAGGAAATATCGGCACTGCGCGGTGCGTAAAGCTGCTGTTGGCAGTAAATGAGTGCTTCCTGTCCGGCGGCGTTGAAAAGCAGGCGATGTGTTCGGCGCTGGCGAATCTCCGGTAAAGAATCCCAGGTGCGCGGCCAGAGTGTTTCCCATTGCTGGCGGGCGCTGCCCAATCGTCCGATGGGCATATGCCAGCCGTTAATCTGCGCCGCGTCAGCATTCGGATGATCGACGGTGCGGTAAAACCCCTGTCCCGTTTTTGCGGAGAGGGTAAAACGCCGGACTGTCGCCAGCGGCTTCAGGCCACTATGTTGATAGACAGTTCGAAAATCGGGCAGTGCGGAACTGACAAGAAACTGCTTACATTTAAGCGTTTTTGCCTGTTCGAGCAGGTATTGAATCAGTGAGGCCTCCAATCCTGCGTTGGGATAATGCGGATGGATAACCGGGTCGATCATATTCAAATGAACGCCAAAGGGCGACGGTTCTGCGCCCTGGTACGCTTCGGTATAGGCCACCACATAGCCGTCAATTTCGGCGACCAGCGGGATGCCCGCGCCGCGCAGCAAATGGCTGAGTTGAATCGCGCCTGTTTCGATGCTCATCCAGGGGCCGCCGTGCAGCCAGCGCTCGTAGATGGTCAGCGACTCATAAGCGACATCCTGCACCTGCCCGCGCTCATCGAGACGCTGCCACGCGCCGATTCGTGATCGGTATAAAGCGCTGATCGCCTGTGTATCATCCAGCCTGGCCTGTCGAACGTGAATATCCGCCATGTTAGGTTATACTCCTGCCTATAACTTTTGATTGTACCATTTGAGCAGGCAGGAGAGAAAATTTTGTCACAATTTGAAGCAGCCTTCGCACAACTCGATCAATTTATCAGGCAAAAAATGGGCGCGACCAATACGCCGGGACTCTCGATCTCCCTCACGGATCGCGAAAAAACGCTGCATATCGCCTGTTATGGCGACGCGAATCTGGCGGCTGGCTTGCCCGTCACGCCGGAAACGCTGTTTGAAATCGGCTCGATTGGCAAATCATTCACGAATATCGCTCTTTTGCAGCTTTACGAGGCTGGCAAGATTGATTTACATGCGCCTGTTTCGCAATATCTGCCCTGGTTCGAGGTGCAGTCAAAGTATAGGCCGATCACGCTCCATGATTTGATGACACACACATCGGGCATCATTAACGGCAGTGATTTTACAGGTGAGCCGCGCTACGAAGCTTACGCCCTGCGCGAAACCGAAACGGGTTCTGCACCTGGGGAGTATTTTCACTATTCAAACGTTGGCTATAAGACGCTCGGTGTTCTGCTCGAAGATGTGCTTGAGCAAAATTATGCTGACATCATTCGTGAGCGAGTCCTAAAGCCGCTGGGCATGAACGCCACCGCGCCTGTGATCGACAATGATATGCGCGAACGGCTGGCAGTCGGTTATGTCGCCTATTTTGATGATCGCCCCAAGCCGCCACATTTACCCGTTGCGCCTGCAACCTGGTTTGAATCGAACACAGGTGACGGTTGCATTTCTTCTACGCCCGGCGACATGGCAATTTATCTACGGATGCTGATGAATCGTGGGCAGGAAGGGGTTCTATCAAAATCCAATTTTGACCTCATGAGCCAAAAACTGACGACCTCATGGGCAGAAGAAAATTTTTATGGCTACGGTCTAATGACGAGTACGGTTGATGGTCACATTCATCTCGGTCACAGCGGTGGTATGGTCGGCTACGTATCGAACATGATCGCAGATATGGACAGCGGATTTGGCGCGACTGTTCTAATCAATGGGCCAAACCTCAACCCGAATGAGATTACCGCTCATGCGCTCAAAGTGCTTCGTGCCGTTTCAGAAGGTCAGGAACTGCCACCACTTCCGTCCGAAGCGGATACACAGCAAATTGCGAACGCCGCCGACTATGCCGGGATTTACACATCCGGTGATAAATCGCTCACATTTGCGGCTGAAAATGGTCAACTGATCCTCAAACACGATGGTCAAAATCTTGCCCTGTATCTGCGCGGTGAACATCAATTTTATGCCTACCATCCCGATTTTGACCGTTCTCTCCTGCAATTCGGGCGTGAAGGTGAGCAGGTTGTCGAAGTATTTTATGGTGGGGATTGGTACACGCACGAGCGCTATGCAGGCGCGAAAAGTTTTGATTATCCAGCAGAATGGAACGCCTATATCGGGCATTATCGCTCGTATAACCCCTGGATTTCCAATTTCCGAGTGGTCTTGCGTAAGGGCGAGTTGGTCGCAGTCTTTCCAGCTTACAGTTTAACAGAGAAGCTTGTTTTGCTGGAGAATGGCGCGTTTCGCGTGGGCGAGGATGCGCGTTCGGCTGAGCGACTCCGCTTTGATTCGATGGTCAATGGCAAGGCGGTGCGGGCAAAATTTGGCGCTGCGGATTATTACCGCACATTTACACGGTAAAGAATCGGAATAAAACAGCAGCAGTTCTCGAATGGCACAAACTACGGGCGAGGCAACGCCTCGCCCCTACAAGAATCGTGCGTTTATTGATCCGTTTCGCCCGCTTCGATCACCTTATCGGATGCTACATCCACCAGCGCGTAAAATAATTCGCGCTCATCGGCGGCGAAAGTCACGCTCCAGCGCGGGCCGCCCTGATTTTCGACGTAGGTGCGCCAGTTATCGAAGCCTTCGAGTGCCGTATCAAGTCCTTCCGCGCCATATGCCAGATTGATGGCCTCATCACGGGTATTTTGAAGCGTCTCTTCCTCGGTCAGCACGTTTTCGTCCACGATCTCCTGAATAGAAAAGGTGAACTCGTCCAGATACGCTTTCACCATGACCGCCTCTTTGCCCCGGTAGAAGTGCATTTCCCACATCCGTTCGTAGCGATTGAAATCGACGTAGGGATACCACAAAACCGGGTCAACCAGACGGGCGATCACTTCCGGGTCACTCAGCACCAGCTTGCTGACGCGCTCCTGTCCGGCGGCAAATTCATCGGGCGGCAGCGGAATCGGTACAAGCGAATCCTGAATTTCGCCCGTATCCGCGTCGATATTGGCATAACCCAGCCAATCATCTTCCTCGGCGGTATAGAACTCCACGTACCATATCGTCCCGTCTTCGGGCGCATAGGTGTATGCTATCCAGCCTTCATATTGTGCCAGCCAATCGGTAAATTCCTCAGATTCAGCGACAAGTTGAATCACTGCTTGTTCAGCTTCATCCTGCGCCAAAACAGGCAAGGATAAAAGTAGACACAAGGTAAATATCGCAATGAGATGGTACTTTTTTAGAAGTGAATATTTTGATTTCAATTTCTCTGTGTCCTCTGTGTCTCTGTGGTTCAATTATTCTGGCACGCCGTCTCTGTAGTTCGATTATTATCTTGGCACGACCAAACCCAACGGCGTGACGCTGTGATTCGGGAAAATCTGCTCCAGCGCGGGATTCAGCAGTCGTTGACTCACCACCTCGGCCAGCACATCGCGATAATCGGTGGTGATTGCCAGATCGCCATCGTTCAGGGCTTCTGGGGCGAGAGTCGGCCATTGGCTGAAAACCTGACCGCCTTTTACGCCGCCACCCATCAGAAATATGAAATTGCCATGCCCATGATCCGTGCCGAGGCTGGCGTTTTCTTCCACGCGCCGCCCAAACTCGCTCATCGTCACCAGCGAGACTCCGTTCATGCGATCACCCAAATCCGTATAAAAAGCGGCTAGCCCACGTCCTAATGTGCTGAGTAAGTCGTAGAAAAAGCCGTCGGTTGTCCCTTGCTGTTCGTGAGTATCCCAGCCGCCCAGGTCAATACAGGCGACTTCCAGGCCGACATCGGCTTTGATTAACTGCGCGATTTGCTTCAAGCCCATACCAAACCCCTCGCCATCCGCCGGATAATCAGCACCGTTGGCAGGTTGATAACCGTCGGCGGTTAATGCTCCAAGCATATCAACCGTATCGAACACCAATTTTGCCTGCGTTTCGAGGGCGTTGGTGGGCGCACTGGTGGCATATAACTGCGAAAGGATTTGCTCGATCTGTTTGAGTTCACCCTCGCGGCCTTTCAGGTGGAAATCAGCAATCGAGCGCAGTGCCAGCGGCGGAGTCGAGCCACGCAGCGAACTCGGCAGCATCGCGCCCATGCCCACCGCGCGAAATGGCGAGTCGTTTTGCCACGCGGCGGTTTGCAGGTGGCGACCAATCCAGCCTGTACCCGTCGTTTTATTACCCGGTGTACCATATTCCATGAACTGCATGGCATCAAAATGAGAACGGCTGGCATCTATTGAGCCAGCGGCGTGGACGACAGCCAACTTGCCTGCGCTGTAAATATCATGGAGTGGAGCCAGCGCAGGGTTGAAGCCAAAATAGCCGTCGAGGTCAATTGCTGATTTATCCGCCGAGCCGGGTTCGGGGACGGCAATCGTCGGGCGGATGTCATAATAATTCGCGCCATCACCATAGGGGACAACCGCACTCAGACCGTCGATACCGCCGCGCAGAAAAATGCACACCAGCACATCACCGGGCGCATTTTGATTCGGCGGGCGAAATGCCATACGCGGCATCCAGGCAGGGAACAGAGCGCTGCTGACACCGATTGTGCCGAAATTTTTGAGAAAATCGCGTCGTGATTGCATGTTTACTCCCAATAGATTTCTATGGGTTTAGCCTGCTAAACCCCTACAAATGCTGTGCGGATCGTGATGCGCCCCTACTGGCATATCGGGTTTAGCACGCTAAACCCCTACAATGCTGATCGCCTACCGCCATTGATACATCGGTGAGGCCAGCATCAGCCCAAACAGCGAGCCGAGTTTTTGGGCCAGTAAACGCGGTGTTACAGGCATATCGGCGCTGGCGTTATCGGTGGCGTAGGTGATGAAAGTCGCGCGTTGGGCTTCGGGCAATGGTACACCAAACACCTGCTGCGCGACGCTGTCCACCAGTTCCCCGGCAGTTGCAGGCTGCCCGATGCGCTCGATCAGATGATTGGTCATGAGACTTTGCATGTCGGGGTCGCTCCACGCGCCATGTGTCAGCGTCATCGCCACGTTCCAACGCGCTAATAATCCGCTGCTGTTCGCCCATGCCCCGGCGACATCGGGATAACCGTTGGGTGGTTGCCAGCCATAGGGCATTTGCGCCAGGTCTTGCAGCATCTCGATCATCACATAGCGTTCGCGAAATTCCGTCCCGCTTGCCCGCAGCGTCCCGACGAAAAAATCGAGTGGACGGCGCAGTTTTTGACCGACGGATTGGCGAAATGCTTCGGATAGGAAAATATGGCGCAGCACAGGTCTGATCTCGCCGGAATTGTCCATCCATACCTGCGCGGCGCTTTCGACGAGTTCTGGCGGTGGGTTATCGCTGACGAAACGCACACTCAGCTTGCCGCAGATAAAACGCGCAGTCGAAGGGTGACTATTCAGAATCGTCAGGACCTGCAGGCCATCCTCGATGCCGCGATCCGCCGGGAGCGTGTGACCGAGGATGAATTTTTCGCCTGTATCATGTAAGTTTGGGTCGAAGAAAAAGCCTGTTTCAGTTGCGTCCCTGATCGTCCAGCCCGTGAAGGCGCGAGCGACTTCTTTCACGTCGGTTTCGGTGTAGCCGCCATCCACGCCCAACGTATGCAGTTCCATCAATTCGCGGGCGTAATTTTCATTGGGATGCTCGGCCTCGTTGAGATAATTATCGAGATAATAGAGCATGGCGGGACTTCGCGCCGTACCGAACAGCATATCGCGGAAATTGCCGAGCGCGTTGGGACGGATCACATTGTGGTGGAAATCCAGCAAATCAATACTCAATTCTTCGCTGGGGATGTTAAAAAGATCGAGCCAGAACTCAGCCATACGCTCGGAAAGCTGACGTTTGCTATGAACTGCTCGCATCACCATGCCCTCTGTCAGCGCGAGAAAGGTGCGATATTCCGGGTCGCTCAAAAGCGAGGCCGTTTGCCGATTCATCGCGAGGATGGGCAAGCTTTCCAGCCGTGTATCCATTTCAGAATCGTCAATATTTTCAGGATTAAGCTGTTCTTCAAGATACGCTTCGTAGCCAATAGCCTGCGCTCTGACGATTTCTTCCGGGCGCGGCCCCCAGGTGATGCGATTGAGGAGATGCAGCAGGGGATCGGCGGGAATGGCCTGCTCCGGCGGCATCGCCCAATTGGGAAGGGCATTTGCGACCCCGGCGGTGGCGATTGCTGCTCCACTGATACGCAAAAAATCACGTCGCTTCATAAATAGCTGCCTTAATAGCTCATTGCAATTAACTACAATACGGATGATAAGGAGAATTGTTTCGCAATTTATCGCAATTATCTGTTTATTGATATTACATTACAGCGCTTGCCACGTTTTTTCTACAGGATTGCAGTCCTATTCGTCAAAATAGTTTACAATGTTGAAATAATCTGTTTTCCAGAAGGGATCATACCATCGTGACCGATCTGCACATCAACCTTCAGGCTACCGTCGATTTTTTGGTGGAGCTGCTCAAAGTCCCAAGCCCAACGGGCTATCATATCGAAGCGATTGAGTATGTTCGCAAAGCCTTCGAAGCCCTTGCTGTTCCCGGCCTGACCTTGACGACCACCACCAAAGGCGCACTGCTGGCGACCTGGAAAGGCCAATCGGACAGTGCCCGCCGGGGTGTCACCGCACATGTGGATACGCTGGGGTTGATGGTGCGTGAGATCAAGGCAAATGGTCGTCTGAGAACGAATCCGCTGGGGGGAATCGTCTGGGCAACGCTTGAAATGGAAGGCGTTACCGTTCGCACCGCCGATGACAAGCGCTATCGCGGAACGATGCTCTCCGCCAATCCGAGTTCGCACGTCAACCGCAATATTTTTACTGCCGAGCGCACCGCTGAGAATATGGAAATCCGCCTGGATGTCAAAACGAAAAGCGCTGATGAAACCCGTGCGTTGGGAATCGAAGTCGGCGATTTTATTTTTGTTGATCCGCGTGTGGAAGTCGGCGAGAATGGTTTTATCCGGGGTCGCTTTCTGGACGACAAAGCCGGAGTCGCCGCGATTTATGGCGCACTGCTAGCGATGAAGGAGGCAGGTTTGCAGCCTGCGCAGGACACGGCGTTTTTAGTCGCCAATTATGAAGAAGTCGGGCATGGCGGCTCGTCTGGTTGGCCGTTTGAGATGGCGGAACTCTTATCCATTGATATGGGCGCGATTGGCGAAAGTCAGAATTCCGACGAGTTTTCGGTCAGTATTTGCGTCAAGGATGGCGGCGGGCCGTATCACTTCGATATGACGAACAAGCTGCGTCGGCTGTCGCAGACCCATAATATACCCTACAAAACGGACATTTATATTTTCTACTCCTCGGATGGCACAGCCTATTGGCGGGCGGGCGGCGATGCGAAAGTCGGCTTGATCGGGCCGGGTGTCGATGCCTCACACTCCTACGAGCGTACCCATGAGGAAAGTGTGCTGCACACGACTCATTTGCTGGCGCGCTATTTACTGGAAGCGTAACTGTGATAAATTAGCGGTGAAGTTTGATACTTCGCTTCCAAAGGTGCAATAAGTCAATCGAGGGACTGGCTATGAAAACCGATATTGAGCGCCAGGCATCCAGTGGATATTCGATCTGGTTCTTGTTGATTGTCGCGACATTTATCACTTGCCTGATTACCGCGAACATCGTGGCTGTAAAATTGGTTGATCTTGGTGGGCTGATTGTCGATGCCGGGATCGTCATTTTTCCGGTCAGCTACATCGTCGGCGATGTTTTGACGGAAGTGTACGGCTTTAAACAGGCGCGTCGGGTCATCTGGTTGGGCTTTTTCTGTAACCTGATCGTCGTTATCGGGATTGTCATCGGGCAAGCTTTGCCTGCTGCTGGTTTTTGGGACGGACAGGCCGCTTATGATCGCATTCTGGGCTACACACCGCGCCTGTTGATCGCCTCATTTATCGCGTTTCTGGTCGGCGAATTTGCCAACTCCTATATATTGGCACGTATGAAAGTGGCGACAAAAGGGCGTTGGCTGTGGTCACGCACGATTACATCAACGGTTGTTGGTCAGGCATTCGACTCGGTCATTTTCATCTTCATCGCTTTCTGGGGGACATCGCCGAATGACGCGCTGCTTTCCTCGATGTTGACTCAGTGGTTGTTTAAAGTCGCCTATGAAGCGCTGGCAACGCCATTAACCTATATCGTGGTCAATTTTGTCAAACGCAAAGAGAATCTCGATGTCTACGATCGGGGAATTTCGTTTAACCCGCTGTCGCTGAGTGATTAGACCATCAAATATTCGTAACCAGGGATAACAGTTCGTCAATTGTTTTGGCGATCTGTTTCCCTTCCCCGCACAATCCCCAGATGAGATTGTTCATACGCCGCACATCATCACTGATACCGAAACAGGGCTTGCCCTTCGCGTACATGTAGCCTAATTCACCGCATGTCCCGGAGTCGTGGTCAGCGCCCGTCAGCAGCGCGACACAGGCATCACAGCGTTCCAGTGCCGCCAGATCACCCTGAAAAATGCGGCTGCGATCCAGCAAGGCATCGCCGGATAGCAACCCGACATCGCGATGCGGTAAAAAGGTTTTGTATCCAACTTGTTCCAGCGCGGCGGCGATTTGTTCCAGATACCAGCGTTCGTGCGTATTGAACAGCGGCCCTGCAATATAAATTTCGCGTTGGTGCATAGTGGTTTTGCTCCTTAAGGCTTGTCATAAACAGGCAATCACTTTTCCGCTAGACGGTCATAAACAGACGATCACTTTTCCGCTATACTACCCATCATTTCGAGGACTTAAAAACAGGTGTGAAATGTTATTAGCCATTGATGTCGGAAATACCAATGTCCATCTTGGTCTGTGGCGCGGCGATTCGTGGAAGCTTTCGTGGCGGGCGCGTACCGTCGCCGATAAGATGCCGGATGAATATGCGGTTCTGGTACGCAATTTTCTCAGCAGCGCGGATATGGGCTATCGTGCGGTCACGGGTGTCATTATTTCGAGCGTTGTCCCGCCTCTCACCGGAGCATTTGTCGAGTTGGTGGAGCGTTATATCGAAATCGAACCGATGGTCGTCACCAATAAAACGCCAATGGGCATCAAAATTGCGATAGACCAGCCAGAGCAGGCAGGTGCAGATCGGCTTGTCAACGCGGCGGCAGTCGTGAAGCTGTATGGTGGCCCGGCGATTGTGATTGATTTTGGCACAGCGACGACCTTTGACGTGATCTCAGCCGATGGCGCTTATGAGGGTGGCGCGATTTCGCCCGGAATTGCTGTGGCGCATGACGCGCTTGTCAGTCGGACGGCACGACTGCACAAAGTTGACCTTATACCGCCGCCCAGTCCGATTGGCAAAAATACGATTCACGCCATGCAGTCAGGTATTTTCTGGGGATATGTTTCGCTGGTTGAGGGATTGGTCAAACGTATTAAGGCCTCTATGGGCAATGAAGCTGCCATCAAGGTGATTGCGACGGGTGGACTTGCAACGCTTTTTAACCAGCATACGGATGTAATTGATCTGATCGCGCCGGAACTCACGCTCGATGGGCTGCGCATTATTTATGAGATCAACAAAAAACCAACTGCCTGAAACCAGCGACAGCAATATGGAAAACAAAAACACCCCACAATTTGTGAGGTGTTTTTTCGCTGCTCCACAACTTGGATTCGAACCAAGAACCGATCGGTTAACAGCCGATTGCTCTGCCGTTGAGCTATTGTGGAAGACGGTTAACATGATAGCAAAGCGCCTATACGCTGTCAAGACGTTTCTTGCGCTTGTCTGAGAAGCGGGTAACATTACATAGTGCGCTGGTAGCTTACGAAAGAAGCCTCTATGTCGAATTCGGTGTCCGTTCGCAAAGTTGAAAGCCGGGAAGATTTCAAGGCGTTTTTTGAATTTCCCTGGACACTCTACAAAGATGATCCCAATTGGGTGCCACCCTTGCTCTCGATGCGGCGCGACCTGCTGGATAAGAAGAAAAATCCATCATGGGAATATATGGAGGGCGATTTTTTCGCTGCCTGGCGCGGCGATAAAATTGTCGGCACGATTGCGGCTTTTATTAACAAGCGGCACAACGAATTTCACGAAGAACACATCGGCTGGTTTGGCGCATTTGATGTCTACGATGACCAGGAAGCGGCGACAGCACTGCTCAATATCGCCGCAGAATGGGTGAAAGCGCGCGGCTACGATGCGGTACGTGGCCCGCAGACTTTTACAACCCATGAAGATGTCGGTATTCTGGTCGATGGATTTGTGCCTCCGGTTTTGCTGATGCCCTATAATCACCCGTATTATGGAAAGTTGCTTACCAACGCGGGTTTTGAGAAGGCAATGGACGTATTCAGCTTCCATCTCAGCCGTCAGGGTGCGCTTGAACATGCGACGATGGATCGGCTGGAACGGCTGACCAAAGCGGTGATGAAGCGTAATAAAATTACCGTCCGCCACATTGACCGCAAGCGCTTGAAAGAAGAATTTGTGTTGTTTAAGGAAATTTACAACACCGCCTGGGACAAAAACTGGGGCTTTGTACCCATGACTCCCAAAGAACTCGACGCCCTGGTTAAAAGTCTGGGGCAGTTTTTTGAACCAGATTTTGCTTTTTTTGCCGATGTTGACGATCAACCCGCTGGCTTTATCATGGGTATTCCCGATTTTAATCAGGTGCTGCGCCTGGCCTATCCGCGCCCTGGGGAGCTGGAGATCTTTACGCTGCTGAAAGCGCTCTGGCATTGGAAGCTGAAGCCGGTGATCGACTGGGTGCGTATCCCGCTAATGGGAGTCAAACAGGATTTTCGCAATAAAGGCGTGGATGCTGTGTTATATTATCATGTGTTAGAAGCGCTGATGAACAGCAAATCCATTCAGCATTCGGATTCTGGCTGGATTCTGGAAGCCAATGAAAATATGGTGAGCATCGCCAAAAGTTTCGGCTCAGAAATTTACAAGACCCATCGCTTCTATGAGAAAAAAATCTCACCTTAATCACTCGCTATATGAGAAAAAAGTCTCGCTTTAATCACTCGTTACATGAGAAAAAAGTCTCGCTTTAATCATTGGTAGGCACAGAGACGGTTATAATCGGATTTATTTGGAATGGCTGTCTTAGAAGGCTGGCATCATCATGGCAAAAATTCTAGTTGTTGACGATGAGACGCTCACAGTGGAAATGCTCAGTATTTTCCTGAATATGAGTGGTCATCAATCGATCCCCGCGCTGTCGGTTAATCAAGCCAGGGATAAGCTGGCCTACGAAGAGCCGGATGCGATTTTGCTGGACATTATGCTGCCGGATGGAAACGGGCTGGATTTGTGCCGTGAGTTGCGTCTGAAGGAAGCAACATCCAAAGTGCCAATTATTATGATTTCCGCCCACGCGCCACCGATGATTGCAGAAGCGGATAAAGCGGGCGCGAATGGTTATCTAGCAAAACCGATCAAACTGGACATGCTCAAGAACAGTCTATCAAAAGTCGGTATTCGTTAGCCTAAAAGTCAGTATTCGCTGCCTAAAAGTCGGTATTTGCTAGCCTGTACTGACCTGGCTCATGACGGCCTGTGTCGCTTGCTCGGCACTGCTCTGTCCAAGCAGTACAGATACCAATGCACCCTGCATGGCACGTGCGACAATCCCACCTGCATTATCGGATAACGGCACCGTTGCATTCGCCAGGAGGGTATCGGCGAAGCTGATGTAGTCGCTGTTGCCCCACTCGGTCAGCGCGGTACGTTGGGACGGCAGGAAATTAACGGTTCGGCTGTATTGTCCCTGTCGTCCGGCATTCATCATCCAATTCAGGTAGCGCACCGCCAAAGCCTGACGGTCAGCGCTGGAAGTTGTTAAAACCCACATCCAGCCGTTGACCTCACTCACAACCTGTCCGAACTCGGTGGGAATCGTCCCGAATTCCAGTTTTTCGCCTGCCTGTGTCAGATCTAAATAACTTTTTGATGTCACCAGCCCGACATCAATCACGCCGGATAAAAGATCGGCCTGATATTCAGTGGTCATGGTGTAATTCAGGACGGACTCGTCAATGATTCCTTCAGCCACCGCTTGCTCATAAAAGGTCAGGGTAGTTAATAAAGCAGCCTCATTGATGGTCATGACATTATCGACAGGCAGCGTACCGCCTGCCGCCAGATATTGCAGGAGAAAAACGCTGCATACCCCATTGGCTTCTGCGGCGGGAAAGACAAATGAGCGCTGTGCGGTCAGCAGATCGTCAAAACGTGCCGGAGGAATTTCGTCATCGCCAAAGAGTTTATAGGCTGTGTGCTGGGCATCGAGCAGATAGGGCAAACCATAAAGCTGACCATCGACCTGACCAAGTTGCAGCGCGACATCGTAAAGATCACCCAGAATCGCTGAAGCGATTTTGCCTTCCAGCGGGTAAATGAGGCCAGATTGTACGGCATCCAGCAGGTCTTCACGCCGGATAAGCGTCAAATCCGGGAGTGCGCCCGGAGCAACCGCGCTGGCAGTGCGGAGTGTAGACATGATTCCGCCCAGATCATTTTCTTGCTTAAGGCGTATCTGGATAATCACGTTACCCTGCATCGTCTGAAAAGATTCAACCTGCTCGGTCAGCACATTGGCGGCGGAAGCATTATCAGCAGACGCAATGGAATCCGGCCACCAGGCCACCAGCGTCGTCGGCCCCGACTGAGTAGGTACAACAGCAAGGGTGGGCGCGAATGGAGGCGTTTGGGAGATGGTGGTAGCTGTCGGCGTATTGAGGATTTCGGTAATTAAACCCTGCTCGACCTCTTGATTGTCAGCCGTACAAGCGGATACGACCATCGACATGAGGATAGTTGTTACCAGCGCGACGTAATAAGCAACCTGTTTTTCAGCACGCATCCAGCAGAATCTCCGTTCAAATCCAAACGGAAATTATACACGATACATAGCCTCTTGAAGATAGTGCCGGATTTTTGCGGGAAAGGCTGCGCATAAAATGTGTGAAATTGGGTACGACGCTTCAATTGGTATTCGATACCTGCTTCTTTTGCATCGAAAAGCAGGTATCGAATGAGGGCTTACTAGAGATAGCTGGGTATATCGCCAGTCAGGTCGCGATACTGGCGCAAAAGCGGCTCGAAGCGCTTGATACTGTCTTTCAATCCACCGGGACGATTCCGCGCTAACCAGTTCAAACGCTGCTGGGGGATGAGATTTTCCAGGTCGTTGAGGAGGTAGGCAGCGCTAACACCCTTATCGCCATTCATGAACAGGCCGCGCTGACAGGCATGTCTCATGAGGTTCGCGACCTGTGTGAATTCATCTTTAATCAGGCCAGACGCTTTGGAGAGCAAAATCTGCTGAAGGCTGTCATCAATTTTCGCGAGACACTGCTGCATCGTCTCAGTGATGATGCCAAAAGGCTTATCAAGTACGACATTCTGGTCGAGATTGCGGATTAACGTCGCAAGGTCTTTATCGTTTTGTTGCAGCAGGAAGAATAGCAGGCTGCCATTTGGGTATTCCAGTCCGGGTAAAGTGTAGAGATCACCCAGGTCAGCAGCGATTTTACCCATGAGATTGGCGCTGTCCTTGAAGACGAAACGATCCAGAAGCGCTGGCAGGTCGAGTTCTGTATTGGCATCGTATGCCCAGGCATTCGCCAGCCCGCACATAAAACCCAGGTAACTGACGGCTAAAGGTTGCCAATGACCGCGATCTCCCCAATCCGTCATCAGAAATCCCGATGCGCCATACTTCAGTCCCGTAGATGCCGCATCGCGCGTATTGCCTATGGCATTGGTGGTACGGCCTGCCAGCGAATTCCAGCTTGACGTGCCAGGGCAAACGTAAAAAGGAAGGCCCGATTTTGCAAACATAGGGCTATGCTGCTCATAGGGATGCCCCATGTAGTATCCCCACTCGATGGCGATGACATCCTTCGGCATGTCCGGGATCAGTTCGGGGTATTTCACGATCACATCCGCCCAGAACATCATCTGTCGCCCATGCTTTTGCGTGAGTTCGTACAATTTGAGCAAATAATCGACGTAAACGCGCCCTCTGCCACGTGTTTCGCAATCCTGCCGACTCTGGCACTGCCCCATTTCCCAGGGCTCATCCCCGCCCACATTTAAAGTCGGTGACGTGAAGTTCGGCACTAATTCACTGTATAGGCCGTCGATGAGCGCAATACTCGCGGGGTCAAGCGGATTGAGCGAAGTGGCGGGACGGCGCTCACCGAGATGATCGCCAAAATTGCCGATAAATCCATCGGGGCATTCGGCCAGCTGTTTATAAGGCGCGTGTTTCAGCCAGCGTTCCATGTGACCGAAGCTGTTTTGGTTGGCGACAAGCTCGATATGATGCTGTTTACAAAAACGATCCACTTCCAGAATTTGCTGCGCGGTAAAAGGGCTGGCTTCCTTCCAGACTATTTCATGTTGGCTGTAGGCGAAGCTGTGTTCCATATAAAGCTGCAAGTGATTCATTTTCCAACTGGCTAACATTTCCACCAGCGAATAAAGCGTCTCCATCATGACCACTTTATCCCGGCTGATGTCGAGCATCACGCCACGTACCGGGAAATCAGGCCAGTCGTTGATGAGCATATCCGGCAGGGCAGCGCCGTAATGCTGAAGCAGTTGCGCAAAAGTACACACCCCATAATAGACTCCCGCTGCATCCTTGCCGATAATCGTGGTTTGACCAGCGTGAGTGATGAGCCTATAGCCCTGCGAATGCGGCATCGCAGGATCAATCGTTAGTGTGAGGCCAGATGTGTGTGCGTGGGTGACAATCGACCAATTCAGATTCGCATATTGGGACAATGCGTTCTGAGCAAGCTGCGCTTCAAAAAGTAATTCGGCGCTGCTGATACGAATCGTCGCTTTTTCTGGCAGAGAAGTTTGGTTTGCGTCGATAGAGACTTCACGGGGAATCGGTAACAGTAAGGGCTGCATCATGACATCTTTCGGCGACTAAAATAAATGAACGTCGCAGGATGATAGCATTTGCAGGTCATCAAAGATATGGAACAACCGAAATGGCCTTATAGACCTTATGTTTTCGCCACCCACTCGCCCTGCGGAATTTTTTCGCCCGCGCGGATGGCGACCTTCAGGCGATTTTCCGGCGGCGTGATCGGGCATGACCAGCCATCCCCATAAGCACAGTAGGGATTGTAAGCGTTGTTGAAATCGACGTTG
This sequence comes from Anaerolineae bacterium, assembly GCA_022843745.1. Taxonomy (GTDB): domain Bacteria; phylum Chloroflexota; class Anaerolineae; order Aggregatilineales; family Phototrophicaceae; genus JALHNB01. The sequence goes on along the minus strand of JALHNB010000003.1, from coordinate 12,439 downwards.
AACAGTGTGTCGCCGAGTTGTTCTGGCTCAAGATAGCGTCCAGCAGGATAGGTTTCCGTTCCAGCGTTGGCATCGACGAACGGCAGGAAAAATCCATAGTCAGCCTCGTAGAGCGTCAGGCGTGTTTCCTCACCGTCCGCCGTAAATTTGAACTCGCCATAGCGCTTGAAGCGTTTCATGTCGCCAGTCGTCGTCTGGATTTGCACGAATTTTTGCTCGGCGAATGGCTCGATATTGACGTTTATATCCAGATCAGGGTTATAGTCGTAGTAGCTCAGGCTCGTAAATTTGGCCTGCTGCTCCGGCGTAAGGGGCGATTGAGGATGACGCTTGAAAAAATCATCCTTCTGTTTGCGTTCTGTCTGTAGGTTATTCATTTTTTGCGCTTTCCTTTGTAATTTCACGCTGCAATATTGTCACGACTTCTTCGGGTGTATCCGCAAATTCGAGCATGTCCTAATATTGCGGCAGGACATATTGGCTCTTTTTTAGTTCCGCCAGCGTATGCTCCCAATATGCACCGTAACAGATCAGCGGCCTGACGCGAATATCGCCAATTCGCATCAATTCCCATACGGTAACGAGTTCGTTCAGTGTTCCCAATCCACCCGGCATGACCACATAAGCATCGGCTTCAGTGACGAGATGCAGTAGGCGTTCGCGCAGAGTCGGATATTTGATTTCGTCTTTGACCCGCTAGTTGCAGCCATGATTTCGGATGATGTCGATTTGAATCGTTGTCACGCCGATGACGTGCGCGTTGGCTTCTGCCGCGCCCCGGCTTGCTCCTTCCATGACTCCTGCGTAGCCGCCTGTCATGATGCAAAATCCTGCTTCACCGAGCGCACGACCCACGTCGTAGGCGGCGATATAATCGGCCTCGTGCGGATGCGGCAGCGAACTTCCAAAAACCGATATGGTCTTCAAAGGCCATTTTTCCTGTTGATAATTTGTCTTACGCTAACATAGTTTAATCTTAACGTTACCCAAAGGGAACACCATGATTGACCTGATTAATCAAAGGAAACGCCATGATTGACCTGTCCCCTGAGCAATTTCGTGAACTCGGTTATCGTGCCATTGATCTGATCGCTGAACAACTCAAAACCGTTCGTGAAGCCCCTGTGCGCCGCCCGACAGGAGATCTGCGCGAACAAATCATGAGTCAGCCACTTCCCCAGGAAGGTCAAAATCCGTCTGATGTATTAGAAGACGCTGCCAATCGCCTCTTGCCTTACCCAATGGGCAACAACAGCCCACGTTTTTTCGCCTGGATTAATTCGCCCGCCGCGCCAATTGCGATTCTTGCGGAACTGCTGGCAGCAGGTGTGAATCCGAGTGTAGCCGGAGGTGACCACGCCGCGACCTATATCGAACATGCGGTGCTGAAGTGGCTCAAAATTATCATGACTTTTCCAGCGGATGGCGGCGCACTGCTGTGCAGCGGTGGCAGCGTTGCCAATCTCATCGCGTTAGGGACGATGCGCCATGTTAAAACGGAAGGTCGAATCCGTGCGCAGGGCTTTCAATCTGAATCCGCGCCGATGGTCGTCTACACATCTACACAGGGACATAGCTGCATTCAAAAAGCTGTCGAAATTCTCGGTATCGGCAATGATTATCTGCGCAAAATCCCGGTGGATGCCGATTATCGCATCAATGTCGATCAACTCCGTGCTCAAATCGCTGCTGATCGTGCGCAGGGTTTGCGTCCAGTTTGTGTGGCTGCCAATGCGGGTACGGTCAACTCAGGCGCGATTGATCCGCTGAATGAAATTGCCGATTTATGCGTTGAACAAGACTTATGGTTTCATGTGGATGGTGCTTACGGCGGATTCGGCATTCTAGCTGAACAAACAGTAGGGCTTTATGACGGAATCGAACGCGCTGACAGCATCGCCATTGACCCGCACAAGTGGCTCTATGTTCCAGTGGAATGCGGCTGTGTTCTGGTGCGTGATGCCCAGGCCATGCGCGATGCCTTCAGCCTGATTCCACCTTATTTGCGCGATGATAACGCTTTGCCCTGGTTTTCGGAGTTTGGTATTCAGCAGACACGCGGATTTAAAGCGCTCAAATTATGGATGGCACTGCAACACATCGGCGAACAGGGCTATCGCGAATCCATCAGCCGCGATATTACGCTGGCGAGGTTTTTACAGAAGCGCATTCAGGAGCGCGACGATTTTGAATTGATCGCTGCCGGGCCGCTGAGTGTCACCTGTTTTCGCTATGCCCCGCCGGGAATCACTGATTTGGATTCCCTGAATCGTCAGCTTGTGGCGATTGTTCAGCAGGAAGGCCAGATTTTTCTCACCACGACTGAGCTTGAAGGCCGTCTGGTGCTGCGGGCATGTGTCGTCAATTTCCGCACGACAGAGGCCGACCTGGATACGCTGCTGAACGTATTGGCGGAAGCTGGACAACGAGTCCTGACAAAGCCATAAAAGTCAGGCAGCGCGTTCTTTCAAAGCCGTAAAAATTCAAGCAACGCATTCTGTTAAAGGTGTAAAAGGCTGCAAAAATTTCCCTTGCCGATGCCATGATCGCCAGAATCAGTGGTAGCATAGAGACAAGCATCTGAAATTAAAGGAGTGTCTTATGGCTATCGCTGCTTCAAAAACAAAATTTTATGTCTCGGAACAGGCAGCGTACCAGGAATTTTTGGAAGCGTACCCTGAATATAGCGCCACTCATCGCCTGGATGATCTGCGAATGAGCGAATATGCTCGTCTGGATGAGCAGGGGCATATTTATCTGGATTATACGGGTGGCAGTTTGTATGGGGATGTCCAGCTTCGCGAGCATATGGATTTGCTCCGGCGGGGCGTGTTCGGAAATCCGCATTCCAGCAATCCGACTTCACAAGCGATGACGAAGCTCGATGAACAGGCGCGGCATTATGTGATGCAATACTTTAATGCTTCACCGGATGAATATGTCGTTATTTTCACGCAGAATGCCAGTGGCGCACTGAAACTCGTGGGCGAGTCCTATCCGTTTGAGCCGGGTGGACGCTATATGCTCACCTTCGATAATCACAATTCCGTCAATGGCATTCGCGAATTCGCACGGCATAAGGGTGCCGAAATTATTTATGTGCCGGTTTTTCGGCCAGAGCTGCGTGTTGACGAAGAGAAACTTCATCAGTTATTTGATGAAGTCCAGCCAGGGCAGCGTAATCTGTTCGCCTATCCGGCTCAATCAAATTTTTCCGGCGTACAGCACCCACTGGAATGGGTTGAACATGCCCACGCAAAAGGCTGGGATGTGCTGGTGGATTTCGCGGCTTTCGCACCGACCAACCGCCTCGACCTGAGTCAGGTTAAGCCGGATTTCGTCACGCTGTCGTTCTATAAAATGTTTGGCTATCCCACTGGCATTGGCTGCCTGATCGCGCGTAAGGATGCACTCCCGAAACTGCGTCGTCCCTGGTTCGCTGGGGGGACGATTACGCTTGCCTCGGTGCAGGGCGATGGTCACTATCTGGCAGAGGGCGAAGCGGGATTTGAGGACGGCACGATTAATTATCTGACGATTCCGGCTGTCGAGATCGGCCTTAAACATCTTGAATCCATTGGGATTGATGTGATCCATGAGCGCGTGCTATCGCTGACAGGTTGGCTGCTGAATGCGCTGCTTAGTCTGCGTCATAGTAACGGCGCTCCATTGATCCGGCTCTATGGCCCAGCGGATATGTACATGCGGGGTGGCACGATCAGCTTCAATATTCTGGATGCACAGGGCAACCTCATCAATTTCCGCCATATCGAAACCAGGGCGAACGCTGCCAATATTTCGCTGCGAACGGGGTGTTTTTGTAACCCTGGTGCGGGCGAAGTCGCCAATAACCTCACAAGCGAGGACATGTCCGGCTGTTTCCGTGAAATACAGCCGCTGTCATTCGATGAATTTTTAACATTTATGGATGGGAAAGCGACGGGTGCGGTGCGCGTGTCGCTGGGCTTGGTTTCGAACTTCAGCGATGTTTATCGCTTCATGGCGTTCGCGGAAAGCTATGTTGAATAAAAGCGGAGAAGGAGGGATTCGAACCCTCGATAGCCTTGCGGCTATACCTGTTTTCGAGACAGGCCCGATCAACCACTCCGGCACCTCTCCATAGGAGGAGGATTATACGATAAAGAGCATTATTTGAGAATGCCGATCTTGCGCAAATCTAATGGTATGTCCTTTAAAATTATATTGAAATTTTACTCTTAAGAAAGGTACTTTGATGGGCGATTTTATCTCAGGCTTAATTCTTTCACCGGTTTACTGCATCGGCTGGATCATCATCGGCTTTATCGCCGGAGCACTGGCTCGTCGAATCATGGGATCAGCGAATTCCAGTTTCGTGTCTGACATCATCCTGGGGTTGATCGGGTCATTTTTGGGTGGCTTTATTCTCGGCCTGCTCGGTTTTAATAATGGCACGATTGATGTTGGCCTGGGAATCGGCTCGATCCTCACTGCGCTCATTGGCGCAATCGTGGTGATCTTCATTGGTCGCCTGATAAGTGGAAGACGCGCTTAATTCAGTGCCGCTGGCCGTCGGCGCGAAGGGCGCGAAAAAAGGCGCGGATTTGCTCGGCGGCTTCCTCGGCTAACAGGCCGTGTGTACATTCAACGCGGTGATTGAGCTGTTCATGTTGCAGGATATTGAGAACGCTGCCTGCTGCTCCGGCTTTCGGGTCAGATGTCGCGTAGACGAGTCGGGGTAAACGCGCTAACACCATCGCGCCAGCGCACATGGCGCAGGGTTCGAGCGTGCAGTAAAGTGTGACATTTTCCAGCCGCCAATGACCGACCACCTGCGCGGCCTGCCGGATGGCGATCATTTCGGCGTGGGCTGTCGGGTCCTGGTCAGCCTCGCGGCGGTTGTGACCCGTGCCAATAATGACTCCATCGCGCACGGCTATTGCCCCAATCGGCACATCCGCGTATTCCAGCGCTTTTTCGGCCTCCGCCAGCGCTGCCCGCATCCAGAATTCGTCATTCATTTCTGTTAAAACAGGCTTAACTGCTTCGGCGCATCGGGATCATCTTTCTCGATTTCTTCTTCTGCTTTAGCTTCTTCAACTTCCGGCACGGCAACCTCATCTATTGGCGGCGCGTCCTCGATGAGTTCTTCCAGTACGGCGACTTCCGGCACAGGAATTTCCGGCACAGGATGAATTTTTGTTTCCAGCACGTCCAAATCCGGCACGAAATTCTCCGGCATCTCGTCGGCACGCATGGTCGCCCGGACGCGGAGTTCCGCCAATTCGCTGTCCGTGAATCCGGCCTCGATCATCACTTTGGTCAGCGTGGGGCGCGTGACTTCGTCGTGTTCGCGAATCACATACATATAATGTTCACGCAGGCAGTCGCGCCATTCGTCCGCGAAAATGCTGGTCTGGCTCATAGTGTCACCTCAAACGATTCTTTCATTTGTGGCACATCCACCCACATCGTAAACTGAGTTTTGAGCGATTCCGCCAGCGCGAAAGCCGCTTTTTCTTCGCCATGCACCAGAAATGTGCGCTTGGGTTTGTCTTTAATCGCGCCGACCCAATCCAATAGTTCGTCATGATCGGCGTGACCGCTGAAGCCATTTAAGACTTCCAGGTGCGCTCGGTTTTGATAAGGTTCGCCAAAGATGCTCACAGTCGGCAGCTTATCGACCAATTTGCGCCCCAGTGTGTCCGGCGCTTGCCAGCCCGTGATGAGAACCGTGTTTTTCGGGTCTTCGATGTGATTTTTCAGGTGATGCAGGATGCGGCCTGTCTCGGCCATCCCGCTGGCACTGATGATGATGGCGGGTTCACGCAAAAAGTTGAGCTGTTTGCTCTCTTCTACCGAGCGTGTATAAATGAGATGACCGAAATCGAAGGCTTCACGCTGTCCATTCTCGCCCAGTATAAAGTTCCGAATTTCGTCGTCATAGCATTCGGGGTGCATCCGGTAAACGGATGTCGCGTTCACGGCTAACGGACTGTCCACATAAATGGGCAGCCGGGGAATATCGCCCGCATCCGCCAATCGGTTGAGCGAATAAACAAGCTGCTGAGTCCGCCCGACAGCGAAGGCCGGGACGATGATGAGGCCGCCACGCTGGTAGGTTTCATTAACGATTCGCTCCAAATCCTTGTTGGATTCGGCATAGGGCGGATGCAGGCGATCCCCATAGGTACTTTCCATGATCAGAATATCAGCGGATTCAACGGTTTGCGGATCGCGAATAATCGGAATTCCCGCACGACCAATATCACCGCTGAAAACCAGTCGAACATCGCGGTGCGCGTCATGGTCTTCAATATCCAGCACCACACTCGCGCTGCCCAGCATATGGCCTGCGTCAATAAAAGTGAGTGTGACACCCGGTGCGATCTGGCGCGAACGGTTGTAGCTTTGCGATGTGAAATAATCGAGGCTTTTTACTGCATCTTCCTGCGTGTAGATCGGCTCGATAGGCACTTCGCCGCGTTTTTTGCGCTTCTTGTTGACAAATTCGGCATCTTTTTCCTGGATATGCGCGCTGTCGAGCAGCATCGTCGCGCACAGGTCGCGTGTGGCATAGGTGCTGACAATTTCGCCATCGTAGCCACTTTTAACCAGATTGGGGATATTGCCGGAGTGGTCGATATGCGCGTGGGACAGCACCATGACATCGACTTCATGCGCGGGAAATGGCAAATGCTGATTGCGCTCGGCGGCTTCGCTGCGCTTTCCCTGGTACAGGCCACAGTCGAGCAAAATCCGCTGACCGTTTACCTCAACCATATGTTGAGAGCCGGTTACTGTTCGAGCCGCGCCGTAAAATGTCAATCGCATGATTTGTTTTCCTAATAATCTCGTTTTATCGTCGACTCTTCGCCTGGCCCAAAATCTGGTTCTGTTGCCGACTCTTACCCGCGCCGGATAACTTCCAGAAGCTCATTGGCATAATGAGAGAGTCGCCAGGGGCCAAGCCCAGGAATATCTTGCATATCGTTCACATGAGCCGGGGCGCGTTCTGCCAATGTCCATAATACATCTTTTGAGACGATCACGTCGGACTCGACTCCACGCGCAGTCGCCCGTTGTTTGCGCCATTCGCGCAGGGCGTTAAAGCGCTCCATGATGATGGGATCCATGCGCGGCGGACGTGGTGGCGGTGAGGGAGTCTTGGCCTTCAAACCCCGTTCAATCGCCTGGAGCAGATCGCTGCCGTAACGCCGTGTGATTTTGGGCGATAATTCTTTTATTTTTTCCAGTTGATCTCTGTCATGCGGAGTCAGTTGTGCCAGCGTGATCATCACCGAATTGCCAAATACTTTAAATGGCGGGCAGTCGCGCTGTTCCGCCAAACGCTCACGCAGCAGATAAAGTTCGCGCAAAATTGCCATCTGGCGGCGGTTCAGGTCGTTGGATGTGCCGATGCGCCAATAACCGTCGGGGTCAAACGGGCTGCTATTTGCCGATGGGATGGTGTCGAGTTCTTCAAAAGCTTCCTGCGCCTCGATCCATGAGTCTGCTTGCTCAAGTTCCTCGCGCAGCCGATCCCGCAGATAAGGAAGATAATGGGTGTCCATCTGGGCGTAAAGCAAACTATCTTTGGGCAGCGGACGTTCGCCCCAATCATCTCGCTGATGGCGTTTGTCCGGCTGAATACCGATATAAGCTTCCAATAGATCACTCAGGCCGAACAGGGTGCGCCCCAGGATTCGTGCAGCAAGCTGGGTATCAAAGAGATTATGGATCTGAAAACCGAAATCTCGCTTGATCGTCATGACATCATATTCTGCCGAATGAAAAACTTTTTCGACTTTTCGATCTGCCAGAATCGTGCCAAGCGGCTGCATATCGCTGATTCGCAGCGGGTCGATGATGTAATCGGCGGTGCGGGTCGATAGCTGTATCAGGCAGACTCGCTCACGATAAGCATGGAGACTGTTGGATTCGGTATCAATTGCCAGCAGAGACTCGTTTTCGAGATTTTTTACCAGATTGCGCAGCGCCGTGTTATTATCAACGTAGCGTGCCGGGGCGATAGGGGTATTCGTCATAAAAACGTTATAATAACCACGCAAATAGCGATTTTGATGTCGATAACTATATCGGGATTGGTGTCATCTGAGAAGGGCAAATCGACCTGAATCCGGGCGCGTGAAAGTTAAAAATTTTGCTTATGCTTTTTTGACAATTCGAGATCGTTTGTGATATATTTAACATGATAAAAGCAATCTTTGAATCATGGATAAATTGTTTAACAAAACATTGGTCACTACAAATTGTGTGATCTCCAGAATTTGCGTTAAACTTTTCAAATTCCAGGTAAATTGACCAGGAGGCATTAATAAATGGCTACAGCCAGCGCAGCTAAATCCGCTGCGACACCGAAAGCCGAAAAAGCTGCTGAGGTAGCCGTTAGTGCGCCCAGCCGCCGCGAATTTTTGTACTACATCTGGGGCGCATCTTTTCTTCTAGTAGCAGGTGAAGTCACGGCCACCGTTTTATGGTTTGCCTACCCCCGTTTTAAAGCCGGGGAGTTTGGCGGCACGTTCACTGTAAACCCAGCCGATTTGCCGCTGGCAGATACAGCGCCTATTGCCAAACCTGAAGGCCGTTTTTGGCTTTCGAATTCTTCGGAGGGTTTTGTCGCGCTGTATGCGGTCTGTACGCATCTGGGTTGCCTTCCCAAATGGGTTGATACGAACTTCCGGTTTGAATGCCCGTGTCATGGTTCGAAATATCAGATTAACGGGAAATACATCGAAGGCCCTGCACCGCGCAGCCTGGATCGTTTTAGAACGACCATCATTTTCACGGATGGTACGTCGGCCGCTACCGATGCCGCTGGCGACCCGATTCCGCTGCAAGGACGCACGATCCAGGAAATTCTTGTTGATACCAGCTCTCGAATAATGCGTAACGGCAAAGTCTAAGTGGCACCAGGAGAGATGTAATGTCCGTACTTCCATTTCCATCGTTTCTCGACGATGTTAAAGAAAAGGGCCTGAAAAAAGCCGTTTTCGAGGGCGTTGATGAAGTTGTCGAGCGTTTGACCGCTGGCATGAATATTCAGGACATTCGTGAAGCGCTGCGTGGGGAAGCCCCCAGCCGCCGCCCGAACCCGCGCCTGACTCCCCATGCTGATGGTTTCTGGCTGCACATGCGCCCCAGTTATTTTCATTCCGATATGACCGGACTCTACCCAACTTTCCGGTTGGGCTGGTTGTCTACTTATTTTGTGTTTTTCGAGACTGTTACGGGCATCATTCTGATGTTCTGGTACACGCCATCACCACAAATCGCCTATGGTGACATGCTCAATATGTTGAGCAATGTCCCGCTGGGGCAGTTTGCCCGCGACCTGCATCGTCTCGGCGCGGAAGCGATGGTCTTAATCGTCTTTCTCCACATGCTTCGAACGTTTTTTACAGGCAGTTACAAGAAACCACGACAATTTACGTGGTTTACGGGTGTGCTTCTTTTGGTTCTTACCGGCCTTCTCAGTTTTACTGGCTATCTGCTCCCCTGGGATCAGTTGGCACTCTGGGCGGTAACAATCGGTGCCAGTATGGTGGAAGCAACCCCCGTTATCAGCGAACAGGTTAACTTGCTGGTGCGTGGTGGCCCGGAACTCGGCGCGAACGGCTTGCTCCGTTTTTATATGGTTCATGTGCTGGCGCTGCCTGCTTTCCTGTTTATCTTCACGGGCGTTCATTATTATAAAGTGATCATTCACGGTCACAGCCTGCCGCCGCAGAAAGAAAATATCGGCGAAGATACAGCCAAGCGCGTCCCGCTCGATAAACGTGTCTATTTCATCCCGGATGTCCTCACCAGCGAAGTGATGTGGTTCGCTGTGACGACGTTTATCCTGGTGATGCTGTGCGTCTGGTTCTATCATGCTCCCCTGGAAAATCACGCCGATCCGCAGGTGACGCCGCTGGGCACGACTGCCCCCTGGTATTTCCTCTGGGTACAAGGCGCGCTGAAACTGGGCGATAAACTGTTCTGGGGCATTATCTTCCCAACGCTGCTCATTATCTTCTTAATGATTGTCCCATACATTGATGTCACCCGCAGCCGCCGCTTTGCAGACCGACGTTTTGCCATGAGTGTCGCGCTGGTGTTGTGTTCGATGACCGTTGTCCTCAGTTATATGGGATTACCGGAATTTGGCGTTAACACCTCCGCCGACACGGAAATCCTCCACGAAATGACATTCGAGCCTGCGCATAACCACATGGGTGCGATGCGGCCTGTGCCGTATGATCAACTTGTCGTTGGTGCATATACGACCCGCGAGATCGAAGCTGGGTCGGAAGAAGCTTCCGCAGCGGTGATGGCCTTTAATGAGGAACTTGAGACACCCATCATTGTTCCAGGCGTTGTGCCTGCCGAGGCTACCGCAGAATCTACCGTTGAGGCAGTGGCAGGTGCAGAGGCGACCACTGAAGCAGTGGCATCCGATGTCGTGGTTGCGCCTGAGACGGAAGCGACAGTCGAAGCTGCTGCATCTGCTCCAGAGGCCATCGTGCCAGCCGAAGTGCTTGTTGAATATCTGGAAACGCAGCATCTTCCGCTAGGTGCGGTGCGTTTCAACACCGTTCCGGCTGATGCGCCTGAACTGCATCACGCTTTGCAGGAATTTGCTGAGCACTTGGAAAAAGAGAATGTGGAGTTGTATAACGCCTGGGGCGCGATTATCATCACTCAGAACCAGCCGAATCTCAAGCGTATTGATCTGGTGATTAGCTGGGACGAAGTACAGCTCGAAAGCGGCAATCCGGTATTGGATGAGAATGGTCAGCCGATCCCTCTGCTGGATGAAAACGGCCAGCCGAGACGACGCATCAACGGCGTACACATTTTTATCAATCAGAATTCCGCCTACTTCGAATAACGGGGATTGAATCCGATGCTACAACGTTTGCTTATCGAAAAAATAGAAAACCGTATTCTGGTAGGTGCGACCATGTTCCTGGGGATCATGGTACTCGTCGGCTGGTTGGCAATCAATGAACCAGGGCGTATGCAAGCTTTTGAGCAGCAGTATCTCGGACGCTCGATTGAGCGCGGCGCGACGCTGTTCGCCAATAACTGTACATCCTGTCATGGGCCGGATGGTCGCGGCCTGATAGGTATCGCACCTGGCCTGAATAACCCGGTGTTGTTCGGGCATGATTTCCTTGAGGATGTTCGCTCAGAAACTGAACGCCTCCAATCAGCTCAAAGTGAATTTGACGCACTTACAGCAGAACTCACGGCTGAAGGTGTGACCGACGAACGCAAAGCCGAAATTGACACTCGCCTTGCCGCGATTACTGAAGAATTTGGCGAAAACCCAACCGAAACAATCACCGCACAACTGGCTGACATCGAAACGCAGCGTACTGCGTTAACAGTACAGATTCAGGGTGCTATCGACAAGGGATATGACCCCGAGACTCTCTATAACCGCCTGGAATATCTGGGTTGGGGTGGAACACTGGAAGCCTTCATTCACACGACTCTGATTTCAGGACGCCCAACGAGCGAAAGCTACTGGCCTCAGCCAATGGCCGCCTGGTCACAGACCGCCGGTGGCCCACTGCGCGAAGATCAGATTCAAGACCTCACAAACTACATCCTGAATTTTGATCGTGATTGGACACTTGACGACTTGCTCGCAGTCAATCAATTCGCTGTTAGACCTGGACAGGCCAATAGTTCATCCATTGAGAACCCCATTGGCACCGATGTAGCTGCTATCCTGACACAATTGGAAACGGTCACAGGTGATCCGAACAATGGTCAAACGCTGTACAATGGTGCACTTGGCTGCGCTGGTTGCCATAGCAACGAAACAATCGCGCCACTTACAGAGCAAACATGGCAGGCCGTCACTCAGGGTGATCGCTTGAGCGATCCAGCATTGGCTGGCTACACACCGGAACAGTATCTGGTTGAGAGTATCGTCCATCCAGAGGCATATCGAGTGCCAGGTAATTATGTAGGTATAATGCCAAACTATTTCGGCGAACGGCTGGATGCTCAAATGCTGGCGGACATTCTGGCTTACCTCGAAAGCTACGATCAATAGTACTACCTTCTACAATCAAAAGCCCTGGAGAATATCCGGGGCTTTTTTAATCTAACCCTCTGTTCAAGCGGCGCGATTCACGCAATAATTGAAATAAGACTCGCAGTTTTCAAGGAGATCGGATTACCCATGCAAAAAACATTCAAGAAACTCTTGCTGGCGCTGGTATTGTGCAGCTTGCTGCTCGTCGTCCCGCTGACGATGGCTGAGGAAGCCACTGAGGCACAAACCACTGAAGAAACGACAAGCCCTCCCGGAGCAGCCACATTTATGCTGCTGCTGGGTGCGGGCGCAATTCTGATTGTTGGGGGTGCGATGCTGGGACGCGATAATTTTCGCGGTGATTCAGCCTAATAGCCCATTTTCAACGAATTTACGGTGCGTGAA
>JALHNB010000002.1:200529-338250 GCA_022843745.1 Anaerolineae bacterium | reverse complement strand
CGTCATTTTCTTCACCGGCATGGATGCCCATATCCCACATGATCCTCCCGGCGTGTGGCTGGCTGTGACCAGTACCTCCTTCGATATTTCCGTGCTGGAATTATTCTGGACGCTGACACGAGGATTTACCGTCATTCTCTATGCAGATAATCCGACTCAGGAATCATTTTCGGATCAATCTGGTGCGGCGGATTATTCCATTCCGGCATTAATTGCTCGTCATCACGTCACGCACATGCAATGTACGCCAGCGATGGCGGATATGTTACTGATCGCTGCTGATTCCGCGTCGGCGTTAGCATTATTAGATACGATGCTGGTTGGCGGCGAAGCGCTCTCGGTCACGCTGGCGAGTCAACTGCGCGAACGAGTGCGCCATCATTTGCTGAATATGTATGGCCCGACTGAGACGACCATCTGGTCATCCACCTTTCGCGTTGACACGGTTGCCCAAACTATTCCGATTGGCAAGCCGATTGCCAACACCACTTTGTACATCCTGGACAACCATCTGCGACCCGTTCCGATAGGAATTGCGGGTGAACTCTACATCGGCGGTGCAGGTGTCGTGCGCGGCTACTGGAATCGCCCTGACCTGACGGCGGAACGCTTCATTCCCGATCCGTTCAGCGATCAACCAGGGGCAAGGCTCTACAAGACAGGCGATCTGGCGCGCTATCTTCCCGACGGCAATATTGATTTCCTGGGTCGTAACGACTTTCAGGTCAAAATTCGCGGTCATCGCATCGAACTCGGTGAAATTGAAACCTTGCTCGATCAGCATCCGACCATCCAGAAAAGCGTCGTCATCGCCCGTGAAGATACACCCGGCGATAAACAGCTTGTCGCCTATATCATTCTCCAAAACACCCAAACGCCAACTTCTTCCGACTTCCGGGCTTACCTGCGCGATACCCTGCCGGAGTACATGATCCCATCCGCGTTTGCGATCCTCGATGCCTTTCCGCTTACACCCAATCGCAAAGTCGATCGTAAAGCACTTCTTCCACCTCAGCGTCAGGCACGTTCCGAAATTGATTTACAAAATATCCCAACCAAACCAATGGAAGTCCTCATCGCTGATCTCTGGCGGGAAGTTCTAGAGGTGAACGCCATAAGTGTCTATGACAATTTTTTCGATCTGGGTGGACACTCGCTTCAGGTCACACAAGTCGTAAAGCGTTTAGAAAACAAAACAGGACTCAAGATAAATCCGGCGACCATGAGATTGCAAACACTCGGTCAACTTGCCCTCGCCTGTGAATTACAGGCCACTAATCCATCTATCCCACCTGTCGAAAATACACGGTCACAAAAACTGTTAACCTCAATCAAGCGTTTTGTCACCGGAAAAAATGATAAGGTGTGATCTTGAATCTACATTTATTGCCACGCGAGATTAAGGATTTATCGCCAGAAGAAAAACGTGCACTTTTAGCGCAGCTTCTGAGGAATAAAGCCAGCCAAACACAAACCAAGTCTGAATACGCACTTGCCTACGGTCAGCGCGCCTTGTGGTTCATCCACCAACTCGCGCCGGAAAGCTCGGCTTATCATATCGCTTCCACCTCCCGCGTTCGCTCATTGATCGATATTGATGCGTTCAAACGAGCGCTGCAATACCTGCTTGATCGTCATCCTGCCCTGCGGACGACCTATGAACAGCGCGACGATCAGTTAGTGCAGGTGATCCACGCTCATGAGGATGTGGCCTTTGAGCAGATTGATGCCTCAGCCTGGAATGAAGATGAACTCTATGAGCAAGTGGTCAGAGCGCATAAACAACCGATTGATCTGGCCAACGGGCCAGTCATCCGTTGGCAGCTCTTTACCAAGTCGCCTACCGATCATGTTTTCCTGATCACCGTCCATCACATCGCTTCTGATGGTTATTCGACCTTCGCGCTCCTCTATGACCTGAAATTGGCTTACGATGCTGAAATAGCTGGACAAAAACCCGCTTTGCCTCCACTCAAGGCAACCTATACGGATTACGTTGACCGCCAGATGAGCCTGCTGGCATCGGAAAAAGGCAATCAGCTTAAAGCGTATTGGTTGAACCAGCTCTCCGGTGAACTTCCCATTCTCAATTTACCGCTGGATTTCCCGCGTCCTCTCGCCCAAACGTATAACGGTGACTCGATTAAGTTTACAGTTGACTCTGAGGGCACTACTCGCCTCAAAGAATTTGCCATGTCTGAGGGTGTGACGTTATATGTCCTGCTGCTGTCCATCTTCCAAACGCTGCTGCATCGCTATTCCGGCCAAAACGATTTATTGATCGGATCGCCGAATTCCAATCGCGATATGACGGAGTTCAGTGGAACAGTAGGGTACTTTGTAGACCCTGTCGTGCTGCGATCAACCATCGAAGCCGGCACAACATTTAAAAGCTTACTGAGTCAGACCCGCAAAACGGTTATTGATGCCGTCGCCCATCAGGGCTACCCATTTATGCTGCTGGTGGAGCAGTTGGTCTCGTTGAATGACCCCAGCCGATCCCCCCTGTTCCAGGTGATGTTCAACCTGCAAAGCTTGCAGCGCATTGAGACAACCTCGCCACTCTTCCAGAAAGATCAAACGAACCCCAACACGCTCCTGCTGGAACCCTTCATCATGTCTTATGAAGAAGGTCAATTCGACCTTAATCTGGATGTGGTCGAGGTGGCTGGTACATTGTGGTGTTCGCTGAAATACAACACCGATCTCTATGAGCAATCCACCATTACCCGCATGGCTGGACATTTTCAAACGCTTATCGAAAGCATCTTAGCCAACCCAGAAGCACCCATCTCTGAAATGGCTTTGCTGCCAGAAGCCGAGCGCCATCAGATATTGGTTAAGTGGAACGATACCCACGTCGATTATCCCCTCGATCAGTGTGTTCACCAATTGTTTGAGCAGCAGGTCAATCGAACGCCTCATGCGGTGGCTGTCCGCTTTGAAGACCAAACCCTGACCTATGACCAACTCAATCGCCGCGCCAACCAGCTTGCCCACTATCTGCGGCGATTGGGGATTGGCCCCGATCAGAAGGTTGGGGTTTATATCGAACGATCTCTCGACCTGCTGGTGGCGATGTACGCCATCCACAAGGCAGGCGGCGCTTATGTCCCGCTTGACCCGGCCTACCCGGATGATCGCGTCGCTTTTATGCTCCAAGACGCACAAATCGCCGCGCTGTTAACCCAGGAAAATCTCCTTCAACGATTACCCCAGAGTCTGTCTCCGGTCATTTGTATAGCGCGAAACTGGATGACAATTGCTCAGGAATCGGCTGAAAATCCAGTTAACACCACCAGTCCAGCCAACCTGTGTTACATGATCTACACGTCCGGTTCAACCGGGAAACCCAAAGGCGTGATGATTGAGCATCGCAATGTCGTCAATTTCTTCACCGGCATGGATGCCCATATCCCACATGATCCTCCCGGCGTGTGGCTGGCTGTGACCAGTACCTCCTTCGATATTTCCGTGCTGGAATTATTCTGGACCCTGGCACGGGGATTTACCGTCATCCTCTATGCGGATAATCCGACCCAGGAATCATTTTCAGATCGATCTGGTGCGGCGGATTACTCTATTCCAGCCTTAATTTCCCGGCATCACGTCACGCACATGCAATGTACGCCAGCGATGGCGGATATGTTACTGATCGCCGCTGATTCCGCGTCGGCGTTAGCATTATTAGAAACCATGCTGGTGGGCGGCGAAGCGCTCTCGGTCACGCTGGCGAGTCAACTGCGCCAACGGGTACGTCACACCTTACTCAATGTGTATGGCCCGACGGAGACGACCATCTGGTCATCCACCTTTCGCGTTGACACGGTTGCGCAAACCATTCCGATTGGTAAGCCGATTGCCAACACAACTTTGTACATCCTGGACAATCATCTGCGACCCGTTCCCATTGGCGTTGCGGGCGAACTCTACATCGGTGGCGCGGGTGTCGTGCGTGGCTACTGGAATCGCCCTGACCTAACAGCCGAACGCTTCATTCCCGATCCGTTCAGCGATCAACCAGGGGCAAGGCTCTACAAAACGGGTGATCTGGCTCGCTATCTTCCTGACGGCAATATTGATTTCCTGGGTCGCAACGACTTTCAGGTCAAAATTCGCGGCCATCGCATCGAACTCGGTGAAATTGAAACCTTGCTCGATCAGCATCCGACCATTCAGAAAAGCGTCGTCATCGCCCGTGAGGATACACCCGGCGACAAACAGCTTGTCGCCTATATCATTCTCCAAAACACCCAAGCGCCAACTTCATCCGACTTCCGAGCTTACCTGCGCGATACCCTGCCGGAGTACATGATCCCATCCGCGTTTGTGATCCTGGATGCTTTTCCACTTACACCCAATCGCAAGGTCGATCGTAAAGGTTTACCTATTCCTCAGCAAGAATATCGCACCAGCCAACACCCTTTTGTCGAGCCTCGCACTTTGCTCGAAAAAGATGTTCTTGCCATCTGGTCAGATATTCTGGATGTTAAACAGATCAGCATTTATGATGATTTCTTCGAGCTTGGGGGTCATTCCCTGAAAGCTACTCAAGTTGCAGGGCGTATCCGCGATACATTTGGCGTTGATCTTTCCATCCGGCTTCTTTTGGATTATCCCACTGTTGCTGAGGTATCACAGATAGTTGAAGCGCAGTTGCAAAGCTCATCTCCTGTATCTGCTGCCAATCGGATAATCCCACGACCTCACAACGATGCCATCCCGCCTACTTTTTCTCAGGAACGCCTCTGGGTTATCGCGCAAATGATGGACATAGGCACTGCCTACAACATCACTATAAACATTCGTCTCCGAGGGATATTGAAGCTTGATGTTCTACAAGCTGCCCTAACCGAAATCGTGAATCGCCATGAGGTGTTACGCACAACCTTTTCCTATGTTGACGATCAACTCAGTCAGCATATTCTGGAAACCCGTCCCTTCCATATCGCTTATTCCGATCTTGAGGCCATCTCTATTGCCTATTCCGATCCTGATGCCATCTCTCCATCTGAGCGCAGTGAACAGATCGAGGCGTGGATACGCAACGAAATGAATGTCGTTTTTGATTTGAAAAATGGGCCGCTGCTGCAAGCCAGCTTGCTGCGAATGAGCGATGACGATTTCATTTTGGCTCTTAATATTCATCACATTGTATCGGATGGCTGGTCCTTAGGTGTCCTGTTACGCGAATTCACAAGCCTGTATCGGGCTTTTGAAAATGGTCAACCATCACCCCTTGAGGCCTTGCCCATTCAGTATGCCGACTTTGCCCTCTGGCAGCGTCAGCATATCACTGAAGAGGCGCTCTCGGACACTATCTCCTATTGGAAAAACAACTTAGCAGGAACGCTGCCGATCCTCTCTCTCCCAACGGATCGCCCACGTCCTGCTATCCAGTCATTTGCAGGGGCAACTCATAATTTTCGGGTATCCAAAACGGTCACAAGCCAATTACAGACTATAAGCCGCCAGGAAAAAAGCACCCTGTTCATGAGCCTATTAGCGGCTTTTAACGCCCTTCTATGGCGGTATACCCATCAGGATGATGTCATTATCGGAACACCGATTGCTAATCGTCGTCATCCTGAAGTCGAAGGCCTGATCGGTTTCTTCGTCAATACCCTGGCCTTGCGAATCGATCTATCGGGCGATCCGACCTTTGTTGAGTTAGTACGACGAGTACGCGAAGTGGCATTAGGTGCTTATGCTCATCAAGACATGCCTTTTGAGAAGCTGATTGAAATTTCCGCAGTTGACCGCGACCTTAGCTTCTCTCCCATTTTTCAGGTCATGTTTGTACTTCAGAATGCACCCTGGGAGGCTATAGAGCTTCCTAATTTGACAATCGAACCGCTTAATGTTGACCCGCAAGCATCCAAATACGATCTTACGCTTTATATGCGCGAAGATATGGACGAATTAGTCGCCCAATTTGAGTACAACGCTGATTTATTTGATGCTGCCACCATCCAGCATCTGGAAAATCACTTTCTCACCTTGCTGGCAAGTGCGGCGAGCCATCCTACTCTAACGATCTCACAACTTACCCTACTGCCAGAAGCCGAACGTCATCAGATATTGGTAAACTGGAATGATACGCGCGTCGATTACCCGCAAGATGTCTGGATTCACCAGTTATTCGAGCGTCAGGTTGAAAAGACACCGGATGCGCCCGCAGTGATATTCGAAGGTCAAACGCTGACCTATGCCCAACTCAATCAGCGCGCGAATCAGCTTGCCCATTATTTGGGGAAGATTGAAAAAGATACGCTGATCGGCGTGTGTATGGAACGTTCGCTCGAAATGGTCGTCAGCCTGTACGCGGTGCTGAAGGCAGGCGGCGCTTATGTGCCGATGGATCCTGAATATCCGCCGGATCGCCTCTCGCATATGTTGAGCGATTCCGGTGTCGGTTTACTGCTGACCCAGACTCATACCGCTGACAAACTGCCGGAACACCGCGCCCGTGTGATCCGCGTCGATTCCGAATGGCCGACAATTGCCCAGGAAAGCACCGAAAATCTGAATGTCACGCTGACGGGCGATAACCTAGCCTACATGATTTACACCTCCGGCTCAACAGGCAAACCCAAAGGCACGTTGAATACCCACAAGGGCGTTTATAACCGCCTGATGTGGATGCAGGATGCTTATGGACTCACAACCGACGACGCGGTGATGCAAAAAACCCCGTTCAGCTTTGACGTGTCGGTATGGGAATGTTTCTGGCCGCTGATGTTTGGTGCGCGGCTCGTTGTGGCACAACCCGGCGGACATCGTGACCCGGCTTATCTCATCGGGCTGATTAACCAGCAGAAAATCACGACGCTGCACTTTGTCCCGTCAATGCTGGCGCAGTTTGTCAACCAGCGCGATGTCGAATCGTGCGTCAGCCTGCGACGGGTGATTTGCAGCGGTGAAGCGCTTCCGCTAGATCTGCAAACACGCTTTTTTGCTCGATTACCCTCAACCGAACTGCATAATCTCTATGGCCCCACCGAGGCCGCCATTGATGTTACCTATTGGGCGTGCGACCCCAATACGTCACTGCGTACCGTACCGATTGGTCGCGCCATCGCCAACACGCAAATCTACCTGCTCGATCCTCAGCTTCAGCCTGTTCCAATCGGCATACCGGGTGAACTGCACATCGGCGGCGTGAATCTGGCGCGTGGTTATCACAACCGCCCCGAATTGACTGCCGAAAAATTCATCCCGAATCCATTTGAGAGTGGATCGCGGCTGTATAAAACGGGCGATCTGGTGCGCTGGCTGCCGGATGGTAACATCGAATATCTGGGGCGCATCGACCATCAGGTCAAAATTCGCGGCTTTCGTATTGAACTCGGCGAAATCGAAGCTACTCTTAATGAGCATGGGTCAGTGCGCGAATCGACGGTCATCGTGCGAGAAGATACCGAAGGCGATAAACGCATCGTCGCGTATATTGTGCTAAACGCCAACGAAGCGACAGTTTCTTCGCAGGAACTCCGTGACCACCTACAGGAATCGCTGCCGGAGTACATGATTCCATCGGCATTCGTGATACTGGAAATGCTGCCACTCTCACCTAACGGGAAAGTGGATCGTAAAGCACTCCCTGCACCCCAGCGCGAGGCACGTCCTGAAATTGATGTGCAAAATGTCCCGACAAGA
Source organism: Anaerolineae bacterium (assembly GCA_022843745.1). Classification (GTDB taxonomy): domain Bacteria; phylum Chloroflexota; class Anaerolineae; order Aggregatilineales; family Phototrophicaceae; genus JALHNB01. The sequence goes on along the minus strand of JALHNB010000002.1, from coordinate 330,591 downwards.
CCGATGGAAATTCTCATTGCCGACATCTGGCGGGAAGTTCTGGAAGTCAACAACATCAGTATCTACGACAACTTTTTCGATCTGGGTGGGCATTCGCTTCAGGTTATGCAAGTTGTAACACGCCTGGAAACCAAAACAGGCCTTAAAATAAATCCTGTAATCATGCGGATGCAAACGCTCGGTCAGATCGCGCTCACCTTTGAATCGCAGGCTGCCGAACCGCTTGCTATGCCGACAGCCACCCCGGCTGAAACCAAACGACCACAAAATCTGTTAGACTCACTCCGGCGTTTTGTCACAGGAAAGAACGATAAGGGATAAACTTGAATCAACATTCATTACCGGGTGAAAACATTGAAGCCTTCTACTTTGGCGAAAATGAGAAGTCGTTATTTGGGATTTATCATATCCCTCCAAAGGGTGTCGCTCGAAATCATTCCGTCCTTCTGTGCCCCTCGATTGAGCAGGAAGCGATCCGGGGACATCGCGCCTACCGTCAGCTTGCCGTTCGGCTTTCGCGGCTTGGCTTCCCGGTCATGCGCTTTGACTACTGGGGAACAGGCGATTCAAAAGGGGATCGCGCACCAGATCGCCTGTCGGGATGGCAGGATAACATTTCGTCGGCGATGAATGAATTGAAAAGTCGGAGTAAGCTGGATCGTATCTGCCTGGCTGGGCTACGGCTGGGTGGCGCGTTGGCGACCCTGGCAGCAGGTTCGACAGCCGTTGAGGGGATCGCACTCTGGGAGCCTGTCATCAAGGGTGATACTTATGTTGACGTGCTACTTGAGTGGCAAAGGGATAAACTGCGCTATTTCCTGGCTGATATGCCGTCCCTGGCCGTTGATGATCGACCAGCGGAATTACTCGGCCTGGCAATCAACAACGCCTTTTTGGACGACATGATAAACATCGACTTGATGGCGATCAAGCAGCCTCCCGCAAAACATATGATGATTGTTGAGCATCAGCCCCAGGATGAAGTGGCTGCGTTCAAAACGCATCTTCAACAACTGGGCATTGATGTTCAGCACAAAACAGTGGACGATCCCCGTGTCTGGACAGATGACCCGGATAAGGCGCTCGTACCCAATCAGATTTTACAAACCCTTGTTACCTGGTTTTCGGAAGAATACAAATGAAAGAAGAAGTCTTACTCTTAGGCACTAACAAAACGCTCGTTGCAGTTGTCACCGAGCCAGAGCAAAAACCCAATAGTGATCTCCCGGCGGTTATCCTGTTTAATGCGGGCCTCACGCACCGCGTCGGCCCCAATCGCATCTACGTAAAACTGGCACGTCAGTTGACTGAGATGGGGATGATCGTCGTGCGATTTGATTTATCGGGTGTCGGCGATAGCACGGTGCGCTTAGACGGCGTATCGTTTGAAGCTGGCGTTGCTGATGATGCACGCCAGGTGATGGATTACGTCAGCCAAACGCGCGGCAGCAAGCACTTTTTTCTGATGGGACACTGTGGTGGCGCTTTAATCTCGTTGGGGATCGCTAGTGTGGATCCACGCGCGATTGGGATCGTCATGATTAACGCCGAAGGTGGCGATACCCAATGGAGCGAATATGACCGAAAGCGTAAAACTTCTCAATACTATGAAAATTATTACAGCCGGGATGCCATAACAAGCTCGGAAAAGTGGAAAAAACTCCTGACGGGCAAGGCAGCCTACGGCAGCATCCTCCGCAACATTTTCGTGAACATCCTGTGGCATCGAGTATCAACAGCAGCATTCAAACTCAAGAAACGGTTGTCCCCCGATCAAGAAGCTGGCACCAGTCCAGAAATCGCTGCCCTCTATTCGACTATTCCAGCATTGGTTGAACGCAAAGTACCGATTTTCATTATCTACTCTCAGGGCAGTTCAGGTTTAGAGCGCACACAGTTCTTGCTGCGTGATGCGAAAAAGAAAATCGGCAGCTCGACCAAACTCAAAATCGAAATCATGCCGCGCTGCGATCACACGTTTACGCTGCTCGAAAGCCAACAACGGTTGTATAACACCATCGCGGACTGGTGTACTGCCAATATGCCGACACCGTCTCGCGTTACCGCGCCGTAATTAAGATACGAATTTAGCCTTCAATCACTGTTAAATAAAAACTGCCTCAACAATTTGCCAGGCAGTTTTTTATTTACTGATGCACGGTGCAGCATTTATATGGATTGCGCTGCGCCAACATGCAAGAATTAAGCGCTTGTTGGGCGTGGCACCAGTTTGATAGTCGCGGAAAGTGCCTTTGGACTCAGGGTACTGTTGATGATGCTGGCGGCATAGCGGCGGTACTTCGCACGGTAGGCGGCATCAATTTGGTTGTTGATGTCGTCGGCGACATCCACTTCCACGAATGTGACATCTTTATCAACCCCGCCAGCCTGGATATGACCTTCATGGCGCGTCAGAATGCCACTGAACCAGTCAGATTCACGTCCATTAACAGATCGAACGTAGAGGTCATCCCCTTGGCGGACGACCCAGATCGTTCTCGACTTCCGCAGCGTACCGTCGAGTCGCAGCGACGCAATCTCCAGTTCTTCCGCTGTTCCAATTTTGTTTAGTTCGTCACTTGTCCATGCGAACGCGGTCATGGGTGTATCTCCTTTTCGTTCAGTGATTTGTCATCTGGCGCAGGTTCTCAGTAGCGATCCCCTTAGTGCTTCCAAGTTTGCGTTTCTGCATTTTCTGAACGCCTCGCTTTTGTTCCCTGATTAAGTGTGACCAACAATTCCATGCGGCACATAGGGTTCTTCCATGTACGAAATTTCTTCAGAGGTTAATTTGATCGACACCGACTCAACCGGACTATCAAGCTGAGAGAGCTTCGTTGCGCCAATGACCGGAGCGACGACGGGTTGTTTATGGAGCAACCATGCCAGCGCGATCTGAGCACGAGATATTCCACGCTTTTCTGCGATTTCAGTGAGTCGCTCAACAACCAGTTTGTCAGCCTCGGCAGTAGAGTCATATTTACCCTTCGCGATCTGATCCGTTTCTAAACGTGTTGTTGTCTCCGACCAATCCCGCGCCAATCGCCCCGATGCCAGCGGACTGTAGGGCGTAGAAGCGATTTTTTCTTCGCGACACAGCGGCATCATTTCCCTTTCCTCTTCACGATAGATGAGGTTGTAGTGATTCTGCATCGACACAAACCGTTTCCACCCGTTTTTTTCAGCCACATGAAGTGCTTTCTGGAACTGCCATGCGTACATTGCCGAAGCGCCTATATATCTGGCTTTACCTGCTTTTACAATGTCATGCAAAACGTTCATTGTCTCTTCTATCGGGGTGTTATAGTCCCAACGATGGATAATGTAGAGATCGACATAATCGGTGTTGAGGCGTTTAAGGCTGTTATCAATTTCACACAGGATGGCTTTTCTGGAAAGCCCCTCGCCGTTTGCACCTTCGCGCATTTTTCCGCGTACCTTTGTTGCAATAACGACTTCATCACGCTTGGCGTAATCCTTCAACGCGCGTCCCAGAATTTCCTCGCTGCTGCCCTTTGAATACACATTGGCTGTATCGAAAAAATTGATACCCAGATCAAGCGCTTTTTTGATGATCGTGCGGCTGTTTTCTTCGTCAAGCGCCCATGTGTTGTGAGACCATCCCTCCGCACTGCCAAAGCTCATACAGCCGAGGCAAATCCGTGATACATCCATTCCGGTATTTCCGAGTTTTGCATATTCCATGTAATTGTTCCTCTGATAGCAACTCTCTTGAAGAAAATTCCAGCCTGCTTACAAAAGCCGAGGGGGAATGTTCTCTATCTATGTGGTCATTATAGAGACTTTGAAGCACAGGACGGTAGAATAATTGTCGAAGATGATTGTATAATTCTGCAAAGATTCAGAATGAGTTCCGGAGAAAGAGATCCCGATGGATGAGATCAACCATCAGCAGGCAGAACATGCAGCACAACGGATGCAGACCAGCCGTAAGGAACTAGTGGAGCGAGTTGGGCGGGCAATTCGCGAAGATGGAGTCATGGAACCGCTTCAGGGGTTTCATCTAGCGCGCGTGTCCGCACCTCTGGGGCCAGTTCATGGCGTGACCAAAGCATCCTTTTGCGTGATTGCTCAGGGAAGCAAAGAAGTTCTCCTGAGCGACAGTCGTTATCAGTACGACCCTTTCAATTACCTTCTCGCTACCATTGAGCTGCCCAGCATCAGCCGTGTCCTGGAAGCATCGAAGGAATGTCCCTACCTCAGCCTCCGCCTGGAACTTCCGCCCTCCCTCGTTGGCTCGGTCATGGTGGAAATCGGTCACGCTTCGCCTCCGAGCGCTGGTGATTCTAGAGCCATTGATGTCAGTCCATTGGATGTAAATCTGCTGGACGCTGTCGTGCGGCTTATCAGACTTTTGGATTCCCCTGCTGAAGCGCGGATAATCATGCCACTCATCACGCGGGAAATTATCTATCGTCTCCTGATGGGCGATCAGGGTGGACGACTTCGTCATCTGGCGATCCCGACGGGCTATACGCCCGACATTGCCAGAGCGATCCAGCGACTCCGTCAGGATTTTGACCAGCCCCTTCGCATCGAGCAGCTTGCGGGTGAACTGGGCATGAGCGTTTCGGGTTTTCATCACCATTTCAAAGCGGTCACAGCGATGAGTCCTTTGCAATTCCAGAAGCAGATGCGGCTACAGGAAGCCCGCCGTTTGATGCTGAGTGAGGACTTTGACGCGACCAGTGCTGCTTATCGCGTGGGGTACAACGATGCTTCCCACTTCAATCGGGAGTACAAAAGCGTCTTTGGTGTCCCACCGATGCGCGATGTACAGCGTCAGCGGGAAGCTGCTAATACTTTCCCCGGCTGAATAAATTCATACTCAAATTGATTTCTTTCGCAGTCTCAGTGAGGAAGAAATGAAAAGTCCATTGTTATCGAGAGCGCCATCGTGGTGACGGCTAGTCAGTACGCGCCTCAACGTCGAGGCTTTCCTGCTTCATTCGACCTCCACTCCGTGTATTCGTTACCCAACCCACCTCCTCAATTATGAGGATTCCCATTCCAGAGCAGGCCACGAAATTTGGTTCATCCAGCGAATTCGATTAGCGAGACGTACCATTTGTAATTAACCGCACAGAGCTGAATCAAAACCTGCGTTCGCAACGAATATGACTTTCGAGCTTGATACCGCCTGCCCCTTATCTTTATGACGATAATCGCTCAAAACCATGATGATTGGCTGAACACTACTCTCATCGTTCATCGTAAACTGAAAGCTAAAACAGAATGTATTAAACGAAAAAGCTTTCTCATTTGGGAATTCCCCGGAATATCGGACATAAGGGATCTAAGTCATTGTCCGAAGCCGAAACGTATTCTCTACGCATAGTTGATTTTGGAGACTTGAAAGATGTCGAGCGAAAAAAGTCAGTTAAAGTTTCAATCGCGTGATGGGATTGGATTACCGCATGGTGCGGAATTGCTTCAAGATCCAATCTTAAACAAAGGGACTGCATTTACAGAAGCAGAACGAGACGCATTAGGACTGCGAGGCCTCCTGCCGCCGCGTGTTCTCTCCGAAGAATTGCAGATCACACGCATTCTAGAGAGTGTGCATAAAAAAAACTCTCCTCTAGAAAAATATATTTACATGGCGGGGCTTCAGGATCGCAACGCCACACTCTTTTACCGGTTGTTAATTGACAACCTGGATGAGTTGATGCCGATCGTTTATACCCCGACTGTAGGCCAGGCGTGCCAGGAATACGGTCATATACTGCGTAGACCGCGCGGTCTATTCATATCGTTGAAAGACAAAGGGAACATTGCCTCTATCCTGCGCAACTGGCCCCAAGAAGATGTGCGTGTGATTGTCGTCACCGATGGGGAACGGATACTTGGACTCGGTGATCTGGGCGCATACGGTATGGGTATTCCAGTAGGCAAGCTTTCTTTATACACTGCCTGTGCCGGTGTACATCCCACAGCCTGTTTGCCAATTACCATTGACGTAGGTACAGAAAATGAAACGCTGCTCAAAGACCCCCTATATTTTGGTCTTCTACAGCATCGTGAACGAGGCGAGGTTTATGACAAGCTTCTGGAAGAATTCGTGGAGGCGGTAAAGGAAGTCTTCCCACGCGCCTTGTTGCAGTTTGAGGACTTTGCCAACGCCAATGCATTTGGTCTTCTGGCAAAATATCGCGATGAGATTTGTACCTTTGACGACGACATTCAGGGAACTGCCAGTGTGACCCTCTCCGGGTTGTATTCGGCATTGCAAATCACAGGCGGCAAGCTTATCGATCAGAAGATTTTGTTTCTTGGCGCAGGTGAGGCTGGTATTGGAATCGCTGACCTGGTTGTTTCAGCAATGATGACAGAGGGATTGTCGCAGGAAGAAGCACGGCAACGCTGCTGGTTTATGGATTCAAAAGGTCTGGTGGTAAAAGGCCGGAACAATCTGGTCGAACACAAGCTCCCTTATGCCCATGATCATACATTCATCGCAGAACTTCTAACCGCTGTCGAAACCCTGCGTCCCACTGCGATCATTGGGGTATCTGGTCAGCCGAAGACATTCACCCAACCGGTGATCGAAGCTATGGCGCGTCTCAATGATAGGCCTATCGTCTTCGCATTGTCCAATCCCACTTCCAAATCGGAATGCAGCGCTGAAGAAGCCTATCGATGGACAGAGGGACGTGCTATCTTCGCCAGCGGCAGTCCATTTGATCCGGTTACTTTAAATGGACGAACCTATGTACCAGGCCAAGCGAACAATTCCTATATTTTCCCCGGTGTGGGTTTGGGGATCATTATCGCTGAATCTAGCCGAGTAACCGACGAAATGTTTTTTGCAGCAGCAAAGGCACTTGCCAACGAAGTAGCCGATACCGATTTGAAACAGGGTCGAGTCTATCCTCCCCTTTCAAGAATCCGCGACGTTTCGGCATCCATTGCCTATGCTGTAGCAGAAGTTGCCTACCGAGACGGACTCGCCAAGAGCGCGAGGCCCAGTGACTTGCTGGAGCACATCAAATCGCAGATGTACCAGCCTATTTATGAAAGCTATGTCTGATCTGGGACTTACCCGGTGGATAATGTTTGTGGGGCATTCAATGGGATGCCCCCTTAATTCCATCTGGGCTGACACAAGCATAATCGTTTCTGATCAACTTTAACCTGATTGTGCTACAATCCTCCTACTGTGAGATGTGATCATCAGGTATGTTTCTTGCGAAGCCTTAACGAATTCGAAACCACTGAAGCCGCAGAATGGGCAATGCCATTGCAGTAGCAATCTGAAACCGTTTAACTTAGCAAAGATTAGACGTCTTCATAGAGTTAGCTTCGGCTCAAACCCAACTTCCACTCTTCGCATTTTTCCACATGAAGAAAGCCGTATTCAAAATGGTTCTCACGCTGTGAATACATTGACCGCTCAGTAAACTTGTTTACTCTACTACAATGATGACTCGTAAAGTTAGCGTTCCACCTGAATTCAACGGAGTCAAAATCTGAGTAAACACAAAATCAAGCATCTCAGTGAGTGTAGAAATCAGTCAGTGCTCAAAAAGTGAAGTTCAAGTGAAAAAAATCAAATTATAGCGAATCCACGCTAAAATAAATTGCGATCAACAAGATCAGACTATGGATACTATATACAGATATGGCACAGAAGAAATCCAAACTATTCCTCTCGTTATCTGGTTTACTGCGGTACCCGTCCATGCGGCCGATCGTACGTTTTGGATCGTGGCTGCATGTGTTCTTGTACCAAATTACGGGGGGGGAAAAGCGCAGATCGCAAAATATCCAACCATGCTACTGACAGTTCGAGGACGGAAAACAGGTAAATCATACACGACGCCCCTGATTTACATCAAGGACAAAGACCGCTATGTCATCGCTGCTGCCTATTCGGGAAGCGACAAGGATCCATTCTGGTGGCGTAATTTGCAGTCAAATCCAGAGGCTGAACTACAGGTGATGAATAAGCGTATTAAGGTTCGGGCGGAGAAAGCACTGCCAGATGAGCGCGAGACGCTGTGGCAAAGCCTCTCCCAAATGTATCCTTATTTTGCCGACTATGAAGCACGAACGACCCGTCAAATCCCTGTCATCGTTTTGACCCCTGTCACCAATGAATAAGTCCTCTTGCCGCATGTTTTTAAGCGGGTGAAGGCTCTGTCAGCAAGCGCCGCATATGCCAATGTGCAGTTTCGCAGCACGGTCGTGGTGGTTGACGGTATCAGCAGGAACGTACCGATCATTTTCCACGAGTGCCAAGTTTGGAATGTGCGTTGACTTCGCTCGGTGGAGCTGAGGTCAACGCGATTTGGATATTGGTTAGTCGCCTGCCGTTGACAACTCAGGGGCATTCACACGATTCGGGCTAGGGTTCTTCCCTCTGCCCCCAGCCGCTCTCCCCGTAGCCGAAGACTATTGCTCACGATCAATCCCCTTCAGCAAAGAAAGTCCTCGTCTTCGTCGTTTCAATCTCGCGCTACTGCCACACATTAATTTCACCATAACAGTTCCCGCAGCGGCGAGTAATTCTTCACAACATACAGAACATGAGAATGCTGACGAACCGCACACTAATGCGCGGTCTTTTGGCATTCCCCCAAATGACGGAGACAAATAATGAGCAAGCAGAATTCCAAGAAACCAGCTTTACCGGGCAGCACTGTGACGATGGGTTTGGACATCGGCTACGGCGTTGTGAAGGCAGTCACCGCCGATCAGGTGGTGATGTTTCCATCGGTCATGGGTCATGCCCGTGAGATTAAGTTTCAGCAGGAGGATATGGCGCGGCGGCATCCGGGCGACCAGATGACGGACGATGAAGGGGATTGGTTCGTGGGCGATCTGGCGCTGGCACAGCTTCCGCCCGGCGAACTGCTGCGACTGCGGGGACGCACTGCCAATGAATCCACGATGGGCAATGCGTTCCGCCTCCGACTGGCGAAGGTCGCTATCGGTAAAGTCATGCAGGGGATGTGGAACCGCGACATCGTGCATATCCGTATCGCCACCGGGTTGCCGACGGATCATATGCGGGATGCTGCTGAGTTGAAGGCTTCGCTGCTTGGGCAGCATCTCATCAAGACGGACACCGCCGAACTCATAGCCCACGTTTCGGAGGTGATGGTCATGCCCCAGCCGTATGGCACGATTTATGCCAACACGCTGACCGAAACCGGGGAAATCAACCGCCAGCACACCTATCGCCGCACCGGGGTCTGTGATGTGGGGACCTATACCGTTGACCTGGCATTCGATGACGAAGGCGAGTTTGTGGACGCGGAAAGTGGCAGCGTGGAAAGCGGGGTGTATACGGCGCAGGAGCGCATTTCAGCGGCACTGGAACGAGATTACCGCGAGAAGATGCCCTTCAAGATTGTCGAGGAAGTTTTAAGGACCGGTATTTTCTACGCCAACGGGCAGCCGGTGGACTACAGCGAAATTGTGGAAGAAGCTCTCGCCCCACTTCGCAGCGCGACATTGAATCTGATGAGCGAGAAGTGGCAGCGTGGGACGACGGTGGATGTGATTTACCTGTCAGGCGGTGGCGCGGAACTGGTGGTCACGGACGTGCGTGAAGCCTATCCCCAGATTGCACTGGTGCGGGACGCGCAGCTTGCCAACGCACGCGGGTATCTGAACTACGCCCGGTTTATCGCCCGTCAATCATAGCGGTGTAGGCGTGATGGGGTGTCGGTCAGCTTCGGACGCGATTCGGACTGATTCGGACACCCTCTAAAGGAGCAACCAGCATGGCGAAGCAAAAACGAGCGACAGCGACGGTAAAAATGACTTACAGCGAGGATACTGACCTGATTGCATGGTGGAACAGCATCCCGCGTGGGAGCCGCAACGCGGTCATGAAGGATATGATGCGCGATTACATCGAACACAACCGGGGTGGGTATCGCCCAATTATGCCCAGAAATGTGCCGCAGCCGTTTGATCCGGGGCGCTTTACGCAGGTGTGTGACGATGCGGCATGGATACGGACAGCACTGATGGACTTGCCGGGCTATGTGGAACGGGTCATCCAGCATGTTGCTGCTGTGGGTGGTGTGCAGCCCAACATTCGTTCGCCCAATGGGATTGGTGTCTTACAGACTGAGGATGTGTCCCCTGAGGATGCCATGCGGCGCGAAAGTCGCATGAAGAAAGCGAAGTGGTAACGATGGATCGACGACAACCAGACGTGTCCTACAGACACAGCAAAGCAGTGCATGGCTGTGCCATGCAGGTCGCTGCGTCGAGGCGCAGCGACTTCGCCAGACCCCGTGTAACGGTTGTGAGTAATCAGAAGGGTTCTCACGGGGTCTGGAGCGAGCTAAATCCGCTCGCCACTCATGCGCCGTGGGGGCTGATGCAGCGGCTGTCGCCCCTGCATGAGCGCGGCGGTGCAGAGATGCCGCCGCACTCGTGGACGCGGTTCGCCGCGCCCACCGAACGCACCCGTGACCGGGATGCGTGCCTCATCTGCATCACGTCCGTTCAGCCGATTTTAGTCTCCATTCGCACTTTACAGCCGGATGGGAACGAATGCAAGACAGGAGAAGGGTAAAGATGAATCACCGTCAAACAATCACCGCAATAAGCAAACGCCTGCCGCGCCTGAAACGACGCGATGTGGCGGAGGTATTGGAAGTGATGACGGAACTATGGCTTGAGAAACTGGCACAGCCCGGTCAGACAGTCACCGTAGCCGATCTGGGTAAGCTGCTGGTCGAGGTACAGACCTTTCGCAGCGGCGGCGCGGTAGGACAGCGAACCGTCAAGCGGGTCTATGTGCGTTTTCGTCCTACCGGGAAGTTTCGTCAGTTCGTATTGAATGCCTATATCAAGGAAGGAGCATTGGAGTGAAGAAGAAACCCAATCCCTACAGTGAACGCATGACCGTCAATCTGACTCCCGACCAGATGCGGCGGTTGGAAGAACTGCGGAACGTCCGCAGCCGCGTCGGGAATTTCGTCAGCAAGAACGACCTGCTGCGGGATGCTGTGAACTACTATCTCGCATCGCAGGAAGATCTGCCGGGGTCGCGCCGCGCCATCGCTAAAGGGATCGAATCGAAAGTGGACGCGCTGGATACCAAAGTCGAAACGCTGACGACCATGCTCAGTGGCTTCATCGAGCGGGTGACGCGCAAACGCGAGGGGTAGTCCAGATGGACAGAAAGCAGATGTGTGTCGCCAACGTGCAGTATAAAAAACCCTCTGCTGACGGCGCGAAGCAGTCCAAGAATCTGCTGCGCTATCTGACTTACCGCGAAAGCCATGATGAGAAAGCGCGGCATGTTGCCGGACGCGAACGCTGGGTCGATCACGGCATGGGTGGTTCGGTGGCTGAAATCGCCCATCGCTGCGACGACCTGAAAAGTGAACATGTGCTGACCTTCAGCCTGGTCTGCAATCCCAACCCGGATTTGATGGCGATGGTCGCGCCGGAGGAGCGTGAGCAGTTCGTCCGCGATTTGAGCGAAAGCGTGGTCAATGGGTTCTTCGACGAGCGCGGTCTGGATACAGGTATCGAATACAGTTACGTTTTCCACCACCGATTGACGGATGACCCGCAGTCACCGGGGCTGCATGATCCGCACACCCATATTGTGCTGCCGGGAACGGTGTATGACGAGGAACATGGGCAGCGTGTGCTGCTGTTCTTCAGCCGTAACCGCAAGGTGAACCACATCGACCTGCTGCATGATATAACCGAGCGCACGATGGTGGAGCAGATGGAACGCTACGTCGGTCCCGACTGGGAGCAGCGCTACGACGAACTGGCTGAAGTGCGTGAGCAAGAGCGCCAGATCATTGACAACGAGTCGCATGGTGTGATGCTCGACGACAAGGGTGAAAACTGGAATGTCTGGTGTGGCACGCGGCGGACGGATGAGCAGCAAACCGCCCTTGGGTTTTATCGGTGGTATGCAGCCAGGACTGAGGATGACCCGGATGCGCTCCGATTGGAATTTCGTCCACTGGTGGCGGGACTGCCGCATGAACAGGCAGCCTTTTTTATGCAGGTGCTGGCACGGGAGATGAACGGCGACATGGACAAACTCAAAGAACTGGCAGGATTGCTTAATGGGATGAATGCTGAACAACGCACGGCATTGATCGAGGAAATAGGGGGATATGAGCAGCCAACACAGGATATATCACCCGATTTTGAACTTTAGCCGAGAAAGCACACAGAGGAGAAGAGCGCCCACCGTCGGCAAACGCAAGCGCTCCAAACCCCTGTGTACCATTCAGATAGGAATATATCGAGTATGACACAGAACGACGTTGTGAACAAGACGGACACATTCGGCGCGTCCAGCACCGGACGACGCGATTTCCTGAATGCGCTCTATAAAGGAAGCCCGGACAAACTCTACCTCGAACTGCGCTGCATCCACCCGACCACTGGCGCGGCACGTTCACTCTGGGGACAGTTGGGCAATAAAAGCGAACTGGCAACCGCACTCATGCAGGCAGAGGCATTGAATCGTGAGGGCTATGGGATGTACTTCGCACCTTGTCTGCGTAAAGGAAAACAGGGCAAAGCGGAAGCTGCCGCGCTCGTTCCGGCATTATGGGTCGATATTGACTGCGATGGGGATGCCCATGAGCGCGACCAGAACCTATCGCGACTCAGCACTTTCGACCCCGCGCCGTCCTTCATCCTCGACAGTGGGGGCGGCTGGCATGGGTATTGGCTACTGGATGAACCGTTCCTGCTTCAGAGTGAGGCTGACCGTCAGAAAATCGCGGGTGTCCTGCGTGGGCTGTTCGCGGCATTAGGCGGTGATCCCGAATATGTGAAAACGGTGGCGGGGATTATGCGCCTCCCCGATTCGGTGAACACCAAACCCGAACGCGGCGGCGTTGTGGTCACTGTGGTCGGGAGCTGCCCGGAACGGCGTTATCCGCTGGATACCTTCGCCTGGTTGGAAAGCCAGCCCCAACAATCGAGCTTCGATGGGCTGAAAGTGGTAACGCTAAATGGACACCACCCACTGCCGCCGCGTACTGAAAGCTATCTGGCATCGGGTGCGGCGGACGGCAGTCGCAACACTGAACTGTTCGCGGCAGCCTGCCAACTGCGTGATGCGGGCTACAGCCAATCCGACACGGAACGGGAACTCATTCCGCGTCACCTTGCCAACGGCAGCAGCGAACGCGAGGCACTGGCGACCATCCAGAGTGCCTACAGCCACCCGGCGCGTGATCCTATAGCGAAGCTCACCGAAGGTATCCCTGCACCGCGCGAACAGGCACGCCAGCAGGTCAGCCAGCTCGTAAGTCAGTTTACGGTTGAGCAAAAAGCCGAACGACCTACCACCGAGCAGATCGTCGCCACTGTCGAAGCCTGTATCCACCTCAATCCGGTGGAATGGGCGGAAGAACGCCAGCGCCTCAAAGCCGTGTGTGGCGACGGCTTGAAAATCGGTGATATTGATCGTCTCTATAAGGAAAGAAAACGTGCCAGCTTCCAGCGGCAGGAGCATGAATATCTCGATAACGAGAGCTACCTGCTGCGCGATGGGAGGATCATCTATCGCAAGGAAACTTATCGCGGCACGCTGGAAAAGACGGTGGTGGACTGGACAGCGACTGCGCTCTACCAGACCTGCCAGGTCGATGATGATGGTAAGGAGGCGCACACGACCGCGCTTGAACTCCGACGCGGCGACTTCGTGAAAAAGTTCGATGTCCCAGGGGATGTGTTTGTGGATGATGTGGCTCTGCGCCGCTTCATCGGGGCAAACGCCGGATCACAGTACGTCGTGCGAGCGGGCATGTCGAAACATCTGGTTCCGGCGATTGTGCAGTTATCCGGGGAGTTTCCCACCCACCGTCATTACAACTTCATGGGCTGGATGGAACTGGATGGCAGATGGGTGTATGTCTCTCCGCAGGATTGCATCACGGCAAAGGGTAAGTTGAGCGAACCGCCATCGGTTGAACTTGACCACCGGTTGCGTGATTACGGCTTGCAGGCAACTGGCTGGAACGAAAGTCTCGCGGCGTTCGATGCGGTTACGAAGGTGCTGCCACCTAAACTGGCATCGTCGCTCATCGCCTTCGCGCTCCTGCCCGTGCTTCAGCGCTTCTTTCCGACGGCAGCGCCGCGTCCAGCTGTGCATCTGGTCGGCACATCCGGCAGCGGCAAGTCGGAGATTGCGTCACTCCTGAGCAGTTTCTACGGACAGTTCAGCCGCGACACACCACCCGCTCAGTGGGGTGATACGATCAATACGGTGGAAACACTCGGTTATCCCCTCGCAGACAGCCTGTTCTGGGTGGACGACTACAAAAGCATCTATGCCGACGAGAAAACCTTCACCCGCTTTTTGCAAAGTTATTCGCGTGGTATGGGGCGTGGACGGCTGACCCGCGAAGCGAAGGTGCGGCATGAGAAACCCTGTCGTGGACTCATCCTCTCGACAGGGGAAACCACGATTGAGGGTGAAATGTCCGTCGTGGCACGAATGCTGGTATTGGAAATACCACCCTGGGAGAAGCGCGATCCGGGTGGGCAGACGCTGGTTCAGGCGGAACACTTACGTGAACGCCTGCCGGGTTTCACCGCGCATTTCGCCTCATGGATAGCGAAGCAGCTTGAGCAGGGCGATCTGAAATCCGACATTGCTAACCGCTTCAGTCATAACATGCGCGGCTACCGCGAAAAACTTGCTAACGAAACGGGCGTGCAGTCGAATACCGGGCGGGTGATCCAGAACTGGGCGGTACTGGTCACGGTCTACCAGATGCTTTCACGCTTCCTCGCCGAGATGGATGAAGACTATCTGATACCTGCCTGGCGGGATGCGATTGTCGAGAGTGTCCGCACATTGCGACAGGAACGTGCCAGCGAGGTCTTCCTCGATATTCTGGGGCAGCTTATCGCTGGTGGACAGGCAGTGATTGACGACGACATGAAGAACCCGCGTGAATATCCGCCAGGTGTGACCGTTGTAGGCTACAAGGATGAGGGGTTTGTCTACCTGCTGCCGGAGATTGCCCACCGGGAAGTCAACCGGGTGCAGCCGCTGCGCTTCACCGTGACCGCCATTGGGATGCAGTTACGCGAGGATGGCATCCTGATACCGGGACCGAACAACCTTAGCACCCAGAAGCGCGTCCGGGGCAGTAGAGTGCGATTCTGGCAGTTGACCTCCGAATCCTTTGTTGAGACAGGTGAGCCACCTGAGACGGGAAGCAGATAACCCGCAAATGTAACGGCATGAGCGCCTGTAAACAAGGTGAGACAGTTGAGACAGTTGAGACTCTTGAGACATAGAGTCTCCTTTTATTCACAGAGGTCAAATTCAAAAGCACGGATACTCATGTCCACTTGCGGTTGAATATGGGGTCATTGGCTTTCAGCAATCCTTTGGTGATAAGGCGAGAACCCAGCAAGGCAAAACCTTCTTTTCCCAATTTGGTCTGTAGTGCCTGACGAGTTTCTTCACTCATTTTGAAACCTAACAGAATTTCACCAACGCTTCCATAATCCAATAACTTGAGTAAGACTTCATCAGGCAACTCTAAAGTAAATACAGGCTGATGGTGTTTCAGGCAGTCTTGAATCAAATCATTGAAGGCTCGCGCCTCACGGATAACAGCTTCGGTTCTTTGGGCACTTTCCCGCCATTCTTTTTCTCGCTTATCCATACCGGAGAGGATACGGTACATCTTTGTTCCTTGCGGTCCAGCCCAGAATTTCTTCCAGTATGCCTGCTGCTCCTCAACCTTCGTTACACAAGTTTCGCAATTTATATCCTCCTGCTGGCATTCGTCAAACGGAGCAGCCAGTTCGATCCCGCAGTAGGTTTTTATGGTGGCATATCGCCCGGTGGTGGTTGATGACTCAAGATAACGACGTTCGATAATGTGTACCTTCGCAGCATCCGAGGCAGGGCGGATTGCGGCGAGATGGGCATCCAATTCCATAGTTCATCCTCGTTTGTCTCAAGTGGCTCAGGTGGCACAGGCTGAAACAATGATTTTTACTGAATTTCAAAAAAATCGCACCCCCATACAAAGTGATACGCGAGTACGAAAAACAAGGTTGAACCACTTGAGACACCTGAGACAGACCCACCTCAATAGCTTGTCCCCTTCACCAGCGTAGTACATCCCCTGTTCTGACCGTTCGACGTATTTTCTCCTCGCACTACCGCCGCGCGGCGATCTTACAGCACGGGGTTCCCTCCTAACCAGCACCAGCGGCGGTACGCCAGTACCACCCTTTGGGCGGGACTGCCGAACCACCGCTTTCCCGGTGGGATGCTGGTCAGGTTCCTCCCTCTGCGCTGTCCCCGCATGTTCGAGCGGTAGCGCTCAACGTGCTGGCGTTCCAGTGAGATTGAGGAGGGATAGTCCCCATGATCGACAATAATGTTCGTTCCACTATTCGCGCCAAGATTCGTCCTTTTCCACGTGTTGCAACCTATCCGACAGGGTGGGCAGGTCAGCGCACTTTTGAGCAGATTTACTATGATCTGATCCCCAGCTTTAACCGGCTACTGCGCTACTATCGCAACCATGAATTGGACATCCCCGACTTGATTGCTCACGCTTTCATGCGGCTGTGGATGGACATCAGCGCCGATATATCCATGCTGGCAGCAGTGGACAAAGGTGGAGCGCTCAAGCTGCTGCTGAACCGTACGAATCCCCAGCTTTACCGCAAGTTCTACCGCCGCGAGATGTATCTGGAAGACATCGCTACGCGCAGTGGTGATCCTGACGACTTCATCATCGACGGTTTCGATCATTCTCACATCATTGGTCACGCGACCTACGCCGAAGCCATTGAACTCCGCATTGACATTGAGAAGGTCATTACTGAGATGGCGAAGAAGTACATGGACAGCCTGCCTCACCTGGCAGCGTTATACTACATCATCACCGAAGTCGGACCGGACGACGCGGCAGCCATCGCCGGACGCAGTGGCACGAAGAAGTGCTGGTGGCTGACGAGTGTGGTCAAACCGATGCGGGAGGAGTTATGCGAGAAACTGGAACTGTTCAAACCGCGCCAACAAACATGGCGGGATCGGCATCTTATCGGAGTGGAAGCACCGCTGCTGCGCCTGGTCGCCCGATACGAGGCGGAAGGCAATCTCCGCATGGCAGCGACGGTGCAGAGCATGGGAGCCTACGAAAGCTGCAAGACGCTGGTTGACCGGCTGGGGTTATCGAAATATACCATCCATATGCTGCGGCGAAACGCGCACAAGGAACTGAACAAAGTCTATGGCTGTACCGCATGAGGGCAGCCGTTTTTATTTCCCCGGCTGGTGAAGATTCACCAGCCTTTCGTAGCAGTTTATAACCTCATTTTGATTGGATGGTAGCTCGTTGTATAAAACCCGAAAATGTTAGATACTTCGCGGTAGCTAAGGTGTTCTTGGATGGAAACATTGGTCCCTGCTGCTTGTCAGTTAAGTTTATTTATTGTAACATGTGAAAATATGTTCTAACCACTGGTATTGAATCTATGATAAACAGGAACTTTAGCGATTTGATGGATTATCTTGATAAGATTGTAGCGCGTGTTCTAATCGATACCAGCACACAGTACAATACCAGCACATTGGCAAAGAAAAATCTGGCGCAATATATAGAGACACAGCATTCCTATCTCAGGCGATATGATCATCACCAAGGTACTCAGATCTCTGAAGATGACTTAACCATACGTTTTCTTAAAGAAACCGCGATTCTTCATGTTGCGACAGAAATTCTTAGAACGATAGTGGATCAAAATATACACCGTTCTTTCTGTTGGCCTGTCGAATCGGAAGATTCTCTGTATTCATGGTATGACATCTCAGCAGAAGAACACAACGCGATTTGTGAAATTGCAAACCAATTAGGGACTCTCAACTCCCCACAAATCACACTTATTGATCTTTGCGATCAATTGTTAACAAAAACCGAAAAACGATATATTGGTGAATTTTATACGCCGCCCAGTATCGTAAATCACCTGATCAAATCAGCCAAATTTAGCCCGGAAAAGTTTCTTCAAGGCAATCATATAGTTGATCCTGCCTGCGGAGGTGGGATGATTCTCGCCTCTATAGCCAGCAAGGTTATCCAATATGCGATCCAAAGTAGTTATACTAATCAGTCAATTATAAATGCAATAAATCATCAGCTGCATGGCTTCGATATTCAGCCATTTGCAATTACGCTGTGCAGGACAATACTCCTATCTATAATTTCACCTTATATACATGCATCTGATGATGCAAGTGAATTGCTTTCAAATATTGAGCTAATTGATCCGTTGAAGAATTTTGATCGATTCTGGACTAAACCAATATACTCCTATGTAATCGGCAACCCACCTTTCATGTCGGTTAAGCGAGTTTCGCTGGATTTTATTGAAGCATATGATGAAGTAATTTATGGACACCCTAATCTATACATATTGTTTTTATGGTGGGCTGTTAAAGCTTCGAAAAAAGGTGGCATCATTTCTCTACTACTGCCTCAGTCAATGCTGATCGGAAATTACTTTCAACGGCTGAGATATCACCTAAATGAAACTACTACTCTCGTTGACATAACACGTCTAATTGATCGAAAAGGGGTTGTCGGAACTGCCGATCAACAAATGATGACTGTGTGTCTACGTGTAGGAACAAAACAGAATAAAGGGAATAATGTTGTACTTCGTGTAACACGAAACGGAACTGATATTCGTGAGGCAATACCCTTTACAGTATCTCCTGAGAAGATTGTCCGAAAGCTGGATTCATCTATTATCTGGGTAGTTTCCGAAAGCAAAATAGATTACGAAATAGAAGAAGCACTACAACAAAACACAAAATACCTTGGGGATTTAAACTGCTTTCATCTGGGCAACGGGGGGTATGTTTGGAATCAGAATAAGGAATTGCTCTCTTTCAATGAGCAAGTAGACCACATTCCACTAGTATCTGCTGCTTCAATTTCATCTTTTGATTTTGAATTTCCCTATCGAGGGTCTCATTCATCGAAGGAACGACCCTTTTCCCTGATTACACAAAAAGTATCCCCGTTAATTAAAACAGGGACTATGATCCTTATACAACGAACCACTCCCCGAAAAGTAGGGCGTAGATTAGTTTGTGCCATACCTGATGAAACGTTTTTGACCAAGTATCCCCGGGTTTTTTTAGAGAACCATGTAAACTATATTTCGCAATCAGATAGTTTGTCTACGAGCCTGTATGGGCTTCTTGCTTGGCTCAATAGCGATTTGATTAATTTTATATTCCAGTTGAGAAACGGCACAACACAGGTTTCAATTTATGAATTAAAGCTACTTCCGCTACGGGAAGATTTACTTCCCTTGATATCTCATTTTGCTCAAGAAGCTTCGATACCATCAGGTCCACGCGAGAAGATAATTCAAGAGATGAATGAATATATTTTTCAAGCTCTAGGTCTAAGCGTGAAACACCTACATAGGGTAAAAGAAGTTCTCCAGCGGAAAGAAAATGGATACCTATGAGTGAATCTCACGAACGCGAAATTCTGGGGGAAGCATCTTTTTCAGTAAGTGCTCGTGTTGCCATGCAACTGGGAAGAGAGAGTATTTCAAGTTCTATTGTGGCGATCCTTGAGCTGGTAAAAAATGCTTATGACGCTGATGCAGAAAATGTTGTAATCAGATTTATTGACCTTGAAGGATTTCAACCATCATTGCTTATCCAAGATGATGGGATCGGAATGACGCTTAATCAAGTTCAAGACAACTGGATGGTTATTGGCACAAACAATAAGGTTATGACCAAATCATCTCAGAACAAAAGTAGAGTATTAGTTGGCGAAAAGGGACTCGGTCGTTTAGGGCTTGATCGTTTAGCTCAACAGACAAAGGTAATGACATTCGTCGAGAATGAGGATTTTGGGGTTGAGGTGGATATCGATTGGACAAAATACGAAGATAAAGCAACTGAACGACTCGAAACAATAAAACACAGCATCTACAAAATACCAAAACAGTCAGAAGATTCAACGAATAATATAAATATAGATTTGAAGCATGGAACAAGACTTGAGCTTCATCAATTAAAGGATCGCTGGACAAAGGGCGATATCGAAAAGCTCTTTGAAGAATTGTCTTTACTGGTATCTCCATTTGGCGGCATAAATGATTTTGCCATTTGGTTAATTACAGGAGTTCACGATTGGAAAGAGTATGATGGGCGTATCGATTCAAGCCAATATCTAGATGCTGCTGAGTGGACGCTAATCTCAAGCCTCACTGAGGATGGACAGATTAACCATCAATTGAACTCATTTAACGGTTTGGAATTTTACTTTAATCAGCTATGGTCAGAGACTATTAGGGATAGGCAAGTCGAAGATAGACCTCGATGTGGTTCTGTTAAGTTCCAGATGTATTTCTTTGATCGAACTAATGTGGATCTCACAACGGGTCAGGTGAAAAGATTTTTGAACTCAAACCAGGGCATCCGTATCTATCGTGATGATTTCAGGGTGAAACCATACGGTGATCCTTCAGGTGCAGGAGAGGGTGACTGGTTAAATCTCAATGCCCGACGCATTGCCAACCCTGCTGGTGTGGGGGATATGACTAAGAAATGGAATGTCGCTTATAACCAAGTAGTCGGGGCAACTTTCATTACTCGAGAAAGCAATGACGACCTATTGGATCAAACCAATCGCGAAGGTATTGTGGAGGGACCTGCGTATTATGATCTGCGTAGATATGTTTTGAATGCTGTAGAGTTCTTTGAAACCGAGAGACAGAATTATGAGCGCTCTCAAAAGAAAAGACGGCAAATAGACGATACACGCGAACAAGCACAAAACAACTCCAAAGCCGTTATCGGAGCAACAACCCAAGTCAAAGAAACCTGGGGACAGGTTCTCAAGCGAATTGAAGAAGGTGAAAAGACAGGTAATCCACCCAATTTAGCTGATATTCAAAAGCAGCTTACTCAGTCTATTCAACAATTAGAGGAAGTAGCGGAACATTCAGATAAAACCCAAGAGCAATTGATAAGAGAGTCAGAGCAGCAAGAGCAAGATTATGAGGAACAAAAAAATACTCTGGGAAATTTAGCATCCTTAGGTATTCTTGCTGCTGCATTTGGGCATGAGACAGTCGGTTATGCAAATGAAGTGGTAACTAGTATTGATCTATTACAGCACGATATACTAGAGTTGTTCCCAATCTTGTATCAGGAGACGCATCACGCTTTATTGAGAGATATAGAGTCTATTGATCAATCTGCTCAAAGAATTAATACTTTTGCGTCCTTTACCTTAGCTAGTGTCCAACGCGATAAACGTAAACGTCGGGAGTTGAGCTTGGAACAAGTAGCCCGCGATGTTTTTAAAGCATTGGATCTGACAAGAATATACAATATAGATGTCGAAATGGATTTTCCATCAACTTTACCTAAGGTGAGCGTCTTTCAAATTGATTGGGAAAGTATATTTATAAATCTCATTACAAATGCAAAATGGGCAATAGATAATGTGCGAATTCCCAACCGTGAGCGTCGGATACGTGTTATAGGATATCAAACTGATGAGACCATATGTATTCAGTTTTCGGACAGTGGTTGTGGCATGTCAAACTATGAAATAGAACGGATTTTTGAGCCTGGATTCTCAACCAAACGTAATCAAAAAGGTGATGTTATTGGCACAGGCATGGGACTAGCAATTGTTCAAAATTTCGTGGTTGAATCTTATAAAGGCAACATTAATGTAAAATCGCAGTCAGAACTTGGAGGAGCAGAATTTACAATCGAAATACCCCTGATCCTTTCCAAACAAGCTAAGAGATAGGATGTCTAAAATATGCCAGAGCAAGAGGATAAAGTAATCTGGTTTATAGATAATGACAAATCGCAATTGGACAGGTATCACCGCCAACTTGAGCGCGGGCTAGATGCTGTTATCGAACACGATGGTGTAACTATTGTGGATGTATTTGCAAAACCTCATAAAGAAGATTATTTAGAACTGCTTGAAGATGCTAGAACGGCAGCGATTTTGATTGATCAGAAACTTGAAGATAAAGGAGGGGTGGATCATACAGGCATTGAATTGGCTCAATACCTCCGAACCGTAGATGAAATTATTCCGATATATATACTGACAAATTATCCGTCTATGGATGAGTATAGTGAAGGCGAGTGGAGCGTCGAAGATATTATTAGCAAAAGCAGTTTGTCCACTAATGAAAAACGCAAGGCTATAATCAGTAGAATTTTGCGACGCATAAATGTTCATCAAAAGATTTACGGAGAAAGAGAAACACGATTTAGAGACTTACTTAAAAAAAGCTTTAAAGAAGAACTTTCAAGCGAAGAACAAGAAGAGTTAGATCGTCTAGAGTTTTCTCGAGCTGCTTCAACATTAGCTCACGAGCATCTACAAGAGACTAAACCAGATCGAATGGACGAAATTTTGCAGCAATTGCAGGAGTTGAAAGCAATGGTACAAACCCTAAATGATGAAGATGAGGATTGAATAAAATATGCCCTCACACTTGGTTTTCTTTCCTCAACTCAAAAGAAGAAACAATTATCCACGCAAAAAATCATACAATAAATATCGCAACGAAATTCGAGAAGATTCGCAATATAGATGTGTTTACTGTGATATCCATGAAATAGAAATGTCCTATCATCCTGAAACCCGTGATCAAAGGATGACTCTAGATCATTTTCGCCCCCAGTCTCTATACAAAACTCTTTCAAGTGATCCTAACAACTTAGTTCTCTGTTGCCCTGTTTGCAACAATAAAAAAGCAGATGATTGGCCCGCATATGGACAACCACATGGTGGATCAATTGATGGTAATGTCGGTTACATTGATCCATTTTTAGATAATAGACTAGAATATTTTGAAATTATTTTTGACGGAACCCTGAAATCCCTGAAGCCGCCTGCCAATTATATGATTCGTGTCCTATTACTTAATCGTCCGGCAATGAAAAAGATTAGATCCCGACGCATACAACTACATGAAAATTTGGCTGCATTGGAATCATACTTTCAAGCTGAAATTATCTCAGTAGAGGCTGAGATTCGTCTCTTGACTAATGATAATGCAAAAGCAAAGAAAACAAGAAAGAAACTCATTCAGCTAAAGACAATGCAATTAACCCTTGAAACAATCACAAAAATGATTGAACTTTATTGATCGACCATCATTTTCGGGCACGTAACTCACCAGGTTCTTCAATGCCGACCAAAACCCGCATTTGTTTGCCAC
Organism: Anaerolineae bacterium; assembly: GCA_022843745.1. Taxonomy (GTDB): domain Bacteria; phylum Chloroflexota; class Anaerolineae; order Aggregatilineales; family Phototrophicaceae; genus JALHNB01. The sequence goes on along the minus strand of JALHNB010000002.1, from coordinate 307,344 downwards.
ATTCTGCACTGCAAATAAGGTTAGCCTCGAATGATAAAGAAATCAGCTGCAATGTGGATAAGAGACTTGTCCTCTTCAAAATAACGGCGAATCACTCCAAATGCGCCGATTTGCAGGGTTCATCAGAATCAATCTTTCCTAAGCGAGATGTCATAAAACGTTAAAATGGATCCTGCACCACAATGAAAGTGGGCAGCACATCTCCATTCGGTTTTATAAAATCCAACCCTCTACCGATTAATATTCGTGCCCGACTCTTGTCTTCACGATATAAAATTATGTACCGATCATGTTCGGGGCGATCATACTTGAAGGTGACTTCTACATTTGAGAATTGTTTGATAAGAGTCTGTTTTGCGCGATCTTGCTCGGCTCGATCCCCTTGTATGCCCGCTTCTCCCGCACGTTTAGTAACCACCACAACTCTTTTGAGATTACCTTGTTCGCTAGCAAGCCTAATGTAGGCACCCAATCTATTGACAATTTGCTCATTGGTTAGCAGATAAGGATCATTTACGTGTAGACTAACCACTGGTTTTGAAAAAACGGCAGCAAAGAAATCCCTTTCAATATAGTTGCGATGTATCTGCGGTTGGACAGTGATGACTGATGTATCCTTCGGTGGATTTAACCAATCACGTTTTATTTGGTGATTAGGTATCTTGTGAAATGCTAAAGCAGCGCTAGCTACTCCATCTGGATGAATGGTAGATAGCAATTTACCATCCCCTAATACAGTAGCCAACACAAATGGTGAACCTGATGGAACACGAATTGCTCGTTGCTCTGGTAGCTTTTCATCTATGATTACCTGCCAAGTAGGCAAATTCTCTATTTGCCAGAGATTTAAACCACGATCCATCAGAACTTGTAACTGAAGGTTCATACTCAGATCGTCAGGAGTATCTTTTCCTAACTCGCGTACAAACAGATTCACTTCTATCCCGCGCCTTACCAGATCTCCAATTACATCAATCCAGGTCTGTCCTGAAGAAACAGGTTGATCCAAGGTTAACCTGTCAACCGCCAATGAAATAAGGGAGTGGGTTGCAATTACCTGCTGCATAAGCCAATATGGCGGATTCATAGCAATTACAAATCCCTCACCAACAGTATCCAACTGGGTGAAGGGCGTTAAATCTTTGTGTATAGTTTCCAAGAAACGTACTACATCACCCCTCTTGAGTAAATGATGGTAAAGTTGATTACTGTAATCTCGTAAACAGTGATAGCAGCTTGTTTCTGGAGCGCAGTCGAGGCAGTTGACGATTCTCAAGGCTTCTTGAACGACCTCAGCAAAATGGTCATGAATGCGTTTAACATGACCAGCTCCTCCAGGAACATTGTCATACAACACGATAGTCTGTTCCCAGGTTTGTGTTCCGCGACTTCTAGGCAATAACACTCCATCAATGTCTCTACGCTCTATCTGCAAAGCACGGCTTGCGCCCTGCAATAATGCATACATCAATGACAGCCAAAAAGATTGGTTGTCAGCAGCGGGAACAGAGAAATGGGCGGTGGATTCAAAGCTCAAATGGAGCGTGTCTGTTTTCTGGACATGCCCTAATGCCACTTCTTCAAGATGTCCACCCGGACACTTTTCTCCCCGAAAACGTCCTGTACATTTACCATCCTTGTTCTTGATACGTTTGCCACAAACCATACAGATCTTGAAACGGAAACTTGACTCTCCTTCGTTGACGTACAATAACTGACCATCGTGATCGTAAGCGTATCGAACTAAATTCCCCACACGAAACTCTTCCTGAATCTGAGGCGGGATTAATGCGGAACGCATCGCTGAAGGTTCAATATTTACAAATTGGCGCGCTGCCTGCCCACTGTGATAATCTGCTCGAAATCCGTCAGGAGTCACAAATTTGAATGCTTTTGCGCGTTTCTTACTTGGTGGCTGCCGACAAATTGGGCATTCTACTTGATCGTTTACAAAGGACATTCCTTCTAGCGTGATGCGAAGATGATTGCAATGTTCACAGATACGATATTCTCGCATTACGGGCGTATCCCGATAGAAAATTAACCCATCACTTCGCCAAATTCGCTTATCAGCCACTACTTCTGAGCCAGGTGCATATTCTCGAATCGCCTGCCGTAAGTCACGTTGTAAACGAAGGTGTTCAGTATCTTTCTTTGGCGGCAGAATAAGCTCTACTGTGTAGAGGGGGAACGAATACGATGGCAAAACACCTTTATCACTAAGGTAGTTGATTAAGGTCTCCTTATTCAGACGCTCCAGAAGTTGTATATAACGTTGAATGTCTTGACTTGCGTCATGCTGTTCACTCGCCTGATTCGAAGTTGCGCTCACATGTGAAGCCGAAATGCGCTCTTGTCGATAGTAATTGGCAACCTTATCGTAGTCATCATTCTTGACACGCTGCATATCGCCCCAAAAACCTGTTAACCATTCATTGATGTCCATCTCTTGGTTAATGGCTTGAGCAAATTGTGATAATAACTGCCGAATGTAGTCTGAGCGTAGCTCCAACCAATTCTCAATTCCACTGTAGTGAGGTTGTTGTGAGGATTGTGCGTCAAAGAAATCTCCGACTTTTGAGAGATTTGTATGGCCTGCTTCCAAACGGTAACGTAAATAAGCACTTATCAAGATTGCGTTTACATGACGCTTCAAGATAAATGGATTCTCAAGCGCAATGTGTGGAACTGGCATATGTCCGCGGATAATTTCACTTGGTTCGCGGAAATACGTCTGATCATGTGGTCGCTCAGAAGCCCAGGTCAATATAAAGGCTATCCCACTGGCTCGTCGTCCCGCTCGTCCTGCACGCTGACGATAATTAGCGACAGTGGGAGGCACATTACTCATAACCACTGCCTGTAAGTCCCCCAGGTCAATTCCCATTTCGAAGGTGGTTGAACAACTTAAAACATTAATCCTGCCATCTCGAAACTGATCTTGATATTCACGTCCTTTGATCGAGTCAAGTTGAGCAGTATGCTCTTCGACCCGCATTGGGATGAGGGGTTGGTTCAGAGCTTGATAATAGAAGTTATTTTCCTGCAATGAAGCGATTTCAATCGGTATAAGTTCTCCTAAGCAAGAGATGTTAGAGCACGGTAGTGAATCTCCCCTATACGAAAGCCGCTGGCATTTTTGGCATCTGTACCATTGGGCATCTATATGGAAAAACAAACGTTGGTGAGCGATTTGATAACCATCTGTAGGGTTTCCCTCAAGAATGTCGGATTGGGTCAGCCAGTCCCATAATGCCCCCAACACTTGCTCAATAGTTTTGTCGTCAGCAGGCATTTTGTAGTGTTGCAAAATAGCGCGTACTTTTAAGCGACGGTTGTGGCGTTCGGTTTCGCCTATCCATGCTACTTCATGCTCATGAGCTTTACCCCGCACCACACGCGGTGAAAACTTATTTCGCCCAAAGATTGGGTTATCCGCCTCAACACCCTCAGGTAGCATAACAACCTTCTCTTTGCGAAGATCGTCCAGCAAGTATTCAACCAGCATCCGGGTTTGAGATTCGGAAAATCCGATTTGATTCGCCAAAATTCCGAAATCAGGTGTTTCGTCAGACTCAAAATACTCCACAGCAATCAATCCAAGATTCTCTAAGGAATTGCGATCTCGTCGCTGTGTCGTAAACTCTGCCAAGAGTTGTGTCGACATGGATGTTGTAAGTCTTTCACGTTCGGACTGTGTGAGCCTTGCCCCACGTCGAATATCATATGCGTCATTATGAAACACTTCGTTTTCAACACCTAGTTCCATGCAGCGTTTTGCCAGCATTTCCAAATCTGGAAAGTAGCTTTTTCGTTTTTGAAGCTCCTCAACTGCCTGAGGCATAATGTGCCGATAAGTTTGTTGATTCACAATGTCCTGGAGAAATGCGGCAAAGCGAGCAGCTCCTTGACGACTATCGTAAAAAGTTAGTAGTTTCCGTCCATTGCCGGGGACATTACTCATCTCGGAACGAGGCGAGGGAGGAAGGCGACGATAGAGTTCATTGGTCAAAAGTGATAGGGGTGTCATACCTGCCAGGCTGATTGGGGTAACGATTTCAGTGTCTTTGAGGGCGCTAGAATGGCATCGACAACATTGATTCATGTGCGTTATGGGCACAAACTTTGCAAACGTTTTCTGGCCTTTTTTCGTTTTCTCTTCTTCCCGCATCTGGTAGAGAACCACAAAACTGGGTTGATTACACTTACAGTGATCTTGCCGATGTCGGCAGTTTAAACACAGTGTAAACTTTTCATGTAGATTCGAGGATGGGGTTTGTCTACTATCGTCCGGAATAGGTTCAAATTCGTCGGAATCCTCAAATAATTCATCTTTTTGATGAAGCGGTTTCCAAGTAAAGTAATTTTTTTCGATATCGCCCATGAAAGCAGTCGCTTCGGAAAGATACTCTCGTTCGAGTTTAACCATCTGAACATATGCCTGACCACAAGCACGGCATATATACAAAGGATAAACAGCACAACCACACGCATCGCATGTGTCACGGCGGGTGCTAAATAAGCGGGACCAATATTCTTGGCTACTACTTTGTCTTCCAGAACAGTTCGCATTGAGACATACCCACACGCCTTGAGGCGGGCGTGCAAAAAGATGATAGCGAGCTGGAAGTAACGAGTGTTTATCTGGAGCTTCGCGAGTCAAAAAACCAAGTTCTGTTAAATGATAGATTGCCTGCAAACGAGCATCTTCATCCAAGTCAGGAAAAATCTCAGCCGCAGCTTCCTCTAATGTAGCAGGGTTATCGGCACGTTCGAGCATCCACTCACGCAATCTTTTTAAACGTGGGTTTTGACTGAGGATATGCCACAGAAATTGTAGAGGTTTCCCTGAGTAGGTATCAGTAACTTGTAGATCCGAATCCCTCAACAATCTTAGTTCGACAAGTTTCAAAGCAAGGACATCGGTATCTAGCGGCTTTTCACTTCGCAACATTGACAAGAGTTCATTGAAACCAGGATTAACGTATGCTTCTACAGACAGCTCCTCTTGTACTTCGCCGCTAGCGGCATACTCATTGTCACTTTCCCCGAATATAACATCGTTGGGTGAAAAGGATTCATCAAACAGATGTTGTGCGAACTCGGCTGCCTTATTTGCATCATCGGTAGTGAGCGTTGCACTAGTTGCTATACAGAGAGTGTCTCCTGATTGGCGGTTCAGCCTGTGTTTGAGCCGGCGCAGCAAAAATGAAACTTCAATACCCTGTGCACCCATATAGGTGTGAGCCTCATCTAAGATGATGAACCGCCATTTTCCACTTTGAAACAGCCTCGAATCTTCGGGCCGAAGCAGAAGATATTCCAACATAGCATAATTGGTAATCAGAATTTGCGGCAGTTTTTCACCACTGCGGATTTCTTCTCTTGCAATAACTTCATTTGGTAATGGATTTCGATTCGTCTCCAGCGCTTGTTTACGGGTTTCTGCCAATTCACTCGTATATCTTCCAAAGGTGATACTTGTACCTTTTAGCAACCCACGTAAACGATCTAGCTGATCGTTAACAAGAGCATTCATAGGATAGATAAGGAGCGCTCGTACTCCAGGTGTTGGATCAATCAAGAGATCATTCAAAATTGGAATCAGGAAGCATTCAGTTTTGCCACTTCCTGTGCCTGATGAAATCACCGTACTTCGGTTTTCGACACACAAGTTGCGGATCGCACGTTCTTGATGGGCATATAACGGCACATCAATGGGGATAGGTTTACGTTCCTTAAAGCAGTCGAGTTTAAGCAATTTTGGAGAAAGCACTTTTTCTTCTACGAGTTTTTCCAAGGTTTCGCCTAATTTGTATGGCGGCGCAATTTCGAGATGTGGACCATTAAATAGAGCGCCAGGTATGCGAAAACCAGCCTCAATGGCACTGGCCAGTTCAGCTTCTGAACCATCTCGATTCACATTGAAGGTAGTCGTTAAATAATTGATTAGAGCATTTTGTAAGTTGTACGTGAGTTCAACAGGATTCATGTTTACTCCTATCCAATGGCATGAACATAGAACAATTCAACCCAAGAAAATGCCCAAAGTAGAAGTTCAGGGCATACCCGCATAGCCATCTGCATAAATTGCTGGTTCTGTCTTTTGTCAACGCCAATGCTCTCTTCCAAATCACGAGAGCCAGGATCTCGAAGATCGTGTAATCGGTGAATAACTGCAAGAGAAACGATTTGGGTATCAATACTTGTTTCTTGTGATAAAGCGTCCAAGAAACGCACAACCGCTGATAGCATGGGCAGAGGGTACTGTTTCAGGTGAGATTTAATCTTTGCCCTAACTTGGGCGAGCGCAATATGCCCCGCGAGAATGTTGTATTCATCAACATACTTGGTACGTCTTACCACATGACGCAGTGTGGCAAACTGATAAGCTTCAAGTTTCAACGGATGTTCAGGAAATTTATTAGGTGTTGGAGCCTGTTCACAAACTGAATGCCATTCAGGATCAAAATAGAGGCTGTATGGAATAATAGGCTTATCTATTGTGTTCCACTTCTCAATAGTGATGTCACCACGTAGAGGTTGACCATAAAATAGGTCGTTAAATTGCGCTCCGTTGGATTGCTCATGCGCGTGCAGTTGCTGATGACGGTAGGTTGCCAGACTGCTCAGACGATTACCAATAACTTCGCCACAATAATGGCACTGATAAGCACACCACATTTCGTCTAAATCGTCGTCTGTCAACTGAGCCATTGAACTATCAGAATTGGGTTCTTGAAGGGGTATTTTGATGCGCAACTCCGTTTTATCGCGGATATTGCGCCCCCATTTTCCGTAATTACGTTCAAATCGAAATCCGTCTAACTTCAGCAAAACATGCCCGCAACCTTCTTGCCCACGATGTGATAAGACCTCGGGAGTGACGGGAAGTTTGTAGATGTAATTGCCTCTGGTATAACAGAACAATAAGCCGGTCCCTGTGACTGCCCAGCCTGGAAGTAAATCATACTGCGAAATCCACTCATCACTTCGATGAATAGCACTGAGTCGCTCATTGAGTTGATTTAAGAAAATCTTTTCCTCATCAGACTGAATCTGAATTTGAAGTGGTTGACGGGTAGGCTGCTGCTTTGGAAGAGACGGTGTAGCCTGTTTCTCACGTAAAATGCTCCCTATTTGCCACGAATGCTCGCTCATCTGAATACTGAGCTCGATGTTTTCCACTTTTTGTTCATGGATCAAATCAAGTAAGCGATGGCGCATGAGAGGCATTATTAAACGGTCTTCATTACGCCGATACCCTTTAATTTGATCAGTATAGATGGCTCCATTGACATTCAAGACCACCGTTTCGCCAGATATACCATAAATTGTGAGTGTCGCCTCTGGCAAATTCTCTACAGGGATTGTCTGATCACTTTGCAGTTTATCAAGAAAGGCATAGTGGCGCTTAAGCCTCCAGGCAAGCGTAATTTGCTGCTCACCGAAGCGGATAGGGAGACGAAAATCCGACTGCCGCAAATCATCCCAAGTAATACGCCAACCCTCATCATCTGATAGAACTTTAAGGTGGCTGTCGCCTATTTGCTCCCGACTGATACCCCCAATCCAGACTGTTGGCAGTTCGTTTTGCCAATAAACACGCGACTCGTCTGGTGGGATAATTGATACGTCTGGTAGGAGTGTGCATTGAAGCGGAGCGGGCAATACTGAACGCAACCCCCGCTGAACATCTATGGTGAAAATCCCACCTTGAAACGGTAGTACATGGCTCAAATCTAATTGACAACCATCCTCCACAGTTTGCAAATAGGTTGTCAATTCGTCTATTGCCCAGCGACGTTGGAAGCCCGCGGTTTGAATCACAAGTGATAATCGTATCAGGTCATCAGCACGATCAGGGAAACAGAGCATGATGCGGTTATCTGTGAAAGCCGGTGGCACAGAAGGAGACACCTGAATTTGATTTTCACGCGTGAGCCATGGTTGTCCAATGCTGTCAGTACGTCGAGGAATAGTAAACGTTTGACCGTTAACCAGAATTTTCGCGGGGAAATCGAGACGATACGAGGCAGCCTGTTTATGCCCTGTGGCAACACGAAGCGGCTGAGGGATGTAAATATCACTTTGAATAGGCATCACAATTCGATCATTGGTATCACGAACTTCAACGGTGCTTGTGCTGCTAATAAGCCAGTGTCCATTACTGAGACCGAGCGATGATTCCACCGGAATGGCGAACTGTTCCTGTTGCGTCGGGCGATAAATGATGAAATCGCCAGCGGGCAAGGGCGGAGTGGTCAAAGTTAGTAGTTCTCGGTTCTGAGCAGCATACAGACTCACTTGACCTTTGAGTGCCCCATCAGCCAGCAACACTTCATCAACGTACCAGACACCATCATCCCGTTTCCACGGTTCAATATCGGCAACGATTTCAAGGGTAGAGGTTGCTTTTTCCGATGAGCGCCAGACCGCTTCTACGGGACGTTGATCGGAATAGAAATTGCGAATACGAAGCTGCCAATCATCTTCGAGCCGCGCCCATACCCACTGTATATCGGCGCGGCGCACATTTCGGCGTACCGTCGGCTGCTGGTTCAACGATTCTGCGAGTTCATTCCACAGACTGCGTTCAATCGGGTTAATCAGCAAATCAGCAATAGCTTCCGCTGTTTCTCCATCATGAAAACGCTGCACCGCCACGACCATTTGCTCGAGCAGGTTCACGGCGATGTCGCGGGTAGTTTCACTGTTGAGAAATGCCTGTACGCGCGGCGCAAGATACTGAATGCTGGAATCACTCAATAAATCAGCGACTGCCTGACGAGGCTCAACCTGAACCAGCGTGCGGAGATGCTTTTTTAGCCAGTTGGCGACATCATCGTGCAGGTAAGCCGGAAGCAGCACATGACGGTGAACATGATAATCCACAAAAACACCAGCCATGATGGGAAATGCCATGCGGGTGACATTTTCAAGTTTTTCAACCGCCGAGCGAAAACTCTCACGTCCTCGATTAGATAGCATCTGGGAAGGTTCTGTCCCCCAAACCTGCCGTGAATAAGAATCCCAGAACTGGCGTTTCTCATCATTGGAATAACGGGCGGAAAACACCATTGAAGTAACCAGGGTTGCTGGCTGAACGCGATCAATAAGCACTTTACGTCTACCATTGTTGTCCTGAACATAGCGATGCTGCAACCATGTTGTCAGGACATCAAACATGCTGTGTTCAATTGGCAATTCACCAATGAAATCGGTATACCACATGGCTTCGCGCAGAATTTTTTCTAATTTCAGGGGATCGAGCGATTTATCAAACTGACTTAACAGATGACGAAGTTCTGTGGTCAGCAATTGAAAGGAAGTAGAAGGTTTTTCGGTTACGCTTTGAGGTTTTTGCATGGCATTCGCTAAAATAGTGCGATCAATTCTGGGACGTGGTTGTTGAGTTTTCTTGGATGGTTTAGGTGTGGTGGCAGGAGTTTCCAATGAAAGCACAGTGTCCGCCACCGAGTTAGAGTCATCAGCTAGACTTTGAGGAAGTTCTTGAGGAGACGTGAGCGGTGCGCTGGTTTCAGTCACACTGCTTGCGTAAGCAGCTTCGTCGTCAATCTCGGCTACAGATTCAACTGAAGCCGTTGCATTGGACACTGGCGAATCGTTTTGAGCATCAGCTACCTCGACCAGCCCAGCCACAACAGGCTCATCGTCCGTGAGTTCCACACTAACTGGGATGCGTTCGGGTTCCCCTCTGACAAACACATGCTTTACCAGTTGGATAAATTGTTTGAGAAGTTGATCCAGTGGTTCGATTTTGAAAGGCATCAGTTTTCCTGACTAGCTGATTTCACATACCTTCATCACTTCATCCCCGTAGTGATTGATGACTTTAACGGCAATCTTGCCCGACTGCGGTAGATCAAGAGGAATGCTTTCGGTACGATACAAAGCTTCCCACGCTTCGGGGTTAATTTCTGACTTCAGCGCATTTTTGAGACGATCATAGGGTCTGTCAGCGCCAGTAAAATAGGCATGACGCACGAAGAAACTGGTGTCGTTGTAATCTGTATCAATGAACCAGCAGGCGATTTCGTCCGTCGAACTACTGCGGATGCTGCCATTGTTCGGATCATACACATCCACCCCCAGCAAATGCACAACCAGACGACCATCATTCAACTGCTCAATCTGGATGTCTGGCTCACCAAACACCGTGAACAGGTTAACTTTGCCATCTTTCTTCAAGTCCTTGCCCATCAGCAGCAAATCGGGGTTGATACGTGCGGTTTGGACAATAAGCCGCCCGTAATTCTTCGTTTCTTCGCCGACCAGTGGGTCAAAAGCGAAGCCACAGACAATTAACATATCAAAGCTGTTGAGCTTCTCTTTAACTGCTTCCCGCGCCGCCTGCTCAATCATCTCGCGGCTAACGGTGCCATACTGCGGACCGATGAATACCGCTGCCCGCCCAGTTTGCCCTGCCTGCTCATATGTACCAGCAGCCGTGATATATTTGCCCGGATACAGGTCAAGCGTGGTGAACATGATTTTTTCACCCCGGCGCGTATTGGTGACACCAGACTCGCGCAGTTGTTCCAGCATATCCAGCGCGAAGCGTCCGGCATTGTCGGCTTCGGCGCTGTGCCCGCCAGACTCCAGCGCCCGGTGAGGTTGCAAACTTTCGACGGTGAACGGACCTGTCACACGGATGGTTTTGGGCTTGGTTTCAGGCTGATCGTAGAGTGTTTCCTGATCTGCTGCCGCCTGAATCGCTGCATCCATCTCAAGTTGGCGTTCGCGCCGCACCTGCCACCATTCCGACAGCAAATCCTGAAGTTGTGAGGGTTCGGCATCGGGATTAGGGCGAGGGATTTCCCATTCCTCAAAGGGCTTATGCACCAGCGCGTTAACCCGTTCGCGCAGTTCATCCAGATATGGCTGGTATTTAGCGTGAATCACATCAATCTGTTCGTTGTTAGCGATGCTTTTCAGCGTGATATGCGGCACGGTCTTATAGATGAAGCCGTCGCGCACGTTGTCAGTTCTGAGTTTGTAGGAAGGGAAGCGAGCAGCCATCAGGCGGGTACGTGCCAGTGTTAGCGCAACCCGTGAGGTATCTATCGTGATCCAGCGCCGCCCCCACTGCTCCGCTACGTAAGCAGTTGTGCCACTGCCGCAGGTCGGATCAAGCACCAGATCGCCGGGATCAGTGGTCATCAGCATACAGCGTTCGATAGCTGGTGTAGCAGTTTGAACAACATATACCTTTGGATCCGCACGGCTTTGAATTCCACCGATATCTGTCCAAAGATTGGAAATCGAGTAAGCGGGAAAATCATCTATAAAACGAACATAAGCAAGGGTACTTCCCGTAATTTGAATTCTATGTGAATAAATAAGCCGTAACATGCCTTCCTGATTTGTTTTCCATCGCGTCTGAAGAGTCGGGCGAAATTCTCCATGTTGTATTAACACAGGGAACCAAGACGCTGCACCTTCACCTTTTTCTCTGCCTTGGCTTTGGCTTGTCAGATTGTCTAATCTGTAAACTCTTGCGTCATCCACGAGCAGGTTCGGATTTTCCTTTTCTTCCCCTGTCATTGACCGCCTTGAACCATCTGACAACTCCACCTGATCGTACTTTGCCGCACCTTCGCCGCCAACTGATTTTCTATAAAATAATTGGCGATACTTTACTTTATCTTTGTCTCGACAATACCAAAGGATATAATCCGTTGTTCCCGACAATAGAACTTGGGTTGCGCCAGTGGTTTTTGCATATGTAATTTGAGAAACGAAGTTTTCTGTTCCAAAAACTTCATCCATCAAATTACGCACTAAATGCACATTCTCATCGCCAATCTGAACAAAAACACTGCCGCTCTCGGTCAGCAATTCGCGGGCGAGGCGCAGCCGGTCACGCAGGTAGCCCAAGTAGCTGTGAATGCCGCGCTCCCATGTATCCCGGAATGCCTGAATCTGTTCCGGCTCGTAGCTCACATCCTTGCCATCTTTCACATCCCGTTTGACTGTGCTGGGCTGCCAGTTGGAATTGAATTTGATGCCATAAGGTGGATCGATGTAAATCATCTGCACCTTGCCGCGCAGTCCTTCTTTTTCGGCAAGGCTGCCCATCACCGCCAATGCATCCCCCAGAATCATGCGGTTGGTCCAGTGCTGCTCATGCTGGTAAAAATCCACCGCATCTTCAAAGTTGATGCCGTTGAAATCGTCAAAAAGCGACATCTGGAACGGCATCCCCTCTGCCGCCAGCGCCCGCACATTCTCTATCACCGCTTTAGGCTGAATCTTCTCATTGACATAGATAGGACGCACGAACACGCGCAGGTCGTCAGCATCTTCCTCATCCTTGCCCTGCCAGACCAACTGCGGATCAAGTGCGGGGTCGCGGCGATAGCGCTGATAGGCAACTTCCTCGCCTGCTTTCTGCTCGTCAGTCATGAAATCGCTGGTTTCAGCTGTCGGGATGTTCACCCGTGTTTCATCATGTTTTAGGTTCTCGATTTCGACCCGATTACGGTTAGTTTTTGCCATAAATCACAAATCCTTATTCGAAGGGCAGCTTTGGAATATTCCATTGCAATTAAACAGAAAACAACGTGTTGAGTCGTTCCTGAATGAGTCGTTCACGCTCGGCGACAAATTCTTCAAAGCATTCAAATCGCAGCAAATTCGAGTCATCCGGGATCAAATGACGGCGTTTGAAATCGACATCACGAGTGGTGATCCATTTCTCGAATGGGGTTGCCTTTTTCTGGGTATTTTCTTGCGACATGAGCAATTGCAGATTGCCAATGTTGTTGTAGAGTTCTGCATAACGTTTTTGCTTATCAGAGGGAAGTCCCGATGCCTGCAAACGGTCTACCCGGAACAGGGATTTTGGGAAAATATGATCTTTGTGATGCTGCATCACACCCCAACCCTTTTCGTCGTAGAGCAGCGATAGGGCAAGGAAGGCTTCTGAGTCACTGTACTCAATGCCGAGGAATTCCCCAATTGCCTGATTAAAGTCCGCAATGCGTCCCTGACGACGAATCTCAGTATTTAAGGTATCCATTGGGAATTGCGGTTGATCAGCGCTTTCCTGCAATACACGCCGGACACCTGCCAGAATCGTATCTGACGAACCGCTGAACACCTTATTGAAAAGCACCATAATCAGCCAACGCTGTATATTCAGCGCATTGGTATGTTCAACAGGTGTAGTTCCACGCAAATTCAACTTGGGATGCCGATAGGCAAAATAGATAATGGGAATGAGGGCATTAGCGCTGGTTAGATTCTCGCGGTCAATTCCAAAAGAATTGACCAGTTCTACGGAATCAGTGATCGCTTTCTTAATTTGATCCCATGCTTTTTGAATGAGCAGCAGATTTTGATTATTGAAGTTTTCAATCTGGTACTGCACAGGCAGATCAGCAAGAGCCAGAGCGGTTTTGAGGATAAAGTCTTTACTGAAATCGTTGCGACGGCTCAGGTCATTGTTGAGTGTATCTACAAATTCATGAATAGCTTCACGGGCATTCATGCCTTCCCATTTTGCCGTCACCATCGATAGCAGCAGATCGGATTTGCTTAGTTTGGTGCCGCCCATGTTGGTACGCGCGAAGATGTCTAGAACGCGGTCATAATCCTGGTCATCTTCCGTAAAGTAGGTGATAGTATCGTCTTTCTGGACGATAGTGTCGTAAAGACGTTTGATATTGTCCTCAAAGATATAAATTTTCTCTTGAGGTACAGTTTCCCGCAGGCGCGCGGCTTCGCCTCTATAAAAGGTCTGAAATTCCTTCTCCGTCTCGAATTTCAGGATGCTGCCGACTTTATACCAGTAATGCACACCATCATCCGTGACAAGTGCCTCATCTTTAGGACGGAAGGCAAAGCCATATCGAATTTCAATTTCAACCGCATCAGCCGCTTCGGACTGTTCGCTGGCATCCTGAAAAAGATCAATACACAGATGATTATTAACCCACGCATTTGCTTTATTCGCAGCGGCATACTTCTTTTTAATGTCATACGATCCCATACAGCCGATAAAAAGAGAAGTCAGGCGCTGCTGCCCATCAAGCACTAATACAACTTCGGGGAGGGAGGATTTATTCGAAACAATTTGATTGTGTGAATCGCGCGGATTGAAATCATGAATAAATCGATAAAAATCCCACTTGTCAACATTCTGGGGCTGTACCTGCCAGAAAAGGAAGGTACTAATCGGATAACCACGCATGATAGAGTCGAATACTTGGACGATCTGTTCTGGCTTCCAGACAAATTCTCGTTGGATGGCAGGCAGAAAATGTGTCCCATTAAGCTTTCTCATCATCTTAGCAATACTTGTTGCCTGATAACCCATTGCACTGTCTCCTAGATATTTTGATGAACTACGTTGCGGATTGTTTGCTCGGTAAGATATGGGTCTGTAATCTCGACCACCTGCCACATGCCGAACCCGCCATGCTGGTTCACCGCAGGAACCCACAACTCGCGCGCAGTATCGACTTTGGCACGTTTGTTATCGCGGTCTTCACCGCTCACTTCGATAATTAGGTTTAATCCGTTGTTCAGCACAGCGATGAAATCCGGTACATAACTGCGTCCCATTGCGCGATATGTGTAGGGAATGGTGAAGCCTAAGCGATAATTTTTGACGTAGCGCACGACTTCCGGCATGTGTTCCAGTGTCTCGACCACTACCTGTTCCCAGCGCTGGGTATCCAGCACAGCGAAATTCAGCGGGCATCTGTCACCCGTCTGGTACACTGGGCGAATAGTATCGAAGGCAATATCCCGTGTAGAACCTTCGGGCATGTCGGTTGCGAGAATAGGAATAATGCTCTCCTGACGTTCGCCTACTTCGCCACGTCGAATCGCTTCAATTACAGCGTGAACAACTTGATCGCGCTTTTCACCGATTTGTAACATATCGAGAGAGGTTGAGTCTTTCATGATGAGGTAGCCACCGTCGAACCATTGGCGTACAACCCTCAGAACTTCTGGGAAACGCCAGACTAATACAGCCCCATCTTCATCTGTGAAGGCAGTTTCTACTACTTTTTGGGCAATTTCATACTGAATGCGCTGAAACCGTTTCTGTTCCAAACGCAGCATATGTTCACTTTCGATACCGGTTACGCCTGCGACAACCGTTCGTGTTGGGAATTCTTCCGGTGATAGCACAACCCGCGATGTAGAAGTGAATTTTGCGACTAACTCGCCGTCCGGGGCTTCATAGCGATAACCCACCACCCGAGGAAATGAAATGTGGCTGTCAGATTGGGCATCTTTCGTCTGTACATGATATGTCGGTTTACCCGGCGTATCAGTAAGTTTTCTGCCTGAAGTCGGGATAAAGGCAAACGGTACACCATAGACCTCAGCATATTCCGGGTTGAACTTGCCGTCGTCATTGATCTCATAGCTCATGCGGCGCAAGCCACGTCCGACCACCTGTTCACAGATGAGCTGGGTGCTGAAAGCCCTAATTCCCAGAATATGGGTCACATTGTTCGCGTCCCATCCTTCGGTGAGCATCGAAACCGATACAACACAGCGAATGTTTTCACCCAGTTTTCCCCGTTTACCAACGGTGTTGAGTACCTCGCGCAGCAAATCACTCTCACTAATGTCTTCAGTTGAGCGCTCTGGATAACGTCGACGGTATTCTTCGATAAAAGCTTCGATTTCACCTGAAGCTACTCGCTTAAAATCGTCGCTCATATTTTCGCCACTTTCAAGCTGGCGGCTGTCTACAAGGATCGTGTTAGGGCGCGGCAGCCATTCTGCTTTCTCAACATTGTTAAAAAGTGACAACCGTCCTTCTTCATATGCTACGCTTTCGTCTGGCAGTTGCCGTTCCCATCCGGCGATATAGCGATAAACCAGACTCGACACCAGCGTATTGCTACAAACCACAATCATCACGGGTGGCATGGTCGCTTTAT
The DNA here is from genome assembly GCA_022843745.1 of Anaerolineae bacterium. Lineage (GTDB taxonomy): Bacteria > Chloroflexota > Anaerolineae > Aggregatilineales > Phototrophicaceae > JALHNB01. The sequence continues at coordinate 291,412 of JALHNB010000002.1, read as the reverse complement.
GTTTTTCCCACGCCAGATAGCGTGCCTCATAATCGTTATACAAACTCCATAAGGCTTGTTCGAGTTCTTGGGGTAGTGTTGGCTCACCGACAAGATCTTCAAGTTTGACCTTGCTGTGAGTTGGTAATTTCTCACGTACATTCGCCCAGATCAAACGATTAACAGGTCCCTCAGGGTCTTGTGTATTGTCTGTTACTGGAACGCGGGGAATTTTGACTATGCCTGACTCAATGGCATCAACTAGGGAAAAATCAGACACTACCCAAGGAAAAATTGTACCTTCACCATAGCCTGAGCCTTTGAGAAAAAAAGGTGTGGCGGAGAGATCATATATAACCTTGATGCCGAGCTTGCGCTTCACATGGGTCAGACCTTCAAACCAGAGGCGTGCATCCTCACGACGCTGTTTGGCTTCTTCTTTTTCCTCCCTTTCAATTTTTTCCTGCTTTTCTTCAGTCCGTGTTTGATAACAATGATGTGCTTCGTCATTGATCACTATTATCTCGCCCGGACCGCCCATTGACGCGCATACCCGCAAAACCATTTGGTCAAACGTTTCTCTAAACGGGCTATCTTCATCTTCACGCCCTTGCAACAAAATTTGTTTTGTTGTCTTACTGGCTTCAATTCGTTCACGCCGTTGGAATTGGTGAAAGTTGGAAATGACAATACGCGCAGTATTAAGCTGGGCAATTAGGTCAGGTGGCACAATATCGCGTTGACGATAGTAACTTTCAGGATCGTTGGGCTGCAATACACGAAGACGATCTTTGATCGTGTTACCGGGGGTGACAATCAAAAAGCGATTTGTAAAACGAACATCACGAGCATTGGCACGCTTATTCAGTACCTGCCAGGCAATAAGCATAGCCATTACCACAGTTTTGCCGCTGCCTGTTGCCATCTTGAAGGCGACACGAAATAGATCAGCATTGTACTGACTATTTTCTTCGCGCAGTTTCTTCTCTACATCGTCATTTGCATGACGCGCCACCTCGGTGAGGTATATAGCGGTCTCTAGTGCCTCGATCTGACAGAAAAAGAAGAGATTTTCACGCTCCGGGTCTGTCCAATATTCTAATAAACGCTGTGTTGTCGCAGTTATATAGGGATACTTTGCATGTCGCCAGGCTTTGACACTGGCACGAAGTTGATCTACAAAGGGGTTTTCACGGGGAATTTCATGGAAAGTTGGCAGTGTTAACTGCCTTCCTCGTCCACGTGGAGCAGGAATAGGAGCAATATAGGTGCTTTTGCGTCGACCATCAACGATATCATCAGTAATTCCGTCATCGGAAAACCGATAATGATAACTTGGTTCATGATAGGGTGAGTTTAATATGGGGTTTTCTATTTGAACGTCGGGCATTGAACAACTCGTGATATTAGTGATTCTTCAGCACATCTCTATTAAGTATAGTCACACTTTCAGAGTTCTGCGCCTAAAGAAACGTGAAAATTAAGTGATTTAGTTAGAAAATCAATATATCAAGGTATTCTTCAGAGCCATCTGTAGCTACAACTTCACGTATAGTTCGGTGAGTTGTCTACCCCGAGTTTTTTGAAGTAGCAATTACTCAATCGGCGCGACTGACCTGGCGGGCATATTGGATGCCAGAGTGGACAATACTGCGGCGAAATCCGCGATGGTAGCGATTAAACGTATCATTCCATATTCCTTTCCTCGCAACTACTGAAAAATTTCACACTCCTTCCCAAAATTACTAATCGAAAACTGTAAAATTAGGCAGGTCTGATGATCGCAGTTTGATACGCTGTTTGCATCGGTACGACAACGAGGATCACCCAATGACCAATCAGCGTTTTTCATTGCCAGCCATTGGACGTGTAATTTTGACTCGCGTTTTGTCAAATTTGACGGGGCAAAACTATAAAATTACACCTTTTGAGCAGAGTAGGCGTGCTAGGCTGAGAACGTCAGTATGATGCGAGGATGTACTTTGAACGATTATACGCCAAGTCCGCAGATTGAGAAAAAGATCGAGGATACATCAGCACAAAAGCAGACCGGTTTTAAACAATTGGATTTGACCATAGCGTATCGGGCTTTGATCCAGTCCTTTGTTCAATCAGACGAGATAACCATCTCTGAGGGAGAAACCGAGAAGCAGGATGAAAAAGTGTACGACAACTCGTGAGATTGTCGTACACGTTGTAGACTCTTTATCAACAACTTGCAGATGTACGTACTTTTACGTACAATAGATTGATGATGAAGGTCTTTATGGCTAACAAGCTACTATCACCAGCGCAAGCGGCAGAAATTGCAGGGTGTCACAACGACACGATTAGACGGGCGATTCAATTTGAATTACTCAAAGCACAGAAAATCGGACATATGTGGGTTCTCGATATTGAGGATCTTCAAGCATGGATCGCAGCCGGAATGCCGAATCATCGGCGTAAATCAACACGCAAAGTGAAAATCGAAGAACAATCACTGAGCGACAAAGAAAGCAGTGAAGAACCATAAACGTGAGGAAGTAGGCTGATGCCCGCCAAGAGAAAGTATCAATCTCAAGCGCAAGTTGAACATCCGATAATGTCGGGGATGCTGCCTGTAGATCGCGCAGTAGCAGTATATTATCGTCAATCCTCTATGAAGCAGGTTGGCAATATTTCAACGGACATGCAGCAGATTGACCTTCCTCGCTATGTGGCATCTCTTGGCTGGAGCAAAGATGAAATCATCCTCATTGATGAAGATGAGGGCGTTAGTGGAGCAAAGCGGATTGATGAGCGTAAAGGCATGAGTCGTTTGTTCGACCTGATTATCACGGGGAGAATAGGATCTGTCGTGGCGCAAGCGGAGGATCGTCTTTTCCGCGATGAAACCCAGATTCAGGTCAATGTGTTTATTGATGCCTGCGTAAAAAACAATGTCCGTGTAATCACACCTTTTTTCAAATACAACTTTGCCGACAAACACGAAGGTCCTTATCATCGTTTATTGTTTCGCATGAGAGCCGAGCAAGCGGCAGATTTCTTAAACTCGTATGTGCGTGGACGTTTAGTTGCTGCCAAAGAGCGTATGATGCTGCTCGGTATGTGGATGGGTGGGAACATCAATCTTGGTTTTATGGTAGACAACCGAAAGTATCTGCCGAGCGGAATTCCCAATCCCAATTGGCGCAAATTTGAGCCGTTTGAACCGTGTGCAAAAGTGGTCGTTGAACTATTCAACACCTTCGTTAGCTTTGGCGGCAATCTTCGCAAAACTCTTGCCCATGTGTATGAGAATGGACCACACTTCCCTGATTTCGATGACCCAGATTTTCAGCGGAATGTGCCACCGGGGTATATTTGTGACAAGCCGATGCGAATGCTAAAACGCGGCGGGGTTTACTGCCCAAGCAGAATGGCGATGGTCAATATGATGACCAATGCTGTTTATATTGGGCATTGGATGCACAAAGACCGAGTCGTCCAGTGGAACAATCATCCAGCTATCGTATCGGAGGAATTGTTCTATCGTGCGTTTAATTATCTGTCGCCATATACGCTCACAGGTGACCCAAATCTCGATCACGCACCACCCTTTTACCGAGAACGGTCAAAAGAAGATCGAGATGAAGCAAAACCTATTTATAAAGGCTTGATCGGCACTTACCACGAAGGCGAGTGGCGACAGGCAACTGCCTGTTGGAGTCCGGGTATGAAAGCCTATGCCTACTCTACTAAACGAAATGATCTAGCCACCAATCAACATACGCTGTGGTCTCGCCGCTGTGATTACTTCGATCAGGTCATCACTGAGATGATGCACAATAAACTGCGCGAAACATTTGACCCGAAAGTATGGGACAATGTGTTGGCTAACACTGGAGAAGATTTCGATACAGAACGCCGCTCACTCACAACGCAGAAAGCAACTGTCATCCAAAAAATGCAGGCTATCGTCACAAACTTCATTTATGCTCATACGCCGTCTTTACTCCAGGCGCTTGAACAGGATTATCGGCAATATGAGCAAGAAGAAATTCGTTTGCAGAACAAACTCGCTGCGCTGGAACGACGAGCACAGCGCCGCGAAGCGTTGATACAATTGGCTCGCCAAGCCGAAAAGGTTCTGGCAAACTGGCATCAAATGAATCTGAAAGATCAGCGCACTGTTGCTCATGCTTTTATTGTGCGAATTGTGGTTACACCAACGGGGAAACATCGCGTTGCCGATGTTGAAATCCAATGGCGTGATGAAAGCACCAACAAGTTTGTGCTGCCTTATCGCGCTGACAAATGGACGCTGTGGATACCCGAAGAAGTTGAACGGCTAACCGAACTGCTGGAACGGCAGGCAACGCAGGTTGAGATGGCTCAAGGACTCCCTGAACGGAACTGGCGGGCAATCCGTATCAAGATTTACGAGATTACTGGCACGCGATCCTTTCACATTGCACCGAAAGTGATCCGTGATGAAGAAACTTATGCAGCCTATCTCGAACGGCTGGAAAGGAAGGAACAAAGCCATCGGCATACAGGAAGCGCCCGCTGGCAGGAATCAGAGATGAACAAACTGGAGGAGATGTTGACATCAGGGGCAACACAGCTTGAGATTGCTGCTGCATTGCCCTACCGAAGCTGGCAGGCAATTCGCCGCCGGATTATTTTGTTACGCGGTCCGGGGTATGTAATCCCGGAGTCTGGTCATCTTGAAGACGGTGAGACATACGAAGCGTATCTGTCTCGTGAGCATTCAGTTGCAGGGACGATGGCTTTCCCAGCCGGAGGGAGTTTAGAACCACAAAAATCGAAGAAAAGGCCATCGCACCTGCCGCTAACATTGGAATGAGTGCGCCCAGCATCGCCACCGGAATGAGGATGATGTTGTAGATAAACGCCCAGAACAAATTCTGATGGATCGTTCGCATGGTCGCTTTGCTCAGGCTGATCGCCCGCGCCACGCCACGCAAATCGCCACTCATGAGCGTCACATCTGAGGCCTCTATCGCAATATCTGTACCCGTACCAATCGCAATGCCAACATCGGCCTGTGCGAGTGCAGGTGCATCATTGATACCATCGCCGACCATCGCGACCAGTTTGCCACCTTCTTGCAGTTTCTTCACCGCGTCCGATTTTTGAGCAGGCATCACGTCCGCCAAAATATGCGTGATTCCCACTTCGGCAGCAATTGCCCGTGCCGTGAGTTCGTTATCGCCCGTAATCATCACCACATCCAGGCCAAGCGATTTGAGCGACTCAACTGCCTCGCGCGAGCCATCTTTGATCGTATCCGCGATGCCGATCACACCTGCGATCAGCCCATCGACGACAACGAGTGTTGCCGTGCGGGCTTTGCTTTGTAGGTCTTCAATTTCACTCGCTAACTTTTCGCCGATTTCAAGATTTTGATCGGTGATAAATCGAGGATTGCCGACAAGAATCGTTTTGCCATTGATCATAGCCCGTATTCCCAAACCCGATTGCGCCTCAAAATTTTCAGGCTGACTGAGCGTGTGTCCTGCTGCTTGTGCCGCTTTGACGATGGCTTGTCCGAGAGGATGTTCACTCCCACGTTCAGCGCTTGCGGCTAATCTGAGCAGGTCATCCGCATTAAAATCGTTCAGCGGGATCATATCCGTGACACTGGGTTCACCGCGTGTGATCGTGCCGGTTTTATCCAGTGCGATGACTTGCAAACGATGTGTGTTTTCCAGTGATGCGCTGCTCTTGAACAGGATTCCCATCTCCGCGCCCCGACCTGTGCCGACCATAATCGCTGTCGGAGTCGCGAGTCCGAGTGCGCATGGGCAGGCAATTACCAGCACAGCCACAGCATGAACCATCGCTTCGGTGAAGCTCACCTGTCCAATCACCAACCAACCGAAAAACGTCAGCGCCGCCAGAACCAGCACAACCGGGACAAAAACGCTCGAAACCTGATCGGCTACCCGCTGAATAGGCGCTTTCGAGCCTTGAGTCTGCTCAACCAGCCGAATAATCTGCGCCAGGGCAGTCTGTGCGCCGACCCGAGTCGCCTCGATTACCAAACGACCTTGCTTATTGACGGTTGCGCCGATCACTTCGCTGCCAGTATTTTTGTTCACGGGCAAACTCTCGCCTGTGAGCATCGACTCGTCTATGGATGAACGGCCTTCAATCACCAGCCCATCGACGGGGATTCGTTCGCCGGGACGAACAATCAAATGATCTCCCGATACAACATCATCAATGCGTACTTCAATTTCTTCGCCATCCCGCAGTAGAGTCGCTGTACTTGGTGCGAGTCCCATCAGTTTTTTGATCGCTTCGCTGGTGCGGCCTTTGGCACGTGCTTCCAGCAGCTTACCGAGCGTAATCAGCACCAGAATCACTGCCGCCGTTTCAAAATAGACATGTCCCTGAAGCGGCACGTATCCTACCAGCGTACCGATCAATACGGCAATGCTGTAGAAATATGCGGTAGACGAGCCAATCGCGATCAGAGTGTCCATGTTGGCGGTGCGATTACGGGCAGCCTTATATGCACCGACGAGATACTGCCTGCCCACAATAAATTGAACAGGTGTCGCCAGCAATGCGAATATAAACGGCCATCCTGACCACAGCAGCCATTCGAGCGCGGGATTTACACCGCTGGGCATATTCATGCCTGACATCGTTGCTTGAGGCATACTCGCCATCACCAGATCACGTGCCATACTCAGGATAAATAGCGGTATGGTAAATATCAGGCCGATCAAAACCAGCCGTTTTTGATGGTCGATTTCGGCTTCACGGGCGGCGCGTTCAGCATCTTCCGGCACATCCGCATTCGATAAATCCAATACGCCATAGCCCGCTTTTTCGACAGCTTTCACCAGATCGGAGCGACGAACCGCGCCGGGGATGTAGACAACCGTTGCTTTTTCCGTCGCAAGGTTGACGTTGACCGAGAGGATACCTGGCTGCTTATCCAGTGCGCGCTCAACCGTGCGGACACAGCTTGCGCATGTCATTCCGGTGATCGGCAGTTCCATACTGGCTTGGGCAACACCGTAACCCGCGCCGGAAATACGCTCGATCAGTTTTTGTGCGTCAACCTGTGCCGGATCATAGCTGACATGTGCGCGTTCAGTTGCCAGATTAACGCTTGCTTCGCTCACACCTTCGGTTTTTGTCAAAACACGCTCGACACTGCGCACGCAGCTTGCGCAAGTCATCCCTGTGACGGGTAGGTTGATTTCCTGAGTAGCCATATTGTTACCTGTTACCTCTCATACTGATGCACTTCTTGGTCGCGTTACCCCTTAGTGGTGATGTGCTTCTTGCGTCGCCATCGCCTCGGCCTCGTGAGCCACATCAATTACAAACGGCGCGGTGAAAATTTCACCCTCGTATTGCACTTGCAACCACATGGCATATCGACCAGTCGCGGGAAATTCGGTCATAAATTCAATATCCGGGCCATAGGACATTTCCATCCCGGACATTCCTGCCATATCGTGTCCAGCAGGGTGCGTATGCAGGTAAATCTCGCCTGCCTCGTCGATAATCACCAGATGCCCCGCAGCGCCTAAATATTCATCGAGCGTATCAATCGGTTCGCCAGTTACAGCATCCGTGATATGAAAACTCAGAGTTGTTGCTTCATTGGCGTTCACCTCGTCCAGCGCATCAAGCCGAAAACGGAGCGCATCGACGCGATCTTCTCTGCGACCCGCAACCAATTGAGGCGAACTTGCCTCAGCATCAGCCGTCGAAAGCTCTAAACGGACGACCTGCTGCTCGTCACCTGTGGGCGTGAAATCGGCAAACAGGATGTAGTTCGCTGCTTCAGGCAGAGTGGCATTTTCTAATATAAACACCCCATCGCCCTGATAATCTGGGTGGAGATGCAGAAAGGTCGTCAAGTCTTCGCTGACCACGATCAGATGCAGCAGCTTGGTATGCACTTCGTCAAATTCAGATACGGGTTTTGAATCCTCGCTATCTGAAATCCGCAGTGTTAGCTCAAATGATTCCCCAGCCTCCACTTCAGCCGGATTAGTTTCAATTTCAACGTGATATTTTTCCATTTTCTCATCCTCATGCAGTCCCGAAACAATCGGGTTAATGAGCAGTATCAAGAAACTCATTGAAACTGCTAAAGCAGCTTTCCCAACTAAATGCGTCAAACGATTCATCATGAACACTCGCCTTCTAGTGATTAAGCAGATCAAAAATGCGCGAGAGTTCCTGAACGGCGTTATCCGGGTCGGCTGTCATCTCATCACGCGCGGTATTGACAAGGTAGCACTCAACCATGTGACTAATCAGGCTGGTCATCCCTTTTTCAATCGCCCGTCCCTGGATCACCCGATCCTGACATGTTCCTTCGTCAGCAGCGATCATCGCTTCTAAGGCGGCAAGCTGCCCCTGAATACGATGAATTCGGTGCAGAGTTTTTTTGTTGTACTCACATTTGAGATCGGTTGTCATTGAATTTTCCTGCTGTCTATATACCCCTATGGGTATTATAATAATATACCCCCAGGGGTATGTCAAGAGCGCATCGCTTTCATGGACTCGCTTTTTGCATTACCATTGTCACGATCAACTTACATGAGATACCTGATGACCATTCGCCGTCTAAATATCCGTTTGCTGCCCATTCATGCAGGGATTCTGGCAACATTTTTGCTGATTCCGGTGTGGTATCGCTTTCCCGGTGCGCCGCGTTCGTTTACTATCTTCTACAGCACCGGATTTCTGATTTTCTGGCCGATGCTGTGGACAGTTGTTTGGTGGCTGCTCATGGGTTTGCCAGGGATTAAGAACTTATGGCGTGACCGAACGCGGCGCTGGTGGATGTTTATGCTGCTGGGGTTCGCAATATGGGCATTGCTCTCCTCACAGTGGGCGTATACCCACGATTTTCGCCCCGAAGTCACAGCCGGAACTGCCTTGCCCTTTAGTCTTTCGATTTTGTTTGCGATTGTGGTGGCCTGCGCAGCCCCATCACGGCGCATTCTGGTTATAGCGCTCATCATCGGCCTCGTTTGGAACAGCGGCCTGACATTTTTGCAGGTCGCCAATCAAGGCTCAATCGGCTTGCAGGCCATTGGCGAATTTCGAATCGCGCCAGACAACGGAGCGAGTATCGTGCAAGCTGGCGATGTACGCTGGTTACGGCCTTATGGTTTGCTGCCACATCCGAATATGCTGGCAGGCTTCCTGATAGTTGGCCTTTTGGCGGCGACAACGTGGGTACTTTCAAAACGCCCTATGACATGGTTTGTGGGAACAATCATCACGCTCGGCGGGCTATTCGCGCTGTTGTTGACATTTTCACGCGCAGCCTGGGGTGGCTTCGCGGTTGGTTTGGTCGTGATATTCGTGCTGGCATGGCGAGATTCCGGTTCAAGCCGAAGATTCTTGCGCCTCGAACCCCTGTTCACGTTGGGCATGGCGCTCGTCGTCGGCATCGTGTTCGTGCTGTTGTTTCAGAATTTTCTGCTGGCGAGGGCAGGCATCAACACCGAATCCATTGAACTGCGTTCTGTCAGTGACCGCGCCGTTTATACGCAGTTCGCCCTTCGGAGCATTCGCGAAACGCCAGTTTTAGGTCTGGGTATCGGCAATTTTCCCTGGCGTGCCAGCTATTATCTGATGTTCACCGATTATGATCTGCGTGGCGATAACGTCCATAACATTTATCTCTCAGCCTGGGCAGAACTCGGCATTATCGGGCTGATTTTGATGATAAGCGCGATGGTTGCAGGTGCGTGGGCTGTCGTCCGCACTTCAAGCCAATCACACGAATATATCGAACGAGTCGCTTTGTTCGCCGGGTTTATGGCATTGGCAGCTATTGGTTTGCTCGACCACTACCCCTGGGCGGTACTTCAATTCCAGACTCTATTTTGGAGTTTGCTGGCTGCTGCCGGAAAACCAGAAAATCAAAACTGACCACTGAGAACGCAAAGATTTTTATAATTTCCCTGCGTCCTCAATAGTTCAACTATTTTATTCGCTTTGGGCAGGCACAGGCGGCAGTTCAGTCAACATGGGTAATGACGCGGTGCATTGGCCAGCGGCGTAAACCACATCCACACGTACCCACATCCCCTCACGGATTCGCCACCAGAGCGAACCATCGAGCGCGGTAGCACGTGCATCCGGGCTTGCGGATTCGCCGTTGAGCAACCCTCCAACGATTGGATATTCGCGCCCTGGGCCAGCCCGTAAACGGCCTTCATCATTAAATGCGGCGATAGTACACGGCGATTCCGCATTAACTCCATCAAGAGGCGCGGGTGCAGCGGGTGTCACGACATCCAGCAGATTAAAGGTCAAGCTGTCTTCAATCGCGCGTGGCAATAACGCCAACGGCAGCGAACGGATTCGGATGTATTCGTAATACTCTGGGTCTCGCGGTGTTGTCAAAATACCCTGTTGGGCATCATAACGCACGCGCACCTGTGTACCAGGAACCACGATTGTTGATACGCTGCCGGATTCGATTTGCACATTGCCTTCCAGCGCTGTCACACCCAGTTCCGGCTTGGCCTGCAAATAAACCGTCCCAGCAAATCTGATACGCACATCATTGACCACAAGAGTGATCTCGCCTGCATTGTCAGCGGCCTGAATGACGACCCCGCTTTCAGGTTGATAGTCGCACAGCGTTTCGTTTGTGCCGGACTCAAGCTCAAAAATTTGCCAGGGGCCGTCCATTGATTCCGGCAGCGTATCTGGCGAAGTGCCAACAGGCAGCGTATCGAGATCGCCCAACGAGTCAACCAAATCGGCGCTCACCCAACCCGTATCGCCATCCGGCAAAAATAAGCGAATCCAGGCGTTATCGTCGGAAACCCCTGTCGCCGGGATAATCTGTCCGGCTGTAACCTGAGCGACGAGTTCGGAATCTTCGGTTGGCTCTGCGCGTACATTTGCCCCCGCCGCGAATGTTACCCGCACATCAACGGTCAGCACAGGTGCGCGGGATTCACTCAAATTTTCCATAGTGGTGTCGCCAAACGCGACAATGGTCATCGCTTGTGCGGGCGGGTTCACCTGGAACTGAATTTGCGACACAGCCAGTCCCCATTCTCCCGCTTTGGAATTGAGTTCTCCGGTACTCAGGCTGGTGAGCGCGTTCATATTTTCGATGCGCCCCGGCCTACTGAAATCATCGTTCGGCGGGTCAATTTCGACAGGTGCGCTGCCGTAACAAATTTCACCCGGCACAATAGCTGCACATTCCAGCCGTGCCGACTCGATGGCCGCACGGATGATGGCTGAACACGAATCAACTTGAGCGAGAACAAGGGCGGGAATAGTAAAAAAGAGAACGAGGGTAAACCAAATCGGGAATCGTCGTAATGTCAAATCAAGCTTCCTTCAATTGTTTGAGCATTTTGTGCCACTCGCCAACAGCTTCCAGCGCGGACTGGCGTTGCGAATCTGTCAAAAGTGAGGGGAAGGGCAAAGCGTCTTCGTGATAGTTTGTCGCATTTTCAAGTTGTGGCGCTATAAACGACTCCTGATAGCCGAAATCGTAAGCATGTTGTACATCAACGCCAATGACTTCACTTTGCAAAGGTATAGCACATCGCTTGAGTGGTTCATTTAAATTGTTGAAAATTATGTGTGTATGTTCACCAGGCATAAAAACAGCCACATGATAAGGATAAACGCGCGTAAATGTATGCTCGAACAGACGTTTAACCGAGCGAGTGGGGTCAATTTCAACTACGTTTACACCCTGGTCAAGAAATAGTTGAGTTCGCTCGTCACGATAAGTTTCCATCTCCGCAGAATGAGTCTTATTTCTTGGCGAAATAACCTCAATAACTGTGATTAGGATATTTGAGCCAAGTGTGCGTATATAAATAGACTCAAGTTCAGAAGTTTCAATTTCGACAGCGAACCCTGGCTCGGCAAGAACTGCTGTTGCGGCTTCAGCGTAATCGAAATGTTTCTTTTCCTCAATTTGTTCACGTGTAATCTGAACGGATACATCTGGTTTTCGCAAGGCAACAATTTGTAAACTGGTTTCTTTACTGGCAATATAGCCTAATTGGATGAGTTCAGGACCCATTTGGCTCATCAAATCAATGATAATACCGCTGTGAATCTGTTGAAAATAGCGTCCAGCCTCCGCCCAGGGATCAACCCGCCCTGGAAATGGGCCACGTGTTAGATGTTGGACGTAAGCATCAGAATATGGCTTTGAATCCATGCTCTTTCCCTGTGTTCCTGTGTTTCTGTGTTTCCCTATTGTACCACCGCCTACCCCGGACGCATTCATCAGCATTAGGCGATCTCGTTGAGCCGCTATTTCGCCACCTCATACAACTCCACCAGTACGCCGCCGGTACTTTTAGGGTGGACAAAGGCATAGCGTGTGCCATTAGCTTTGGTACGCGGTGTCTCGTTAATCAGTTCGATTCCCGACGACGCTAATTTTGCCATCGCCAATTCAATGTCCTCAACCGCGAGACAGATATGGTGCACCCCCGCCCCACGCTTGGCAAGATATTTGGCAATGCCGCTGTCGTCGGTGGTCGGCCTGACAAGTTCGATATGCGAGCTGCCCACCGTCAAAAACGCGACCTCGACAGCCTCTTCTTTCACATCCTCAATAGCGCCGAGTTCCAAACCCAACGCATCCTGCCAGAATCCCAGCGCCGATTGGAGATCGTCCACCACGACGGCGATGTGATCAATTTTGATTTGTGACATAGTTTTTGTCCTTGCTTTGTAAAAACACGATCAATCCGACTCTCCGAGATGATATAATGAAGTCCATCAAATGTGAAATTCATTTTTTCTCAAAAAGAGCCGCCGTTTGGAGGATATGATGGTAGCGCAAACGGATTTTAGTGAGCAGGCAATCACCCTGCAATTGACCGACGAGCATCGCATGTTGCGCGACGCTGTGCGCAGCTTTGCCCAAAACGAGATCGTCCCTATCGCCGCCGAACTGGACGAATCGGGCGAATTTCCGATGGACACGATTAAAAAATTAGGCGCGATGGGCTTGATGGGTATCGAAGTGCCGGAAGAATATAGCGGCGCGGGTATGGACAGTCTGGCTTATGCACTGGCGATGATCGAGATCGCGAAAGCTGATGCCAGCCACAGCACGATTGTGAGCGTGAATAATTCGCTCTACAACTACGCGATCATGAAATTTGGCACGGAAGAACAAAAACGCACCTTCGTGACTCCGATTGCCAGCGGCGAAAAAATCGGCGCGTACAGCCTCACTGAGCCGATGTCTGGCAGCGACGCTGGGACGATGCAGAGCCGCGCCGTCCTGAACGCCGCCGGGACGCATTATGTCATCAACGGGCGCAAAAGCTGGGTGACGAGTGGCCCTGTTGCCGATTATGTGCTTCTATTCACCATGACTGAGCCAGAGAAAAAGCACAAAGGTGTCACCGCGTTTTTGATCGACACCACTCTGCCAGGATTCATTCGCGGCAAAAAAGAACCGAAACTTGGCATCCGCGCCAGCGCCACCAGCGAAATTGTTTACGAAAATTATGAATGCCCTGTCGAAAATATTCTGGGCGGCGTGGGCGAGGGTTTTAAAATCGCCATGACCGCGCTCGACGCTGGGCGCATCGGAATCGCGTCACAGGCGCATGGTATCGCCGAAGCTGCTTATGAAGCCAGCGTACAGTATGCCCGTGAACGCATCGCTTTCGGCGGCCCTATCGGTCAAAACCAGATGATCCAGCAAAAAATAGCCGATATGAAAACGCGCATCGAGGCCAGCCGCCTGCTCATTTATAACGCGGTGCAGGCCAAAGAACGCACCAAACTCAACGGTGGACGATATACGCTGGAAGCAAGCATGGCAAAATTATTCGCCAGCGAGACGGCTGCATTCGTGACCGACGAAGCTGTCCAGATTCACGGCGGCATGGGCTACAGCAAAGAGTTACCCATCGAGCGTTATTATCGGGATGCTCGTATCACACGCATCTACGAAGGTACGAGCGAAATTCAGCGGATGGTTATCGCGCGTCAAGAATTGGGGCTGCGCTGATGCGGGCTGGTGTTATTTTCGCGCACGGCGGGCCGGAAGTCGTCGGCATCGCGGATGATTTGCCGATTCCTGAGCCGGGAGCAGGCGAAGTTCGCATCAACATGAAAGCAGTTGCGCTCAATCGCCTCGATCTATGGGTGCGCAAGGGCTGGCCGGGCTTAAAATTGGCGATGCCACATATCGCCTGTGCGGACGGCGCAGGCGTGGTTGATGCAATTGGTACAGGTGTCACTGCTTATGCACCTGGAGATCGTGTCAGCATCAACCCGACGATTATCCCACCGGACAGTCCCATGCCGCCGAGTGGTCTGGAAAATCAGACGCGGATTCACATTTTGGGCGAAAGTGTACCGGGTGTCGCGGCGGAATATGCTGTTCTACCGGCACGCAACCTGTTAAAAGTTCCTGATAATGTCAGCTTTCCAGAAGCGGCTTCGGCAGGATTAGTCTATCTGACGGCGTGGCATTCGCTCATCACGCGCGGCGGACTGCGACCAGGCGAAACGGTCTTGATCGTCGGCGCGGGCGGCGGAGTCAACAGCGCCAGCATTCAGATCGCCAAATTCGCAGGCGCGAAAGTTTATGTAATCGGCAGCAGCGCGGAAAAATGTGCCAAAGCCAGCGAACTCGGCGCGGACGTGACCATCAATCGGCAGGAATCGCCGGAATGGTCGCGCGAAATTTTCCGTATGACCCATAAGCAGGGTGTGGATGTGGTGATTGATAATGTTGGCGAATCGACCTTCAGCGATAGTGTGCGTTCTGCGCGGATCGGTGGGCGTATACTGGTGGTGGGCAATACCAGCGGTCACAATTCAAATCTCGACTTGCGGCAGGTATTTTCACGCCAGATCAGCATCATTGGCAGCACAATGGGAACACAGCAGGATTATATTCGCGTCATGAATCTGATCTTTGAGGGCAAGCTCAAACCTGTTGTCGGCGAGATGCTGCCCTTAGCTGAGATTCGCAAAGCCTATGACCTGCTGGCCGATTTCAACGTGTTCGGCAAAGTCGTGCTTGAGCTATGAGTGATTCTCACCCCGAACAGCAGGCCTACACGCTGCGGGCGATTGCCGACTATCTGGGGCTGGAGCCGCTGAAGCGACTCGCACGTCAGCCGGGTGTCCGTGCTGTTTATCGGGTGACAATCTATCATCATGACCGCCGAGCGCTCGATTCTGTGGCGACGTTACGCCGAGATGGTCTGAATCAGGCGGTTTTATCGCTGGTTTATGAGGGCATGTTTCATAGCAAACCACTGGTTCACATCATCAATTTAGAGCGCTATGAGGCGTTTATGCTGGCACTACAGAAACACCATTTCGACCATATGCCAGACCAGCCCGGAATGCCACTCTACGGCCTCGATTTCTGGATGATCGAACGCGCGGCGGGAACATTCGTCAAGAGTGTGATCGTCGCGCCGCACACGGCAAACGGCAATCACGCCGAACTCGTTACCACAATAAAAACACATTTACCGGAAGCTCTGCGGGAGATTACACGCATACCATGACCCAAGAACATACCGAAACTGAAGTTAAGCTCTACGTCCCCTATCTGGAAATCGTGCAGACGCGCCTGGATCGCGTCGGCGCAAAGCTGACCGCACCGCGTGTTTATGAACGCAACGTGCGCTATGAAAATGCCGAGAAAACGCTTAGTACCGAAGGTATTGTGGTGCGCTTGCGCCGGGACAGCCGTGTGCGCCTGACGTACAAATCAGGTAAAGAAGTGCAAGATGACATCACCAGCCGCTATGAAGCCGAGGTTGAGGTCAGCGATTTTGACACGATGGAAACGATTCTGGCACATCTGGGTTATTTCCCTCATATGACGTATGAAAAGTACCGTACCACCTACGAACTCGACGAGACGGAAATTGTGCTGGACGAACTCCCGTATGGCAATTTTGTCGAAATCGAAGGCGATCACAAGGCAATTGAGAAAATTATCACCCGGCTGCAATTATCAGAAGCACCGCGTTTCCCTTCAGGTTATGTGTCGCTGTTCGACTTTGTGCGCCAGAACCTGAATCTGGAATTCAACGATCTGACCTTTGCCAATTTCGCGGGGATGGATGTGCCGGAAAGCGCTTTTCACTCTAGTAATTTATCCAATTCCCAAGAAGTAGAGAACTAGCAATTAAGCTCACATCAATCACTTCAACTGATTTGTGTTTATGGGAACGAATATGTCACTCACACCTGAAGCTGAAGAAGCTGCAAAATACCTTGTGAAAGCAAAAAATGACAGAGTGATTGATCTATACTTTGAGCTTATAGATGTAACTGCTGGTAATGAAACTTCAATATCTCTTGCAAATGGATTGGGTATTCATTCCGATGATTTTGTATCCCCTTCCATAGGTTCCCTACAAGATTTAGCCAATAATGGCCTGATTTCAATTGTGGAGCATAACAATGGTAGCGGCAGAAAGTGGAGTGTTCAACTCAGTCAGAATTTACAAGATCACGTTGATGGAAGTTTTGTGTTTCCCAACACTTTCGGTAAACCTGATATAAAACTTCCTATGATTTTCATTAGTTACAGTCGCTATGATACTCAACTAACTCATAGAATTGCTGACTATCTGAGACAAGTGTTTGGATACGAAAAGGTATGGTTTGACAAAGAGCTTCGCGGTGGTCAGCAATGGTGGGATAGAATTGTTGACCAAATTAGAGAGTGTGACAATTTCATATATCTTGTTTCTCGTGAAAGCCTCGAATCGATTTATTGCCGTATCGAATTAAGCGAGGCTTGGTTTCATCATAAATCAATCATTCCTTTAGATCATAAATTACACAGATATCCAAAAGAACTTAAACACTTTCAGTTCAGCCCAGTGAACTCCGAACCTACCGTAGTCGAGATTGTTTCCATTTTGGCATCTGTTATCCGCCCAAGTGAAGATACTCCTTTAGTAGCCCCAAACTCGCTGTGGTCAAAACACAAAATCTCTCCGTCTGGTGAAGGTATAACGATTACGCTTAAAGTTCCTGCGACTATCGAGCCGAAAGATGATACAAATAGACATCTATGTAATACAGGTATCTTGCTTATACCTGGCGATGAGGTAGAGATCAACGCCAGTGGTACAATTTCTAATGATAGCAACAAATTTAAGATAACCCCTGATGGTTTATACCCTCATCCAGATGACAACTCTGTACTAGCCTTCTACAGCAATACAGAAGCCTACGAAATGCAAGGATATCTCACTCCAACAACTGGAAATTATGGTGTCACGGGTACGCTCTTCGGCTGGATTGGCACAGATAAAACGGCCATAAAACAAGCATTTTTTGTAGGTAGTCAATTCAGAAAAACACTTATTCAACGTGAAGAAGGTTTTCTGCACTTAGCTGTTAACGACAGCAAAGAAATGTATTGGGATAATGAAGGTGAATTTGATGTTGATATTACAATCACTCACCCAAGAGAATAGACACTAGGAACACTTAATGACCCTACCAACTACAAAATCGAAACTCAAAGACGCTAAACGCCAGTGGGAAGAAACAAAGGTTGAGCCGAATCTAAAGCGCTTCCCCGAACGACAGCCTGAATTTACGACCTCCTCAGACATCCCTCTGAAGCGGTTATACACGCCGGACGATATACCGGGCGATTACGAAACAGAATTGGGCTTTCCGGGTGAATACCCCTTCACACGTGGTGTACAGCCAACGATGTATCGCGGGCGATTCTGGACGATGCGACAATATGCCGGATATGCCAGCGCCGAAGAATCCAACGCGCGTTATCGCTTTCTGCTCGACCAGGGGCAAAGTGGCCTCTCCGTCGCCTTCGACTTGCCCACGCAGATCGGCTACGATGCCGACGATCCGATGGCCGAGGGCGAAGTCGGCAAAGTTGGCGTGAGCATCAGCAGCGTTCATGATATGGCGCGTCTTTTTGACCAGATTCCACTTGATATAGTCTCGACCAGCATGACGATTAACGCCCCCGCCGCGATTCTACTGGCGATGTATATCGCCGTCGGCAAGCGTCAGGGAGTCGAAGAATCAAAACTGCGCGGCACGGTGCAAAATGACATCCTCAAGGAATATATCGCGCGTGGAACCTATATTTTCCCGCCCAAGCCGTCCATGCGCCTCATTACGGATTTATTCGCCTATTGCAAAACCAGCGTTCCCGCCTGGAATACTATCAGCATCAGCGGCTATCACATCCGCGAGGCGGGCAGTACCGCCGTGCAGGAAGTTGCCTTCACGCTGGCAAACGGCATCGCTTATGTGCAAGCGGCGATTGATGCCGGACTCAGCGTGGACGATTTCGCGCCGCAGCTTTCATTTTTTTTCAACGCGCACAACAATTTTCTCGAAGAAATTGCCAAATTTCGTGCCGCCCGCAAACTCTGGGCGAAGATTATGCGCGAACGCTTTGGCGCAAAAAATGTCGAAAGTATGCGCCTGAAATTCCATACCCAGACGGGTGGCAGCACGCTCACTGCCCAGCAACCGGACAATAATGTCGTGCGGGTCGCGCTCCAGGCATTGGCAGCAGTCTTGGGCGGCACACAATCGTTGCACACCAATAGCAAGGATGAAGCATTAGCCCTACCAACACAGGATGCTGTACAGGTCGCGCTGCGTACCCAGCAAATCATCGCCTATGAAACCGGAGTCGCCGACAGTGTAGACCCGTTGGCAGGCAGTTATCTGATCGAATCACTCACGAGTGAAATTTTTCAACGTGCGGAAGCCTATATTCAGCAGATTGACGCGCTGGGCGGCGCGATGCCCGCTATCGAGCAGGGATTTATCCAGAGCGAAATTCAGGATGCCGCCTACGCCTATCTGAAAGCTGTCGAAAAAGACGAGCAGATCATCGTCGGCGTGAACAAATTCACAGTTGATGAAGAAACCGTACCCGATATTTTGCGCGTTGATCCGGCGATGGAAGCGGCGCAGCGCCAGAAACTCGCTGACCTGCGCACCAGACGCGATAATAACAAAGTGGCGGAATTGCGCGGTCAGTTGGAAAAAGCGGCACGCGGAGATGACAACTTGATGCCACTGTTCGTGACCTGTGTCGAAAATGATGTGACACTCGGTGAAATCTGCCATACACTGCGCGGCGTGTTCGGCGAATATCGTCCTACCGTGAGCATCTAAGCACGATACCGTCCTACCCTGAGTATCTAAGGAGCAAGCGCATGACAGCGAAGTGGAGTTATGCCAGCAAAAACAGTATCGGCAGCGTTGGCAGCATCCTCTCGATTGGCAGCAGCGGAAGTATTCTCTCTATCGGCAGCACGGGCAGCATCCTCTCGATTGCGAGTAGTGGTAGTATCCTTTCCATTGCCAGCACAGGCAGCATTTTAAGCATCGGCTGTATTTTCAGCGCTCTTAGCATTTTCGCGTTCTTATCCTTCAAAAGAGTTAACAACCCCCTGCGAATGATCGGCATGAAAAATACCCGACTCAACTTCCAAAATCCTATTTACCGCCCGGAGCATATGTCCAATTGACTATCCAGATTCGTGAAACAACATGGCTGAATCATCTGCAAGCGATCATCCTGGAAAACGAGTATATCGAGGTCGTCGTGCTCCCTGGGCGCGGCGCGGAAATTCATCGCATTCGGAATAAACAGACTGGCCTCGATTATTTGTATCTGAAGCAGGGCGAAATACAGAATTTTGAAGCCGATGTCCTGAATGAGACAGTACGAGCGCCAGAAGACTATTTCTTTTGCGGCTTTTATACCATGTTCCCCAACGCTGCTACACCTGCTGATCTGGACGGCGCAAAATATGAATTTCACGGCGATGTTCGCCACGTTGCCTGGGAATATCAGATTGACGGCGATACCATTCATCTCACTGGACATTCGCGCAATATGCCGCTGGGCATCCGTCGGGTGCTTAAACTCGACAGCGATTCACCCAGAATCACTGTAACAGACGAAATTTTTAACAGTCTCGATACGGGTGAGCGTATCCCTTTTATCTATGGCTTACATCCTTATCATGGCTATCCCCTGTTTGATGAAGGAACGGTTATCAAAATTGGTGATAAGATCATTCAAACGCTGCCAGACAGAACTGAAAAGCTGGTGGATTTGGGTGATGCGGCACAGGATAGCTCAGGACTTATCGAAATTTTTAACCCCAAACTCGACACAGGCATCCAATTCAAATTCGATCCCACATTTATGAAATATATCTGGGTTTGGTTTCACTTTAATCCGGAGATCAACGAGTATGTCGGTTCGCTGCTACCCTGCACTAATACCTGGGGAGGTGGCATCGAAAAAGCGCTGGAAATTGACACCGCGCTGTGGCTTGAGCCGGGACAAAGCATGACGACCAGTTGGGCGATTGAGGTGATCTGATTCCTTCGCAGCCTGCGCTCTAAGTTATAATGGATTGAAGAGGCAAGAGGATATGTGATGATCTATTCCGAGCGCAATTTATATCCAGGTATTAACATTCATTTAAACAGCATTTTGCAGAACGACCCCGGCACGAGTATCTGGCAGAGTTTTCATGCTGAATATATTGTTCGCCTGCGTGAGACCATGGACATTAACTTGCCGCGTGGTTATTTCACACTTTCGGAAACGTCTCTGCAAATTGGTGAATTTGACGCTGGAACAGGCCTTGAAACACGAGCACGCACGACACCGGATGTCACAATTTATCGTAACCCTACCATAACTGGGCAGACTGACTTGATGATTGCTGAAGAAACGAGTAGTCCAACGCTGGTTTTACCACTTCCTGAGACGCTCAAGGAAGAAGAAACGCTCACAGGGTTAATTATATATCAGGCCGGAGAAGGCAGCTTTTTAGGAAGACCTATCACGCGCATTGAGCTGCTGTCGCCAGCCAACAAACCCGGCGGAACGCATTATGAACAGTATATTCTCAAACGGCTGCAAACACTGAAAAGCGGCCTACGGCTGGTAGAGATTGACTATTTACATCAGACAGCACCGATTATTTACAAGCTGCCAAGATACCCAAAAGGCAAAGACTCATTCCCCTACATGATTATCGTTACTGATCCACGCCCTACATTTGAAGAAGGCAAAACAGCCATCTACGCAATTCATGTCGATCAGGCTTTGCCCATCCTCGATATTCCATTGGCTGGAGCAGATGTCGTGAGAATAAGATTTGGCGATGTCTATAATCGGACATTCGAAAGTTCACGTTTTTTTCTTTCAGTTGTAGATTATGCTACAGACCCGGTGCATATGGATACTTATAGCAAACCGGATCAGGAACGCATCAAAAACCGACTTTCTGAAATTCGTGCAAAGCAGATTCCCTAAACGAGGCAAACTTGAGCGAGCAAACATCACTCGAAACGTTCATCGAAAAAGTTTCCCAGAGGCCGCTGCCCAATAACCCACTCGCGCGTGTCCGCACACTCGCGAAGGAATTGGCGGAGGGCGCTGTCGAAGGTGTGTGGGATACCTATATCAGTACGTTTCGGGGCGAAATCAACCAGCGCCAGGTCATGGAATACAATACGCGACGATGGAACGATAAGCCGCCGCGTATCGCGCTTCTGCTCAGCAACGGTTATGTCACTCTGGATACCAATAGCTTTGTGATTAATAAATCTGCGTTCGACCTGCTTGAAGAAGTCGAATCGGCTACGATTTTCATCTCTTACAAACGCAGCGAGAGCAGCGCTTTTGCCCTGCTCGTTCTGGCGCGGCTAAAGGCGGAAGGGCTGGAACCATTTCTCGATGTATCGCTTGTACCGGGTGAAGATTGGCAGGCCGGGCTGAAAGAGCGCATCCAGAAATACGATTATTTCATTTCGCTGCTCGGTAAGGAAACGCTGAATTCCACAGTCGCGACTCAGGAGATTAGCTGGGCGTTGGAAGCTGGCCTGACGATTATTCCGATCTGGCACAATGGGTTTAAATATGAACGTGGGGCATGGAATCTGCCCACGCTGATTGATACCGCATTGAGTGGGACACATACGATCCGCGTGATCGAAGAAAGTACGCTCGGCTACAACAATGCGATTGTCGAACTGCTCAACCGTTTCGGTATTACGCCTTAGCCCAGGTTATAAGCTCCCAATAATGACACAAACATTCCCACGTCGCCCCCGGCGGCTGATTTTTTTGACCGCTTGCCTCATGTTGTTTCAATTTGGCGCAGCGATACGCGCTCTGCAAGTACCCGCCGATCTCGCGGAAAAAATCAGCTTACCCCTACCGCTGGAATTTATTGCCAGTGGCTTTTGGGCATTGCTTTTTGCGCTGTGTACCCTGAAGCTGATAAGATTAGAAGCAGATGCTCGACGCTATATTATCCTGGCAATCATTGGATTTATAATTTACAGTACGGCTCGTCTATTATTATTCGCGCAAGCCGATTACGACCAACAAAGACTGCCTTTTTTATTCATCACAAATGCCATTATTCTGCTCATGACAGTGGCCTACTTGCTGCGTCGATCAACAAACGGAGAAAATCAATGACCGTTACCAATAACAATATGAACTCAAAAATCGAAGAGCTGCGCGCAATGCGTGAAGAAGGCCGCCTGGGAGGTGGCGAGGAGCGCATCCAGCGTCAGCACGATTCCGGGCGCAGCACCGCCCGTGAACGTCTGGACATCCTCCTCGATCCTGGCAGCTTTCGCGAACTCGATGCTTTTACCCGCCACCGCAGCCACAATTTTGGTATGGAAAACAATCGTCCAATGGGTGACAGCGTGGTCACAGGCTGGGGAACGGTAGATGGGCGACTCGTTTATGTATTTTCGCAGGATTTTACTGTCGTTGGCGGCGCTGTAGGCGAAACCCACGCGAAAAAAATCTGCAAAATTATGGAAATGGCGATGAAAACAGGTGCGCCTGTTATCGGTCTTAACGACAGCGGCGGCGCACGTATCCAGGAAGGTGTAGAAAGTCTGGGTGGATATGCCGATATTTTCCTGCGCAATACCCTCGCCAGCGGTGTCGTGCCGCAGATTAGCGTCATCATGGGACCATGTGCAGGCGGCGCAGTTTACAGCCCTGCTCTCACCGATTTCACGCTGATGGTGAAAAACACCAGCTATATGTTCATCACCGGGCCAGATGTCGTCAAGCAGGTAACACACGAAGATGTGACCTTTGAGGAACTCGGCGGCGCGTCCATGCACTCGACAAAAAGTGGTGCATGTCACATGGTCGGCGAAAACGAAACCGAAACCCTGCTCCTCGTGCGTGAGCTTTTGAGCTATCTCCCACCGAATAACATGGAGGACCCGCCGTTCGATGCTTCCACCGATGATCCTCTGCGGGCAGACGCTGAACTCGATTCGATCATCCCCGATAATCCGAATAAACCTTACGACATGAAGGACGTGATTCGCAAAATTGTCGATGACGGTCATTTTTTCGAGATTCACGCGGACTATGCCGAAAATATCGTCGTTGGCTTTGCGCGACTGGGCGGTCACAGTGTCGGTATCGTCGGCAATCAACCGATGATTTTAGCAGGCGTTCTGGACATTAAAGCCAGCGAAAAAGCCGCCCGATTTATCCGCACCTGTGATGCTTTCAACATCCCGATTATCACATTTGTCGATGTCCCCGGCTACCTACCTGGAACCGATCAGGAATACAACGGCATTATCACATCCGGCGCGAAGCTGGTTTATGCCTATTGCGAAGCTACCGTGCCAAAATTGACCGTCACCACGCGCAAAGCGTATGGCGGCGCATACTGCGTCATGAGCAGCAAACACATCCGAGGTGATCTTAATCTGGCCTGGCCGACGGCAGAAATCGCCGTCATGGGGTCAGAGGGCGCGGTAGAGATCATTTTCCGGCGTGAACTAAAAGAGGCTGCCGATCCAGTTGCCCGCAAAGCTGAACTCGCCGCTGAATATCGCAACAAATTTGCCAACCCCTACATCGCAGCCGAACGTGGTTTTATCGACGACGTGATCGAGCCGCGTGATACCCGTGCGCGTCTGATTAACGGGTTAGAAGTTTTCCAGAACAAGCGTGACGAAAACCCGCCGCGCAAACATGGCAATATCCCTCTCTAAAGGTGCAAAGAAATGCCTGAGCCAACGACAAAAATTCAAAAAATTCTGATCGCGAATCGCGGTGAAATTGCCGTTCGCATCATTCGCGCCTGCCGCGATCTGGGCATCCCGACGGTTGCGGTTTATTCTGAAGCGGATCGCACCGCGCTGCATGTACGCTTTGCCGACGAAGCCGTCAATATTGGTGCGCCTGCCCCGCGCGAAAGCTATTTGCGCATGGAAAAAATTATCGCTGCCGCCAAGAAAACTGGCGCGGACGCAATCCATCCTGGCTACGGCTTTCTTTCCGAAAATGCCGATTTCGCCCAGGCCGTAGCGGACGAAGGCCTCGTTTTCATCGGCCCATCACCAAGCGCGATTGCTACGATGGGCGATAAACAGGCCGCGCGTACCGCCGTGAAAAAACGTGGTGTGCCGCTTGTTCCCGGCACTGAACCCGGATTACGCGACGATGAGTTATTCGCGGTTGCGGAACAGATCGGCTTTCCGGTGATGGTCAAGGCGGCTGGCGGCGGGGGCGGCAAGGGTATGCGCTCGGTCAACAACCGCGAAAGCCTGCCGGAACTGCTGGCGACAGCGCGGCGCGAGGCTGAAAGTGCTTTCGGCAACGGCGAAGTGTATCTCGAAAAATTACTCGTCGGTGCGCGTCACATCGAATTTCAAATTCTCGCCGATACGCATGGCAACACGATCCACCTGGGCGAACGCGAATGCTCGATTCAGCGCCGCCATCAAAAACTGGTCGAAGAAGCGCCGAGCGTTTTCGTGGACGACGATTTGCGCCGACGCATGGGCGATATGGCGATTGCCGCTGCCGAGTCCGTCGGTTACGTCAACGCCGGGACGATTGAATGTCTGGTTGACGAGGATAAAAATTTCTACTTTCTGGAGATGAATACGCGCCTCCAGGTCGAACACCCCGTCACTGAATTGGTCACTGGAATTGATCTGGTCAAAGAGCAGATTCGTATCGCACGTGGTCGGCGTATGGGGCCAACCGAAAGTTTCCTCAACCCCAAAGGATGGGCTATTGAGTGCCGCATTAACGCCGAAGACCCGTACAACAATTTCCTGCCGTCTGTAGGCCAGATCACGACGCTGCTCACGCCCACCGGCCCCGGTGTCCGCGTAGATAGCGGCGTTTATGGCGGTTACGAGATTACCCCCTACTACGACAGCATGATCGCCAAAATGATCTGCTGGGGCGAAGATCGTGCTGAGGCAATGCTGCGGATGCGCCGCGCCCTCTCCGAATACAAGATCATGGGTGTCAAACACAACATCCCGTTCCATATCAATCTGCTCAACAGCTTCAGCTTCATCGCCGGAAAAATCGACACTATGTTTGTCGAGCAGCGCTTCAGCATGGACACCTATGAAGCCAGCCCAACCGATGCCGATCTGGAATCCGCTGCAATAGCCGCGACGATCTTCGCGCATCGCAAACGCCAACTGGCATCGCAGGTGGTCGCACCAGCCAAGCGGGATACGAGCAACTGGAAATGGGTCGGGCGCTACGAGAGGCTGCACAAATAGATGAAGTACATTACCACGATCAAAGACAAGAAATTTGAGATCGAAATTCAGAACGACGGCAGCGTCCTCGTCAACGGTCAGCCGCGCGAGGTCGATTTTCTCTCGCTGACACCCTCATTGTATTCGATCATCATGAACGGTCACTCGCTCGAAGTCGTCATCGAGGAGCGTGACGGTGCCTATGAAGTGCTGATGGGCGGGCGGCTGTACGAGGGCGCAGTGCTGGACGAACGCGCTCAGTTGATGCTCTCGCGGCACGGCGGAAAAGTCGCCGAAACAGGCGAAGTCTCGATCAAATCGCCCATGCCGGGCATGATTGTCGCCGTGACAGTCGAGGAAGGCCAGGCAGTGACGGCGGGGCAAACCGTTATCATTCTCGAATCGATGAAGATGCAGAACGAACTGAAAGCGCCGCGCGATGGCGTTGTACAGCGCGTCAGTGTCGCAGCAGGTCAGACCGTCGAACAGAAAAAGGTGCTCATCACGATTGTTTAGCGGTCAGCGGTCAGCCATCAGCTTTCATCAAAAGCCCGAAGCATGAACGCTCAAGCTCAAAGCAGCGAAGGCTCAGAGAAATTCATGAACGTTTTGCGCTTAAATGGGCGACGATTTGATTTCATCTGGCTTTTGCTGCTCATCCTCTACATCCTCGCTGGGACATCGCTAACACCTTTTCACGCCGACGAATCGACGCAGATTTTTATGAGCCGCGATTACGCCTATCAATTCATGCAGCGTGATTTGAG
Organism: Anaerolineae bacterium; assembly: GCA_022843745.1. Taxonomy (GTDB): domain Bacteria; phylum Chloroflexota; class Anaerolineae; order Aggregatilineales; family Phototrophicaceae; genus JALHNB01. The sequence goes on along the minus strand of JALHNB010000002.1, from coordinate 265,097 downwards.
CCTTATTGCCTACAGCGATCCGCCACAGCGCGACACCGAGCAGCATTTACGCTTGCTCAACGGCACGATTAACAAATATCTGATTGGGCTGGCATGGCATCTTGGTGGCTTTTCACTCGAAAATATCAACCAGCAGTGGGATTGGGGCGGCGACTGGGATTACAACCAGCAAAACGGACATGCCCCCTCACCAGAACTGCTGCTAACGGCACGCTGGTCGTCGGCGCTGTTTTTGGCGGCGGGTGTGGTCGTGATTTTCGCAATTGGACAAGCGCTCGGTGGGCGGCTGACCGCCTATATCGCCAGCCTGTATTGCGCGCTGAATCCGGCACTCCTTCTCAATGGACATCGCGCCATGATGGAAGGCAGCCTTATTTTTTTCATCCTGCTCACCGTTCTGACAGGCATCTGGTTTTTGCGGCATCCGGCGTGGTGGACTGCGATTTTCTTAGGCATCGCCAGCGGACTCGCTCTCGCCAGCAAGCATACAGCGGCTTTCACCGTTGCGGCGGTGTTTTTTGGTTGCATAACCGGAATAATATTGAACCACAGAGGCACAAAGGACACAGAGAAAGGAGAAAAATCTCTTAAAATCTCTGTGCGCTCTGTGACTCTGTGGTTTATATTTTTATTTTTGTCTGGCATTGTGGCGCTTATCGCATTTTATGTGCTGAATCCGGCGTGGTGGGGCGATCCTGTTTCCCGCGCCGGAACGGTGCTGGAACTACGACAGGAATTGCTCGATATTCAGACCAGTGTGTTCGGCAGTTACCCAACGCCTCTGGATACGCTGGCGGCATTCGCGCGACAAACCCTGATCGTTTTACCCCAATATTACGAAATAGCCGGATGGGATAGTTTTATTGGCGACCAAATTGTCCGCTACGAAGCGTCTCCCTGGCGTGGGGTAAGCGTGGGCGGCTCGTTGTTGGGTGCGGCGCTGCTGTTGGTTATGATTGGCCTCGGCGTGTGGGCGTTGTTTCGGCGCAGCGATGTTCCGTTTTCGACGCGCTGGCTGGTCGGCGTGTGGGCGCTGGTGACGGTGCTTTCGACATTGATCTTGACACCGATTGAATGGCAGCGATACTATTTGCCCGTTTACCCGGTGGTTGGCTTGCTGGCCGCGCTGGGAATTGATTTTCTTGTACAAAAGGTGAAGTTTTTGAATCGCTGAGATCTCAAAATCTCAAACTTTCTTTGTGGTTCAATTCCAAATATGCTGCCCTACTGGATTTATTCGACACTCGCTGCAGCGCCCGCTGTTCTATGGGCGTTTTTTGGCCTGGGGATTCCTTGGGCGCTGGCCGTTCTGCCGCGCAAGGATTGGCGGGATCGCGTTCTGGTGATCGCGCTGGCGTTCGCGTTTGGCCCGGCGCTGCTGACGGCATGGATGTTTATTCTCGGCAGCATCGGCGAAAATTCGCTCCGGTTGGGTAATACGTTGGGCGGCACGGCGGCAATCGCGCTCGTTGGATTCGGTTTGGCGTGGCGCAAACGGCGTTTCCAGTCAAATTCTGAAGTCGAAATTTCACAACCGCTGGCAATCGACGAAAAATTATTGATCGTCCTGATCGCCGCTGCCGCAATTGTGCAGTGGTTCAGCACCGCCTATTGGCCTTTCACTGTTTACGATGCACTGTGGGTTTACGGCTACGAGGGGCGGCTTTATACGCTGCTCGGACATATCCCCAGCACGATTGGCTATTATCCACAGTTCTTGCCGCTGCAATACACCTATACGCAGCTTGCCGCCGGCGGGATCAACGATCATGCCGCACGTGCCGTACTACCCTTTCTCAATCTTGGCAGCGTTCTGGCGGTTTATGTGATGGGTTCGCGCCTGTTTACGCGCCGAGCCGGAATCTTCGCGGCGGCGATGTGGGCCCTCTATCCGCATGTGGGCGAATGGTCACGTTTTGGCGATCTGGAAATTGTGCTGACATTTTTGTTCACGCTCTCGGCAGCATTTTTCCTGATGGCGTGGAATGGGGATGTCTATCGCCGCCGATATGCCCTCATCGCCGGGTTAGTTTTTGGCATCGCCATGTGGACAAAGCCGACAGCCGCCGCGTTTGTCTGGGGTGTCGTTTTATTGGTAGCTATTGATCTGGTGCGCGTGCGTTTCGATTGGCGTGCGTGGCGACCTCGATTCGAAGTCGCGCTCATCACCGGACTGGCCTGTCTCCCGCTGGGTGGCATCTGGTACGTGCGCAATATCCTGCTTGGGCACCCACCCGTCGAATTCCCGACAGCTTTTTGGCTAACCCAGGCGGCTCGCAGCGGTGTCGAGTTTGGCTGGCCGCTGCTGGCATTGTTGGTATTGTTGGGGTATTTGTATTTTGTTCACCGCAAAAATCTGTTTGAAAACGCCGTAAGGACAAGACATGTCTTGTCCTTACAAACCATCATCTCGCAAACAAAGTATTTGATTCTCATCGGTTTGGCGCTGGTATTAGCGGGGCTGCTGCCGTCGATTTTGAACCCGCATCGTATGGGCGTGATCGAATGGCTGGCGTTGGCGGCAGGTGCAGTGCTGCTGTTTATGGCGCTATTCCCGCTAGTGCACCGGAGCGATGCCACACGGCCTATCGCGATAAAATTAGGCTGGGTATTGGCTTTAGCACTGCCCTATTTTGTAACATGGTTTTATTCTTACAGCTATCACTACCGCCTCTCATTCGCCATCGTGCCGCTGATGATTCTCCCAACAGCGGTCATTTTGAGTTTTTGGATTCCCACTGCGCCAAAATGGTCAAAAGCGTTGCAATTTATCTATTTAACGGGTATCGCGGTTATCAGCGTTCCCGGTATTATCAGCACACTCTATGATCCGAACGCAGGCTGGGATTGGCTGTGGACGAATAAACTGCCGGACGATAAAGCGCGTTACGAGTCCGGCAACCCCGCGCTAATGAGCGTTGTCGAGGGGTTACAAATTTATCTCGATGAGCATGATGCGCCGATGGTTGTCGTCGCGCCGGGTGTGCGGAGACTGCCCTTCTTCTTCCCGATAGACGATATTCGGATCAACGAAGCGCCCACGCGCCTGAGCCAGCTTGATGGCGTGACCTATTTCATCGACAGTTCGCCGGAAGGCAGCGGCACATACGATGGAATCCCCTTGCAGCAAAATCAGGTTATGTCAGCGCTAGCACTGGCTGGGCCGTCGGAAGGCGATCTGATTCATCACGCCTGGTGGAAAGATGACGGCATTTTTCGCTACGATGTGTATGGGCTAAATCTGCAAAAGCGCTTTATCGAGCCGCAGATGATCCATGACCCGGAAGTGCCTGTCGAGTTTGGAGAATTTGCACGTTTCCGCGGGCATGGCATTGGTGCGGATACTTTTTGGCCGGGGCGACCCATTTATATGCAGCTTTATTTTCAGGTACTCGCGCCGCCGCCAGAAGATTATATGCTTTATATTCACCTGCGAGACAGCAACGGTCATACCTGGGCAACATGGGACGGCCCGGTGACATATTCGCAGGATGGGCGCTATTATTCGACGCTCGTCTGGGAACCCGGCGAATATGTTGTAGACAACCGCTTATTGAAAATCACCGATCAGAACCCACCCGAAGGCGACGATTATTCGATCTGGTTCGGCTTCTATCGTTTATCGGGGAATGAGCGCGTCCCTGTCACCATCCATGGCGAACCCGCTGGCGACGGTTTCCGCGTCGATGAGAATATAAAGGTGCGATCAAAACCCCCGGAATAAGCGCTTACAAGTTCGCGACTGCCGCGCCAAGTTTACGCTGATTAGTTTTCGCGTTAAAGCGCTTCCAAATCTCTGGGAATTGAGCCAGCAGATCAGGTTTTTCAGCCTCTAAATGATTAATATATGACCATAGGACGGTGATCTGGTCGCCCTCAAGGTCTTCCATCAGTTCCTTCAGGCTGGCATGGGCAACGTCGATGTCATTCAGATGCCCTAAATGATCCTGAATGATTTTTAGCTCCTCAACAAAGTCCTGAATCTGCGTCCCCAATATGTTACCGAATAAGGCGATGACATAGCGTAAGCGCTTAAATTCGATTCGCAGCGCGTGGAGCGTTTCGATGTCAGCCGTTGCCAGTATGGGGTCGTAGGCACGCGCGGCTGACAGATGCTCATAAATCATGGGCGCGAGAATATGCCGCAGTTGATAAGGCGCGGGGCTTTTTGGGTCAATTGATTTTGCGCCCATTTCTGCTGTCGTCAAAAATTTGCTAAAACTCTTCACGAAGCGCCGGTATGCCTTGCGATCAAGTATATGTTTCAATTCTTTACGCGCATCCGCCCGCCGCAAATCGAGCGAGTCAATCACTTCTTTCATCGCTTCAACCTGTGAAGCATCCAACGTAGTCTGAAAGTCTTCGAGATTGTCGATCATCACATCAAGGTCGCGTATTGCCCCCAATGCCTGCATGACTCGCCGCAGTTCATCAACAAATGGCTTAACCGCTTTTGGCTTATAGTAAGGCTCCATCAAGCGAAACGCGCTGCGCATCCGGCGGATCGAAACGCGCATCTTGTGGACATGCTCAATATCCTCACCCGTGCGGCTGCCCGCTTCGAGGTCGAGCATTTTGATAAATTCTGTTAACAGCACCTTTCGTCCGGCCTCAGCCATCGGATCAGTGGCAACAACGGGGCTGATATGTTCGTTCAAATTGGCAATTACAGACATGTTTTCTGTTTCAGTCATTGTGTGCTCATCATTTTCGTGATTAGGGATATTTGTTATGCGAAACATTTTAACAGGGATTTATGTTTGTATTAAATCTCTTAAAATATCCTTAATCATATCTTAAATAATGAGACGGCTGAATGATCCTTATCTGGCTCTTTAAGCGAATATGAATTACGAATCGCGCAGAGCAGGTTTTGGACGCTATAATGAAAAAAACGCTATCCACCGGAGTCAGCAATGACATTCGACTCGAAAAAATTAAACGCAGCCTACCAAGAGTGGCAGGCGACCACGCTCAAAAAAACGCTCTCGCGGATGCAGGAAAGCCGTGATGCATTTATGACGACTTCCAGCGTACCGATCAACCGTGTTTACACACCGCTGGACATCGCCGATCAGGATTATCTCGATGACCTGGGAATGCCTGGAGAATATCCCTATACGCGCGGCGTTCACGCGACGGGGCATCGCGGCAGGCTGTGGACGATGCGGATGTTCGCGGGTTTCGGCACGGCTGAAGAAACCAATGCTCGCTATAAATACTTGCTGGAACAGGGCAATACCGGGCTATCCGTAGCGTTTGATCTGGCAACACTGATGGGCTATGATACCGATGCGCCGGAAGCACTGGGCGAGTTTGGCAAATGCGGTGTTGCTATCAGTTCGCTCAAGGATATGGAAATCCTGTTTGACGGCATTCCATTGGGTGAAGTCTCCACTAGTATGACGATCAACAGCCCAGCGCCGATTATGTGGGCGTTTTATATCGCTGCCGCTGAAAAACAGGGCGTGCCGATGTCAAAACTACGCGGCACGCTGCAAAACGACATCCTCAAGGAATACATCGCGCAAAAAGAGTACATTTTCCCGCCAGAACCGTCGATGCGGCTGGTAACAGATACGATTGAGTTCGGTGCGAAAAATATGCCCGAATGGAACACGATCAGCATCAGTGGCTACCATATCCGTGAGGCGGGCAGCACCGCCGTACAGGAATTGGCGTTTACGCTGGCTGATGGGCTGGAATATGTGCGCTGGGCGCTGCAACGCGGCCTGGATATTGATGACTTCGCACCGCGTCTGAGCTTCTTTTTTAATGTCCATAACGACTTTTTTGAGGAAGTTGCCAAGCTCCGCGCAGCGCGGCGCATCTGGGCGCGGGAGATGCGCGAAACTTTTGGCGCCAAAAATCCGCGTTCGTGGCTGATGCGTTTCCATACGCAGACCGCCGGGGTCAGCCTGACGGCGCAGCAGCCGGAAATCAACATTGTGCGCGTGGCGATTCAAGCACTGGCAGCGGTAATGGGCGGGACGCAATCGCTGCACACCAACAGCATGGACGAGGCGTTGGCACTCCCCAGTGAACACGCCGTCACGATTGCGCTGCGTACCCAGCAGATCATCGCGGAAGAAAGCGGCGTGATTAACACGATTGACCCGCTTGGTGGCAGCTATTTTGTCGAAACGCTCACCAACCAGACCGAAGCGGCTGTTTACGAGTATTTCCGGCAGATTGACGAAATCGGCGGCGTACTGCCTGCTATCGAAGAAGGTTTTTTCCAAATGGAAATCTCGGATGCCAGCTACCGCTACCAGCGTGAAACGGATGCTAAACAACGCACGATTGTCGGCGTGAATGATTACGTCAGCGACGAACCAGTGCGTATTCCGATTCTGCAAATGGATCCCGACGGCTATAATCGACAAGTGACACGCCTGCAAAAACTACGCGCCGAACGCGATAATGAAAAAGCGAGTCAAACGCTCGACGCGCTGCGCCAAGCCTGCGAAAATGACGAAAATACCATGCCTTATTTGATTGAGGCGGCAAAAGCCTACGCGACACTGGGCGAAATCACCGATGTGATGCGCGAGGTTTTCGGGGTCTACGCCGAGCCGACGTTTATCTAGTGGCGAGAGATGAAAGATGGCTGATATACCAATCCAAACAAGAGTGATGACCATTGAAGAATTTGCCCAGCGTTACGACGAAGAAGGACCATTTGAAATTATCGACGGGGAGATTATCGAGATGAGTCCTAGCGTATTTGGGCCGAGTGAGATTGCGGATACCCTCATGACAGCACTCAAGCTCTATGCGATACCCCGCAAATTGGGAAATGCCTATATGGAAATCCCATTTATTTTGCCAGATACCTACTCACCTCAGTGGGTAAAAGGGTCGCGCGTACCGGATGTGATGTACTTTCGCGCCGAAAAACTCGCCGCCTATAAATCCGATACCAAAGGGTATCGAACTTTGCCCTTGATGATGATCCCTGATCTGGTTGTAGAAGTCGTCTCACCGACTGATAATTACACCGAGATAAGTAAAAAAATAACCAGATACCTGAGCGATGGGATCAAAATCGTATGGGTTGTTGATCCACAAACAAAAACTGTTTCCGTTCATCTCTTGGGCAGCAAGCAGCAAACCAATTTATCCGGTGAGGACAAGCTAACCGGGGGCGATGTCATCCCTGGCTTTGAAATCACTGTCGCCAGCATTTTTGATTAATCCACAATGGGGGCATCATATGGAAAAGTGGGAATATTTTACGACCTTTATCGAAGCCAACGCCACGAAGGAAGCCAAAGAATATCTCAAAGAGCGTCTGCCCAATAAAAAAAATCTGCCCAAGTTCTCGCCGGAAAGCATGATGCCGGAACTGGATAAACTGGGCGATGAAGGCTGGGAACTGGTTCACATGGAGCCTGTCGCCAAAGTCGGTGGCAATGGCGATATTTTGTTTGAGGGTGCGCCCCGTTGGAGCAATCGCTACTTTTGCGTTTTTAAACGGCAGAAGCGTCCGATTTCGCGTCCGATGACACCGCCTTCCTCCGCGCCGTCTCCACCTGAGACGACGCCCAAACCGAATGGGTAACACATGGCTATCGAACTGATTCCTGCAACCATGCAGGAACACGACATAATTTTGAGAAATCTCTATCAGTTCTATCTTTATGAATTTAGCCGCTTTACCACCGAATGGCGGGTTCAACACGACGGACGCTTTGCCGAAACAGACTTGGAGGATTGTTGGGATGACCTCTACCGGCGCATCTTTCTAATCTATACGAACAAGTTATTGGCAGGCTTTGCTATTATTGATATTGGCATTCCTGAAGCGCCAGGGAGTGTGAAGACCGTGAATGAGATTTCCGAATTCTATATCATGCCCCCTTATCAGAAGCAGGGAATTGGCGCTTCGATTGCCGAACAGCTTTTCAAACAGTTTCGGGGTCAATGGGAAATCACTATTGTTGATACGAATCTCGACGCGTTGGCCTTCTGGCGCAAGGTTATCGAGCGTTACGCACAGGATCAATTCCGCGAGCACCACCGACCGGAAGAACAGGATTTCCTTCTGTCGTTCAACAACGGCGAACCCATTTCATGAAAGACGAGAAATCACATGGGGCGGTTCGTTGAGCCGCCCCTACAATCCCGATTTTATTCTTTTGTTTCCGTGGCTGGCGTTCCGTTATGCCCGTTCACGGGTGCGGCTTTTTGTGCCAACTCATTGCGCAAAATCACGCCGAGTAAGGCCTCGACCATGCTGCCTGTGCCGCCGCCATTGCCACCAGCGCCACCGCTGACGGTAATGTCCGGGATGATGCGCACATTGCGTTCGCCGATGATCTGCATCAACTGTACGGCTGTAAATCCCTGCGAACCCATTGCTTCTGCACCTGCATGGTAGGCATCAGCCTGCGCAGCACCTTTGGCACGAATAGCCTCGGCTTCACCCTGCGCTCGCAAGCGGATCGACTCTGCCTCACCTGTCGCCTGCTTGATCTGCGACTGCGAGTGCAAATCGGAGATGCTCACGCCACGCTCGGCCTTGACCATTTCCTGCTGAATATCGGCCAGGGCGGTTTCGCGCACCAATTCCTGACGCTGAGTCTGCGCTTCCTGCTGCACTTCATAGGTCTTGCGCTGCTCCTCGGCAATCTTACGATCCGTCAGTGTTTGCATCAGCGCGGCAGGCGGATTGATATTGCCGATCAGCGTATCAAGAGCCTGCACATCGTAAGCCTGAATCGCGCGGCCAATATGTTCAGCAGCCTCGGCCTGACGTTCACTACGAGCGCTCAAGAAATCGAGCACAGTAGAAGCCTGCGCCGCGTTGCGGAAGTAGTTACCGACAATGGGCTGCAAGACGTGATCGACGAGATTTTGCACCGAGCCGACGCGCGAGATCACTTTTGGAGCATCCAGTGCGCCGACATGGATCACCTGCGCAACGTCCAGATCGAAGCCGAAGCCATCGCGCGAACGCACGGTAATCGACGACAACCGCGAGTCATAATTGTGTTCTTCGGTACGCTGCGCCCAGTTCAGGACGATGTTGGTCGTCGGCACAAGCTCGACACGCATGACGCGCGTGTTGATCGGGTGCTTGCCGGGGTAAAGCGGAGTCGCCCAGACACCTTTGTGTCCCACATTGACCAGATCGCCATGCTTGAAATCGGTGCCGCTGACATCCTGGTGCGCCTTACCGATAAATGAGATCACAACGCCGACATAACCAATCGGAATTTCAGTCATGGCAACCTGCTCAACACGCACAAACCAGGGATTGAGATTCCACGAGCCAGAGAGCAAGATTTGTTCTTGCAGACCACGCTGACCGCCATTGTTGATAAATGCCTGCGCGTTCTGGAAATTATCATGACCATCGAGATACAACCCGGCGATTTCACCCTCGCTGATCGGTCTGCCATCGAGCGTGGTCACAATACCAACTTTATCCGGTTCAATCGAATAGACGCGCAAATTATCGGGACTCATGTCATGCTGTGCGGCATTGTTCGTGGTAATAATGGTGAACAGCGCCGTATTGATGCGGTAAGTGCCTGCTGTCAGGATGCCCACTTGACGACCTTTTTGACCACCGTTCATCAAAAATTTGCGTGCGTTCTGGAAATTGTCGCTATCGACCATCCGCGCCAGCATATTCTCCGATTGGATGGATTGACCATCGGCGGCGACTACCAGACCAATTTCGCCCTGTTGAATCACGACAACGGGCACTTTTTGTACGCTGTACATCCAGGGCCAGTAACCGAGATACCAACCCGGCGCAAGCGTATCGGCCTGATAACCAGGCTCCCCATTGAGCGCAAGTAACTGGCCTGCTGGAAGCTTACTCTGTTTGGTGGAGAATTTTTTCACGACGACGCCCACCTGCCGTTCGCCGATAATCACGAGGCCGAGCGTTAAACTGGGTAAGAACACCAGAAAAACGACGGCGAAAAGGATAACAAATGCGGGTACAAGAAGATCAAACATAATTTCTTTCACCCTTCGGGATGCGAGATTGCCCCCTACTACTCGACAAGTGTCATCATACACCCGCCTATACAACGAAAATCCCCCCACAGATTGGGGGGGACGCTGTAACCTCGTTATCCGAATTGTAATTATAAACGCTATATCGGCTGCTCTAACAAGGTCTGGATTGTTTCAGCGGCAGCACCGCGTTCAACACTCACTTCCTCACCATCTTTCAGCCGTTTGAGCTTGACGACACCCTGGTAAATCTCGTCTGTGCCGAGAATCGCCACCAGCGGAATGCCTTTTTTATCGGCGTGCTGGAACTGTTTGCCGAGATTCTTGTCCTCCATGTATAACTCAGTGCGGACACCCTGCGCCCGAAGTTCAGCAGCAAGTTTCGTCGATTCGATGCGTGTCTCGTCGCCAAAAACAGTGACCAGCAATTGCACAACTGTCCCGCCCAGGTGCGCGGGATACAGATTCAATTCGCTCATCAGGTCGATAATACGCTCGATGCCGAGTGATGTGCCGGTAGTTGGCAGGCTGTCTTTGCGGAACAGGCCGATCAGATTATCGTAGCGCCCACCGCCCGTCACGCTGCCCAGGTTCGGCTCGGTGATAACCGTCTCGAAAATCGGCCCAGTGTAGTAGCCGAGGCCACGCACCATTGTAAAATCGAACTCATAATTTTCCATCGAAATGTAGGCCGCCGAAAGATGTCCCGCCAGTTCGCGCAGTTCGCGGATGCCTTCTGCCGCCGCCGGAATATCGCCCATGACAGACTGTAAATAATCAAGGTTTTCCAGCCCTTCCTGGCGCGACTGAATCAAGTCCATCATGCGACCGATGGCTTCATTGTCGATGCCGCGCGTCAAAAGTTCGCCTTTTACGCCGTCCGCGCCGATCTTGTCGAACTTATCGACGCTGCGATAGAGATCGCCAAGTTGCGAATCCGGCACGCCGGAAAACTGCCCCATACCTGTCAGCAGCTTACGGTTGTTGATCTTCACATTGAACTGAAGAAAGCCCAATCGCTTGAGTGCGGTCACGATCACGCCCAGAATTTCCGCATCGGCGCTCATATCCTTGATGCCCACAATGTCGGCATCACACTGATAAAATTCGCGATAACGGCCCCGTTGCGGACGTTCCGCACGCCATACCGGAGAAAGCTGGTAACGCTTAAAGGGCAGCGTGATCTCGTTCTGATACTGCCCAACGACACGCGCCAGCGGTACGGTCAGGTCATAGCGCAGTGACAGTTCTTCTTTACCGCCGGGGTGCTGGGCGTTAAAAATCAATTTTTCGGCATCCTCGCCATATTTGCCCATCAGCGTTTCGGTCAGTTCCAATACGGGCGTTTGGAGCGGCTCGAAACCGTAAAGATGAAAAACTTCCCGCACCACACTAAAAACATGCTCGCGCTTGAGCATTTCCTGCGGCAAAAAGTCGCGCATCCCTTTGGGCAGGCGGGGTTTAATTTTGGGTTCGGGCATGTTGTTTTCTCTCCTCTTTCCAGAAATAAAAAAGCGCGAACCAGCGTCCGCGCTTTGAAATATCAAATTCGGCGTTGGTTCAGCGATCCGGTTTGAAATGATGATGCGTTAACATGATTTCAGCCATTCAGATTTAATAGCCTATAGTATAAAAGATAGGCGTAGGGATTGCAACTAGTCTGCCATCACGAAAAATAGACGTATGGTTTGCAACTAGTCCGCTGCGGCTTCGGTGGAAGCGTGAACCTGCCGGACGACATCACGCATCTGGTCATGATGCGCCAGTTCATGCTTCAATCCACCTAAGAAAGCGGCAGGCGCGTTGACTTCGCCATTATTTTCAATATAGCGCGGCGAAAGTTCGCGCAGCACATCCAGATGCGGTGTGTCCGGCCACATATCCAGGCAAGCCAGGCGCATCCGGCGGCTTTCTTCTAAACGCTGAATGCAGTGCTTCTTGGTTTTGATGTCGCGCCAGGGAGTCTCATAGCGCAAACGGGGCGCGGCGGGGTAGACAATGCCACGCGCCAGAATCGAACTGTAAGCTGCCCCTTCTTCGCTGCTGGCGGTCACGTGCGCGATGAGATGCGCGATGCTCCAGCCAATGTGTTCTTCACCCGGCGCTGCGTGTGGATCGTTGGCAAGCAGATCAACCGGATCGAATGTCATGGCGGCATCATCCAGGTCCTTGATTAAATCGAGCATCAGATCAATGCTGGCATTGGTCGCAATTCTCAGGTCATCAACCGTGAGGTTTTTCGCAAATTCAATCGCTTTGACTTCGTTCCGCAGCAGAGGGGCAAAATTAATGGGCACAATCGACTCCGTTACCTAAAATTTCGATCATACTCATTTGGAAGCGTTAATAAATTATAATCTTACCTGGCGCGGTTTATTTTGGCCTTTTCCCGGCTCGATGGTAAACTACGTTAAAGAATTAAAGCTTTGCATAGATGGTAGGGGCGACCCCGTGACCGCAGGAAATTCTTACGGGACGAGTCGCCCCTACTGACAATAAACAAGGATTGTTATTATGCTCGGACCCGTCGAACAAATGGTATTTATTTTGCTGTCCCTGTTTGCCCTCGGCGCGACCTACAGCGTGTTTGAAGATGCGTACAAGGTCATCAACCGGGGCGGCGGGCAGCTTCATTTGAATCAGCTTCCGATACGTCTGTGGCGTGCCATAACGGTCTATATCACCCAAAAAACCACCTTGAAAACACGCCGGATTTCCAGCCTGTTTCACCTCGGCATCGTTTGGGGTTTCACATTCTTTTTTCTGGTCAATTTTGGCGATGTCTTGCAGGCCTTTATTCCCAACTACCGCTTTTTAGATGGTACAGGAATTATCCAGAGTGCTTACCGTTTGATAGGGGACGTGTTGAGTGTGGCGGTCATCGTCGGTGTGATCTATTTCATTGTGCGGCGCTGGTATCTGCCGAGCCGTCGAGAACTCCAATATCACGATAATGTCCTGCTGCACCCAAAAGTCAAGAATGGCGCTATCGGACGCGACTCGATGATCGTCGCCTTTTTTATCCTGTTTCATGTCGGTGCGCGTTTCCTGGGTGAATCGGTACACGTGGTACAGCACGGCGGCGATATTTTTATGCCGTTCGCGACGCTGGTTTCGCCTTTGTTCGCGGGCGCGAGTCCTGATGGCCTGGAACTGCTCCACCACCTGTTCTGGTGGGTCGCGCTGGGTGGGATTCTGCTGTTCACACCCTATTTCGTCCAAAGCAAACACTCGCATCTTTTTATGGCACCGTTCAACTTTTTGACCCGTCCGGATCGAACATCGCTCGGTGAAATGGAGCCGATTGATTTCGAGGACGAGGAAAAAGAGCAGTTCGGCGCGAATCGGCTCGAACATCTTTCGAAAACGCAGATTGTCGATGCCTATGCTTGTATCATGTGCAACCGCTGCCAGGACGTATGCCCAGCATACATCACAGGCAAGGAATTGTCGCCATCCGCGCTGGAAGTAAACAAGCGCTACATGATTAATGACCAACTTGAAGGGTTAGCAAACGGCGAAGAGTCCTATCACCCACTGATGGGCTTTGCGATCAGTGAATCGGCAGTATGGGCGTGTACATCCTGCGGCGCGTGTATTGACATTTGCCCGGTAGGCAACGAGCCGATGCTCGATATTCTCGATATTCGGCGCGACGCGGTGATGATGCAGGGCGAATTCCCGAATGAATTGCAGGCCGCGTTTAAAGGCATGGAACGACAGAGCAACCCCTGGCAGAACCCCGAAAGTCGCTTCCGTTGGGCAAATGGCCTGGATTTCGAAGTCCCAACCGTCGATGACAATCCCAATTTTGATATTTTGTACTGGGTAGGCTGCGCCGCCAGCTACGACCCCCGCGCTCAACTCACGGCACGTGCGCTGGTCAAGGTGCTGCATACGGCGGGCATCAATTTTGCCGTTTTGGGCGAGCAGGAACAGTGTACCGGTGATGTGGCTCGACGCGCGGGCAAAGAAGATTTGTACGTCGAGATGGCATCGGCGAATGTTGAAATACTCAACGAAGTCGCGCCCAAGCGCATCGTCGTGACCTGCCCGCACTGCTTCCATAATATTGGCAAAGAGTATCATCAATTTGGCGGAAATTACGAAGTTCTCCATCACACCGAGTTGATTGACGAATTAATCGCTGCGGGTCGCATCCCGATGAGCGCACACCCCAGCAAAATGAGCAATGTCACGTTCCATGATCCTTGCTACCTTGGGCGGCACAACGGCGTGATTGACGAGCCACGTAACGTTCTCAATCAGATTGGTGCGCCCGTGATTGAAATGCCGCGTCACAGCAAAAATTCGCTGTGCTGTGGGGCTGGCGGTGCGCAGTTCTGGAAAGAAGAAGAACACGGCACGAAAGCCGTCAATATCGAACGCTATGAAGAAGCAAAAGCAACGGGCGCGGAAACAGTCGCAGTCGGTTGCCCATTCTGTATGCAGATGTTCGAAACCGCGAAATCATCAGTTGCCGACGGCCCTGTGGTCAAGGACATCGCTGAACTGGTCGCGGAACGGCTGGCTGCGCCTGTCAACTAACCTGAATTTGTGATCGAAATATGCAATGCCCTCGCCTGTGCGGGGGTTTTCGTTTATCGATAATTATCTAAAATGCCGGGATTTTTAGGTTCACGTTTGTTTTATGTACCTAAAATTCATGGTAATATCAGCAAAAATTGATGCCTCACATGGAGAATGTTTTTTAAGATGATAAAAAAACGCTGGGAGCTAAGGCATGTCAACTGAAACTTTAGCATTGCCAAGAACTCAACTCAGCGAAGAGACACTGCTGGAAATGTATTGGATGATGCTCCTCAGCCGTCGCGTGGATGAACGCGCGTGGGTACTCCATCGACAGGGGAAAATCACCTTTCACGTCAGCGCCATCGGTCACGAAGCGGCGCAAATCGGTGCAGCCTTTGCGATCAATCGCGGTGTCGATTATGTGAACCCCTACTATCGTGATCTCGCCTTATCTTTAGCCATCGGTACGACAGCGCTGGATTTTATGCTTGGGCTGTTTGCCAAAGTTGGCGATCCCTTCAGCGGCGGGCGACAAATGCCCAGCCATTTTAATTCCCATCGGCTGAATATTATCAGCGGTTCGTCGGTTGTGGCCTCCCAGGTGCCACAAACATCGGGACTCGCTTTCGCGATCAAATATCGTCAGACACAGGGTATGGTTGATCCAAAGGATACGAGCCAACCGCGCCTCGCGCTGACCTGCCTGGGCGAAGGCTCGACCAGTCAGGGGGATTGGCATGAAGGGTTGAATTGGGCAGGTGTGCATCATCTCCCCATGATCTGCCTCGTTCAAAATAATGTCTACGCAATTTCCGTGCCGATCCAGTCGCAGATGGCTGTGAAGAATGTCGCGGATCGCGCATCTGCTTATGGTATTGTCGGGGTTACAGTGGATGGTAACGATGTTTTAGCCATGTACGACGTGATGAAAGAAGCCGCTGAACGCGCTTATAACGGCGGCGGCGCGACACTCGTCGAGGCCAAAACTTATCGCATGACACCGCATTCGTCGGATGATGATGATCGCAGCTACCGGACGCGCGAAGAAGTCGAAGAATGGAAGAAAAAAGACCCCATTAGTCGATTCCAGAGCTATTTACAGGCTGAAGGCATTCTGACGCAAGCCTTGATTGACGATTATGAAGCCCGTGCGCGTGATGAAGTGGATGCCGCGCATAAGACCGCCGAAGCCGCGCCCTCCCCAGCGCCTGAAGATACACTTGGCGATGTCTACGCGCCGCTGGAGGATTAAGCGATGGCAAATATGACACTCATTGAGGCACTGCTCATGGCGATGGACGAAGAACTCGCCCGCGATGAGCGTGTCTTTATTACAGGCGAGGATGTTGGAAAACGCGGCGGTGTCTTCCGCGCGACCCAGGGATTATACGAAAAATACGGCGCGACCCGCGTCATCGACTCGCCATTGGCAGAATTATCCATTGTCGCGATAGGCATCGGAGCGGCAATGGCGGAGCTGCGTCCCATTTGCGAAATCCAATTCGCGGATTACATTCACCCTGCCTTCAACCAGATCGTCAACGAAGCAGCAAAAACTTATTACCGATCCGACGGTCAATGGCGTGTCCCACTGACGATCCGCACCCCCTATGGCGGCGGAATCGGTGGTGGGTTGTATCACAGCCAGAGCGTTGAGTCATTTTTCGCCCATGTTCCCGGTTTAAAAGTCGTCATCCCCTCTACGCCGCACGATGCCAAAGGTCTGCTCAAAAGCGCTGTTCGTGATCCCAATCCGGTGCTGTTTTTTGAGCCTAAGAAGGGCTATCGCGCGATCAAAGGCGAAGTGCCGGAAACTGACTATACCGTACCCATCGGCCCAGCGAGAATCGCGCGGGAAGGCCGTGACATTTCGGTTTTCGCCTATGGCATGATGGCGCATTATGCGGTCATCGCCGCCGAAAAAGTCGCCCGCGAAGATGGCATTGATGCCGAAGTGGTCGATTTGCGGACGCTGCTGCCCGTCGATAAACAGGCGATTCTCGACTCGGTGAAAAAAACCGGTAAGGCACTCGTCGTCTACGAGGACAATCTGACGATGGGCTATGGCGCAGAAGTCGCGGCCATCATCGCCGACGAAGCGTTTGAATTTCTCGATGGGCCAGTCAAGCGGCTGGCGGGGCCAGATGTGCCTGCCATGCCGTTCAGCCACTCGATGCAGGAATTTTTTATGGTGAACCCGGATAAAATCGCCGCTGCAATTCGCGATTTGACCGCTTATTAGGAACGATTGATGAAAACGAATGTGATTATGCCCAAGCTTGGCGAAAGTGTCGTCGAAGGCACGGTCAGCCGATGGCTGAAAAAGCAAGGCGAAGCGATCCGCGAATATGAACCGCTGCTGGAAGTCAGCACGGATAAGGTAGACACCGAAGTCCCCGCGCCAGCTTCCGGTGTCGTTCTGGAAATTTATGTTGGCGAAGGCGAGACGGTAGAAGCTGGTTCGCTGCTGGCGATCATCGGTCAGCCGGGAGAATCTGTTTCACAGCATAATCCCCCAACCAGCGCCCATCATACGGCTCACAGCGATACGAACGGATCGGCTACCAAAATCCAGACCGTCGGACACGTCACGCCTGTGGTTGCGCGAATGGCGGCTGAACACAACCTCGATCTGTCCAAAATTGAGGGCAGTGGTCGCGGCGGGCGTGTCACCAAGCAGGATGTTGAAGCCTTTCTCGAGGTTCGCAAAGCGGCTCCGGCGGTAGAACTTTCACCCTGGGAGCAGCCCGGCGAAGGCAGCTTATTCAAGTCAACCGTAGACTATTCAGATCATGTTCCCGAAAAATCATCTATAGGGGAACAGCGTGCTGCGCCCATTGAGCACACAACCCCAAAAACAACGCCAACACCTGCCCCGCAGCGTGTGCATCCTGTCGAGTCAATCCCGCAAGCCGCACCCGGCGAACTGGTGGCGCTCACACCGATGCGACGGATGATCGCCGAACACATGGTGCGCAGCCAGTTACAAACTTCCCCGCATGTGACGACTGTTTTCGAAATTGATATGTCGGCTGTTGTCGCACACCGCGAGGCCAACAAAGCAAATTTTGCCAAGCTGGGGGTGAATCTGACGCTGACGGCTTATTTCGTAGCGGCTTCGGTAGCGGCGCTGCGTGCCAATCCCTATCTCAACGCGGAATGGCGCAGCGATGGCATTTTCCTGCATCACGCCGCGCATATTGGAATCGCCGTCGCTATTGAGGGCGGGCTCATCGTACCTGTTATCAAAAATGCGCAGGATTTGAATCTGATGGGTACAGCGCGGACAGTGAACGATCTGGCGGTACGAGCGCGGGAAAAACGTCTGAAAGCCGACGAAACCCAGGGTGGCACGTTCACGATCACCAATCATGGTGTCAGCGGCAGCCTGTTCGCCACGCCAATTATCAATCAGCCACAGGCGGGAATTTTAGGCATCGGCGTGATGGAAAAACGGGTCAAAGTCATCAATGACGCGATTGCTATTCGCCCGTGTATCTACGCTTCGCTCTCCTTCGATCATCGTATCGCTGATGGCGCGGCAGGCGATGGCTTCATGCTCACGCTCAAGCAAACATTGGAAAAATGGTCGTAATCCGGCTCGAAAGATAATAACTAAGCAGCAGGACAACAACTTAGCTGCAAGACAATAACCTAAAGGACATTCAAGCGGTTTATACTGCATAAGGGCTTGAGTGTCCTTTTTATTGCCGCAAGTGGAGAATGATGTTATGAGACGTACTTGGTTTTTGCCATTGATCGCGGTCATTGTGATTGCCGCTGCCTGCCAACCCGCGCCACAACCGACGCTCGAACTGCCCACACTGGCGGTTCTGCCAAGTTTGACACCCTCTGACGAACCCAGCATGACCCCGACCATCACGGAGACTCCGCGCCCCAGCGATACACCCGCGCCAACCCTCACATCAACGCCGCCGCCAACCGATACCCCACAGCCGACTCAAACTCGACAGGCGCTCGATCCTACAGCAGCGGGGATTGCCACCAGCACAGCCGCCGCCCAGGAAGCACCACGTTTCTCAACAGTCACACCTTCGGCAAATGGAGAATCCGATCAGGTGATCGCGGATGTGACGATCACGGAAGCGCAATTTCAGGAACAACTTAACCAGCAAATCGCAAATATATCCTCTATTCAGGCGGCGCGAGTCGATTTCGTACCAGAAGGCATCCAGGTTGAACTGACGGCGCTGGGCGGTGAAGCCTATATCACAGGCCGAGTGATGGTTGATATTCAGATCATGGGTTCATTCGCGACCATTTCGATTGGCGATATTCAGGTCAACGCGCCAGAACCGCCGGAGGCTTACGTCCAGGTCGTGAGTACAGAATTTTTTACAGCGATGATTGCAACGTTGGATTCCATCCTCACCGAACGGCTTGGGGAAGAGCATAATCTCGAAGATTTGGTGATGACGAATACGGCGATGGAACTTTACCTGCTTGTGCCTGATTCTTAAGCAGAAAGTCAAACATGCTGGTAAAGTAAAAGAAAAAGAAAATAAGACGCCTTTGAGGTTATATGATAAAGCAAATGAGAGCCGTAGCATTTTTGTTTGCGATGCTGTGTATTGGGCCAATGGTGCTGGCGCAAAGTGGTGCCTGCCCGGAAATTGTGCGAACCGCGCAGCAAGCCGCCGATCAGCAGTGTGTCAATACAGGCCGCAACCAGGCTTGTTATGCCAACGTGAACTTAAATGCGGTGCCGCAGCCGGGTATCGCCGATTTTAATTTCAGTCAGGTGGGCGATCTGGCGGACGTGGGAGCCATTCAATCTTTGCGGCTCAACGGCATGAATCAGGAGACGCAGGAATGGGGCGTGGTGGTGATGAAGCTGCAAGCCAACCTGCCCAATTCGCTACCTGGGCAAAATGTGACATTTTTGCTGTTTGGTGATGTCGAAATCACAAACGCTGCTGGTGAAAATGCTGCGCCCATGCAGGCTTTTATCCTGCGCACAGGGCTGGGCGATTCCCAATGCGAGGAAGCCCCGCAAAGTGGTCTGCTCGTCCAGACCCCCAAAGGTGTCGGCGCGATCAATTTTAACGTTAACGGCGTGGAAGTAGCGATGGGTTCAACCGTCTATTTCCAAGCGCAGGCGGGCGACAGCATGAAAGTGCGTACTATTGAGGGTGCTGCGGCATTGAAGGCTCAAAATCGTACTGTTCCAGTAATTGCCGGGACGCAAGCCAGTGTCCCCCTGGACGATGATCTGATGGCTGATGGCGAACCTTCTGACCCGGAAGCCTATGATATGGAAATTGTCGAATCGCTGGAATTCGATTCATTGGAACGCGACATCGAAATCGCCGACCCACTGGACGAGGATGAAATCGCCGATATTCTGAAACGCATGGAATCCGGTGAGCCGATTTGTGGAGAGGATTTCCTGCCATCGTGTGACGAAGTACCTGTCGAAATCGGCGGCGAACTCGAATCAGCATTTCCCGAAGATGATGACGAATTGATCGAACCCGAGTCATCCACTGATGAGGACAATACAGATATTGACACCGAAAACGATGAAGGCGATCCAGCCGTTGATACAGAAAACAATGAAGGCAGCGACGATATTGACACAGAGCCAGAAAGCGAGGATACCAGTTCTGACGACTCCGGCGATGACGACGGCAACCAGGATCAAGGTGGAAGTGACGACAGTGGCGGTGACGATTCGGGTGGCGGTGACGACGATGGGGAATAGCCGCTTCCGAAGCGGGAATTTTTACCCCAGCTATAATAAAGCAACATCTTAAGGAGCTTGCACTGTGAATCGACTAAAATCCGCTGTTATCACCTTTGTACTCCTCTGTTTTGTTCCCGCAGCACTCGCACAAAGCGACTGCCCTGCTATCGTGCAGACGGCGCTCGACGCTGCTGACGAGTTGTGCGCGGATACAGGCCGCAATCAGGCGTGTTACGGTCATGTCGCCCTGAGCGCGGTTGCCCAACCATCGGCAGCCGATTTCACATTTGAGCAGGTTGGCGACGTGGTGGATGTCTCGACTATCCAATCGCTGCGTCTGAATCCCATGGATGTAGCCGCCGACACCTGGGGCGTAGTCCTGATGCGCTTGCAGGCGAATCTACCAGAATCGCTGCCGGGGCAGAATGTAACATTTTTGATGTTTGGTGATGTCGAAATCACCAATGCCGTGACCGAAGATAGCGAAGATAATTTTACGCCCATGCAGGCATTTTTGCTGCGCACAGGCATCGAGGATGCGCAGTGTGACGAAGCACCTGCCAGCGGTGTGCTGGTACAGACACCAGAGGGCGTGAGCGAAGTGGCTTTCAATGTGAATGGTGTGGATGTCAGTATGGGTTCAACCGTCCTGTTCCGCGCTGAGGCTGAAGGCGATATGACCATCAGCACGCTCGAAGGTTCGGCGTTTGTTGATTCAGCCGACGAAGTTGTGCCTGTTGTAGCTGGCACACGCCTCAATGTGCCGATAGATCGCCAACTCCGCGCGGATCGTAACGCCCGTCTTGTACCAGAGCCTTATGAACTGCGGCGGTTAGGCGGTTTGCCACTGCGCCTGTTAGAGCGCCGAATCGACATTAACCAGCCCCTCACACGCCAGGACATGCGCGAATTGCAGCGCCGTCTCATCACAGGCGAACCCATCTGCGGCGAAGAACCATTTCCATCGTGCGATCATGTGCCGCGACGTTCGCTCGTTCGGCTGATGCGTGCAGGTCGCGAACGACTGGAAGAACGCTTACAGTGTGTTTTCCGGCGATTCCCGAATGAGCAGCCATTATCCACAGACGAAACGCGCCCATTCTGTGATACGCTGCCGCCGGATACGCTGCCATGTGCATTCCTGCCTGCAAGTGACCAGCCACAGCTTCCCGAAAATGAGCGCCGCCCGTTGTGTCCACAGTTGCCGCCTGACCCTGCATAAGCGCCATCAGGATTGTTGAAGTTCAATTTATCAAACGTAAGCGGCGAGTTATTTTTTACTCGCCGTTTTTATTTCCCGTGCAGTATTTCGCGCGAAAATACGTTTTAGTATGCAGAACAGTATTCAAAGTGAACACGATGCCGGAACTTGATAACGAACGTGCTTTACTCCAACAAATTCATACCGAGCCGGAAGCCTTTCGTCAGCTTTACCGACATTATTTTCCGCGCGTGTACGCTTATGTGGCCTATCGCGTGGGGCGCAGGCAGGATGCTGAAGATGTTGTCGCGGAAGTATTCATCAAAGTTGTCGAAGGGCTAAAGCGTTTCGAATATCGCGGCGCAGGCTCATTCGCAGCGTGGCTGTTCCGCATTGCGCACAATCAGGTTAACCAGTTTTATCGTGAGCAGCAGGTCAACCAGCAAATTTCGCTCGATGAAATCCCCGATATTCCTGGTGATATGCTCTCTCCCGATCAAGCACTGGTACGCCGTGAAAATTTCGCGCATCTTTTTGCGCTTATTACAGCCCTGCCGCCACGCCGTCAGGAAATTATCACCCTCAGATTTTTCGCCGGGCTGCGCAATCAGGAAATCGCCGCTGTGCTTAATCTGGATGAGCGCACGGTTGCCTCGCATCTCTCACGCGCACTGGATGACCTGCGCAGCCAGTATGAGCCGGAAAAGGAACATGAATCATGAAAGAAAATCATCAGCCAGTAAATGATGCACTCATCGACGATCTGGTGGCAAGCACACCGCAGGCGAATCCTGAATTTGAGCGCCAGCTTGAAGATCGCCTGATGCTCGAACTTTATACCGAGAAGCATGAGAGAAAAAACGATATGATTCACATTCAAAATGCCCCTGTTCGGCCTGTTTCAAAACTACCTTTAACGTTAGCGGCGGCTGTTCTGGCACTGATTCTCGTCAGCAGCGTCCTCGTTTTCCGCAGCGCTCCATCTTCACAGCCGATTATGGGCGCGCAAGCAACGGATAGGGTGATCTCATTTCAATCGTCATTCGAGTACGGCGGTCAAGTTTTCAACACCTACAGCGACCAGACCATTTCAGCCATGCAGCGCTCCGGTATGACCTGGATGAAATATCAAGAAGGATACGGGATGGAAACAAAAATTGAGCCACTTCAGAGAGCTATCAAGGATGCTCATGACAATAATTTCAAAATTCTCCTCACCTTGCCTGGAAGCCCTACTGAATTAAAGCAAGAGGAATATTTCAACGGTTATCTTAATTGGCTAGCGGAAGCGGCTGCATCGGGTGCGGACGCGATTGAAGTCTGGGTAGAGCCGAATATTGATCGCAGTTGGCCGAGGGGAGAAATAAGCGGGGCTGCGTATGTTGATCTGCTGCGGCAGGCTTATGAGACCATCAAATTAGCGAATCCCGATACGCTGGTTATCAGTGCTGCACCTGCGCCCACCGGAGCAGAATCAGCCTTCCCCGGACAGGTGATGAACGATGATCGCTGGCTGCGCGAAGTGGTCGAAAGCGGTGGGCTGGAATATCTGGACTGTGTGGGCGTGCAGTACGTGGAAGGCGTTGTTCCGACGGGCAAAACAAGCGGCGATCCCCGCGATAACTACTACACGCGCTATTTCGGCGGCATGGTCGCAGCTTACCAAGAGATAACAGGTGCGCAAAAGCCGCTGTGTTTTACCTCGCTTGGCTATCTGACCGATGACGACCTACCAGCCCTTCCAGCGCCGTTTGCCTGGGCGGAAAATGTCACGGTTGGGCAACAGGCCGCATGGCTGGCTCAGGCAGTTCGTCTGGCGGCGGTAAGCGGAAAAGTACAGCTTATGATCGTCTGGAATGTCGATTTCACCGAATATGATGCAGCACCGTTCGCGGGCTATGCGATGATACGCCCGGATGGAAGCTGCCCGGCCTGTGACGCACTCGAAGTTTTTAAGATGGATACAACCCTGTTCCCGCCGACCAATTTGCAACCTGTCGTCATTGCTCGTGAAAATCTGGCGGCAGGGACGCAAATTGATATAGATATGATTACAACCGTTTACTGGTCGATAAATTCTGTACCGAATGAGGCCATCTCAGATGCCAACGATTTTGAGGGTCTATATCTGATTCAGGATACCCCTCGCTGGCAGCCAATTTTAAGGAACCAATTGTCGCCTATCGCACGGCCTATTCAATATCAAAATGGAAGTGGAATTATACCGATGGGATGGCTGGGGATAATCGTTCCCAACCGGCAAATTCAATTTGATTATTCGCTGGAAAGAGGAGATAAGATCGATATTGTTGCGAGTTTGCTTTTTGTTGATATTGACCCGAACTTTCCAGCGACAACGCCTGCAACATTGACAGAACAGCCTCGGCTGGTTGAGCAGAACGTCATTCAAGGCGCAGGTGTTCTCCGGTTGCCAAACAGTAACGAGGTTGATTCGAGCACTTACATGATAACGGTGTCGTCACAGGATGCTGTCATTCTGAACTGGCTGGTTGAATCACAAGTTCCGCTTAAGCTTGTTAGGAGTTCGGAATAACCCCAGAATCCGGTTGTTGCTGGTCAAGTGACCCGTATATACGTTAAACTAAGGCGGCTTGTGTATAATCTAGCATACACAAGCCGTCTATATTGTATACAGGCTCTCACAGGGCAATCCCTGACAAACCATACGGAGAATCTCATGGCGAAAGAATACGATCTCGTCGTAGTAGGCGCGGGGCCAGGCGGGTATATCGCGGCAGTTCGCGCGAGCCAGCTTGGGCTGAAAACTGCGATTATCGAAAAGCAATACTGGGGCGGTGTCTGCCTGAACGTCGGCTGTATCCCCTCAAAAGCGCTGCTGCGTAACGCCGAGCTGGTGCATATCTTCAGCAAAGAAGCCAAAACATTTGGCATCAATGTCGAGGGTAAGGTTGAATATGATTATGGTGCAGCTTTCAAGCGCAGCCGCCAGGTATCGAGCCGTCTGGTCAAGGGCGTGCAGTTCCTGATGAAGAAGAACAAAGTCGATTCCTATGACGGCTGGGCGACCTTCAAAGACGCGCACAATATTGATGTGGCGCTCAACGATGGTAAAACCGAGACGCTCACCTTCAAAAACTGCATCATCGCGACAGGTGCGACAACCCGTCTGATCCCCGGCACAAAATTGAGCGAGCGCGTTGTCACCTATGAAGAACAAATCATGGAGGACAAGCTGCCCAAGAGCATGATTATCGCTGGGGCTGGTGCGATTGGCGTGGAATTCGCTTATATCCTCAGCAATTATGGCGTGGATGTGACGATTGTCGAGTTCCTGGATCGCGTCGTGCCACTGGAAGACGAGGAAATTTCTGCGGAACTGCACAAGATTTACGAGAAGAACGGCATCAAGATCATGATCGGCACAAAGGTCGAAAAGATCGAGGACACCGGGAAAAGCGTGAAGGTCACGGTGACACCGCCGGACGGTAAGCAGCAGGTTTTGGAAACCGATAAGGTCATGCAGGCCATTGGCTTCAAACCCCGCACCGAAGGCTATGGCCTGGAGAAAACAGGCGTGAAACTGACGGATCGCGGCGCGATTGACATCAACGAAAAAATGCAGACCAACATCCCCAATATCTACGCCATCGGTGATGTCACCGCCAAAGTCATGCTGGCACACGTAGCCGAAGTCATGGGCGTGGTCGCGGCAGAAAATATCGCTGGTGCGGAAACTGTCGTACTCAACTTTGACATGATGCCGCACGCCACTTACTGCCAGCCGCAAATCGCCAGCTTTGGCTACACCGAAGTCCAGGCACGCAAGCTGGGCTATGACATCAATGTCGCCAAATTCCCCTTCCAGGTCAACGGCAAGGCGCTTGGGTTGGGTGATAACGTCGGCTGGGTGAAGCTCATCAGCGACAAGAAATACGGCGAAATTTTGGGCGCACACCTGATCGGCCCGGATGTGACCGAACTGCTGCCGGAATTGACGCTGGCGCAGATGTGGGAACTGACACCGAACGAGATCGCGCGTAACGTCCATTCGCACCCCACGCTGACTGAGGCGATCAAAGAAGCCGCGCATGGTCTTGAAGGCCATATGCTGAATATGTAGGTAGCTTGTCAGCGGTCAGCGGTCAGCGGTCAGCATTTCAGCTTAAAACGAGGAAAAGCGGGTCAGACGATCCGCTTTTTATTTGAGTAAATCACTGCCTAAAAGGGGTATATCAGGGAATCTCCATTTCCAGATATCCTCTAGTTTTTTCAGGAAGCGAGTTTGCTCTCCCTCATAGAGAACAAACCGGCTCATATCGTGCGTCGCCCAATACGAAAAATTCAAAAAGATTGCATTACGGTTGACTATTATCTCCCAGTAAAAATCTGAGCTTAAGTACGCTGTTATGTACAATTTTTCAAACATTTCATCAGCATACCAATTCATGTGACGATGCTTGATGCCTTTATAGCCCTCACTGTAATACGCCGCTTTTAACTGTATACCGCCTCGAATATGCTGATTGAATGTCGCAAGTTCTTCGGCACGCACCCACAATTCACGGTGAGTCGAACCGCCAACGGTGTGAATTTCAAACTGGCTGGCATAGACTTTATCGACTTCAAATTCAGTCACGAATCCGGCAAAGCCCGATTTTTCGTCTTTGGTATTCCAGTCCCGCGCGATTTGCTCGGCATACTCAAAATTCAGCACCGGGTAAAAAATTGGCTGATGCGGTAAGCGTGGCGGAAATGCTTTTGAATCGGCCTGCAAAATCAATTCCATTTCGCGAAGGCCCACAGGACGGTAGAGGGTCAGAGTTTCGTCGCTCATTATTGATAGGGTAGAGAATCATCCGGCAATTCGTCTCGGAAATCGTCGCTCATCCAAGCTTTCCCCAAATGCGCGTGCAAACCGAGAGTACGCGGCGTTTGTGAAGTCGCCTGCCGATCTACAAATTCAATTCGATTCTCCAAAATGTACTTGTAAAGCTGTTTGAGGTCTTCGGGAGACAGTTCATCCACTGCATGAAATAGTGCTTGCAAGTCAGCCATCATTCATACTCCTTATTTCTAAGTTCAGTATATCATTACTCAGCACACCAGCGGCACGGTATTGGAATAAAGATGCTCATAGCGCCACGCGGGGATAAAACCCTGCCAGGGGACTTCGTAAGGCGAAGTATCCGGCATCCGCGAGAAGCGCACAAACATCACCTCGGAAAAAGCCGTCAGCCGATCCACACAGGGGTCGATACGCAAACGAAGGTGTGCCATACCACGCGCAAACCGGAATGTCAGCGAGTGTGGCAGCAGGCTCTCCGGCTGACCGAGCGCCGCGATCACGTCACCCAGCCGCAGATTTGGGCAGTCTGAGAGGTGGGTTTCGATCACCCGCGCTACCTGATGTCCTAACTCTACGGTGCAGCGGCTTCCGGTAGGCGAGATATAGAAGTTATGATTTCGATCCGTCATCGAATTTTGCATCTCGTAGCCCTGGCTGAACAGAATGTGATTCGCAGCGTCTACCGACATTTCGCCAGTACGAATGCCATTCCAACAAGGCAGCGGACAGGCTTCTGAGCGACCTAATTGAAACAATGCGCCGTTTACATAACTTCCAAACACGATTGAGACAAAAATCAGCCCAACCAGCAGCGGGATGATCGTGCATTGAATCAAAAACAGCCGCTTCATGCCTGACGACTCGCCTCGAACAAAATCACCCCCGCCGCCATCGCCGCATTGATCGATTCTGTTTCAGCCGCCATTGGGATATAGACACGCGCCGAGGCGAGTTTCGCGGCTTGCTCACCCGCGCCGTGTGCCTCGCTCCCGATAATGAGCGCCCAACCTGCCGACCAATCCGCCTCGTTGTAGCGCATATCGCCATGACTATCCGCCAGATAAACCCGCAGCGACGCAACATACGCCGCGATTTCTTCCCATGACATCTCAACCAGTGGCACACGAAAATGCGCCCCCATCCCGGAGCGAAGCGCCTTCGGGTTATACGGGTCAACACAATCAGGCGAGAGAATCGTCACCTGGACACCCGCCGCCGCTGCTGTGCGTAAAATCGTCCCCATATTGCCGGGGTCACGAATCGCATCCAGAATCAGCACACGCTGAGGTGACGATGGCAGTTTTGGCGCAGGCATCGGAAAAACGCCGATAATCCCCGGCGGCTGCTGCGTGTCGCTGACGTGCCGCATCACTTCATCGCTCACGAGGAGCATTTCGGTACCGCCAATTGGCAAATCAGCGATCAGATTTTCATTATGCGCCGTGTAGAGAATAAAATCGGCAGTATGACCAGTGACAATTGCATCGCGAACCAGCCGCGCCCCTTCCAGAGCGATCTTGCCCTCTTTGCGGCGGGTTTTGGCCTGCGTTTGCAGCGCCGCGACCAGTTTGACGCGATTATTTTGTGTGCTTGTTATCAAGGTGGTCAGCTTTCAGCAGTCGGCGATCCGCATTATTGTACGGAATTTCGACCTGAATCAAAAAAGAGGACACAAATGTATCCTCATGGTTATCAATATATCTGAAAAGATTTAGCTGAAAGCTGTCGGCTGATCGCTGAAAGCTTTTGGCTTATCCCTGATTCATCTGGCTCAAAGCGGCCAGTTTTGCAAAGGTGGCGGCATCACGGACAGCGATGTCAGCCAGCATTTTGCGGTCAATCTCGACATTTGCTTGTTTCAAGCCGTAGATAAAGCGGCTGTAGCTCAAACCGTTAATGCGCGAGGCGGCATTGATACGCACGATCCACAGACGGCGCATATCGCGGGCGCGGGCGCGGCGATCACGGTAGGAATACCACAAACTCTTGAGCATGGCCTCGTTGGATCGGCGGAACAAACGTCCGCGCGTCCCCCACTGGCCCTTGACCATATTGATAATTTTCTTATGGCGATGACGCCGTGTAAACCCAGTTTTTGTTCTTGCCATGTTCCCATACTCCGAACAACAAACACCCAGAGCGCTCGCCCTGGGCGTCATTCTTTAACAGAAAAAACAGCCCATTTTTAGGCGGGCGGATTGGCCCTATAACGTCCCAGATAAGGAGCAAGCGTCTTAATACGTTTGACCTCGCTGGGGCTGACTACCAACATCTTGGACAGTTTCGCCTTTGTACGCTTCGAGGTGCGTCGGCGCAAATGGCTCTTGCCACCTTTGGTACGCATGACCTTCCCTGTCCCTGTCATGCGAAAACGCTTGGCAGTTGCCTTATGCGTCTTGAGTTTATATTTCTTGGTTTTAGCCTTAGCCACGATTTTCTCCAGTGTTACTTTTTCTTATCAGCAGCGGGAGCCAGGATCATCAGCATGGTCGATCCTTCCAGGCTGGGAGCTTGTTCCACCACCGCTACTTCTTTTAATTCATCAGCAATATTCTGCAAACGCGCCCGCGCAATATCCGGGTAATCTCGCTCACGTCCACGAAAACGCACGCGGACACGCACCTTGATTCCGTCTTCAATCCACTTGCGCGCATCTCGGACTTTGAAACCCAGATGATGATCATCCGTTTTTGGACGCAACTGAATTTCTTTGACTTCAACCGTTTTCTGCTGCTTGCGCGCCTTACGCTCTCGTCGCTGGCGCTCATACTGAAACTTGCCGTAGTCCATGATCCGGCATACAGGCGGCTTGGCATTGGGCGAAACCTCGACCAAGTCCATCCCCTTCGATTCAGCCATGCCCAGGGCATCGTTGAGCGACATGACACCGAGATTCTCTTGCTTCTCATCTACGGCGATAATCACACGAACTTCGCGAGCGCGTATCTGTTCATTGATACGAAATTCTGAGGTGCTGATAGCTTTATTACCCTCTCTAATTAATTTGGCAATTTAATAATACAGCGCACCAAACTGTTCACTCCCAGTGACCTATTCGCAAAAGGATGGAATTTTCAACTGAAAGCGGTTAACCGCTGTCTAAGCGGAGCGCTGAATTGCGCGCAGGCTGTGCGCAATGTTAGGGGATTATAGCATACACTCTTGAGGCGTTGCAAGGTAATATCAGGTGGCCTTTAAGCAATTCAGGTTATATTTCGATCAAAAGGCAAAATTTGCCGCAAATAGCTGCCAATTGCACCTTTTTCGGAGTCCCAATCGCGCGGATACCCCAGCGAAACTTCCTCGAATCGAACGCCATCGCGCACATGCGAACCGCGCACATGCAGATGACCGTAAACAACCGCTGCTGCCTGGAAACGCACATGCCAATTTTCAGTGCGATGTGTGCCACACCACAGCGAAAAGCGCGGGATACGCCTCAGCCGTAGCAAATCTTCGCGTAGGGGATAATGATTCACCAGAATCAGCGGCAAATCCCCCTGCACTTCATAGAGACGCTGCTCCGTGTACGCACAACGCGCCGCGCACCAATCCGCACGGGAGGCATAGGGATCGGGATGCAAAATATATTCATCACTGGCGACGGTATTGGCTTCTGCTGCCCATTCGACGGCTTTTTCAAGCGGAATATTGGCAGGCCGGAAGCTGTAATCGTAGAGCGTGAACAGCGGCGCGATCCGATAAGATTGACCGTTATCCGTCCAGACGGCATAGGGGTCTTCAGGTGTCAATACACCAAAACTGCGGCAGATGGCGACAAGGCGATCATATTTCGCCTGTCCGCGCAGGTCAGCTTTATCAGAAGGCAGTGTCCATAGGTCGTGGTTGCCGGGAACCCAAACGACCTGCTTGAAACGCGCGGTCAGCAGCTTCAGGGCAAACAGCAGTTGCTCTTCTTTTTCCCCTATATCTCCAGCCACGATCAGCCAATCTTCGGGGTGCGGCGGCATCTTGTTCAGCGCTTGATGATTTACTTCGTGTGAAAGATGCAAATCGCTGATGGCGTAGAGCTTCACTTAAAAAAATGTCTCAAAGAATTTCAATAACATTGCCAATTTTTGCGATGCTGACCGCAGGTTTGCTGTTCACGAAACTGCGAATATCCTCTAAAGCTTCTTCAAATGCCTTTATCAGTTCGTCGTCATTGCCCTTATAGCGGCGCAGCGTTTGCACCGCGCAGGCGGCACAACCTCGCATCGCGCGGTAGCTGTCGGTCTCGCAGCTCATGCAGCCGTTGATGCGCACCATCATGAGCATAAAGGCCAGGGTTTCCTCGTGGCATTCCGGCAGCCGCATGATGCGCTCGACCAACGATTGCCATTTTGAGCTGCGCAGTTTCCGCAGCGACGGAATAGCGCGATGCGGGAACATCAGCGAATTTTCGGTATACATGAAATGATTCCCCCAGGCAGATAAAAACGTGACATCTTGTGTCACATGTACAAATTTCACAATAGCATAGTTTTTGTAAACGATCAATCAGGATTGGGACTTCTGTCCTAGAGTTATTCAGGTAATTGCTGTGGTAGTTGCTAAAGGATTCCGCGCCAGATTACAATATGGGCGCGAAGGAGAATTGATATGCGTTTTTTTCTCGTGACTCTGGTCATTGTTCTGGCGGGTTGCAGCAGCGGTGCGGTGGTTTTCGCGCCGACTCCCCTTCCGCCTGATTTTTCAGCGGCGCGTTACGATCATCCCAGCGGCGCTTTTTCGCTTTCTATCCCCCGCAACTGGTCAGTTTACACACAGAACACGACCACATTAGCGACAGCCACCTTCGCCGCGCCAGATTCTATCCAGCCAGAAATCACGATTGCGGTCATCAAATTGGGCGAAACACTCGATTCGTCAGGGTTCAGCGATTTATTAAACCTCTATCAAGCGCAAATCCGATCTGATGTCGGAAAATATACCGAGCAAAGTCGACAGGCGATGGGCGATGGAAGCTGGCGTATGACCGGACTCCGAGAAACAGCGGGTGGCGAAACCGAACAGGTCAACACGTTTATCGAGCAGTCCGATAATTTGCTCGGCGTGATCGACGTGATTCTACCTGGCGATACATCCCAGATCGCTGATTTACAGGGGATTATCAACACATTTCAGCTTCACGAAGAGACGGGACTGCAAGCAGCGGAGTTATCATCGCTCGTATCCGTCGCCAACGCCAGCCTGGACATTATCCACTTATTTGCCTGGACAACACCCACTGGAGTCTTTTTTATCACCGGAGAAGTCGCAAATAACGGCAGCGAAGTTGTAACCGGGATTCCGGTACGCGCGGTGCTTTTAACCGAAGATGGCTTACCCACAGGGGAGGCTATTGATACGCCGATGGGTCATGGCCTGCCGCCCGGTGAATTTGCGCCATTCAGCCTGCGTTTCGGTCAAGGACAACCCGCCTTGACCACCCGATTTGAAGTCGATCTTGGAAGCGCAGAATGGCAGACCAATTCTGAAATCGTCATCTACGGTGCTAACGAAATGCAGTGGACGGACGACTCAACGTTTGATACCAATGGACGGCTTATCATCAGTGGCAGCGTCATCAATATCAGCCAGAATACGATTCGCAGTCCTCGCGCCGTTGTCACGGTATTCGATAATGCGCAGCACATCATCGCTGCTGGTTTCAGCGATTTGAGTGCCACGCAGTTAGCGCCAGATGAAAGCGCGGATTTTCAGATCATCGTACCAGAGATCGGCGGCGAACCCGCGCAATATATCGTCAATGTACAGGGACTTCCCTGAAGCACATTAACCATGTACAGCGACTACACTGACACTATACCCCTAGCAAGCTGACTGCGTTAATCAGCCTGAGCAGCGGATCGGGCGTGAATCCATCCTGCGCGTTAATGGTACGGCTGGAACCGCCGCGATCTACACTGATCTTGTAGGAATACGCATCGGGATTTGTACCTGCTGGCTCGAACTGCCCCTGAATACTGAAAAACTGAATCTCTTTAATGATGTTGTCGATTTCGGTAACTTGTTCTGGAGTCACAGTGCCTTCGACACCATCCCGCACGATGCGACCATCACTACGAACTTCAACGGTAAGCGGGATGCCTGTAAAGCCACCCGTTTGCTCCAGATACACGACATCGAACATTAACCCAATTTCGGGGTCTTCAGTGACAGGAGCAGCAATCATGGTTCCCACTGGTGGCAGCGTCACGTCAATCGGAATCACGGACGTAGGCTGAACCTCACTCGTTCCTTCCGCTGTCGGTGGCTGAGGTGCGCCAGTAACGGCAGTATTATCGGGCGTGCTGCCACAAGCCGATAGCAGTAAAATAGCCAAAATTAAAATACTTAAGTTCAGTCGCATATGTCACCCTTTGAATGTGCTGAGTGCGGAGTTAAGGTTTAAAGCGAGCAACACGCTTTAGGAATCAGGTATGGTGCGCCGCATTCGTAGGGGCATGATGTGTCCTGCCCTCTTAAATTTAACACCCTATTATTTCTTGATGTGGCGTTTCCACACTTTTAAACTTTTAACTCGACACTTTAAACTGAGCGTCTTTCTTCAGTTTGCGGGTGAACGGCGGGTGAGACAAGAGGGATTTTGTTCTGAAGGCCAAACAATCGCAGCAGAGCAGATAGAGAAATCGTTGAAAATAGCGTCGCAACCGGAATCAGGGGGATATAGTAACGCTGCCAGGGAAGCGGATTCGCCATCATGACGGCTATAGTCGCCAGCAACCAGATCACCAACCCGGCGGCCTGTCCCCACGAAAAGCCGCGCAGTCGGGGCACAAAAATCACGATCAGCCCGACGAGATAGAGCAAAGTCAAGGGTACGCCGAGAATCGTGCCAAACTGCAAACCGCTGAATACCGAACTCTCATAACGCTCGATTTCGGCTGTAATCGGCGCGAAATCTTTCCAGCCTGCGACCTCATAGTAAGCAGCAGGCGCGATAAATGGCTGCGTGACCAGCGCTTCGGTGCGCTGCATGGTCGTCGTTGGAGCAAGCGGCTCGGCGTTCACTTGAATATCGAGCAAAATCTGGCGCGTGGCGATCAAATCCTGTAGCCGCGTTGGCGGGTCATTCCAGAGCGCAGGCGAGAGGCCGATAAATAATCCGGCGATCAACACTGTGCTGATCGCTAATTTCAGGCTCGTCACCCAAAAATCACGCCACTGTCCCCGCAACAATTCAGAGACGAAAATCCAGCCGAGCGCAGAAACGGTAAATACCAGCCCTGTGTGTTTGCTGGCAAGCGCGAGCGCACCGGCTAAGATCAGCGCGATCCACCAGCCCCACAAACGACCTGCACCCTGCTCACGTCTCCGACTGATGATGATCGCCAGCAAAATCGCCAACAGGCCGAAAAAGAGCATCGAACCTTCCATCATCGCCCGCCGACCATTCAGCAAAATGATCGGATTCAGCGTATAGACCGCGCTGGCGAAATACGCCGCTGGCCTACCGCCGAACTGCCACGCAATAGCAAACATCACAGGGATGCTGAGGACTAAAAACAGCGCTGACGAAATACGTCCGGCGTTCATGAGTGCGTCAGAGGGGCGATGTCCGGTATCGACATTCCTCTGATAATCCAGACCCCAATCCCAACCCGGCCTGGGTGGGAGAAGGCCGTCATTCATGCCCGCCAGATGCCACGCGAGTCCGATAGTATAGCGGTTTACCGAGCCATTGAGGATGCGAAGCTGTGGATCGGTGTCGATGTCATAGGGTGGGCTGGTCATGAGACTTTGCGGGTCTTTGTAGATGAAAGCCGTCGCGTAATCACGACTCATGTAAATCTGCATCGGCTCGTCGCCGTGAAATGGCGTGATGGTCATGCCCGCCAGCACGTAGATAGCCAGCGCCAGAAGCCATACGCCGTCAACGGCTCGATTAAACTTTGACCTGATGAGCATGACGTACAAATTCTTGGCGGCACAATTCTTCAAAAATCGCATCCGGTATCGGGTGATCGAGCGTAATGACGGTCAGGGTGTGACCGCCCGGTTGGACGCGCCCAGTATGCCAACTGGCGATATTGACGTTATTGGTCGCCATCATCGTCCCCACGCGCCCGATAACACCGGGTTGATCGAAGCTGCCCATCAGGAGTAAATGACCTTCCGGCACGAAATTCATACGGTACTCGTTGACCTGGACGATATGCGGCTCTTTATGGTCGAGCAGCGTCCCAGCCATGATGATCTCTTCGCCGTCTTCCAGCGTCACCTGGCAGGAGACAATATTGGCATAATCACCCGTTTTCAGCCCTTTGGCCTGGGCGATCTGGATGCCGCGTTCACTCGCCAGCAGCGGCGCGTTGATGTAATTGACTTTTTCACCCAGAATTGGCGTGAGTAAACCTTTGAGCAGCCCAACCGTCAGCGGCTTCACCAGGCCTTCGACTTCTTCGCCCCGGTATTCAACGGCGATTCGGCGCACCGGATTCCGCGCCAGCGTGTGCAGCATTGTGCCGATACACTCGGCTAATCGCAGATATGGCCGTGTGCCTTCAAATTCAACGCCGGGCATAAACGGCAGGTTGATGGCATTGCGATAATCAATACCGCGCAGCGCATCTAAAACCTGATGCACGATCTGAGTCGAGAGGTCTTGCATCGTCTCAATCGTGTTGTCACCAACATGCGGTGTATGGATGACATTTTCCAGACCAATAAGCGGGCTGTTATAAGGCGGTTCTTCCCGGTAAACATCTACACCAACGCCGCCGAGATGCCCATCTTTCAAGGCTTGGGCAACGGCCTGTTCATCCCATATCGTGCCGTGCGAGGTGTTAATCAACCGCGCACCGGGCTTCATTTGCTGAAGCGTCGCGGCAGTAAACATGCCGCGCGTTTCCGCAGTCACTGGGACGTGAATACTCACAAAATCGCTGCGTTGAAGCAGTTCGCGCAGTCCAACCAGAGTCACCCGTTCGTCGCTGGCCTGATCCTCGCTGACATAAGGATCACAGGCCAAAACGGTCATATTGAAGGCCGAACAGCGATGCGCCATAATGCGCCCAACACGCCCAAAGCCAATGATGCCAATTGTTTTACCATAAAGCTGCGTCCCGGCCTGCCGTTTACGATCCAGCAGCCACCAGCCCTCTTTGAGGCTGTTATGCACGACCACAAGCTTGCGGCTGAGAGCCAACATAAGGGTGATGGCGTGTTCCCCGGCGGCGATAGCGCTGGTTCCCGGCGTGTTCATGACGATAATGCCGCGACTCGTGGCCGCTTCAATGTCGATGCCGCCCAAGCCTGTGCCGACCCGCCCGATCACTTTCAGATTTGGCGCTTTGTCGAGCAAGGCGCTGTCAACCTGAATATCATCGCGGGCGATCAAGGCGTGCGCGGATTTCAGCCCATCGCGCACAGCGGCAACGGCAGGTGTCACGATTTTTACGTCGATGTCTGATGTGTTCTGGAGAATTTTTAAGCTGTCTTCAGTCAGGTCGGTAGCGACCAGAATTTGAAAGTGGGTCAAGTTAGTAACTCATTTATCATTATCTGCCCCATAAATCTCATCTAGTTCTTTGAGAATTGATTCGATTTGTGGCTTCAATATAGGTAGTTGTTTCTCAATAATTTCCCAAACTCGATTCAAATCGACATTTTGGTAATTATGAATAAGAACGTTGCGAAAAGCGATAATTTGCGACCAGGAAACTTCTGAATGCTTCTGCTTTAAAGGTTCAGGGACTTTGCGTGCAGCCTCACCCATCACTTCAAAACAACGTAGGACAGCCTCCTGAGCCATCGTGGATGACATCATCGCCCCACGCCCATCCTGAGTAAATTCTTCAATGAGCTTGATGCGTTCGAGAATGTGATCCAGATAAAGGCGGTTATCTTTCACAGTGGCGCAGCCTCTTGAAGCACCCGTTTTTTGATGCGCGGATGCAGATTTTTTTCGGAAATGACATCTACTTTGCACCCTAGCAACTCTTCTAGCGCCAGATTTAGACCAATGCCTCCCCATGACGACATCCGTGCATAATCCCACTCTACCAAAAAATCTACGTCGCTTTCCGGCCCCGCTTCGCCACGCGCCACCGACCCAAACAGGCGCACATTATACGCACCATGCTCCTCGGCCAGGCGCAGAATTTCCTCACGCTTGTCTTTTAGCAAATCGGCGATGCCTAAGCCAGAATGTGTACCGTCTGTCATGATAACACCTTAGCCAGGATGTGCACTGTCTGTCATGTTAACACTTTTAACTCGTTCGAAGGTTAGCGAGAACCTCGTGCAAAGATTTGTAGATGTGCGGCGTGATGCCGTCGAAAGAACTGATACTCGTATGAGACGCATCTGGCACCGCGTAGCAGGTCATCCCCGCCGCCACTGCCGCCCGCGCACCGTTGGGGCTATCCTCCAGCGCCAGACACTCCGCCGGAGCGATATTTAAACGCCGCGCCGCCGCGAGATAAACATCCGGCGCGGGTTTACCTTGTGCTTCATGCTCCGCGCTGCATCGCACGGCGAAAATTTCATCCCAACCCTGCGCCTTGACCGTCGCCTCGATTATTGACATGGCGGAACTGGATGCAATCGCCGTTGGAATATTGTGCTCTACGATGTAGTCGATGAGTTCACGCGCACCGGGCTGCGGCTTCACCATTTCGGGGATCAGTTCGAGCATTCGTGCCAGCAGTTGGTCATGCAAAGCCGTCAGATCATCTTCAAATTGATAAATCGCGTGCAGCTTGACGATAAATTCGTCCATTCTCAGGCCGACAATCTGCGCACGGGCTTCCTCCGTATAGACGTGTCCGCGTGACTCGATCATCTCTTTTTCGGCGATCAGCCAGATCGACTCGGAATCGACGAGCAGGCCATCCATATCAAAAATTACAGCGCTAGGGGTCATCCGGTCTAAACTAGGGGACATCAGGTATAAATGCCTTTTCAAATGTCTGGCGCAGATCGTCGGATTTCACAATCATCCCGCCATTTAATGCCAACGTAATGCCCAGGCCAAATACCGCCTGATGCGGTGTGCCGATCACGCGGGCGTATCCGCTTGGCCCGGCGGCTAAGGGGAGAATCGGCGCAAGCGATTTGCTCTGCACAAAGACTTCGGATTGGTCACGAACTTTTTCACGCGCGACCACGCCGCCAAAGCCGACAAATAAATCGACCACGCTGCGAGTCGCCAGATCAGACGCGCCATCGCCGACCATCAAACGCCGCCCGCGTTTGTCACCCGCGAGTTCGTTGATGATGCGTGGCTTGCCGCTGGAAACGGTCAGTGGGCCTTCATTGTAATCGAGATAAGTCTGGTCGTGCTGGGTCTGTGGCTCATAATAGCGCCACCAATCGCCGGAAAGCTCGTTATATTCGAGTTCGACAGCGCGGATTTGCTCCGGTGAAACGCCCAAACGTTTACCGAAACCACGGACAGGCTCTGCCAATCCACCGCTGATGATAAAAATCTGCTTGCCAAGAAAACGCAGCGCATCAATCACGGCTTGCGCATCGGGAACAAGCGTCTCCCAATAGCGTTCTTCGATGGCCTTTAATTGACCGCGTGTCGGGCGTATCGCTTGCAACCGCTTACCGTAAACTTCAGCCAGATCGAGATCGCCATTCATGGCTTTTTCAGTCAGAACGCCGACACGCCACTCTTTACCCTTGAGGCGAGCGAGTTCGTCGATGCCTTCAATGGTCGATAAGGTGCTGTCGCAATCGAAGAAAATCAGATCAAAACTTGTCCAGCGCGTATCTTTCATCGCGTGATGAAACCCCCAGCTACACAACTTAATTGATTCTACCGTCCCGAAGACAAATTGTGAACCCCAACGCATCGGATTTAATGGAGCGTTAAATCGAAGGTGATGAGCGATCAAGAGCTGATTTATTTTTGCATTATACCCATTACGACTGCCTAAAGCGTTTCATGCTGGCGAAATATCAGATTGAGGCGTTTTACCCTGGCGAAATAACGGATCGTTCATAGATTGGCAAAAAGACATGGTTATAATGCTGGTTTGCATCCAGCACGATGACCAACAGAGCCGCTGCGAATAACACAATCGCAATCACGACCCCATTTCGACCTAAGCGCACTGTTAAAGCCTGCGCCAGAGATGACGCGCCAATCGCTGCAATCACCAGCGCGATTGGCAAGGCCATCGCGCCACGCTGAAGATCGGGATAGCGCACGGGCAAATCCATTTGGAACGATGTCGGTAACAGCGTAATCACGAGCGCCAGCAGCAAAAAAACATCAACCCAGCGACGGTGAGAATCAATTCGCCATGCCAGTGTCAGCAAGCCGACGATGAACAGCGCTGATAAAACAGGCGAGAAAACCGGACGATCCACAATGCCATGCAGCGGATTCGGATCGCTGGTTAGGTTGAACATCAGCAGCGATGTAAATAAACCCTCGACGGGCGATAACTGTGGATTGGTGGGAATCTGCTCCGACACGGAGGGGTCAACCAGCGCTGAGGTAGCCATTAAGCGTGTCAAAATAATGATCGCGCCCAGAAAAAACCCCAACCAGATCACATAAATAATATTGCCCTGCCTGCGGCGGACATATTCCAGAGCAACCAATGTCACAGCGCCGATGATCGCCAGCGAAATATATTCTGGCTCGGCCTTGCCCAGTGCGAGAGTCCAACCAGACACGGCGGCGAATCCGGCAGCGATCAACCCGACTTGTGAACCCGCGTAAGCATCCCCCATGACGTAAACCGCTGGAACAACCAGAACGGCAATCAGCACGTTTAATATCTGAAATTGCTCTCCGAATGGCGGAGGCGCGATGATGTTCAATAGCAGCGCGATGACCGCCAGCCCCAGAATGATCGGAGCGATGCGTGTCTGCCCTCCCAAAATCGTCCGATTCAGATATTGGGCTTGAGACACCTGAGGCACTTGAGACAACATAGGTTGCAGCAAAAGAATGCCTGCGGCAAATAACAGCAGTGGCAAAATAGGATTACGCGAATTGAGTAGAAGTGTTTGCGCGGTGATGAGGCTTCCGACACCTAATCCTGAAGTCAGTAGAATCGCAATCGAGGGCTGCGCCGATTCTCTGACGACAGTTTGTTCCACTGGAATAGTCGTTGCCCGAACGACTGTGGGGGACATCACAGGTGTCTGGGCTGCTCTGACATCTGCGGCAGGCGTGATAGAAGTCTGAACTGCAATATCCGAAATCGGCGCAGGACGACGGCGAACGAGCGCCACAATCACCCCGGTGATGCCCACGACAGCCGCCAGGAATGCAGCATACAGCGAACGTTTTTGCACGATTTTTCTCCATCCGATGCGCACTCTATTATAGGAGACGTTCCCGGAAAACGCATCACTTCCGAGCTTGATTATGAATCGGCGCTAACTTGACCATATTTCTACGTTCCTCTATAATTGAATCAAGATTAGATTAATTTTGGTGATATTTTTGAGAGGAAAAGTCTTTTTTGGCTCGCAAACCCGCCGATCAATCGGTCAATCAACAGGATATTCTAATCGCCGCCGCCGATGTCTTGCAGCGCAACGGCTATGAAGCCACGACGATGAAGGACATCGCTGCCGAAGTTAACCTCACCGCGGCCAGCCTCTATCACCATTTCAAAAACAAGGATGCGCTCCTGCTGGCGGTACTGGAAGCCGGTTTAGAGCTGGTCATCAGCCGTCTGGAGCCGATTATGCGCTCGGATAAATCCTGTGATCAGCAATTACGCGAAATGATTGGCGTTCACATCATCAGCCTGACGGAGAATACCGCTGTTGGCGCGGCGATGGTTTTTGAAATTCGCTCGCTGATGGCAAGCAACGGTTCAGGCAGCGCCGCCGAAGTCACACGCCGCAAGAAATTTTTCGCACGTCGGGATTATTTTGAAAATCTGTATCGTCAGGTCATTCAGAAAGGCGTTGAGCAGCGTATATTCCGTGCAGTTGACGTGCCGATTTTTGCCAAAACGCTGCTCGGCGCACATAACTGGGTGAGTGTGTGGTACAAGCCGGATGGGCGACTGAACGGTCAGCAGATCGCAACTATGATGGCAGATACATTTTTGCAGGCCCTTAAATTTTAGAAATTAGAACAAAGGAGATCAGGAAAATATGCAGCTTGAACCCCAGGATCAAGGTTGTTTTGAAACTTTTATATCGCTGTTTTTCGGCATGATGCTGCTCATCGCTATGCTTGTCATATTCATCTAATACAGGTAGCTACAGGAGTTTCCGAGTGGTATCGTTTACCCCAACTGAAGACCAGCAAACTTTAATAGACACCATCCGGCGTTACGCGCTCAACGATGTGCGCCCGATTGCTCATGAACATGATGAAGACAGCAAATTCCCTGCCAATGTCGTGCAAAAAGGCTGGGAACTTGGCCTGATCCCGACAGTGATCCCCGAAGATGTCGGCGGCTTTGGAGATTCATTGAGCGCGGTCACGGGCGTATTGGCGGCGGAAGAACTGGCTTACGGCGATTTATCAGTCGCCATGAGTGTGATGTCCCCGGCACTGTTTGCCTACCCGCTGATTTTGTACGGAACCGCCGAGCAACGCGAAAATTTACTACCCATATTTTTGGAAGAAAAATTCGCCCCTGCTACCGCTGCACTGCTGGAGCCAGGAATTTCCTTCGACCCCAACAGCTTAAAAACGACTGCCACTGTGGACGGTGATAAAGTGCATCTGAATGGCATAAAAGCTTATGTCCCTTTGGCGGATAACGCGCCCTGGATGCTGGTTTATGCCCGCGATAGTGTCAGCGGAAACGTCAATGCCTATCTGGTCGAGGATAAAAGCGAGGGTGTGCAGATCGAAAATCGCGAAAAGCTGATGGGTTTACGTGCCATGCCCATGTATCGCGTCAATTTTAATAACGCGACTGTTGATATGGCCTCCAAGTTGGGCGGCGCGGTAGGCATAAATTACGCCAATATCCTCAATCGTCAGCGGGTCGCGTTGGCAGCGATGGCTGTCGGCGTGGCGCGGAGCGCGTTCGAATATGCCCGTGATTATGCCAAGCAGCGCGTTCAATTCGGCAAACCGATTGCGCAAAATCAGGCGATTGCATTCATGCTGGCCGAGTCTGCCATCGAAATCGACGGTGCGCGGCTGATGGCCTGGGAAGCGGCCTGGAAAATCGACGGCGGTCAGGATGCGACACGCGAGGCCGTTCTCGCCAAACAGTACGCTGATAAAGCCGTGCTGTTCGTGACCGATACCGCTGTGCAGACACTTGGCGGCTACGGTTTTATCCGCGAGTACCCGGCGGAGCGCTGGCTGCGCAACGGGCGCGGCTTCCCGACATTCGACGGATTAGCAATCGTATAAAAATGGTTCACTCACAAACATGACCAATACACAAAAACGACAGCTTGCTTTCCAGCCAGTGGACGCGAATGAACCCGAAATCGGGCGCTGGTTGTGGGCGATTAATGATGCACGTCAGCGAACGCTGGGACTTCTAAAAGATATGAATCCGGCAGCAATTGATTGGTCGCCTGCTGAGGGTGGGCATACGATTGGCGCACTGCTGTATCACATCGCAGTAGTTGAAATCGAGTGGCTAGGTGGCAGGGTGCTCGAAGGCAAGTTTGAGCAGCGCTATCGGGATGCCTTTCCCCTAGAGTTTCGTGATGAAAAAAGCCGACTGACGATTATCAAAGGTCTGAGCCTGGACGAACACTGCCAACGCTTTGATTTGATGCGCGGCCTTCTGCTGGACACCTACAAATCCATGTCGCTGGAAGAATTTCGCCGTCCGCGCATTTTAGCCGAACATGATGTCACGCCCGAATGGGTTTTGCA
The DNA here is from genome assembly GCA_022843745.1 of Anaerolineae bacterium. Lineage (GTDB taxonomy): Bacteria > Chloroflexota > Anaerolineae > Aggregatilineales > Phototrophicaceae > JALHNB01. The sequence goes on along the minus strand of JALHNB010000002.1, from coordinate 223,066 downwards.
CCACCTCTGCCAACATGAAGCCGAACACCGCAGCGAAATTGGCATTTTGAGAAGCAAAGCCGAAAAAGCCCTGAGTTAAAAGCCCTGAGTTCGACCTAGACAATAAGTGAGCGAAAACGATGGCGATAGATTTCGAAATTCCCGAATTTATCCAACAGCAGCAAATGATGGTGCAGTACATCGCCGAGACGACGATGCGCCCCTACTCACGCGATCTGGACGAGAACGAACACCAGCGCCCAACACAGTTTATCGAGCAAATCTGGCCGATCCTCAAAGAGCAGCAAAAATCGACGCTGAAAAAATTGACAGAAGCCAGCAGCGCGGAAAAAAGCGACAAGCCCAAGCGTCCAAGCGTGACTTATCTGCGGCTGATGCTGCTGGTCGAGATGCTGTCGTGGGGTGATGCCGGAATTTACCTGAGCCTGCCAAGCGCGGCATTGGGCGGCGCGGCAATTGAAGCGGTTGGCACGACAGAGCAAAAAATCCAATTTCTGACGCGCTTTGCCGAGGGCGACCAACCTGCCTGGGGTGCGATGGCGATGACCGAACCGGGCGCAGGTTCGGATACATCGGCAATTCAGACCACCGCCGTTTTTGACGAAAACACCAACGAATGGATTCTCAACGGCGAGAAAATTTTCTGCACGAGTGGCAGACTGGCGTTGGAAGAATCGAACGGGCTGGTCATCGTGTGGGCGACACTCGATAAAAAATCGGGTCGCGCCGGGATGAAGCCGTTTGTGGTCGAGGCCGGAACGCCAGGTGTAACAGTCGTCAAAAGCGAGATCAAGCATGGCATCCGCGCCAGCGATACCGCCGCGATTGTCTTCCAGAATGCGCGGCTCCCTGCCGACCATATTCTCGGCAGTCCAGACGTGGGCAGCGCAGGTGATAAAGGCTTTAAGGGGGCGATGGCGACATTTGATGCCAGCCGTCCATTGGTCGCGGCAGGTGCGTTGGGGATCGGACGGGCGGCGTTGGAATTCGTGAAGGAGACGCTGGCGAAAGAAGGCATCGAAATTCCCTACGGCGCACCCTATCACAAGCTGACAGCCGTCCAGCGCGATGTGATGGATATGGAAGCCGATTTGAAAGCCGCATACCTGCTGACGCTGCGGGCAATCTCACAGCTTGACGCGAAGCAGAGCAACGCGCTTGAAGCCTCGATGGCGAAAGTCAAAGCAGGCAAAGCTGTGACCCGCGTCACACAAAAAGCTGTCGAGATTCTGGGGCCAATGGGCTACAGTCGTGAATGGTTGGTCGAAAAGTGGATGCGTGATGGCAGGATTAATTCGATTTACGAGGGAACTGACCAAATTAACACTTTGATCGTCGCACGGCGGCTTCTGGATTACACCCGCAAAGAGTTGAGCTAACTAAATTATTTGAGATTGAAAGGGATTTTTAATGGCTTATTCAATCCGTAAAGCAGCGGTGATCGGCTCTGGCACGATGGGCGGTGGCATCGCGGCACTGCTGGCTGGGGTCGGCGTGGAAACCATGCTGCTCGATATTCCCGCGAAGGACACCAAACCCGGCGATCCGATTGCCAAACGCAATGCCGTCGTGCTGGGTGGACTCGCGAGTTTGCAAAAGGCACGTCCGGCGCAGTTGTTCAGCTCTGCCGATCTTGAACTGCTTACGACAGGTAATATTGAAGACGATCTCGACAAACTCGCGGACGCGGATTGGGTGATCGAAGTCGTTGTCGAGCGACTCGACATCAAGCAAAATCTGATGGCGAAGCTGGCAGAAGCGATTGGCCCACACACGATTGTCTCAACCAACACCTCCGGCCTGCCAATCAAAGCGATTGCCGAGGGGCTAGGCGACGATTTTAAGCGCCGATTTTTAGGCACACATTTTTTCAACCCGCCACGCTATCTGCACCTGTTGGAAGTCATCCCACACGAAAACACCGATCCCGAAGTCGTCAATTTTATGGTCGATTTCGGTACGCGCACACTCGGCAAAGGTGTGGTGATCTGCAAGGACAAGCCTAATTTCATCGGCAACCGCTTTATGTCAATGTCCGGGATGCAGACGATGAATTACACGCTCGATCATGGCTTCACCGTCGAGGAAGTGGACGCAATCACCGGGCCGTTGATTGGACGACCAAAAACGGCGACTTTTAACCTCAACGATCTGGTGGGTTTCGACGTGGCGGTTCATGTGGCGCGGAATCTGTACGACGCGATTCCCGATGACCCGGCACGTGAAGTCTTGAATCACCCCAAGGCGACCACATTGAGCCAAAAATTATTGGAGAACAAGTGGCTGGGGCGCAAGACCGAAAAAGGGTTTTACCACATGCGGCGGGGTGCGGATGGCTCAAAAGAATTGTGGGCGCTCAACCTGGATACGCTGGATTATGAGCCGCCGACCAAGCCGCGCTTCGACAGCGTCAGCACCCATCGCAAGGTCGAGGATACGGGCGAACGAATCCGACTGCTAATTAATGAACAAGACCGTGCCGGACAATTTTTGTGGCATCTCCACGCCTTTTATCTGGCGTATGCCTCGCAGCGTGTGCCGGAAATCACCGACACGATCGTCAACATCGACAACGCGCAAAAATGGGGCTTCAGCCATGAGCTGGGGCCGTTCGAAATCTGGGACGCGATTGGCGTGACCGAAACGATTGACGCTTTCGAGCAAACAGGCTATCCCGTCGCCGATTGGGTCAGGAAGATGGTCGGCAGCGGGCATCCAACGTTTTATCAGCGCGACGAAAACGGCCAGAAAATTGGCTACTACAGTCCGCAGGCGAGCGATTATCTGCCGCTGGAAAAAGACCCGCGCGAAATCACCGTCGATGGACTGCGGGCAGCAGGCAAAGAACTCGCATTCAACACCAGTGCCAGCATTTTTGATATGGGAGACGGCGCACTGCTGCTGGAATTTCATAGCAAGCAAAATTCGCTGGATGCCGATATTTTCGCGATGGGTCAAAAAGCGCTTGATCTGCTGGAAACGGACGATTACAAAGCGCTCGTGATCGGCAACAATGGCGAACGTTTCAGCGTGGGCGCGAATATTTTGCTGGTGGTCATGGCAGTGCAGAGCGAACAATTCGACCAACTTGAGCAGTCGATTGCCAGCGGTCAGCAGTTCATCAATTCGCTGCGCTACACGAGCAAACCCGTTGTCGCTGCACCATTTGAATTGGCACTCGGCGGCGGCGCGGAAATTTCGATGGGCGCTGCCCAAATTGTCGCGCATATCGAATTGTATATGGGGCTAGTCGAAGTCGGAGTCGGCATCATTCCCGGCTGGGGCGGCTGCAAAGAAATGCTTCGGCGTGTGGTCAACCCGGTGATGCGTTCGCACCCTAACGCCGACGTACTGCCCCACTTGCAAAAAGTATTTGAGCAAATCGCGACGGCGAAAATCAGCGAAACAGGCGCAAAGGCCGCGCGTGACATCGGCTTTTTAGCGCCCTGTGACCGAATCGTGATGAACCGTTCACACCTGCTCGGTGAAGCAAAACGTACCGCGTTGTATCTGGCGGATGGCTACACACCGCGCAGACCGGAAAAAATTTATGCCGCTGGACGCGATGCTTATGCCGCGCTGTTGGTGGGTATCAAAGGATTTGTCGAGCAGGGATTCGCGACAGAACACGACGCGCTGATCGCCCGCAAGCTGGCCTATGTCCTCACAGGGGGCGCGCTGGATGAGCCGCAGTGGGTCAATGAACAATATATTCTCGACCTGGAGCGTCAGATGTTTATGGAACTGGTACACGAGTCGAAAACGATTGAGCGTATCAACCATATGTTGATGACGAACAAGCCGCTGCGGAATTAGCGGATAGCTGTTAGCCGCAATTTAGAATAGTGAATTGGAGCATAAACCATGCGTGAAGCAGTGATTGTCGCAGCCGCACGGACGGCTGTCGGAAAAGGTAAACGAGGTGTCACCCGCAGTGTCCGATCCGATGATATGGCGGCGCTGGTCATTCAGAATTTGCTGGCGCAGACCAACGGCAAGCTCGACCCGGCGGAAATCGACGATGTGATTATCGGCTGCGCGATGCCCGAAGGTTCGCAGGGCTTGAATTTCGCGCGTGTGATCGCCCTTCGCGCTGGGCTGCCTGTCGAAATCCCGGCGCAGACCGTGAATCGATTCTGCTCCAGCGGCCTGCAAACCATCGCGATGGCGGCGGAACGCATCATCGCCAATGGCGCGGACGTGATTATCGCGGGCGGCGCGGAAACCATGTCGCTCGTGCCGATGACCGGATTCCACATCAGCCCGAATCCTTATATGGCAGAGAACGAGCCGGAAGTCTATATGAACATGGGTCATACTGCTGAACGTGTCGCGGACGAATGGAATATCACGCGCGAAGATATGGACTCTTTTGCTTATAACAGCCATCAGAAGGCCGCCAAAGCCATAGACGGCGGACTTTTCAAATCGGAAATTGTGCCGTTTGAAATCGACGAAACCACCATTGGTGAGGACGGAATACCGCAAAAACGGACAATTTTATTTGCCGAAGATGAGCATTTGCGCCGTGAGACGACGACGGAAGGATTGGCGAAACTCAAGCCTGTTTTCCGTGAAGGTGGTCGGGTGACAGCGGGTAATTCCAGCCCACTCAGTGACGGCGCAGCAGGCATGATCGTCATGGAAGCCGGGAAAGCCGCGCAACTTGGCCTCACACCGCTGGCACGCTTCGTCGGATTCAATGTCGCCGGAGTGCGACCAGAAATCATGGGAGTCGGGCCGATTGCCGCTGTGCCACGTTTGCTCAAACGCACCGGAATTAACCAGGACGATATTGACCTGATCGAACTGAACGAGGCTTTTGCCGCCCAGGCACTGGCGGTCATCCGCGAATTGGAACTCGATCCCGAAAAAGTCAATGTTAACGGTGGCGCGATTGCGTTGGGGCATCCGCTGGGTTGTACAGGCTCAAAATTGACGGTTCAGATTATTAACGAAATGAAACGTCGCAACAGCAAGTACGGCATGGTGACGATGTGCATCGGCGGTGGGATGGGCGCGGCAGGATTATTCGAAAATCTACAGTTGTAGGCGGACGATGACCCCACTACTTGCCCGTCGCCATGATGGGCAAGTTTATTTTCATATCAATTCAGTTTGTGTATTCCTATTTTTAAAACCTCAACACAACTTCCAAAAACCTCGTAATACAATGTAAGTTGGGCTGAAAATGCCTTCTTTTGACGTGCCTCGTTACCAGGGAAAAGCAGAATGAATTTCATCACTTCGCATTTGCCACATTTTTTTCACAAATCATCGCGGCAAATCTCGATTATCATCGCAATCTTCTTAGTTGCTGTCTTCAGCCCAATCTATCTGGCGCTGGCAATTGGCACGTTAAGTAGCAGTGCAAGTATCAGTGGTGAACCACTGGTTGGCGGTGACATCACATTCAGCATCAGTGTGACCAACCTACCCAACCCTCCGCCAGGAACATATTTCACTGACCGGCTCTATAACGTGACCGGCGAGATCGTCCTGCCCCAATATGTCACGTTGGGAGGTTGTACGATCCCCCCCAGTTCGGTAGCAGCAGGCCCTGGTGCTGGTGAAACCACAATCACATTTGATAATATCAAAAACCTCGAAGTCAACGAGATTATCACGATTAGCTGTACAGCTACTCTGGGTGCTCTCATTGACCTGGGTGACCCATTCACGATTGATTATCGTTGGGAATCTAATACCCTACCGGACGAAAGCGGCACCTGGGTTTACGCTCCTGGCCCCGGCGCGGGCAATTTTTCTGCGATCAGTGCGCAACCCCAGGCCTTTGACCTCGAAAAAATCCCCAATCCCAACACAGGTGAAGTACAGGTTAACGGCGCAGGTGCTTATGTCGCTGGCGCAGGTGGGACAGGCGTTAATTGGCCTTACGATTACACGCTGACGCTGACTAACAACCCACTCAACCAGAGCAGCAGCCTTCAAGTGGTCGATATTGTCCCACCAGGTGTCGCCTATCTTGGCAATGACGCAGTGGTTTGTGACAGCGGCAGCGCTCCAGCCAGTGTCACCCCGACACGCACGCTGTTGGGTGATGGCAGTATTCGATTAGTATGGGATTTTCCGTCTATTAATCCGAGCGAAGTCTGTACGATTGGTTATGACACAGCTATCCCCTATCGTTACCGCACGGGCGCGGACACCGGGCTGATTGTCGGCGGCGGCCCATTCACGGGCGGGATCATCCCCACGGATGTAACCCACATTAACACATACGAAGCTACCGGAGATTACGAACATCCCCTTAACGGCCCTACGCCGAGTTCCGACGGTACGACCTCAACTCCCCAGGATGATGTTCCGGCAGAAGTGACCAGCGGCTATCATTCGATTGCGAAGGGTGTCAGTTCCGGCAATGTTTTGCAGGATGAGGCGCTCACCTACACAGTTGACGGTTGGGTTTCGGAATATTATGACTTCACCGCCAGCGCCGGAACCCCCTATGTAATTACCGATACACTACCGGACGGCCTGGATTATTGCGGCACAGGCCCAGGCGTTGGCCCCAACGGCTTCTATGGCGATTGTACCGCTGGCGTGAGCGTTCCTACGTTTAATGGCGCACCGCTCGTCCCAGTCGGTATCGTACAGGACGCTAATTTTAATCTGGTCATTACCTGGCATATGACTGATCCGACTGCGGTACAGGCCGGGGATACCTGGCAGCTCATCTACGATTCTCAGGTACGTGATTTTTACGCTGCCGACCCGACAGAACCCGTTTCCGGCCTGGATGTGCGCCCCAACAGCGCGGTTGCCAGCGGTCAATGGAATGATCGCATTACGGTTGGGCGTGTTGGCAATGATGACACCCATGCCAGCGCTTCCGTTTCGCTCACCGCCCCGGAGCTGGACAAACAAATTCTCGATCCTGTATCTGGCACTTTCGTTGATGGCCCGGTTCAGATCGAAATCGGCGAGACACTGACCTATCGAGTGGCAATCACGTTTGCCGAAGATTTGGATATGCGTAACGTGATTGTCGATGATTTCCTGCCGCGTGGACAGCGTTATATCCCTAACACAGCGGATTTCACAGGCAGCCAGGATTACCCCGGTACGCCACAGACCGCCCCAGGTGTTGGTTATACAGGCACGACTTATCAGGCCGAGCAAGCAGAATCATTTAACGGCTTTTTCATTGACGACTGTCCGACTGCCGGACGCTACCCCGGCCCGGCAGACCCGTTCCTGACCAGCCCGCAGTTCCTCGGCGGCCTGCAAGATTTGGTCTGGCGCTTATGCCGCGTCGATAATTCTGACTCCGGCACGAATATTCTCTGGGAGGTCGTGTTCGACAGTGTCGTGGTCGATGACCCTGCCATTTTTGAGGGTTATCAAATCGCCAATTTTGGCAACCTGAGCGGCACAAACAGCTTTGGTACAACCTATAGCCTGCGTGACAATCTGGACATGACCTACATCGTTCCTTATCTTATCACGCGCAAATCCAATAATGCACCGGATCCGCTGGATGTGCTGGCAGGTACATTTGATTATACGATCAGCATCGAAAATGCCCAGGAAGGCACCGCTTACGATTGGACAATTCGGGATGCCATCCCTGCCGGGATTCGAATCCCTGGCGGCGGCACATGTACAGGATTGACTACCACTGCGCCAGGCGCGTTTGAATGTACCACCGACGCAGGCGCACAGGCTGGTACGGGCGGTTTTGTGACGATCCGACCTATTGCAGCGGGCATTCATGACCCAGCGCGCACCTTCCCCGGCTTAACGACCTACAATTTCCGTTTCAACGCAGAACTCGCGCCGGATGCCACACCCGCCGAGTCGCTCACGAATACCGCCAGTGTCGAATATTGCACTCAGGCGACAGCGCAAGACCTGAACGTTGATGGTCAGACAGATCGCCGCTGCTTCGGGTATCTTGATCCCGATCCACTGATATTTGATGCCAATGACACAGCGCACAGTGACGAAGGCACACCGCCGAATTTCACTGATTTCGTCGATTACACGGATGACGACGACCCAGCCTCCAGCGGCGCCGAAACCAACGGCAGCGATAACTCGACAGTTAACATCGTCGAAGTCGGCACGGACAAGGGTCACATACAGCCTACCCATACACCCCCACAGGTGACGACAGGTGATTTCGCAACAATTGGCGAGGTCTATCAGGTCACGCTCGAAGTGACTATCCCGGGGCGAACGCACTTGTTCGTTGATCCCAGCGATAATTATGTCGAAATCATCGACACATTTACCGACGAGGGTGCGATTTTCTGTGATATTGCCAGCGCGATTACGGGCTGTGCTAACCCGACCATCACCCAACCCGGCGTACTCATCGTCCCCAACAGCGCAACCTGGTGGGCAGCCAATAATCTTGCCCCTGCTGTTGGCAGCACGGTGCGCTTCTTCTTCAACGAGATCGACAACAGCGCCTCCGATACCGATTACACGTTCACGATTACCTTCACGATGCAGGTGACAGGCACCAACGATGCTGGCACACCTGTTTTCTTCCCGCCGACAACGACGGACGCGGTTGATAACAGCTTTGTGATTCGCTATTTTGACGATATTACGCCAATCGCGAATCAATACACCACACCGCCCGCATCGGACACCATCGCCATTGACCAGCCGATCATCACCACTGATAAAGAAGCTGTTCGCATCGTCAGCAGTGGCAGTGATGTCTGCACCAGCGCGGCAACCTGCAACGGCGTCACTGTTCAGGGTGGCGACACAATTTACTATCAATCGATCTACACCAACAGCGGGGAATCGACGGCGATGGATGTGTCGCTGATCGACCAATTACCGCTGTATGTGATTTATAACAGCGATATGGCCTGCACATCGACCATTGGCATCAATGGCGGTGAGGTCGGCTCGACTCCATTGGCCGCACCCTATAGTCTTGAAGTGCAAATGGATACAACACCGGCGGGCGATTGGGATATTCCGCCCGGCGGCAATATTACCTGCACTTATACAGTAGATGTCGAAAATGTCGTCCCGGCAGGAACAGACCTGACGAATTTCACCGATGCCGATTGGAGCACCATTGACGGCGTACCCGCTGTCACCGATCCACCAGAACGCATTTTTGATGATACGCCCGACGATGGTAACGGCGATGATGACAATGAAACGGTTCCGGTTGAAGTGCCGACAATGGGCAAGATTCGCACCAGCCCTACCCCGACAGGCTCTCCTTCAACCGCGCCTGTGCGTATCGGCGATGTGGTGGAATACCAGATTACCGTTCCGCTGCCCATCGGTGAAACGCGCAATCTGGTCGTAACCGACACATTCGCCCCTGGCCTGATTCTATATACCAGCGGCCCGGCGTTTACATTCGTGACCAATTCGACGACTCTTACGGCAACACAAACGCTCAATGGAAGCAACGACGGTATCGGAACATTCAGCGTTGATTGGGGACTGCGTGACACAGCGTGTACGGGTACGCCGCCTTGCATCATCAACGACGGCGTAAATAACACCGCCGTGACGATCACTTTCCGCGCGGTTGTGGCCGATGTACCGCTTAATGTGAATGGACTCATTATCGACAACACCGTTTCGGCGACCTATGTTGATGGCAACGGTGTCACACGTACGGCGAATGACAGCGGCCCATTTGATGACGAAGAAGTGGTCATCATCGAACCAGCGATCACGTTGGTGAAAGACGTTGCACCAACCACTGCCGACGCGGGTGATACCCTCACCTACACAGTGACGATCACCAACCCAGCCACACCCACCGCCAGTGATCCCGATCAACCAATGGCCTACGACGTAACATGGGAGGACAATCTTGATAATCGCGTCCAATACGTCGCTGGTTCGATGGTCTGCACGCTCAATGGCGCGGCAACAACATCCATTGTCACTGGGACCGATCCGATCAGCGTCACTAACAATGCCAGCGAAGACCTCAACACCTGGGACTTACGCTCCAACAGCCTTGATGAATTAATCTGTACCTATAATGCGCTCGTACTTCAGAGCGTCCCGCCTGCGGATTTGCTCGACAATACCGCCGATGCGGATTGGTCAAGCCAGAACGGTCAAATGGTTGGCGGCGTAACTGACCCCAATGAGCGCGAGTATGACGACAGTGACCGCGATGCAACCGTCGATTCCGATAGCAACGGCAATCCGGCAGACGATGATGACGACGGAATCGCCGACGAAGATGTCGCTCAGGTACAGGTTCCAAATCCGACCATCGACAAAGTAGTCGGCCCATCGAGCGACCCGAATTATCAGGCTGATAACCAATACCAGCCCGGTGAATTGATTCCCTATCAAATCACGATTGTCCTGCCCGAAGGCACCACCGAGCAGTTGACGATTAGCGACACATTTAACACCAATCTGCAATTTGAAACAGGCAGTACGGCGATTTCCAGCATCCCTGCAGGCGTGAGCATCGCTACAGGGCCAACAATTGTGGGAACGACGGTGACATGGGTGCTGAATGACATCGTGTACCCCGGCACAGCGGCAACCGCAAATCCGCCCACGACAGGCTACACAATTACGCTCACCTACTATCTGCGTGTTCGCAATACCGCTGCCAACAACGCGGTTTACAACAACACCGTCAGCGCACGCTATGACGTGAACAGCGACAACGTGATTGATGTCAACGATCCGCCCGCCATCACTGATACAGCGACAACCAACATCGAAACGCCTGCTGTAACGATCACAAAGGCTGAAAATGATGCCGATAACAGCGTAGACGCAGGCGATGTTGTCACCTACACCATCACGTTGACCAACACGCGCGGCACAACAGGCGGTATTGCCTATGACGTGTTCTTTACGGAAAATCTGGATGATGATACGGATTACGTCGTCGGGAGCATGGTCTGTAATTATGACCCTGCCCCGGCGGGTGCGCCGTTTACCGCGCTCACACCGCTTGAATTTGACCTTTCGCCGTTCAATGGCGTGGCCGATGCCGAAGCAACAACCTTCGATAACTTCCGTGTTTCCGGCGGTGCGGCTGAAAACAGCAACCCCTGGTTCCTGAACGGCGGAGATCGGATCATCTGCGACTATCAGGTGACAATTAACGCCAATGTTCAGGCAGGCGACCCGTCCGTCCTCAACAGCGTAACCGTCACCCGCGACACCGCCAATAATGACCAGGCCGAAGAAATCACGACGACTTCCACGCCCGTGACGACAACTCTCACCGTTCCCGCGCCCACCCTTCTGAAGGATGTGGACACCACAGCAGGGCAGTATCAGGCTGATGGAACTTATCAGGCAGGCGAATTCGTTCCTTACGCTATCACCGTAACCGTACCGGAAGGCCAGGTCACTGATCTGAATGTGACCGATACGCTGCCAGCAGGCTTCAGCTTTGACAGCACAACCAGCGTGGCAACCAGTTGGGCAGCGACTCTCACGCCTACTGGCCCGACGAATGGCGCGACTGGTACAGTTACATGGGCATTCGGCAATGTTTCCGTCCCTGGCACGACCACTGGCCCCATAACCAGCTATGAGACGATCACGATTCGCTTCCTGCTGCGCGTGACCACAACGGCAGTCGCTGGCACAGCCACCAATACCGCCGCTGGCAATTATGACCCGCCGGGTACGCCGAATACGCCGATCCCGCCAGACACGGCGGATGTGGTGGTGATTGCGCCAACAATTGACATTACCAAGACCGAAAATGATGCGGATAACAGCGTCGATGCAGGCGATGTCGTCACTTACACACTCACACTGACCAACACCAGCGCGAACGGCGCGACAGCCTACGACGCTTATATGAGCGAAAACCTGGATGATGACACCGATTACGTCGCTCCAAGCATGGCGTGTAATCTTGATCCGGCAGGCGCAACTGGCCCGTCTCCGATTGCGTTCCAGATAGATGTCACACCTTTCGGCTCTGCCGACGCAGAAGCGTCAACGCTCGATACATTCCGTATCATGGGTGATGTCGCTGAAGGCAGCAACGGTTGGGATTTAGCGGCAGGTGATGCGATCATCTGCACCTACAATGTGGTGATGAACGCGACCCTGCAAGCGGGCGATCCAGCAGTTGTCAACCTGATTAACGCTCAGGCCGATACCGCCAACGGCGATCAGGGTGCGAACGAAGGCACGATCACAACGCCTAATCGTCAGACGACCCTCAGCGTACCGGTACCTACGCTCACCAAAGATGTGGATACGGCAGCAGCGGAATATGAGGCTGATGGCACCTACCAACCAGGGCAGCTCGTGCCTTATGTCATCGCCGTGACTGTGCCAGAGGGTCAGGTCACTGATCTGAACATCACCGATACCCTCCCGACAAACTTTATATTTGACAGCACCACCACTGTCACGACCAGTTGGGCAGCGGTTCTGACACCGACTGGCCCGACCAATGGCGCGACAGGCACAGTGACATGGGCATTTGGCAACGTCGCTGTCCCCGGCACGACTACTGGCCCCACGACCAGCTTTGAGACGATCACCATTCGCTTCCTACTGCGCGTGACGGCTACCGCTGCAACAGGCGCAGCCACCAACACCGCTGCTGGTAACTATGACCCACCCGGCACGCCAAATACGCCGATCCCACCGTATACCGTTATCGTTCAGGTTGACCGCCCGGCGATCACGGTCGTCAAGACTGAAAATGATGTCGATAACATTGTCGATGCGGGCGATGTCGTGACGTACACTGTCGTCATCACCAACACCAGCGCCACCGCGACTGCTTATGACACGTTCTTTACCGATAATCTCGATAACGACACCGATTATGTCGCACCCAGCATGACTTGCGTTCACAGCGTCAGCGGCGCACTGAGTTTTGAAATTGATGACACGCCGTTTGACGGCACACCCGACACCGAAGCAGCGACGCTCGACACATTCCGCGTGGCGGGCGACCTGACCGAAGGCAGCAACGCATGGGATTTGCCCCCCGGCGCGAATATCACCTGCAACTATCAGGTAGTGATGAATCTCAGCCTGGGCGCAGGCGATCCGGCTATCGCCAACGCCGTTAGCGGTCAATTCGACAGCGCAAACGGTGATGTGCCGCAGGAAGAAAATTACACAGGTAATGATGACACGACTCTCACTTCACCCGCGCCGACCTTTATCAAAACACGCACCAACGTCAATGACATTGTTCAGGTGGGTGAGATTGTCAGCTATCGTATCGTCGTCACCGTTCCCGAAGGCACAACCAACGGCTTAATCATTCAGGATACTTTGCCAGTGGGCTTCGAGTTCGTCAGTGGTTCAGTCGCAAATGCTTGGGGTGTTCCTGCCCTGCCTGGGTTCTCGACTCAACCCGCTGCCAACGCGACTGGCCTCATCACATGGACATACGCCACAGGCGTACAAAATCCGGGTGACAACAACACCGCCAATAACACGATCACGTTCGACTACAATGTGCGTGTGACAACGGCTGCACCCGGCACAATACCGCCCATCGGCAATGGCGACGATACACTCAACCGGGCTGAGGTGTTCTATACCCCGGTTGGCGGCTCATCAACCAGCCTCGGCGTGGATGATGCGGCTGTGGACGTGATCCGCCCAACGCTCAACGTCGTGAAAAGCGCCACACCCGGATTGGTGGATGCCGCTGATGTCGTGACATATACCGTCGCTATCACCAACACCAGTGTCAACGGCGCGACCATCTATGACGTGACGTTCACCGATGACCCGAACGATTTTATGAGCATCGATGTCAGTACGTTTGTCTGCAATATCAACGGCGGCGCGAACACGAATGTCGAAGTTTCGCCCAATGTGGATGGTGCAGACCCCTTCACAGTCGCGGAAAGCCTGAACGAAAATCTCAACGATTGGGACTTAGCGCCAGCCGATGTGCTGACCTGCACCTACAACGTCATCGTGGATGCCAATGTCCCGGCTACCTCGACGCTTACCAATATCGTGACCACCAATGGCACGACAGCGAATGGCGATGTCGTGGGCGAAGATGATATCCCCGATAATGACGATGCCCAGGTGGCAACGTTTGATCCGCAGATCGACAAAGCGCTCGATAGTGCTGATATGGTCTATGCACCTGGCGAACTTGTGCCATATGTCGTGACCATTCGTGTCCCCGAAGGCGCGATTCTCGACCTGCAATTCACCGATATACTGCCTGCTGGCCTGCGCTACGACAGCATGGGCGCGATCAGCGGCGGCTTTGCGCTGGTGGGCGGTGCACCGAGTCTGATTCTCGGCCCGGCGGACGGCTCCGCACCCGCGACCTATCGTTTCGATTTTGTCGATCCCGTCATCGTCCCTGGTGTGGATAACACAGGCAGCGTTGATTACGCCAACATCACGGTTCGCTACTTCGCCCGCGTGACCAGCACAGTAGATGCCGCGACACTGACGAACACCGTCAGCGGCACCTACGACACCGGAAATGGCACAAATGATGCGCCGATTGGCACAGATACCACAACCGTAACCGTCGAAATCCCGACTCAGGATACGACCAAAGTCATCACGCAGCTCGACCCCGACGGCAGCGGCCCACTCCCACCTGCGGCTTATACCGCTGGCGACACGGTTGAAGGCGGCGCGATCATCACTTATCAGGTGACACTGACCAACACCGATGCCACCGCCATACTTTACGATGTGACACTGGTTGAAAATCCGCCCGATCTTGTGAGCTATAACGCCGGCAGTACGACCTGTACACTGGCGGGTGCGCCAACGACCACCATCGTCAACCCCGATGTGGCGAATGCCGATCCGTTCACCATCACAAATAACGTGAGCGAAAATCTCAACACCTGGGATTTGACTCCCGGCCAGAGCCTGGTCTGCACCTACACCGTCACCGTCGATACCAACGTGCCAGCGGGCTTGAATCTGATCAATCTCGTCACCGGAAACGGTTCGAGCGCGAACGGCGATGTCGCCAACGAAGTCGAAATCCCGGACACCGCCACGACAACGATCCCGACCTCCGCGCCGGAAATCCTCAAGAGCGTCGCTGACCCGATCCCATCGGTTGTCACCATCGGTCAGGAGATCGAATATCTGATCGTCATGCAGCTACCGATTGGTGTCACGACGGATATGACCATCACCGACACGCTCGAAGGCGATACCATCGATACGGGCATCGACTTGAGCGTTGTTTCCGGTACAACGACGATCACGCGCGGCGGAGTTGATGTTTCGGCAGGCGTGACCGAAGTCGTGACCACCAACGTTGACGGCGAACAGGTCATCACATGGGATTTCATCGCGCCGCTGACCTATGACCCGGCAGCAGCAACCGCACCGGATAATGTTGAACTGATCGAAATTCGCTTTACCGCGATTGTGGAAGACATCGCGAACAATAACGACAGCGATGTCCTATGGAACTTCGTCAGCGCCGCGCTCTCACCCGACGGCGGCACGACCATCGTAAACGTCACCGAAGACGATGTGACCGATAACGATGTGCTGCTGACCGTTCCCGCACTGGAAGTCGATAAGGCGCACAACGACGCGAACGGACGGGTCGAACCCGGTCAGGTCGTGACCTACACGGTTACCGTTCGCAATGTCGGCACAGGTGTGGCGCAAAATCTGATTATTGAGGATTTGATGCCCGCTGGATGGACATATGTCGCCAATTCCAGCACGCTCAGTTTAGCAGCGATTGGCGATCCGGCTATCGCGGGACAGGCGCTCACCTGGAATCTCGATACGCTGGTCAATCCCGATCCTGTTTTGAATGGAGTCGGCGCGTTGGTTCTGACTTATCAGGCAACAGCACCGAATCCGCTTGTCGGCAGCCCGTACACCAATCTGGCTGAAGCCAGCGGCAATGATGCAATCGGCAACCCAATCCCGGAAGACAATACCGATCATGTTACAGGCGACACCGACCCGACAGACGACGCAACCACGACTCTCACAGCGGCGGCGGCAGTTCAGGGCGTAGTCTGGCATGATGTGAATGGCGATGGCGTGATTGATGGAACAGAAGTCGGCATCCCAGGTGTGACCGTCCAGCTTTATGACGCAGGTGGAACACTCATCGGAACAACCACAACCAGCAGTACACCCATCACCTACGCGGGCGTGACCTATCCAGTGGGCGCATACCTGTTCACCGATCTGCCTCCAGGCAATTACACCCTCGTCGAACTGCAAACTGGCCCCATACTCAACTGGGAAAGTACCGCCGATGCGGATACGCCAGCCGGAACAGCCGTTGTTATACCCGACGATTACAACGAAATCACCGTGACCGCGCTGACAGCAGGCGAAATCCGCATCAATCAAAACTATGGCGAACGCTACGCCGGGTTGATCCAGGGCTTTGTTTATCTCGACCCGAACGGTGACGGTAGCAACACCGTCCCGCCGGGTGGTGGTGACACGGGCATCCAGAATGTGACCGTCTCGCTCTATGACGCGGGCGGAACGCTGATCGCGACGACCACAACCGATGCGACAGGCTACTACCAATTCCCGAATCTGCCGGATGGTACGTATACCGTCATCGTGAATGATGCCGATACCGACATCACCAGCATCGACCCGAATATCGACTTCACGGCAGGTGCGGTGAATACCGTCGGCGGCCTCGTCGTCGATGTTGCGGGCGGCGGCGCAGTGCCGGAAGCACACTTCCCCTTCCGCACACCTACCGCGCTGGCGATCACCAAAACAGGTTATGACCTCAATGGTGCGCCCCTGCTGCCGGGTGAAACCGTCGGCTGGATCGTCTGTGTTCTCAACCCGGATCCGCTGGCCGCACCGAACGTGGTCATCACCGACACAATTGACTCCGAAAAATTGACTTTCGTGGCAGGCAGCGTCCAGACCGGAATCGTCGCGGCCTGCCCAGCTACAGCACCACCCGCAGGCTTGACCGCACAGCCTGCCACCGCGCCGAATGCCTCGGATTTGCTGACGATCAATTACGGCAGCGTCCCCGCAGGCCAATACGCCGTGTTGTACTTTGAAACCGTCGTCACTGATCCGTTCACATGGTCAGGCGGCGGTTGGTTCTCCGTTTTAAGCTTGCTGATATTCGGCTGGCTGCGGAAACGTCAAGTGGCACAAAGCAGCATACGTGCATGGCGTTTCCCAATACAAAGCATCATGACGTTGATTCTGGTCACCCTGCTCGTCGTCGGCCTGAGCATGAGCAGTCCCGCGCGTTCCCAGGAAGAAGGTACGCCAGAGGTGACTGATTCGCCTGTGGAAAGCACCATCGAACCCATCGCTGTTGAGGCAACGGAAGAATCCACGCCGGAAGTCACCGAAACACTCGCGCCAACCGACGAGCCAACGCCCGAAGTGACGGAAACGCTGGCACCAACGGACGAGCCAACCGAGGAATCAACGGTTGAGGCCACGCCGGAAATCACCGAAACACTCACACCGACTGAAGAATCTACAGCAGAAGCGACCAGCGAGGCCACTGTTGAAGCCACTGACGAGGCCACGCCCGAAGTGACGGCGGAAGCCACCGACGAAGCCACACCCGAAGTAACTGCTGAAGCAGAAATACTGGTCGCGTTGACAGGCCGCGTTTACGATGATACCAACGCCAGCCTGACGGATGACGACGGTGAAACCGGTATTTCGGGCGTGACGGTCACAGCCCATGACGAGAATGATGCCGTCGTCGCCAGTACGGTCACAGACGAAAATGGTGTTTATACGCTGGCAGGGCTTGCCGCTGGCGACTATACGATCCGAGTCGGCACACTGCCCGATGGTTATATCGACGTTCTGACGTTAGGCGAACAGGGTGAACAAGCGCCTGCGCCTGTGTCGATCAGCACTGACGAAATTGACCCCGACCTGATGACGGGCGCGGGTTTATACATCGTAGATGGCGAACATTTCGCCTATGTGCGCGATACCGATGACGACGGAACGCCCGACGGCGTGGAAGGCAGTGGAGACATTGATGGTGACGGAATACTCAATTATCTCGATCCATTCGATCCGAGCGGCATTTTCTACGTGGTCAACACCGGAAACATCGTCATCAACGTCGATTCTGCGCTCTACGCCGACATGGACAACAACTGTACGCTGGATACCAGTGTCGATGAATTGGCGAACACGGTGCAGACCAATCCGCAAACCTCGACCAACGGCGGCTATCGTTACGATATTCGCAGCACAGATGCGACGGATCCCAGCGCAACCGGCATTCCCGATGACGGCTCATCGCGCTGTTTCTTCCTGGAAATCACCGATTTCCCCGTCAGCGTCGTGTTCCCATCGACGCTTGTCCCGGCAGAAGCAGGCGCATTGACAACAGGTGGCGCAGTCGTCACCAGCCCGATCCCGCCAGCGCTGCCTGTCGGTCCGGCGACTCATCGCTTCTTCCTGGCCTTCCAGATCGACCAGACGCAAGCCGACATCATCAACAATCATGTCGCGTTTGATGCGGCGAGTGTTTTGCTCAATCAATCGGTAAACAATGGAGCGACAGCTTCACGTGATGGCCTGCCACCCGTTTCCGACGACGATACGCTGATTCTGAATAACACGCTGGGCTGTACGATGACACCCAACGGCTCAACCGTTCTCGAACCCGGCCAGTCGTATTCATTCAACCACACGTTAACGAATACGGGTACACAAACCGATACCTTCACGATCACCTACAGCACATCATTCCCGGCCTGGACGCAATCGCTGACTCCGGCATCCGGCACCGTCGTGACTCTCGCTCCAAACGCGACTCAGGCCATCGTGTATAACATCACTGTCCCGGCTGGCACGGTGGATACCACCACCAATGTGACGACCATCACCGCCACGAGCAGCACGGCTCCGAATCCAGATTGCAGCGCGACGGATGTCACCACTGTTATCGCAGCCTGCATGAGTGGCATCCTGTATAACGATACCGATCTCGATGGCACACAGGATGCGGGTGAAAATGGGCTGCCAGGTGTCACGCTTAATGTCTTCGACAGCACCAATACGCTGGTGGCGACTCTCGTCACAGCAGGCGATGGCAGTTATGACCTCGGCGGTCTGCCAACCGGCACGTATCGCATCGAAATTGATGTATCAACCCTGCCCGCAGGCACAGTTTTCTATGTTGATCCGAATGTGCCCCAACAAACCGTGACTCTCGTCGCGGGTAGTACCTGTGCGGTGGGCAATTTCGGCCTCGTTCTTTACGATCCAGCGATCACGAAGAACGGCACTCCCGATCAGGCCGTACCGGGCGATACAGTCGTATTTACCATCACTGTCACCAATAACTCGACGGCTAATATCACGGGCGTGATTGTCCGCGATCCACTGCCATCGTATCTCGACTTCCTTAGCGCTTCGACCAGCGCCGGAACATTCACGTTCAACAGCGCCTCGAATACGGTCATTTTCGACATCGGCACGATGACACCGGGACAGGTCGCGACTCTGGTCGTGCGTGTCATTGTCAACGGCAGTGTACCCGCGCCGGGTATGGCGACGAACCGCGCAGCAATGACCTACAATGAAGGCACACGCCAGACAGCCAGCGATAGCATCACTATTCCGCCACCGCCGCCAGAACCTCCTGTCACGGGGCCAACGCCGACTCCCGAACCGAGTCCGACACCGATAACCGTCGCTTTGGGCAGCCTGCCGGGGACGGGCGTGGGTGGAGCTGTCATTCCGTCGCAATTCCCATCACAGCTTCCGCTGACAGGTTCACGTCCCGCGCCGAATGCCTTGGCGATGCTTGGCGTATCGTTTGTCGTATTCGCTCTCGTGGCTTTAGGTTTGGCAGCTTTGGCGCTGGTCGTTTTCCGTAGTCGGATCGCCGCAATGGGCATCGCCAAATCGCTGGCAGGCTTCATGCTCATCATGGGCATCTCTACCGCAGCAGGTATGGCTGCTTTTGGTGTCATGTGGGCAGCAAGTAATGACACATATACTCCCGAAGTTGCGCAAGAAACCAGTGAATCGCGTCCGCAGCCAACCGCCGTCTCGATCATCAACCCCTCGATGCTGGCGGGGAATGCAGCGATTGAAGCGCTGATAACGCAACCTGACACCATTGAATCGTCAATGATTGCCCGCAGCCCGCTTGTCTCATTGGCAAGCTGGAACGGGCAGTTCACCCAACCGGAAATTCCGGCGACTCACATTGTGATCCCCGCTTTGGAAATCGACACCGATCTGGTCGAAGCGCCGATCAAGGATGACACCTGGGATGTGACGATCTTCACCAACGAAATCGCCCACCTCGAAGGGACGGCATATCTTGGCACGACAGGTAATGCTGTTGTCGCCGGACATATCACACACCAGGAGGGCTATGGCCCGTTCCGTCATCTCGATCAGTTACGGGAAGGTGACATCATCCTGGCCTACGGTGACGGCGTGGAATATCGTTACATTGTGCGCTCTACGCACTATATCAAGCCGGACGACATCGAATATGCGCTGCCGATGACGGGCGGCAAATTCCTCACGCTCATCTCGTGCGCGGCATGGGATCAGGCAACTTTTACATACACACAGCGCCTGATTGTCCGCGCAGAGCTTGTGTCTCAGTAGCTCCATTTTCGTAGGGGTGCTGCCTGTTGCGCCCACAACATCCCAATATATACAAACCGAGTCGGTAACTTTACCGACTCGGTTTTTTTCATATCTGAAAATCAATCGCCGCAATAAATTATCTTTAACCAACTTTTAAGACTTGCGAAATTATTGGGAAAAGAAAGAATGAGTTGCTAAAGTAGCCTGGTCAAACGACATCATAAAAAAGGGGTTGGATATGCCTGAGTTCGATTACGACCTATTTGTTATCGGCTCTGGGCCTGCGGGTCAGCGAGCTGCAATCCAGGCTGCCAAACTCGGCAAGCGTGTTGCGATATCGGAACGCCGGGCTGTAGTCGGCGGCGTGTCCGTCAATTTGGGTACGATTCCCAGCAAAACCCTGCGCGAGGCGGTTCTCTATCTTTCCGGCTATTGGGAGCGCGGAATTTACGGCATGTCGTACACGGTCAAGCAGAAGATCGAAATGGATGATTTGTTATTCCGCGCCGATCATGTCATTCGCTCAGAGATTGACATCATTCGCAGCCAATTGTTGCGTAATAATGTCGAGATGTTTGCCGCCCAGACCTCCGTTATTGATGCCAACACGCTCCATCTGCAATATCTGGATGGGCTTGGTGAGCGTAATGCCACTAGCGACCACATCATTATCGCAACAGGCACAAGCGCGACAAAAGACCCGCGCATTCAGTTTGATGGTCGGACGGTTTTTACGAGTGATGACATCCTCAAACTGGATAAAATTCCTTCGACACTGGCAATTATCGGCGGCGGCGTTATCGGCCTGGAATACGCCAGTATGTTCGCCGCGCTAGGTGTGCGTGTCACGCTCATCGACAAATATCAACGCTTGTTGAGCTTTGTGGATGCCGAAATTATCGACACACTGGTTTATCACCTGCGTCAACAGCGCATGACCTTCCGTCTGGGTGAGGAAGTGAGTCAGGTCGAAACAATCGAAACGGAACGTGGGCGACAGGTCTGTATTCACCTCGCCAGCGGCAAGCAAATTACGACGGAAAAAGCGCTGTACAGCATCGGACGAACAGGCGCAACCGACAAGCTGAACTTGCAGGCAGTCAATTTACAGCCCGACGAACGAGGGCGTTTAAAAGTCAATGAGCATTTTCAAACCGCAGTTCCCAATATCTATGCAGTTGGTGATGTGATCGGTTTTCCAAGTCTAGCTTCAACCTCGATGGAACAGGGAAGGCTGGCAGCGGCTCATGCGTTTGGCGCACCAACAAACAGTGTGCCAGAATTATTCCCCTACGGCATTTACGCCATCCCCGAAATTTCGATGGTGGGACGCAGCGAAGAAGAACTCACGAAACAAGGCATACCCTATGAAGTGGGCAAGGCACAATATCGAGAAATCGCGCGCGGTCAAATTATTGGGGATCACACGGGGTTACTCAAAATCATATTTCATCTCGAAACACGCGAAATCCTGGGCGTCCATATCATTGGCGAAGGCGCGAGTGAATTGATTCATATCGGTCAGGCAGTTATGGCGTTCAAGGGCAAAATTGACTACTTCGTTAACACCGTATTTAACTACCCGACGCTGGCAGAATGTTATAAAACAGCAGCTTTTGATGGGATCAATCGGCTGGCGTGAAAGCCTGTTGTTTTGTGGGCGATCAGATCAATAGAAAACAAATCTTTGCAATTCGACTCCAATCCTGTTGACATGACAGCACAGGTGTGGTAGCTTTTTGTCTATGATCTCTTTTTCGATGTTTTCACCTGTAAATTGTCGGGCGATGTGTTGTTGTATCGCTCTCTCAAACGCGAGATGACCGCGAGGCGTTGGCACGGGTAAAACACAGTCTTACCATTAAAAAGGGCCGATCCTCAGTTGGGATCGGTTTTTTGTTACATAAAGTCGATCATGCTTTGATTTTTATAAGGAAGTGAGCGAATGACCAATCAGAATTGGAAAGAAATACTCGGCGATCAAATCCCGGAGGAGCGTTTTCGC
>JALHNB010000002.1:145406-200519 GCA_022843745.1 Anaerolineae bacterium | reverse complement strand
TCGCCGGCCAGATGGAATTGAGACGCCAGAACAAACTCGACGAAAAAGTATTCGCCGAAACTCGCCTGCGTTGGGGGATATATGGTCAACGCTACGATAATGGTCAGCGTTATGATGGTACAAAAACACAGACTCTCAAGTACCCGGCAGGCGACCTGACCAAAGGTCCAAACACCTATTGGGATGCGCCCGGTATGTTACGTATCAAGATACCATTCGGCGGCGTAACCCCGCAGCAGATGGAAGTTCTGGCTGAAGTCGCAGACGAATATTCGGACGGCATTCTGCACGTCACCACCCGTCAGGATTTCCAGCTTCATTTCGTGCATATTGATGATATGCCGGACCTGATGCGGCGGTTGGCGGCGGTGGGTATTACCTCTCAGGAAGCCTGCGGCAACTCGGTACGCAACGTCACCGCTTGCCCCCTGTCCGGCGTTTGCCATGACGAGTCATTTGATGTGACCCCTTATGCCAAAGCGTTGGCCTATTTCCTGCTCGGTCATGGCGACACACAGGATTTCGGACGGAAATTCAAAACGGCATTTTCGGGCTGCGAACAACATGCTTGCGGCCTCGTGAACATGCACGACCTGGGACTGCTGGCACGTACCAAAGAAGTTGATGGCGAGATCAAGCGCGGGTTTGCGGTGTTCGTCGGCGGCGGCTTGGGCGCCATCCCCCAACAGGCCAAACTGTTGAGCAGCTTCGTCACCGAGGAAGAAATTCTCCCACTGGCACAGGCGATTGCGCGTGTATTTGCACGTTTGGGCGAGAAGAAGAACCGTAACCGCGCCCGCATGAAATTCCTTGTGGAGCAGCTTGGTATCGAAGAATTCCGCCGTCTGGTTTACGAAGAACGCGAAATTCTGCCTCCCGATGAGCGCTGGACAGCCTATGTCGATGATGTACCGAACTATCATGAAACCCCGCCCAAGCTGCCTGTGTCCCTGAATGGACAGGTCAAACCCGAAGGCTTTGAAGCGTGGTACAAAACCAATATTTATAAGCAGCGCCAGGAAGGTTACGTCGCCGTCTATATCAACCTCCCGCTGGGTGATATGACCTCCTCGCAAATGTTCGCCCTATCGGATATTGCCCGTAAATATGCTGGCGATACCGTCCGCACGACTGTCGAGCAAAATCTGCTGCTGCGCTGGGTTTCCGAGGCCGACCTGCCGGAGATTTACAACCTGCTGAAACCAATCGGGCTTGCGATACCAGGTATTGACACAATTGTCGATATTACGACCTGCCCCGGAACGGATACCTGCAAGCTGGGTATCGCTTCCTCACGCGGGCTAACGGGCGAACTGCGCGAACAGCTTACCGAGAAAATTGATAGCCTTCCCGACGCTATTAAAGACCTGAAAATCAAGGTTAGTGGCTGCTTCAATTCCTGCGGTCAGCACCATGTTGCCGATATTGGCTTCTTCGGAAACAGCCGCCGTTCCGGGAATTACCTTGTTCCCCACTTCCAGTTGGTACTGGGCGGCAAATGGAAGGAAAACGCGGGCAGCTTCGGGCTGGCGATGGGTGCTGTTCCTTCCAAGCGTGTACCGGAAGTTCTGGAGTCATTGACCAATCGGTATGCGACTGAACGTTCTGACAGCGAGAGCTTCCAGGATTGGGTGACACGCCTGGGCAAGAAAGAAATCAAGGTCATGCTGGAGCCTTTCACGAAAGTGCCAGCCTACGAAGTCGATCCCTCGTTTTACACCGATTGGGGCGATACACGCGAATATTCACTGGGCGACATTGGCGTTGGCGAGTGCGCAGGTGAGGTCGTATCCCTGTTCTCATTGGAAATCACAAAGGCTGAATCGACCCACTTTGATGGACTCATCGCGCTGGATGAAGGCAAGTATGAGAAAGCCGATGCAGATGCCTATCTCGCGATGCTGATGGCAGCTCGTGCATTGGTACGCACACGCTTTTTGGCGCTCTCGGACGATCCGAACCGGATTGTTGAAGAATTTCGCACTCAGTTCTATGATACAAAGCTGTTTTTCGATCCCTTCGCGGGCGGGAAATTCGCGCAATTCCTGTTTGATCGTCACGAAAATCCACCAACATGGGCGGATCCCGATGCGGCCAAGCGGCTGTTGGGAGAAGCACAACTCTTTATCGAAGCTTGCTATTCATGCGAAGCGCGTGTCAACGGCAGCATCATTGACCTCGGCTAGTGAGGGAGAAAGATTGAAATGATACCGTTCCGCACACAGATTAAATTTTTCCTCAAAAATCCAGAGGGTGTCGATGTAGGCGCGTTTATGGGCGTGTTCCAGCGCTGGATACAGCAGAATGCACTGGAAGGCCTGCTGATTGATGTGGCAGATTATCGCCACGTCTTCGAGGGGCCAGCGATTATTCTCATCGGCCATGAAAGCGATTACGCAATTGAGAGCCGCAATGGTCAGACCGGATTGGTCTATACGCGCAAACATCAACTCGAACCCGATCTGATAACACAGCTACGGACTTCCTTCCGTCTGGCGTTATTCGCCTGTGAACTCCTGGAAAAAGATACATCCTTCGAGCCGCGATTGAAATTCCGCACCGATGAAATTGAAATCCGGTTCGCTGACCGCTTGCAGCTTCCCAATCGTCCTGAAAGTTTCGATCTTGTCAAGAACGATCTGGCAATCGTACTCGCGGAATTATATGGTAACAATACTGCCCGTTTCGCACCTGTTCAACAGGATGCGCGCCACATTTTCACCATCAAAGTTCAGGGTGAGAGTGCGGTGGGAATTTCTGACTTGTTTCACCAGACAAGCGCAGAACGTTAACATGTAATCAGTTCCACCTTCTTAGCCCCGTTTGCATGTAAGCGGGGCTATTTTTTTCTTCGCCCTTCGCGCATTCATCAAATTTATTCATCTCTACTACTATCTCCCACAATTCAATGGCGATTACAGACACATCCATGCGAATTGCAGATACAGTTTTATTCGCGGCTCAGTGATATTATAATTTTCTTGTGGCTATTCATGATTTGCAGAACAAAAAATTAAAGCAGTATCCTTTTTGGGTTATCAACAGCCTCGCGGCTGCGATAATGGGGCATCACGTCCTAAAAAACAAATTATCGAATATTAAGGAGTTTAAGAAATGAAGCGTCCGAATTTATTACGTTTAGCAGTTTTCTTATTGGTATTGATGATTTTTGTCATCGGCCCAGCAGTCAGTATCGCCCAGGAAGGCGTGACACTTGAACTGTGGACGTTCGTCAATACCCATGCCCGCTGGTTCCAGGAACAAGCCGAGCGCTATGCGGCTGAAGTTGACCCGAACTTCAAGCTGAACGTCACCGAAATTGCCTATACCGAAATGCACGACAACCTGCTCATCTCCCTTCAATCGGGTGGTGTAGGTGCGCCGGATATTTCCGATATCGAACAGGGTCGTTTCGGCGGCTTCCTGCGCGGCGGCAATCCAGGTCTGGTTGACCTGCGTCCCCAGTTGGAAGAGGGCGGCTATCTCGATCAACTCGTGGCTTCACGCGAAGCATTGTATACCTATGACGGTCACATTTACGGCATCGAACACGCGCTTACGCCTGTCGTAATGTATTACCGCGCGGACATCTGGGAAGCCGCGGGTTTTGACCCACAAACATTCGAAACCTGGGACGATTTTATCGCCGCCGCACAGCAGCTTGCTACTGAGGAAGTGATACCCGTCAACATTTTTAACGACCTGCACCAACTGCTCCTGCGCCAACGTGGCGGGGATTACTTTGATGCCGATGGCAATGTGACCATTGACTCCGAACTCTCGATTGACACCATGAACTGGCTGCTGAACCTGATTGATACTGGCATCGCTGAACAAGCCCCGGCCACAGGCGAAGCAGGATGGGCAGCATTTAAAGAAGGCCGTTACATCACCCAGTTCGGCGCGGATTGGTACGCCGGTTTCTTTAAAGACAACGCCCCGGAACTCGCCGGAAAATGGAAAGCAGCACCCCTGCCCGCATGGGAACCCGGTGGCAGCCAGACAAGCGTTTACGGCGGCACAGGCGCGACTATTGTCGCAACCAGCCCGAACGCCGAAGCAGCCTGGAAATTCCTGGAATTTGCCATGCTCTCTGTTGAGGGCAACGTGCGCCGCTATGAATTGACTAACCTGTTCCCACCTTTCATCCCTGCCTGGACAGACGCACGCTTGCAAGCACCGGACGATTACTTCTCCGGCCAACAGCTTGGTGTCCTGTTTGGCGAGGTCGGCCAGGGTGCGCCCGCACAGTACCAAAGCGCGTATCGTTCGGAATTGAACTCACTCTATGCGGCGGCTATCCAGGACATCTTTGATCGCAACCGCACACCTGAAGAAGTCTTTACCGACATTGCTGAAGAAATCCGACAAACCATAGCAGACGAAGCTTAGTTCAGAAACGAACAATCGCAAATCAGTTAGATTCAGGGCTATCTCGTGTTTTGTTATCCGAGATAGCCCTGTGTTATATTGACCGTTAGATTGATGGGTCAATAAAATGTCAGATCAACGAGTCAACAAAAATATTAGGCCAATAAGACTATAAAGAGGATTTTATGTATCGTTGGCGGCGCAAATTAACACCCTATCTTTTTATCAGCCCTTTTTTTATCGGATATGCCATTTTCTTCGTAGTTCCTGTCATCTGGTCTCTCAACTTGAGCCTCTACCGTCAGACCGGATTAAACGCCGAAGCGCGATTTGTTGGCCTGGAAAATTATTCACGCCTCCTGGAAGATGACACCTTCATCAAGTCTGTGACCAACACGACCCAGTACGCGCTGGGAAGCATCTTCATTATTGTGCCGCTTGCGCTGGGACTGGCGCTGCTGCTCACGATCCCCAATCTGCGCTTTCGCGAGTTCTTCCGCCTGTTCTTCTTTACACCCAATATCACGTCAGGCATCGTCGTTGGCATCATTTTCCGGCTGGTGTTTGAGGAACAGTATGGCCTATTGAACAATTTTGTCATCCAGCCGCTTGGGGGTGAGCCGGTACGTTGGCTGCGCGATCAGCAGTGGGTCATGCCATCGGTCATTTTGTTGGGCGTATGGCGCTACACCGGAATCAACGCACTCTATTTTATGGTCGGGCTGCAAAATGTCTCACCGGAGCTGAAAGAGGCAGCGCGCGTGGATGGTGCGAATCGTTGGGCGGTTTTCCGCTTTATCACCATGCCGATGCTGCGTCCCGTGCTGGCATTTGTGCTGACCTTCGCGATTATCGGCTCCTACAACCTGTTCGCCGAACCTGCAATTCTGGTCGGCGCGGAGGGTGGCCCCGGAAATGCCGGCTTGACGATCACCATGTACCTCTACACACAGGGCTTCCGATCCCTCAAATTAGGCTACGCGGCGGCTATTGGTTATACCCTGGCAATTATCATCGTCGTGCTAACTGTTTTGCAGCTTGTTCTCACGCGCGTCTTCCGGGAGGATTAAGATGGCCGATATAACCCCCGCGCAAATAAACCCGAATATCCCCACCGCCACTGATCTGCCTGTCACATCTACAGGTCTATTTCGCCGCCGCGTTGAATGGGCATTGATTTATGCGGCACTTCTAGCCTTTGGTGTCGTGGTCGGTGCGCCTTTTCTTTATATGATTACCGGATCGCTGAAAACAAATGGCGAATTGTTCTCCTATCCGCTAAATTTCTTCGCGCAAAATCCAACGATGGAGAACTACAACCGCCTGTTAAGCGGCGCGGAAATCCCCTTTATCCAACAGTTTATGAACAGCATACTCGTAGCGGTGAGCCAAACATTGCTGGCGCTGCTTATCTCATCCATGGTCGGCTGGGGATTCGCGAAATTCGAGTTTTTTGGCAAACGATTCTTGTTCATTTTCCTGCTTGCCACGCTCGCGCTGCCCTTTCAGATCACGTTGGTGCCGCTTTTCCTGATGATGTTTCAAATCGGCTGGCTGGATAATTATCTGGCGATTATCATCCCCGGCTCGATCAGCGCCTTTGGCGTATTTTTTATGCGCCAAAGCATGGTCACGCTGCCGGACGAACTGCTCGACGCGGCGCGTATTGATGGCGCATCCGAATGGGGCATTTTCTGGCGTATCGGCATTCCCCTCTCACGCGGTGCGCTGTCCGTGCTGGCGGTTCTCACCTATCTGGGTGCGTGGAATGATTACCTGTGGCCGTTGATCGTCCTGCGCAGTAGTGAAAAGTTCACCTATCCGGTGGGGCTGGCAACGCTGAATGGCCTCTATAAAGTCGAATATGGCATGATTCTCGGCGGCGCGTTTATCGCCACGCTCCCTGTGGTGCTGATCTTCATTGCCGGACGCAAGCAATTATTGGATAATCTGACCATCGGAGCAGTCAAGCGATAATGTCTGAGCGATTAAAAAATAAAGTTGCGCTTGTCACAGGTGCGGGCGGCGGCATCGGACGTGGAATCGCCGTGCGGTTTGCCGCAGAGGGCGCAAAAGTTGGCGTATTGGATATACTTGAAGACGGTGTTCGTGAAACTGTTGAGATCATCGAAAAAACGGGTGGTCAGGCTTGCGGGCTGACCTGCAACCTGCGCGACCCGCAAAGTGTGAAAAACGCTGTTGCCACGCTCAACAGCACTTTTGGGACGATCAATGTCGTGGTGAACAACGCGGCGGTGATGCCCGCGAAAGTCCTGCATGAGACAACGCTGGACGAATGGGATGCGGTTTTCGGGGTCAATGTGCGCGGCGCTTATCTGGTGAACCGCGAAGTTATCCCGCAGATGATCGCGAACGGTGGCGGGAGCATCATCCATATGGCATCCATCACCGGGATTCGCGGATTGCCCGGACTGGCGGGTTACAGTGCGACCAAAGGGGCGCTCATTTCACTCACCCGCGCCATGTCGACCGATTACGCACGATTGGGCATCCGCGTCAACAGTGTGTCACCGGGGACAATTGATTCACCGATGCTGCGTGATTTCCTGGCAGCACAGAGCGACCAAAATCGCCTGCGCCAGGAATTCGACTCCATGCACCCCATAGGCCGCGTGGGAACGATAGAAGAAGTCGCCAGCGTATTTGTGTTTCTGGCATCCGATGAAGCCAGTTTCGTGACTGGCTCAAATTACGAGGTAGACGGCGGCCTAAGTTCGAAGGGCGAACAGCCGCAGGATTAAAAAGGACATTGGAAGCAAACATGAAAATCACCGCAATCGAATCCTTACAATGGGCTGAATATCCGCGCCTGATGACTGTGCGCGTGCATACCGACACGGGCATTATCGGCCTCGGTGAGACCGTCGATAAAATCCCCGGCTCAAAAGGTGCGCTTCACGGGACAATCGCGCCGCTTGTACTCGGTCAGGACGCGCTCGATATTGAAGGTGTCTGGCGCTTTGTGATGGACAACATCATGTATCACGGGTTCGCAGGGGCGGAAGTTCGTGCGCTTTCGGCTCTTGAGATCGCGCTCTGGGACATCATGGGCAAGCATTACAATGCTCCACTTTATCACCTGCTCGGCGGTAGAGTGCGCAACGCCATACCTGTTTACAATACCTGCGTCGGCTTTGGCCCCAACAAGGATTACGAAACCTGGCATCATGACGCAGGCGCATTGGCAAAAAGCCTGATCGCTGACGGCGTTAATGCGATGAAAATCTGGCCGTTCGATCCTTACAGCGAAAAATCATTCGGTCAGTACATCAGCCTCGCCGACATCGAAGATGGCCTGAAGCCCGTTCGCCAGATTCGCGATGCCGTTGGCAACGACATGGAAATCGGCATCGAGTGTCATTTCCGATGGAATCGCGCCAGCATGGAACGCATCGCGCGGGCACTTGAACCCTATAACATCCTGTTTATCGAAGACGTGATGCACGCGGTATACCCCGATGAAATAAAAGCCCTCTCGCAAAAAACATCAATTCCAGTGGTCGGATCAGAACTTCTGATGACGCGCTGGCAGTATCGCGAATGGCTGGAAAACCACACCTCGCAAATTCTGATGACCGATCCGGTCTGGACGGGCGGCATCAGCGAAACACGCAAAATCGCTTCCCTCGCCGAAACATTTGGCGTACCCATCGTGCTGCACAATATCGCCGGGCCGATTTGCCACGCGGTAGCCATGCACCTGAGCGCCAATATCCCAAATTTATTCATGTGCGAATCAGTACGTGCGTTTTATCAGAATTATTTCCCCGTCATCAGCGGCTATGCGCCCTCGGCGAAAAACGGCCACATGCCGATCCCTGAAGGCCCCGGCTTAGGGGTTTCGCTGCTGCCAGAAATGCTGGAACGCGCCGATCTGACTCGACAGATTTCGGAAGGCGAAGGACTCGCCAAAGGCCGCCGCGCGATGGGCGATCACTGGGCTGTCGAAGATATTCGCTAGATTCAGATTTGCTTTACACGTGTAAACGGGTAGAATTGCTACTTTCATTTGGGTAGAACTGCTACTTTCGTTTGATTACATTTCTGCACATTGTGTTTTATAAATTTTTTAACCGGAGAAAATAATGAATTCAGATTTAACCCCTGAGCAAATCAGCGCTTACCAGGAAAATGGTTACATCGTCATCGAAAATTTTCTAACGCCGGAAGAGCTTGATTTCTGGCGAAAGTCGGTGGATGAAGCCGTCGCTCAACGGGCAGATCGCAAATTGGCGGATGGGCGTATGCGTGAAGGCGACTCGTATTACGACAAGGTGTTTATCCAGCGTATCAACCTGTGGAATGACCACGAAGGAATGCGCAAGCTGATGCTCGACCCGCGTTTGGGCAAAATGGCGACCCAGTTAGCGGGCGTTGACGGTATCCGTATCTGGCACGATCAGGCGCTCATCAAGCAGCCCTGGGGCAATCCCACCGGCTGGCATCTCGATAACCCCTACTGGTCATTCTCATCACGCCAGTCCATTAGCATCTGGGTCGCACTGGATGATGCCACGCTGGAAAACGGCTGCCTCTACTTCATACCTGGCTCCTACAAAACGGCTACATGGGATAATGTCGGCATCGGCAAAAATATTGGCGACCTGTTCAAGCACTATACCGAATGGGGCAAAATGAAGGCCGTTTCTGCCCCGATGAAAGCAGGTTCCTGCTCCTTCCATAATGGACTGACCGCACATGGCGCACTTGCGAATATGACACCCGGTTTCCGCCGCGCCATGACCTGCGCCTATATGCCCGACGGCAGCACCTTCAATGGTCAGCAAAATATCCTGCCACCCGATGAATTCGCAAAACTCAAAATTGGTGATGTCCTGGAAAACGATGTTTTAAATCCGCTGATTTACCACGTGAGCAAGCCTTACGTCACAGCGGAGGCTTAAATGTCGGATATTCAATGGGGGGCGTATGAATTGCTGCGCCCAGCACAGATCGAATCGATCCGCAGCGCCACGCCAATCGCCTACCTTCCCTGGGGTGCGCTGGAATGGCACAGCTATCACAACCCGATTGGGCTGGATGGATTAAAAGCTCGGAAACTCTGCGAAGCGCTGGCACAAGAAACGGGCGGTGTCGTGCTGCCACCTGTTTACGTCGGCACGGATACGATCAAACCCTTCAAAGGTTTCCACCACACACTTGAGCATAAAATCGAAACGGTGAAAGCCTTATGCACCGAATTTCTGGAACAGCTTGCCGACGAAGAATTTAAGGTCATCATCCTCGTCACCGGACATTATGGCAAGGTGCATGTGGAAGCGATCAAAGAAACTGCCGCCGCTTTCGCCGCCGCCAATCCCAAAATAGCTGTCTGGGCGCTGACGGATGCCGAGCCGCACGAAGGATTTTTTGACGCTAATCATGCCGCTTATGGCGAAACGTCGTACATGACCTATCTCTATCCCGACACGGTTGACCTCTCGCTGCTGCCAGCGGATCGCGTCGCCACGCTGGATGAAGATGGCGTATGGGGCGACGACCCGCGCACCGCCAATGCCAGCGATGGAGGCCGGATGCTCACCGTTTTCGTTGAACAAGCGCTGCCAAAAATTCGCCAACTGCTTGCTGATGTGCGTGGCTGAAATGTGCGCGGTTGGCTGAATGGATATAACTTTTACTTGCCGAGTTTCGCTAAAATTATCGACTATCTACCCGAGGGGGACTTATGCCATCGAAACGTAAAAACATGCCGAATGTGGTGCTGTTTGGGATTGATTCCCTACGCGCCGACCATATGAGTCTGTATGGTTATCACCGCCTGACAACGCCGAACATTGACAAATTCGCACAAGGCGGAACGGTATTCGAAAAAAACTTCAGCGCCCACATCCCCACCACCAGCGCTTATTCCTCGATGCTGACCGGGATGGACACTTTTGGCACACAGGTCGTCGCGCTCCGCCACAAAGGGCCGCTGCGTCCTGAAGTCAAAACGCTGCCGGAAATTCTCAAGGATTTTGGCTATAACACCACCTGCGTCGGTTTTACAGGCAACCCGGCCTCACGCGGATTCGATAAATATATCGACTATCCCGCCTGGGGAAGTTGGAACGAAGGCCGCAGCCCCAAAGCTCAAAAACTGAATGACGTGGCGATTCCTGAATTGGAGCGCTTATCCAAGAAAAAAGACCCGTTCTTCTTATTCCTGCGCCATATGGATCCCCACGCGCCTTATCTGCCGCCCGAACCCTACGAGCGCATGTTTTATCACGGCAAGGAAACCGACAAGAAAAATAAGTCGATGGATCCTGTCATGAGCTTTAAGCCGTTCCGCGATTTTTTCGCCAGTTGGATGCCGCCGGGGATCAGCGACAAGGATTACGTCATCGCCCAATACGACGGCGCGATTGCCTACATGGATGCCTGCATCCAGACTCTTTTCACGGCGCTCGAAGCACGTAACCTGCTCGAAAACACGCTTGTCATCATCAACGGCGATCACGGCGAAACGCTCTACGACCACGAATGCTGGTTCGATCATCACGGCATGTATGATACCGTGCTGTCCGTACCGCTGATTATCCACTTCCCCGGCAAAGTTCCCGCCGGAAAACGTGTGAAGGGTTACAGCCAGCACAAAGACCTGACTCCGACGATCATGGAATTGTTGGACATCCGCGACAAGGACATTAAATGGCCTTCGGACAAGCGCTTTGATGGGCAAAGCCTGATGCCGCTGGCACGTGGCGAAGTGACCTCGCGCGACAGCGAATTTTATATTACTGAATGCACGTGGATGCGCAAACACGGCTGGCGCACACCCCACTGGAAACTGATGATCGCGCTGGAGCCGGATTTCCACTTCAAACCGGAAATCGAGCTTTACAATCTGATTGATGACCCGGACGAAAACAACAATATTGCCGCAAGCCGCCCGGATGTCGTCGCCATGCTGCGCACGCAAATGCTGGAATGGATCGCCAAACGCGAAAACGAGACTGGCCTACCGAACCCGATTTATCATCAGGGTGACTGGCATGGCAAGGAAGGTGTCGGCCCGTTCAAGACCTCACAGCAGGCGTATGACACGCTGCACATCGGCGATCCGAATCAGGCAGCCAAATTACAAGCGAAATCACGGTAAAACACATGCTCACTCACCCAAGCAGCCGACCATCAAATGTTGAATATGCTTTTCAGGGCTATCTGGATGCTTATCTGCGTGGCGTGAGTGAGCAGTGGTTAAAAATCGCGCCATCCGCAAATCCGGGAATGCTGGAAATTTTTCGAGATCGAGATCGCCAGCCCTACCGCGATATGGTTCCCTGGTCAGGCGAGTTCGCCGGAAAATATCTGACGGCGGCGACCCAGGTTTTGCGGCTCACAGGCGATGCCGAACTCAAGGCCTACGTGCAGGAATTTGTGCGCGAATTGGTCACGCTGCAAGCTGATAACGGTTATCTTGGCCCCTGGCCGCAGGAGTATAGCCTCACAGGAAAAGCACCACAGGCGAAAGATGGCACCTGGGATGCGTGGGGTCACTATCACATCATGCTTGGCCTACTGCTGTGGTATGAAGACACACAAGACGAAAAAGCGCTGGAATGTGCGAAACGTATTGCCGATCTATTCTGCGATCAATTTCTGGGCGAGAAATCGCCTCGGTTGGTCGATACAGGCTGGACAGAGATGAATCTCGCGCCAATTCACACACTTTGCCTGCTGTATAAGCAGACGAACGAGCAGCGCTATCTTGATCTGGCGCTGCAAATCGCCGATGAGTTCGCGGCAGTCGATGGCGATGGAAAATTTCTAGCAGGTGATTATCTGAACGCACCGCTGGCGGGACAGGAATTTTTTCAAACGCCTAAGCCGCGTTGGGAAAGCCTACACCCAATTATGGCGCTTGCGGAGCTTTACAACATCATCGGGAATACTCAATATCGAGAGGCATTTGAGCGCACGTGGTGGAGCATCGTCAAGCTGGATCGCCATAACAACGGCGGCTTCACGTCTGGCGAACAGGCGCAGGGCAATCCCTATCACCCCGGCGCGATTGAAACCTGCTGCACGATTGCCTGGATCGCCATGAGCGTCGAAATGCTGCGATTAACGAGCAATTCTGTCGTCGCCGACGAACTGGAACTTTCGACAATCAATTCTGTAATTGGCCTCCATACGGTTTCAGGGCGATGGGTGACGTATAACACGCCGATGGATGGGGTGAGGAAAGCCAGCGCACACGAAATCGTATTTCAATCACGCGAAGGTACGCCGGAATTGAACTGCTGCTCGGTCAACGGCGCACGCGGCTTCGGCATGATCTCCGATTGGGCACTGATGGAAAATGAGGACGGCTTGTATCTTAACTGGTATGGGCAAGGCCGAATCCGCACTCAACTTGCTTCAGGTATCGCGGTTACGCTTACGCACGAAACGGATTATCCTCGCAACGGTCACATTCGCATCATCGTCGAACCCTCGCAAGCGGCTTCCTTTGCGCTTAAGCTGCGCATCCCCTACTGGTCAGAAAATATTCAGCCACCAAGTATCAATGGCGAAGTGACCAAGTGGGCAGAAGCAGGTCAGTACGTTCGATTATCACGCGAGTGGCAGCCGGGAGACATTATCGAACTTGACCTCGATATGTCACTGCATTATTGGGTCGGTGAGCAGGAGTGCGAAGGCAAAACGTCTATTTACTACGGCCCGATTTTGCTGACCTATGATCGCCGTTTCAACGATTTTGACCCGGACGATATTCCCGCGCTGGATGCAAAAGGCTTGCAAGGGAAAATCACAGAGTGGAACGGCTGGATGAAGCCCATTTTGTTAATGGAATTTACGGCTGTGGACGGGCGCAAACTGCGGCTGTGCTATTTCGGCAGCGCGGGTGAAGGCGGCTCACCCTATCGTTCGTGGCTGGTCGTCCACAATATCGAGAAAACGCCGTTCAGCCGCGAAAATCCGCTGCGCAGCGGACGAGTATCAGAATAAACACGCAAACTGTAGGGGCGAGGCGCTGCCTCGCCCGATTTGGGCAACCTGTTGGGATCGTCCCTACCAAAGTAAATTGATTCAAGGAGAAAGCAAAAATGTCTTTAAAAGTAGCAATTGTCGGCGTTGGGAATATCGGCAACATCCACGCCGGAGTTTATTCGAAACGTTCAGATGTTGAGATCGTCGCCGTTTGCGACATCATCCAGGAAAAATCGGACAAGGCCGCTGAAAAATACGGCTGTCAGGGTTTTTATTCGGTCAAGGATATGCTTGCCAGCGGCATCCAGATCGACGCGGTGAGTATGGCAACAGCAGGCAAGGAAAACGGCGGCGACCACTATACGCCGACGATTGAGCTGCTCAACGCAGGGCTGCCTGTGCTGGGCGAGAAACCGATTTCCAACGAGATCGAAAAAGCCAAAGAAATGGTCGCGCTGGCGAAGTCGAAAAATCTGCGCTACGGTGTCAATCTGAATCACCGCTTCACCCCGGCAGCGCTGCGGGCGAAAGAATGGGTCGATCAGGGACGACTGGGCGAACTCAATATCATCAATATGACGATGTGGATCAACAACCCGAACGAGAGCGCCGAACATTTCCACATGCGCGCCCTGCACCCGCACTCGATTGACGTGATGCGCTATTTCGCGGGTGACGTTGAAAAAGTGCAGGCGTTCTTCAAGAAGGGCAAAGGCCGCAAAATCTGGTCGAATGTGCAGGTCAATATGCTGTTCAAAAACGGCGTTGTTGGTCATCTGACCGGCAGCTATGATGCGGGCGGCAGCTATGGCCTGGAAACGCTGGAAGTCGTCGGCTCAGATGCGCGTTTCGTCCTGCGCGATGCCTGCGAACACCTGGAATTTTATCCGCGATTTTCGCGCGAAACCGAAACTTACGATTACCTCGGCGGCATGATGGGCTTTAACGAGACATTTGGCAGCCGCATCGGGCGCTGGGTCGAGCAGAATATTCAGCAGGTCAAGCCGGAAGAAATCGACGGCTCTGGTGAAGAAGCGCTCAAGGCACAGTTGGTGATCGAAGCCGCGATTGAATCCTGGAACAGCGGACAGGTCATCACGCTGTAGTAGGAGTTCGCTGTGGCAGTGATTGAGCAATGGGGGCTTTTCGAGTTTGCGCTTGAAGGCCCCCAAGATGGCAATCCATTTATAGAAGTCGCTTTCGGTGCGCGTTTTCGCTTTCAACATCGCGAGATCGACGTGCCGGGTTTCTATGATGGTGCTGGCATCTATCGCCTGCGCTTTATGCCGGACGTGCCAGGTGACTGGGAATATCTGACATACAGCAGTGCATCGCAGTTGGATAACCTTCCCGGAAAATTCACCTGTGTCACGCCATCCGCTGATAATCACGGCCCGGTGCGTGTCCATAATATGCATCATCTGGCGTATGCCGACGGCACACCCTACTGGCAGGTCGGCACAACCTGCTACGTCTGGACGCATCAGGGTGACGCGCTGGAAGAACAAACGCTGGAAACGCTCAAAAATGCGCCATTCAACAAAATGCGCATGTGCGTTTTCCCAAAACACTACACGTTTAATGCCAACGAGCCGGAATATTATCCGTTTGAGAAGCTGGAAAACGGCGCATGGGATTTTGAACGATTCAATCCGGCGTTTTTTCAGCATTTCGAGCAGCGGGTAGCCGATTTGCTGGCGTTGGGCATTGAAGCCGATCTGATCCTCTTTCATCCTTATGATCGCTGGGGATTCGCCACGATGGATGCCGAAGTTGATGACCGCTATCTGCGCTACATCGTCGCTCGGTTGGCAGCCTATCGCAACGTGTGGTGGTCAATGGCGAACGAGTGGGATTTGATGAAAGCGAAGTCCGAGGCGGATTGGGATCGATTTTTTCGCATCGTGCAGGAAAACGACCCGTCTCAGCATTTGCGCTCGGTTCACAATTGGCGCACCTTTTACGACTACAACAAGCCCTGGGTGACACATGCCAGCATCCAGATCGTCGGCGTGAGCATGAATCTCGAACCGATTCGCGATTGGCATAAGCAGTATAAAAAGCCGATTATCATCGACGAGTGCTGCTACGAAGGCAATATCCCGGATCGCTGG
Organism: Anaerolineae bacterium; assembly: GCA_022843745.1. GTDB lineage: Bacteria > Chloroflexota > Anaerolineae > Aggregatilineales > Phototrophicaceae > JALHNB01. The sequence goes on along the minus strand of JALHNB010000002.1, from coordinate 185,073 downwards.
GGCAATATCACACCGCAGGAGATGGTACGCCGCTTCTGGGAAAGCACGATACACGGCGCATATGCCGGACACGGCGAAACTTATCTCCACCCGCAGGATATTCTGTGGTGGTCAAAAGGCGGAGTCCTGCACGGTCAGAGTTCTGAGCGCATCGCGTTTTATCAGCGTATTCTCGAAGAAACGCCACCACAAGGCTTGGAACCCCTCGAAACCGGAATCCATTCGTTTAAATGGGCGGGTGTGCCGGGGCAGTATTATCTGGGATACTTTGGCATTCACCAGCCCGGCGCAGCGATTTTTAACCTGCCGGATGGTCAATATCAGACGGAGGTGATCGACACCTGGGATATGACGATCACGCCGCTGCCACCATCGGAAACCGGAAAATTTCAGGTAGAACTACCCTCAAAACCCTACATGGCGGTGCGAGTCCGCCGGGTCACTACATGAGCGAAAGTCGAACACGATGTCCATGATTACGATTATCGGGCGGGGACATTCCGGCACCCGCGCCATCTCTCACACGCTCTACACCAGCAACGTCTATATGGGCAGCCTGCTCAACGCATCCGGCGATCTTGTCCCGCCGGAATCAATGTACGCGGCCTGCCGGATTCTCGCCAGCCACGTCGAATGGAAAGGCGACCTGTCCTGGGATTTCAGCCAGCTTCATACCATGCCCATCCCGGCAGAATTTGAAAACCTCATCAGCGTGTATCTCAAATCCGTCCTGGCGGACAAATCCGAGCATAAAGGCTGGAAAATCCCCGAAACAACGCTGGCTTATCCCTGGATTGTGCGGATGTTCCCCGAAATCAAATACGTTTTCTGGATTCGCAACCCACGCGACTGCATCCTGGGGCAACACATCACCGATGATCTGACGGATTTCGGCATCCCCTATCCCCAAACCGATGATGTGCGACTGCGACGCGCCATCTCGTGGAAATATCAATATGATCTGGTGAAAGCCACGCCCAAGCCTGCCAACTGGCTGGAAGTGCGCTTTGAAGATTTCGTGTTGAATCAGGAAGAAACATTACAAAAACTCGAAGATTTCCTCGGCATCAAACTGGCGCGGATTATCGTCCGGCGCGACTCGATTGAGCGCTGGAAACTCGATGACGGGGTGAATTATTTCGACTTTTTCGCCCCGGCGATGACTGAATACGGCTACGAAATACCCGAAAGGGAGGCATAAAATGGTGCGCGTTTGTGTGATCGGCCTGGGAGTTATCGGTAATCTCCACGCCAGCATTCATAAAGCCGACCCGCTGGCTGAACTGGTCGGCGTGTGCGACATTATCCCGGAACGCGCGGACGCGGCAGCGGCAAAATATGGTGTCCCGGCATTTTATGATGTGCGCAAAATGCTTGATACGCTCAAGCCGGATATGTGCAGCGTCGCGACGGGCGGCTATGAATATGGCAGCGAACATTATGAGCCAACGATGCAGGCGCTTAACGCTGGGTGTCACGTTCTGGGCGAAAAACCGATCTCCAACGAAATAGAAGAAGCTGAGGAAATGGTCACGACTGCCCGTGAAAAAGGCCTATGCTACGGCATTAACCTGAATCACCGCTTCACCCCGGCGGCGCGGCTGGCGAAAAAATGGATTGACGAGGGGCGCATCGGGCATCAGTTATTCATTAACATGAGCATGTGGATCAAGAACCCGCGCGAAACATCGCCGTATTTTCACCTCAAGGCGCTGCATCCGCATACGGTTGATGTGATGCGCTATTTCTGCGGCGACATCGAGGCCGTGACATGCTTCGGCACAAAAGCGCCAGGACGGGTCATCTGGTCAACGGCGACCTTCAACATGCGCTTCAAGAATGGCGTCGTTGGCACACTGACAGGCAGCTATGACATCGAGCGCGGGCATCCGATGGAACGCTGCGAGGTCGCCGGACTCAAGGGGCGCTTCGTGCTGGAAGATATGTGGCGCGAATTGACACTCTACCCCGCCGGAAATCTGGAAAAAACGGTTTACAGCGACCCGCTGTTTGGCGGATTCGGCAATTTTGACGATACGTTTCGCAACCGCATTCACAGATTTCTGGAGCAGATCGACAGCGGCGCGAAGCCGGAAGAAATCGACGGCTCTGGCGCGGAAGGACTCGCGGCACAAAAAGTGTTGGCAGCAGCGATTGAGTCGCTGAATACCGAGACGGTAGTTTACGTAAAATAACGCCTTAATGTAACCCCTCCCCCGCCCCCTCCCCATTTCGCAAGCTCATGGAGAGGGGAACAAGAGAGGTCGCAGGAACAAAATAAAGACCTAGCCTTATGAAAGGTTGGGAAGCAAGATTTAGACAAAAAGGATTGATGATGAAACTAGGCGCAAATTCAGTGTTATTCGGCGGCTACGATATGGAAACCGCCTTCAAATATATCGCGCAGTCCGGCTACGATGGCATCGAAATTTCGGCCATCGACGGCATGAGCCAGCACCTTGTCCTGAGCAAGTGGCAGGAAATCGCGCCGCAGATCAAGAAATTAGCGGGTGATTATGGGCTGGAACTGCTGGCGATGGAACAGCCATCACAGGAATTACAAATAATGGAGGCAGCGATCCAGGCAGCAGCGGAAATCGGCATTCCGATTATCAACTGCGGGCCGGGTGGCAGACCTGACGATGAAGATAATTTTCAGCGCACACTCGAATCGCTGAACAACCTCGCGGAGATGGCCGGAAAAGCGGGCGTGACCCTGTGCGTAAAAGCGCATGTCAACTCAGCGATTTATAACACCCCGACCACCCTGCGAGCGATGGAAGCGATCACAGTTCCCTCGTTCGGCATCGACATGGATCCCTCGCACATTCACCGTGCCAACGAAAATCCAGTCGAGGCGATTGCGGCGGTGATCTCGCGCGTGAAGCACGTCCATATCCGCGATTGCAAAGGCCGCCAGCAAGGGCCGGGCAAGCCAGAAGATCAAGCTAATGGACGCGGCGACATTGATCTGGTCGGTTACGTGCGCGTCTTGCACGAAAACGGCTACACTGGCCCGGTTGACCTGGAAATTATCGGCGCGAAGGACTATCCCGTCGAGCGCTGCGGCATCATCGCTGCCGAGTCACGCGGGCATATGCAGGCCTGTTTGCAGGCGTGTGGCGCGAGATAGCTGGTCAGCCAGTCAGCGACTCAGCATGTCAGCTTTTGAGGATAGTCGAACTCAGAAGGTCATTGTAGGGGCACACAGCGACCACCCCGCTAAAAACTGCGGGGCAGGCCGGAAGTCCCAGTGGGGCTTGCGCCCGATAGAATAAATCATTTAACGTGAGGAGAATTCCAATGCAGCGTGTGTGTTTTTTACTGAGAGTCAAAAAAGATCGCATGGAAGAATATAAGGTGCGCCATGCCGCCGTCTGGCCGGACATGCTCCAGGCTCTACGCGATACGGGCTGGCAAAATTACTCGCTCTTTTTGCGCGAGGACGGCCTGCTCATCGGCTACCTGGAAACGCCGGATTTCGAGGCCGCCAAAGCCGGGATGCAAAATAAAGAGGTCAACAAACGCTGGCAGGATGATATGGCACCGTTTTTCGAGTCGCTCGATGGTGGTCACGCCGACGAAAGCATGATGAGTCTGGAAGAAGTGTTTCATCTGGATTAGTCACTTTTAGTCATAAGCTTTTAGCTTTTAGTCTTTAGCTAAATCCCAAAAGCATATTTTAATTTTTTGATCTCAAACGAAGCTTTAGCAATTTTTCCAATAACAGGAAATCGGCAGCTTATTAGGCTAAAAGCTAACGACTAATCGCTAAAGACTTAGAAAGGCATTTGAATGCGTTTTGGCATGAGTGGGTGTTTTTTGCCCGAAGACATGAACGATATTACGCCGGAGATGTGCAAGCGAGTCCGTGATTTGGGCTTTAGCGGCATATTTACACGTTTCCGCAAGAATAATCCGCATGACACACCGCGCGAACAGGCACAGCGCCTCCGTGATCTGCTGGCGAGTGAAAATCTGCGCCTGTATCAGGTGACGGGCTACTGGCAAAATCTGGTCACACCGAACGAATCCGCGCGGCGCGAGAGCGTCAAAACCGTGCAAGCAGCATTAAAATTAGCGGGCTGGATGGGTGCGCGTGGGATCGACACCGGGCCAGGATCGATGAATCCGGCTGGCCCCTGGTTTCCGCATCCCGATAACTGGACGGATGTGTGCCGCAAGCAGCTCATTAAAAGCATGAAAGAATGTGCGCAGGCTGCTGAAGATGCAGGCGTATTTTTGAGCCTCGAAAGTCACCAACTGGTCACGCTGGAATCGCCAGAAGTCACGAAAGAAGTGCTGGACGCGGTGGATTCGCCCTGGGTGCGCTGCGATTACGACTCAGCCAATTGGATCACCCTCAAAGACGTGTTTAATACGGGGGCGGCACTCAATCATCATTTTGATCTGTTGGGTAAACATATCGTCAGCACCCACGCCAAAGACATCTGGGTCGAAAATCGCCTCGCCGTGCATTTACAGGATGGCTGCCCCGGCAAAGGCAATATGGATTTTAAGACCCTGTTCCGCCGTATGGAAGACCTGTCACCAGATTACCCGGTCATTTCCGAAGGCAACAGCACCGAAGAACTGCCGGAAGTGAGCGCACTGTTTCACAATACGGCGAAGGAACTCGGAATCCGCGTGCTGGACGCGCACGAGTAAATGAAATACACCACGCTGGGGCGCACGGGTTTAAAGGTTTCTGTTTTCGGGCTGGGTGGCGGCGGTCACAGCCGTTTGGGGAAATCCCAAGACAAGACCGAAGCCGAATCAGTTGCGATTGTCCGCCAAGCGCTGGACGCAGATGTTAATTTTATCGACACCGCTGAAGGCTATGGCACGGAAGAAATCGTCGGCAAGGCAATTGCGGGTGTGAAACGCGATGCAGTTGTCCTCTCGACGAAAAAATCAACGGATGAGATTACACCCAATGCCGTGCGTACCAGCCTTGATGCCAGCCTGAAGCGTCTCGGAACGGATTATATTGACGTTTATCACCTGCACGGTGTCGCGCCGGATGATTACGAAAGATTGTTAAACGACATCGTTCCGACATTCGAGCAATTGCGCCAGCAGGGGAAAATCCGCTTCATCGGCATTACCGAGCGCTTCGGCAGCGATACCAAACACACCATGCTGCAACGCGCTTTGCAGGATAACGTGTGGGACGTGATGATGGTGGGTTTCAATTTTCTCAACCAGTCGGCACGGGAGCGCGTTTTTGCAGCGACTATCCAGCAAAATATCGGCGTTCTGGTGATGTTCGCCGTTCGCCGCGCTCTGAGCGACCCGCAGCGACTTCGCGACACACTTTCTCAACTGATCGGCAGCGGTCTGGTTGATCCTGCTGATCTCGATGCGGACGAGCCGCTGAAATTTCTCCAGACCGACTCACCCAATCTCACCGATGCTGCTTATCGCTTCTGTATTGATGAGCCAGGGACGCATGTTATCCTTTCGGGGACGGGCAGTCCTGACCATCTACGCGAAAATCTTGAAGCGTTTACCCGTCCACCATTATCACCAGCCACCAACCAACGACTCAAACACATTTTTCAACGAGTCGATACCATTTCAGGTCAATAAAGGGAGTTACTTGAATCATGCCAAATTTACGTTTTGCTGCGCCAAAAGAACGCCGAGTCGCGCTTGTTACCGGTGGTGCACGTGGGATAGGCCGTGCCAGCGCCCTCCGCATCGCTGAAGAAGGCCGCGATATTGTCATCGCCGATGTGCTGGATGACCTGGGGCCGGAAGTCGTCAAAGAAATCGAGTCGCTCGGTCAACGCGCCCTGTATATCCACACCGATGTCACTGACGAAGCATCAGTCAAGGCGACAGTGGCGAAAGCTGTCGAAACTTTTGGACGGCTGGACATTCTCGTCTGCTGCGCGGGCATTCTGGGCAAAGAAATTCCGTTTGCTGAACAGACCGCCGAGATGTTTGACCGTGTGATGAAAATTAACGTCTATGGCGTTTTTTATGCACATCAGGCTGCTATCCCGCACATGCTGAAGGCAGGCTGGGGTCGCTGCGTGACCATTACTTCGGGTGCGCGGTTTGGCGCGACTCATGTCGTCCCCTACGGCACATCAAAAGGCGCGGTGTGGTCATTCGTCGCCGCACTGGGGAATGCGTATCCATCGCAGGGCGTGTTTGTGAACGGTGTCGAGCCGGGACGTGCGTTGACTGAGATGATTATCCCGCGATTCTCGGCTGAACATCTTGCGAACCCCGGCGTTCCCATCGGGCGCTACTCGGATGCGGAAGAAGTTGCCGAGGTGATCGAATTTCTCGTTTCCGAGCGTAATACCTACACCACCGGCTCGGTCTGGAGCGTCAAGGGCGCGACAGGCTAAGTTGATCTCATTGGAAGCCCTGTGCTGGTCGAACGGCACAGGGAATTATTTCTTCAGTGCTTTCAGTGCTTTTGCTTTGAGCAGAGATACCAGGCGATTAAATTGACGCATCTGCTCCAATTCAACCATCTCTTCAGATGTCAATGACCCCATTTTATTTCGTTCCGTGAGTTCTTCGGCTCGTTGCTGTCCTGCTTCCGACACTGTGAAAGCTAATATTTCTTCTGGTGTCACTTTTTCAACCAGAAAATCGAGGAATTCATCAAACTCTGGCAAAATACCCGCAGTCGCCATGTTTACCTCGCAACTTTACGTCGATTAGGCCAGCATGTGCAGTAAGCCAGGGCGGACGCTAAAGGTCAAGTCTGTCCCGGCAGCATGTTCGCCGTCCAGGTCGAGGCCAATATCTCCCGCTGGACTGCTGATTTTGACTTCTTTGGCCTGGCTAAAACGCACACCGGGGTGAGTCAAATGGCTGCCGTCATAGAGCTTGCGCAGCGCGAATATGGCCGCAGGGCGCGACATACCCTCGATCAAAATCACATCGAACAGACCGTCGTCAATACGTGCGTTGGGCGCGATTTTCATGCCATGACCAAATGTTGTGCCATTGGCTACCGCCACAAGATAAGCGGAACCATCATGCCAGACGTCGCCATCCAGCCGCACCTGCATCGGCTGTGCTTTATGCGTGATAAGCGCACCAACTGTCGAAGCGAGGAATGTCCAGGGTCGGCGCACTTTTGCCTGATTCACCTGCCTATCAATTTCCCCACTCAGTCCGGCGCTGGCGATGTTTAGAAAATGCTCACGATGGCTGCCATAGGTCAGCAGACCAATATCAATCGGACGCGGCTCCGCGGTGGCAATCCAGCGGGCGGCGGCAGCGGTATCAAAAGGAACACCCCGGCTGCGCGCCCAATCCCGCCCCGTGCCAATCGGCAAATTGCCATAAACCATAAATGGGCCTTCAGGGTGGCGCTCGTTGAGGTCAGCGAGTGCATTAACGAGCGAGTGATTCGTGCCATCGCCGCCAATCGAAATCACACGGGTCAGGCCGCTGGCAAAGGCTTTATCAAGATGCTGCGCGACATCTTCGGGCTTGTCCGTAACGGCAATGACCAACTCCCCCAGGCTTTGCCACAGCATCGGCTCCACATCGCGCCAAACACGCCCTGCTAAACCACCCGCTGCGTGAGGATTCAAAATAATCAATGTTTTTGACATAACAACTTTAGTGGCTGGAATGATTCCAGCGATTGATAATTCGTTGGAAATCATCGAGGTTAAAGGGTTTAACTAAGAAATCGTCAGCCCCCTGTGCAAGGGCTTGGTTCGCTTCATCAGATGCCGAATGTGCGCTCATAATGACGAAAGGAATGTGAGTCCAGGTGGGATTACTGCGAACAGCACCCAAAAACTCCAGGCCATTCATATCGGGCATTGAAAGATCGCTGATAATGAGATCGGGGAGTTGCTTTGCGTTATCGAGCCGATCCAAACCTTCATGCCCACTGCGCCCGGAAATCACCTCGTAGCCGCCCCACTTCAATACCTGGGTCAACATCATCAGCATATCCGCGTTGTCTTCTACGAGAAGGATTAGCGTCATATCCGCCTTCATTCGTTCAGTCAGGATTATTAATTCGTATAACTCTTCTATTCTAAACCATGAATCTCTCCATACTCACAAAACAAACCGTTCTGTAATGGGGAGAATCTTAAATTAAAACAATTCCGACAATTATTTCCGTATATGCCCTTCGCCAATCACAACCCACTTATAGGTGGTCAGTTCTTGCAGCGCCATTGGCCCACGTGCATGAAGTTTTTGTGTACTGACGGCGATTTCTGCACCCAAACCGAGCGCACTGCCATCATTGAAGCGCGTACTGGCATTGAGGAACACAGCCGCCGAATCCACCTCGTCCAGAAAGCGATTAGCATTTTCCATGTCCTGCGTCAGGATGCCATCGGAATGCTGGGTACTATGCGCACGAATATGGTCAATCGCCTCGTCAAGATTATCGACAATTTTCAAGCCAAGAATGAGTGCCATCCACTCGGTGTCAAAATCGTCTGGCCCAGCATCAGTCACTGTACTGCTGCCGTTCAGCACACCACGCGCAAGCGGCTCTGCCCGGAAAGTCACGCCATCTTTGGCGAGATGCTCGACCACGCGCGGCAAAAATTCCGCAGCAACTTTTTGATTCACCAATACCGTATCGAGTGAATTGCAAACCGCCGGACGCTGTGTTTTGGCGTTATGGATAATCGCCAGTGCATCGTCAAAATCAGCTGATTCATCGACATAGAGGTGGCAGACACCCATGCCGCCGATAATAACCGGAATGGTGCTGTTTTCGCGGCAATAGTTATGCAAATTGCTGCCACCACGCGGGATAATCACGTCGATATACTGGTGCATTTTGAGCATATCCGCCACGTACTGGCGATCTGGATTATCAATGTATTGGAAAGCATCGGCAGGCAATCCAGTGGCGACCATCGCCTCACTCAGGATGCGCACCAATTCCATGTTGCTGCGCAAAACTTCTTTGCCACCACGCAGAATCACCGCATTGCCACTTTTGAGCGCTAACGAGGCCACATCGACTGTCACCTGCGGACGCGCTTCGTAAATGACACCGAGGACGCCCAGCGGAGTCCGGCGTTTGGAAACTTTTAGTCCATTTTCCAACATCGCCGCTTCGAATGGAATGCCCACAGGATCGGGTAAATCAATGATCTTGCGCACATCGGCAACAACGCTCGGCATCCGTTTCGACAAATCCATGCGATCCCGAATCCAGATTTCGTCCACACCGTTCGCCCGCGCATCAGCAATGTCCAGCGCATTAGCGGCGAGAATCGCTTCGTGGTTGGCTTCCAGGGCATCGGCAATCGCCAGCAGCGCGGCATTTTTCTGATCCGTCTTCGCTTTCGCCAGAGAGTAGGAGGCGACTTTGGCGCGTTTGCCCATGTCCGTCAGGTCAAGTTTTGTGATCGTTTCGTTCAGCATTTTTCTGTATCCAATCCAGCAGTTATCCCAGAAGCACCATATTATTGCGGTGGATCACGGCATCTCCATAACTATACCCTAAAATCTCGCTAATCCGGTTGGATTTGACTCCGCAGATTTTGCTCAGGTCATCGCCATTATAATTGGTCAGTCCGTGTGCGATCTCAAGGCCATCCGGTGTATAAATCGCGAGAGTCTCGCCACGCACGAAATCACCTTCGACGGTTGTAATGCCCACTGGCAGCAAACTCGCGCCACCACTCAGCAGTTTTTTAGCCGCGCCTGCATCCACCCGTACCAGCCCGCGCGGCTTATCCATCACCAACCAGCGCTTGCGACTTTCGAGGCGCGTGATCATCGGCTCGAAGCGCGTACCAATAGAATCGCCGCGCATGATACGCGCCAAAATGTCCGGCTCTTTACCCGACGCAATGAATGTCGTCACACCGCTGCGGCTGGCAAGCTGGGCGGCCTGTATTTTCGTCATCATCCCGCCCGTACCGACCTGAGAGCCTGCCCCGCCTGCCAGCGCCCATGTTTCCTGGTCAATGCGCGTCACCTGCGCGATCAAACTGGCATTCTGGTTCGTGCGCGGATCAGCCGTAAATAAGCCGGGTTGATCGGTCAACAGGATAAGCAAATCGGCTTCCAGCAAATTGGCGACCAGCGCCGACAGGTTATCATTATCGCCAACGCGGATTTCCTCGGTAGCGGTGGTGTCATTCTCGTTGATAATCGGCACGATGCGCGTATCAATCAGCGTCAGCAGCGTATCACGGGCGTTGAGATAGCGGGTGCGGTTATCGAGATCGCCGCGCGTGAGCAAGACTTGGGCAACAACGACCTCAAAAATATCAAAGAGGTCACTGTAAATCTGCATCAGCCGCCCCTGACCGACAGCCGCTAACATCTGCTTATTCGGCAGCGAGCGCTCTAACTCAGGAAAGCCGAGCCGTTCGCGTCCGGCGGCCTGCGCACCCGACGTGACGACAATGACCTCATGCCCCTGCTGATGCAATGTCGCGACCTGCTGGGCGATTTCCAGCATCCGCTGACGGTTAAGACGCGCAGTACCGTTCGTAAGAGTACTCGTACCCAGCTTGACGACGATTCGGAGTGATTGCATATTTTTGAGTGTATGATGACTGAAAGTTTGTCGTGATTATAATGCGCCGTTGAAAGCGCCTCAAGGATGGGAAATGGACTCGACTCACGAAGAACGATTGCGCCGCGCTCGCATTTCGCTCGAAGGCTTATCGGTAGGTGATGCTTTTGGAGATCGCTTTTTTATGCACACTGATTTGGCGCTATCAGCGATTCGTTCGCGCACACTTCCCAAAGCGCCCTGGGAATATACCGATGACACCAATATGGCGCTCTCGATTTATCAGATTCTTCGCCAGCATCAGAAAATAGAGCAGGTTGAACTTGCGAACAGCTTTGCCGAACATTATGATCCTGGTCGCGGTTACGGCCCTGCGATGCACGGCTTACTGGCGCGAATCAGGCAGGGCGAATCATGGCAAAGTGCAGCAGCCGATTTATTCAGCGGGCAAGGTTCATATGGCAACGGCGGCGCAATGCGTGTCGCTCCAATAGGCACATATTTTGCCGATGAACTAAACGCGGTTGTCGAAAATGCCCGCTTATCTGCGGAGATTACGCATTCGCACCCGGAGGGAGTCGCTGGGGCAATCGCTGTCGCAGTTGCCACCGCAATCGCATGGCAGTTGAAAGAGGCGAAACAGCGACCAAAACGATCTCAGTTTATTGAGCAAATTTTGCCCTATATCCCCTCAAGCGAGGTCAAAAGCAAAGTCCAGCAAGCAGCAAATATCTCCGCAAGAACATCCCTTGAAAATGCCGTTGCGATGCTCGGAAATGGTTATCGCATATCCGCCCAGGACACTGTTCCGTTCGTTCTGTGGAGCGCGGGCGAAAATCTTCATGACTATGAGCAAGCCATCTGGCAAACAGCCAGCGCCCTCGGCGATGTCGATACCACGTGCGCGATGGTCGGCGGTATCGTCGCCATGTACACAGGTGTTGAAGGCATTCCGGCAGAATGGATCAGCAAACGCGAACCGCTGCCGGAATGGGCATTTGGGGATTAATCAGGGTATCCTAATTTTTGAGTTCCACTAAAGCTGGTTCTGGAATGGGATCATCATGTTTGAGTGCGCTACCAATCCATGAGGTCATTGCTTCCCGCACCATATCTGGAATATCTTCCCAATTTTCTGCGTAGGTTACGCAGCCGAGTAAATCAATCACTCCCACCCCGAAGCCGCCTTCCTCACCCGGTATAATCACTAGTTGATAAGGCAGTGCTAAATAGTCACCGAGCAGGCGCTTTGACATTTTTATACCCGCTGCACGACCTTGCCTGTACGGACTTCCTGCACGACATCGCGCAGCATTTTCGCTCGTTCGCGAATCTTATCCATCGACCATGAGCCATCACCCGTCAGCCAGTTAGCCGCGCCAACTGCAATCGCGCCTGCCTTCATAAAATCGCGCGTCGTCTCCGGGTTGATGCCGCCGTTAGCCATGAATTTCATGTGGTCAAGTGGGCCGCGCACTGACTTAAAATAATCCACGCCCATCGGGCCAATCGGGAAAATTTTCAGCATTTTGACACCCATCGCCCAGGCATTCACGCATTCTGTCGGGGTAATCACGCCCGGCGCGATCAAAATGTCAGCTTTGACGACCATTTCGACCACCGCCGGGGTAAACGCTGGCGATACGACAAAATCCGGCGCGGCATCGAGAACACGCTTGGCGGTTTCCACGTCCAGCACCGTACCCATGCCCGAACAGGCATCCGCGCCAAATTCGGCTTTAACGGCCTGCATCGCTTCAATCGCTTGTGGCGAATTCATCGTAAATTCAAATGTGCGAATACCTTCCTGGATGCATACCTCAGCAATTTTGAGCGCTTTATCGGGTAAAAAATCGCCGCGCATCCCTGCTAATACACCATCTGCTGCGATAATGTCATAGGCTGCTTGAGCATTCATCGTCCAAATCCTCTCTCGTGAAGTCTTATTGTGTATAATTCAATTGTAGCGCGTTGCAGCGAAAGGTGTACCATCCATGAGGTCGATTCTTGTTCTTGTTTTATGTTTACTGGCATTGACAGGCTGCCAACCAGAGGCAGAGCTTGCGCCGACTCCAACTTTGTTCGATCTCAACGCTGCTGCCACCGAAAGCGCAGCTACTGCGGCGGCTATAGCATCGCCAACACCGCGCGGCCTACCACCCACATGGACACCCTCACCTGCGCCAACGATTACATCTACCGACATCGCGGAAGTACCGACCATCACGCCAACTGGATTTAGTGCTGTTGGTACACTTTATTATATCTTCAACGGTGATGCGATTGTGAAACTCGTTGCTGATGGCTCGTTTGAAGAACTCATCCCGATTCCGCACATTGGCACGGATTTATCCGATCTCACGCTGTCGCCGGATGGACTTTCGATAGCTTATGTCGCACCAGGGAGTGGCAGCGCCCGTGAAATTTATATCACAGACCGCGAAGGGGAGGTCACACGGCAGGTTTCAAAGCTGGGGTTTGCGCGTGTAGAGGCCTTAGCATGGCGGCCCGATGGTGGTTCTCTAGCGTTTCTGGCTTCACAAGCGCCGGACACACCGCTGGCTATTTACATCGTTTCGGCAGATGGTACAGGTCAGCGCCCACTCACCCAACGCGCCAGCCGTGATCTGCATGACCTCGTCTGGAATCGAGCCGGCGACAGGATGTTTTTCAGCGATGGCCCAATCTACGCCCTCGATCTGGCAACATCAGCGGTGTCACAGCCTTTAACCTCGCTTACAGGTTTTGGGTCAGACTTCGGCCTGATCTACAGCCCGATAGCTGACGAACTTTATTATTTCAAGCCATTTCGAGATTTCGATACAGGTGAGACTTTCAATATCCTGAGCCATATCCCCACTGCCTCAATTACCGAAATTCCGACTGAAATATCCGGCATGAAGCTCCCATCTGATGATCTGAGCTTCAGCCGCGATGGGAAATTCTTGCTGGTCTCGACGAAAGATTCCATCTGGGTTCAAAATCAGGATTTCAACACCGCTGTACAAATCCTGAGTGCTGGCAGCCTGCCGCCGATTCCGGCCTTCAGTCCAAATGGAGAGCAGGTGGCCTATATCAATAACGATGCGGCTGGTATCCCGCAGATTTTCATGGTGTCACGGCAGGGCGAGGGAGTCCGACAAATTACATTTCATCAAGAGGGAACGATCAGCGATCTGGTCTGGGTGGAAGGCTAGATAAGCTCATCCCCGAAAATTAGGCCAGACGTGCGCCCAGAACACTGTGCAACAAGCCGTCCAAATCCTGCTGGCACACAGGTTTAGCCATATACCCAGCAAACTGGCTTGAGCGAATGCGCGGCATCAGCTTCAGCATCACATTTGCGTCACCAGTGGCAATCACAGGAATATCGCGTAAAGTCGGGTCGGCGTGAATGGCTTCACAGATAGCAAATGGATCACCAGCGGGAAGATCCATGTCCAGAAGAATAAAATCAGGGTGTATATCTCGCGCTTGTTGAATGACCTGCGCTCCAGTGGTATTGCGCTTAAAGTTAATCCGCATTCTCTTGAGCAGTGAGGTAATTGCTATAAGGCTGAGCGCGTCATCTTCGACGACCAGGGCAAGGCTGTTGTTCAACATTTTCACCTGTTTATCCACACGCACGAAATTTATAAAACCCATTGTGCATGAATTGCCGGCTCCTGTCGATAGATTTTTAGCTTTTTTCAGCAAAAATTCGGTTACTTATAATGCGGCACTTACTTTAATACTGATTGTCATGAATCCTGAGTTTACTTTGATATAATTTCGTCAAATTTATGGTTAAAGGAATTTGAGAACGATGAAAATAATCATTGCACCGGGCGCATTCAAACAAAGTCTGAGCGCTGAAGCTGTCGCACAGGCGATTGAACGCGGAATCGGACGATCTGGTCTCGATGCGCAGGTTATGCTCGCCCCTATTGCCGATGGCGGCAACGGCACACTGGACGCTTTTCTGGCCGGTGGCGGCAAGCGTGTCACTGTCACCGTTGATGATCCACTTGGACGACCCGTAGAAGCAGCTTATGGTGTACTGGATGATGGCGAGACTGCCGTGATCGAAATGGCACTGGCGTCAGGACTGGAACTCCTCCAAAGTCCCCGGCAGCTTAACCCGATGCTGGCAAGTACCTATGGAACAGGTCAATTGATGAAAGCCGCGCTGGATGCCGGAGTTAAGCGCATGATCGTCGGCATGGGCGGCAGCGCGACAGTAGACGGCGGCGCGGGTGCATTGCAAGCGCTCGGCGTAGCGCTGACCAATGCCTATGGCGAAAATATCCCGCGCGGCGGCGGCAACCTCGATAAACTTTTCCTTGTGGACGCGCAGGGACTCGACCCACGCTGGAAAAAAGTCGAGGTGTTGATCGCGTCCGACGTGGAAAATACGGCATTAGGCAAACTAGGCGCGGCGGCGGTTTTCGGCCCCCAGAAAGGCGCGACTCCTGAACAGGTCAAAATGCTTGAGGCGAATTTGAGCCACTTTTTTACACTCATCAACGCTCAATTAGGCATCGACGTGCGTTCCGTGCGCGGGGGCGGCGCGGCGGGAGCATTCAGCGCTGGATTGATGGCATTTCTAGGCGCACGTATCGAGTCCGGCATTGACCTGATTTTGCAGCACAGCGGATTTGTCGATTGGCTGCCGGAGGCTGACCTCGTAATTACAGGCGAAGGGCAAATTGATTCGCAAACGTTGGGCGGCAAAGGGCCGTTGGGTGTGGCGCGGCTGGCAAAAGAACATGGTGTCCCGACAATTGCGATTGTCGGCGGACTGAACGCGGATGACAAGGAATTTCACGATGCCGGAATCCAGGCTGTCCTGCCGATTGTCACCAAACCGATGTCGCTGGAAGAAGCTATCTCGAACGCGGCGGAATTAGTTGAACGGGCGGCGCTACGGCTGGGATACATCCTGCAAATAGGGCGATAATCAGGGGCATGATGCGCTATAATGAGTATAAATTGCTGGATAGATCGAGGTGGCGTGAAATATGCAAGTTACATTAAATTTGACGGAAAACGTCTATCGTCATGCCGAACGATTAGCAAAAATAACCGGAAAAAATGTCAACGACATCTTGACAAGTATGCTAGAGAATTCATTTCCTCAAGGCCGTAGTGTTGATACAGAAATGAGAAAGTCATTTTCATCTCTCTCTGATGAAGAAATACTTGCCTTATCCAATTTACAAATGGAACCTCAACAAGACCAACGACTCAGTGAACTGTTATATCAACAACAGGCACGTGATTTAAATGAAGCCGAGCGCGAAGAATTGGAAAGGTTGATGCAAATTTACAAAGAAGGATTGCTACAGAAAGCCCATGCGTTGCGCGAAGCAGTACAACGCGGGCTGCGAGCGCCATTAGAGCCGTGACAATTTCCAATGACCTCCGAGAGCGAATACGTAAACAAGCCGGTAATCGCTGCGGATACTGTCGAAGCCCTCAGAAGTATGTACTTGGTATACTCGAAATCGATCACATTTATCCATCTGCACATGGAGGTGCTGACACAGAAGAAAATCTCTGGTTAGCCTGTCGGTTGTGTAATACCTTCAAAGGAAAACAAACTCATGGATATGACCCCTTAACGGAGCGTTCTATCAAGTTATTCAATCCCCGTCTTCAAAAATGGTCACGTCATTTTGTATGGAGCGAGGACGGAAAGCTCATTATGGGAAAAACTGCTTGTGGGCGAGCAACAATCGGCGCATTGCAACTCAACAACTCCCTTGCCGTAGATGTGAGAACAGAATGGATTAAAGTTGGCTGGCATCCGCTGAAGGATTTATAAGCCCGATATGAACGACTCTGCGCATTGTCCCTACCCTTCCTCGTCACATGGCACAGGTGGTCGCCATCGGCCAAGTCCAGAATACGTGCTTGAAGCTGCGCCAACACATCAGCCTAGCTCCGCCTTGATCGCTTCCGCCAACTGCTGATTAATGCCCTTGACGGCGCTCAATTCTTCCACGCTGGCGCTGCGGATAGCGTCAATCGAGTTCCCAAAAGCTTTCAAAAGCGCTTTTCGTTTAGTGGGGCCGATTCCAGGCACGGATTCCAGGCGGCTCACCATACCGATTTTTGCTCGGCGGTTGCGGTGGCTGGTAATAGCGAAGCGATGGGCTTCATCCCGCACACGTTGAATAAGAAAGAGCGCTTCACTACGGCGGTTCAGAATCACAGGCGTTGGATTATCCGGTAGATAAATTTCTTCGAACTGTTTCGCCAACCCGACAACTGGAACCTGACCAAATAAGCCAAATTCTTTCAACACTTCGACACCGATGCCCAACTGACCTTTGCCGCCGTCAATAATCATCAAATCCGGCAGCAAACGCCAGGTTTCATCACGATCTTTGCCATCGGGCGAAACCAACGCCGGGTCTTCCTGCGACTGGACATAACGGTTAAATCGGCGTGTAAGCGCCTCGCGCATTGACTGATAATCATCTGAGCCATCGTGGCTGACCGTGCGAATATTAAAACGACGATATTCCCCTTTGGCGGGCGTTCCCTGAACGAAAACGACGCGACTGGCGACAATCGCCGTACCCTGCGTCGTGCTGATGTCGTAGCATTCGATTCGATTCGGAATATTGGGCAGATGAAGTTCTTTTTGAAGTTCGCCCAGCGCCGTTTCCTGCTTAACCGTATCCGCTTCCCACTGCGCCCGCATCATTCGCAGTGCCTCAGAAGCGTTTTCCTCAGCGATTTTCACCAGATCACGCTTGCCACCCCGCTGTGGAACGGTGATCGTCACTTTATTCCCGCTGCGTTTATTTTTCAACCACTGTTCGATAATGCGCGCTTCTTCGACTTCCTGCGGCAAAATCAAGTCATGCGGGATTTCCGGCGCTTCGTCGTAAAAACGTTTGATGAACGACTCAAGGACTTCCTCATCCGTCTCAAATTCAGCGTTGTCGAGGAGATGTGAATCGCTGCCGATCAACTTGCCATTGCGGATAAACAAAATCTGGACGACGGCATCGCCTTTATCACGCGCTAACGCGATTACGTCATGGTCGGTCATGTTGTTGCCAACGGCTTTATGCCGCTGCGTGATGTATTCAATCGCCTTCAATTGGTCACGCAGGGAAGCCGCTTTCTCAAAATCCAGATTCTCGGCAGCCTCACCCATCTCTTTTGCAAGTCGCGCGACCACTTCTTCCGAACGACCATTCAGCACCGCCATCAGTTCCTCGATCATGGCGCGATACTGCTCTTTGTTGACCGCCCCAATGCACGGCGCGTTGCAGAGTTTGATGTCGTAGAACAGGCAAGCGCGTTCATCAGTCCCGGTGATAACACGATCACACGTCAGATAGGGGAAGGCCTTGCGCAGCGTTTGCAGCGTATTCTGCACCGCCCACATGGCGACATATGGCCCGAAATAGCGACTGCCATCTTTGACAATGTGGCGCGTCACGTCAATTTTCGGAAACGGGTCTTGCCAGTTGATCTTGATATACGGATAGCGCTTATCATCCTTCAGCATGATGTTGTACTGCGGCTGATGGCGCTTGATGAGCGTTTCTTCGAGGATGAGCGCTTTGACTTCGTTCTGCTCGACAATGTACTCAATATCCACGATATTTTCGCGCAGACGCATCGTTTTGGGGTTGCCCTCGGCGCTGCTGTTGAAGTAGCTGCGGACACGATTGCGGAGACGCTTGGCCTTGCCCACGTAGATGATCGTACCTTTCAGGTCTTTCATCAGGTAGACACCGGGCTTCATGGGCAAATTTTTGAGAATCGTCTGGATGTGGTCAGAAGGTGTGAAAGTCATAGGATTTGCGTCCAAAAAACGTTAGGACAGGTGTTCCGAATTTTAGCGCAAAATAGGGCGCGTTGCGAGTGTAATATCGTAAGGGAAGGTAATTTTTCTATTACAAAATGCGTGTGCGAAGTCGTCACCTATGCTAATATTTGTATCATAACACCAACCTACACACTCGGAAAAAATTATGCCGCGTATTTTCATCTCGTACCGCAGAAGCGATAGTGCCGACATTACTGCACGAATTTACGATGATCTCGTTCGAGCATTTGGCGAAAAAAACGTCTTTAAAGATGTCAACAAGATCCCTGTCGGGAAGGATTTCCGAGCAGTTATTGAAAGCGAGTTGATTTCTAGCGATGTCATGCTGGTCATCATCGGCCCTGGGTGGTTAGATACTAAGGACGCAAACGGCAACCGACGGTTGGACGATCCAACGGATTTTGTGCGAATTGAAGTTGAGATGGGATTGCGTCACGCCGAACTGATCCCCGTCCTAGTTAAAGGCGGTTCTATGCCGGGAGCATCACTGCTTCCCTCTAATCTCAACCCCTTAGCCTACAAAAATGCCCGCCAGATAAGGGATAGTGATTATAACGACGACATGAAAAAGCTGGTCACGGATTTACATGCGATCAGAGGCAAAGGTATATTGGGCCATATTGCGTGGGGTAAAGTTAGTGCGGTTATTGTAACCGTGCTAACCATTATTTTGGCATTCCTCGCCTTACTCTCTGAAGAATGGCGCAACGACTTCTTTTATAAGCTAGGGGTATATACAGCTACCTCTTTAGCACTTGTTCAAAATCCCACCGACACGCCCCAATCACCAACCGAAACTGCGACAAATACGTCTGTGCCACCGACGAATACCGAAATACCGCAGCCCGTAACCGAGACACCAACGATAACAACTTTACCGAGCGATACCCCACAGCCGAGCATTCCTACAAACACGCCAGCGCCACCGACGAACACTTCCATCCCCGCATCACCCACAACACCCACAGTCAGCGGCCCTACAATCACGCTGACGATTTTCCGCGACGAAGACAGCCTGACACTGTATATGCCAGATGTAGGAGATTCACTCTCATTGGCAGAATTAATATTTCAGGTGGAAATAGGTGGACAAAATCGTCCATTTCCGCTGATGGGATATTCCAGTTTTGGCGGTGATTCGATTTTAGGGGATGTTAAAGTATTAAATAGCGCGGCTTGTTTCCGATTGATACGCAATGGCAGTCAGAATCCCGCGCCGCTGGAATGTCAAAGCGGGGTGATGCCCTTGACGCAAAATGTCGCTGATGCCGATGTCTTCTGGTATGACTCCACGGCCAATCAGCATCGAACGGTACTGGTATTGCGGGATAGGAATACAGTTGCGGTGTGTGCAGCAGGTCAGACAACGTGTGTGGTGGAATGGCCCTTAGCAGGGAACACTCAAAATTTGAATATGTCAACATCGACAACAGATACTGTTCCATCAGCCCTGGGATGTAAAGCAGTCATAACGGCTTTTGGGGTTACTCAAGTTCGTGTTTACGAAAATGAGCGCATCACTTCTAGTCGGTTGTATACAGTTCCAGTTGGTTCTGAGGTCATCGTTTTGGCTGTATCTGACGATAACGACTGGTATAAGATCCAACTCTCATCTGGCAGCAATATGCCTGGATGGATAGAGAGTAGCAATTTCACCGATTCTGATCGTGCAAATCTCAATGCCTGCCTTCAGTAATCATCCTATTCGAAAACAAATTGCACTATAGCCTTAATAATGTCACTCATTTGCAAAGGACATCCAGACGAATGAGACACATCTATCCCCTCTTTGTATTCGCTTTGCTGTTTATGTCTAATTTGCTGCCCACCAATGCTCAGATCGCAACTCCAGTTGAATGCGGATACGTTGGCACCGATGAAATAACCGCTAACTTTCCTACGTTTCTGTATGGCATTGACCTCACTGCTGGAGAAACCATTACTATAAGTGTCATGCCCACTGGTGACGGGCTTGCTCCTATCATGCGTCTTTATGTTGGTGGTCGGATGACTGAATTTAGAACGAATGGTTTTCGCGGACGGTCACAAAGCATTGAAAATTTTGGCGTAAGCTCTACGGGACTTCATGAAATTGAAATAGAAGCCTCCTCAGATACAACGGGTCAATTTACCCTTTCTATCGGCTGTATTTTAGAAGATGGAACGATTATTAATCCGGGTGATGTGCTGCCTTCGGCAGTGGACACTGTTCCTCCCAGTATGCCTGAACCTGTCGCGCCTCTTTTCGGCTTCCCCGGCCTTGCATCTGTAGATTTTATCAACGCAACAAAAGACCCCCTTATCATCGGCACAGCGATGACAAAGGCAATCACGCCAACGGGTAGCGAGATTTTCGGCTTCACACTGGATGCCAACGCAAACGACAAGCTCGATTTGAGCGTCAACCGGCTTTCCGGCAACCTCAATCTCGGTGTGGTCATACTCTCGGCGGATAACAAAGTCGTGTTCTACGGCGGCCTCATTACGTCTGAATCGCTTTCAACACGATTGACGCTGCCAACGGCGGGGCAATATACCATCGGCGTGTTCCGCGTTGATCTGCTGCCGCCGGACGCGCCAGAGGCAACAGCCTTCCAGGTAACAGGAACGTTGAATCCATAGCTAGGAGCTAATGACTAAAGACTAGCCGCTAACTGCTAATCGCTTCTCTCAAATTGCGCTACAATAGGACACATCATCAAGCGAGGTGTGTCCTTATGCGTAAACACCATTTATTGAGCCTTTTTCTGGCGCTGGCCTTCATAGCAGCCGGGTTGACTGCCGTCTCCGCGCAGACAGCGACACCCATCCCCATTGTCGGCCCGCCTTATATCGCTCCTACGGCAACCCCTGCCTTTTGCCAATCACCGCTGGTGTTGACCGTCGGCTCGACGGCATATGTCCGTCCCGGCGCGAATATCCGCTATCAGCCGATATTGAGCAGCGCACTCGTCAATTATCGCGAGAGCAGCACCACAGTCATCGTCACAGGCGGCCCGGTCTGCGCGGATGGCCTCAACTGGTGGCAGGTACGCGCTCCCGGTGAAGACGGCTGGGTAGCGGAAAATTTTAATGGTGTCACCCTGCTTGTCCCTGGCCCGCCCGATCCATCAGCCATTTGTTTTGAGCCGTTAACGCTGCCCGTTGGGACGGTTGTTCCCCTCATCAGCGGGGGTGTTCGTGTTCGCGCCGAGCCGGGGCTTTCCGGCCTCGTGCTGACCGTCGGACTTGTGAATACCGAAGTCACAATTACGGGTGATCCCATCTGCGCGGATCGGCTGAATTGGTTTCCCGTGCAGCTTGTTTCTGCTGGTGTAACCTATCAGGGCTGGATGGCTGAAGGCTTTGAAGGGCATCGCGTTGTGGAAGAGCCGATTTCGACTGATCCCGTATGTGCGCCGCCAATTCGCCTGAGCAATGGCACACGCGCTTACGTCAACAGCGTCGATCCCTATCCTAAAAATCTGCGCAGCGAACCCGGAGTCGAGTCGCCGCTGCTGTTCACGCTCATCGACGGCATCGGATTCACAGTCATTGGCGGGCCAGTTTGCGCAGATGGACTCAACTGGTGGAATATTCAGATTTTGTCGAGGCCGGATGTGGTCGGCTGGTTCGCGGAAGGCGGCCCCGGCAACTACTGGATTCGCCGCATCCAGTCGCGCGAGTTGAAATAAGTGAATTTGAACCATAGAGGCATAGCGTACACAGATAAAAAATTTAATTTCTTTGCGGTTCTTTGCGCTCTCTACGCCTTTGCTTTGAAATGGATTTCGCTTCCAATGGGGTCGCTATCTTGATTTCCAGCGTCGAGGCGCGGCGGGCGGCACGCAACGCGGGTGCAATTGCCATCGCCAGTATTTTGAGCAAAGGCGCGCTGTTCGCGTGGCAGTTGGTGCTGGCACGTATGATCGGCGAGGCGCACTACGGCATTTATGGCACTGTCGGCGGCTTTATCGCGATTGGCACGTCCATTGTCAATTTTGGCATGGGGCCAATTGTCATTCGCGATGTGGCGCGTAATCCGTCCGCCGCCGGGAAGTACCTCAGCGCCACACTCTTTATGCAAACACTGCTGGCAATTATCGCCTATCTCGTCGTCAACGGTGTAGCAGCGCTTGGCGGCTATCCAGACGAAATTCGCGGTTATCTCGCGCTGGCAGCGATCAGCCTGATGATCGACATCCTCGGCAATATGTGCAACGATCTGCTTCTAGCACAAGAGCGCATGACCGCCTCCTCAGTGATCGCCGTCGGGCATATCATTCTGCTCATCGTGCTGGCAGCTATGGCGCTGGTCGCCGGATATGGGCTGCCTGGTGTTTATGTCGCCACCATCATCGCCGGAATCGCGCGGGCGACGGTATTCTGGCTGCTGTTGAAAGTGCGCCCCATATTTCCGCTGGATCGTTCAATTGCCGTTCCCCTGTTGATGAACGGCGCACCGCTGGCAATTGCGGCGTTTCTATCACTGGCTTACCAGCACGCCGATAAATTAATGACCGCCCGTTTCATTGGCACAACCGAAACAGGCTATCTCACTGCCGCGTTCGTGGTCATTTTTGGCGTGGTCGAACTGCTCAATACGACTATTCTGATCGCCATCTATCCGATGATGTCGCGCTATCACGGCAGCCCAACATTCGGCTTTATCGTCGAAAAACTGGCATTTTTTACGCTGGTTATCAGCCTGCCGATTGCGCTCACCCTGTCCATTTTCGCGGCGGAGATTACCACGCCGCTGTTTGGCCTGGATTTCGCGCCAACAGCAGACGTGCTGCGCATATTGATCTGGTACGCGGTAGCTTCGATGACGGCCAACGTGTTTGCGCAGGGGATGACGGTACAGAATCGCCAGCGCAGTCTGCTCGGCATCCGCGCAGCCGGGTTAGCGACCAATATTGCGTTCAACGCCCTGCTTTTGCCACGAATAGGCGTTGAAGGCGCTGCCCTAGCCTCATTGACGGCTGAAATTCTGGTTTTGATTTTCCTGACTCGCAATTTCAGCGCTGACGGGCTGGAATGGTCGCGTATATTCCCGCGCTTTGTCCGGCTTGCCACACTTGGCGCTGTCACGGCAATCCTGATGATTGCGCTCGGCGGGCTGTATATCGAAGTCGGCTTACACGCCCTGCGTCCCGTGATCGGCATTATCGGCGGGTTGTTACTGTACACGGCGGGCATTCTGGTCGCGCACGTCCTCGCCCCGGATGACTGGGATTTGCTTTATCGTCTGGTGGCGGCTATGCCGGGAGGCGGGTTGATCCTGAAATATTGGAAACGAGATACGGTGATTAACTGGTGACGCGCATCTGGCTTCAACTCATCCTGCCACTTAACCTGATTTTTATCGTCCTACTGACAGGCGTATTCACGCTGTTTTACGACTCCGCCTATTTTGATCGAATCCGATCCTTTATCATATCGGACTGTGCTAAACCCTGCTTTATGGGGGTTCATCCCGGCACGATGACCGTCGATGAAGCCGAAACTGCGCTCGGTCAAAATCAATGGGTCAACAGGGTAAATGTTTCGCTGTCATCGCTCGGCTATGGGACACTCAATTGGCGTTGGAGTGGTGAGCAGCCCGATTTTGTCAGTGCTAATAACAATGGGCTTTCGCAAATTAACGACCAGATCGTGGATTCGCTGTTGATACGAACCCGCATCCGTTTTGGCGACATCTGGCTGGCGTTCGGTGCGCCGGAACGTGGCAATGCCGACTCACTGTACCATATTGCGGATTATCCCATTTATGGATTCTCGATCCGTAGCTACACCGAATGCGAAGAATTCTGGGAAGCACCCGTCGATATTTTTATCGCATCGTGGCACGCGAATTACAGGTATGAACTGCGGCGGGTTTACGATCTCAACCGGATTCAACAAATTGCCTGTGAAGGTGATGGGTGATAACTCGTTTGGTCGGCCTTCTGACTATCCCGCTATGGGTCATCGCCATGAGCAGCATCCTTTTGATCGGCGTGATTCGTCATGATGATGCTGCGATTCGAGCGTTTTTACAGCCTTCTACCGAGTGTTCAACGCCGTGTTGGGAAGGTATCCGCCCCGGCGTTACGACCATCGAGGATATGACTCGCATATTGGAAGAAAATGGTTGGATCAGAGATCGCCAATTCAATTACAGCATGGAAATTGATACAGGGCTGCTCACCTGGCGCTGGCGTGATCCTCCTTCACCATTTATTGAGAGCCAACGCATCGGCATCTCCTGGGTGCAGCACAATATCGTACAGTGGATTGACCTTCCCACACGGCTCACTTTTGGCGAGGTGTGGCTAATATTTGACCACCCACTGAGGGGAGCTATCCAAACGTCTTCAGTTATTCCCAAGCGCATCAATCATTATGCGTCCTACCACGAGCAGGATTGGCTGCAAGTGCGCAGTACCATTTTTTGCCCGGTACGCACACGCGATTTCTGGCAGTCTCCCGTGAATGTGTTGATCGGTTCGCTGCCAGTGATTGAGATGGAAAATTATCGCCTGCCCCACTGGTTGAGCTGTTCTTAAAATATCTGCGGATGCAAGGCCTCGCGCCCCAACAATAACCATGTCGAGCATGAAATCTTAACCCGATCCCTGTCGTCTCTACAATTCAATGTGCATTTATTTGACAAACAGCGTTGTCAGATAGATTTGTTCGCCCACTGGCGCACCTTCTGGTGTGGTTATGGGCAGCGTCACCAGTTCTTTTGGCTCGTAGAGGCCGATCAGCAGTGGGTATTCACCGGGCTGCACGTCGCAGGGAATCGTCAGCGCACGTTCGTCCAGATAAAGTTGATCGGGCTGCCAGCGTGTCGTCAGAATGCCTGCCGGGGCGCTATCAGTGCGCGACACGCCAATACCTTCAGCATTCGCCATCACCAACGTCAGGCTGTAATCCGTCGTCAGCGGACGCGAACTTTCCCACCAGCTATCAAGTGTGATTGTCTGGCAGGGCTGTACCTCAACGCTATCTTTCAGAGTCCAGTTTTGCAGCGCAAATTGATCGCCAAAAATAAACAGATCATGGAGATCATCTGGGATTCGACGGTATTGAGTCACGATATACGGCGAAAAACGGCTGAAAGGCTGGACAAACTCACGTATTGTATAAGCGAGATAATTCTCATTCAGAATATCGACAAAAGGCTGGGAAAACGGCATCCCGCCGTAACCATCAATATACCAGACGACAGGCTCACCTTCGAGAAATTTTTCAAAACGCGGTATAGCATCATCGGTCATTTGTTTAACGGAATTGACAGCGGGATCAGGGATGGTCGGGTTCAGGCGAACACTGGCAACAAAGCTGAAAACATCGGCATTTTCGAGATGAACAGGCATTCGCTCTCGAAGATAATACATCAGCGGAATCTGCTGTACCGGCGATGGCACATTGACGACGATTGCGGTATTCGCCTGATAATCCTCACCGATGTAGTCTGAGATTTGATTGTAGGGCCAGGCAAAGTCGTAAAATGTGAATTCATTCCAGGCGGCAATCGCGATGAACACGATCAAAATCCATTGTGCACGCCACCCAAGCGAATAAAGCGCAAGCGCACTCATAATCGCCATCGATGGCAAGATGACGACCAGATTACGAGAGGTCAGGTTATCGATAAACGCATTTGTGGTAAAAGCGATCAGCAGTACCAGCACGGGGATCGCGATGAGAAATATCCTGCGCCAGAAAATATTGAAACGAAAAATCTGACGTTCGTCTCGGTTCCACAAAACCAGCGGGATTATAAAACCTAAAATCAGCAAAAATGTCCCTATTGGCGCGGGGTGAATCTGCATCTTGTCGTATAAGAATGCGACGTTCTCGCCAATATCGCTGGCTTCCGTCCCAAGCGCGTAAACGATCCCACTTCGCTGGTTGATGACAAAGTTCTGAATGAAGGCGACAAACCAGGGTAAAAAGGCTATCCCGACGGCTGCAAAAAGCCCTACACCACGTATGAGTAATTGTCGATCCCATCGCACGAAAATCAGGCAAAAAAGCGCCAGCGCCGCCATCATAAACATGCCGTACAAGTGCAGGTAAAGCGTCAGAATGCCAAAAAATACGAACAACAACGCATACCGCCCGGATGGCTTGCGCAGCCAACGCAAAAGCGCCCACTGTGCGCCTACCGTTGCCGCGATCAACAGGGGATAGGGACGCACCTCATGTGTATAAAACTGAAAAAATGGCAGCGTACCCAGGAGAAATACAGCCAGCAGTCCAACGCGGTAATCAAATAAATCGCTGGTCAGGCGAAAAACCAGTGCCAGCGTCAGCAGCGTGATTAAGGTCGAGTTAAAGCGGGTGATCGCCTCGTTGTGACCAAAAATGGAAACCCACCCTTTCATCATCAGGGTATAGGCAGGTGGACTTGTCCCCCACAGACTCCATTCCATAATGCCATATGGTGAATTCAGCATCACTCCATGTACAACCCAGGCTTCATCCTGACGGTAGGCATGATCCTCAAAATGATAAGTATGCAGGCTGACAATTGCCACAGCTATTACTGCGAATATAAGCAAAGAAACGAAAAAACGGTTATTATTGACTTGACGAATTCTCATACATGGACGGCTCTACCTACGGATGAACAAGGGCTGTATTATTGTCGGTCATCTTTCTTTTTGCAACGCACGGCTAAATCTCATATGACAACCGAACTCGCGAAAAACTTTAAATACAGCGTCGTGATCCCTGTTTATAACAGCTCCAAACTTGTCGGCAATACCATTGACCAGACCGTGTCATTTTTCCAGACTCAAGGTTGGAATTACGAAGTGATAGTGGTCAATGATGGCAGTCCCGACAACAGTTGGGACATCCTGCGCGAAAAGGCAAAGGAGAATCCTTGCGTTATCGCCATCAATCTGCTCAAAAACTATGGTCAGCACACGGCGGTTTTTTGCGGTTTACAGCACGCCACTGGCGATTATGCGATCACGATTGACGACGATCTGCAAAATCCACCAGAAGAAATTGTTCATATGGTCAATGCCGTACTCGAGGGCTATGATATTGTCTATGGGCGCTTCAGGCATAAAGAACATGCCAATTATCGACGTGCAGGCAGCAAGCTCATTTCCCTGATTAACCGCCGCATTTTCCAACAGCCAGATGATTTGATCGTCACGAATTTCCGTATTATCCGGCGCGATGTGGTGCAGCGCATGGTCAATTATCGTACCAGCTATCCCTATATTACTGGCCTATCGCTCATGTTTTCCAGCCATCGTGCAAATGTGTGGGTCGAGCATCGCCCCAGGCCAATCGGCAAAAGTAATTACACCTGGTTTCGGATTCTGGCCCTGGTCACACGCATTTTGTTCAATTATTCAGCTTATCCCTTGCGCGTTGTCAGCCTGCTGGGATTTGCAGTATCAATTCTGGCCTTTGTCGCCGGAATCTACTATCTCCTTCGGGCGATATTTATTGGTGTCAGTGTACCCGGCTGGGCAACCGTGATCGTCCTGCTATCGTTTTTTAGCGGCATCAACACTATTATTGTCAGCATGTTGGGTGAATATCTGATCCGGCTAGTGCGCCAGGTAAGCGAAAGCAGCAGCTATCATCTGAAAGAGATTCTGAATTACCATGATTGAGCATTTTTTCGCCGTTGGTGCGCAGCGTTCCGGTACAACTTACCTCTATTACATGCTCGACGAACATCCACAAATCGAGATGGCAAAGCCGATTCGCCCAGAGCCAAAATTCTTCATGAAACCTATATTTCTCGAATCACAGCAACAAGATTATGAGCGCATGTATTTCGGCACGAAACCAGGAGTCAAACTGCGCGGCGAAAAAACCGCCAGTTATATCGAGTCGCCACTTGCCGCCGAGCGCATCGCCCAGTGGTATCCCGATGCAAAAATTCTTTTTCTGCTGCGTGAGCCAGTAACGCGCGCGATCTCGAACTATCACTTTAGCGTTCACAATGGTCTGGAAACACTGCCTCTGGACGAGGCGATTCGTAGCGAAAAACAGCGGCGCGAGAATTACGATCACAATAAAATTTCCGCGTCGCCCTATGCCTATCTTCAACGGGGTATCTATATCGACTATATCCGCATGTTCGGGCAATTCTTCAAGCGCGAGAACCTGATTGTCATGATCTATGAGGAATTTGTCGAGCAGTTGGAGAGTGTACAGAAGCTTTATGCCGCACTCGGAGCAACGGCGGATTTTGTGCCACCGTCGCTGCATGAAGACATCAACGCCAGCGAAAAAACAGCGGTCAACCTGACACCCGACCTTGAAAAATATATGGTTGATTATTTTGCCGATGCCAACACACAGCTTGAGGCTTATCTGGGGCGGGAAATTACGGCTTGGGTGCGCTGACCCACTGCCGCAGGCCAGATAAACTCATGCCCTCTGCCATCAAACCGATTGTGCCAGTGACGAGCGTTATCAGGATATAGCGCAATCTTAGCAGCAGCGTAAACGCAATGGCTGTATCCTCTGGTACTCCCAACGTTGTCAGGCTCAGCATCACAGCGAAATCCAGCGTACCGATGCTGCCAGGGAGCGCCGGAATCAGCCTGCCAACGCCACCTGCGAAGCCTACCGCAATCCCCAATGTCCAGGACGGTAATGGCATCATGCCCATCAGCAGCGCCCAGCCTGACAGCGCCAAAATCAGCCACATGGTAAGCGTTACCAACAGTGAATAAGCCAATTGAACAGGGCTTTGCAACGCCTGAAGTCCATCGAGCAGGTGACCGAAGCGTTTGAGCATCTTCGCGCCACGTGCTTCGCCCATTGAGCGCAGAAAAAGCGGTTCCAAACGTTTTTCCAGCGCATCCGCCGAACGTGCCATGAAAAACAAGGCGATGATGCCCACTACACCCAAAGCGCCCATAATCACGCCTGCTCGCAGCAGCGTTTCGGAGACCGATGCGTTCAGCAGCAAAATCACGCCTAATGCCATTAGTGCTAACATATCCAAAATCTGGCTGAGGACAATCGACGACAGCGCCTCACCCATCGGGATATTCTCGCTGCGGCGGATCAGCCCGGCGCGAACGACCTCGCCCATACGCAGCGGCGTGATGGCGTTCACGAAATCGCCTGTAAAGGTCGAAGTGGAGCTATGCCAGAACGAAATGCGATAATTGAGCAGGATTCGCCAACGCCAGGGCGGGAAAAACTGGGTCAACAGCGCCAGTAGGAACGAAAGCAGAAAATAGCCATAATCCACCTGCTCCAGAGCTTGCAACAGATCGGCCAAATTCAAGCGGCTGATGAGAATCGCCAGCCCGCCCAAGCTCAGGATGATGGGCAGGAGGCGGAAAAACCATTTTCTAGCACCCATCAGGTGGTGATTCCTTTTTTGGCGATCAACAAGAGGGAGCCGCCAGCAGGCCATTTAATGCCGCTTTTGATGAGGCTGGTTTCAAAGCGCATCACCGGATTCAGGATTTTATTGACCGTAGGGCCGATATTAATTTCAGTGAGGCGATCCGGCGTTTCTTCGGCACTGTTCTGCTTGAGACGCGAGAGCAGCATGGCGGGCAAAAACAGGCTGACAAACGAGGTCGCATAAGCCACCTGAAAGCCTGCCCGTTCGACCTTTTCGATCAATTCGCGGCGTTCGTAGCGACGTTCGTGATGTTTATAAACATCTGCCACGCTCCACAAAAAGCGATGCTGTGGGACAGTCAGCACGATCCCGCCACCGGGTTTGACGGCCTGGAACATCTGCGACAGCACACGCTCGTCGTCCTTAATATGCTCGATCACATCAAACGCGCCGATCACATCAAACTCGTCCTCAAACGGCATCGACAGGGCATTGAGTTGATAAAACGCGGCGCTCGGCACACGCTGTTGAGCGAATGTTAACCCCTGGGCGTAATATTCGCCTGCCGCCATCTGAATATTCGGGAAAGCTTGCCGCACCGCTGACAACACGAAGCCTGTGCCGCACCCGATTTCGAGAAACGAGGTCATCGTCGGGAAAAATTTTTGCAGTGCCCAGACGATATTGCGATTGCGACCTTCAAACCAGAAATGTCCTTTTTCGAGCTTTGCCAGCGGTGCGAAGTATTCGCCGCTGTAGCCCGAAATTTCGCCAGTATCTTCATGCTCAAACAGCAGGCGATGACCGTCCAGGGTTTTAGGTGTCCATCCACAGTTGGGACAACGCCAATTTTCGTCAGCAAACCGATGCTGGCACTGCATACAAATTTTCATAGGGACGCACTCATGTTAAAAAAAGGCTGGTGTTCACGACGGGAGTAAATTAGACTTGTTCAACTATTACATTGAAAAACTAAGCTGTCAATTGTTATGTCCAATCAATCACCGCGTTACGATACCACCCGCCGCGCCTGGGAAACCATCTGGGATCAAGCCTCGGTGGAGACGGAACTGGAAACGGCTCATTATGCCCGCGCGATGGACACCATGCGTGCCTATACCGCTTATCTGCCCAAAGATGCACCCATTCTGGAGGCAGGAAGCGGCTTGAGCGCAGCTGTCATTACCCTGCGTGAGATGGGCTATAACGTCATCGGCATGGACTACGCTGTGAACGCGCTGGAAATTTCGCGCGAATACGATTCCAGCCTGTCGCTGTTCGCCGGGGATGTGCATAAGCTGCCCTGCGCGGATAATTCGATTGGTGCATATCTCTCGTTCGGCGTGTTGGAGCATTTTGAGCATGGCATGTCTCCTGCGCTGGCCGAAGCATATCGAATTTTGCAACCGGACGGCATTCTGGTGCTGACGATTCCGTACCCGAACATCGTTCATCAACTTGTGGAATGGCGACGAAAGCAACGCGGGGAAAGCCGCCTCAACGACGAAGATTTTTATGAAAGCACCTACACTCGCGATCAATTGGTGAGCGCCGTCACCGGAGTCGGTTTCACTTTATGCGAGGCGATCCCGACCAGCCATTCATTTACGCTGTGGGGTTTAGGCGGGCCGTTCCGCGCGCCCGGTTATTATCAAACCAGTTCGTTAGCGGAAACGCTTGGCGCAGTTTTGCGAGTCACGCTGCCCTGGGCGTTCAATTTCACAACGCTGATTATCGCGCGTAAAGAAACGTAAAATGCCAATAAGGGCGCACGGCTGTGCGCCCCTACAAGTGATTTGATCGATGAAACTTTCCGTCGTTATCGTCAATTTCAAGACCTGGGATCACCTGCAAGCATGTTTGCCTGCGTTGATGTTGTCGCCATTAAAGCCGGAAATTATCGTCGTGGACAACGATGGCAGCGCAAGTCCTATCGAAATGTCATTTCCGGGCGTAATCCGGCTGGCGCAGAGCGAAAATCGCTGGTTTTGCGGCGGGAATAACATCGGAATCGACGCGGCACAGGGCGACACTATTCTGCTGCTTAACCCGGATACGATTCCGCAGCCGGGTGCGCTGGAAGCAATGGTCGAGTTTTTGGATTCGCATCCAGACTACAGGGGAGTCACGATGCAGCTTCGCTATCCCAACGGTGAAATTCAGAGGACATGTTCGCGGATTCCGAGCTATGCCTACTTGCTGGTCAACCACACGCCGCTGCTGATTTTTCGTGGTTGGCGGGCGCGGCTCAATGCTCACCACTGGTATGAAAATTGGAAGCGCGACAGCAATCGTGATGTCGAGGTACTCCCCGGCTCATGCCTGATGATGCGGCGCGGCGATTTGCGACTGGCTGACGATCTCAAATTGTATTTCCCCGAAGATGATCTGGCGCAGCGATTTACAGGCTCGAAATTTCGCTTTTTAGCCGATTTTTTTATCACCCACAACGAAAAATCGGTCACAAAATCCTGGTTGGCAACTGAGATTTATTTCCGCGATATGCTGATTTATACGCGCAAATATCATGGTGTAGTAGGCTGGGTGCTGCTCTGGTTGCTCTCACGCCCGCTGCTCTGGGGCATGAAATATCGCGCCCGGTAGCGCAGCATCAGAATTAACACGCCAAACAGCGCCAGACTATCCAGCACAACCGTAAATTGATTGAAATAAAAATCGAGCGTGTTGAGGACGGTGATCGACACGATCAGCGCCGCGCCACCCAGATTAACCGCCAGCATTTCGCGCCTCACCCAGAAAAATGCCAGCGCAGCAATGTATAAAACCCCGGTGACAACCTGACCACTGAGCAGCACCAGATAAGACACGAAACTGGTCATTCCGGTAACGCGGATGTTATCACGAATGATATCCTCCACGAACAGATTGCCCAACGTATTTCGATCAAAAACGACCAATAGTAGCAGGGTAATCGTCAAAGCGGAAAGGAAACTAAGCGTCGTCAACGCTGCCATCAACAAACGGCGCGACGTAACCTGATCCAGCCAGGCATTTTCAAAACGCCGCACACGCTCTAACCATCTTGTCATCCAATTGGTTTCATCAGGTCGAATATTTTGAGTGTTGGACTCCAGAAATCCCAGGAGCGCTTGTGCCAGTGCTGCCAGATCGGGGCGCTCTGTTTGTCGCGTCAGCGGCTGCAAGCGGTTGACCAAAGCCGTATATTCACGTTCCTGAAGATCATCATCCAATATTTCCTGAAATTCTTCGAGAACGTCGTACATTTCGCCACGTACCCGCGTCAAACGTCGGCGGCGAAGCGAAAGATAGACCAGCAGAAACAATAGAAATGCAACGTAAATGATCGGCGCGGCCAGCGGGAAAAAATAGTCGTTGCTTTGTGTGATGAATTTGCCCACCTCGTCGATAAAAAGGCCGACACCGATACCCGCAAATATGGCGGATACCGTGTGCATATAGCGGTTGACGTAAATCAGGAGAAGCATCACAGCGATCATTAAAAATAGCCCACCCCACAGCGCATGGGCAATATGAAAGGTCTTGTTGCCAAGCTGGGGATAGCCCGTCAATTCCAGATAGAGGCGCGTGCCGACGACAGTAATCGCGAATGTGACCAGCGTCAGCAGGATATAATTGGCTGCCTGGGGGTTGCGAACCGGATTGTGAAAACGCGGTGTATCGCTTGGGCTGCTTGGGCTGTTCATCGTTCCCCCATGAGTTGGTAGCGAAAAATCTGGATTATACCAAGACTTAATCGCTGATATTCCGTAATTTAGTCGTCTACATTTCGTGAATAATCAACTATATTCCGTGTAAAATATTTTTATTGAACCCTCTCACATGGAGCGCGCAGTTATGAGCCGCATTTTTATCAATTACCGGCGACAGGATACCGAAGCTTATGTGGATCGCCTCTATGAACATCTAGCGCAGCATTTTAAGCCGGAAGATATTTTCATGGACGTGGACAGCATCAAACCCGGCGCAGATTTTGTTCAAATGCTGGAAGATGCCGTCGCGGGCTGCGATGTTTTTATCGCCATGATCGGCCCACAGTGGTTAGCGGCTCAGGATAGCAGTGGCAACCGCCGCCTCGATCAGTGGGACGATTTTGTGCGTATTGAGATCGCCAGCGCACTCAAGCAGAGCAAACTGGTGATTCCCGTGCTGGTCGGTCAGGCAAAAATGCCTTCACCCGCTGATCTGCCCGAAGATATTAAGCTATTTGCGCGACGCAACGCCATCGCCCTCTCGCGCCAGGGTTTTTCGCATGATGTCAAAAAATTAGCCGATACGATTAAGGATGCTATCCCCAGCCAGCCATCATTCAAGATGCAAGCGGCATCAGAAGCCGTGCTGCTCAAAGAAACTGCGCTGAAGGCTGTGCGCAACGATCTGGTGAATGCCACAACTTCGCCACTCTATAAATTCCGCGTCGACAATCGGCTTTTTCCGGTATTGGGCGAGGGCAACGCCGACGCGAATCTTTTGTTTATCGGTGAAGCACCGGGTAAAACCGAAACCGAAACGGGCAGGCCATTTTGTGGACCATCCGGCGACGTGTTGGACGAAATGCTGCGCGGAATCAACCTCGAGCGCGAAGACGTGTTTATCACCAATATTTTGCTGGATCGTCCGCCAGAACAACGTGAACCCACACCGGAAGAACTGACTTTCTACACGCCCTTTATGGATCGCATCGTGGACATCATCCGGCCTGCTGTGATCGCGACATTGGGTCGCTTCGCGATGAATTATATGCTGAAAAAGCTGGATTTGCCGGAAAAAGGCGGCACGATCACGCAGCTTCATGGCAAGCTCATCAAAACGAAAATCCATTATGGCGAGATTCACGTCATTCCACTGTATCATCCCGCTGTCGCACTTCATAAGCCCAGTGAGAAGGAAAAGCTGCGAAAGGATTTTGAAAAATTAAAGCTGTTTATTTAGGTCGATAGTCGTTAGCTTTTAGCCTCTAGCCAAAGACTTTATGAGTTTTTTGAGCTTTAAAAGATCAAAACAGCACTTACGAGTTCGGCTACTAGCTAACGACTATCGACTAAAGACTTAAAATTTCTTGGAGGAATATTTTGTCGAAAACAATTTTGCTCATCGGAACGCTGGATACCAAAGGTATCGAATTCGCTTACGTGCGTGACCTGATCGCCGCGCGGGGGCATCGCGTTCTGGTGATGGATGCGGGCATTTTTGAGCCAACTTTCCAGCCGGACATTCGCGCCGAGGAAATCGCGGCGGCTGGCGGAAGTGATCTGACTGCCCTGCGTGATGCCAATGATCGAGGCGGTGCGGTAGCGGTGATGACGCGCGGCGTGGCACAGCTTGTGCCGCAGCTCTACGCCGAAGGCAAATTTGACGGCGTTCTCAGCCTCGGCGGTTCGGGTGGGACGGCTATCGCCACCGCCGGAATGCGTGCGCTACCTGTTGGCATCCCCAAGATCATGGTTTCCACCGTCGCATCCGGCGATATTGCGCCCTATGTGGACGTAAAAGACATCACCATGATGTATTCGGTGGTCGATATTGCCGGACTGAACAAATTATCACGTCAGATTCTCGCGAATGCTGCCGGGATGATTAGCGGCGCAGTCGAGCAAATTGTTCCCGCAGGCGAAGACAAACCGCTAATCACCGCGACTATGTTCGGCGCGACCACCCCCTGTGTAACGCAAGTACGCGAACGACTTGAATCGGCAGGTTACGAAGTGCTGGTTTTCCACGCGACAGGCAGCGGTGGGCGGGCGATGGAAGCGCTCATTGACGGCGGCTTTATCACAGGCGTGGCGGACATTACGACAACAGAGTGGTGCGACGAACTGGTCGGCGGTGTGCTATCTGCCGGGCCGCACCGACTCGAAGCGGCAGGACGCAATAAAATTCCGCAGGTCGTTTCCGTCGGCGCGCTCGATATGGTAAATTTCTGGGCCTACGATACTGTTCCTGAAAAATTTAAGCAGCGCAATCTCTACAAACACAACGACAATATCACGCTCATGCGGACAACACCGAAGGAAAACGCACAGCTTGGGCGCATCATCGCTGAAAAGCTCAACATGGCGCAGGAGCGCACCGTCTTGTTTATCCCGCTGAAGGGCGTGAGCGCGATTGACGACGTTGGAAAGCCTTTTTATTCACCAGAGGCGGATGTAGCGCTGTTCGACGCGATACGGCAGAATATTGGCGCGAATGTCGAAGTGGTCGAACTCGATTTGCATATCAACGATCCGGCTTTTTCGGATGCGATGGCAGATCGTTTATTGGCGCTCATTTCTCAGGAAAGGTGAGGCAACATGCCTTTTATTTCTCGCAGCGATGCTCTGGCGCGGCTGCGCAAACAGGTGGCAGAAAATAAGCCCATTATTGGCGCGGGCGCAGGCACGGGCATTTCCGCCAAATTTATCGAACGCGGTGGGGCTGACCTCATCATCATCTACAATTCCGGGCGCTACCGCATGGCTGGGCGCGGCAGCATGGCGGGCATGATGCCCTACGGCGATGCCAACGCGATTGTCGTCGATATGGCGGCTGAGGTGCTGCCGATTGTCAAAAACACGATGGTGATGGCGGGCGTATGCGGGACCGATCCGTTTCGCCTGATGCCTGTTTTTCTCAAGCAGCTTAAGGAAATGGGCTTCGACGGCGTTCAAAATTTCCCGACTGTGGGCTTAATCGACGGCGTGTATCGGCAAAATCTGGAAGAAACAGGCATGAGCTACGATCTCGAAGTGGAGATGATCCACACTGCACATGAAATGGATATGCTGACCAGCCCTTACGTGTTCAACCCGGAAGATGCCATCAAAATGGCGCAGGCCGGGGCGGATATTCTCGTGCCGCATCTGGGGCTGACGACTAAAGGCTCGATTGGCGCACAAACGACAGTCACGCTTGAAGAATGTGCAGTGCGAATCCAGGCCATGTACGACGCGGCAAAGTCCGTGAACCCGGATATTCTGGTTCTGTGTCACGGCGGCCCTATCGCCGAGCCGGAAGATGTCGATTACATTTTCAAGCACACCAAAGGCATTGTCGGCTTCTTCGGCGCGTCGAGCATGGAACGCCTGCCGACGGAACGCGCGATTCAAGACCAGACCGAGCAGTTCAAAACATTGAAATTTTGAGTAGATTATTTGGAAGGATTTAAAAAATGGAACACTTTGGGGACTGCACGATAACAACCAGCGCAGATGTTGACTCGCTGGTTTTCGACTGGGGAACGATCCATATGCTGTGCGACGAGCGTGTGACGGGAGCGAAAAGCATCAGCTTCGGCACAGTCGTTTTAGAACCCGGCAAAGGCCATGTCCGCCACAATCATCCGACAGCCGATGAAATCATCTTTTTCATCTCTGGCGAAGGCAATCAGATGCTTGACGATGGCGAGCCTGTTCAATGTAAAGCTGGGGCTTGCGCCTGGATACCGAAGGGCGTTTATCATTCCACAGTGAACACTGGAGCAGGCCCATTACATCTGGCGGTTGCCTATATCCCGGCGGGCGCTGAGGCTGTGCTGCGCGAGTCGCCGGATGTTAAAATTGTGCCGCCGGATCAACGCTGATGACGATACGCTGCGGCTGGGCGGGCAGCGACCCGTTCTACATTCGCTATCACGACGAAGAATGGGGTGTTCCCCTGCGCAACGATGACGACGCACTTTTTGAGCGCATCTGTCTGGAAGGCGCACAGGCGGGATTAAGCTGGATAACCGTCCTGCGCAAGCGCGAGAATTATCGTCAGGCCTTCGACAATTTCGATCCGGCGGTTGTCGCGAAATATGACGATACCAAAATCGCAGAACTTTTGCAGAATCCGGGCATTATCCGCAATCGCCTGAAGATCAATTCCACGATCAATAATGCTCAAAAATTTCTGACACTTCAGGACGAACTCGGCAGCTTTAGCGATTATTTATGGGGGTTTGTGAATGGCAAAACGATTCACAACCATTGGCACACGCTCTCTGAAATCCCACCGGAAACCGACCTATCGCGCAAGCTCAGCAAAGACCTGAAAAAGCGCGGCTTCAAATTCGTCGGTGCGACCATGTGCTACGCGATGATGCAGGCGTGTGGGCTGGTCAACGATCATATCGTTACCTGTTTCCGGCACGCCGAATTACAGTCGCCGCCAATAGAAAAATGAGACAAGAGAATCAAAAAGGGCGCTCACCATGCGCCCCTACAAACTTCATTTGCCAACCAAAATAGTTTACGCGAACCGCACGGAATAGACAGGCGCGAAAGCCGTCCCCAGACAGCGCCAGGATTCGCCTCGATCCTCTGATAGATACACATTGCCGTTAGTCGTGCCAAAGGCCAGCTTGTCACCTTTCACATCGAGTGCGTGGCGGAATACGAGGTCGTAGCAATTATTCTGCGGCAGACCTGTGCGGAATTCCTTCCAGGTTTCGCCGCCGTCGTCGGTGCGGCAGACACACAACGCACGATCAATCGCAGTGCGTATCTCGTCACTGATCGCTGGAACAACCCAAGCCACGTCGCTGTCTTTTTCGTCCACAGCAATCGCGAATCCGAAATTGACCGGGCCACCCGGCTGTGAGACATTTTCCCAGGTTCGTGCGCCATCGGTTGTGCGGAACACACCGCAGTGATTTTGCTGCCACATCACATCAGGATTCGACGGACTCGCGACGACAAAATGCGGATCATGACCGACTTCGGCGCTCGGGTCTGGCAGATAGCAGGCAATCAGCCCTTTATTGCGCGGTTCCCAGGTCTTGCCACCGTCTGTAGTCTCAAAAACGCCGCCAACGCTGATACCCGCAAAAATATGATCGCTGTCACGAGGATCAACCAAAATCGAACACAGACCCGGATAATCGCGTCCGCCGCCAAACCAATGCTCTTTACGCGAAGGATGATTCCATAACGATTCGACGATGTGGAAACTGTTGCCGCCGTCATCGCTCTGGAAAAGACCACCTGGTTCGCTGCCAATATATACACGTTCTGGCTGATCTTTCCCACCCGGCGTGACAATCCAGATGTAGCTTAGGGTTGCGGGTTTGCCATCGGTAATTTCCGCGCCTTCGGGGTAAGCGGGTGCAGGCACTTCTTCCCAGGTTGCGCCCATATCGCTCGAAAAGTGCAGCTTTTGTCCCCAGTGACCGTGATCCATACCCGCCCATAACACGCCTGTGCGCGGGTCAAGTGCCGCGTATGAAACGGGAACGCCTACATGAAACTCGCGTTTAATTTCACAGTCATCGGTATCGAACAACAACAGACCCTTATGTGTACCCAGAATAAGTGTACTCATCATCATCCCCTTAGATGTAAAAAATCAGCCGCCGGAAAGCGCTTGAAAGACGAAAACCTTGCTATCTTCGCTGACAGCATCCTGCAATTTCTGACGGTCAAAAACCATTTCCTCACCGATAAAAATGTTGACATGCTGCCGCAGTGCGCCGCGTTCATCGACAATGTAGCCCGCCAGCCCCGGATAGCGTTTATCGAGCGCCGAAACAACCTCGGCCACGGTGCAGCCTTCGACAATGGAGTCTGTCAACGTCGGAAAAAAGCGCTGTAAATTCTTGGTAAATTTGACATATGGCATAGCGATACCTACCGAATATTTTATGAGCAAGTATAGAACATACGTTCAATTCCGTCAAGCTGTCAATCGGCATTGCGACTTTTCACCACCTGAGCCGTATATGAGTATGAAGCGGAATTACCCGTTTCAGGTTGTATAATGACATTGGTATGAGAAAACTGAGAAGGAAATTATGAGAATTATCGTTCACACCGGCAAAGGCGGCGTTGGTAAAACCAGTATTTCAGCAGCAACCGCCCTGCGCTGCGCCGATATGGGCTTGAAAACAATTGTCATCAGTACCGATACGGCCCACAGTCTGGCCGATTCACTCGACACAAAAATCGGGCCAGAACCCATCCAGATTTATCCGAATTTATGGGCGCAGGAAGTTGATGCCCGTTACTCGATGGATAAATACTGGGGCAAAGTCCAGAATTACATGGTCGCCCTTTTCAGCCAGCAGGGT
>JALHNB010000002.1:127578-145396 GCA_022843745.1 Anaerolineae bacterium | reverse complement strand
GAAGAAGTGACAATTCTGCCAGGGCTGGAAGAAGGCGCTCATTTGCTGTGGATCAATAAATATGTGAATGACGGCGAATTTGACGTGCTGATCGTGGATGCCGCCCCCACCGCCGAAACGCTGCGTCTGTTGAGCCTGCCGGATGTCACACGCTGGTGGTTTGAGCGCATCATGACGATCACACGTGGTGCGGCTAAAATTCTGCGTCCTATCGGCAGGGTTTTGGGGCGCGGAAGCAACATTCCCGATGCCGATGCCTGGGATCAGGTGCAAGAGCTTTTTAAGACGCTCGACAAAGTGCGCGACCTTCTGGCTGATCCCGAAATGAGCAGTATGCGGCTGGTGGTCAACCCGGAAAAAATGGTCATCAAGGAAACCCAGCGCACCTACACCTACCTCAATCTCTACGGCTATGCCACTGATGCGATTCTTTGCAACCGGATTATTCCCGATGAAGTCACCGATCCGTATTTCTCGATGGCAAAGGACAACCAGAAAAAAAATCTGGAGTTGATCCACGAGGCTTTTGGCGAATTGCCACTGCTCAAATCGCCTCTGTTCGGGCAGGAAGTCGGCGGCATCGAGACGCTGCGCAAGCTGGCGGATGCGCTCTATGGCGACAAAAACCCAGCCGAGAAAATGTTCGATGGCAAAACACATACGATTGAAACCGACGAAAACGGCTTCTACCGTTTGATCGTTCCGCTGCCGTTTGCCCACAAAGACGACATGGATATTTACCGTTCACGCGACGAACTGACGCTCCGAGTCGGGCCGTACCGCCGCAATATCGTTCTACCGTATGCCCTATGGGACTTAGAGATCGCCGATGCAAAATTCGAACAATCAGCCCTCCG
This sequence comes from Anaerolineae bacterium, assembly GCA_022843745.1. Classification (GTDB taxonomy): domain Bacteria; phylum Chloroflexota; class Anaerolineae; order Aggregatilineales; family Phototrophicaceae; genus JALHNB01. The sequence continues at coordinate 144,539 of JALHNB010000002.1, read as the reverse complement.
TATCCGTTTCGGAGAGGACAAAAAACGGGAAAAGCAACGGACATCCTAATGGTGTCGTAATTTCACCCGCACTGCCTGCAACATCGGCGGCGAAAAAACCGCCGATCACCTATCACGCGCTCCCGCGCCCGAATTCGCTGCGGATGCAGTATCGCTTTTTGCGTTCGCTGGCCTATTCCGGCTGGCTGATGGCGCGGCTGTTGTTCTGGTACTACTTTGTCGAGCGCGTGTTCGGCGCAAAAGATTACATCGAGCGCACGGATATGCAGCGCTGGCAGCAGTATTCGCGCGAATTTCGTCATTTCGCGATTGCAATGGGCGGCGTGATGATTAAGCTCGGCCAGTTTATTTCGACACGGGTTGATGTGCTGCCGCCGGAGATTATTCAGGAATTGGAAGGCTTGCAGGACGAAGTACCAAGCGTCCCCTATTCCAAAATCCGATCCGTGATCGAAACCGAATTGGGGCCGATACCATCACGTTATCAATGGGTGGACGAAAAACCTGTGGCCGCCGCCTCGCTTGGTCAGGTTCACCGCGCCAGCCTGCTTAATGGGGATCGTGTCGTTATCAAGGTGCAGCGTCCCGGTATTGACCACATTGTTTTTACCGATTTACGAGCGCTGAAAATCGTCGCCAGTATCGCGATGCGCTTCAAATTCATCAACCGCCGCGCCGACACACGCGCACTGGCTGAGGAATTTGGCCGCGTTTTGCTGGAAGAACTCTCATATCAACATGAAGCACACAACGCTGCCCGCTTTGCCAGGATATTCAAAAACGATATGGGCGTCTATGTCCCATCGTTTTATCTCGAACACTCGACAGACCGCATTCTCACCATCGAGGATGTGACGACGATCAAAATCACCGATTACGCCGCGATAGAAGCAGCAGGAATCAACCGCAAGGTCGTTGCCAGCCGCCTGATGAATACCTATCTCAAACAGGTTTTCGACGAGCGTTTCTTCCATGCCGACCCGCATCCCGGCAATTTATTCATCTATCCACTGCCAGTAGATGACGAAAAGGCTGATTTCGGCCCCAAAGGGCGGCCTTTCTATCTGATCTTCATCGACTTTGGCATGACGGGTAATTTAAGTGAGAAAATCACCACAGGCCTGACAAATACGCTCGGCGCTGTCCTCTCGCGTGATGCGCATAAATTGGTGCAAAGCTACTCTGAACTCGGATTTTTGCTCCCCGGCGCTGATCTGGATCGAATCGAAGAAGCCACCGCTGCCACGTTTAACCGCGTCTGGGGCTTGAGCATGGCGGAACTGCGCGACATTGATTTTGACGAAATGGCCGCGCTTGGGAATGAATTTAATGACCTGCTCTATGATATGCCGTTTTACGTGCCGCAGGATTTCATCTATCTGGGACGCGCGATTGGCATTTTAAGCGGGATGTGTACCAGCCTCGACCCGGATTTCAACCCCTGGAAAGAGCTGCAAACCCACTCGCAAAAACTGATTATGCAGAATGTTCTGAAGACGGATGGTCTGCCGGGATTCGAAAGTCTGTTTAATGGCAACGGGCTGCAATCACTTCTGGGGATAGGCCAAACGCTGATTACCCGTGCGATCAATCCCGCTGGCGGCTCACAAACTGCATTACTGGAACGGGCAGAACGTGGCGAACTCAAATTTCAGGTTGATCCTGGCATGAAGTTGCAGCGCCAGCTTGGGCGACTGGAAACCCAGGAGCGCAAAACTACACGCGCGATGATTTTCGGCAGCCTGCTGATTAGCTCCACGCTGCTCTATACGCATGGTGACATCGCGCCTGCGGTCATCGGCTATCTGTTTTCAGGGTTCACTTTTTTGAGCTTGATTTTCGCGAACGGGGATTCGTAGGGGCGCAACCTCACCCCTTAACCCCCTCTCCGAATTCAGAGAGGGGGAATAAGGGGATGTGTTCATTAACCACACTATTCGGGTATCTTGCGTCCCAAGAATGGTCTAATCGACCTGAACTTTGACTTTGGTTTTGCCTGTCGAAGAAGGGCGATCATCGTCATCATCGACGGGTTCGCTGCGCTTGGCGAGTTTTTCCATCTCACCAATCGCTGCATCCACCAGAATCTTGAACCCGGCGACAAATTCGCGCTGAGCTTCTTTACCATGCTTCACAAAACCTTCGGGCAGCAAAGCTTCAATCGCCTTCGCGCCTTCGTCGATTGCTTTGCGCTGATGTTCTACAAACTGATCGAAGGGTTTTTTCACTTCTTCCGGCTCAACATCTATCGTTTCATTATGATTATCGGTCATTCTGTTACTCCTGAATCAACGTTGTCTATTTTATTATACGGGGTTCGTGTCCAAGAAGTTGCAATTTAGTTGTTGGTCATTAGCTTTTAGCAATTAGCTGTTAGCTAAAACTTTTGAACCCGTCGTTTCGAGAACGAGCTAATGACTATCGACTAGAAGCTAACGACTAACGACTTAATACCCCCGCTGACGTTCAAGCTTGTTGAGCAGCGGGCGTTTTTCGAGATAGCGCTGCAAATTTTCGGCAAAAAGTGCGGCGGCTTTTTCGTTATAACGCGCACTGTTGCCGGAGATATGCGGGCTGATGATGACGTTATCCATATTCCAGAGTGGGCTGGTTGTAGGCAGCGGTTCTTCTTCAAAAACGTCCAGCCCTGCCCCGGCGATTGTCCCGGCTGCCAGGGCCGAAATGAGCGCGGGTTCGTCAATGACGCTGCCACGCCCCACATTAATCAATACAGCAGTTTTTTTCATCGCTTTGAGGACATTTTCATTAATCATATGGCGTGTCGAGGCGGTAAGCGGCACTGTCGCCACTACAAAATCGCAGAGCTGCACCATTGATGCCAGCGCTTCCGGCGGATAAATTCGCGCCGGGATTTCGGCCTGCGGATCGCCCAGTCCTGGTTCGACATAATCGGTATCTTCCAGCGTTTGCAGGAGATTGCGCTTGCTTGCCAGCACGGTCATGCCTAAACCCTGTGCTAACCGTGCGAGTTCGCGCCCGATGCTGCCGTAGCCGACAATCCCCAATGTTTGGTCGCGTAGCGGACGCGGCGTGAAAAACTGGTAGCGATCCTTCGGCCACTCGGCTTTGGCCTGAAGCTCGATCATCTTCGGCACGTTATAGGCAAACGACAGCATCATCGCCAGAGAATATTCCGCCATTTGCGTTGCGTGGATACCACTGGTCGAAGTGATTTCAATATCCTCTGCCTGGACAATTGGCTTATCAATGCTGTGATCCAGCCCAGCACTCAAAAACTGAATCCAGCGCAAACGCGGCACCTGCACCGGGTCGGGTAATCGACTTCCAGCAAATAAAATTTCAACGTCTGCCCATGCGCTGTCCGGCACATTTGGGAAATGACGTTCGATATGCAAACGCGGCGAAATCCCCCGCAGTTGTTCAATAATTTCGTCGGAAAAATCCGTTGCGATCACAACCTTAATCACGCCACTTGAATCGGACATTCTCACCTCTTTTCATCAATGATGGGCAACATCGTGATAATAAGCGCTGATAGCGCCTGATGCAAGCTCTTTCCGGGTTCTTTCCGGGTTCTTTCACCGTAGCGTCATACCATCTGGCGTGTTAAATTAGCAGAAATAAATTGAATGTTGAAAAGCTGAATGAAAAGTTGGGAAACGCCCTTTAATATAACTTTGCATTTTCGGCACTATGTGGAGGAAGATGATTATGGGATTGATGGATGGCAAAGTAGCGCTGATTTTCGGCGTCGCCAATAAGAATTCAATTGCCTGGGGCATTACCCAGAAGTTACATGAAGAAGGAGCAACGATTGCTCTCAGTTACGCAGGCGACATGCTGGAAAAGCGTGTGAAGCCGCTGGCTGCGGAAATTGGCTGCGATTTTGTTGAGCAATGTGATGTGCAGAATGATGAGCAGCTTGACGCAGTGTTTGCGAAAGTCAAAGAACGTTATGGACGCATCGACACACTGGTTCACTGCGTCGCCTACGCCAACCGTGACGACCTGGGCGGACGTTTTGTGGATATTTCACGCGACGGCTTCAAACTGGCGCTCGACATCAGCGCTTTCAGCCTGATCGCGATGGCAAAACGCGCCGAACCCTTGATGGAAAACGGTGGCAGTATCATCAGCCTGACCTATTTCGCGGCGGAAAAAGTGATGCCCAAATATCACGTTATGGCTGTGGCAAAATCGGCACTGGAAACCATCACACGCTATCTGGCGAACGATCTGGGGCCAAAAAATATCCGTGTCAACGCGATCAGCGCTGGCCCGATCAAAACGCTGGCGGCGGCAGGTGTCCCCGGTTTCCGCATGATGCTGAAATATGCCGAAAAAGCTGCACCGCTGCGCCGTTTGGTTTCGCAGGAAGATGTGGGCAATACCGCCATATGGCTGGCTTCTGATCTCGGCAGCGCGGTCACTGGCGAAGTCGTGCATGTCGATGCGGGCTACAACATCCTCGGCATGACCGTCGGCGAGGAAGATTTGGCAGGTCTGTAGAATGTCACGTAGGGGCGACCCGGCGGGTCGCCCCTATAAACGTCAACCTCACCGCACCGTTTTGTCGCGAACGTAATCCGCCAGATTCCGCAGTTCCTTTTTGAAGATGTAGCGGACGATGGGCGGTTGCATCAGTTTTTCCATCATTCCTTTGATGCCCGGTGAGGCCGGAAATTCAGAGTGAATGGTCACGCGGGTTTGTGCGCCGCCATTGAGTGGCTCCAGTGTAAAAGATGAGAACTGCCTGGTGTTCATATCCGTTTCCACCAGCAACCGCCCCGGCTCCGGCTCGGTCACGATCTGGTGAAACCTGGATTCCTGTCCGAAAACGTTCATCTTCAGCCGGAAAATCGTACCTGCGCCCTGCCCTCCCTGCTCAACGATCATTTCGGCAAAATATGGCTTGGGCAGAATCGCCGCATGTCCAACGCGATAATCCGACAGGATGGCATAAATTTCTTCTGGACGAGCGTTAATCACGTCCGAAGCGCTTACAACGATAGCTTTGCTCATTGTTTCCTCCTTGAACACCATGTCTCGCTGGTTGAATCGACTTTTCTTCATTTGTTAGCATAATCTTATGATTTTATAGACGCAAACTGCTCTATCAGGGCTAAAAAAGGGGTGGAAAATTATGAATGACTTTGTGATTTCACTCGATCAGATTCGACCTGACGATGCGGCGAGGGTTGGTGGCAAAGCAGCGTCATTGAGCAAACTCATTAGCGCAGGCTTTCCAGTGCCTTCAGGCGTGTGTGTGACGACAGACGCTTTTTGGCTGGCGCTTGGTGATAAACGGCAGCAGATTGAGCGCATTGTTGCCAAAAATGATCTGCTTAATCCCACGCAAGCCCAACGCGCAGCCGATCAGATCGCCAAAATTTTGGCTCATTTAGAAGTGCCTGAATCCATATGCTCGATGCTAACCGAGATGATCGACGGTAAACCCGTTGCTGTGCGCTCATCAGCAACGGCAGAGGATCAGGCTGATGCCAGTTACGCCGGGCAGTACGCGACGATTTTGGGTGTACGCGGCATTAATGCGCTACAGGCGACGCTTATTGAGTGCTGGCGATCATTTTATGAGCCACAAGCGATGGCAGCCCGCGCAGCCCACAACAGCCTCGGCAAAGAAGAAGCGATGGCGGTCATTATCCAGACGATGGTTGATGCCGAATGCTCCGGTGTTTGTTTTTCGATTGACCCAGTGCAGCAGCTCCGTGATTTGATGGTCATCAACGCCGCCTGGGGATTAGGCCTTGGGGTTGTCGATGGCGATATTGCCAGCGATACAATCTGGGTACGCCGCCCCGGATTCGAGATTGATCGTCGCGATATTTTGGAGAAAACGGCTCAAATCGCTCTTAATCCTGAAGGTGGCATACACACAATTGGGATTGTAGATGAGCGCCGAAAAGCCGCCTGCCTGCCGGAAGACTGGGCGCGGCGAGTCGCACAATTTAGCATTGCCGCCGAGGGGTTATTTGGAAAGCCGCAGGATGTTGAATGGGCGATTGCCGATCAAAAAGTCTGGATTCTCCAAAGCCGCCCGATCACCGCACTTTCACCTGAGCTTGCACAGGCAGCGCGTTTCCCCGTCAAACAAAAAATTTGGCATTTTTGGTCGCTTATGGACGAATACGGCATCGACAGAGGCCCGCTGCTGCCGCTGGAACAGGACGCGATTCGGGTCGCCGAAAGCATCCGCGAAGAAGCCTGCCGCTTTATGGGCGCGGATCGCAATCAGGAAACGTATTTTTTCAATGGCCGTGCCTACAACCGCCCGCTGCCGATGAATTTCTCGGATGGTGATCGGCGCATCCGGCGGCAGGCCATGCAAAACCTCAACGAGCGTCTGCATGAGCAGGGTTTGACGGCCTGGGATTATTGGGGGCCAGAAATTATCCGTGCAACAGAACATTTGCGGGCTTTTGATAACGAATCAGCCGACGGAAAAGCGCTGCTCGATCATCTGGAAAATGCCCTGGCAGCCCGCCGCCGTCACGCCATGTTTCATCCACTTTGCTCGTTCAATCCGCATCCTGCCTATTTTCAGGCGCTCGAAAAAATCACCGGAAAATCGGATAACGAGTCATTGGGCTATCGTTTGCTGGAAGGCGAAGAAACGCCATTGACGCAGTTGGTCGATAGCCTCTATGAGCTGGCACTATCAGCAGCGCCTAGCGTACAGACGCTTATCCGGCATCCACCAGCCGATATTTTCGATCAGCTAAAAGCGCTGCCGGAAGCCGAATTTTTTTGACGCGACTTGAGGCTATTTTATTGATCTATGGGGAGCGCACAGGCGACGGCTGGGGTTCGGAAGTGACGATCCTGAATCCCACATGGCGAGAGCAGCCACAAGAGATTTTTCGTCTGCTGGTCTTTTATTTCGACGCTCGGATCGAGTCGCCAGCCAGTGTCCGTGCGCGAAACCGACATGAACGCGAAACGCTTGTAGAATCGCTCTGCCAGGACTGCGCAGATCAAGCCATTATTACAGAATTTCGCCGGGAACTCGCTCATGCGCGTAAAACCGCTGCTGTTCTCGAAATCCACAATCATTACATCGACCAGATGGCAACCGGACAACTGCGTCAGGCAGTCATAATGGCAGCACATTGGCTGGTGCAGCAAGATATTTTGAGTCAGGCAGACGATATTTTCTGGCTCTATTTCGATGAAATTCTGGCGGCGTTGCGTTCGCCGATTTCCTATGCGGCTGAGATCGTGGATCGTCAGGCACAGCATCGCAAATGGCAAAAGCTGGCAGCGCCGCCGTTTCTGGGCATCCCCAACCCTGATTTGCCTGAGCGTCCACCCTGGCAGGATGACACGACTCCTGCAAACAAAACGCGCGATGATTTCATCAGCGGGCAAGGAGCTAGTGCGGGACAAACGCAGGGTCGTGCGCGGATTATGACCGACAGCATTGACCAACTCGTCCCCGGTGACATACTGGTCGCGAAGAATGTTGGCCCACGCTGGACACCCATTTTCCCGATTCTGGGAGGGCTGGTACTGGATGACGGTGCGATAGGCCAGCACGCCGCTGCCATCGCCCGCGAATACAACATTCCGGCGGTGATCGGCACGCGCTTCGCCACGCAGCGTATTCCTGAGGGCGCTCAGATCATCGTAGACGGCACAAGCGGCACAGTTGAATTTCCGGTGGGGTGAAGGTTATTCAACCGTCCCCTGACTCCATCCACCTTGCGAAATTTAAACTATCTGCCCCGCCGGAACGATTGGACAAGCGCTAATACGATGATCGCTCCAATAAACGACACGATCACATCAATATAACGAATAGTGATGCCACCAGCGAGTGAGGCTGGAACTTGAATCTGCAAAAGCGCAAACAGGAGGCCGCCAATGACTGCGCCGATCAGCCCGACAATAATGCTGGTGCCAATGCTCAGGTTGCGACCACGTACCAGCACACTTGCCAGATATCCGGCAATCAGCCCGATCACCAGCCATGTAATAATCTGCTCAGGAACAAATGTCACGGTTACAGGTTGATTCATCGCTGATCCTTTTCCTTATTTGCCATATTTCGCGGCGCTCAGTTGCGATTATCGGGCGTTGGCTCGACAATCACCTCGACAAATTCGTACTCTGATTTCGTGCGTTTTTCATTGCTGGTCGCCGTGTCCGTGTGCTTCTCAACGAGTGTCACGCGCGTCCCCAGCGCAGGCAGCACGTAGCGTGTCAGCCAGCGACCCGTTTGCTGGGCATTACGAAAATAAGCCATGCGTCCCTGATCGTCCAGAGAGCGCAGTTTTCCTTGCGCCTGCCGGAAGCTCATATTTTTGAGTTCATTCAAAAGCGCGTCACGTTCCTGCTCAGTCAGATAGGCCATAAATCCCCCTTTTATTCGGAATCGGCAATTAGTTCCCATAATTGTATAATGTTTAAGGGTATAACCAAAGGTCAATCTTGATGCCAGATGCTTATTTCAAAGGTCAATCCTGATGCTAGATGCTTATTCAGTGGCGGAATTGTCATCCTATATCCGCCAGATGTTTGAAATCGACAATCGCTTGCAGGATATTTCGGTTACGGGTGAGATTTCGAATATGACACGCGCGTCGTCGGGGCACTGGTATTTCACGCTGAAGGACAGCCAATCGCAGATCAAATGCGCGATGTGGCGTTCCAGCGCCGAACGCCAGTCGTTTATCCCGCAAAATGGCGATGCGGTAACGGCGCATGGTCGCGTCAGCGTCTACGAGCCGCGCGGCGAATATCAGCTTTACGCCGACATGATCCGCCCGGTGGGTATCGGCGATTTATACGCGCGTTTTGAGCAGCTAAAAATACGCCTGGAAAGCGAAGGGTTGTTCGACATCGAGCGCAAACGCCCGATCCCGGCCTTTCCCCGGCAAATCGGTGTTGTCACCTCGCCAGAAGCCGCCGCTTTTCAGGATATTCAGAATGTGCTGCGCCGCCGTTTCCCGCTGGTCGAGGTGATCCTCAGCCCCACCCCTGTGCAGGGCGAATCCGCGCCGCCGCAAATTGTGGCCGCGCTGGAACGGCTGAATAAGCACACGCAGGTTGATGTGATTTTATTGTGTCGCGGAGGCGGCAGTATCGAAGATTTGTGGTCGTTTAATGACGAGCGAGTCGCGCGGGCTGTCGCTGCTAGCCAGATTCCGGTTATCACCGGCGTGGGGCATGAGACCGATTTTACAATTGTCGATTTTGTGTCGGATTTACGCGCACCCACGCCCTCCGCAGCGGCGGAATTGGCAACACCCAATATTGACGATCTGGTCAACGGGATACGCACGATCAAAGACATCATCAATTCGCTGACAGCAGGTCATTTAGCCGATCTCCGCGCGGATTTAAACAGCGCACAGCGCACGATGGGGCATCTCTCCCCAGCATGGCGAATCGCGACGCTGCGCCAGCGTATCGACGATTGGAGCGCACGATTGAGCCGCGACCAACGCAAGCATATTGGCCTGCTGCGAGAACGGCTCGAAACCCGCAGCGACGCACTCAATGCCGCCAATCCGCAGGCGATTCTGGCACGGGGCTACGCGATTGTTTCCCAAAATGGGCAGCGCATCAAATCAGCGGGCGAAGCACAGCCCGGCGACGGCATTATCATCCAACTACATGACGGCGAAATCAAAGCGCGCGTCGAGGACAACGAGACTCATGAGCGATATAAACGAACTCTCTTTTGAAACGGCCTATGCCGAACTGGAAACGATCATCGCCAAACTGGAATCTGGCGATCTGGCCTTAGAAGATTCGGTTGATCTTTTCGAGCGTGGGCGCAAACTGACTCAGCATTGTCAGGGGCTTCTCGATAAAGCAGAACTGCGGGTCAACCAATTGAATGACGATGGTAGTATGAGCTTATTGGGATAAAAGTTATCCCAACTGCTCACGTGAGTTATCCAATATATCCCAAACTTGGGAAAAGATTGGGATAAAACCTAATATCGCAACCACGTCCACACGCCATCTTTTTCGGTTACATATCCCAACCCTGGATTCGGAATGTGATAGGCCATCACCAGCAGCTTTTCATCAGCAGCGCGTTTTAAGATGCTGCGCCGTGTCGCTTCCGCGATCTCACGATTAGAGTCGCCACGATGCGACCACTCAGGATGCTCCGCTTGATAGGGTTGATGAAACGCATCAACGATGTGCAAAAGTCTTTGCCCGTTGGATGTTACCATGATTGCCGTATGATAAGGCGTGTGACCCCAGGCCGGAACAGCACTGATACCCGGCACAAATTCGCCTTCCTTGTCGATCAGCTCAATTTTATCTTTCAGCGGCAGCAGATTGCGGCGGATGCCAGCAGCGCGGGATTCGTCAAATGTTGAGAGAGTCGCTTCAGAAGTCCAGTATTCCCACTCACCTTTCCACATCAGAAAACGCGCGTTGGGGAAAAGCAGCGCACCATCTTTATCAGCGATGCCGCCAAAATGATCGCCATGCCCGTGCGTGATGAAAATGACATCAACGTCACCCGGCTCGATGCCTTCGGATTTGAGATTAGTCAGCAGCGTATAATTTCGATCCGCGCCCATGCCTGTGTCGATTAAGACGCGATGTTCCGGCGTTTTGACCAGCAGAATGTTCATCGAAAACGGCACAGCACCCGGCTCTAAATTGTAAGCTCGCAGCGCAGCCTCGAATTCATCCGGTGGCGCATTGGGAAAACTCGGCAGCGCATCGCGTACAGTCGGGTCATCGTCCATCGAGATGCAATCAAAGTCGCCAATTTTGAAACGATAAGTCGCCATAATTTGAGCCTCTTATGAATTCCCTGATTCTGACGTTTAAATCTCCGCAAAAGCACCACGTTCTAGCGTTTAAATCTCCGCAAAAGCATCATCGGAACCGCTTTAGCCTCATCCAGCCCCAGCGCCGCGCTCACACCGAAAAAGATACCACCGCCCACGACAGCACTCACGATCAAAGTCACCAGCGAATTTGTATTTTCCAGCGCTGACATGACCAGAATGAGGGCTACAGCCATCACCAGCGTCGCGACGATCACTCGCCATACGCCGCCGAGCACATAGGCATCTTTGATGCTGCCGATACGCCGCCGGAGCAACCACCACAGCACCAGCGATTCCAGAATGGTCGTCAGCGAGTTTGCCAGCGCTAATCCACCAAACGGCCCACGCACCAGACTGCCCTGATCGCCGACAATGCGAACAAAGATCAAACTCAGGGCGATGTTGGTGAGCATGGACGGGATGCCAATTTTGACGGGAGTCCAAGTGTCGGACAGTGCATAAAACGCACGTGACAGCACTTCGAGCAGGCTGAAACCCGCAATACCTATCGCGTAAAAAGCCAGCGCCCAGGCCGTCGCTCTGGTAAAAGTGTTCGTCCATTCACCACGCTCGAAAAGGCTGACCAGCGAGCTACCCAGCAAAATAAACACGACAGTCGCCGGAAACGAGAGAAATAATACGCTGCGCAGCACACTCGCCAGCCGATTTTTGAAACCCTCGAAATCATTTTCGGCACTCAAGGCCGAGAGTGTGGGGAAAACCGCCGAACCGATACTCTGACCGATGATGCCAATCGCGAAAAACATCAGGGTAAAGGCCGTCGATAGCGCGGTCAGGCTGCCGAGGGTCATCGGATCAGTGAGGACAATATTGACGACGAAATTGATCTGCACCATTGCCAGTCCCAAAACACGCGGCCCCATCAGCGCCAAAACCTCGATCACGCCGGGGATGCGCCAATTAAAAAGTGGGCGCAAACGAGCGTCTATTTTTCGTAGACCGGGAATCTGCACGACGAGGTGCAGAATCGCGCTCAAAACCGCCCCATAGGCCAATCCGTAAGCGTTCGAATTCCCGACCTGCGCCACACCGGGATCGGGCGGCAGCAGACGTGCGATCACGAGTGCGCCGATGATGATGCCAATATTGTTCATGCTGATGGCAATAGAGGACAGTAAAAACTGCTGATGCGATTGCAAAATGCCCATCAGCAGACCGCTGACGCTGAATATCACGGGCGTGATCATCATCAGACGCATCATATTGAGCGTGAGTGCCTGCGCTTCTGGCGTGGACTGCGGACGCAAAAATTTATTCACCAGCCAGGGCGCGGCGAGTATCACGAGGATTCCTAATATCAAAGCCGCCAATGCTGCTAATGTCGTGACTGCGCTTGCCAGCCGCCACGCTTCGGCTTCATTATCCTTGCGCCGCCGTGCGTAGATCGGGATAAACGACGAGCCAAGCGCCCCTCCCGCCACCAGCACAAAAATAATCTCCGGGATGCGCTGCGCGGCAATGAACGAGTCGAGTGCTTCGCCCGCGCCAAAGGTCTGCGAAATAATCAGCGTGCGGATAAATCCGAGGACTCCGCTGGCAAGAAAGCCGATCAGAACAATCAGCGCGGCGCGGACAATTTGTGTGTTAGAAAGGGCTTTTGATGTGGTCATAGATTGGCCGTTAGCGCCTTTTTCATAAATATAGCCACTTCACCATCCGGCCAATCCTCATTCGTATAAAGAGATAAGTTGAACCCATCACACGTAAAGCCAATTTTACGATAAAAGTTGATGGCGGGGACATTCGTGGTCTGCGTCTCACAGAAGATCGTCCGTAAATTCGCCGCCTGACCTTTGGCAGCCAGTGAATCCATAAGCTTTCGCCCAAGTCCCATCCGGCGATGAGTCTCGGCAATATGAAACTCCCATACCCATAAGCTGTTGTTCCATGCCTGCGCCTCGGCAATGCCAACGCCAACCAGTTGATCGCCATCGTACGCGCCAAACGAAAGACCCTGTTGCAGAAAATTTGTGTAGCGTTGCAATGTTTCTACGTCCAGGTAATCGTCAAATTGCTTCACATAAGGCGTATCCAGCCGGACAAGCTGCATCAAAAAATTGATTTGATCGCTTGTCTCGGTTCTGACAATCCTGTATTTTTGCTCGGATGTGTAGCCGGTTATCACGCTCGACAAACCATCCAGGTTCTGTAGTGTCTTTATCTCAATCATATTGCGCCAATAAATCAACTAATGCTGCATTTAACACAGTATACCCTGCCTGATTGATATGCAGTTCGTCGCGGCTGTATTCGGGCAGCGTCAAGCCATTTTCGCCTGCCAAAAGTGCATAGGTATCAAGAACCAGAACCTGATCGCTTGCCAGGGAAGCGATATAGGTATTGACCTCTGTGACAGCCAGCGCAACATCATCCGACCAGAAAAATTGCCGCTCGAATGGTATTTCGCCGACTGGAAAGATTGTCGTCAAAATAACAGTTGTTCCCAAGTCGAGCGCCTGCTGAACGATCCAGTCAATATTCGCCTTACAGTCGGCAACAATCGCATCTTTGCGCTCTGGGAAAAGTGGAATGGTTTTGAGATCGTTGATGCCAACCTGAAGGATAAGGATTTGCGGCTCTAACGGCGCGATATGCTCGTCAAAGCGCAAGGCAACCTGGGCTGTGGTCTGCGCACCAATTCCGCGATTGATAAATTGAAATTGGTCAGAAGGCGCAGGCCAGCTCATCGAACGCGAATCACCAAAAAAAATGATGCGGGTTTGCTCTCCATCAGGATTAACAGTTGCATCCGCAGCCGTAAAAGTGTCTAGTCCTAGTGGATCGAGCCGAACGCCATTAAGTTCCACATAATAAGCTTTGGCTTGCAGAAACAGATAGTAATTGAAAAAAAGTGAGGCGATCAGCAGAGCGATGAAAATGCAGATGAGCAAAATCCAACCGTAATGGGCGCGGATAAACGACAAGGCAGACGATCCTCCATTAGCGACAATGAAGGATTGTAGCACACAACATTTCAGTCCTTAGAGGGTTTTTAGCACACAGCGTTTCGGTCATTAGACGATTTTGGCGCATAATATTTCAGCGCCAGAAATTAAAAACGGCCAGCTTTCGATTTGATCGCTGACCGTTGGAAGCTGATCGCACCTTCCCTAGTCCATCGCTCCCACAAATACCTTCTCGGCATCCACAGGCTTCTCCGATTCTTTAAATTCGTTGACATTGACCCGGCTCAACATCCACAGTGAAATCGAGAGGCCGATCACTTCCGCAATAAAAACCGCGCCATAGGATAAGGACAAATTTCCGGTTGTTCGCAGCACGAGGTCGCGCACGATACCGCCGCCAGAAACGCCGATCCCACGCGCGAGTGTCACGGTCAGCGTCCAGAAGCCCAAAAATGTCCCGGCGCGTCCGTTGGGGCTCATATCCATCATCAGACCCAGTGTACCGACATTCCACAAGCCCAATCCAAAGCCAAGCAAGATCAGTCCAGGTGTGACGAGAGGGCGAATCTGTGCCAGCGCGGATATGCCGAACACCACAAATGTCAGGATCAGAACCGCCACGCCGATATACGACATAGCCGTATTCGTCAGGCGTTTATAGCGGCGCGAGAGCCACAGGAAAACCACTGTACCGAGGATCGCCATGCTGCCCCAATAGGCGGCGAAGCGCGTCGTATGCGCAGCATCCATGTTAAAAACATCAGCCGCGAATGGCTCCAAGATCAAGTCCTGAGCAAAGGCAAAGAGCATGGACAGGGCGAGAAACCAGAAAAAGAAGCGCGTCTGGCGATTCTGCCACACTAGTCTGAGATCAGCTCGTATGGTGGTTGAATACTCAGCCTCAGATTGATGGATAGCTGCGCCCTTACTGCGGCGTTCTTCACCGAGCAGCGAGAAAAACCACAGGCCACCGAGAATGAGCGCCGAAGCGATGAACAAATTTTGCAGCGTATCCGGCGAAAATGTCATCTGATGATCGGGCGTTCGCTCCGACGACGGCAGCATGACACCGAATAAAATACCGCCAATCGTGAAGCCCAGCAATAAAAATGTCCAGACCACACCGACCACACGCCCTCGCTGGTGTTCCGGTGAGCGATCATAGACCAGTGCCAGAAATGTGCTGCCAGAAAGCGCATTACCGAGGCTAAATAACAACAACGCTGTCGTAATCATGATCCACACAAGCGGTGTGGCCTCTGCGCCACGTGCCAGATTCGCCGTCGAAGTGCCCAGCAGGAGCAGGCTGATGACCATCATCAAGCGGCCCGACCATATCCATGACAACCGACGATAACCGCCAATCGCGTGACGATCCGACATGCGCCCCGCCCATACACCCAGCGGAGCCAGAAAATAGCGTAGACTCACCAGCAAGCCAATCGGCGTCGCGCTGAAACCCAGATCGCTAATCATGATGCGATTCCAGATACCCGTTGCCATCACATCAGCCATACCCGAACCGAGATGAAACAAACTAATTTTGAGATTTCTCCCCATCGAGAGATTTTCTGGCTGCTGTTCAATCATATTTGTCTCGATTTATGTAGATTTATGGAGATTTACATGAAAAATTATACCTGTTTCCGCGAATTCTGGTCAATGAGGAATCTACCATTTCACCCTATTTTCTAATCTCATATGGTACAATTTTGAATGGAAGACAAGCGATTAAACTTGCCCCTATACGGAGACGCCTCATGACCACACAACGCTACAAAAAAATCGTTGTTCCGCTGGATGGCTCTGGTTGGGCGCAGCGTGCTGTACCCCATGCAGTGGATATGGCTCGCGCTAATCAGGCTGAGTTGATTCTGCTGCATGTTTTTCGCCCGCCTGCCTATGAATATACAGATCAGATCGTACTCGCTGGACAGGAAGAACAGGTCAACCAACTACGCGAACAAATGAAGCAGTATTTAATGGGTGTACGCAGTGAACTCCGCGCCGAGGATGTTACCGTGCGCTGCCAGCTCATCGAAGGCCCTGGCGTTGCGCACCTGATCTGCGATTATGTTAACAGCGAGGGTATAGATATTGTTGTCATGAGTACACATGGGCGTGGGGGGATTACAGAGTTTTTATTTGGCAGCACCACCAACCGGGTCATGCACGGTGTCAAAGTGCCAGTTTTACTCGTTCATCCGGATAAAAACTAAGGACTGCGCAGTTTACCCGTGTCGACACGAATTTCGTCAAACGGCGAAACGCGCTTACGCACGGCATTGCGAATGCTTTCAACAGCACGCAAAGCGGCAATTCGCTCATCAATCGGCAAATTCAGGGCATCGAATTCAACTTCATCGAGCAAAATCACGCTGCCGTTGGGCATGACGTAAAGGTCTAATGCCAGATCATCCGCCCATACTTTGTCATCTGTGATGGTCGCGGGTCGGGTAATGTTGCAGTACCAACCCTTCAGTTCGCGGTTGCGACCATCTTCGACACGGAAAACGTTATACCAGCGATCCGTATAGAACCACTCAGTAAAAACATCCCCCTGTCGAAAAACAACAAAGCCCAGGTCAGATTCAGGGGCATTAAACAAGGCAGCGAGGCAGATCCAATGGGGGCCGTGATCGACGACAATACCCTCGTACTCCCAGACGACTTCCCCCAGATGATTTCGCTTATAAACAGTGATCGCAGTCATCAATACAGTCCGTAGATTATACTAAGGTTATGCTCGGCTATATCAGATTATGCCCGGCCCATTGTCTGGACAACCAGCAGCAGTCCATCCTCAAACCAGACACGCGCGTGGTCGGCGGTCATGACATTGCTGATCCCACGCGCAGGGCCAAAAGTCAATGTCTCATCTTTGAGTGGATAATACAGATTTTCCGTCCGTATACCCCTTGCCGCACCACTGAGGGGAATTAAGGAAACAGTGTCCCCCACTGCTCCCTGGACGATATTTTCGCCCGGATAAATAATCCATGCAGCTTGCAAACTGCCGACAAAGCGAACATCCGCTCCGCGCAGCGCAGGCAGCGCCAGTAAATAAATATTGCTGATGGTCTGGTCAAGCCGCCCACCAATCCCACCAAAAACGCGAACCCAACTTGCCTGACGCTCGGCAACCCACAGCAGCGCCAGTTCAAGATCAGTCTCATCTTTTTCCGGGGCATGACGCAAAATTTCAGCGCCTTGTGATTTATAGGTT
>JALHNB010000002.1:0-127568 GCA_022843745.1 Anaerolineae bacterium | reverse complement strand
CTGCTGCGCTCAACGAGTCCATATCGCCGATTATCAAGTCGATTTTTCGCTCATAATGGTCAGCCGCCCGCGCACCACCATCTGCTGCCACTACGAATGCACTACGCGCCTCATCCAGTACGCGGCGTGCCATCGGCCCATCACCTACATCGCCATTTGCAAAAATAAGAACTTGTTCGATCAAAAGGCCGCCTCGCGCGGGGATGATTCAATAAAATTTAGCGCGTCCGGCGCTTCCAACGCTCTTTGATTTCGAGCTTGCTGACATCCGGGCTATCCAGGAAATCGCTCACCAGCCGCGAAAAGCGCTCGGATTCCAGCATTGGGAAATGCCGTATGCCAGTCAACAGCACAGGCAGCATCGTATCTTCTCTATCGGTGGTCAGGTAATTCCAGACATTTTCGCCGGGCATGGGAATTACCGGGTCTTCCGTGCCATGGACAACCACAATCGGCATCGGCAAGTGATAACGCAGCGTATCCAGCATATAGCCAGAGTCGAAGGTATTGACGCTCAATCGGACCGCATTCGTGTCCGTTTTGGCGACATCCACCTGCAATTTTTCGAATTCCGGTTCAGATCGCTTAAAGCATTTCGCCAGCAGATTTTCCGGCGTTACGCTGCCGACAGAGGCTTGAAGCGGGTTACTACCGTTACGACTCGGTGATTGTGTCTCAACGGCAGCAGCCACAGGGCGCGGGGCATCGCCGCCAGTTGTGCGGTTGCGTGCTGCTTCCGCCAACGCTGCGCGCATCGCCGAACTTGCATTCATGACGGTGGCTTCTGGCGCATGTGTTTCATCCGAAGCTGCCGGAGAAGGGGTCGATGAGCGTGCAGCCGCCAGCGCCTGCGGCATAATGGACGAACGTTGTTCCAAGTTGCCGGGGTCAAACAAAGGTGCGCCGGAAATGAGCATACGCGGCACACGATCATTGAAGCGCCGCGCGAATTCAACCGCAACCAGTGCGCCCAGGCCATGCCCGACCAACCCGGTCTTGGGAATACCCAGCTGCTGTGTGAAATCATCCAACAGTTGAATCTGATGCTCCAGCGTATATTTCTGAGCGTTCTTAACGGAGTCGCCGTATCCATACAGATCGAGCGCGTAGACACGATATTTTAGTTGCAACTGCTGCATGGTCGGAATCCAATACCGCCATGAGCCGATCCAGCTATGCACCAGAATGACCGGACGGCCACGCCCAAGCACTTCATAATGTATCAGATCATCGCCCAGTCGAATGGCGCTCATAAATTTCCTACTGCGGTCACGCCGCGCCAATCTGTTTCAGAATTTCGGTAATCCGGCGGTTCAAGTCTTCGGGCGCAAACGGCTTGAGAATATACGCGATAGCACCCGCCTCGATACCTGTTTGTACTTCTTCATCCTGTCCTTTAGCTGATAGAAATATGACAGGGATATTTTTCAGTTCATCGACCTGCTTCATCTGACGACAGGCTTCGTAGCCCGTCATTTTGGGCATACGAACATCCATCATAATCAAGTGAGGCTTGACCGTCGCGGCGACAGCCTGTTCATAGGCCTCTTGACCATTTGCTGCCAACGTGACCTCATGCCCGGCAAACATCAACGTAAAATTGATGAGTTCGCGAATATCACGTTCATCTTCTGCCACAAGAATGCGCGCCATAAATTCCCTCGGTCTTTATTAATTACTCGTCGGCTGGTTGATCGGCAATGAGACGAAGAAGGTTGTGCCTTTATTAGCTTCAGACTCAAACCAAACTTCACCCTGGTGCATCTGAACGAGTTTCTTGACGATGGGCAGCCCCAGGCCGGTTCCTGCCACATCCATCACCAGCGCATGTTCATCATTTCGTACAAATCGTTCCCAGATGCGTTCATGGAATTCCGGTGGAATGCCGATCCCGGTATCCTTCACGGTGATAAGAACATGATCGTCCTGAACGCGCCCCTGAATATCTATACTACCACCAGCATAGGTATAATTGAAAGAATTGTCGACATGGTTATTAAAAATCTGAGTAATCTTGCCGGGATCACCGGAGATGACCGGGAACGACTCTGGAATGTCGATTAAAACTTTAATTTCTTTCTGTTCATGGTCAGCGCGACTGCCTACTGTTTTAACCACCGATTCCATGATTTCCGCCACCTTGACGGGTTCATACTTCAACGATTCTTTGGTATCGTCCAGCTTGGAGATATTCAACAGGTCGTTGACCAGCGTCTCGAGCCGCTGGGTGTGTGACTTGATCGTCTTGAGGAAATACTCCTGCTGCGAAGAAACCTGCCCGGCAGCACCCAGCAGCATCAGATCGGTGAAACCTTTGATTGGTGTCAGTGGGGTGCGCAGTTCATGCGAAACATTCGAAATAAATTCGCCCTTAAGCCGATCCACCTCAACCTCTTTGGTAATATCGCGGAACACCAGCACTGTACCCAGGAATTGATTGTCGATATGTACAGGCGACAGGCGAACGTTAATCACCTTTTTGTCCATCTCAAGCTGTTCCGACAGGAAAATGCCAGTGGGGTAACTGTCGGGTGACTGCGACCATTCATCAATCGTCCGCATCCAGCCTACCGCTGAACCAACCTGCAAACCGGAAAGTTTGGAGAGCGGCTGTCCCAGCACGTTATCGCGCGGGAGTTCGAGGATGCGTTCGGCGGCGGTGTTAAAGCGGATAATCTGGCCTTTCGCGTTCGCCAGCATCACACCGTCGGCGATACCTTCGAGGATGGCGTTGCTCTTTTCAGATTCTTCCTGCTCAGACAGCACCAGCATTCCCAGGCGCTCGGCCTGATCGCGGATGAGATAATACAGATCGGAGTTGTTGATCGCGGCAGCAACCTGATTCGCAGCAGCGACCACCAGCTTGACCTGCGGTTCAGTAAACATTGCACGCTTGCGCCCAAACAAAATCATGACACCATGAATATCGTCATTGATTTCCAGCAGAACTGCCAGTGCGCTGCGCCATTTTTCCACGTCCAGAAGCAGCGTATCGTCCCAGAAATCCATTTTCAGCAGATCGTCAACGACGACGACACGCTCATTCTGATTCTGGATCAGCCATTCAGCCAGTTTCTCCGCTGGGTGCTCAAAGTCAATGCGTTGATCGTGTTCGTTATCTGTCGTCTGGGCTAATGTTGCGCGGCTGTGCAGCCTATCGGTAGTCGGGTCGATCTGGAAGATCACGCCATCATTCGCGTTGACTGCTCCGGCGACCATTTCAAGCGCACGACTCAACACGCGCTCAAGATCAAGGGTTCGCGCCAATTCCGACGTAATCCGGTACAGCGTGTCAATGCGGTCACGTTCTTCAAGCAGTTCAGCGGTGCGGTTCTGAACGGATTGTTCCAGGTTCTTGTTAAGTGAACTCAGCTTGTTGAACAAACGCGCGTTTTGAATCGACGCGCCAAGCTGCGAAGCAATCGTGGTCAGAATACCCGATGTATTGACACCGAATGCGCGTGTGCGTATCGTATCACGCAGCGCCAGCACACCGACTACTTCATCACCGGAGATCAAGGGTACACCCATATAGCTTTTGACATCGCCTTCGCCAGGGCTGATTCCCAGACTGCGCCGGAGTTCATCCGTGCTGAAATAATCGCTGCCGATGGTCAGCAAACGGCGATTTTTAATGATATAGGATATTTCATCGGTATTCAGAGTGCGCGGCGGAATTTCATATTTTTCCCCATTTCTCAAAGCCAATGGGAAGTTAATCGTCTGGGTTTCAGAGTCATAGAGGGCAAGGTATAGTTCTTCGGTATGCGCAATAGATGGGAGGCGATCATGCACGACCTCGATCATCTCATCAATATTGATCGTTGAGGAAACCGTCTGGCTGAGGTCATTGATGATGTACAATTCCTCAACGCGGGATGACGTTTCAGTAGACAGACGCGCGTTTTCAATCGCCGTTGCTGCCTGCGCACCAAGTGCCTGTGCCAGCCGGATTTCGCGATGCGTAAATGTTCGATAATCCGAGATCAGTTCCATTTGAACCAGACCGATTACGCGATCACGCACGATGAGCGGCACGAGCATTTGGGCGTTAATGCCGCTTGTCATCAGCTCATCATATTCTTTCGGATACCACTCTTTATTTTCTTCATTGATGATAATCACTTCGCGTTTTTCGAGCGCACGCAGCTTGGCTGGATACCCCGTCAGGCTAATCAGCGTCCCGGCTGCCATCAGGCGTGAGTCGTCACCACTGCGACTGGCATCAACCTGAACTTCAACCGTCCGGTCAACGTCATCCCACATCATCAACGCGCAGTTGTCCATTTCAAGCGCGTGCATCATCAGTTCAACGACGCTGCGGAACACTTCTTGCAGATCGAGCGTGACGGATGTGGCCTGCGCCGCTTCCAGCAAGGTTTCCAGTTCACGACTGCGTACTAACGTCTGTTCCAGCAGGCTGGTGTTCTGGATGGCAATCGCTGCCTGGTTAGCGATGATGCGCCCCAAATCGGTTTGCTCTGGGTTAAAGCGGCGTGCGGTACTCAACATTTCCAGCTCAAACGCGCCGATTACCTGCCCGCCGATTGCCATCGGAATTAGCGCATAAGCGGTAATTTTACGCGGCGCAAGTTCATTTTTGATCTCATCCATGCCCTGCAAATTCACCATATCGTCGATGATGAGCGATTTGACTGTGCGGCGAATCTGCTGGTACGAAGGGCTGTCCTTCAGGTCGATAATCTGATCGGGTGGCGTATCACCACGCGGATGTTCCACGACCACGCGCCCCATCTGGACATCACGCTCGAAAATCAGAGCGCGGGCGTGTTCGACCTGCAAGACCTGCGAGATTTCACGCAGCGCGATTTCGAGAATATCCTCGCTATCGAGCGACTGCACCAGCGCGACAGACACGCGATTGAGCAGGCTCAAACGTTGGGTGCGGTGTTCAGCTTCGCGGAACAGATCGGCATTCGCGAGGGCAACCGCGACCTGATTGGCGAAAGCAAAGGCGGCCTGTTCAGCCTGGGCATCGTAGAAACTCGGCTCAAGTTTGGCAAAGGCAATGACACCAACGACGTTGCCCTGATTCACCAGCGGCACACCCATCCAGCTTTGTGCGCCACTTTCACCCGGCAGCTTATCCCAGCCCTGCAAACGGCTGATCGAGAATACTTTTTGAGTTTTTACAACTTGCGAAATACGCGCATGGGTGTCAATTTTGACGTTGACACCGATGGGCATGGTATCGTCTTCATAATCCTTAGCCGCTTCGAGGATAATGTAATCGCCATCGCGCAGCCAGAAGGTCATCGTATCGTAGGTGACGATACGGTGCATTTCGCTCAATGCCAGCGCGACCACCTCGGTGTGATCGAGTGATGCCGTGATGCGGCTGGAAACCTCGGTCAGCACGGAAAGCTGATTCGCGCGTGATTCCAGGTCATGCTCAAGCCGGGCGCGGTCAGTGACATCTTCCACCATCAACACGACACCGCGAATATTGCTGCTATCTCCCAATGGGTAAGCATAGAAATTGCGTACCAGCGAGCGCCCATCCACACTCGAACGCTGACCGATGCGCTCCTGCGGTAAGCCTGTTTCCAAAGCGGTTCGCACATCACCGAGCAAAACGGGTACCAACTCAGGCCGATAGGCGAATAAATCCTGCCCGACAGCCTCCTCCGATTCCCAACCGTAGCGCTGGGACATAAACGTGTTGACTGAAATAATCCGTCCCGATTTATCCAGAACGACAATGCCCTGCTGGATAGACTGAACAACCGACTCGTTAAAAAGCCGCAGATTGACTGCATCGGTGAAGAGGCGGGCATTTTCAATGGCGACAGAGGCGATATTCGCCATACGTTTAATCAGGCTGCGCAGTTCTTTAATGTGAACGTCTGGCGTGAGATCACCACCGACGAGCAAAGCGCCGATACGCTGTCCACCAGCCGTCAGTGGCAGGGCAATCGCCACCCAATCATCGCCTTCATGATAATTGCGCAGATCGTTGAACTGCTCAACTTCTTTGTCGTTGGAGTGATAGACATAATCCTGACCCGTATCTACTGTGCGACCCAGCGCCGTAAATTGCAGGCTCGACCATGTTTCCTGTTTGATGACAATTTTTTCTTCGGACTCGACATCCAGCTTGTAAATATCAAAAAGTCCTTGATCTTTATCCAGCAGCGCGGCACTCATCTGCTTAAAATGTGCCAGTTGAAATACACCATGTGCAATCGCTCGCAGCACTTCCTCGACATCGAGTGTGCTGGATGCTGCTTCCAGAACCTCATTCAACTGTATTTCCTGCTCGGCATTGCTGATCGTACCGAGGTAAAGGCGTGTGTTCTCAATAGTGGTCGAAGCGTGATGCGCGAAAATTTCCAACACTTCCATCAGCCCACGATTCGGGCGATGGTTGTCCTGTGGCCCATCCAGCACGATCAGGCCCAGCAGCGAACCCGTTGAACTGGTCAATGGGACGATGAATAAATCGCCCTCGTGCCAGGAGTCCGCGTCACCATTTGCGATCACCCGCTTGCCTTCAAAGGACGTTCCCAGTGCGGTCAGATCGCCAAAGCGCCGCCACTCGGCACGTTTTTCCGTCGGGAAGAAATAGGACTCACTGATAAGATACTCTTTGTTGAAGAGTGCATCGAGGTGAGAACGTTTCAGCACGCTGGCCTTGCTCTGTTCAAAAACATCCAGCGGCAAACCCGCCTGCGTGACTCGCCGCAGCACCGATCCGTCTTCATCCGCCAGCAGCACCACAACCACATCATAGCCGATGCTGTGCTGAATACTGTAGCTGATGGCCTCCAGCATGGTCACAGGGTCAGTATTGCTCTGGAGTATCTGCCCCAATTCAAAAATCTGATTGAGCTGCTCGACACGCCGCCGCAGTTGGGTATTGCGCTCAAGCTGCTCATCATAACGGATGGCGTTGGCATAACCGAGCGATGCTTTGGAAGCCAGCGTCATCAAAAATTCAGAAGCACGTCCATCGAAATGATTGGCTTCTGAATGATAGAGGTGAATCACACCTACGATTTCATCGGCAAATAAGAAAGATGCGGCAACCGCTGAACGCGCGTTTTGTGGAAGTGCCTGCAACGCGGTGTCGGCATAATCCGCAACCAAAACAGCATTCACGCTTCCCTCAGCGGCTTCGATCTCAATATCCGTCAGCTTATCCGCAATGCGTTCGCTGCCCAGCCGCCGTGACATCTCCGGTACGCTTAACTCTGCCCACTGCGACGATGGCTTCAGCAGCGCAACCGTGCTGCCGTCTGCCCCAGTCGCGCGCGCAGCCTCCTGGCGAATCACGTCCAGAATGCGATCCAGATTGAGCGTGAGCGTGAGTTCGTTGCTGACGCGGGAGATCGCATCAAGCTCCTGAACGCGCTGGTTCAGATTTTGCCCGGCGGACTCGTAAAGTGTGACACGATCCAGCGTGGCGGAAATCTGAATCGCGATGGACATGACCAGTTTCAGGTCGTCCAG
Source organism: Anaerolineae bacterium (assembly GCA_022843745.1). Classification (GTDB taxonomy): domain Bacteria; phylum Chloroflexota; class Anaerolineae; order Aggregatilineales; family Phototrophicaceae; genus JALHNB01. Next base: position 120,095 of record JALHNB010000002.1, on the reverse strand, counting down.
CGTGTAGGGGCGACTGGTACGGTTGGCGATTCCCAATTCACCCAGGCTGCGATCACCTACCGCTAACGGCACGAGCATCGCCGTCTCAATACCTACTTTTTTCGCGATGAAACGATAGCTGAACAAAACACGTTCATCCGTCGCGACGTTATTGCTGATGAACGGGTGACGGGAGAGCGCTACACTTTTGTCAAAACCCGGCGTATAAGAATCCTGGACAATGGCTTCGTCCAATTCAACACCGTAGACATAACGAGGATGAGTAACAAGATTCGACGAACTCTGCTCCAGAACATTGACAAAGACCAGCGGGCTATCCGTCAGCCGCCCGACTTCTGCCAATACAGGCGTCAGCGATTCTTCAGGCGTGATAATCGATCCGGCCAGTTCCGCGATCCGGCGCAGTTCTTCAGCCGCATCGCGCAGCCCTTCGGCTTCGTCGGCACGGCGCTGCATCTCGCGGTAGAGGCGCGCATTTTCGATCAACGCAGCCGCCTGCGTAGAAAAAATCGTCAGCAGGTTAGCATCTTTATCCGTAAAATTTTCGCCGTCGAGCTTGTTGGAAATCTGCACCACACCAATTCGGCGATCTCCCAACGACAGCGGCGCGATCATCGTTTGTTTGACACCGAGTGAGGTCGCCAACTCTTCTAATCCGGCTTCGATCACCACCCGGTCACTATTCATGTTATTGGTAAACCAATATTCGACCTCTAACCAGATGTCGTAGAGGATGCTGCCGGGTTTCAGCGAGATTTCATAATCCTGAACATGTGCGCTCTCCACACCATAAAAAGGCATCTGAGCAACAAGTCGATTATTTTCCTCTTCATAGAGCAAAATACCGCACATGCTGGTATTCATCAGCCGGGCGATACGTTCATTGAGTACCTTGTAAAATTCTTCTTCCTGGCTGAACGCGCCAAGCGCCTGGGTGATCTCCCGCAGGCCAACCAGTTCGGTTTCGCGTGATTGTTCGCGTTGATACAGGCGTGTATTTTCGACCACGACAGCCGCCTGCGCGGTCAGGATACGCAGATTTTGCACATCACGCAGCGTAAAGCCACCGTCGGTACGCTTGTTGCTCACCTGTACCGTACCAATCCGTCGTTCGCCGACCAGCATCGGCAGCAGCACGGTGTTATAAACACCTGTGGCGTTGACCAGTGCCATCAAACCCAACGCTTCGATCAGCGGTTCGTCGGCGACATCGTTCGAAATCCAATACTGCTGATTTTCCCACACTTCGCGCTGTGGGCTACCTTGTGGCATCGAAATCTGATAATTGCGTGTCACCTGATCCGGTACGCCATAGAAAGGCGGCTCGGCAACCAGCATTTGCCGCGCTTCGTTAAAAAGCAGGATGCCGCACATATCCGCGCCGACTAGTTTTGCGAGGCGTTCTGTCAGATCGCGATAGACCGCCCGCACATAATCATCGCCAGTCTGGTGCATCACCTGCTGCAAACTCGCCATATCGTCGATATGACGAGCTTGCTCGGTGTAAAGTTGAGCGTTATAGATGGACGTGGCGAGTTGTTTGCTGACAGCCTGCAAAAGCGCCATATCGCGCTGGTTAAAATGTTCCGGCTCAATCGACGAAAGCTCAAAAGTGCCGATAAATTTATCGCCCAGCAAAAGCGGTACACCAACATAACCTTTATAGGGCGTATTGGTCAACTTTGGGGGGATCGCTGTCCGGCTTGTGCTATCACTGACCAGAATCGGCTTGCGATTTTGGGCAATCCAGCCCGTGATGCCTTCGTTCAGACGGTACATACCGCCCGCTTCGGATAATGACAGCACATAGGTGGAATCGCCCACCCAGCCGCGCGGATAAAGTACCTGAGACTGCTCATCCCAGATGCAGATTTCGCCAGCATCGGCGGGTACGGCGTTGCGTACAATCGACAAAAGCGCCTGAAGCACTTGCTCCACGCTCAGACTGGCGTTCACGGTTTCGCCAATTTCGTTGATGATCGACATCGCCAGCGACAAATCGAGCGCTTCGGGGTTAATCGTATTCGCGCCGAGTTCGCGCATCACGACAACCGTGCGCATCTCACTTCCGGTTGGGATGCGATGCGATGAAGCTTCGACCCAGCGAATGCCTAATTGAAAAGAGGATTGGCCTTCTTTGGCGAACAAATCGAGAAAACTGTCGCTCGGTTGTGCCAATTGCGCGACATATTCCAGGTTGGGATTGCCACCGTTCATATTCAGCCAATGACGCGCACGTTCATTGGCATAAACCACCTGACCATGTTCCCTGGATACCAGCACCGCGTCGTCACCAGAGGCCGACGGCACACTCTGCAAGACCTGCTCCACACCGGGCGTGTAGCCCAGGCGCTGCCGCTGACGGGACCAGAAAAATATCCAGGCAAAAATGACCGCGCCACCAATAAATAAAATAAACGCCAGTCCCATGTACCCTACCTGTTACTATTCAATTCCGATGACTTACCAAGAGGTCAGAATCTTCGGCCCTGCATCTTCTCCACTCAATCCCCGCCGGCGATCTTCAGCAGCCAGTTCCGTGATCTCACGAATATCCGAGAATTGATTGGTTTCAGTCGAAACTGAGCCGACAGACAAATTCATAAGCTGCACCTGGCGCTCACCCTGTTCGGGATCAGGCACGAGCATATAGCCGCGATCCCGGTCAATAAACGAGTAGTGCTGCTTCACTTCATTATCGAAGCGCTCGACCAGCCGTTGTTTAAACTGGTCGACGGTTTTGGAATGCGTAATGAGGACAAAGTTGTCTTTGCCAGGGTGTCCGAGAAAATCTTCCGGCGTACCCAATTCATCGACGACTTCGTTCATCAGCAGCGCCATAAATCGCAGCACATCATCCCCTGCCACGAACTGATAGACTTCGGTGAAGGGGTCAAAATTATTGATCTTCAGGTCAATATACGCCCAACCTTTATTGGAGCGCATCAGGTTTCGCAGATGATCTTCGATCAGGCGGCCCATTGGCAGGTTGGAGATCGGGTTTAACTGCGCCACGCGGTTGGTCGCGTTGATCGAGTTTTGCACACGCAGCTTAAGTTCTTCGATGTCAAACGGCTTGGTGATGTAATCGTCCGCGCCCAATTCCAGCCCGGCGATCTTGTCGCTGCGTTCGTCCTTCTGCGTCAGGAAGATGATCGGAATGTGGCTGGTGCGGGTGGTTTCCCGCAGTTCCCGGCATACATCATAACCGTTCATATCGGGCAGCATGATGTCGAGAACAATCAGATTCGGCAACTGCTTGCGGGTCATGGTCAGGGCATCGTTGCCGCGCGGTGCAACCTGGACTTCGTAACCCTGGCCTCCAAAATAAATGCGCAGCATATTCGAAATATCAAAGTCGTCTTCCACGACTAAAATTCGACCTTTATTCATAAAATCGCCCTCGCCAACTATCCCTAATTTGCCTGTGAGTATCTCATCTAACTATACACGATAACCCGCAAATCCGCACAAAAACTCGCCCTACCCGATCCAAACACAACTGTTTAATCAGTATATGACGAAATTTACACCAGGTTGATAAACAGTTGAGGAAAAATTGATAGAATTTACAAACTTTCAGGCAGAGGCGACCAATTCTTGAGGTTGCGTGCGGCGCGTTCTCGCACAGTGGCAATAGTTTCAGCGCTCACTTCATGCTCGAAGCTGCGAAAGCCACCGAGTTTAAAGCCATGCCGGGTCGCAATGCCGTCGATTTCCTGCGCCTGGGCAATCGCGATGTCTTTGCCGATGGTGTAATCTTCGTAGCGGCCTTCCAGCGCCAGCGCCATTGTCTCCGCCATACATGCGAAGGCCATGCGCGGCGGAAATCCAAAATTAAAATGGAAATCGACAGGCCCTGGCACTTCGACCATGCCGCCTTCGATCACCAGCACGTCATCGCGCAGCGCCGCGACTTGCTTGGAAACATCACGCGGGCGGGCGACATCGCACACTACTGCCCCCGGCTTCAGATGATGCGGTTCAATAACCGCATGAACCGCGCTGGTCACGGTGAGAATCAGATCGGCGTTATAAATGGCGTTCATATCGGTGCTGATGCTGACACGTGCGCCCTGGCCCTCACATTGTTCGCGAACCGCTTCCAGCGCATCCGAACGCTTGCCAACCAGAATTAGCTCTGCGCATTCCCTGGCGAGAAGCTGCGCACAGGTTTTGCCAACCGTGCCTGTCGCGCCGACGACGGCTGTCCGCGCCTGACGCATGTCGATGTCCATCACCTGCGCGGCTTTACGCACGGCTTCCACCGCCATGATAACGGTATAGCTGTCGCCGTTGGTCACGGGAATATCGAGCCGATCCGCAATCGTCTTCCCTGCATCACCCACTACCGAGGTGTATGCCCCTAGGCCTAAAATCCGCGCACCTAGTTCTTCAGCCATATGACCGCAAGCGATAATTTTCTTATAGGCGGTTTCGACAGGTACGGACATCATGGTCGGCGGCGTGAACGGGCAGGCGATCAACCAGCCGCGCAGTTCGCGTCCCGTTTCTGCGGAGCGAATCCCTGTTACTTCGGAAAGGTAGACTGGCGGGAAAAAGCGCGAGAAAAAATTAATCTGCTTTTCGCTCAGAATTTTGCCGAGCAGCGGGAATTTTCTCGAAACATCTTTCTTAATCTGGATGGGGTGAATAATAAAGGCGAAGGTATCGTCAGTCATGATTACCAGCCTTCTTGTGCCGATTCAGCTTCGTTCATGCGCGGATAAAAGCGGCGATGGACATGCCCGCCTTCCAGACGATGATGATCGCTTTCCTCAAACGTGACATTACGCATAATGACACGGCGATCCGGTGAAGCCACCAGCACTACGTCGGATTCAATCATGCGTCCCGGAAAAATCACCATGCCAGAACCAACACGACAGTTGTGACCGATGCCGCTTCCCATGACGATCTGACCGACAGGCTCAAGTTCGCCGTTGATATTGGTCGCCCGCAGCGGTTTCTGCGCAAGCAGGTTGAAATCGGTAAATGTATTGCCAGCACCCACAAAACTATTGCGACCGATCACGCACATCTGCAAACACGTATTTTGCGCGATGATCGTGCTTTCCATGAGCGCGGTCAGATAGAGTGCGGCGCGGAAGGGGATGAAGCAGTTGTTAGCAACCGTACTGAGCATCAACTGGCAGCCCTGATCGACGCTGACGTTATTGCCAATCGCGCAGTTGTCGATGACCACGCCGGGGCCGATAAAACAGTTATCGCCGATGGTCGTCGGGCCGCTGATCTGGGCAGATGGATGAATAATGGTATCCTTGCCGACTTTGACCACTGCTGAGGTGTTGAGAAGCTGCTTTTGCTCGATAATCCCACGCCAGAACAGCTTGAGACTCGCGAAATTATGCGTCTTGATATATTCCTCAAAACGACTGCCGCGCGAAAAAACGCCAAAAATAATGCTGGCGAAATAGACATGTACCCAGCTTTCAATCGAGACGACAGCGCGTTCCGCCAGATAGTGGGTCAGATCGCCCTGTTCCATCGTCATAAAATCGGGAACGCTGTAAAAACCCTTTTCCTGCGCGTCGCTGCTGATGACGATAGGCTTTACATCCGGCGTATAGCCATTGGGGAAGAACCACAGATCAACATAATAAATCGCCTTACCAGTCTGATCGAAACCTTTTTCAAAACTGGTGGCAAGCGGCAGGGTGTAGGTGTGATAAGCCTTGTCATCCGCCGGGAAAGCAGCGCGGCAGGCCTGCTTCGATTCACGGGCAGCGCTCACAAACGCCTCTAAAAATTCTTTGTCGAACCACAGATTATCCCGATAAACAATCGCCGTCTCGCGAATCTGCGGAAGCTCATGGCGACCTGTCAGCGGATTGCCGAGCTTCAAACCTTCTTTAAATAACTCGGCTAACAAATCCTCCTGATGGATCTTCAGGGGCTTGATGCCAATCGTTAGCTCGGAGGCACGCTCATTAAAAGGCGGAACGGGGCGATGATCTTCAATCGTATAACGGTGAATAACCTGCTGCATCATAAACCTGCTTTCACCTAATCAAGAGGTTTTTCAATTGTAAACGCATAAGCGATTGGGGTCATGAAATTGGGTATCGACGGGCGTATTTGTGGCTGGTCATCCATTGTTCAAAAAGCTGCGAACGGTCTCATGAAACCGCTGTGGTTCATCCATCATGGGAAAATGTCCAGACCCTTCAAACCAGGCGATTTTGCTTTGCGGGGCATATTGCTTTAACACTCTGGATTGGCCCGGATGCACAATTAAATCTTTTTTGCCGTAAACACCCATAATTGGCAGCTTGATTTCACCGATTCGCGCGGTCAAATCCGTTTTTCGCAGTGTGCCGATGCTCTCAAAGAATGGCCCGACAGTGAGGCCGGAAATATCGGCAGCCAGCATGTTTCCCAGCGCCTTGCCATCTTTCGCCAGCAGATACGACCCCCCGCGCACGCCCGTTTTCAGCAATCGCATAAAGCCGTTAAACAAAAACGGTGCGGTTTCCGCCAGGCCGATCCAGCCGCTGTAACTGGCTATTCTGAGCAGTGGGCTGAGGGATGATCCCTGGATCGGTGAGCCAATCACGATAACTTTTACGACTTTTTCGGGGTGACGGATGGCTGCACCCAACGACACCGTACCACCCATCGAATGCCCGATCAGCGGCGCTTTGACAATGCCCAGCCGATCCATAAATTCGTTGACCAGCAGGACAAAATTATCGACGGAAAAATCCGCGCCTTGTTCGCCGGATTCACCAAATCCCCAGAAATCCAGGGCATAGGTGCGAAATTCTTTGCCAAGTTCGGCAATCGTACTGCGCCAGAGCGCCCACGAGCCGAGCCAGCCATGTAATAAAAGAACAGGGCGTCCCCGACCATAAGCCTCATAATGGACGATTCCCTGTTCAGTGACCAGTGTTGCCACGGTTAATTAATTCCCCTGCGTGAAAGCGCGGCGATCAATCAGGAATGCGTTTAGCCTTCCATCTCCTCCAATATGGAGTAGAGCAGTTCAAGGAGGACATTTTTCACGCTTTCCTTGTCTTTAGCGATACAAGGCAGCAGCTTGACACCGTCTTCGATGCGCAGCGCGATTCGTAAATCATCGGCAGCCCAAGCATCGGGGTGATCCTGCTTATTCGCAGCTACCACATAGGGTGTGGGGGCATAAGCGCGAAATGTTTCCAGAATACTTTTAGCTTCGCGGAAGGTTTCTGGCTTGGCACTATCGACCATCACCACAAATCCTAACATCCCCTCAGCCAGAATTTCCCACATGAAGTCGAAACGGCGCTGTCCAGGCGTACCAAACAGGTACAACACCAAATCATCGTCAACCGTGATACGACCAAAGTCCATCGCCACCGTTGTCGCGTCTTTCTGACGTTTTTCCGCTTCCGTCGAAATTTCGCGCTCGGTAGAAACCACTTCGATTTCACTGATCGAACGGATGAATTCGGTCTTGCCGGAACTAAACGGCCCAGTGATAACCATTTTCACAGTTTGCATAACGTACCCGCTCTTCCAGTACAACGTCCCTAATCGGACTTCAGGATGTTAGATAGACTTGATCTTATCAATCAGCTTATTGACGACGTTCTTTTGAACCTGGGGCGCACGTGCAGCAGCAGGCCGTCCCGGTCTGGTGGTCGTCTCCATACCCGGCGGCTTCACCAGTTCGACCAGGCCAGCTTGTTCCAGGCCATAGACAATCCGCCGGATTTCGATGTCAGACATGTTGTTGGCTTTAGCGATCTGGCGGATCGAATTCTTGGGATTGACGAACGACACCACCCGCCATTCTTCCACGCTCAGATGAATGCCCTTAAACTTTTCTTTCGGGTTTTCAGGGAATTTGAGCGCAAAATCCAGGTTCGGGAGATATTCATTCAGTTTTTCAGCTTCACGGATGCGCCGAGAGCCTTCAATGATGACATTTTCCAGGTCTATCGGCACCTGAATTCGATCATTGGTGGGCATGATACCGTCATCAAATCGAAACGGCCCTTCCGCCCACGTCAGCAAATTGTAAATCACATCCAGCGTATGCTGCTGAATACTGCTGACAATATCACTCTGCGAAACGTAGTTAGCGTTCATCAGCAGCAAGGCCAGGGCTTTATCCGCCGTATTTTTCGCTCGTTCGCGAATAATACGTGCTTGTTCGTCCGTCAGCTTGCCCGCTTTATTCAATACAGAGATAAGATTGCCGTCCTGGTTGTCCAGCGCAGCGTAAGTCAGCTTACCGGTATTAAACGACACTTTCGCGCGTGGTTTGCCGGGAGCCATTTTTTCCTCGCCCATCGCGTCTTTCTCACCCGTTCGGACACCCTCAAAAAAAGTGAGTGTGCCGGTCTTACGTGCAAGATTGATCAGGTTGAGCAATTGGGTCGTGCTAAAGTTCCTGATATTGCCCTGAATCGGCATTTAAGGCCCTCCGCGTCGTCTGCCTTTGCGTAGTTCACAATCGCGACGAATTTATTCTGTATCAACGCTTTTACTATTATAGCTCGATTATAGCTTGCGCCTATAGGCGAGTCAACCAACTTACCAATTGAGGATTCAATGCAAATTGACTGTCGGGTATAATCGATATTCCGACCAGTATGAAGAGGTGTCCTTAAAATGCACCATCGTGTAACGATGATTACATGGCTTGCCAGTCTGCTTGCGGGCTGCACACTTGCTTTCACAGCACCGGAAAACCTGACTGGGCGAACATCTCTCCCAAATGATACAACTGAAATTCCTACACCGATAGTTGAGAATGCACCTGAACTTTTGCCAGGGGCTATCGGGCCGGATTTATTCGCTCCCGGCATTAATCCGCTGACCGGGTTGGCAGTGAGCGACCCGGCGGTATTGCAACGCCGCCCACTCGTCGTCAAGGTCTCGAATGCGCCGCCTCTCGTGCGTCCGCAGGCAGGCATCGGCGAGGCAGACCTGGTTTATGAACATTATGCCGAGGGCGGATTAACACGCTTCTCAGCGATCTATTATGGGCAAGCGCCGGAGCGTGTCGGTTCGATTCGCAGCGCACGGTTGATCGACTATGAACTTGTACCCATGTATCAAGGGATGCTGGCATTTTCGGGCGCGAGTATTGGCGTTGAAGATAAGCTCAACACCTCGGATTTCGCGGATCGGCTTTTCAAGGGTGTGCTGTTCGGCCTGCCGTATTACTGGCGCGACGAATCCATCGAAGTGCCGCACAATATGTTCACCAATACCGATGCGCTGTGGCAGTTAGCGACAGAACAAGGCATTAACCAGCCGCCGAATCTGCACGGCATGGTGTTTCATCCCGATCCTCCGACGGGCAGCGTGGGCGCGGTCAACATGATCGACCTGCGCTACCGGGCGACCCGCGTCCGCTGGGAATATGACGCTGCCAGCGGACTCTATCGCCGCTTTGCCGATGGCGAAGGCCATTTCGACGCGAACACACTTCAGCAAATCACCGCCGCCAACGTGGTCGTGATCTACGCCGATCACACTTTTACCGATATTGTCGAAAGTGAGTTTCAGGGCAACGTCAGCTACAGCATCGAGATCAAGCTGTGGTTTGAAGGCAACGCCATCCTGTTCCGCGATGGTCAGCGCTACGATGCCCGCTGGATACGCCCCACACGCTACGACCTGATGGCGCTGCGCACGAATGACGGTCAATTTCTGTATCTGAAGCCGGGAAACACGTGGTTTCAGGTCATTCGGCTGCCAGAACAGCAAACACCAGAAGAAGAATGGCTGCGCGTCGAGTGAGGCATAGTCGACAATTTCCCACCGCCTGACCGATGATTTTCCGCCATTTTTGCAGATGCCTATAAAATTAAAGAGGCGAAATGGAGGGAAATTATGACATCATCGGATGAATCGGATCGGGTATCGCTAGGCGATCTGGCGCGAACGAGTACTGCCGATTACCCGGAAAAACTCAAAATCGTGGATGCGCCAGACATCAAAGAGAAACGTAAACCCAAAGCCAAGCCCACACTTAATTTTCCGCTGCCCCAGACTCGAGGTCAATGGCTGATGATCGGGGTCGTAGCCGTAGCCGTATTTATGTTGGCTGGCGTTTTTTTCTGGATTTTCCCCACTCGAACTGTCGAGGTTTACATCATCCCGGAAGCGCCTGCTCTCGCGACAGCACCACCTGTCTTGCCAGCATATCCGGCACCCTATCAGGTCGATCAAAAAGTACAGGTTTTTAACCTCACGCCGGACATCGCAAATTATCAGGATTGGTGGGTATCAAAACAGCAGTGGCTGCCTGTCGAGGGCGAATGGATTTACGAGGTACGCACCTCTGATGGCATCACCATCATGCGCGCCGAAAATCAACTCGCGCCTGCTATTTCCGCGACATCCACCCCGGTGCGTTAGTACACTTTCCCAGTACGTTAGTACGCTTTAATCAAAATTTTGCTATACTGTTTTCAAGAATAAATGATCGTTTCTAGAGAAACTTATGGTCGCAAATGTCGTCATCCCTCCGTTCCTTACAGCAGGGTATCGCAGCAATCCAGGCCGAGCATTTTCAGGAAGGTGCGCGTCTGATTAAAATCGCCCTCCGCGATGAAATGCTGACGGGCAGCCTGCGGGCAACAGCTTATCTCTGGCTGGCGAATACGACTGGGGATTCTCAGCAAAAAATCAACTATTACACCGAGGCGCTGACCGCAGATCCCAGTAATGATCTGGCAAAGCAGTGGCTCGCGGAATTGATGAAACCACCCGCGAACAATCCCCTGATGCAGCCTCCACCTCCACCCGGCTATACGACCACACATATCGGCGGTGGCGGTGGAATGCCCGTAAAGCCCGTTACAGGGCCGCTGGTTCCCACGAACGAGCAGCAGTCGATGACCGCCTCTTATCATATCGTCGGCATCCTCGGCGGGCCGAATGGCACTGGCTCAGGATTTTTCGTAGCGCGTAATGGCATCATTGCCACCACACGCTACGTCGTGGGCGGGCTTGAAAATATCACAGTGGAATTGGAAACCCGGCGACAGCTTCCGGGGCGTGTCGTCCGTTCATATCCTGACCTGGACATCGCGCTGGTTTATGTCGAACAGCCTGTCAATGACCTGCTGCCGGTTACACCTTTCCCAACGATTGCCGATAACGCGGCACTCAACGGAATTGCGCACGGCGGGCAAATCATCAACGGGCGAAAACGCGAAACCACTAGAGCGCTGGCTGCGCATTGGTTTCCAACCGATATAAGTGTTTTGCCGGATGCAGGGGGCTGCCCGGTATTCGACGAACGTCATTACGTTGTGGGCATGTTGACGCGCAACGACACGAATGCGGCGGCTTACGTACATGGCGTCCATATCACGGCTATCACACGCTGCGTAGATAATTTTTTCCAGGAAATGCAGACCCATCGAGATCGTGTTTATTGCCATAGCTGTGGCAGCGTGAGTCGGGCAGCGGCGGCAGGCGGGTTTTATTGCGAAACCTGTGGGACAACCATGCCCTTCGCCGAAGATATTCAACGCATTTCGACCCCGCAGATGGCGATGTATTACCAGGAAAATCACCCTGACACCTGCACAAACTGCGGTGCGCGTGTCGGTTTCCACAAGGATCTATGTTTGCGCTGCGGCGTTGCTGGAAACCCTGCCGGGAAGCGATAAAATCCACGAAATCAGGAGATTTAACCATGTTTAGCCTCAACCGGAATCGTAACCAGCCGAATAGCAGTATCCGCATTGACACGTATGCCCAAACGGTTCAGCAAATTCTGGCTGGGTTAGGCATCAATCCCGATCAGGTTCGCATCCAGACCGAAGAAGGCTACGGCTGGTCGTTCCGGCGTGGCTCGGCCACGATTGAAGTCTATGTATCGCAAAACGAAACAGGTGGCTTTTTCCAGGTACTTTCACCGATTATGCACCTGCCATCCAGTGGTTTACTCCCCATTTACCGCCGTTTGCTCGAACTCAATTTGCAGTTGGTGAATATATCGCTCGGCGTGTATCTGGATGTTGTCTATATCTACAGCGAACGTCCGCTGGATGGCCTGGATATTGTCGAGGCCAACGCCATCATCAACGCCGTCGCCACCTGGGCGGACGAACTGGACGACAAGCTTGTTTCCGAATTCAGCGGACGGTTGTACTCGCGCGTCTAGTTAGAGATTCGGCGCTGGATTCTGAATCTCCGGCTTCGATTTTGATTGCGCCCGCAGCGCGACCACGACATGCTGAATATCTCGCCACAATGCCTGTGCATGACCGCCAATTGCGATGAGCAGCGCGATCATGATCCCCTGTGTGAACAAGTCACCATCTTCACGGAAATAGACAATCGGCGGCATAAAGTTGGTATATGCCAGATAGATCGGCACGAAAATCGTGATCGTTGTCAAAATCGTCGCCATCCATCCACGCAGATTGAGAATGCTGGAAACGGTAAAACCCAGCGCAATACCCAACCCACCAAATAACAATGGATTCCAGTCGAGCGTTGTCAGTTCAAGATACAGCAGCAGCCAGGAGTACATCGCCCAGACGAAAGCACCGGACAGCGTACCCAGAATAAGTCCGGTAATCAGGGATGACCACCACGTCCAGAAGCCGCGCAAACGCAGCGGAAATTCACCCGCCAGCAGCACGACAACACCCATAAACACGCCGAACGTGATACCTGTCGAAAGGGTGCGCCCGATAATCTCGTTGATTAAAATCGCTGGGCCGGAAAGATTAACCCAGGCATAAATGCTCATCCCGATGAAGGCACTCAGAAAGGCAAACACATAGCGCCAGACAATGCCCATCGGTTTATCGCTCAAACGCCGCCACGTATTATCCAGCCAGGCGTAAAAACGTCCCTGGGTACTCACCACAGGCGGCAAAAATGGCGCTTCATCACGCACCAGTGCCAGCGCCCGCAGCGCATGTTTTTTGCCCGCAACCTGCTGCTCCGCAATCGCGCGTACAGCCGTCAGCGAACGAATGCGACCAATCGCTCGCGCCGCCTGCTCCGCAATCGCCGGAAATGGTGATTCGAGCGCGGTATCCGCCAGCAGCAGGTCAATATCCGACGAATACACTTTTTCCTGCCAGACAGATGGTGCGATCCTTTGGAGGCCGACACGCGCCTGTGTGTTGAGCACCTTCCCGCGAACATCGTCACTGAGTTGATACCCTGTGCGAACCATAAGCTGCGCCCGCGTCGTCAAAACATGAATAGCTGCCCGCATGGCCGCTTCATCGCGCTCGACCTGGAGCGCCTGCGCCACCAGACCGGGAATTCTCGGCGGGTCACTGTCCGGTATCGTTTCCAGGCGATACAGCGCACGAACACGCGCCGGAGCGCTGTCGCTGCGGATGGCATGGAGTGTCACCCAACGGCGATTTTCGTCATCGAGCTGTTTCCACCAATAATCAATCTCATGGTCATATTCCAGAGCGCCGCGCAGAAGCATCTGCTTGCCGGATTCGTCCAGATTAAGCGAGTATTTCTGCGCATTCATATAGTAGTCATTGACCAGCATAAAATGAGTGATGCCCATCAGGAAGCGCCCCTGACCAAACGCCCAGGCACGACGCGCTTTTGCATACAGATCATGAGCCTCGCGCAGTGCTGCATCTTCCGTTTGCAAAATATCGCTGACATCAATCGTGGCTCCGATTTCCATCTCGCTGCTGTCCTGCGAAATCGAGTCACTCAGGTAGCTGTCAGTCGGCATACCCTGGGTCGTCTTTTGACCCAACAGCGCTTCTTCCAGTTCTTCGACCAGTTCCCGGAGCGAGTTCGGGCGAGTCGCCAGATCGAGCGCAGTACCACGCCGCAAAATGGGCGATAACGCGAGTGGCAAATCCGGGCTGATCGTATCCAGATTCGGCAGGTCTTCCTGGAATTGCAACTGCTTGAGCGCCAACGAGGTCGTCGCATCAAACGGCAGTTCGCCCGTGAGCATGTGAAAAACCAGAATCGTAAACGCATAAATATCGGCGCGGTGGTCAACCGTATCAGCCGTCAGTTGTTCGGGAGCCATGTAGAGCAGCGTCCCATAACCGGGATTCGCCGCGCGGCCTTCCGGCCCGATCACCGTCGCCAGGCCAAAATCCGCCAGATACGGCGAACGATTGCTGTCTAATAAAATATTAGAGGGCTTAATATCCAGGTGAACCACATGGTTCTCGTGGGCATGATCGAGCGCGTTACCCACTGCCCGCGCCATACGCAGCGCCTCGGTAACGGTAAGCGGGCCAGCGGAAAGGACATCTTCCAGTGATCCGCCCGTGACGTAGCGCATAACGATATACAACTGACCGTCGAACTCACCGAAATCGTAAATCGGTAGAATATGCGGATGCTCAAGCTGGGCGACGGTCTGCGCCTCGCGCTCGAACAACTCAACCGGCTGTGCATCCGAACCGGACGAAAGATCACGGGCGACGGTTTTGATCGCGACAGTGCGATTCAATCGCTTATCACGCGCTGACCAAACATCCGCCATACCGCCGCGCCCGATATGCTCGACAACCGAATATTGATTAATCTCTACGCCGACATCCATAAAGTTACCTTTAGCTGAAGGTTCTCATTTGATTATAGAACGCAAATTCACAACGGCAAATTCGCTTAACCGTGTGTGAGAGAGTATGGTTTAATTGATTATAGCCATTTACACTTGAACATAAGCATTCAGATTGCAGCAGGAATCCGTTATGACGAGTATGACCCGGTTTAAAAAATTCCGCCGTTACAGCATCATCGGCCTGTTAGCCTGTGTGATGGTTATCATCACATCCGCCAGCGCCCAGGATGATGACACGACCCGTGACCCGATGGAACTGGCGCAGCGCCTCTTGGGCTTTGACCAGCCGTTCGCGATACCCCTGCCGACGCCGCTCTATGTCCCTGGCGATACGACTGAATTCTGGGTCAGCAAAGCTGGAATCACCGAGCCGACCAAGATCACAGCAACTCTGGCTGCGGCGACACCCAATATTTATGTCTGGGTCGAAAATGGCCTGTTTTTCACGCCAAGTACAATGAGTCAAATTGCAGGGCAATTGGAGCAAATTTTCAATGTGTTTCGCCTGCGCGAGGTTTATGGCGACCCGACTATTCTTCCTAACGAAGCCCAGATTGGCGACCCCACCAGTCTTTTAACGCTGCCCGATGTCGATAACGATCCGCACATCTATGTATTATATGCCGCCGACCTGGGGGAAACCGAGACCATCTACAATTTCAACGATGCTGTTCCGGCGGAGATCGCACCCGGCGGTTACAGCAATCAACACGAGCTTATCACCGTTAACGCCAGTTTATATCCGGGCACAACTGTGTCCGATGGCGCTTATCTCACATTGCTGGCGCGTGGATTCTACGAATTTCTCACCGATTATCATAACCCTGACCAGGCACAGTGGCTTAAAGAGGCTATGAGCCTGTTCCTGGGTATACAGTTTCAGGTCGCCGCCCTGCCACAGGGTTCAACCGATGCTTTTATGCAAGCGCCCAATATCTCGCTGATCCATCCAGGCCGACTGGGAACGAGTGCTGCGGTACAGGGTGGGCAGCAGCTATTTTTGGGCTATCTGATTCAGCGCTTTGGGATTGGCTTTGTTCAGGACATTTTAAGCCGCCCCGGTGAGGGTGTTGCTGCGATTGACGCTGCACTGACCGAAAATCAGGTGACGGATCCACTGACCGCCGAAATTATTACCGGGCGCGATGTATTTGCGGATTTTGTGATGGCGAATGCTATCGACAGCGGGTTTGGCGATGGCCGCTACCAGCACACGGTTGCCGAATTGACCGCTGAACAATTCCCGGTGGGCGGCGCGTTAAACAACTCGGTTGATGGTACGTTTTCCAATCTGAGCGTGAATCAATTTGGAACACAGTATGTTTATCTTTTAAATAGTCAGGCTGTCCGGTTTTCAATGCGCTTTGATGGACGTGAGATGACCCCTCGCCTTGCGCTGCCTGCTACCAGTGATCCGAATAATCGCTTTTATTGGTCTGGCCGCAAGCACAACCAGGATATCACCATGACCCGCGCCTTTGACTTAACCGGAATCGAAAGTGCGACACTGAAGTATGACGTATGGTACGACCTGGCAGTCGATTGGAATTATGCGTATCTGCAAGTCTCAGCAGATAACGGGGAGAGCTGGGATATTATCCCCACAGACTCCACGACCACATCAAACCGCTTTGGTGCATCTTATGGCCCCGGCTATACCGGCGTCAGTAATCCCGAAGGCCCGCGTCCCTTCCCGATACTCGGCGTGGTCATCGGCGAGGATGGCATGAATGTCAACGAGGTTGTGCCGGACGGCCCGGTTAGCAAAACCGATATTCGCGCAGACGACAAAATCATCGGCTATGATGAGCAGGAATGGCCGGGTACACCCAATGTGATCGCTCTTCTGGGGAATTACAAACCCGGAGATACACTCAATCTTTACATTCAGCGCGGCAACGAACGATTCAGCGTTCCTGTCCTGCTGGGGGCGCATCCCACGCGCATTATTGAACCAGACCCGCTGTGGTTGCCACAGGAAGTCGATCTTTCAGCCTATGCGAGCAAAAATATTCTCGTGCGCTTCGAATACATCAGCCTGCCCGACCAGGAAAACCCCGGCATCGCGCTCGATAATCTGGAAATTCCTGAGCTGGATATTCTGGATGATGCGGAGGGCAGCGATAGTCCCTGGATACTGGACGGGTGGCAGCATGTTGATAACAACGTCAGGCAGCAATTTCTGGTGCAAATGGGATCTATCGGCTTACAAACGAAAAGTCCCAGTGTGCGCCAATTGATTGCTCCCGGCGATGACGCGATCAGTGGCGAGTGGAATTTCATCGCCGATGCTAACGAACTGCTGGTTTTCGCTATCTCTGGCCTGAACGACGATGCCGACGGCGCAGCGCAATTTGAGTTGACCTTTAGGTCAACATCCGAGGGCTAATACAGGCCTACACCTGCGATTTGAAATAGCCCTGGACGTAGCGATAAAACTCAATCGTGTTTTTCGGCTGTTGTTTCCCGGTATCCAATTTACGCCCGATAGTCGTGTCGGTAAGCGATTTTTCATCGCCGTGCGCCGCGATGTGCGCTGCCAATTCCGCCACGCGCTGCAAATCAATCGCCAGTCCACGCACGATTTCGCGCTGTTGGTGCAGCGAAATCGCGCCCCACATACTTTCGACCTCATCGCGGATGACCTGTGCGCTAATTGCAATCTCCTGGTCGGGCGGGAAGGCCTGAACAATCCCCCGCAGCAGATGATTGACGATCTCAACCTGATCGCGCAGCATCGGCGCGGAACGTTCGCCCAGAGGATGAGTCGTTGCACGATCCAGTTTGACGCGATAGCGCTTGCCTTTCGCGAAATATCCGCCCATCGCTCGCAGCACATCGACTCCACTCTTTGGGTCGGCTTTGCCTGTCAACAATCCCTCGATATGTTTATCAATATCTCGCGGCGTTTTGGCTCGATATTGCTCACCCAGAACAACAACAGCGCGTCCCAACGCCATGATATTATGCGCGATCTGGCGGCGATCTTCATCGGTCAGCCCACCTGTCAGGCTTTGCATATCATTCGCCAATGCGCCCAGGCTCGGCAAATTATTTCTATCGGTATAGGCCATCGCGGTATCCTGCAAAAATTCCGCTGTCACGTGGATAAAATCGGCATAATCTACGAAATCCACGCCGCCCATTAAGCGTTTGAGGCTGAGTGTCGCTTCCAACGCATGACGAACTGGCAAACCCAATTCTCGCCCAAACTGGACTATCGCCTGCCGCGAGACGGTGCTATCGGATTGACGCACATAGCGCCTCAGCAGTTCCATAGACACGATTTTAAGCTTGGGGTCTTTGTCCATCATTTTGTAGGTGCGAATCATCATCGCCATACCCATCGTCCCCTGGTTAATGGCGACTTCGGGAAATAGACTCGCTAAACGGGTCGCGCCCGGTACATCTTCACGTTTCACATGAAATTTCAACAGTGAGAGCATCGCTGTGGGATGAATCACGTTTAAAATATTGCGATTTTCATTCAGGTTGATGGCTACCGATGAAGCGATCTGGTCAAGAACTGGCGACCAATCCTGCGCCTCCAACGCGCCGATATAGGCCATTGCTAAAGGCAGCGATTTAATGCCGCCCTTTTCGATCCCATTCAACGCCGCAGGAATATCATTCACCGGGATCGGGGTTTCGCCAAACAAACGCTGCACCATCAGCGCATAATCGGCCTGGAGATCGCCGGGGAAGAGAACACGCGCCTGGTTAATCATTCCAGTCGCTAGTTCCGTGTATGCCCCACGTGCCAGCAAAATTTGCAGCAGATAAAGCGGCCCTGGGTCATCCAGTGTTTGCAGGCTTTCCGGCGTGGAAAGGTTATTCACAATCCAAAGCAGCACCTGGTCGTATTGCAGCCCCCAGGGTGAGAGAGCAACCTGCACCAGCCCTGCGAGCGCCGATGTATCCAATAAATCCTTGCGCTCAGAGCGCATCGCTGCTTCAGCAAAGCGCACCAACACCAGCGATTTCCATTGTTCGCCAAACGCAGAGGCGACTTCTGCAAGCAGCCCAGCAGGTGGACGACTGGGGTCATTGCCATTCACATATGGGATCAGACGCGCCAGTGATTTGGGAAGTTGGGCGAGAAATTTGGGTGCGCCCAGTATTTTCTGAATCAGCGCAATATCAAGATAATTGATCGCCAGCAAAAATGTTGTCTGCGCCAACGTCTTATCACGCACGCTCAACGGCAGCGCCATCTCGACCAGTTTTGGCACAACACCGCTAATTTCAACACTCAGGTTAACGCTGTGAATTTCCTCCAGGAATCGGTTGACGGCTTCCAGATCATCTGATTTCATCAACTCGTCCATGTGCATCAGAATCGAGCGATGAGTCAGCCTAACCCAGGCTTCACCTTCTGGCCCCATCGGATTGGCAAACCAACGGGACAGCGTGGAATACACGAGTTCCGCTTTACCATCGGTCAGCGCATCGCCAAGCTGTTGAAGTGTGGATTGTTCGAGTTCGGGATTTTGTCGCAGTAAAATCGAAATCGGGTCGGCGTGCTGTGTATCGCCTAATGCCAGCGCAAAAGCTAACAAATGGCGTGCATAAGTCACACGCAGATCATCATCCAGTGTTGGATCTTCCGCCAGCACTCTTGATATATCCTCGACTTCTACTGGCAAATTGTTCCGCACCGAATTATCGACAGCCAGGCGGTATGAGCCATAAGACAGCGCCTCAGCCAGCCCATCCCCCCGCTTGATGCGCCACGCCGCTACTGCCGTGAGCGCCTGCGTTTGCTGGATCACCAATTCAGCGTCCAGACGAAGCTGACTGATTATAAAGTGGCTGTAAGCATCTTCAACCTGATTACCTTCAAGCTTCGTACTAGGCCAGTTATAAACCAATGTATCAGCGGGCGGCGCATCATCATCGTAAAAGCGTATTTGTGCATCAACTTTTGTCGAAGGCACACTATGAGTCGTAAAGGTCACACCGAAACGCGCTGGTGGCGGCAGCAGCGCCAATAGCCCTTGAATAAACCCGACTCGACTATTCAGATCACGCGGCGCACCCTGAACGATCACCTGTACACCCTGAACAATAGCGGATAGCAGATTTTCCATCACATCCGGGCGATTGCGGGTGTATGTCATGAGTTCGAGAATATGGTCGATTTGAGCATCTTTATCCGGCGGCCCGGTCTGTGGCAGCGCAATACGCGACAGTTTCGCACCCACACGGTCATAATCAGGCATCTTCTGCTCGATCAACTGCCGCAGCACAGCCAGGTTGCCACCCAATACGCGCAGCACCTCCGGCGGCGTGAGGATGAAATGCACAATCGACTGCCCGGCTTCCCCTAGCTGCGACTGTGCCAGAATGAACGGCATCTTTTTGCCGCGCACCAACGCCCACGAGCCATCCGGCACACCTTTAACAGGTGGGATAAGGGCTTGTTTGGCGACCTCAGCCCCCATTTCATCCTTTATCCCAGGTGTTGCGGCCAGGACGCGGAGTTCACCTTCAGGCTTGCCTGCGCGTATCAACTGACCAAAATAAAAATGCTCTAGGTTAAAAAGTTCTGAAGTTGCAGTTTTTTGGGTCACTGTTATTGCTCAATTGGCAGACTATTGATTCTTACGCTTATTATACTTTGTTCTTAAGATGTTAGCACACGTTACTCTAGGGGGAGATACACCACCTTACAGACGATATTATAACGACTCGCGGGCTTTGATGCTCCCTTTTTTTCAATACAGGATTGGCAGCTTTGAGATTATCAATTATATTTCAGGCTTATGGTTCCGAAAAATTGAACCGCCGACTCAGAGTCAGTGAGAATTGAGTGAAGCCACAAATTGAGGCTATGAAACCTATCACTCGTCTCTGCTGATTATTACCATTGTTCATTGGAGGTCGCTCGCATGAGAAAATTAATCCCTGCGATTTTATGTGTTTTACTGTTTATGCTTGCAATCGGTTTAAACATTGGTGCAGCACAAAGCACCACACCCACTGTTACCCCCGCAGCGGGCAGCACAGCCAGTTCGTCAAACGTCACGATTTTTTTCGTCGCCTGTGATACTGCAACCATCATGAATTTGACGGGTACGATGGAAGCTGGCTACGATGTGTTTTATCAGGTCTTCTCCGGCGCGGGTGGCACAGGTACCGCGATTACAGGTCTGCGCCGCGTCGAGGTCAATGGAACATTTGCTTTCAGCGAACGGTTGGCCTATAACAGCGGCTCAACAGTTGCAACTGGTGGAACTGCCAGCGCCAGAGTCGTGATCGGGCGTGAAACGGATTCTTCCAGCACCATCTATGACACCACCGTCAACGATTTACAGGATGGGTGTGCAAATCCGCAAAATCAGCTTGGATCGAGCGCCGATGCTGGCAGCGGCACAACGGGTACTGAAGCTGTTGGCGGCAGCATTCGTTCGCCATTTGGCGGCTTTATTAACAGCACGACACCGGCCACACCAGAGCCAATTGTCGTCATTGGTGCGCGTCGTGAACAAGGTCGTTCTGATTCAGCCGGTGTGATTTTCGCCGAATGCGATCAATATCTGCCGCAGGCTGCCCCCGGTGTTGTCTATGATAATGACAACATAACGATTTTCTGGTCATGGTTCGCCCGCACCGAACAGCAGATTAACGACCATCTGGCGAACGCGCAGTATGCCGTCAAGCTCAATCGTGCGCCGCTTGGGCCAGTCAACGTCAGCCCGATCACACAACCCACCGCAAACCGCTGGATATTTTACACCGTTAGTCTTGGAAAGCTCACTCCTGGCACCTATGGCGTCGAGTTCCGGCTGAACTGGGCGCAGGCCATCAGTGATGGCTATGATGACTATGGGCCGGGGACGGATAACGAGGAAATCTACAGCACCTGCACATTCACGGTCACGCGCAACCCGAATAACGAGAACGTGACCTATAACCAGATGTACAGCCTGCGCTGATTTTATAATGACGGCGACACTGACTCAGCAGGCGGCAGAATTGCTTGGCCTGAAGCTGACACCGGAGCAAGAGGTGCAGTTTGCCCTTTATACGCGCGAACTAGCGGCCTGGAACGCTCATACCAACCTCACGGCGATCACAGAGCCGGAAGCGGTACAGGTACGGCATCATCTTGATTCGCTGACAGTGGCAAAAACCGTGCCGATGTCGCCCGGAATGCGGATTATTGATGTGGGGACAGGTGCGGGTTTTCCCGGCCTGCCCCTGCGTATCGCTTTCCCTAAAATTCACCTGGTTTTGATGGAGGCCACCGGAAAAAAGGTGGCCTTTCTCGATCACATCATCGCCACTCTGGAGCTTACGAACACAAGTACGCTCCACGCCCGCGCCGAAGAAGCTGGACAAATGCCCCAGCATCGCGCAAATTACGATGCAGTCATAGCCCGTTCTGTCGCTCGTTTGCCCGCGCTGGTCGAATATATGCTTCCATTGGCGAAAGTCGGCGGCACCTGCATCGCGATGAAAGGAAAAACAGCTTCCCAGGAAAGCAAAGACGCACAACATGCAATCAAGCTGCTCGGTGGCCGCCTGCAAAACATCGCATCCGTGATACTCCCCGGCATCACTGATGAGCATTATCTGGTCGTGATCGAAAAGATCGCGCCTACTCCCAACACCTATCCCCGCAAACCTGGCACCCCTACCAATAAGCCGCTTAGTTGAGAGATACGTTAATTCGCGGTTCAATTTCGTTTTTTCTGAATTATAATATGGTTTATAAATCGTTTGTACAGATCCTGGTATAACCTTTGTATCGTCCCTATTGATAATCGAAAGAATGATGCGCGTGCCGACAACCGGGCTTAAAAACACACCACTAACCTTTGAAAATGCTGTCGCTTTGGCTCGTAAAGGCGATACGATAGCGGCACGCTTGCTTTTCAAGCAGCTTGTGGTGCAGGAGCCAGATAATGCTTTAGCCTGGGTCTGGTTGGCGTTTGTCGCTTCTACTATTGAAGAAAAACGGGCGGCGCTGCGAAAAGCCTTGTCGCTCACGCCCGAAGATCGCCGCATCTCCGACGCTCTGACCCGACTGACCACTCCGCAGCACATCGCCCAAGCCGCTGAAGCGGGTGTATTTATCAGTTATACGCGCACTGACGAATTATTCGCGGTAAATCTGACCGAAAGCCTGCGCACGGCAGGGATCAATGTCTGGCTCGATGTCACCGATGTGCCAGAAGATGTCGATTGGAAAAGCGCAGTTCTCTCGGCGCTCACCCATTCTGGCGTGATGCTGATGATTCTATCGCCTTCTGCACTCCAATCCCCCGATTTACGCGCCGAACGTCAGCAGTTCACGATCAGCGGAAAAATTATCCTGCCTGTGATCTACCAGACCTATGAGACGGACAGCCTGAAAGTAGGCAACCTGGACGTGCGCTATACACCCATCGATTTCCGCCAGGATTACACGTCAGGCTTGCAGCAGCTCCTTAAACTGCTCATTTAAACCCGTATCGTTTATAATGTCGTTCATGATAATCGGAACGCTTTATCCCACCCCATCCTATGATTTTCGCAAAACGATTGCCGCAGCACGTTTTCATACGGTTCTGGATGTGGTGCGCGATGGTGAATGCTGGCGTGCGCTGCGTATCGGCGAAACACTGGCGTTGATGCGGATTGCACAAAAATCTGACTGTCTCGAAGTCAGTTTGATGCACGCTACACGCGAGGTGGATGCTGATACGCTCCTCGCTAAAGTCAGCCACATGATGGGAATCGACACCGATATGACCCCATTTTATGAGCGGGCGCGGACAGACGCCATTTTATGGAGCATTGTCGAGCCACTTTATGGCCTGAATCACGTGCGGGCGGAAACGATCTATGAAGCGCTGACCACAACCATTATCGAGCAGCAAATCGCCCTCTCATTAGCACAGCGCGGTGAACGCTGGTTGGTACAGTGGGGTGACAATGCCATTGAATATCAGGGCGAACGCTTTTACACGTTCCCTCGCCCGGAGCAAATCGCCGCCGCCACTGTCGATGATCTCAAGCCGCTGAAAATCACGACTCGCCGGATGCAGGTATTGATCGAGGTATCACAGCAGATTGTCTCCGGGGCAATTGATTTGGAAGCGCTGCGGCACAAACCCGCCGCCGAGATCCTTGAGGCGCTGGTATCCTTCAAAGGAATCGGTCATTGGACAGCCGCCTGGACGATCATCCGCGCATTAGGGGAATATCAATATATCGGGGAAAATGATGTCGCGTTGCAAGCGGCTGTGCAGCACTTTTTCTATCAGAAAACGGGCAAAGTCGCGCCCCAGGTTGTGAAAGAAACACTGGGGCGCTATGAGCCATTCGCGGGAGCAGCCGCGTTTTACATTCTGATGCGTTGGGCGATGGATCGCTATGGTTAGATAGTTTGCTACCGTTAAATAGTCGCTGCCGTTAATCGCCAAAATCCAGCGAGACGGTAATGTTGCCGTTAAATCCACCCCGTGCATGACCGACGATCAACGTATATAGCCCATCTTCGGGAATTTCGTAGTCTTCAATTACGGCATTCAGATTACCAACAGCCGCGTCATCATTGGCGACCAAAGCATTCTCGTTTGCATCGACAATGACCAATAGCGGATCAACCACATCTGGATTTATTTGACTGGCCTGAGCGGTCACTTTTTGTCCAGCAGATGCTTCGAATGGAATGTGATAAACCCAGCCTTCGCTCATCTCAAGTGTAAAAGATTGGCTGCTGGTCGCTGAATCCGGGGCTGTGAAAATGCGAGTCTGTCCCAAATTTAACGCCCGAAAATAATCTGAGGCGGCTTGAGGGATATTTTTTGCCTGTTCATTGATTGAGCCACGCAGAAAATACAGGCTGCCCGTATTGGGACTCATGTCAATCGCCGTATTGACATCTGCCAACGCGGATTGAAAATCGGCATTCGCGTTGTGCAAAATCGCACGGTCAACATAACCCTGAATATTATCGGGGTTAATTTCAAGCGCATGGTTATAGTCATCCAGCGCCTCATCCAGGTGGCGCAGTTGATAATTGAGTGTGCCGCGTTCCAGATAAGCATCCGTATTCTCAGGTTCTATGCGAATCACAGATGCGTAATCATTCAGTGCATCATCCAGGCGCTGTTGAAAACTGTAGACACGCGCCCGCAGCAGCAAGCTCTCAGTCGATTCCGGATATGCCTCAATCGAAGCATCCAGATCGCTCAGTGCGGAATCGATTTCGTCTTTCTGAATGTAAATCTGAGCGCGTGTGAAATATAACAAAGACGTATATTCTGGCGCAGGCGATGGATATTCCAACGCTTGCGAAACATCATTCAATGCGCTGTCCAGTTCGCCCAATGCCTGATAGCTCAGGCCTCGGCTAAAATAGCCCTGGCTGTAGGTGGGATTGAGCAGAATAAAAAGGCTGTAATCCATAATGGCTCGATCAAAGCTTTGCTCATCAAGTGCCGCTTGCCCTTTAAAAAGCAGTTCGGGGGCAACCACGATGGACACACTTGACTCTTGTGTTTGGGGCGATGCCTGCTCCCCAGAATCCTGAGCATTAGCCGAACTGATGACACTTAGCATAACGATAAAGGCGATGAGAACGCTAAACTTGCGCATGGCACACTTTTTCCGCATTACACATTGGTTTGCTTGACATTTTACAACAGAATTCAGGTTTGCATGGTGAGAAAATATCTAACATCTCACCGCCGATGTTTGGGAAAAGATGTTATGCGGGTTAAATCGCTAATTTGTCGTAGAGCAGTTCCTGACTCAAATCTGGTAAGACCGTCAGTGAACTTTGTAGAGTCAGAGATGCAGCCGTGACTCCCAGGCGCATGGCTTCATCAACAGGCACATCGTTGAGCAGGCCAAAAATGACCGCCGCGCTAAAGGCATCCCCTGCGCCGCTCGAATCGACAACACGGGTATTGATAGCGGGAATAAAACCACCGCCGCTGCCATCGGCATACGCCAGACCTTTTTCAGCCATCGTGACCACAGCAATTTTCGTGCCGAGCGATACCAGATGCCGGGCAGCATTCATGGCACTCTCAAAATCATGCGCGGGGCTATCGAGGCCACAAAGCGCGGTTGTCTCGGCGGCATTCGGGCAAACCATATAGAGTTGACCAATATAGTCGCACAGCCGCCCAGCTAAAATTGGCGAGGTTGGGTCCGCACACACACGGACATCATATCGCGCGGCCATCTCAAAAACTTTCGCCAGTGCTGCCGGGGAAAGGGTGGCATCAATGACGATCATGCCCGCGCTCTGGAAAAGCGCAGCGCAGCTTTCCAGATAGTCTGCGTCAATCGACTCGATCACTTCAAAATCGCTGATCGCCGCCAGCAAATCACCGTTCGCCTGCATCAACATCATATAACTGCTCGTTCGTGCGCCGGAAATAATGCGAATGTGTGAGGTATTGATACCGCTGGCCTCACAGTTTTTGATGACATGTTTTCCGCTGGAATCGCGCCCTACAGCCGTCAGCAAAATAGTTTCCACTTCCAGACGCGCCAAGTTTTCGGCGATATTTCGTGCCACACCGCCTACCCGTCTGTGAACACGTCCCGGATTGGAAACACCTTGTTTGATCTCTGTGTTGGGGCGGCCTTTGACATCTCGACTTGCCGAACCGATGACCAGTACGTGTCGTTCGTCCATGGAAGTTCCCTTTGCCGATAACCTTCATTTGCAGGCGGGCTTTTGACGATATGAACGGGATGTGTATCTATCCCACATTTTAATTGTCACTCTATTTAGCTGCCACGTCAAACAAAAAAGCACACTGTTATAGTGTGCTTTTGATTTCTGATACAAGATTTACGATTACTCGGCGGATTTGACCACAATGCGGTGCGGTTTGGCTTCCTCAGCCTTTGGTAGCACCAGATTCAGGACACCATTGTCAAAGGTTGCTTCGGCGGCGGCGATATTAACCGGGACGTTGATGGTCAGGCGGCGCTCAAATTTACCGTGAAAACGCTCACTCAATAGATAATGGGCATCGGCATTCACACCGCTGGTTTCACCGCGAATGACAAGCGTATCGTCATCGAGGGTAATTTCCAGGTCTTCCGGGCGCAGGCCAGGCACTGAAGCGGTCAGAATAATGTTTTCCTCGGTGGCATAAACATCTACCGGCAGACGATAGACGCGCTCAACGGCCTTCTCAGCGTTGAAATAAACACGGCGAGGATTTACGAACGAAGGTTGACGCACAAACATGGTTTTCTCTCCATCTGATGTCTTACAATTAAGGTTGGTTATGTGCTTTATACTATCCACGCCGTATAAGAGAGGCATCGGCAAAATATAAAAATTGCATCTGCGAACATAAGAAAAAAATAGGAGAACTCACCGACAAGCGAATAGGTGAGGTGAATGAGAGCAATATAGGAGAGATTTACGAGGTAAGAATAGGACAAGTAGGGGCACAGGAAGTGCTAGCGCAGAGTCTTCAACCGTGATTCTTTTTCCAGTACGAAGCGCAAACGCTGCTCAAATTCACTGAGCATGATGGCTGTCGCGCCCCAGACCTTGTGACCATGAAAGCCATAGTAGGGAATGAGCACCCGCTGCCCCTGAAAATCGCGATATTCCTCAATTTTCAGGCGTTCGTCCAGCAGTTCCTCCAGCGAAACCGCGAAAACTTCCGCCACTTCGTCAGGATTTGGGTGATAGACGGGCGGCGTATCCAGAGCACCAACAATCGGGAAAACCTCGAAATCGCTGGGCGGGATATAAATAGGAGTCAAAGCACCGACGACATTTACCGAATCGCAGATACCCAGTTCCTCACAGGCTTCGCGCAGCGCTGTCGTGATGAAGGAATCGTCAGAAGGGTCGCGCCTGCCGCCGGGAAAGCTGATCTGTCCACTGTGACCGCGCAATGTTTCTGTCCGGCGCGTCAGCACGATATTCAAGTCATTGGCATGGGGATAAAGCAGGAGCAGAACACCCGCCTGCCGCGAACGTTCGGTTTTAGTCGCTTCCAGCGGACGCGAGCCGGGAAACATGCGCCGCTGCGCCGCAACCGTATCAAAGTCCACCAGATGAACAGCCGTGCGCACCGCGTCAAGCGTTATCATTTCGCAATGTCCTGCCAGACGTGCAGATAGTGATCGTCACGAGTAAATACTTTTCCTGTGTTGATCGCAGGTTTCATCTGTTCGATTGGAATCATGCGCAGGCGAACGTCCTTAGCACCGGGCCGTCCAGCCCGATCCCAGGCCGCCAGCGATTCTTGCAGCGCCATGAGGGTATCCGGCGCACCAAATGTATGCACCTCGCCATGACCTTCCAGCGGCACAAAACACGCGCTGCCCGAAGTCAACAAACCGAAACCATGCCCGCTGATCCCATAGGCTTGTTCGTTGGTCGTGATCGTGTAGGCCGTGAAAGTCGTACCTCTGGGGGTGTTTAATGTCAGATAGGGCAGAAAACCCGTCGTATATTCCCCAGACTTCAGCCGAATATCCAGCACACTTTGCTCAAAATCTTCTGAAAATAATGAATGCAGTGCCGCCATATCAATCGAAACAACGTCGTTAGAAATCAGGACTAACGAAGAACTACCCACACGCCGAATCACAGTAGGCCCCGCCGCCGCGCCACGTAATTGAATGAATCCACACGGCAGATTATTGGGGCTGTACAGCGTAT
Source organism: Anaerolineae bacterium (assembly GCA_022843745.1). Classification (GTDB taxonomy): domain Bacteria; phylum Chloroflexota; class Anaerolineae; order Aggregatilineales; family Phototrophicaceae; genus JALHNB01. The sequence continues at coordinate 91,899 of JALHNB010000002.1, read as the reverse complement.
TGTCCGATTGGATCGTAAACGCCGCGCTCACCTGTCCGGCATCCACCCACAGCGGCGCGACGATAATCCCCTTTGGCTTCAACTGCTTGACCCAGGCAACTGGAATATCCCAGATGCCAACGGTGGCGATGATGCGATCATAGGATGCGCGCGGGGCATATCCGGCTGCACCATCAGCGTGAACCACACGGATATGATCGCCGCTGGAAATACGCTGCAAATTGGCCTGCGCGGTCTGCACCATGTCTTTATCGAGTTCAAGCGTTGTGACATTGCCTTCTTCGCCGACGATATGCTGCATCAGGGCGGCGTTATAGCCCGTCCCCGCGCCAATTTCCAGCACATTATCGCCCGGACTCAGCCGAAGCTGCCGCAGCATCATCGCAATCATGGTGGGCTGGCTGGCGGAGCTGACGACAGAGCCATCAGGATCACGCTTCACCGGAATCGCGTCATCCGCGTAAGCCTGTTCCAGCGGAATATCCGGCAGGAAAGCATGACGCGGCACAGCCAGAAACGCCGCCTCCATGAGGGAATCGGTTAGCTCGCCTTTTTGTTTGAGCGATTGGACAAGTGCCTGGCGGAGCGCCTGCCCTGGGTCACTGGTGGACATACCACGCCCGGCGCTTGCGCAGCGAAACACCTGCATCGTTATCGCTGCGGCGGGTGGTACGCACGCGGCCTCGCGAGTCGATATTCACCCGTCCCTCCTGCTGCAAACGTGCAAATTCTTCCGGCGTAATGACTGGCGCGGGTTCGCCGCCCAGCCGTTCCAGCCGATCTGTCATCACCTCGTCGTCAAAACCACCATTACTGGCACTTACGGGTGGTTCGGGGTGCGGTGCTTCCGGCGGCGCAGGCGGAGGCACTGCTGTTTGTCCACCTGCCTCTGGCTCTTCGTTGTTCACCGGAATATTATTTTGATCTTCCATGTTAGTCCTCGTCCTCTTGCAATACGATTCCTGTCGTATCCATCAAATCTGCCAACGATAGACCGCTTTCTTCGCGTCCATCGGTCAAGACAGCGCGGTTACGCAGTTTATCCCCGCACACCAGACATTCAGGATCGCGATCAATCGTGACCCAAACGGCTGTCTGTGGCTGGCTGACCTGTCCATTGACGATTTCGAGCGCACTATTTGCCAGTATAACCGTGTTACCCGGCATCGGCTCATAAACGTCAGTGCCTTTTAACAATTCATTGAGAATCAGGTGTGTTTGAACTGTCGCCACGCGCGTGACGTGCAGCCATAAACCCGGCTCGGCCTCCAATGTACCCTCCGGACCGATCATGCCGTAATCCAGTTCACCCGTATTCGTACTGGTGATGGTCAATCCCTCGCGCAGTTCAGCCGCCCAGCACGCATAACACGGCCCGTCATACGGATAAATCACGACAGCATCACCACCCTCGCCGCGCTCGTAAACACCCGCGTAGACAGCGGTCAGAGTACGATTCAGCGCCGCCTGATTCAGCGCATATTTTGGACCTTCGCCATCGACAGCGGATACCAGAATGTCGATATGATCGAGCGCGTCCATATTTTGTTCGACACGCCCCACACGCACCTCAATCGTGGCTTTCGGGTTCCGATGGCGAATCAGATCGGCGACGGCCTCAGCTTTCGACTGCCCGATATAGCGTCGATCCGCGACATGGCGCACAACGTTGCTTTCTTCCAGCACGTCATCATCGACCAGAATAAAATTGCCAACGCCACTCATCGCCAGATTCAATGCGACTGCACCGCCGCCCGATCCCAGTCCGACAACCGCGACGCGCTTGCCTGCCAACCGCGCCAGATTATCCGAGCCGATGAGCCGTTCCACACGATTCCAACTCATGGTTGTTCCTTGTTTTCCATACTGGATGCCTCAGATTTAATCCCTAGCGCAGACTCGACAGCCCGAACATAGGTGAGCAAATCCGATTCTGACGACCACTTCCAGCCCGGCGGATCAGCTACAGGTTTGGACTGTTCCCATAGCATCTCAAAAATTTCATACATGTCATCATCGTCAGTCATCTGAACGAAGGGGGCGACCCGTGCTTGCGGCGCTCGCTTGGGGTAATCCCAGGGCGTGATGATTATTAAAATGCGATCCGCGCCCACCCGTGCAGTCATGAGGCAGATTTCCAGCGGCGGTTCGTCATCCGCGTCCCATAACACGACGGACGTAAACAATCCATCGTTTTGCAGCTTGCTGTACTCGCGATTCAGATTTTCAGGATGAACCAGATGCCAGGGGTAATCCGGCAGCATCGGCAGCAGATGATCGGGATATACCGCCGGGATGATCGGCTGAAACAGGCGCGATTTACCGTCGATATACCAGAAATCGACGCGCATATTTGTCCCATCGCCCTGCGGCATCGTCAAAAAGTTGACCCCCGCACCCGCAATGGTTGGGGGATGTCCCAGCGTTACAATCGGGACAAGCAAAAAATCGAAGCCGTTTTCAGGGTCATCGAGCATGTTCAGCGCGGTCATCAAGTCGCCACCGCTGGGCTGGATCATAAAACCGGGCTGCTTGTGCCAATCGCCGAGGTGGGAAAGCGGGACATCCCATTTGGCAGCCAGCTGTTTTCCGGCATAACTGATCCGTTTTACACGATACAGACTCCAATTTTCATTGAGCCATTCGAACATGTCGTATTGCAGTTCGTCGCCTTGCTGGAAGGTGTGCATCTGGCGCACGGCGCTGCTGTCCGGCGAGATCGTATCCAGTACATAGAGGGTAGGAACGCCGTTGGTATGATTCCCCGGCACAACCAGCCCGACCATCGCCTCGCCTGTTTCATCTTCAATGTAATGCTGCGCTGCCGCAGCCATCTTGTTCAGAACACGCTGCGCCATCACCAGATTAGGCACACTTCGCCCATTTAATGCTCGCATCATAATTAAAATCCTCGCCGTCGTGGGGACAGCGGCGTTTTGGGGTTGATCCGTTCCTCAACACCCGGCCATTCGCCGATCACGCGCCAGGTATAGTAGGCATAAAGCCATTCAATCGCCCACTTGCTGATGGTGACGGCTGTCGATTGACCGGGATTCCAGCCATACTGCTCACCATCTTTGGGGTTGAACAGGCAAAGCTGACCATCTTCGTATTGATGTTTTTCGCTGTAAATATGCGGCTTGAGGACATAAGCCTCCGCCGGACGATTTGGATACTCATTGGGGTAAACAATTTTCAGGACGTGTTCCGGCGACTTGAGCGTCGATAAATTCACCTCTACCGTACCCTGCCAATATAACAGGCCAAACTGCGGCACAACCAGCTTAAATGTATTGCCAAACGTCGCCCGCATCGCTTCAACCTCGACCTGTAAGCGAGGGTCAACCTTGTTCCGCGATCCCCACCATGCTGCCATGAAATCCGTTCTCCTCAAATGGAATGAAACAACACTCTTATTTTACCACTGTGCTGCCCTCGATTCGCAGAGTCCCCCAATGATTCGGTGTTTGATTATCGTTTAATACGCGCAAATGCTTGGTAAGTTGCAGAACTTTGGCTATACAGGTTATGAATATTTTCGAAATTAAGGCGAAATGTAACGAGGTTTCGGCGTAATCGGGTGGAAGATTTTTATAGTATCTTGTCAGATAACGCTTCAAGAAAGCGCGAAATCATTCACTGAATGCCGCTTATCATCGACAACTTCATCAACGCATTGCGCCTTTATATGCTTAACACTCCTGAAAGGTAGTAACATCTTGACCTCTTTCATCCGTTCTTCACGCAAATTAACCGTCCTTATTCTCATTGCAGCCATCATGCTCACGACTGTCGCGTTTGTTGGCAGTTCTTCTGCCAGCGCCATTGTCAGCACCACGCCTTCACCCACCTATTGCATCGCTTGGGCAGTACGCTTGACAAACACAGGCAGTGAGCCTCTTGAGATCAATTCGAATTTGTTTAGTTTTAACCCCGACTTTCAACTTGTCAGCGTGGAAACATTCATCTTACAACCAGGCGAGACCCGTGATACTCGCGTTCTCGGTTTTGCCCCGCGTAGTGGTTGGTATGCGATCACCTTCCTTTCCGGCCCTACCTTCTCTTATGAAATCCTGAGCTACGGACAGGTATCTCTCGATAACTGCCAGGGTGGGAAAATCGGTGATGGTCGCTTGAACGATGGTGGCGATCAGCTTGGTGCACCCGTTGCTGTCTATGACACCGAGCAAGGGCTGGATGTTTACCTGATTAACCCTGCCAACGGAAACGGCGACAAGATTTTCACGGCTACCGATGAAGAAGTTGCCGATGTTGGGGAAACGCCTGCTGCAAACACAGCTATCGACAGCGCGAACGGTGTTACCCTCTATCGCCTGTCCTCTGGCGAATTCCAGATCAACGCGACCAATTTTGACGGTAGTCCATACGCTTTCGACTGGAAATAACCTACTAACACATCATGCTATTCAAATTGGCGCGGGGCGATTGTCCCGCGCTTTGCGTTTCTGGTTAAAACTAAGTTTTCCCAACTGTAAATCTTATTTAACCGACTGCAATTTTTAAACCGTCCAAGACCGAAATCCGATTTCTTGTTAATAAATTTTTCCCTTGACTACCTGCGTAGATATTGCGGGGAAAACTCTCCACAATATGTGTGATTGTGCCTGAACACATAACACTTACGCGGTTACTTTATATCAAGGAGATTTGTCTCGATGCGTTTTTCTAGAATGATTTTTCTGCTCATCCTTCTCACGTGCGTCGTTCTGGCAGTCGCGCCGATCAGTGCGCAATCCACACCAGAAACATTGACGATTTATTCGGGGCGCGGCGAGAGCCTAGTTGGGCCGATTATCACATTGTTCACCGAAACGACGGGCATCCCGGTAGAAGTGGTTTATGGGAATACGGCTGCCGTCGCCAACCAAATTCTGGAAGAGGGTGCAAACAGCCCTGCCGATGTTTATTATGGTCAGGATGCGGGCGCACTGGGCGCATTGGCAAAAGCTGATATGCTGGCGACGCTTCCTGCCGAAATTGTCGATCAGGTCGCGCCAGCTTTCCGTTCACCGGATGGATTGTGGGTCGGAACAAGCGCACGAGCACGTGTGTTAGTCTATAATCCCGCACTGGTCGAAGAACTTGGACTCGAGCTGCCCGCTTCCATCCTCGATCTGACCGATCCGGTTTATAAAGGCTTGGTAGGCTGGGCGCCAGAAAATGCCTCGTTCCAGGCGCAAGTCACGGCTTTGCGCGTTCTGCTGGGCGAAGAAGCCGCAGCCCAATGGCTGGCGGATATGGTCGCTAATGAAACCGTCGGCTTTGGCAGCAACAATACTAATCTGTATCTGGCAGTCGCGAATGGCGAAATCCCGATGGGCATCAGCAACCATTACTATATGTTCGGCATTCTTGCCGATAACCCCGAAGCACCGCTGGCACACCATTTCTTCCCTGGCAAAGACCCCGGTTCGCTGATTAACATTGCAGGCGCGGGCGTTTTAGCGACCTCCGATCAACCCGAAGCTGCCCAACAATTTGTCGCTTTCCTCCTTAGCCCCGTCGCGCAGCAATATTTTACGTCACAGACTTATGAATACCCGGTGATTGATGGTATTATCCTCAATCCTTTGCTGACACCTCTGGAAACCATCGAAGTGCCAGAAATCGATCTGAGTGACCTGGATGACTTGCAGACCACATTGACAATGATTGAAGAGAGTGGTGCGCTGGATTAAGTGCATCCGCCTCGCTCAATTACGATAAAAACAGCAACAGGTATAAGTGCGCTTTGCGTACTTGTGCCTGTTTTGCTCTGTAAATAGCGACAGTTGATGGTACACAGGATGTGTCAGTTTTATTCTTTTTATGAGGTTGAGTGTGCCTGCTTGACGGGCTGTTGGTCATGACGATACGAACGCGCTTTACCGGATTAAAAGTTATCAGTTTTTTGATTATCGCTGTCGTCTCACTGCCGCTGATTTATCTGGTACTTCGCGCATCCGCCAGTGGCATCGACGGCATTAACTATCTGCTGCAACCCCGAACACTGACGATCCTCAGCAACAGCATCCTCCTGACGATTGCCGTCGTGATTGCGTCAGCCGTGATCGGGACACTTTTTGCCTGGATCACCACCCGCACGAATCTTCCGATGCGCCGTGTTGTGCTGATTCTCGGCCTCATGCCGATGGTGATCCCATCTTATATTGGCGCACTAACTTTGGTTGCGGCCTTTGGCCCGGTAGGCTATCTCCAGCAAATTTTAGAGCCGCTTGGCATCCGGCGGTTGCCAGAAATTTATGGTTTTTTTGGCGCGTCGTTCGCTATTACGATCTTCACCTATCCCTATTTTGTGCTGCCTGTACGCGCTGCTCTGCTGGGCATGGATCGCAGCCTGGAAGAAGCAGCACAATCATTAGGCTGTTCACGCTGGCAAATTTTCTGGCGAGTGACTCTGCCCGCGCTGCGTCCATCCATCGCCGCCGGAGCGCTCCTGACAGCCCTTTATACCCTTAGCGATTTTGGTGCGGTCATGGTGATGCGTTACAACGCTTTCGCCCGCGCCATTTATGTGACCTACAACAGTTCATTTGATCGCAGCCGCGCGGCGCTGCTGGCACTGGTGCTGGTCGCCTTAACGCTGCTGCTCGTCCAGCTTGAACGGCGCGTCACCCATAAAGCTCAGACGTACCGCGCCGGAAAAGGCACGACAACCATCACAAAAAAACTACGTCTGGGGCGCTGGCAGATTCCCGCGTTCGGATTCTGCGCTGTCCTGATCGGTATCGGCACACTTTTACCCATTGGCATTTTATTGGGATGGGCGCTAAATCCGCATGTCATCAGCCCGATTGACATGAAACTCGGTGAGGCTAGTTGGAGCGCCGTCACCACCAGTGTCCTGACAGCAGTAGTCGTTGCGTTAGCCGCACTGCCATTAGCGATTGTCGCCCGTCGTACCACGTCGTACTGGAGTCGCCGACTGGTGAATCTGACCTACATCGGTAACGCGCTGCCGGGGATCGTTATCGGTTTGGCGCTCGTATTTTTCGGCGCGAATAGTATGCCAGCACTGTATCAAACGCTGCCGCTGCTCATTTTGGGCTATACGGTACGATTCCTACCCTACGGCCTCGCAGCAACCGGAAGCGCCCTCGCTGGGGTAAATCCCGCCTTTGATGAAACAGCGCAAAGCCTGGGCTTGCGTCCCTGGCAGCGTCTTTTTCGCGTGACGATTCCCCTCACCTGGGCAAGTATCATCGCGGGTATGGCGTTGGTTTTTCTGAACACGATGAAAGAACTGCCGACAACCCTGATGCTGTCGCCCATCGGCTTTGTCACCCCGGCGACCCGCATCTGGATGGCATCCGAGGCGGGCATGTTGGCCTTGATCGGACTGCCCGGACTCATCCTGATTGGGTTATCATGCGTTGGGTTAGCCATTCTGCTCTGGCGGGATAATTTAAAGGGATAAACCTTCGGCATGAGTTTGCTCGAACTTCATCAGGTGAGCCTGCGCTTTGGCAGCGTGAAAGCCGTAGACGATATTTCGCTGAACGTGCAAAAGGGGCAGTTCGTTGCACTGCTGGGGCCAAGCGGCTGTGGCAAAACGACCACACTCCGCCTGATCGCCGGATTCGAATGGCCGGACAGCGGCATCATCAGCATCAAAAACCGAATCGTTGCCGGTGAAAACATTCGTGTCACGCCTGAAGAACGGCGAGTGGGCATGGTTTTTCAGGAATATGCCCTGTTTCCACATCTCGACGTAGCGGGCAATATCGCTTTCGGCCTGCGCGGGGCGGATAAACGCAAGCGCGTTGACGAAATGCTGGCGCTGGTCGGCCTGTCAGACTACGCCAAACGGATGCCTCACGAGCTTTCCGGCGGTCAGCAGCAGCGGATCGCACTAGCACGGGCATTAGCGCCTGCCCCTGATGTGCTGCTCCTAGATGAACCATTTTCAAATCTCGACGCGGCGCTGCGTACTCAGGTGCGGACAGAGGTGCGCTCGATTCTCAAAAAATCCGGCGCGACCTGCATTTTCGTGACACATGACCAGGAAGAAGCGCTGAGTTTAGCCGATGAAGTCGCGGTGATGTTCAACGGACAGGTGGCGCAAATGGCCGAACCACAGCGCCTCTACAGCCACCCCGTCAACCGTAATATCGCGTCGTTCGTCGGTGAAGCGAATTTTTTACCCGGCGAGGCAAACGGCCATAGCGTGAGTTGCCTATTGGGACAATTGCCATTGGCGCAGGCCGCGAGTGGTCGCGTCGAAGTGCTGATCCGTCCCGAAGCGCTGCGCCTTCTCGACAGCAGCGATCACCTAAACGCCGAAATCATGTGGCGCGAATTTTACGGTCATGACCAACGCATTGGCATTCTGCTCAATGATGGGAAAAGTTTGATAGCACGTGCGGATTCATCGGCAAATTATACAGTTGGGCAGCGAGTGACGGTGGAAGTGACAGGGGCGGTGCAAACGTTTGCTAAATTATGAGCATGTTGAAACAAATTCTGATTATGCTGGCACAGTTTATACGCTTTTTATTCACAAATGTTATTGCACCAATTGCAATTTGGATCGCTCTCACTTTGCTGCCGATCATCATTTATGCAAGAGCAAATCCTGACTGGGGGCCGGAGTATGCAAGTCAAGGTTTGGCTTTCATGTTTGTATTGCTTTGTTCTCTAGGCATTACAGGGTTGATAGCGCTTCCAATCACAATCGCGATTATTTTGTATCTAAAAGGGACTTCGAAGCGCCACGAAAGTGAAGACAAGCATAAACATCCTCAATCGTGAGGTCAGGATAATAGTCCTCAGATATAATTTCTTCTGGCATTTTACCTGCCGCTAGTAAATCAAGAATCAAATAGACCATAATTCTTGTACCTGCAATACGCGGCTTACCATGACAAATATCGCGTGAAACAACAATGCGTCCAGTAAGTTGTATGTCCTTCATCGCCATGTGATTCACCCTCTCAAAACTCACTGTCGTCTAATATACTACCACATCGCCATACGCTACACTGTCAACTATGCTGAACCAAAATCCACTAAAACGCATGTCAAACCGCACTCAAAACCGCCTGGTTATCGGGACGGCGCTTTTATTACTCCTCTTTCTCAGCCGTCTGATCCATTTTCACGGCCTGGAAATGCACACTGACGAAATCTGGTCGATCTGGCAGAGCTACGGTACGGTACGGCAAATTTTGCAGTGGACACCCTATGATTGGCCGCCGCTGTATTTTCTGCTGATCGCGGGATGGAAAGAACTCGTCGGCATCCATCCTTTTGTTCTGCGCCTGCTGACCGCGCTCATCTATATGCTCGCTATGACGGCGTTATTCCGCGTCATGTGGCGACTACGTGGCATCGGCGCGGCGGTGCTGGTGACATTAGCGTTCAGCGCACTCGGCTTCAGCATACGCATCAGCACCGAGATTCGCGGCTATATGCTGATGTATATGTTTTATCTGTTCGCCTTCTGGCTGACTGAGCGCTATTTTGCCAAGCCTTCTTTTCGCCGTGCGCTGCCATTGGCAGTATGCATGGCAGGCATCTTTTATACCTACTTGCCGGGAACAATTGGCTTTCTGATGCTTGGCCTGTACTCGCTGATCGTTTACAGACGTGCGATCTGGCGCTGGTGGCTGCCGGGTTTGCTGGGGCTGATTTTCGCATTCCCGCTGCTTTTTTTCCGCGTGGACGAAGCCGCTGATCGCATCTCCTCCGACTGGTTTTTCGGATTATTCAGAGACCAAATGGAGGATTACTTTCGGCGGTTCACGGTTTTTCAGTATGAGGGCTATCCGGTTGAGGTCTGGGCTATTCTGATGATTCTGGCGGCAGTCGTGATCCTGTTCAATCGCCACCGATTGACACGGCACACGATAGCATTTTTCCTGTGGCTGGTCTTGATGCCGCTGGTCATGTTCCTGCTCAATCCCATCATTTACCTGTTTTATCTCCATTACTCAATGGCATTGATGCTCGGTATGGGTGTGTGGGTCGGTTGGGGATTAAGTTTTCTGAGGCATCCTGGGCTGATCGTGGCGACGGCGGCGCTGATTGTCTTGAATCTCTACCCTTTTCATCTGCATTACGCGCTGGGTTTTGACGAGCCGTTCGAAACGAATTTCAAGTGGCTATCCGAACACAGTCAATGGGGCGACGTGGTGTTGATCGACCCCGGCTGTACCCAAACATGCGAACTTTATGATGACAAAAAATGGGATTATTTCACCGATCTTTATTTCCCCAACGGCCTGCAATATGTCGATCATCCCGGCAATTATCGCCGTATCTGGTACATCACCGATGAACTCAATCCTGACCCACAAACATCGGCTGCTGTCAACGAGAATCGCGTCCCCGGAATTTTTGTCGGCCCTGCGGAATTTTTATGGCGGCTCTATGAAGCACCACCGGATGTGGACGGCATCTTATTCGAAAATGGAATGCGTTTTCACGGCGTTGACGTGCTGGATAACACGACATCAATCTACGAATCCGGCCCAACAATCATCCGGCGTGAGGGCGAAAAAGTGCGCTTGCGGCTGTGGTGGTCGGTAGACGAATCCGTCAGCCAGGATTACAGCGTGGCGACCTATATCACCAGCGCTGAAGGCCAAGAAATGGTGCAGTTCGATGGCCCGCCGCAGGTGATCGACCCGATCTATCCATTCGCCAACCCACCACCAAAAGAAACCAGCCAATGGCAGCCTGGGCAATATTACGTCGAGGAGCGCATCCTGACACTGCCTTATCCGATTGTCATTGGCCGTTACGCGATCCAACTGGCAATTTACGATTGGCAAACACCGGATGATCGCTTCGCCGCCGCCGGTGTCGATGATCAAAATTTACTACCGCTGAAGTCACTGTTGGTGGATGCGTGGTAACTTTTTAATCGTTATCTGATTCGTTTTCATTCTCGTTTTCGGAATCTTCGATTTCCGGCGTTTCAGCGACCTCTGGCGTGAATTCCGGCGTTATTTCAGGTGTAGCTACGGGTTCAGCCGCCTCTGTAGATGAAATTTCCGGCGTGGATTCTGGTGTCGTTTCCGGCGTTGTTACGGGTTCGTCGATAGGCGCTTCTTCTGTCATAACAGGCGCTTCAACTTCCTCTGTCGCTACTGGCGCTGGCACATTTCCGCTGAGGCCGGGGATTGAAATTAATTCATAGCGGATCGCGTAGCTCAGAATACCCAGCAGCGCCGTGACCAACCACAGGATCAGGATCACCCACATAAACGGCTTCGCACCTTTGAACCAATATTGCGAGAGGTTTTTCTCGCCGCGCCGTTTTGCCCGCGCAACGTTGATATCCTCCATAATCATGCGTATGACGACATAGGTCGCCAAAACCTGCGCCACTAACCCTAATACGCCATGAATCGTCGGCATCAGATAGCGGGGATTACTTGGGGCTGAACTGATATTGGAGATCACATCGAAGCGATAGGCCGTCACCATCAGGAAAATAATCAGCAGCCAGTTCACCACGGTGATCGCAATCATCACGATCTGGTGATGCGGCCTGTGCAGTTTGCGCCGCGCGAACACAAACCCGGCCAATATTCCCGGAACAATCAATAAAATATAAGCCAGTAATGTGAGGTCAGCCAGCAAACTAGCGCCTGTGCCGAGGAAACCCTGCGGCTCTAGATAGAGGTTATCCATTTTTGTATCTCCTGAGATGTGTGTGCATTATGACGACAAATAAAATACGGCGCAACTCTCAGAAAATGGATTGTTTGCGAAGGGGAATCGGTAGGGGCGCAGCGTGCTGCGCCCTACGATAGAAATGATCTGATACGGGGAAGGGCGCAAGGCCTTGCGCCACTACAGAGATCGAACTTATCGGATTATTCGCTGAAGGTCAGGACCAGACGCGCGGCAGTGCCGTTCTCGTCCGATGTACTGGTGATCGTGGCACTACTGAACAGGCTGATCACGCTGCGAATCTGTTCGGTCATATCTTCGCCTGAATCACCGCGTTGGCCGAAAACCGCCGCCAGATCAGCCAGCGGGAGCAAGCCTTCTGTCCCCAGCCATGCTAACGAGGCCGGATTATCCAGCATAAACGTCTGTGCGCGGGCAAATTCCGGGTTCGAGGGTAGACCGCCATCGGGGTTAAAAATCGCGGTCACAGCAGTACGTGTTCCTAACGCGAACACCTCATCATTCGCGCCCATCAAAAGCTCAATCGGCCAGGGCAGATCAGGGGCGGTGATAGTGATGACCGTAACATCTGTCCCAGCCAGGTTTTCGGTGGTAATGTCCACTTTCGGCTGTGGGCGAGCTGGTTCTTCTGTTGCGTCATCCGGCTCTGCCGTCGCTTCATCCGATAAACCTGCCATCGCCAGCGTTTGATTCAAACCACGAGTCAGCCCTTCAACCATATTTTGCGCGGCTTCCCGGTCTGTCGCTTCAATCGCGAGGCCGAAATCTACTGGGAATTCTGACATCAGGCCCATCATACTGCTGGTATCGAGCGCGGGATTGAGCATCAGGAAAAGCGCATAATCGCCACTCATCCAGTCCAGCACATCACTGCGGAAGTCGAGGCCAGTGAAAGCGGTAAAAGCCGTTTCAATCTGCCCGATACCCTGCTGCAATTCTTCGGGCGACATATCGCTGCCCGTTGCGTTCGGCATCTCGGCAATCAGCTCAGTCGTCTTGACCAGATTATCCAACACTCCGCCAATCGACGTGTTTAGATCGGAGGCAAAAATAGCCAGTGTTGCATTCGCTGGAACATGAACCGCGAAATCCGGGTTAATGGGCTTGGGTGTTCCCATAACCAGACCTGCATCCTCCAGCGCGGAGAGATCGCCAAGCTGCTGAACGATGTCAACTGTCAGGGAAACGTCGTCCAGAATGGTGAAACCCCAGGCCTGCGGCCCAATAGCGTCGAAAATGCTGCCAAATACGCCCATCGCATCAGCAGCTTCCGGTTCGTTTTCCATCACACTCTGGAGGATTTCGGTAAAAGCGACATAAACGGTAGCGTTGTAGCTGTCTTCCGGCAGTAAACCCAATGCCGCAGTGAACTCAGCATTATCGCTCAGGGCGTTTTCGGGTACGGCATCGGTGGGCAGGCTGGAAGCGTCATTCGTCGCCATCAGTACGCCGTCGCGCAGCAGGATCGCGCTTTGCATGACCATTTCCTGATCGCTGTCGTCGGCATCGAGCAACAGCAGATAATCGTCCTCTTCGACTCGCGTAAACGCAACATCGCTCTTGGTCAGCATATCATCCAGGAACGCGCTGGCTCCGGCCTGATCTTTAATGCTGAGGGCAAAAATCACAGGTGCTTCGCTTGCATCAGCGACTTCATCCATGTTGATTGCCAGGGATGTGACCGCAACCGAGGCGGTATCTCCCAGCCAGGGGCGAATATTTTCAGCAAATGTACCATCGTCATAAAGCTGGCTGACAACCCCATCGAGGCCTTCTGAGATCGTCATCGGCGGCATCGCATCAGGAATCGCCGCACCGATTCTGGCAAGTACCGAATCGAGCGTTTCAACAAACTCGTCATCGGTGCGTGTACTGGCGAAAATCGGCGTATCTGCTGGGAAATAACTCGCCAGCACGTTCAAGTCCGTTGGCGGAACTGCCAGAATTGGCATTGCGCCCAGTGCCAGAACAACAATAACCAGAAGCAAAATTAGAAATTTCTTCATTGAGTATCCCTTTCAATCGACCGTTGCAAAGACATCGATGTCTTCTATCCTTAAAGTATACGTTTGATAGATGGCAAGGTTGCATAAACAATTGTTTGTCTGCTTTTCGTTACAAAATTTTCATTGTCCAAAAACCATGTCGTCTATTATGATGAAGATTGAAATTCTTTGTTTGAGGATGATATGGGAGCGGCGCAGCCCAACACCCGTTTACCTAAAACAGCGCGCTGGTTGGCGCTCATCAGTGTAGTCATTATTGGCTGTATGGCGCTTGTCGCGCGGCTGCGGAATGGTCACACCATACGCCCACCACTGCCGGAAAAACTTCAGCCTTCACCTGTCTCCGTCCAATCCCAAGCTGCCCCTGTGCAATCTCAAACTGCACCTGTCCAATTCCAGGCTGCCCCTGTTCAGATCATATCGCCAGATACCACTTCATCCATATCGCCTTTTATGCGCGATGTGAATCTTGTGCGCGGGAAGGTGCAGCGAACACTGCCGTTGGCTTGGGTGCGCTGGCTGTTATTCGCACTCACCACTGGCGCACTAATGTGGTTGATGCTCAATATACAGCCGCCCTATTCCACTCTGGTCATGGTCGGCGTGGTTGGTGTGATCGTTGGGGGGTTAACAGCGCGTCCGGCGTGGCGCGTTTTCCGATTGAGTCTAACCTGGCTCCAAACCAGCGTTGTCGCGCGTTGGGTTGCCTCGCATCGCGTCGCGTTAGCATTCATTTTTACGGTGAGCGCGGTCACGTTCATGATCGCCAGCGCACTCACATTCCGTCCTATGGGGCCACGCCCGCTGATCGAAGAAGCCACCGCGCTCCTCTTTTTAGGCGGTATGATGCTGGGCGCAGCAATCCGCTTGAGCGCAACCACACCAAATTTTGTGGCGCTGCCTGTCCCGCCTCTCAGCCTTCTCAAAATCCCAGGCCTGAAGCTCACCTACAAATTCATTGCCGTGCTGGGTATCCTGCTATTGTGGCTGTTGGCGGAAATTAACGGGGGTCTATTCGACTTCGAAACGCTCTATCTGACGACGAGCAATGTCCAGTTCTGGCTGTTATTTGTCGGCGTCACTCTGGTCATCGTTGGCGTGGGCGAAGTTCCGCTGCGGCTGCCACAGATTGACCGAAAAACCCTGCTAACTGTTGGCGCACTCACGTTGTTGGCGTTGATCGTGCGCTTCTGGCAGTTGAACGATACCGTTCGGATTTTTGTGGATGAGCTGGCGTTTAGCGATGGCATTTACAATATCCGTCATAATCAGTACGTTCCGATTCTCGCGCCGATGGAAAGTATCGCGGCCTTCCCGAATTTGTTCGCTTACCTGATGTCGCAATCCGTCGAAGTTTTTGGGCGGACATTCGTCGGCCTGCGCGGGGCAAGCGCGATCCTCGGCACATTGGCGATCCCGGCGGTCTATCTGCTGGCACGCACGTTGTTCGACAAAAAGACGGCTCTGATCGCCGCGCTGCTGCTAGCGACTTTCCCGCCGCATGTTCATTTTAGCCGCCTGGGTATATCGGAAATCGCTGGCCCGTTGTTCGGCACACTGGCATTGGCGTTTCTTTCACGCGCCGTGCTGGAAAACCATCGCGAAGATTATGCTGCCGGGGGCGCGATGCTGGGCATGACCCATTATTTTCACGAGGGTGGGCGCGTATTTTATACGCCGCTGGCTCTCCTCTGGGTGCTGGCACTCATCATCATCTGGCGACCACGTGTGCAGCCGCGCAATATTCTGATCGCGGTACTGACGACGATCATTGTCGCTGCGCCCATTTATTACACGCTCATCGGCATGGGGCGTTCGCTGGCAGCCCGCATGGTGGACAATAATTCGGCGTTAAATGGCGCGTATTGGCGAGAAATGTTCGCGGCTGGCGATTTTCAGCGACACATCGAATATCATTTATTGCCCGCTTTTTACATCTATGTCCAGCGAGTCGAGAACACGCTGTTTTATCGCGGCAATACGGCTCTGCTGCTGACATCAGTGATTCCGGCATTTTTGTTGGGCTTATTTCAGTGCATCTGGCGCTGGCGAATGCCCGGCCTTATGCTCGTTTTGATGTGGGTTATCGCGGCCTCGCTCGGCAACAGCCTGATGGTAGACAGCATTGGTTCGCCCCGTTACGTCATGGTTTTCCCGGCCTTGATGCTCATGGCTGCGGTTGGCATTCGCTACACGACAGCGCTCTTGATTCCAGGCAGATCGACCATTCAGGCCGTTGTCGTCGCTGCGCTGGCAATTTTGCTGGCGGTCATTCAGGTCAATTACTATTTCAACGAGCATCTGCCACTCTATAATCAGCAGTTCCGCAATAACTGGCCGCATCCCGACGGACAGGACGCTGCCTTACGTTCTATCGACTTTCCACCCGGCACACAGGTGCATGTCATCAGCGATATTCCGCCGGATATGTTCTTTACCAATGGAATGCTGCATTTCTTCATCGACAATATTGACCTGGACACGCTGCCCAGCAATCTTTTCACGCCCACTTATCTGAGCAAGCTGCCCAAGAACATCGACCACGCCTTTTTTATCGAGGCAAAAGACTTTCGCATCGAGGCCATGCTGAACACCTATTATTATCTGATGCCACCTCAGCAAAGCCCTTATAACCTGCCCATTGAAAGGCAGTTCCGCTTATACTACGCGCCTTATATCCCCGATTTTTCCGAAGCAAAATTCGCGCAGGGGGCTGGCTATTCCACCTTCAGGCCGGATCGTTCTGAGCGATGACCCGGCTGAATGTCTCGACTCGCTGGCTTTTATTTACGCTGGTGTTGGCGGCCTGCGCTATTTTATTGACCACTTTACCACGTGACTATGCGTCGGTGCTGCTGTGGCTGATATTGGCGTTCAGCGTCATGATCGGCCTGCGCCAAATCATCATCCGCAATTGGGGCATCTGCGTCATCCTATCCACATTTGGCCTGTTCGTCGTCAGCGCCTACATTTTTCGCCCTGTAAACGACGAAAGCGCTTTGCCTTTCGCGGCTGGCCTGACGGTGATCGGATGGGGGTTGATGGGCATCGGATTGCGTCATGAACGATCCGCTTTCAGCAATCAACTTTCAGCAGTTCAAGAAAAAATCAACGTTCAAATCCAGGCCGCGAGAAGACCCTATGTGGCACTTCTAAATCGGGCAGCCATACCATTGGGAATCATTTTGCTCGTATTGCTGGCTGGCGCGAACAGTCAGGCACCGATTCTGCCCTGGCTCGACGGCATGAGCATCCACCTGCAAATGGCGCTGTTGTGCGGCGGTATCGCCCTATTGATCTATGGAGTTTCCGTAGGCACATCGTCTCGCAAATCTGCCACATACTGGCGACATCTCGCGCCGATTCTGGCGATTACACTCCTGGCGTTTGTGCTGCGATTCTGGCAGTTAGGCGAGTCGATGCGCGTCCTTGTCCACGAGACAGCCTTTGCCGAAGCGATCACGGTGATGTGGGCGCAGCCAAATGACGTGATGGTGCTTTTCCCGATGACCCACACGACACCGCTGCCCTATACTTTCGCCTATCTGCAACTGCTGACCGTCGAAATTTTCGGACGCAATCTGGTCGGGCTGCGGGCAGCCAGTGCGATCCTCGGCACACTCACGATTCCGGCACTCTATTTTCTGGTAAAAACACTTTTTGATCGCAAAATCGCGCTCATCGCCGCGCTGATTCTGGCGACTTTCCCGCCGCATCTGCATTTTAGCCGCCTCGGAATACTGGAAATCGCCGACCCGCTTTTCGGTGTATTGGCACTGGCATTTTTGACGCGCGCTTTGCGATCCGGTCATGGGCGGGATTATGCGCTTGCCGGGGTCATGCTGGGCTTGACGCATTATTTCCACGAAGGCGGGCGGCTGCTCTACACACCACTGGCGCTGATCTGGCTGGTAGCGTTGGCGATTTTCACGCGACAAAAACCTTCGTGGCGTGGCATTCTCATCACCATAGGGGTGACGGCGCTCGTCGCCTTTCCAATTTACACAACCCTGCTCTCATGGAATCGATCACTCACGCTGCGCATGGATGAAGCGGGCATCAATCAGAATTTTATCTCCGGCTTTTTCAGCGCGATCAACGGCACAGGCGATCTGGGCAGCTACCTCAATCACTTCGCGCAGCCGCTTCTCTTTTATGTCCACTATTACGACCAGCCGCGCATTTTTCTCTATTATGGCGGCAAGCAGCCGTTGGTGCTGGAGTGGCTCGTCCCATTTTTGCTGTTCGGCGCGGGTTATGTGCTGTGGCGCTGGCGCAGGCCGGGTATGCTGTTGTTGATCCTGTGGATTTTGGCAGCGTCAATCGGCAACAGCTTGATGGGCGATGTCCTTGTGGCGACACGCTACCGAGTCGTTTTCCCGGCCTTAGCCATCGTGATCGCCCTAGCGATTCATACACTGATAACACATCTGAAATTCACTCGTCCCGCATTCGTAATGGGCATTCTCACACTGGCAATTGGTGTTGGTCAGACAGCCTATTATTTCGGGCCACATCTGACGCTCTACAATGTCCAGATTCGCAATGCTATCTGGCGCTGCGGGGATGGCGAAGATGCGACGATGCGGGCTGCGAAGCTGTCGCCAGGTACGATTTCCTACATCATCAGCGCCGAACGCTGTGATGCTGATCGTGCCTGGCAGCTTTTAAACTTTATGACAGGCAGCATCGACATTTATGCCCTCACGCCGGACATGCTCACGCCAGAAACGCTCGACGCGATGCCAGTGGATACGGACAAGGCGTTTTTTATCGACCCGGATGACACCGCCACGCTGGAACAACTGCAAGATTATTTTCATCTCGACCCGCCGCAGTTCAGCCCGTATGCCAAACCCGGACATCGCATGTTTACGCTCTATCTCGCGCGGGGTGAATCATGAGGATTGTCCGTGTATTAACCTCAGCACCTTTTTTCGCCATTGCTGCCTGCGTCTCGATGATCGCCAGCGCCTATGCCTTCCGCCCCGCAAGTCCCTATGAGTGGTTAGAAGAAGCCGCCGGGTTGATGCTGATCGGTATCATTTTCATCGGCGCGGCACTGTGGCGAAACAAAATAGCGCTGCCCCTTCCGACAGCTGACTCGCCGGATGAAAATTTTCAGCGCCAACACGTCATCATGCTGCTGGCAGGCTTTTTTGCGTTGATACTGCTGGCGGCAATTAACGGAACAGCACCCGGAATCTCAGCCGGGGTTTCGACACACGTTCAATTTTTATTGCTGTTCTTCGGGGTGATTCTCATCACGTTTGGCGCGGGCGCGGTTCAATTTTCAATGCCCCGCATCAAGTGGAGGGCAGTTTTGCCGCTGGCCGCAATCATGCTGCTGGCGCTGTTTTTGCGGCTGTGGCAGCTTAACACAACGATCCGTTTTCTGGTCGATGAATTGTCGTTCACAACAGCGATTCTCAATTTACGCGCCAATCCCAATGCCGAAATTTTGCTGCCGATGGAAGGCACGGCGGCGTTTCCGTTTGTATTCGCTTATTGGCAATCGCTCGGTGTCGAGCTTTTAGGGCGCAATTTCGCCGGGTTGCGCGTTGCCAGCGCACTCCTCGGCACACTCACGATTCCGGCACTATACTGGCTCGCAAAAGCATTATTTGACCGAAAAACCGCGCTCCTGGCGGCATTTTTGCTGGCCGTTTTCCCGCCACATCTCCATTTCAGCCGCATCGGACTCACCGAAATCGCAAGCTGCCTGTTTGGAACACTGGCATTTACCTTCCTTGCGCGTGGACTCACGCATAACCGTCGTATCGACATCGTGATAGGCGGCGTGATGCTCGGCCTGACGCACTATTTCCACGAAGGCGGGCGTGTGCTGTATACGCCTGTTGCGCTGGTCTGGCTTGTCGGGATGCTGATCCTGTGGCGGCCTCGTGCGCAGATCGGAAATATCGTCATCGCTGGATTGGTTGCTCTTATCATTGCCGTCCCCGTCTACTACGCATTAGTGGCGCATAGTTTGCCTGTGACCGCGCGCATGTCCACCCCCAACGTCATGCTCGACGGTGAATACTGGCGCAATCTGTTCGCGTCCGGCGATTTCACTCTACATATCCGTTTCCATATCCTTGGGCCATTTCTCATTTACGTGAATCAGCCGGATCGCACCTTTTTCTATGGTGGTCAGACACCGCTGGTGCTGGATTATGTGGTTCCGATGCTGCTGTTGGGCGCGGCATTTGCTCTCTGGCGCTGGCGCACTCCCGGCGGTTCTCTGCTCATCATCTGGGTAATGGCGACCTCTGTTGGCAACGGCTTCCTCTCGCAAAGTACAACGGCGGCGCGTTATGTGGTGGTTTTCCCGGCGCTGGTGCTGCTCTGCGCTGCGGGAATTCGCTATACATTAGCGCTCATTTTGCCGGAAAAAATGCGACTACAGATCATTCTTATGAGTACACTCGCCATTCTCTTGGGTATTGCTCAGGTCAATTACTATTTCGCGTGGCATCTGCCCCTGTACAATTTTTCATCACGCGCCGCACTCCCACATCGCGACGGTCAGGACGCGGTTCTGCGTTCGCTTAATTTTCCACCCGGTACACAGGTTCACATCCTCAGTGACGCGCCGCCAAATTCGCATTATACCGGCGGCTTGCTGGCGTTTCTAGCAGGCGATACTGTGAACATGGACATCATCACGATGGGGGATTTCACACCGGAATATATCGAAAATATGCGAACCGATGTTGACCATGCGTTTTTTCTGGATTGGGAAACAGGTGGTTTAGAGCTTCTCCTCCGCGATAAATTCGATATACTAGCCCCGCTTTACAGCCCGTTCGACATCCCGACGAGCCAGCAATATATTCTGTATTACGCGCGTCATCGTGAGCAACCCACGCCATGATACGCTGGCTCACGACGATAGCGGGTGTGCTGTGCCTGGGAGCGCTGGCGGAGATCAACGGCGAACGCTTAGACATCCCCTGGCTGATACACGGCACGAATCACGCACAGTTCGCGCTGCTGGTGGGCGGGAGTATCCTACTGGCATGGGGGTTAGGCGGCAGGCAGTTATCCGTAGGAGTAGGTCTGAGACCTACCCTGTCAAAACGCGATTTTCGAAGCTATTTCACCCTCATCATCATTCTCCTCATTGCGACAGCACAGAGAACCTGGAATCTCGAAAACGCCGTCCATTTTTACGTCGATGAAACCAATTTTGTCGAGGGCATTCTGCGACTTTGGAAAGAGCCGAGCATCAATTTGCTGGGGCCGTTTAACTATATTGCCGCCTTCACCTGGATTTTCCCCTACATGCAGTCTGGGTCAGTCGCGATTTTCGGCGCAAATCTGATCGGGATGCGCATGGTGAGCGCTGCTTTTGGTGTGCTGACTGTCGCGGCGGTTTATCTGCTGGCAAAGACGCTGTTTGATCGCAAAACGGCACTGCTGGCAGCGTTCCTGCTGGCCGTTTTCCCACCGCACATTCATTTCAGCCGCCTGGGAATGAACAATATTGCCGACCCACTGTTCGGAACGCTGGCGCTGGCATTTCTAGCACGCGGATTTAAAACCCGGCGACCTATCAATTTCGCGCTCGGTGGCGTGATGATCGGCCTGACGCAGTATTTTTACGAAGGTGGACGGCTGTTGTTCCCGGCGTTGGGGTTAGCGTGGGCGTTCATCGGCGCATTGGCTTGGCAACCTCAATCAGGTACTCAAAGTCGAAATATTAAGGGCGGGTCTGAGAGCAGCCCCTACGGAAAACAATTGCTGAAGGGGTTATTCATCGCGGCGTTGGCGGCAATCCTCATCGGTGCGCCTGTCTATTACACGCTGTCGTCATGGGATATTCCGTTTACCATGCGGCTGCGAAATCAGGGCTTGAACACTGGTTATTGGACAGATTTGCTGCTTTCCAGCGCAAACGAGGGGCGGCTGGCACTCTATTGGCGCAACCAGCTTTCACCGCCCCTTCAGCACTTCGTCACCCTGCCCGATGACAGCCATTTTTATTATGGCGGTGATACGGCGTTGATTTTGCCGTTTATGCTGCCATTTTTCGTTTTAGGTTTGTTGATGGCTTTTCGACGGTCCGTTGCCGGAAGCCTGCTGGTGCTGTGGCTGCTATTCACCGCGCTCGGCAACAGCCTCATCAGCGATAATGCGTGGTCAGCACGATTTGTCGTTTCATTTCCGGCGCTGGCGATCCTGATGGCTGTCGGCGTGAAGGCTTTGCTGGATGCTTTAGCTCGAATCTCACGTATTCGCGGAAAATATATAACGCCCATTTTTGTGAGCATCCTGGGGATCGCACAGGTGGCCTATTATTTCGGCCCTCATCTCGCGCTCTACAACATACAGATCAGGCCGGAAGCGCACGATCAGCAAGATATTGTTTTTCGCGCACAGGGTTTCCGGCCAGGGACGAAAATTTATCTGGTCACGGATGATCCTGATATTTTCGCGCCTGTGCCGATTTTTTTAAGCCAGTTCTGGGGGTTGGATGTCGAGCTTGTTTTCGCAACACCAGAGGCTTTCGCATCAGGCGCGATCATCTGGGGCGGGACGGATTATGCTTTTTTTGTCGAAAAAGACGATACAGCGACCCTGACATTGCTGCATGAGCGCTTTGGATTGCAAGGCGGGACATTCAGCCCCTACAATGTCCCCCCAGAGAAACAATACCTGCTGCTCTACTACAAGTCACCCATGCCCTACTCGTAGTGAAGCCCGAACTAACGCTCAAACTTGCCGCGAGCGCCGAACCGGGATAAGTCCATACCGCGCTCATAGGTTGAGCCATCCGGCAGCGTCGCGCCCTTCAGATCAACATCTCGAAAGTTCGCATCCTGCAAATTGGCATCCTGCAAGTTCGCGCCTTGCAGATTAGCATCCCGCAGATTGGCACGGGAGAGATTAGCGCCACCCAGATTGGCATTGCGCAGGTCAGCATCGCGCAAATTCGCATCTTCCGCATGTACGCCGCCCAGATTAGCCTCACGCAAGTCACTATCGGAGAGGTTTACTCGTTCGAGATTCGCCCCGCTGAGATTAGCGTTCTGCAATTCGCAGTCTGACAAGTTCGCATCCGGCATATTCGCCCCACTCAGGTTGGCGTAGCGCAATTTGCAATCTGACAAATTGACCTGCTGCATACTCGCCCCGCTCAGGTTCGCTTCTTCCAGGTTGGAGTCGGAGAAATTGGCAAAATCCAATGTACTGCCACTCAGATTTGCGCCCGTCAGGTCTTTGTCAGAGAAATTACGGTGGCTCAAATCCTGCCCACTCAGATCAGCGCCAGCCAGTTCCTCGTCCGATGTAATCACCACACGGCGCTTGCCTTTGGATTTACCCATCACATCGTCCATATTGATCTGGACATCAATATCGGCCATCGCACGGCGAATGCTTTGTTTCGTCTGCTCCAGGATACGGTCACGCAAGCCGCGAGTCATATCCTTCAAATCTTCCATATCGCCACCCCAGGGCGCACCGCCGCCAAATGGGAAACCCTGGCTGCGAACCTGACCTTCGAGGTAATTCACAAGCTGACTGACAGCCAGGTTTACCTGAGCGATTTTTTGCTGTTCGGTTGCTTCTTCCGAAATATCCAGCGCCAGCCCCTGCGTGACATAATAATCCTCTGGCAAAAGTTCGGAAATACGGCTGTGAAGGCTGCGATAGCTTTTAGCGGCCATCTCGCCTGTACCCTGATAGGTGTTGGTCAACAGCGCATGTTCCACTGATTTTGCCAGTGCCTTGAGTGCTGGGAGCAATTGGCGCAGTGCCAGCATTTCTTTTTCGTCCATTGTCTCTTCTCCTCTAATGATTCCAGATTGATTTTAGTGACTTAAAGTTTCGATGCTCGGCGTTTTAGTGACTTAGGGTTTCGATACTCGGCATATAAGCCGGAGTTTTAGCATTACGATTTTGCTGCTCTTGCAAGCGTGTGCCAACGGCGACCAGCGCACTCCCGGCAGCCGAGATCAGGCGGCGGGATAATCCACTTTCTGTGGGTACAGAATCAGCCAGACGCATTTCATCAACTTCCTGTTGAATCTGCTGACGATGGGCTTCTGCGTGTGCTGCATCATTCCAATAATTAAACATCATAATCTCCTCGTTATCTCGTTATTCTTCAAATTCCATGTCCAGCGCCCGCAGAGTATCGGGACGCAGTAGGCGGCGCAGTGTTTTTTTGGCGTGAAACAATCGCGACTTCACTGTGCCAATCGTGGTTTCCATCGCCTCAGCGATTTCCGCATAGGAGAGGTTTTCTTCTGAGTAGAGGATGAGTGCCTGCCGCTGCAATTCCGGCAGCCGTTCCATCGCCTCGCGAACTTCTAGCTGGATCAGCAGCCAGTGCGCTACATCTTCAGGCTGGTCGGCTTCGTCAACAAATGAGCTAAACGAAGCAAAGGTTTCGACTGGCTCATCATCTATCGACACAAACTCATACCGTCTCAGTTTGCGCAGTTCGTCATAACTGCGGTTGCGCACCATACGGAACAAATAAGGCCGAAGCCCCTGTCCAGGCTCGATGCGATCCAGATTGTTATAGAGCGAGATAAATACGTCCTGAACAATGTCGTCCTCAGCATCGTGCGTCCCAATCAAGCGCCAGATAAACCGGCGTACAGGTGATTCCACCTTGAGCAGCAAAACACCGAATGCTTCATCATCGCCAGCCTGAGCGCGTTGCAGAAGTTCATCTTCGCTCAATTGCGCGAGTTGTGAAGCGGTGTTTTCTGTCATGGGCGCTTCCTGTAGTAGGGCTGGCTGCACGCTGCTATTCTCCTTATTCATCCCACTATACGGACGTTTCGGAGAGGTTGTTCAAAACTCGTCAGGGATTGTTCAAAACTCGTTACAGGCTGTTCATAACTCGTCAGGAGGTTTGTTGAATGAGGGGATCGCCAGCGTGATAAGATCACTCTATTTTCTGGATGAGGAGATCGCCGTAGAGAATCGTGATACCGAACGAGTCCGTTAACATCTGAAATGGCTTACGATGCTGGCTCGATCCGAGGCGTAAATTGACCAGTGCAGCGGGCGGTGGCATCGAACCTTCTGGGAGGGTGAGATGCGCGTAGACACGCCATTGGAGATCACGGCAGTCTTTTAGGCGCATCTCAAAATAGACGATAGCGCCGGATTCTGGTGGTTCATAACGGCAGTTAAAGCGTATCTCCTGGCCCCAGTTTAAGAAGCCAAGATCGATGATGAAAAATGAGCCGCCTTGCTGGATGCCAATCGCCTCACATAATTTCGCTTGATCCATAGACACCGCCACATCATTTGATGACAGGATTGTATCCAGCTTCAAATGTGAGGCGCAATTCTCTACCTCTATACGGTCATTAAACGCGCTGTAGATGAGTGGTTTTAAATTCAGTCGTATATTTCAGACCGTAACCCATCAAGCGATCCATGCCGATGTGGGCAAGCCAGATGAGCGCGAGTTGGATGCCAACCGACAAACCAGAACTCCAAGAGATTACCAGCAAAAGGATTGGCAGGGCGTAAAAATGACCGATGTTGTAGCCGAGCGCACCAATGCGCGGGTTGATGAGATAGCCGAGCGCCGAGACATCCGGCACAAACAGCAGCAGGATAAACGCGACCCAATCACTGCTTTGATTGGCATAGAGCGCCACCGTACCGAACAGCACCGCTGCCCCTTCTGCCCTCAGCATCATATTCGGCAGGCTTAAAGTGCGAGTGTTTGTGGTTTGAACTGCTGTCTGGATCATGATGTTAATCTCCCAACTAAATCAATTAGCTATAAAACTAATATAGTTAGTTTTTGAAGTTTTGTCAAGTATGACTCTAACATTTATCGCTAGAAAATTGGACTCTGCTGGTAGGTCACAAGCGGTTTCACACATTATATGATGCTAAAAGTATGCTCACATCAGGAGGAAATGATGCCCAAAGATTACGCCGCACTGCCCTTAACGGCGACCCGCCGTAGTGACCGCGCCGTCGAGGACGAAGGCTGGATTCGTGACTTTTTACGCCGTGCCGCAATTGGCACGCTCGCAACTGTTTACGAGGGTCAGCCTTTCATCAATGGCAACCTGTTTGTATACGACGAGTTGAACCACTGCATTTACACCCATACGGCGCGAGTCGGACGTACCCGTGCCAATATTGATGAAGACGGGCGTGTTTGCTTCAGTGTGATGGAGATGGGAAGGCTGCTGCCTGCCGATACCGCGCTGGAATTCAGCGTCGAATATGCCAGTGTGATCGTGTTCGGAGTGGCCTCGGTGGTCGAAGAGTCGGTTGAGGCGACACGAGCGCTGCAATTGATGCTCGACAAATATGCGCCACACTTGAAAGCAGTGCAGGATTATCGCCCGCCTGTCGAGGAAGAACTGGCACGCACCGCCGTCTACCGCATCAATATTTCCGAGTGGAGTGGTAAGAAAAAGTCGGTTGAAGCAGATTTTCCGGGAGCATTCTGGTATCAGCCTGCTCAGTCTTAATGTCGCACATCCTATGATCGGGTATGATAGAAGTGGCGATTATTTTGAGAGAAACGCGATTTGACAATTGTTGACGGATGGGTCAGAAACGAAAAAGTTTATCTGCATTATCTCGATAACCAATCGGAGTCGCCAGATACACCGATTGTTTTTATTCCCGGTTTGCGAGGCAGTGCCGATCAATTTCGCCCCATGATCGAAGCGTTAGGGTCACGACGCGCATTATCCATTAGCCTGCGTGGGCGTGGGCAAAGCGGCGTTCCAGAAGCGGGTTACAGTTTTGATGATCATATAGGCGATATTGCAGCCGTTGTCGAGGCCGCAAATCTCACGCGCTTCTGCTTATGTGGGCATTCCATCGGTGTCACCTACACCCTCGGCTATACGTTGAAGCAACCGGATCGTATCACAGGACTCATTCTCGCCGGGTATCCAGCGCAGTATCCGGCGATCTCCGCCGACTGGATCATGCAGGTCATGATGAAGCGCTCCAACGAAATGCCCGTCCCTGCCGCGCTGGGTGTCCAGCATGAGTCGGTAGAAATTCCGCTGTGGGAGCGATTGACCGAACTCTCCTGTCCGATGCTGGTGCTGCGCGGCGGCAAGGAAACCTCCCGCCTGAAGCCGGATGCCGCCGAAAAATATCTGCAATATGCCCCCCATGCCCAGCTGATCGTCTTCAAGGAAGCGGGACATCGGCTGTGGCACCCGGATTTTGAGCGATTCATGAACACGCTCAAAACATTTCTCGGTATGCTCGACCATATGAAGTGACAGCCTACAAAACAACATCACATGGAAAACGTCGAAGACCCGTCGATTTTTCTAGCTCATAACGCGCTTACAATAGTCGCATGGTCAAAAATCTAATCAGCCGCTTCAATGACAGCATTTTCCAACATCCGGCGCTGCGGTTACTTTATGCGTTATCGTGGACAGCGCTGATAACCCTGGTATTGGTACAGTCCAGCAGCAGCCCCGTCGTCGGCCCAGCAGCACCACCCGGCCCGCCCACACTGGAACGCGAAATATTGCTGACGAGTGGGCATATCGTCGCATTCTCGATTTTGACATTTTTATGGTGGTGGGCGCTGTCGCCACGATCAACCCATGCATTGAAGCAAGCGATCATCATCGGGTTGGTTCTCGGCATCGTCACCGAATGGGCGCAAACCCTTGTGCCAGACCGGAGCGCATCGTGGTTCGACATGGCGACGAACACACTCTTTATCGGCCTGACAGCATGGCTGATCCATTCCAAAATTCTTAGGAAACAGGATTAACCAGTCGCGCCGATTTCATCCAGGATTTGCAGCGCATCGGCGTTATTCGGCTCAACTTCCAGCACACGCTCATACCAGCGCCGTGCATCATCCAACCTCTCTGCCTGGAGATAGACTCCGCCTATTCGCATCCAGGCAGGAACGCTGACGACATCGCCACGCATCGTCTGCGCCGTCTCATAGGCGTAAGCTGAAAGCAGATAATCTCCTTGCTGGCTGCGATAATATCCCCAGACATCCAATTCCTCGACCATCCTGGCGGGGTCAGACATCAAACTGAAAATACGTGCGGCATCATCAATTTGCCCAACCCATGTATAAGCCAGACCTAAGCCCTTAATAGCCGCCGGGTTCGCTGGCTCACGAGCATAGGATTTTTCCAACAAAGGCACAGCATCATCAAAATCCTCTAGTCTGACATCCAGATTGCCGAGTCGTCGATTCGCGTTCGGCCAGCTTTCATCCGCTGCCAGCGCATCGCGGTAATAGCTGCGAGCAACTTCATAGTGCGAAAGACGCTTCTCGTCGCTTAAATCCGCCGCAAGTTCACCCTCCGTTTCCTCCAACGCACCCAAATTCGTATTCCAGGCCGCCACGATCTGGCGATTAAAAACGACGCCAACCGCTGCGATCGCGCCAACCACACCGACTACAGCCAGAACATTTTGTAAAGGGGAGACAGGGCGCTCTGGAATCATCGCTTCTTCTATCATCAATCGTCCCGTTGTCACCGTCAGGCCGATCAGGAGAAACAATGTTGGCATCAACCACGCACTTTCGACATACTGCCGCGCATCGAAAAAGCCATGAATCAGCGTGGCTGTAACACCCATCCACGCGCCATAAAATACCGAAGGAGGATGCGCCCTTCGGATCACACGAATAACCAGTGCAAAAAATGCAATGAGCAGTCCGATGAATGCAACTAACCCTAATAAGCCCTGTCCCATCCAGACAGAAAGCAGCAGATTATGCGCATAGGTCAGAAATGGCACCTGAATCAGTAAGCCGTACCGGGAATAGACCATCGCAAAGGTGTTGCCCAGGCCAATTCCGGTAAAGAGATAATCGCTGGCGACATAGAGGCTGTTCTGATAAAGTTCCAAGCGTCCCATCGCCCACGAAAACACATCCTCAATGACGGCGACGCTTTGCAAATCATATAAAACATAAAAAATAATTGTCATCACAAAAATGCCCAGGCCCGCGACAATAGCGAAGCGCCGTGAACGCGACAAAAAAGCGATTAACACAGACGCGATAACTGCGACAAATGCTCCGCGTGAAAAGGTCAGCAGCAGGGCATACAACATCACGAGTGAGCAGGCCAAACCTAGTATTCGATAGATTGTGAGACGACGACGTGACGCCACCAGCACCAGGCCAAATGGCAAAATCCCCTCGATTAACGTTGCTACGGCATTAGGGTGTGGCAGCGAAAAATTCAAATTCGGCAAAAAGGTCGTAAATCCGCCCAGGCGCAGAATAAAGCGGGGTGTATCGGTATAGTTTTGATAGCGGTATTGCAGAATAAAAATCAGGGTGACGAGCGTGGCTGCTAAGAGCAAGAGAACGCTTATTCGGCGAGCGGTGCTCCAGGCCATATCCAGATGTGCGATGATTAAATAAAGAACTGCGCTGCCGACAACCGCAACCATCGGCCCATAACCCGATGAGCGATCATAAGCCGTTAACATGCCCAGCACAGCGCTCAATGCGAATAAGATCACAAAAAAGTCGACGAGAAACAGTATGCGACGCATCAATCCTAACCTCATTTTTGTTTGCTATAATTCACAGATTCAGATCGGCAAACAGGATGCTGAATTAATACAGCAAAACTTAATTCTCCCTTATCTAAATCTTAAATCAACAATTATAGGGAAAAATAATGCAATTCGCTATTCAAGAGGATATGCTGCCGGGGCGCAGCGTGATTGAAAAATTGCAAAATGCTCGGATGATCGGCTTTGAAGGTGTCGAATTCTGGGCGTTGGGGTTGACCGAGCGCGTACCGGAGATCGCGGCGGCTATCCAGGAAACTGGTATCCAGGCAGCCGCCGTCAACCTGGGACGACGAGATGGCTATCTCTCGCCAGAATTGCACGAACGCGAACGGGCGATCAGCGAAATGCGGCAGGCGATGACTGACGCGGTAGACATCGGTGCGAGGCATGTGATTTTTGTCCCACATTTCGGTGGTCCGCGTATGCCCGATCTGACCCCCTATCGTTCGCCCATCGAACTCGAATCGGAAATGATGGTGTGGCTGCTGCGCACAGTCTCCGATCTGGCCTATGCGATGGGTGTCGAACTCGATATGCTCCCCATCAACCACTACGAGACTTATTTCATGAATCGGATCGAACAGGCGGCACTGTTCCGACGCAAAATCAAGGATCATGCCTACGTCAAAATCGCTGCCGGGATGTTTCACATGGTGCTCGAAGAAGTGGACATTGTGCAAACGCTGCGCACACATGGCAAACATATCGGCTACATCCATCTCGCCGATAGCAACTGCCGCCTGCCGGGACAAGGCATGATGGATTTTAGTGCCGCAGCCGCAGCCCTACGCGAAATCGGATATGATGGCTGGCTGACTTTTTCGTGTGGCGATCCAGGCAACAATCACATGCGTGCAGCAAGCTTCATGGCTGAACTGCCCGCCAGCCTCGCGCTGGTTAAACAGGCTGGACTCACCTGATAAAACCTAGCGTCTATCCGAACCATCGTTAAAAATACCTGTGGGGTGACAGCCGAGATTCGCGTTTCTGGCTTGGCGTTCCAGATTGAGGAATTCGTCATAGTGGGCATCGTCCGGCTCATACAGGACGGCTTCGGCATAACCGCTGGAAACCAACTGCGCATTAACGAATGTATTGCCGACATAGACATAGCGCAGCAAACGATCATAAACATCGGTTTCGCTTTGGTCTTTCACCAGTGTTACGGTTTTGCCCCGTACCAGCGCAGCATTCGCGGCAGTCGCTTCGGCATAGCATGATTCGTCGCGTTCAGGTGTGTTGACTGCGATATAGCGCACACGGAAACGCTGACCGTTCAGCATCACATCAATCGTATCGCCATCAATCACGTCAACGACGTTGCCTGTCTCGCCGTTGGTTGGGCCATTATCCAGCGGCACAGGTTCGAAGCCCATCGTACAGGCAGCTAAAGACAGCAAAATCAACGCTGCCAGAAAAATTTTCTGCATAAAACCTCGTAATGGTTGGGTACTCAAAAAATACTGATCTCACTTGACTTACCTTGAAAAAGGGATATAAGGTAGATAAGTTCCCTGGATAAGCTCTCTGGATTAGTTCCCTCCATTATGACTTGGTGACACTGAAAGATGCAACGTCTCATCAGCAAAATTAAGAGTGACAGCAATCTCAGTGATTTGCTTCGTCATTCCGGCATTATGTATGCCTCTGGCCTGTTTTCGACCCTGCTCCTCACGATTCAGCAAATTTCAACAGCCAAACTCATTGGCCCGGCAGATTATGGTCGTCTGGCGACTGTGATGGGCAGCGGCTTGTTGGTGATGCTTATTGTAGACGTGCGCACTTGGGAATTGGGAACGAAACTGTTGGCACGACCTATCCTGGATCGCGATTATAAAGAGACATCACGTGTCATTACCTGGCTCACGAGTGCCGACATCGTGGCTGGTTTAATCAGCGCGGGCATCGTTTTCGTGTTTGCCGGGCCTATGGCGACTCACCTTCTGCAAGCGCCCGACCTGGAATGGCTTGTCCGTTTGTATACCCTGAGCATTCCATTTCGGATGATCTCCAACGGGATCACACGCACGAGCCTGCGTATGTACAATCGATTCGGGCTATTATCCGCTAAATCCATCGCCTATGGCGCAGCACGTATCCTCTTAATGACTGGAGCAGCTTTGCTGGGGTTAGGGCTTGAAGGCGTCATTATCGGCGCAATTTTGAGCGAAGTGATCGGTGCTCTGATGCTGCTGGTCATGCAAATAGGGGTTTCCAGACGCGAATTACCAGGCACGGCATTGATTGATTTTCATAAGCCGCACCAGTTTCATGAGGGCCTTCACATGATGGGGGGACTCTGGCTAAGCGCGACACTCGCTGGATTGCAAACTGAGACGTTTGTACCGATCCTCGCACTTTTGACCACGCCCGCACAGGTCGGCATATTCCGCAGCGGGCTGGATATCGCTGAAACGATTGAAAAATTATTAATCCCGTTTATGCTGGTGTTATTTCCGCAGGTCGTTAAATCCTATGAACAAACGAGCCGTGCTCAATTTGGACGAATGATTAAACAATCAGCGCTGTTAATGGGGATATTGACGCTCCCGTTTACGCTGGGGATCATTTTCGTCGGTGGACTTATCCTGCCTCGTTTATTAGGGCCAGACTTTACAGGAGTATCAACGGTAGCCAGCTTCATCGCCATTGGCTTTACGGTGTATGGCATTCTCATGTGGACACGCCCCGCTTTAATCGCGCTGAATCGCATTGCTGAACTTAACATCGTCGGGATTAGCGTCGTCCTAATTTCAACGGTCTGCCTGTTTACTTTAGCGCCCACCTATGGGGCTACGGGTGGGGCGGCAATCCGAGGGGGAGTCATGGTCTTCCAGAATATCGCGCTGGGATTGATTTTTCGCCGCATATGGCTACAAAATGTCAACCATAAGCAATAAATTCGCCACCATAATCCACCGATGGAAAAGTTTCCAGGCGATAGTTCAGGCTAAGGAGAAAATCGCGACATTGTTTTTCGACTTCCGGCCCATGTGTCGCCAGAAAAATTAGCGGTTTGTGCTGACTGAGCATTTGAGAAGCACCTTGCAAAACCTCATACTCCGCGCCTTCTACATCAATCTTCAAAACGTCAGGTGCGCGAAGCTGGTCTCTGGTGATCAAGTTATCCAGCGATAACACTTGCACTTCAATATCCCCGCTGTCCGCCAGCTTTCCCATCGAATCGCGAACGCCGCGCTGGAAACAGGCTGTACCTTCATGATTGGCAAGCGCCATTTCGTATACCTTAACATTTTTAAGCTGGTTGAGGGCAATATGCCGATGAATAAAAGCGATATTTTGCGGCAGCGGCTCAAAACTATAGATTTGGCCTGTTTCGCCGACCAAACGTGCTGCCAGAAGTGTATAAAACCCTACATTCGCGCCAATATCGTAAAAGGTCGCGCCTGGTTTAACTAGGCTGGCAACAATTCCCTGCTTCTGTAATTCATAACTGCCAAGCCAGCAGGAATGTAAACTTGCGCCAACAACCCATTTTTGTCCCTTTAAAACGCCTTGAAGCACGGGTACAACCGTTCCTTCGGGAATTAAGTCTAACGGAAAACGCAGGATACGCCCCAAGAGGCGACTCCGGCGCGATATACTCGAAAAATCCATCCGATACCTATCCTTTTTATTTCTACTTAGCCAATAGTTTCTTCGTAGGCTTGAATAGTACGCCGCGCGATAACAGAGCCATCATATTTTTCGGCAATTAACGCCGCCGAACGCTGCCCCATCTGCAAAGTGCGCTCCCGATTTTCAGCCGCTTCCAAGATCGCAACACATAATGCGTGAGGATCTTCCGGGTGTACAATCCAACCGTTGCCATCCACAGTTTCCGGCAAGCCACCCAGATCAGTGACGATGACAGCTCGCCCAAAATCCATCGCGCTGATTAGAGCAGCACTCTGGGTAATCTGGCGATACGGGAAAATCACAACATCTGCCGCAACGTGATATTCCCAAACACGCTCATATGGAATATACCCATTGTGAACATGAACATTTATTTGACTCTCAGCAGACTGAAGCAGAGCCTTATCCGTTTCGCTATCGGGTCGTCCAGCAATCACGAGATGCAAATCCGGGTGACTATTTCTGGCTTCCTCAAAGGCAGATAACAACACATCCAAACCTTTATAATGACGAATCGCGCCAAAGAATAAAAAAACTGTCGCATCAATTGGAAGTTGCAGGATTTCCCGCGCCTGTTCCATGCTGGCATCAGGTGGGACATGCGTATTGTGATTAGCAATAAGCGGAATTACATGAAACTTCTTTGGATCAATGCTTGGATACAACTGAAGCAATTCCTTGCGGCTAACCTCTGTGTGAACAACTAAACTGTCTACCTGAGCATAAACATTTTCTAAAGCGTTCACCATTTTCTGGGAGGCAAAAGTTGAGATTACATTGTGTACTGTATGTACAACCGAAACATGCTGTTTTTTTGCCTCACGGATCAGCCATTCATCGAATCGTGGCACACGACTCCACTGAATATGCAAAATATCTGGTGGCGTGCGGCGCAACTGCGTGATGACTTCTCGATGCCCAAAAGGGTAGCTAATCCCGCGCAACATCCGGCGCAAGCGTGGATAATTGACTAACCAGGGATAATCGAGACCACGAAAATAAAGATAATCTGTTTGGAAATTTGACGTGAAGGGCAAGTCGTTGCTGTATAGATAGGGAGAGGCTATATAACGCACATGACAGCCAAGCCTCGCTAATGAATCACACAAGGCAATATTGTAATATGGGGTTAGTTGAGCAGGATCAAGCTGCCAAACAGTCAGAGACATGGCTGTCCTAAAATCGAGTTAGTGGTAATTTATTCATCATATGCTGGATAGACGATCAACGTCAATGCAAAAACAGGAATTTTCTCGATTTACGGGAAACTTATTAGATGGTGGCGTTTATTCGGTAGAGCCAACGATAGCACATCTACAAAATCATGTATTTAACTACACCTTACGTCAAGTTCTAATTTTATGGCACGATACACATCGCGCATCAGTCAATAATAATTATTGGAGATCAGAATGTGAACTACAATAAAATGGATTAATTCAATATCGAAAGGTTTCGAGATGTTGATTTGCAACATTGTCGGTGCGCGACCAAATTTTATGAAAATCGCCCCGATTGTCCACGAACTCCAACGCCGAGAAATGCCTCAAATTCTGGTGCATACCGGACAGCATTACGACGCGAATATGTCACAGGTATTTTTCGAAGAACTGGGACTGCCCAAGCCGGATATTTACCTCGGCATCGGCTCGGATACACACGCCAAACAAACGGCTCGGATTATGACAGCGTTCGAAGACATCTGTCAGCAGCACCAGCCCGAACTGGTAATCGTCAGCGGTGATGTCAACTCCACATTAGCGGCGGCGCTCGTAGCATCCAAGCTGCTTATTCCAGTGGCACACGTCGAGGCTGGTTTGCGTTCGTTTGACCGTACCATGCCGGAGGAAGTTAACCGTGTGCTGACCGATCATATTTCTGATTATCTCTTTACTACTGAACCAGATGGTGACGAGAATCTGCTGAAAGAGGGGATTGATGCACAAAAAATCCACCGAGTCGGCAACTGCATGGTCGATACATTGCTGAAGCATGTTGACCGAGCCATTCATGATGCGCCCTGGCAGAATTTTAATCTGACACCTCACAACTATGCCCTGCTCACATTACACCGACCCTCGAATGTCGATGAACGCGAAACATTTACGGCACTCATGGCGACCATCAGCAGCGTGGCAGAACATATGCCGATTGTATTCCCTGTCCATCCACGTACCCACAGCCGAATCGCCGAATGGGGCATCCAGACACCGAAAGCAATTCGACTGGTCGAGCCGCTACCTTATTTGACATTTCTCGGCTTGATGGCGCGGGCAAAATGCGTATTGACCGATTCAGGCGGTATTCAGGAAGAAACCACCGCCCTCGGTATCCCCTGTTTGACGCTGCGTTGGAATACGGAACGTCCTATCACGGTGACGAGCGGCACCAATCAACTAGTCGGCACTGATTCAAAGATGATTGCCGAAAGCGTGAATAAGATTATGAATGGCACATGGAAAACCGGACAGCGCCCACCCTTGTGGGATGGTCAGGCCAGCAGCCGTATCGTCGATATTATCGCAAGTAGAAATTAGGGTTTTCGCGCGGCTGTTTTCAGCACTGATTCATAGGCATCGGCTACTTTTTCAGGATCGAAATTCGCCTCGGCATAGGCGCGGGCAGACTGCGCGAACTGAACACGCAAATTTTCATCGTCGAGCAGGCGTGTAATCGCAGCGATCAGGCCGTTTGTGTCCTTAAACGGCACAGTTAAGCCTGAATTGCTGCGCCCAATGATATCTGTCGTAATACCCTCAACAGCAATCGCCATTGGCGTACCGCTCGCCATTGCCTCGTAAGTTTTTGATTGCAGAATGTTGCGATAAAGCTCATGGTCGTGGATCGCCCAGAAAGCGATGTATGAGGCCGACCATGCCAGCGGCATATCAGCATGGTCAGTCCAGCCGATCCAATGGGAATTTGACAGATTGCCCTGCGCCAGCCGTTCGGCGACTTTTTCACGCTGACCACCTGTACCGATAAAAACAAAACGCACATCCGAACGCTGATTGAAATATGCAGCGACATCGAGCATCGTTTCAAAATCAATATGCGTGCCGAATGTGCCAATAAATGTCACCAGTTTCTCGTCACCCAGGTTATGGCGCTGTCGAAAAGCCGACGCATCGAGGCCAGGACGAAAGCGCTGCAAATCCACGGCATTGTAAATGGTGTGAACTTTCTCAGCCTGACCGATGCGGCTCACAACATTTTCTGAAAGCGGCGGATAAAGCGTGGTGATTTGTGCCGCGCCTCGGAACGTCAGATTCACTAACCAGTAAAATAACCGGTAAATCGGGCTGGATTCTTTCAACGCGCCGACGGCCAACAAATATTCCGGCCAAAAATCGGAGACATTCAACACATAGGGTACACGCAGCATTCGGCTGATGAACAAACCCGCCAACGACGTAAAAACCGGCTGTGCTTCGATTAAGATCGCATCAGGACGCTGGATACGCAGACCACGCAGAGCAGCCGAGAACATAAACGATAGTTGGCTGATGAGACGGCGGCTGATACTAGAACTGGGCGTCGCCCACAACCAGGCACGGATGACATGCAATCCGTCGCGATCTTCGGTAATCGTCCACCTACCCTTATACGCATCATCAATGCGCCCGGCTGGATAATGCGGCATCGTCGTCAGGACAGTCACTTCATGTCCACGCTGACTCAGAAATTTTGCCAATCGCGTCAGGCGAACCGCAGCCGCACCAGAATCCGGCTCAAAATAATGGGTGACAAGCAATATACGCATTTTACCGCTACCGTTTCTTGGTCGATTTAACGTCAGTGTACAGGTCGTTGAAGGAATGCCGCGCCTTAATATGGTCGAAGCGTTGGTCAAAACGCGCAATGATCGCCTCATCGGTGAGGTCAAGACGCATGTCGTAAGCATCCTCGTTATTGTTGCGATAGTAACGTGGCTTCACGGCAGCGGTTTTAAATTCGTATTTCTGATAAAGCTTTTGAGCGATGGTGTTGCTCACACGCACTTCAAGGACGACATATTCCGCATCCAGCGTGAGCGCCCGGCGAACCATGCCCGCCAGCACAATCTCGCCAAAACCATGACCACGCCAATCGGGATGGGTGGCAATGGTGCTGATATGCCCCTCGCCGGAGATATGCCATAAGCCGCCGTAAGCAACTACCTGCCGCCGGACTTCACGCTGTCCGGAGATATTTTTAAAAAAGCGCCGCCAGCCCGGAGTTGGTTGCTCGACAGTGCGCTCCAGCACAACCATGTGGCTGTAGCTGGACTCGCTGATTTCATAAGCATAGGAGCGAGCAGACCAGGCCGGGTCAAATGAAACATTATCAATGACGACGACCTGCGGAATATCAACGATCTGCATGTAACGAAGCGTTAGGGTAGCCATCGCATTCAGGGTGTATCTTTTGTTTTTACATAGAGTGGTGTCAATTTAGCAGGATCGAAACCCTCTTTCGATTCAGCCAACTGCATCAGGGCTTCCTGCGCCAGAAATCCAGCCCGCCGCAAACGATGCGCGGAAGGCACTAATTTCACCGGAATATCTTTTCCCTGCGCAATTTCCAGAGCAGCCTGCCCCTCGGCATTGATGTCGCCTGTCAGATAAGCTGGGCCGTCAATGCTGTTGAACAGGGTTTCCCAATTCATCGTTTGGGGATCACCCCGGTTAATCCAGCGTCCTTTGCTCCAGCGATAAGTCGCGGCGATCACACGCCCTCGCCCCGCCTCGACGACCACAACCAGAGCGCTTCCCTGATAATAGAGCTGCCCAGCAGCCAGCGTATCCAGTGTGGTGATACCCACTAACGGAAGTTTGAGCGCGGCAGCCATGCCCTTTGCCAGCGAAACACCGATGCGCAGCCCCGTGTATGACCCTGGCCCAATCGAAACCGCCAGTGCCGTGAGATCGCTCATCGTCAGGCCGGAATTTGCCAGCAAGGTACGGATCGCCGGAGCAAGCTCGGCGGTATGATTATTGGACGTATACCAGGTTTGCTCAGCACGTAAATTAAATTCGTCGTGCAGCGCCAGGCTCATCACCTGTGTAGCGGTGTCAATTGCCAGTAACATAAACGGTTCAAACCCCAAAGGTTGATTCGCGGAATTGTTTGACCAGTTCTTCATAGCGCTTGCCCACCGCGTTAAAAATGAAATTGCGCCGGGTCGTCTCTAAAATACGCAGTTCAACCCACAGGCGTTCTTTCGGCAGGATCGACTCGATATGCTCCGGCCATTCGAAAATCACTGGCCCACGCCCATTGAGCACATCGTCCAGACCGATATTTTCAGCGTCGAGTGCGTTTTCAAGGCGGTAACAATCCAGATGAAATAGGCGTTGCTTATCTTTTTCGCGGACATGTTCGTGAATGAGATTAAAGGTTGGGCTAGTAAGTGGCGTTTTCGCGCCCCAGCCTTTACCGACCCCCGCCGCAAACGCGGTCTTGCCCGCGCCCATATCTCCCGACAGGCAGATAATGTCGCCCGCGCGCAGCAAACTCCCCAGACGAGTACCTAAACGCCTGGTTTGCTCAACGCTGTGACTGATGATGTCGAGTTCGCCATCTCGAAGAATAGGCAATGCATTCCCCCGGTGGGTTGACAGTGGATATTTTTAATTATACATCGCGCACCCAATCGCACAAAAGGGTTATAAGCGTTATCAGATATAACTTATAAGGGTGATCAGGCATAACCAAACACAAAACACTTACCAACGCTTTACAAATTGTTTGAAGACTCACAGCCACATATAATGGGTTTATCAAATATCGAGATTCTTATTATGCTGCGCAACCTGAGTATTCGCCGCCGTTTAATCGTAATCGTGGTTGGGATGACGTTTATCATCGTCATGGCCGTCGCATACATCGCTCTCAGCGGCAGCCGAGGCTTAATGCGTAATCAGATTATCTATGCCATCCTCGAACATAATCAAACGCTGGCAAATTTTATTGATGGGCGTATGCAGACAGCGGCAGCAACCACCCGTTCGCTGGCGAGTGCGCTGACACGCCAGAATACACTGCCGATACCGATTTTGTGGCAGATGAGCAGCAACAGTATGCTCGATAGCGAAGGTCTGATACGACGCATCAATGTTTATGCGCCCTTTCGCGAGGGTCATCAAAGCCTCATTTTCGATTATCCGCTGCTGCCCGCGCGTACCGCCTCTTTTACGCAACTGATTGATAACAAAATCGAACCGGACATCTGGTTCATGCAGGCGATGGGACAGCAGGGATTAACATGGCATGGGCCGGAACGGTCTTTTGCCGCCAGCTTTGGCCCACCCGTGATGTCGGCGGCTGTTCCCTACTACGGCCACAGCGATCAAGCGCTTGGCGTGGTGTGGATTGATCTACCCGCGTCGATGATTGAGCAGGAAATGCAGAAAGCGATTGGCACGAATCCGTTGGGGCGACGCAGCTACAGTTTGCTTGTCACCGCCGATCAGCTTCCCATCGCGACATATCGGCTGGAAACCGAAAATACGAGCGAACAGGCCGAACCCCTCAATAAGTCACAAATTCAGGTTGTGCTGGAATCCATCGCGAATTCCGGCGATTTTCGTGAATTAGAGGGTTTTCTCAGTTGGGACTCGGCCTTGATTGTGCGCAGTGTGCTGCCAAACACAGGTTGGCAGTTGGTCAGCATTTTGCCGGGTGAGCTGCTGCAAAATCCGATTGACAGCAATATTCTGCAAACCGCTTTTGTGGTCATCATTGGTATGCTGGCTGTCGGCATCGTCGTGGAACGCATCGCGACCCAATGGCTGGCTGTACCGCTGAATGACCTGACCGTTGCCGCGCAGGAAATCGGCTTCGGCGAGATGCGTTATCAGATCAATCACCAGAATCGCGGCG
Source organism: Anaerolineae bacterium (assembly GCA_022843745.1). Classification (GTDB taxonomy): domain Bacteria; phylum Chloroflexota; class Anaerolineae; order Aggregatilineales; family Phototrophicaceae; genus JALHNB01. The sequence continues at coordinate 52,189 of JALHNB010000002.1, read as the reverse complement.
ATGAAATCGGCATGTTGGCGCGGGCGCTGGAAGATATGAAGATCAATCTGAATTATTCCTACGAAGAACTGGATCGCTGGGGGCGAACGCTCGAGGCGCGTGTTATTGAGCGCACGCATGAACTCGAATTGGCGCGGCAGGAAGCTCAGGATAACGCCGAGGAACTGCAAGCCGTTTACGATGCTTCTATTTCTGTCGTCGGCGATCACCAACTGCCAATTATTCTGCAAACGCTCACCGAACGAATCGCCTCGCTGCTCCCTGCCAGTTATTGCGCGGTCTGGCTGCTGACATCGGATAAACAACATCTTCAGTTGGTCGCCAGCACATCAGAAGATATGCGCCTCAAGGATTTGAATATTTCCATCGACGAGGGCTTATCCGGCATGACCGTGCGCGAGGCACAACCGATTATTTTGGAAGATTATGCGCGATGGCCGGATCGCTTGAATGTCGAGAACCCCGATATGCACCAGGCGATGGGTGTGCCTTTGATGTTCTACAACAAACCCATTGGCTCCGTCGTCGCAGGCCGCCGCCAGGATGACCCGGTATTCACGCCGGACGATCAACGTCTGGTGACACTCGTGGCGAACCTGCTCTCGCCTGTGGTGCGCAACGCCCAGCTTTATGTGCGACTCGGCGAAGCGATGAAAGAAGCAAGCCAGGCCAACGACGTGAAAACCCGTTTCCTTGCCAGCGTCACCCACGAACTACGAACGCCGCTGAACCTGATTATCAACAACATGGATTTCATGCGCATTGGCGTGTTTGGGGAAGTCAACGACGAGCAGGTGATGCGCCTCAACCAGACCACCCGCAGCGCCGAGCATCTCTTGTATCTCATCAACGATTTGTTGGACGTGAGCAAAATCGAAGCGGGCGAGATGCAGCTTTTTATCCAGCCCAGCGATCCCCTTCCGATGCTCGAAGATGCGCTCGACTCGGCTTCAGCCAATATCGACAAGGAGCGCCCCATCAGTCTGACTACCGATATACCGCCCCGGCTTCCGTCCGTACCGATGGACTCGCGCCGCATCCGTCAGGTCATTACCAACCTTCTGAGCAATGCCATCAAATTCACGTTTGAAGGCGAGATCAAGCTGAGTGTGCGTTTACATACTGAACATATCGAGTTCAGCGTGAAAGACACAGGTATCGGCATGACGGCTGACGAACTAGGCAATTTATTCAAGATGTTCGAGCGAACAGACCAGGCGCGTCAACTGGGTATTGAAGGCACAGGGCTGGGTTTGGCGATTTCGAAATATCTGGTCGAAGCACACGGTGGCGAAATGCGCGTTGAGACGGAAGTCGGCAAAGGCAGCAGCTTCATTTTTACTTTGCCTTTGCGCCATGACCCCGACGAAAAATCCAAGAAACGTGTCACAGCGATTATGATGCCCGTTGAACTATGATTTGCTGGCAAGTCATTTCAATACTAGAATGAACTTAAAATCGCTCACAGGCTACCAAAAAATATGGAAGAAATTGATCTCTCGCGCATCAGTGCGCTTATTGTCGAGGATGATGCTGGCGGTATGGCGATCATTGGTGTGATGATGCGCTATCTCAATATCAAGGCTTACATCAATACGACAGGCGAAGGTGTGATCGAAATGGCACGCGCCATGAAACCCGCGCCGAATATTATCTTTCTCGACATCGCGCTCCCCAAAAGCAACGGTTACGATATTCTGAAACTGATTCGCGCCGATGCGAACTTCAGCAAAGTATTGGTGATCGCTGTCACCGCGCAGGACGCCGACAATGAAATCCCCAAATGTAAGGAAGCAGGATTTGATGGTTTCATCGGCAAACCCATCAGCCGGGTACGCTTTCCTCGACAACTGCGCCGCATTCTGAGTGGTGAAGCCGTGTGGGAAACGTATTAACGCTTCTCTCCTAATTTTTGCTAAGATTTTTATCAAATCAGGAATAAATGCGACTTTTGGGTGCAGACTCGTTCTGAGAGGCGTTCCTAGGGTGGCTGCTGCCAAAGCTCCCGTCGAAATCGAATTAAAATTAGATAATCGCGCCGGGTGGGTATTTTCTTCAACTCGCTTATCCGGCGCTCTAAAAAAATATTGCCGAATAGACTATCAATTTAAAAAAGTATTCGATGCGGAAGGTTGGAAACTTGATGGAGAAGAGTGAAGTACCGAAAAAAACAGGCAGAATAGATTTGCAAACATTTCGAAAAGTTCCAAGATGGTTATTATTCTTGGTTGGTATTCCACTTATTTGTAGCGGATTGTGCGGTATCACTTATTGGCTTGTCGAATTACGCCCTCAGTATGTGGAGCTTAATATTCCGAAAATGGATGGAATGATTTCATGGGGTTACACAGAACGGAGTATTCTGCAATGGGATGATGGCCCAAGAATCTACTTATGGCGACAAGAGTCTTTGTGTGCTGTAGCAAGTTGTAAAAGCTGGCAAGAAATATGGGGGCATTTTGATAGATACTTAAATAAGGAGGGTTGGATACGTGTTGATGGTCGTTTTGGAACACCATGCAGCATATCTGCACCTGAAACAGAATTTATAGATATTGGAGACAATGGATATGTTGTTTATATCCAAGAAAATCAGCAGCAAAATACTTACTGTCAGGGTCCTGAAATTTGTTTAGCAATTTGGCAAGATACCGAATCCCCCAAATATTTCCAGATCGTCTTAAGTTCAAATAACCCATCATACTTTACGGAAGTTGGAAGATGTATAGGATAATGTAAATGCGTAGAAATGAAGTGATAAGCTCACCTGTACCCACGCTAAAATAAGCTAGAGGCAAATCTACGACACTTCCTGCAAGTTCTCGCCCTCAGCGATGACACCCTCGTAGTAATCAATCTTGTAGTGGATGATCTTGAGGTTTTCGCGCAGTTCGTCCATACACGCCTCGGCCTGAAGCCGGAGTGTTTTCAACATCTCGACTCGTTCGGGCAGTGTGACATCCCCCTGTCGTTGAAGCTCCGAGTAGGCTTGCATTTGCTGGATGGACATGCCTGCTGCGCGGAGTTTATTGAGGAAGTCGATCCAGCCAACGTCGTCCATTGAGTAGCGTCGATGCGTATTCTGGGCGCGATCAATAGCGTGGATGAGGCCAATACGCTCATAATAACGCAGCGTGTGAACGCTCAATCCGGTTAATTCCGCAACCTGTTGTATCGTGAGTTTTTCGTTTTGTGTGTCCATAACTTAAAGTTTACAACTTAGAGCGCACTCTAAGTCAAGACCCCAAAATGGAATTTTTGACACATTATTTCTTATCAGCAAAAATGATCATCCCAGTTTCTACATCTTCCACGTTAATATCTTTGATTAAAATAAACGTGTTATCCCCAGCCTGAGCGACATACGAGTCGGGATAGCGAATAAACCCCTTAAAGCGGGCGACTGTTGTTTCTATAGATTTTTCTTCACTGACGATGCGGATTTTGTCGCCTTTTCGTAACCTGCCAGCTTTTGCGCGGCCTGTTATGCAAACCCCGTGCCCTTCAATAGAAAATACGTCTTCGATTTGCATTTCAAACGGCAAACTTAGCAGCTTACGCCGTTCTTCTTGAAAATTAGGGTCAGTAGGATCGGAAAAAGTCATGTCGTAATCATCAATCTTAGGGGCGAAGCGAGTGCCACGCCCCAATCTGAGAGAATTTACAGATAGCGGGCGCTGCCCATGCCGATCAGCGCGATAATCATCAGTACCAGGCTGATACGAGAGTGCAACAGTAATTTTTCTGCATGAGCGCGTAGTTCCGGCATCGCACTTGCAGGAATGGGTTGATCGCCATCCGGCACATGCTTTTTTAAAGCCTCCGCCAATGCGTTTGTCGCACGTCCTGTCGCCGCACCGCCGTGTAGGGTCGCCAGAATGCCGAACAGTGCGCCAGTACCCAACACCATATTGCCCGTTTGCGAGAAGAACGAAGCAGAATCGGCAATAATATAGAGCAAAATACCCGCTAGTGTCGTCAAACCAGAAGAAACCGCAAATATAGCGCCGAACGAGGATCGAGTGAACAGCGCCTTCAGAAAACGCAAACCACTATCTCCCGCCTTCATGGCGACAGGCGCGATGTAAAAGGTGCTGGCCGCGCCAAAGCCAAACCAGGCAAAAGCCGCAACGATGTGCAACAGGCGCAGTGAAACGTGTACAATATCCATGATTTTCTCCTCTTAAAGCGTGAGCAGATAGGCGACTAAATCGGCGATGTCTTGAGTTGTAAGGCTTTTTTCAAATTGATTGTACATAGCATTACCGAAACCGCTAACGATAAAGGAAGCTGGGCGGACAATGCTGGCATGGGTGTATTCTTCGGCAGACATACCCTCGATACGTGTTGATGCTACAGCAGCATAACCCTGCAAACTTGGGCCAACGACAATTGTGCCATCAAGTGTATGGCAGGTCGAGCAGGCTGGTGCGCCGCCTACCGATTGCGTGAACAATTCTGCGCCGCGAGCCGCGTCCCCAGGAGTCTGGGTCGCTGTGGAATCGTTAGCCGCTGGTGAACAGGCTGCTACAAGCACAAGAAAAACTAGAAAAATCAAAAATCGCATAAATTCCCTCTTTCTGGTTCAGACAATTTTACGTGCCAGCAGTGGCGATTGTTGCAAAAGACTGAACTTTCGTACAGGCATGGCGTGCCGCAACGGAACAAGTAGACGAAACTCCGCATTGTATCACCCCTAAAGTTAAGGGCGAAGTTTGCACCTCGCCCCATTGGAAATTTATACCATGCCATCCCTGAATACTCAGAGAGGTTTACTTTTCTACACGGGCAATCAAACGATTTAGAAGCGTATCCCAGGGGCGAGACTCCACCACAATTGCCCCCAGTTTTTCCGCTTCCTGCTTCAGCCATTCGCCCTTTAACCAGCTCACCCGTGCGCGAAACTCCTGGGGGCCGCTTTCCGGCTCACGGCTCAGATAATTCGCGACGATTTGAGCTTCGTCTGGTTCATAGATGAACACGGCACGAACATGCTCCTTAAATTGAGAACCCAGCCCAGGAAGGATAAAATCCCCCTCCAGCACAATTGGTTGATCTTCCTCAATGTGATTCTCGATCACAGCTTCAAGCGCTGGAGTCATAACCCGCCCGATCTCAACGGCCTGCTCAAAAATCTCCTCCGGCGAGAGCGACATCGGGTTCGGGTGCGTGTTCCAAAAGTGGAGCGCCGGCTGCTGTTCAGGTGTTGTCATTTTTTGGAGCATGACCTGAAAATCATCGACCTCGGTAATGCCAACACCGAAATACTGCGCGACACGATAGCTGACACTGGTTTTGCCGCACCCGGAAGCGCCTCCGATGAGCAGCACTGTCCAGGGCGGTGTTTTATCCATCATCATAGGCCGATGCTCCACTAAACCAGTAATCAGGCGACTGGCACATCCGATATGCTTCTGGCGTTTTCGATATATTCCAGCGATTGATGCCGGAAATAGGTGTTATAGAGTTCGGCATAATGCCCACCGTTTGCCAACAGCGAGTCGTGCGTCCCTTGCTCGATAATCTCTCCCTGCCGCAGCACGACGATACGATCCGCATTCTTGATCGTCGAGAGACGATGCGCGATCACGATTGACGTGCGGTTTTCCAGCGCGACATCCAGCCCTTCCTGAATGAGGGTTTCGGTCAGCGGGTCGATACTGGCAGTCGCTTCGTCCAGAATGAAAATTGACGGGTTTTGCAGAACCACACGTGCCAAAGTCACCAACTGCCGCTGTCCCATCGACAAAGTATTGCCGCGTTCACCGACCTGCGTTTCCAGGCCGTTCGGCAGGATGCGAATCCAATCGCCCTCGCCGACCATCTGTGCCGCGCGGACAACTTCTTCATCAGTCGCATTCGGCTTGCCGTAACGAATATTGTCCATCACTGTGCCGTCGAACAAAAATGGCGACTGCGTTACAATACCCAGACGCGAACGATAATTTTCGAGGTCGAAGGTGCGGATGTCCTGCCCATCGATCAACAGTTTGCCGCCCTGGTACTCGTAAAAACGCGCGATCAGCTTGCCGATGCTCGATTTGCCCGACCCGGTATGCCCGACCAGCGCCAATGTTTCGCCGGGTCGAATGGTCATCGAGAAATCGGTTAGCACTGGCTCGTCGTCGTTATAACGGAAATCGACATTTTCAAAACGGATTTCGCCTTTGACCTGCGCCAGTTTGACGTTATCGCCTGTCTGCACGACTTTCGGGTCAGCATCAATCAAGGCAAAGACTCGTTCGCCCGCCGCTAGCCCAAGCTGGAATTGACTCCAGAATGAAGCGATGCTCGTCAGCGGAAACCACAGAAGCCCGATGCCCTGAATAAACAGATACCAATCGCCCGCCGAAAGTGCGCCATTTTGCGCATTCATCCCGCCGAAGTAGATCAGCGCTGCCGTGCCGACCCCGGCGATGCTGGTGAGAATCGGGAAAATGCTGCTGAAGATATAACCCGTGCGCAGGTTGATGCGGTACGACTGCTTGTTAACATCCAGAAATTCCTGGTAAATCGCATGTTCCTGGCGAAACGTCTTGGCAATAGCGATACCGCTGACTGTTTCCTGAATATGTCCGCTGACTTCAGCGTTGACGCGGCGCGACTGGGTTACAGCGTTACGCGCGATGTGCCGGAACGACAGCGCAACCACGACAATGACCGGGGCAAGCAGCAAAGTTATCAATGTAAGCTGCACATTGACTGTAAACAGGTAGACGAGAAGCAGTACAACGAGCAAAATCTGGCTTAATAACTCTGTCGTCAGCGAGACGACCTGCGAAAATGCTTGCGTATCCGATGTCACACGGCTGACGATCTTGCCGGATGAAAACGTATCGTAAAATGAGAGGTCTCGCTTCAGCACAGCGTCAAACGCATCTTCACGCAGCTTGAGCGTTACGTTACCAATCGCCTCTGCCGAAACCCACTGGCGCACAGCATTGAACACCCAGCTTAATACGCCCAACAAAGTGATAACGATAGTGATGCTTATCAACATCGTGGTCGTCGAGTCTATCTGAAGCTTATCCAGGCTTTGCGAAATATAAATTGGCAGCGCGGTATTGAGCAGTGTCGAAAGCAGAATAGCCGCCGCGACAACGCTCATCCGGGGCAGTTGAGGCCGGAAGTAGGTGACAATGCGTCTGACCAACTCGCGGTCATCATATTTGCGATCATATTCCTCGGCATCGAGGCCGTCCATAATGAAACCCATTGTGTACGCTCCTTAAAAGTCAAATGAAGGGAGTGTGGGGGCGCGATGCACTGCGCCCAGATGCGAATGACAAGCGGTTTCCAGTCACCGACGCTTGCGGTTTCTAATCGCCAACGCTTAAGGTTTTTTCGGCGGCCTGCGGCAGCGCGACATCGTAACGGGCGAAGATGCGCTGATATTGCGGCGATGTGCGCAGCAAATCTTCATGCTTGCCACTGGCGAGAATCTTGCCGTCTTCAATGAGAAGAATATGATCTGCCCAACGAATCTGCGATAAGCGGTGTGTGATGAGCAGCGTTGTTCGCCCCTGCTGTGCCCGCTGAATCGCCTTTTGAATCTCGTCTTCGGTGGCGCTATCAATGGCGCTGGTCGAGTCGTCGAGGATCAAGATGCGGGGATCGCTCAAAAATGCGCGTGCTAATGCCAGCCGCTGCCGCTGACCGCCGGAGAGTGTGACACCACGTTCACCGACTTTTGTGTCATAACCTTCGGCAAACGAGCGAATAAAATCATGTGCCTGGGCTTCACGTGCGGCCTGCTCGATTTGTTCTTGCGTGGTGTTCGGCGCACCAAAGGCGATATTTTCGGCAACCGTGCGCGAAAACAGGAAGACATCCTGCTCGATCTTCGAGATTTGTGAGCGCAGCGATGTGAGATTCCACTCGCGTACATCCACGCCGTCCACCAGAATACGACCACCTGTAACATCGTAGGTGCGATTAATCAATTCGGTCAGCGTACTTTTGCCCGAACCTGTCTGGCCGACAATCGCGACGGTTTCACCCGGCTTGACATGAAGCGAGATATTTTCCAGCAGCGGCTCATCGCTGTCTTCATAGCCGAAGGTGACATTCTCGAACAGTATATCGCCCTTGATCGCTGCGGTGTGTCCGCCAATATTTTCGTCCAGATCGGCTTCGGCCTTGATGATGTCCAGAATACGCGCGGAAGCCGCCATCCCTAACTGCACCAGCGAGAATGAGAAGATCGAAATAAAAATCGGGAAGCGCAGGATCGCCATCAGGCTCATGACCGAAATGATCGCTGGAATCGTGATGAAATTCTGCTGGTACAGTACCATACAGTGCAGGAAGGCCAACCCCAGCGCAAATCCATAGAACAGCATCGGCAGATAGGTCGCTTCGACGTGTCCCTGCTTGGCGAAATAATCGCGATAGGCGCGGGCCGCTTCATAGAATTTCTTGCGTTCGGATTTCTCCTGTGCCGTCGCCTTTACTACTTCGATACCAGAGATGGTTTCTTCCAGCCCAGCGTTCATTTTGCCAAATGTTTCGCGCTGCATATAGACCACCGGGTTGAGGCGGCGTGAATAGCTGCGAACCGTGACAATATAGACGAGGACGAAGATGGCAGGCACGAGGAGCAGTCGCCAATTAATCAGGGTGATGTAGAGGATCGGCACGGCCAGCCCCATGATTGTCTCGCAGATGAACAAAATGCCGGGATTAATCATGAAATTAAGCTGTTTCATGTCGTCTGTGGCACGAGCCATGATGTCACCGACACGCTGACGATTATGAAACGTCTGGCTTTTGCCGAGCAAGCTGACGTAAAGCTCCTCACGCGAATCGCGCTCCAACCGCTGGCTGATTGTCTCAACTGTGAGGCTGCCGCCAAGCGCTGAAAGACCATCCAGGCAAAGGATCGCTAAAATCACCAGACTGATCTTGAGCAGGCCATCCGGCGCTGTTGGGTTGAGAATTTCTTCCGCAGCAGTGCCGATCAGAGTGCGGGAGCCGGAGAGCGAAAACCACGCGATCAGATAGAGCGTAATAACGGCTATGAACAACAGTTTATAGCGCCAGATGTGGGAAAAGACCCAGCGCAGCGGACTGACGTGATTATAGGGATAGGCATCTTGTACGGTGAATTCGCTTTTTGCGGACACACAGTCCTCCGTGTCTGATGAGATTCGGATGAGGCGAACAGACGTTCGCAAGAATTATACACGATAAATTACGGCGGGTGCGAGAGATTTGTTCATTAGACTATAAATCTGAACCACTGTCAACCCTTATGAACCTCCTTCATAGCGGTCAGGTTGCATAGTGGTATCTACTATTTAGCATACCACGCAATACCTGACACCCTCTGTCAGGGTTTTTTTAAGGGCTGGGATCCAAACAAGTTGGCAGATCAGCGACCTCGTGCGGCCAGGATTTGGCATAAAATTCCAGGTATTCGGAGACGTGCGCCGACCAGTAATCATCACTGTGATCACCTACCGGATGAATGATGTAGGTGTGGGGAATCCCGCGAGAACTCAGACGGCTGGAGAACACTTCCAGCTCTGTCCCAGCAATATCGCTGGCTGCGTTGTCGAGGTACATACGCAGATTGGCTTCTTCCAGGAACGACGCATTGAGCGACAGATCAAGCGGGTTGCTGGTCGGAGGTGCGTTATTTTCAGCGAATACGGCACTGTGACCGCCGACGATGCCAAAAATATCGGGATGCCGCAGGGCGATACTATATGACCAGAATCCGCCACGCGAAATACCACCGATTGCGCGATGGTCGCGATCACTCCACGTACAAAAATCACGCTCAATCGCTGGCATCAGTTCATCGAGAATCACATCTTCGTAGGTCGGGTCTGGCGGGAACGGATCGCGATTGGCAATCGACCCGGTATAGGGCATAACAAGAATCATCGGCGCAAGCGCACCCAACCGAATCCCCTGGTCGAGCGCGTCATCTACACCCAGCGCATCCCACTGCTTTTCATCAGAACCCTGCCCGTGCAGCAGAATCGCGTAAGGGTAGCGTTTCTGCGTTTCCAGGTAGCATGGCGGAATATAGACTCGATAGCGCAGATTTTCCCCCGCGATTTCGCTGCGAAACTCGTCAAAAGCCAGCATCGTGCCGCCATCCGTTTCGCAAGGAAATGGCGTCGGCGTGGCTGTCGCGTCGGGAGTCGAAGTGGGCAGCGGCGTGTGAGTCGGTGTCGGCGTAGAAGTCGATACCGGCGTACTGCTGGGCGGCGGTGTAATAATAATGACTTGTGGCGTTGGCTGGGGGGCCATAGGGTCGCAACCAGCCAGAACCAACAGTACAATCAATGGGATGAAGGTGTTTATTTTTAGTCGCATAAGCATCTATTATAGCCAGAAATATGAGCGAAAACACCTGTTTATAGCCGTAAACGTGAGTGAAGCATCTGTTTATAGCCACAAGCATGAGCGCAACATCTGTTTATAGCCCGGAATATGGACGAAAACACCAATGGCCTTAGAAATCCATGCTTTGATTTTTGATATGGACGGCGTGATAACCGATACGGTTGAATTACATTATCGCGCCTGGGAGCGTCTCACCCAGGACGAGGGTATCCCGTTTACGAAAGTCGACAATGATCGTCTTCGCGGGTTATCGCGGCGGGATTGCCTCAATTATGTCTTTCGTGGGCGCACTCTGGATGAAGACATGGCAGAGGAATTAATGACACGCAAAAACGTCTATTTTCTTGATCTCCTCCAGCACATGACACCCGACGATGCCCTTCCCGGCGTTACTCGCCTGATCGACGAAGGACGCGCGGCAGGTTTGAAAATTGGCCTGGCTTCGTCCAGCCAGAATGTTTATCCGGTGCTGGAAAAGCTGAATTTGCGTTCCGCATTTGAGGCCATTGGCGATAACAAAAGCGTGGCACGTACCAAACCCGCGCCGGATGTTTTTATCTGGACGGCAGGACGGCTGAATGTCAATCCGGCAAAAGCTGTTGTTTTTGAGGATTCTGAAGTCGGTATCGAGGCCGCACTGACTGGCAAATTCTGGACGGTGGGGCTTGGCGACCCCGCGATTGTAGGCCGCGCTCACCTAATTATGCCCGATCTGAGCGATGTTACGGTTCAAGGGTTAGCCGAGCAATTGGAAAAGCAAAGGCTTGAACCCAACATTTAAGCGAGTCATCGAAAGTGTTGGTCTTGTAGGGGCACAAGGCTTGCGCCCTCTCGTGATTGCCCATGCAAAGATTGCGCCCCATTATGGTCGCCACACTGGAGTCGAGCCTTCGGTACGTGTGGTCATGACCGGCACAATACAATCTTCGGCAGTCACGCCGCAGTCAATATTCAGAAGATAAATCTGCTGAGATTCATTTCGATTGGACACAAAGGCGATGTGTTTGCCGTCCGGCGACCAGGCTGGTGAAAAATCGCTGCTATTGTGATGGGTGAGATTACGAACCCTCTGCTTGTCGAGCGTGAGCAGATAAATCTGATAGTTTCCTGTCTCATCGGAGATAAACGTCAAATGTTGACTATCCGGCGACCAGGCTGGCGACCACTCCTCAGCGCGGTTCAGGCTGACATTGCGCAGCGCATCGCCTGTGAGCGCATCCATCACAAAAATCTCATAATTACGCGCACGGTCTGAGACAAACGCAATACGTGTCCCATCGGGCGACCACACAGGCGAAAAATCTTCACTGGGGCTGCGTGTTAAATTAACCCAATTATTCCCATTAATATCCATCGCATAAATATCGCGCTGGCCTTCCTGGTCGGAAACGAACGCGATATGTTTGCCATCCGGCGACCAGATTGGCTCACGCTCATCGGCTGGCGTGTCCGTCAGGTTACGCAGCGGATTGTCACACGACTTCAGTTTGAGCGCACAAGGCACATCAAGCAAATAAATATCCGATTGACTGCTAATCAATGTCCCTCCGGCATAAGCAAATGCCAGTTGATCGCTATCCGGCGACCAAACAGGCCGAAATTGGCCGACTCCACGACCTGCCAGACGAAAACGCTGATTGCCATCCATTGACATCACGACCAGTTCGCTCGATTCCAGACTTTCTTCGGTGACATAGGCCAGAAAGCGGCCATTCGGCGACCACACAGGCGAGCGAAATAACATGAGACGACTACGGGCAAGCGTATGCACCAATCCGCGATTCAAATCAGCCAAACGAAGCTCGTGAATGGCAGTGGTATTAGAGACAAAGGTGAGCATTTCACCAGCACGCGAGGGCAGCGTGCGGCTGAAAATCAGCGCGAACAAAATCCCAATGGCAGCGGGAGTGAATATCAAGGGGATCAGGTGGTAGATGTGCAAGGATTTCACATCCTAGTTTTCACCACCTGTCACCTGCTCGTAACCAGCCGCGCTGGTGGGATCAAGCGTTGGAAATCGCGTGTCGATCACACCCTGATCGCGCTGAGAATTTGAAGAGGAAGAAGGAGCATTTTGCATACTGCTGATGATAATCGCAATAACGATCACGATAATAGTAAGTAGCCCACAGCCAATCACGCCACCCAGCGCCGCACTCAACCATAAATTGCCGGGGCGCTCCCGTTTTTGTCGCCGCCATGCGCTGGCAATCGCCTTTGAAGAAACCTGTTGCGGCGGTGGAGTCTGGGGTGTATAAGCTGGCGCAACAGGCATGATTTGCGGCTGCGGTGGCGACTGCACAGGCTGATTTTGGCGGATGGGGACGGGCTTGGTTGGTTTGGGGATACCGGGCTGTGTATCGTGAACGCTACTTGCGGGTGGGTCGAGCGCACGTCGAAGCGCCTCAGCCAGCGTTGCAGCATTGGAATAACGTTCCTCTTTTTGCTTTTTGAGTGCCTTAAAAACGACCTGCTCGAATGGAATCGAAAGCGTTGGATTTATTGCGCGGGGAGAAGGCGGCGGAGTCGTCACCTGCATTACAGCGACCCCGTAGGGTGTATCGCTCAGAAATGGGCGGCGGCCTGTTGCCATCTCGAACAGCATAACGCCCAGCGCATAAACATCGCTGCGATTATCGAGGGGCTGTCCCTGCGCCTGTTCAGGACTCATGTAACTGGGCGTGCCGACCACCCCCTGCGTGGTGATTGAAGGCAGATTTTGTTCGCCGAGAATCCGAGCGATACCAAAATCGGTCAAAAATGCGCCACCACCATCATCCATCAGAACATTGCTCGGCTTCAGATCGCGATGAAGGACATTCTTGGCATGGGCATAATCCAAGGCAGGGGCAATCTGCTCGATCAGACTCAGGATTTTATCAACGTCTATCGGCCCATTCAGCAGTAAATCGTCTACCGACCCAGCAGGCATATAACGCATGACGATATAGGGCTGCCCTTCATATTCACCGTAGTCATGCACAGGAACAATGTTGCGATGTTCCAGCCGCGCGACAATCTCGACTTCGCGGTGAAAGCGCTGCAAGTAAGTATCGTCGTTCATGTACTGCCGGGGCAGCACTTTGATTGCCACTGTGCGATTCATCGAAACCTGCTGGGCGCGGTACACGGTTGCCATCCCACCATGACCCACAATGCCCAGGATTTCACAACCGCCAATTTGCTTGCCGATTAAATCATCTGTCATAAAATAAACTCGTCAGAATGCGCATTTTCCCATTATACATTCTCATGAACTGATTTGTGAGAAAATTACTATATTCACAGAAAATCATCAATTTTTTGTGCAAAAACAATAGTTGCCGAATCCGCATTGAGGGTCTATTATATCCACTCTCAGATTAGGAAATTTTATCACGGATGGGTGTTCACAATGACCTCAAGTGTTCAGCCCGTAACAAAACCAACGCGGGAAAAGTCCAGGGGGATTTTTACCGCGCTGCCTGCGGCGATTTGGTTAGCAATTTTCTTCGTTTTACCGCTTTTAATTGTGTTCATCATGAGTTTTATGTCCACTGGTCGCGGTGGTCGCGCGGTAATGCCGCTGACTATCGAAAACTATGTGGATGTATTTGATCGCTTCATCAGCGTGGTGCAGCGTTCGCTCTGGATTGGACTGCTCACAACGCTTGTTTGCCTGCTGGTGGGCTATCCTCTGGCATTTTTCATCAGCACGCGCAAAAGCGCCGGTATGCGCAATCTGTCGCTGTTTCTCATCATTTTGCCTTTCTGGACGAATTTTTTGGTGCGTACCTACGCGCTGCAAACCATTCTGGGCAACGACGGGACGATCAACGGATTCCTGCAAAGCATCGGCTTGATCTCTGAGCCAATTGCTTTTCTCAACACACCGGAAGCGGTCATTATCGGCCTCGTGTATGGGTTTTTGCCATTTATGGTGCTGCCCATTTACGCCTCGGTAGAGCGCTTCGATTTTCGATATGTGGAAGCGGCGCACGACCTGGGCGCAAATGATTTGTGGGCATTTATTCGGATCGTTTTCCCAATGACATTGCCAGGGGTCATTGCCGGGTTTATCCTCGTATTTATCCCGGCTATCGGCACATTCGTTACCTCAGATTTGCTCGGCGGCACACGCGGCCTGATGATCGGCAACCTCATTCAGCAGCAGTTCCGCAATAACCAGCCGCTGGGTTCGGCTCTATCAATTGTGTTGATGGGGATGGTCATGATTGCCCTCCTCATTTATATCCGCTATGGCGACCAGGAGAACAGTTGATGGCCGATCAAGCACTTGGGTCACGTTCGGCTGGTGGTCAGGCAATTGAGTTCGATCAGGGCAAAATCCGGCGCGATATGCTGATACGCCGGATCGGTAAAATCGGCCTGCTGATTAATCCGATTTTCGCCTATTTCTTCCTATGGGCGCCCATCATTGTGTTGGTGGTGTTTTCGTTCAACGCCGGACGTAACGTTTTTGTCTGGCAAGGCTTCAGCGTTCAGTGGTACACCAATATTTTCAACAACACCATCCAGGCCGGGACGGAAGCTGCCAATTTCAATACCCAACAAATCCTCAATGCTGTTGGCAATACCATCGTGGTAGGTATCGCGGCAACCATTATCTCAACTGCTTTGGGAACACTGGTCGCCCTTGGTCTGGTACGAGGACGTTTCCCTGGCAAAAAAGCGCTGGACGCGATCCTGTATCTGCCGGTTGTGATCCCGGAAATCGCGCAAGGCGTTTCGCTGCTGGTGTTCTTCGGGATTTTGTTCGATTATGCGGAATCCGTTTCCGGCAGCCGTGTTTCTTATGGGCTGGGAACGATTGTCATCGGTCACGTTGTCTTTTGCATGTCCTATGTCGCGATTGTCGTCCGTGCGCGTCTGGCAGATATGAACCCACGTCTGGAAGAAGCCGCCCGCGACCTGGGCGCGAATGAGTGGCAGACGTTCTGGCGTGTTACCTTCCCTCTCATTTTACCGGGTGTTGTCGCTGGCGCATTGCTGGCGTTTACAATTTCACTAGATGATTTTGTGGTAACATTTTTTGTTCAGGGTGTTGGAACTTCGACCTTGCCGATTTTGGTTTATAGTATGTTGAAACGTCGTGTGCCACCAGAGATTAACGCGATCTCGACATTGATGCTGCTGGTTTCCACGATCCTTGTGGGTGTCTCGTTGGCAATGCAAGGGCGCAACGCAGCCAAGAGAACCTGATCTTTCTACCCGTATCTGCTTTCTACCCAAAAGAAGGAGCAAAAATGAACCGTAAGTTGATCTTGTTGAACCTGAGTATTGTGCTGCTGTTCGTGCTGGGAACAACGGTTCTCGCACAGGATGCAACCGAAGAAGCGGCTGCCGAAGCAGGAGCAGCCTGGACTTGCCCGGATGGATTCCAGGGGCAGGAACTCAGCTTCTACAACTGGGCGACCTATGTTGCCGAAGATACCATTCCCAATTTTGAAGCGGCCTGCGGTGTCACGGTTCTGGTGACGAACTTCGGCAGCAACGAAGAGATGCTCGATACCCTGCGCGCCGAAAACAAGGGTTATGATGTGATCGTCCCAAGCGACTACACCGTCTCGATCATGCGCGCGGAGGGTCTGCTCGAACCGCTGGACAAAACCAATATCCCGAATATCGCCAACGTCAGCCCCGGTTTGCTCGACAGGGCGTTTGACCCCGGCAATGAATACTCAATTCCTTACCAGTGGGGTACAGTGGGCGTTGGTTATGATGTGAACGCCGTCGCAGAAGTCTTAGGCGAAGGTGTTGAACTCACAAGCTGGGAACAAATCTTCAATTATCCCGAACGCCGCGTGGCATGGCTGGATGATGGCCGCATTCTGATCGGCACTGCACTGGTTTACCTCGGCTTCGACCCCAATACGGAAAATATGGACGAACTTCAACAGGCTGTTGACTTCCTGATTGAAGCCGGACAGAAAAATGTGGTCGCCCTCGCGCCGGATAATGGTCAGGAGCTGCTGGCAACCGATCAGGTCGATGTCGTGATTGAATATAACGGTGACATCTTCCAGGTGGCGGATGCCTGTGCTGCTGATGCTGCTGCTTGCGGAACCGAATATGCTTACACGATCCCGCAAGAAGGTGGCAATGTCTGGATTGACAACATGGCGATCCCGGTGGGCGCACCCAACAAGGCGCTGGCGGAAGTATTCATCAACTACATTCTCGATCCCCAGGTTGGCGCGGACATCAGCAACTATACGCTGTATGCCTCACCAAATCAGGCATCGATTGATGGAGGCTTAATTGACCCGGCCTATCTCGAAAGCACAGCGATTTATCCTGATGCTGAAGCGATGACATCCCTGTTCAATCTCGTAGGCTTTACCGAGAACTTTGAAGTTGAGCAGGCCTATAACGATGCCTGGACAGACATTAAGATTGCACTTGGTCAGTAAGATTTGATTCATCCGTAGGAGCGTGCGAAAAAGTACGC
This sequence comes from Anaerolineae bacterium, assembly GCA_022843745.1. Lineage (GTDB taxonomy): Bacteria > Chloroflexota > Anaerolineae > Aggregatilineales > Phototrophicaceae > JALHNB01. The sequence goes on along the minus strand of JALHNB010000002.1, from coordinate 35,379 downwards.
TCCTACGTTATTCACAATAAGGTGGTAGGATGCCTCCGATTGATGTTGAGCTTCGGAACGTCATTAAAGAATTTCCCGCACGGCGCAACGAGACCCCAGTACGCGCTGTGGACGACGTATCGCTCCAGATTGATGATGGGGAATTTTTTGCGCTGTTGGGGCCAAGCGGCTGCGGCAAGACAACAACGCTGCGCATGATCGCTGGCTTCGAGGAAACAACCTATGGCGAAATCCTCATCCGGGGTAAAGCTGTGCAGCATGTACCACCTTTCCACCGGCCCGTTAACACCGTATTTCAGGATTATGCGCTTTTTCCTCACATGACGGTGCTGCAAAACGTCATGTTTGGCCTGGAAATGGAAGGCGTGAAACGAGCCGAAGCCCGTACCCGCGCTATCCAGGCACTTGAACTGGTGCGGCTGCCAAAAGCGATTGACCGTAAACCACGTCAGCTTTCCGGCGGCCAGCAGCAGCGTGTGGCGCTTGCACGTGCGCTGGTCAAAAAACCAACCGTGCTGCTGCTCGACGAACCTTTAGGGGCGCTCGACCTCAAACTGCGCAAAGAGATGCAGTTTGAATTGAAGACGATGCAACGAAATTTGGGAATCACGTTTATTTTCGTGACTCACGATCAGGAAGAAGCGATGACGATGGCGGATCGCATCGCCGTCATGGATCAGGGCAAAGTCTTGCAGGTCGGCACACCGGAAGAAATTTACGAAACTCCGGCGACTCAATTTGTAGCGGACTTCATCGGCGAGACGAATTTCATTCGTGGTAACGTCCTCAGCAGCAATGGTAAATATATCACTGTTAAGCTGGACGAAACCACGACGATGAAAGCGGTATCCGACCAACCTGTCGCCGATAACCAGGAAGTCCTCATTGCGCTGCGCCCGGAAAAAATCAACGTGTTCGCTGCCAAAGGTACAATCCAATACGACGAAGGCTCCAGCGAAAGCACGGAAGATTACAAAAAAGCGCTGCTGCGCGACCCCAACATCAACCTCATGCGTGCAAAAGTCCTACAGGACGTATATATCGGCACAGACACACGTTACTCATTGGATATTCCGGGCAACCAGGATATTGTGGCGCGGGTGCAAAATTTCGGGCTGCGATCTGATACCTACTTCACCAGCGGCCAGGAAATCAATATCTTCTGGAACGCTGAAAACGCGCGTGTGTTGACGAAATAAACTTTGTCGTATCTAATTTTATCTGTCTACAAGCCATTCCTAACCCAATGGCTTGTTTTTATATCTTTTTGGAAAGTGATGAACTGATGCCAAAACTCAAGCCCGTTCAATATCTTCTCATTTTTGTGCCGCTTGCGATCATTGCCGACTTTGTACTGCATCTTGATCCTGTGTTGATCTTTGTGATGGCCGCGCTGGGTGTCATTCCATTGGCGGGGTTAATCGGCGAAGGAACGGAAGAACTGGCTGTTCACACCGGCCCTAAAATTGGCGGGCTGCTCAACGCTACGCTCGGTAACGCCGCCGAACTGATTATCACGATTTTCGCTATCCGCGAAGGGCTGCTCGATCTGGTAAAAGCGTCGATTATCGGCTCGATCCTCGGCAATCTGCTGCTGGTGATGGGGCTGAGTCTGTTGTTGGGAGGATGGAAACACGGCATTCAGAAATTTGATCGTCGCAATGCCTCGGTGAACGCGACTCTGCTCATCATGGTCTTGGTCGCCCTGATGGTGCCGTCCCTGTTTGATGCCGCCATGCAGCAAGACCTTGCTGCCGAACTCGGCTTGAGCGAAGGTGTAGCAGTCGTCATGATCCTTCTCTATGCACTCTCGATGGTTTATTCGTTCACGGCTAAGACAACGGATGATGGCATTACTCGCGAACCGGCTGTCGATCATGAGCCACATCATGCAAAATGGTCAGTGAGAACCTCATTAATTGTGCTGGGTATCGCGACGTTGGGGATCGTATTTCTAAGCGAGATTCTGGTCGGTGCAGTCGAACACGTCACCGTCGAATTGGGATTGACCGAATTTTTCATCGGCATCATCATCATCCCACTGGTCGGTAATATCGCCGAGCATCTCGTCGCCGTGCAGGTCGCGATGAAAAATCAGATGGAACTCAGCCTCGCCGTGTCAATTGGATCAAGCGTACAAATTGCGCTGTTCGTCGCGCCCGTGCTGGTATTCATCAGTCTGCTATTTGGGGAAACTCTGCTGCTGGTATTCAATACATTTGAGCTGACTGCGCTGGCGGCAACATCCATGATCGCAGCTTTTATCGCGCTGGATGGCGAATCGAATTGGCTGGAAGGCGCGACTTTATTAGCAGTCTATGCAATTCTTGCGCTGGCGTTCTTCTATCTGCCAGCGGTTGTATAACGATCAGCTTATTTCGGCTTTTATTCCGGGCAGATATTGCTCATAAACCACACACGATAGCGCAGATTGGCCGAGCCAATAATCCAATACGGGTTTGAGGGTCGGCCATTCCAGGCTGTCCCCCAGCGGCGCAATGGCGATACTGCGAACGCCCTCCAGATGAAAATCACGCGCCAGCCCCAAAGCGATAGCCTCAACATATCGGAGTCGCGTCGCACCAACGGATGATTCGCGCACAACCATAAAACCCAATCCAGGTTTCGACTCGCGCCAGATCCACAAACTTCCGGTTTTGATTTTTCCGTTGCGGCAGTTTTTGCCAAAAGTTGCGAAAGCTGCTGGGTAGAGGTTAAAAAGAAGGGTTTCGAAAACGCCCGATTCGGTGCGGCCTTTTGCGTTGTGACCGAATGCAAGAATTTGCGCGTTTGTTAGAAGAGGATCGCCGGAAACGTAGGTGATCGGCATGAGGAATCAATAAGGGCAGGTCTAAGACCTGCCCCTACACATCTTTCAACTAAACAACAGGGCCGGATGATTCGACATGCACACCGGGACTCATCGTCGAGGCGATGGTGATACGGCGAATATAGATGCCCTTGATCGTCGATGGACGAACACGGGTTACGGCATCGACAATTGCCTGAGCATTTTCCAGTAAGCGATCGAATTCAAAGCTGGCTTTGCCAACGGGTACATGCAGATTTCCGGTTTTATCATTGCGGAATTCAACACGACCTGCTTTCAATTCATTGATCGCGCGGGCCAGATCGCTCGGCGGGACAACCGTACCGGCTTTCGGGTTTGGCATCAGACCGCGCGGGCCAAGAATACGCGCCACACGACCCACCTTGCCCATGACGCTTGGTACTGCCAGGGCTGCGTCAAATTCCAGCCAGTTTTCTTTCTGAATTTTGTTGAGGATTTCGTCATCGGCGACAACATCCGCGCCAGCCGCTTCAGCCGCGCGTGCGTCTTCACCTTCGGCAAAAACCAATACACGCACCGTCTTGCCCAGGCCATTCGGGAGCAAAACCGTGCTACGAACCTGCTGATCGCTCTGGCGCGGGTCGATTCCCAGCCGGAAATGCAGTTCAACAGTTTCGTCAAATTTGGCCGTCGCCATCTCTTTTACGAGCTTTACGGCTTCAGACAGCGGATAAGCTGCCTCACGGTCAAATTTCTTGGCGATATCAACATAACGTTTTCCATGTAATGCCATGTTATTGATCTCCTGTGGTTCAAATGGGCGAAATGCCCTCCCACAATACTTGTCGAACGAATCAGTCTTTAACGGTAACACCCATTTGACGGGCAGTACCTTCGATCATGCGAATCGCGCCTTCAATATCCAGCGCGGTCATATCGCCCTTCTTGATTTCGGCGATTTCCTGCAACTGCTTGCGGGTAATCGACGCAACTTTGTCGGTATGCGGAGTTTTTGACCCCTTATCAATGCCAACCGCTTTCTTAATCAGGAACGCGGTAGGCGGGCTTTTCAAATTAAACTTGAACGACCCATCGGTGAAAATGGTGATTTCCGCCGGAATAACATCGCCCATACGGTTGCTGGTACGAGCATTGTATTCTTTGCAAAACGCCATCAGGTTGATACCATGCTGCGCCAGCGCCGGGCCGATTGGTGGTGCAGGATTGGCTTTACCTGCCTGAATCTGCAAGGTGACTACTGCTTTGACTTTCTTAGCCATTCTAATTCCTCACTACGTTGGAAAGCCATCAGCTTCGTGCCGCCAGCTTTCAATTTTAATCGTTATTTAAAGGGCTTTACGCCTTCTCAACTTCCAGGAAATCCAACTCAACTGGCGTGTCACGCCCGAAGAAGTTGACCATTACGCGCACTTTGCTTTTGTCCGGGTCAATCGCGGCGACTGTACCGATGAAATCGTTAAATGGCCCGTCGATAATGCGCACCCGCTGACCGATTTTGAAGTTCACCTTGACGACGGCTGTTTCGGCAGACATGCGATCCAGAATTTGTTTCACTTCTTCCTGGCGCAGCGGTGTCGGGTCGTTACCCATACCCACAAAGCCTGTTACTCCGGGCGTATTGCGAACGACGTACCAGGAGTCTTCGTCCATCCGCATCTCGACCAGAATATAGCCGGGGAACACACGGCGTTCAACAGTGCGGCGTTTGCCGTCCTTGATTTCAATTTCTTCCTCGGTGGGGACGATTACGTCAAAAATTTTATCACGCATCCCCATCGTTTCAATGCGCTGCTCAATCGCGTGGCGCACTTTGTTTTCATAACCGGAATAACAGTGAACGACATACCATAATTTCTCGGTCTGCGTTTTGGCAGGGGTGTCATCCAGCATAATCTTGATGCCGTCGTCATCGTCATCGTCATCTACCGCTTCATCGTGGTTTTTATCCAGATAAACGGGTTCGGGGTCGTAATCTTCCTCTTCCTCGAAATCCGTGTCTTCTCTATTCACGATAAACTCCTTATCCACTCTGTTCGTTTCTTAATAAGGTGATGCGTCTGTATTCGCCATGCGACGGTAAATCACAAAAGCGATTGCAGCGACAACCGCAAAAACGATCACGAAAATCATTGGGGTGGACAGGCCCAGGCGGAAAAGTTCGGTGAAAAGAGCGCTGATAATGCCCAGGATGATCGAAGCAGCCACAGTAGCCAAAATGACAATAGTCGTCAAACGTCGGGTTTCCTCGCGAGTCGGCCAGGCGACCTTGCGGATTTCAGCGCTGACACCTTCGAGGTATTCACGAAAGCTGCCGACAGAGCGTGTTGCTACATTGCCGGTTTGGACGACTTCCTGGGTATTGCGACGGCCTGGTGTGGCACGCCCTTTACCTGCCGTGATACCACGACTGGCAGATTCATCGTCGTCATCGTCCTCTTCTTCAGCCTCATCCACCTCAAGCTCGGCTTCTTCTTCCTCTTCTTGAGCCGGACGACGCCGACGGCGACGTTTTTCCTTATTATCGGCTGTATTCTCGGCTGACATGCCTTTTACTCCTTGTCTTTTCGCGCCCTATGATGCAAGACACCGCCATGATAAGCGGTGTCTCGAAGTTTTAACAGGGGAGGCAAGAATCGAACTCGCAACCTACGGTTTTGGAGACCGCCACTCTGCCAATTGAGCTACTCCCCTATGTAGTGCTTTACTTGGTCTCGCGGTACAGCACATGGCGGCGCAGAAATGGGTCAAATTTCTTGAGTTCGAGCCGTCCCTGGTCATTACGACGATTCTTCTCAGTGATGTACATATGACCACTCTCGGTACTTTTCATTTTGACAACAATGCGGTTGCCTTTTTTCGCCATGTTACTGCTTCCTTATATCACTAATTTTTCTACAGAACTAAAGCCCTCAATGGGGGTTGAACCCATGACCTCACCCTTACCAAGGGTGCGCTCTACCACTGAGCTATGAGGGCAGTATGTGGTATGTTATTACAAGTTTTAAGTGGGCCAGGCAGGACTCGAACCTGCGAAGGCTATCGCCAGGAAATTTACAGTCTCCCCCCTTTGCCGCTCGGGACACTGACCCATCTTGTTCATCCTAAAGTTATAGGACTAAAGCCCCCCAACGGAATTGAACCGTTAACCTCAATATTACAAGTATTGCGCTCTGCCAATTGAGCTAGGGGGGCATTTTGTTAAACAGCTCACAAACTACCAAGTTTGGCCGTCTGCGTATCTTTTTCTTCTCATAATTTGCCGTTGCCCGTTTTTATTTTTGCTTTTATGTGTGTCACTTTGAGCGTGACAGTTAGGGCAAAGCAATTGTAAATTATCTTCTTTGTTATTATCTGTATTGCCATCAAGGTGATGGAGTTCTATAGGAATGGACTTTTGTCTCCACTCTTCTAAGCCACATCCTTCACACCGATGGCCTCTCGTCTCAATCAGATATTTTCTTCTGATCTTATCCGACTTTATATCGTCAAACGAGACTAACTTACTATAAACATGCTTTGCAGCACATTCAGAGCAATATTTGTTCTGTAACTCTTTCGGGTTTCCACAGCTACAGATTTTTGAGTTCTTAATGTGCCGAGTCACACCCTGGTTGTTATACGAAGCGCTGCACGAGCTGTTGCAGAACTTTGCAAACCGCCGTTCATAAGAGATTTTCTCACCGCAAAACGGACAGAATTTGGGATCAACTTCATACTTGTCACGGGCATTTTGGCTTCTTGCTTCCGCCTGCGCCAGAAGTATGTCTTTGGTTTTCTCAAACCCTTTTTTGCCAGCTTCGGAGTGATCCATCCACGCACCTTGAAAATCACATCCCTTATTGATGGCATTATACCATGTAAAACAGCGGTGCTTCAAGGCGAATTTTTGGCTCATTCGGCGGGCATTATCCTAATCTACACCAGCGGGCTTGTCAATACAGCGTTTGCGCGGCTAGAATGCTAAATGGATCGATGTTTAAAAACCTGGAGATGCCCTTTGAACCTCAGATACAGGCTCATAGCTTTCAGCCGTCAGCGATCAGCGATCAGTTTGTGGCTGTTTGCGTTTATCTCAATCCCCTTTCTGGCAGGCTGCACCGGGCAACGGGGACAAACGCTAGAAGGCATTCCTACCGTTGCATCGATTCAATCCGTTGAGCAGGCAGCGACAGCCGCTGTGATGACCGAAAATGCGCCCCCTGTCGGCTTTCGTGATACCGTATCATTTCCTGAAGTGGATGCCAAATTGTTGGAGCTTCCGGGCTGGCGTTACATCGTCACGCTCGAATTTAATGGCGTATTTGCCCGCACCCCGCGCGAAACTTCTGCTACCGCCCGTGCCGAAATCTGGTTCAACCAGCTTGGCTCGGCACGACGTATTCTGGTCGAGACATCTGGCGAGTTGATCGGTCAGGAAGAAAATGCCGCTTATGAAGCAGTGAAATTAGGGCCGGATGCTTTTCTGGTGCGCGACAACACCTGTCTGAGCAACGCCGGAGCCGATGCCGATACTGCGGCGAATTTACGCGCCGGGCTACTGGTCGGCGGTGTCACCAGCGCGACTCCAACCGGACGGCGGGCGACCCTCAACGGTGAGGAAGCCTGGGAATATGCCTTTACTCAGGATGCCTTGAATTTGCCGTCAATCCGGCTCGACGAGGGCGGCAAAATGACTGCCAACGGCGAATTGTGGGTTTCGCCGGAAGACAATGCTGTCGTTCGTTTTTACGTCAATCTCGATGTCGAAAATGCGTTTATTTTTGATCGACAGCTTCCCGTCAGCGGTCAGGTGATCCTGCGCTACGACCTGTATGACATCGGCGTTGTGCCAAACATCACCGTGCCGTTCGGGTGTTAAAGCAAGGGCGACCCGACAGGTCGTTGGATCGCCCCTATCACATTTTTACGTGACGATATTGACTTTTGGCTCGGTGGGTTTGCCCGCCACCATACGCCCCGCGATGTAGATCACTTTCTTCGGTGTATTGCCATTCAACAGCTTCCGCGCACCTTCACTCGCCAGCGCCGTTTGTTTGGCTTCGTCTTCAGTGATACTTACAGAAACCGGAATTCGGTCAATGACTTTGTTTCCAGCCTGCACAACCAGCGTTGTCGCCTCCTCAACGGCTTTAGCAGGATCATAAACAGGCCATGCCTGCTGATGAATGCTGTACGAGAATCCCAGACGCGCCCACAGTTCTTCAGCGACATGCGGCGTGAAGGGTGACATCAATATCAGCATCGTCCGCATCGACTCTCGCCAGACTTCCGTGCCAATTTTGCCATCACGGACGGGCTGGCGCAGGCTGTTTTTCAATTCCATCAGCGAAGAAATCGACGTATTAAAGCTGAATTTTTCCAGCCCGTTCGCCACACGCTCAATCGACTGGTGGACACGGCGCTCAACTTCACGCTCTGCTTCAGGATCACCCTGCTCGGCTTGCGGCCCAGCCGTCACCATATTCCAGACATCGTTCAGCCAGCGGATGATCCCCTGCACACCGTTTGGATCCCAGGGGCCGCCTTTTTCCCAATCGAAGGCGAACATCAGGTAGGCACGTACTGTATCCGAGCCATATTCCGCCACCAATTCGTCAGGATTGACAACATTGCCCTTGCTCTTGGACATGCGCTGAATTTCCAGGTGATGCTTCAACTGGTTGACACTGTTTGGTGCAGGAATGGCAGGAATGATGACTTCTGCGTCAGCGATGACTTCGACAGTCCGCAGGACACCCGCCATATTAATCGTCAACAGGTTCTCAGTTCGCTTGACGATTTCGCCAAAAACGCCGCCAAATCCAGCAGGAACTTCGGAAATTTTGTCGATCACTTCGACACGATTCGCGAACAGCTTTTCGCCTTCATAACGCCCAGTAGCCAGCACGACATCACCGGGGCGTTCTCCGCCCAACACCTGCCCCTGATTACGCAGGCGCATCATCGGCTCATTAAACAGATCCTCCGGGTTACGCTCATTATCGCGCATGATCTCAGCGGTATCTTCGAACATACCCAGGTCGCGCATGGCTTTGGTGAACCAGCGGGTGTACAACAGGTGCATGGTCGCATGTTCCGCCCCGCCTGTATAAACATCCACTGGCAGCCAATACGCCGCTTCTTCAGGGTCAAACGGCGCTCGGTCAAAATTGGGACTCAGGTAGCGATAGTAATACCACGACGAACACATGAACGTGTCCATCGTATCGGTTTCACGGCGGGCGGGATTGCCTTCGGAATCGACTGTGTTCAAAAAGGCATCATGATAGGTCAGCGGGCTGCGGCCAGTGGGCATAAATTCCACGTCGTCCGGCAGCAGTACAGGCAGTTGATCTTCCGGCACAGCCTCCATCTCGCCATTTTCTTTGTGGATGATCGGAATCGGGCAGCCCCAGTAGCGCTGACGGCTAATCAGCCAATCGCGCAGACGATAGTTGACCGATTCTCTGCCGATTTTCGACTCTTCCATCCAGTCGATCACAGCGTTGATCGCCGGATTTTTACGACCTTTGTCCTCACTGGCATAGGTACCATCGAACAGTCCGCTGTTGACCATATAGCCAGGGCCAGAATAAGCCTCAGTCATTGTCGCGCCTTCCAGCTTTTCGCCCTCTGGCTGAATGACAACGCGCACTTCCAGGCCAAATTTACGCGCAAACAAAAAGTCGCGCTGGTCATGCGCGGGAACAGCCATGATCGCGCCGCTGCCATAGGTAATCAGCACATAGTCGGCAATCCAGATCGGAATGCGCTGGCCGTTAACCGGGTTGATGGCATATGCGCCGGTAAAGACACCCGTTTTTTCGCGGTCTTCGCTGCTGCGCTCGATTTCGGTAGCCTTCGCTGCTTCCTGTTTGTAGGCTTCAACGGCGGCACGCTGGTCATCCGTGGTGATTTTGCTCACCAGTGAATGTTCTGGCGACAACACCATAAACGTCGCGCCCCACAGCGTATCAGGCCGGGTGGTGTAGATTTCGATGGGGTCTTGGCCTTCGGTCAGGAAGGTGACACGTGCGCCCTCACTGCGACCAATCCAGTTGGTCTGCATGATTTTGATGGGTTCCGGCCAGTCGATGTCATCAAATTTCAGCATTTCGTCGGCATAGCGGGTGTAGCGGAAAAACCACTGCGTCATCAATTTCTGGATAACGGGCTGTCCGGTGCGCTCGTCTTTGCCGTCAATCACCTGCTCATTCGCCAGCACGGTTTGCAGCGTCGGTGACCAGTTGACCATCGCTTCGCCACGATAGGCCAGATCGTTGTCGTAAAATTTCTTAAAGAACCACTGCGTCCACTTATAAAATTTTGGATCGCAGCTAACGGCTTCACGCTCCCAATCAAACATCGCGCCCATGCTGCGCAGTTGTTTGCGCATTCGATCCATGTTGGCATACGTCCATTTCGCCGGAGGAACGCCGCGCTGAATGGCCGCATTTTCGGCAGGCAGCCCAAAAGCATCAAAGCCCATCGGGAACAGCACGTTGAAACCCTTCAAGCGCATATAACGTGCGCGGGCATCGGAAGGGGTCATCGCGAACCAGTGACCGATATGCAGATCACCGCTGGGATAAGGCAGCATGGTCAGCGCGTAATGCTTGGGACGTTCCCAATCCACTTCAGAACGGTACAACCTATCGGCTTCCCATTTTTGCTGCCATTTGGATTCAAAAGATTTCGGGTCGTATTTGTCAGTCATCGAGGTTATCTCCGTTCACGGCATACACACAAAAAATTGGCTGAATTGTAACAGAATTTGTGGTCAGAGTGACGGAGCTTTGGAGGGGCGCGGCCAGAGGACGCTACATAAGAGAAGAGCGGGCCACCTCAAAACCCATTTTGGTGTGGATCAAAATTGTCATCTCAATCTCCAATATATAAAAACAGTAGTTTAATTATAACATGCAGCAATGAAGGCAATCAACACCCCAATTTCAGGGGATCGGCTTAACCAAATGTCTTTACTCGGAGCTATTGACATCATCCGTTAATTTCTGATAACTTGTTATATAGCTTGAACACACAGGACAAACCCATGTCGAATGCGACGCTCGCTTATAGTACAGAACCAATGACTGATGAAGCTGTTTTGGCTGTAGATGATGCGCGGGCGATTGCGCGTTTTTTTCAGGTTCTGGCAGACCCGACGCGCGTTCGGATGGTGAAGGCGTTAGCGAATAATCAGTGGTGCGTTTCTGATCTGACCCAGGCGCTTGGCATGGATCAACCCGCTGTGTCTCACCAACTCAAATATTTGCGTGAAATGGGACTCGTGAAGTGGACAAAAACAGGCAGGCATGTTTATTACAGCCTATCCGACGAACACCTGCGCGACATCCTCATCAGCAGTATTGCCCATCTCGAATGCCAGTAATCAACGCTCCGGCATCAACCGATGACGTAGCCGTGAAACAGGCTGGTCGTCATCATCCGCATGATGATTGTCATCGAGAACCGGGATTTCAACCGTAAAGGTCGAGCCTTTTCCCACTTCGCTTTCCACGCTGATCGTGCCATGATGCGCTTCGACAATCCACTTGGCGATTGCTAACCCCAGACCAGAGCTATCCCCCATGCGAAATCGTGACTTATCCGCCTGATAAAAGCGATCAAAAATATGCTTGGCATCTTCCGGGCTGATGCCGATTCCAGTATCTTTCACCTGAAGGACCGCCTTGCCATTTGATTGGCGCAGGCTCAGACTGATTCGCCCTCCATCCGGCGTAAATTTGATCGCGTTTCCGACCAGATTGAGTAAAAGCTGCTTCATGCGGTCAACGTGACCCACGATGCGTGCTGGTTCAAAATGCTCGATGCTGATGAGGATACCGCGATCTTTTGCCAGAACTTTCGCCTGTTGGTGCGTCTCAATCACAATTGTATCCAGGTCAACCGGCTCTAATTCCAGTGTCAGGCCGCCATAATCGGCACGAGCGAGAAGCAGCAGGTCATTGACCATCCGTGACATGCGTTCGGCTTCGCTTTCGATGGCTTCCAGCGATTCATCATCCACACCATAACGCTTAATCAAATCCAGGTTGCCGCGAATAGCCGTCAATGGTGTGCGTAGTTCATGCGACACATCGGCGACAAAACGCTGCTGCACACTGAACAAATCCTGAAGCCGCCCCATCATCCCATTAAAAACTTTGGTCAGGCGACCCAATTCATCCATCGGGCCATTCCACTCCAGCCGCGTACTCAAATCGTCGGCCTGAGCGATTTTCGATGCCGCTTCAGTGATGCGCTCGATAGGATGCAGCGCCTTGCGCGAGAGCCACATCCCCAGAATGATTGAGCCGAGGACACCAACAAAAGCGCTGGATGCCATCACCAACAGCAGTTTTTCACGCGCTTCATTGACCGTATCCAGCAGCGCGACCACCTGAACATTGGCGTAAAGATCACCTTGCGCCGTCAATGGTCGCGTCAATACGCGCATCTCACGACCATTAATTTTGATATTGCTGAAGCGGGGCTGGTCAATGCCTAATGCAGCGGCATCCAACGGTTGATGCCAATCGCCGAGATTCGCGGAAATGTCCAGCAGACGTGGCGTGTCCTGATTTACACCCCACACCTGCACCCCGACATCGGAGGCGCGGAAAATATCCAGGCGTGGCAAACGAATCATCGTTTCAATCGGCCCGCCAAACTCGCCAAAACGTTGAACGCGACTGTTGCGAATGACCTGAGTTGCGGTCTCATCCAGGGTGCTATCTACGGCATCGACCAATGTCCGATCCATGAAACCGTAAACAATAATGCCAAACATGACGATAATGATCGCCAACAGGCCGGAATACCAGAGGATGAGTTTGGTGCGAATACGCATTCATTATTCCTCGCGGAGGACATACCCCACGCCGCGTACTGTGTGAATCAGGCGGGATTCGCTTTCATTTTCGGTTTTCTGACGCAGATAGCGCACATAAACCTCGATAATATTGCTTTCGCCGCCGAAATCGTAATCCCACACGCGGTCAAATATCACATCGCGCGTGAGTACCTGACGTGGATTGCGCATAAATAATTCGAGCAGTTCGTATTCTTTTGCCGTCAGGTCAATCGCGCGATCTCCCCGATAGGCGCGATGTGTGCCGGTATCGAGCGTCAGATCGGCAAAGCGCAGCACATCGGGTCGTGACAGCGGAACGGTGCGGCGAAACAAGGCACGAATACGTGCCAGAAGTTCATCTACCGAGAACGGTTTGACGAGATAATCGTCTGCCCCAGCATCCAGGCCAGTCACGCGGTCTTTAACGTCATCTTTGGCAGTGAGCATCAAAATAGGAATATCACTTGCCGCGCGAAGCCGCTTGCAAACTTCAAGTCCGTCCAGCCCTGGGAGCATCCAATCCAGAATCACCAGATCAGGCGGGTTATCCCGCGCCGCCGTCAGGCCGATTTTCCCGTCACGCGCCACATTGACGCGATAACCTTCATAAATTAAACCGCGCTCGATAAACTGCGCGATCCTACCTTCATCCTCGATCACTAAAATACGTTCACCAGCCATGTGGGAATCCTTCAATTAATACTCCGCAACACTCATTATTCTACGATAATTTTATGAGAATTGCGTTAGCCAGGGTTATCAGGTATCTGAATGTTAAAGCAATTTGGCGGTTAAAGCAGGGGCGGCCCCCAGCCATAGGCGACAACCGCGCTCACAGGCAGGGCAAAGCTTTGGGCATTGATGGGGTTAACGATTGAGAACACGCCTGTTTGGAATGAGATGAGAAACTCACCACCGGGCGACCAGCGCAGATCGGCCAGATTGACAGGGACTTCGCCTGTATTTTCGAGTGCGGTACTTCCAGCACGTAAGCCTAATAAATAGCCGAAGCCGGTTTCAGTCTCAGGGTCATCTTTTTGTCTGCCGAAAAACGCCAACAGGCCATCCGGCATCAAATAGGGCAGGCTGTAGTTCGAGCCATCTCCCAGCAAGACGGTTTGCACATTGGCCTTGTCGAGATTCATCAGAATCAGACCGCCTTCTGCCGGGGCAAAAACCAATTCAAAATTACTGACCCAGACCAGCCCCACAGCCGAAGGGATCGCGCTGGTGAGCTGCATCGTCTGTCCATCGCGTCGATAAATCCACCAGATGTTACCTTCGACCTCAGCCGCTAAAAATCGGCCATCCGGCGACCACAAAAGCTGCAAAAACGCGCCCTCACGCAGATCAAGCGGCGCGAACTGCCACTCCGCTGCTGGCGCAGTGGGCGAAGGATTGATATAGACACGCCCGCCATAAAGTGTCGTGACAGCAATCGCGTCCCCAGTAGACGACCATGCGATCGTATCGCCCTTGCCGCGAACCGATGGAACGCTGGCGAGATCGCTCTCGACCTGATAGCTCTCTTCAGTTATCCGGTTACTGATGGTTAAAGTGGTTTCGGTGCGGTAGGCAATCCAGTTATCATCCGGCGCGATCCCAAAATCGACAATAAATTGGTCAGCCGGACTGACAGTGGAGATTCCATCCGCGCCTTGCCCATAGCGTTGAATCACGCCTTCATTGGTCAGTACATAAAGCGCGGCAGGTAAATTGAGCGCATCATCCTGCGCATACACAGGCGCAATAACCAGCGTTAGCAAAAGCGTGATAAAAAATCGACGGATCATGATGATTAACTCAGGCGTAAGCGCTGGGCTTGAACTTCGTCCATCGCTTCGATGGTATCTTGCAGGCTGGAAACTTCGTCCTGTATTTCCAGGCGCAACCGCTGGGCGCGTGAGCTATCGACCTCTTTTGTGCCAAGCAGGGACATTTGCGCATAAATCGTCCCCAACGACGACAGCGTACTTTCAAGCTGAATTTCAGCACGTTTGACGCTGTTGGCAGTGGCTTCCAGATTCACCAACTGCTGCTCCAACTGCTTGACCTGATTTTCCAGATCGCGGCGGACAGCAGGGTCGGCCTCTCGATCCAGACGGATGCGGGTTTTGTCCAACTGCTGCGGCACCATCTTGCGGTCACGCTCGACCAGATCATTGCTCTCAAAGGCATCAACATGCATCGCCAATTCATACATCTGCGCGATCCAATCGTTGATGTCATCAACGGTCTGTTGAAGGCTGACGCGCATCGCACCACTGTGCCGCTTGACGAGATCGAGCATTCCCCGGCGGTATTCGAGTGCGCTCTGCAAGCGTTGCCGAGACACCGGATTTCTGACCTGGCGTAGGTCAAATTTGCTCTCAAATTCACGCGCAACCGCCGCCCTCGCTGCCTCCTGATCGGTGAGCGCTGAGGCGACAAGCGCAATCTCCGCCAGCGCACCGCCGATCAGCCAGAACCAGTTTTGCCAGAATGGAAACGGCTGTGGCACGGCTACGAACAGGATAAATGTCAATAACAGGGTGACGAGGCTTTCCCAGCGGAAGATCGCATTCGTCAGTACAGCGCCAAACGCACGCTGCCGGATTTCATTAGGGGAACTATCTTTTGCCATTGGTGATTCAACTCCACGTTACGGTTCACTATACGTTTAATAGTGTGCGTGGTTGCAAAATGCAAACAGGGTCTATCTTTATATTGTAGACCCTGTTGAAAATTTTGACAGGTCAAACGCTATTGATTGCCAAGCAGACGCTTGCGGCGTTCCTCAAGCTGGCGATCCACTTCGCTGTCCCCAACGGCATCGGCGATTTGCTCAGAGATATTTTTTGTCGCCATGTCCAGACGTGCATCTTCTCGATCCAGATTTTCGCGAATCTTTGAAGCCAGATTGTCGATCTGGTCGTCGCCGCTGGTCGCGAGTTGATCCAGACTCTTGATCGTCTTGGTCGTGACTTTCTTCGCCTCGGCCAGTTCGATGAGCGCCTTCAGATGTTCGCGTTCCTGCTTGATGGTGGTCAGCCGCGCTTCGAGCTTCAGACGCATGTCCAGCATTTTTTGATACTGCTGATCCTGCCCCTGCCACTGCTCGTAATATTCCTGCGCCAACTGCTGCTTGGTGTTTAATTCGGACTGGGCAGCACCCGCCAGATCCATCTTGCCTTTGACGACCAGCGTATCAATATCGCGGTCTAATTTCTCAGCAGCGGCGGCAAATTCGTCATATTTGCGCTTGAGTGTTTTGACGGTTCCACCCACTGTTGCGGCAGAATCTTCCAGTGCTTCCAGGTTGCGCTCGACCTGACGAATATATTCATCCATCACCTGAACCGAGTTCGATTCCAACGCGCGGTCAACGATACCGTGCAGATTAGCACTGATAAGGGTGTTAATTTTCTCAAATAAGGACGGGGCCATAGGATTTTGTTCTCCTCAACATATTGAATCTCAATTTGCATTTTGCCACAAAACAGGCTTCTGCGCTATAAGGGATCACACAATGTAGGGGCACGGCGCGCCGTG
The DNA here is from genome assembly GCA_022843745.1 of Anaerolineae bacterium. GTDB lineage: Bacteria > Chloroflexota > Anaerolineae > Aggregatilineales > Phototrophicaceae > JALHNB01. The sequence goes on along the minus strand of JALHNB010000002.1, from coordinate 19,201 downwards.
CCCCTACAGACAACGATATATACGCTGCTATCGGCAAAAAGTTCCCGGTTTTCGACTCAAATTCGGACTTTTGCCCGCGCCGTCAGATAATCGGTATAGCCACCCTCAAAACTGCGCAGTGCGCCGTTATCCAGTTCGACCACGCGGTCAACCATGCGATCCAGAAAATAGCGATCATGTGAGATCGTCAGAATCACGCCTTCGAAATCTTCGAGCGCACTTTCCAGCGCCTCAACTGATTGAATATCGAGGTTATTGGTCGGCTCATCCAGCAGCAGCAGATTCGGATTTTCCAGCATCAGCACCGCCAGTTGCAAACGGCTGCGCTCACCGCCGCTGAACGTCCGAATCGGCATCCGAACCTGCTCATATTTAAACTGAAATTTCAGCAAAATGCCGACAGCCTCGCCCTCGCTCATGGGTTTGATGTCGCGGATGCGATCCAGCGGCGTGCGCTCCCACCAATCGCCAAGTGTTTCATGCTCCTGCGAATAATAACCGATGCGGGTGCTGGGGCCGATTTTGATCTCCCCTTCCAGCGGTTCATACTGACCAAGAATCAGCCGGAACAGCACGGACTTGCCTGCGCCATTTGGCCCCACCAGCCCTATGCGCTCACCATGCCGGATAAGCGTGTTCAAATCGACGAACAGTAGATCGTCGCCAAAGCCCATCGCGAGATTTTTGATTTCGAGCGCTTTATTGCTACCGCGCCAGCCGTCGATCTGCAATTCCATCAGGCGGCGCTCGGTAACGCGCTCGATCATTTCACCGCGTTCTTCCATCCGCGCCAGCATTTTTCGGCGGCTGGCGGCCTGCCGCGCGTGTCGTTCATTCAGATCATTTTTCGCTTTCAACTCCCACTCGTGGATCGCCGCTTCGATCTGCTGGATACGCTTCTGCTGCGCGACGTACATCTGCTGCTGGCGCAGGCGACGCAGTTCGCGTTCGAGGGCGTAGGCGGTGTAATTGCCCTTGTAGATTGTTATTTCGCCGTTATCCAGCTCTGCGATTTGCGTGACCGCTTCATCCAGCAGATAACGATCATGCGAGACGATGATGACTCCACCATCATAGTTGTTGATAAACGATTCCAGATTGCGCTTGGCATCCAAATCCAGATGGTTATCCGGCTCATCCAGCAGCAGCACCGATGGCATTTCCGCCGCCAGCCGCGCCAACGCGACCAATTTTTTCTGCCCGCCGCTGAGGGTATCCGTTGGCAGGTCGTAATCAGCCTCAGTGAAGCCCAGATGCGCCAGAATTTCGCGAATCCGGCTTTCATGACGCAGGCCACCAAGCCGTTCGTATTCCGCCAATAATTTTTCCTGGCGTTCGAGCATCCGCGCCAATTTTTTGTCGTCACCGTACACATCAGGATCGGCAAGCTGCGTTTCGATTCGTGACAACTGCGCATCGACTTCCGCGAGTTCTGGCGGCAGCGTCATCGCTTCGGCGATCAGTGTGCGCCCCGGCGTAACATCCGGCTCTTGCGGCAGGTAGCCGATAGTGACACCGCGCATTCGCGTCACTTTGCCCCTGTCTGGCTGGAATTGACCGACGATGGCTTTGAGCAGGCTCGATTTCCCCGCACCGTTAGGCCCGACCAGCCCCACACGGTCATGATCGCCAATCGCCCAGGTGAGGTCTTTGAAAATCAGCCGTCCGGCATGGTTGATGGTGATACGGTCAATATTGATAATGTGCATGTTGACTCCTCCAAGAATCAAAAATGGCTATGAGCGTGCGCCCATAGCCATCAAAACATTACGAATTAAATTACAATCCGATCAGCAGGCGCACCTATACAAGGAACGCACCTGAGTAGAGCCAATAAGGCTGCGTGAAAGGATGGTGGTGGAAGAAAAGTAGATCATAGTGAACGTAGTGTAGCAGGATTTTGATTTATTGTCTATCAGCCAAAAGACTTAAGGAATTTGTTTTGTTTGTGAAAGTTCCTCTGACAATTTTTTCCGAACTTCTTCTGCCGTTATATCGCGATCAAGATCGTCTTTCATGAGTTGAGTAAGCGCTCTGATATAAGCTTCACCAAAAGCTGTAGTTAAAACTGCTGCGGTGGTGGCGTTTATAACACCGCCAGCTATTGAACCTGCTCCAGGAATCAATTTTAGTAGTTGTCCAACTACTGTTCGCCCAACCACCGTTCCAAGCCCACCCGCCGATGTTCCACTGATAAGCGTACCTAAAAATGCCTTACTCAAGGGTAAACCCCAAATTGCACTTATTGTCGCCAGCATCGTTACTTGTATAGGTATGATTGTTACGGTATCAGAGAATGGAATTGGTACTGCACCCATAACGCCGGCGGAGGCAGCAGCGGCAGCTACCGCAGCACGTGAGCGATCCAATCTTTGTTTCAAATTTACACGATTTGCGGCGGCCAAAGCGTTTCGATGCGCTTCTGGAATAACCTCTGTTGTCAAATCAATCAGCTTATCAAGATTTTTCGACTGAATAATATGATCACTCTCATCGAGCGCGATTGGCGACGCTAGTACCGATATTGCATTTTTGATAGTTGGTAAAACTTGAAGAACTTCACGCCTAAACCCCTGATCGTTAGATGCCTGTGTTATCACAGCAATTACAGGAACTTGGCTGTCGGTTAGCATCTTCACAAATTCCTCTTCAGCCTTTTCTATACGACGGGAGGCTTCGAGGATACATAACCAAGCCACATGAATATGTCGGTTAGGGTCTTTCTCTCCATTACGTCTTCTAATTTCATTTTGAACCGACTGAATAGTTTCCTGTGCTTGTTCGCCTATCTCAAATCCCTGTGTATCAATAATCCGCACAGGGATGCCGTCTTTTGAAACTTCGCGAATCCCCTTAGTAATCGGACGACCTACTCCAGTTTCCGCGAGATTATCCTTAAAAACAGCATTGATAAGTGTACTTTTTCCGACACCTGCCTTACCCGCAACGATAATATTTACAGTTCCAAGATTTTTATAAGTTTCCGCAATGGTGTTTTGCACTAGTTGAGACAAATCAAAACCCATAGTTGATACAATCCCCCATAAAAAGAACTCTTCGCATAAATCTTAGTATACATAAAAACACTTATCAGGATTTTAGAAATAAAAAAACGATAGTAATTAGGATACTATCGCAAACTATTGGATATGTTTTGCATTTTAGGGTTAGGATTTCCGCACGATTTCCCACGCGAGATGATTAATTTCGGGGATAATCAGCTTTTCCAGCGCGACATTGACGGCGTTCGGGCTGCCCGGCATCGAGAAAACCAGCGTCCCATTATAAACGCCCGCCGTCGCACGGCTGAACATCGCCGCCGCACCCACCTCCTGAAAGCTGAACATGCGGAAGAGTTCGCCAAATCCCGGCAGCGTTTTTTCCAGGTACCGGCTGATGACATCATAGGTTGTGTCACGCGGGCTGATGCCTGTCCCGCCGTTGAACAGGACGATGCGCACTTCCGGCATGGCGGTCAATTCTTCCAGCACGGCGGCGACCTGATCCGGCTCATCTTTTATCAGGCGATAGGCCGCGACCTTGTGACCGAGTTCCGCCATGCGCGATTCAATATATTTTCGATTCTGATCGGTTTCCGGTGTCCGCGTGTCGCTCACCGTGACAATCGCCACTGTGACCGGGCCTTTACCTGCTTTTTCGCGATGTTCATCTGCACCTTTCATAATTTAACGTCTTTCTGAGAGGCGATCTTCACGCCGTGCGGCTAAAAATTCTTCCATATCCATCAGTTCATCTTCATCCATGCCTTCAACCAGACGACTGGCACGATTGCTGCGTTTGCCTTTGGTCGCACGCTGGTGCATTTCCGCTTCGTCGCGCTGGTTGGTGTAGCGCCAGATCGAAACCGTGCTGATCGTCGCTGCGGCCCCCATAATAAGCGACAACAGCATCAAAGCACCATCGCTGGAATTCTGAAGCGTCAGAATAATGGTCATCATACCCCAGATGATGCCCGTAGCAATCAATTTTGTGATGTCAGATTTCATGTCAATATCTCCTAACGTTCCTTGTCTTGCAGGCGATCATCGCGGCGGGCGGCAAGGAATTCTTCCATATCAGCCACTTCGTCGTCGTCCAGCCCATCCACCATACGGCTGATTTTATTATTGCGTTTGGTTTTTCCGGCTTGCTGCGTCTGCTCAAGTTTGAGCGATCCCTTCATGCTATCCCAAATCACCCCCGTGCTGACTGTCGCGCCAATGCCCAGGATGAAGGCCAGTGCGACTTTATCTCCTGGTGTGAAAATAATAATCGCTGCCAGCGCTGTCCAGATAATTGCCGTCGCCTGAAAACGCAATTGTTCGCTCATGACCAGCCTACTCCTTAACAACTTAACGCAAAGACGCAAAGGGGTAAAAGGCGCAGAGAAAAATATAGCCTTTGTGTCTTCGCGATTCAACATTTATACGCAAATCAAAAAGTTTCGTTTCAAAGCACCAATTACCGCCATCGTGCGCAAGCATCAAAGGACTAGTTCCGCCATCGTGCGCAAGCTGTCAACGTCATAGACCATCATATTGAGCGTTGTAATCGGACTCGCCTTCCACAATTCAAGCCGTTCCTTGATGCGTTCGCGTGGGCCGCATATCGATACGTCATCGACCAGCGCGTTCGGCACAGCACCAACCGCTTCGGCGCGTTTGCCACTCAGATACAGGTCTTGAATGGTGATCGCAGCTTCTTCGTAACCATAGCGACACGCCAGATCAAAATAGAAATTTTTACCCTTCGCACCCATCCCGCCGATGTAAAGCGCCAGCAGCGGCTTGAATTGATTCCAGCAGGATTCGAGATCATCGCGAACCGCGACGGGAACCGAAGGCGCGATGTCGAAATTCGCGAGGCTTTTGCCGCCGCCTGCTTTCGCGAATCCGGCCTCAATTTGCGCACCGTAAGCCTCATGATAGCGCTCTGGCGAGAAGAAAATTGGCAGCCAACCGTCAGCAATTTCGGCGGCGAGTTCGACATTTTTGGGGCCAATGGCGGCTAGATAGATCGGAATATCGGCGCGTCCGTGAATGATACTCTTGAGGGGTTTGCCGAGTCCGGTTGCGTCTTCGCCCTGATACGGAATTTGGTAGTATTCGCCGTCAAACATCAGCGGTGATTCGCGCTTGAAAATGCTGCGCACGATGCTGATATATTCGCGCGTTTTGGCAAGCGGTTTGCCATAGGGTAAACCATACCAGCCCTCAACCACCTGCGGCCCGGAAAGCCCCAGACCCAGCAAAAAACGTCCGCCGGAAAGTTGATCGAGCGTCATAGCGGTCATGGCGGTGTTCGCCGGGGTACGCGCGGGCATCTGCATGATCGCCGTGCCGAGCCTAATGTGCTGCGTCTGTGCGCCAATCCACGCCAGCGGCGTTACAGCATCCGAGCCATACGCTTCGGCTGTCCACACGGCGTAAATGCCCAGACGATCCGCCTCCAGGATCAAATCCATCGGCAGGTCGATTTTCGCGCCGGAATAGCCGATCATCATGCCAAGTCTCATAGCTTGTTTGCTCCTTAGCTTGTCAGTATCTCAGCTTTTAGCAAGTCAGCTTGTCGGCATCTCAGCCTGTCACCTTTTAGTTCTGAGTTAAAAGTGCTAAGTGCTGAGTTTAAAGACCGAAAATTTACTCAGCACTCGGAACTCAGCACTTTATACTCGAAACGTTAACTGACTGGTTGCGATACTTTTGTGGGCGTGGCGTGTCCCCATACGGCGACGATTTCCGCGAAACGCAACGCCCCCACCGTGACGAGTGCCAGAATCATCAAGCCAATCAGCGCCGCCAAAATATACTGCCAATCCGAAGCTGGCAAAATGGAGCCAATCCAATTGACAAGCAGCAGGATGCCAATGGTTATGCCAATCCTTGCCCCCAGCACCAGCATAAAAATCGAGTTACCAAAGCCGCTTAATGGCGTTAACAAGCCCAATACTGCCGAGAATCCAGCATCCACCAGCGTATATAAAGTCACAATGCCGATGGTCAACAGGAGAAAAATCAGGTTTGGTCGATCTGCTGGATTGATCGCGCGTGTCCATTCAATCGCTGTCCATGCCACCAGCCCGATCCGCAGCAATCCCACCATAATGTGATCGCCCCACAGCGAACGTACCGTCGCCCACCATTTACCCCAGATAATCTGACGTGCGTCCATCGTCGTCAGCAGCAAACTTTCCCACGTATGCCCAGTCTGTTCGCGCCCGATACTGTTGGAGGCCAGACCCATCGTGATGAGTGTAACGACGGCATACAGCGCGACATTCATGATAATCAGATGAATCACGAGGTTATAGCCGCCGATATTGCCAACGAATCCCGATATATCAATCGCCGTGAGCGCACCAAACAGAAAAAGAGCTGACGATAGAAAAGCCGGAATCAAGAGCAACATTGCCAGCGCGATCCAAACTCGCCCGGAACGACTGGTCGTCATCACATGCTGTTGATGCTTGAGTTCCGCCCGCATCACCGGATTGTCAATCAAATACAAGGCCAAGATGTGTCTCCTACAATGTTCTGCTACACTTGAGATTATAGGATGTTATGTTAAAAAGATTCAATAAATAATGAGAGAGGACACCGGATATGCGTCTGGCAGTTTTATCCGACATGCACGGCAATCTCACCGCGTTCGAAGCCGCTATCGCCGATCTGGAAGCGCTCGGTGGCGCGGATCACATCTGGATTCTGGGTGATCTGGCAGCATTTGGGCCACACCCGGCGGCCTGTATCCAGCGTGTAAGCGCATGGCGTGAAGCGCATGGCAAAGAGAAATTTCAGATCATCGGCGGCAATACGGATCGCTACCTCGTCAACGGTCAGCGCCCACGCACACCCTCCGCCAAAGATGCGGAAGCGTTCGCCAAACTCGCGCAAAGCTGGCAGGGGCGCGATACGATGCTGAATTGGAGCGCCGGGAAGCTCTCGTTTGAAGATTACGAACTTCTTAAAAAGATTCGGGGGCGTGAGGCCGGGCTGGATGCTGAAGGCTACGGCTATGTCATCGGCTATCACGGCACTCCGGGCGATGATGAAGGCTTTCTGACACCGGAAACCGCGCCGGACGAAGCGCTCGATATGCTTCTGGATCGCGAAGGGCGACTGGGTATCGGCGCACACATTCACAAGCAGATGGATCGCGATCTGGGGCGCTGGCGGGTGATTAATGTGGGCAGCGTCGGCATGTCTTTTGACGCGCCGGGGTTAGCACAGTGGGGCTTATTTACATTCGAAAATGGCAGCGTTGAAGTCGATTTGCGTGCCGTCCCCTATGATGTCGAGGCCGTGATCGCGGATTTATACGCCGTCGGGCATCCTGTGCCGGAATGGTTTATCCGTGTTTTGCGCGAAGGCAATTAAGCGTCTCAGCTTGTCAGCATTTCAGCCAGTCAGAAAAATGCAGGTAATGAGTGAAAAGTAATGAGTAAAATACAGTTTTTGAAACTCAGCACTCAGCACTTTGAACTCGGCACTAAAAAGCTGAGGCGCTGATACGCTGAAGTGCTGACGCGCTAAAATACTTCCACCTGAAAGGAACAATACACATGCCAGTGCGCGAAAAATTATTGAGCGAACTTGCGGGTGAACATGATGTTGGTATTCTGCTGATCGCGCAGATGGGCGGCGTTCCCAACGAACTTCAATTGATTATCCAGACGGCGCAGTATGACGAGGCTGTCCAGGGCTTGCGCGAACGCAGCGGCTATATCATCCGCGTGATGAGCGTGCGCGAACATCGCCTGAGCCTGGGTTTATTCGGCAAGCTGTTTTTCGCTGACGAACACCCGATTTTGCTCCACCACAATGAGCCACTTGTGCAAGTCCATTTTGAAGGCCAACCGAAAGATGTCAATGAACTGGTATTGGATATTCATCAGGCTCACGCAACGACCTTTGGCCCTTGGCGCGAACTGGCGCAGAATATCAACCGTGAAAAACCGCTAGTCAATCTGCTCTTGTCAGGCAGCGGGCTGTTGGGCGAGATGCCAAAAACCGCCGCGCTGCGCATAGCAAAAGTCTTGGAACATCACCAAATGGAAGCTAAACTTATTGGCGCGGACACCGAAAAGTCAAAAACAGACGATCATGGCCGTTCGACACAATGGAAGCTGCTCGGTGTGGGCGATTCCTATTTCGTCGCGCTGGATTTCGCGGTAGACACAATGGGCAAAAGGTAAATGTCTCGACTATGACCATTATGCTTGTCGTTTGGAGAACATCAAAATGCCCGAATATAAACTAAGCATATCAGCTCCGAGACCCTATTTTGCTGAAATTCCTTATGCCTTATGGGGCGAGGTCAATTACGACTCGGACGGGAATTGTCAGCGCCCAACAGATCGTGAGTGGACTCACCTGGAGGTTATGCAAAGAGGGACACGTGAACACCTCATCATCATGGGATCAGGAAAAGAATTTAGCGTTCAATCTAAAAATCGTTCGCTTGCCGCGCGGGCTGCCATGTTCCTGACCGAACGTTCCGGAGCGACACTCCTCGGCGAGCATCCTCGGCCTCATATTGGCATTTGGTCATATACCCAGGCCTACGCGACCACCTCCCGAATACGCGCGGAGTTTCCACGCCCGGAATTGATCCCGTTTGACTCGCAACTGTTTTGGGGAAGCTGGAAGTGGGTGGGCTGGTTTGCCACCGATTTGACCTGGACTGGGCGGTGGATCATGAACTCGCTGCTTACACACGATACCCGTGCTGTATCCTTGTGCATTTTATGGTTAAAAGGTGGCACTACCCATCCAGACCAAAGCGCAGCATTACGCCATGCCCTTCGCCTCCTTACCGATGAACAATTCGCATCCGATCAGGAGTGGATCACATGGTACGAGGACACGGGCGATCAACAATATCCCAAACCCGATTTCGATGATTGGCTCACTGACCTCAAGGGCAACTAATTTCGCTACAACGAAACGCCGACAGAATCTCATCAGGCGTTGATGGATTAAAAGGATTTTGAATTATGGAACTCCAAAATAAAACCGCGCTCGTCACGGGTGGTGCATCGGGGTTGGGTGAAGCGTGTGTGCGCCGATTTGTCGAGCAGGGTGCGCGGGCGATTATCGTCGATCTGAACGAGGAACGCGGCGCGGCACTGGCGGCTGAACTCGGCGACTCGGCACGATTTGTGAAAACCGATGTCACCAGCGAAGATAATGTACAGGCCGCCGTTCAGACTGCGCGGGAAGCATTTGGCGGGCTGCATATCGCCGTCAACTGCGCGGGGATCGTCATCGGCGAGCGCACAGTTGGCAAAAATGGCCCCCACGCGCTGGCTTCGTTCGAAAAAGTCATCAAAATCAACCTGATCGGCACATTTAATGTTATTCGGTTAGCAGCGGCAGCGATGAATGAAAATGAGCCGACTGCCGATGGCGAACGCGGCGTGATTATCAACACGGCATCCGTCGCAGCTTATGACGGGCAAATCGGGCAAGCGGCATATTCGGCATCCAAAGGTGGCATTGTCGGCCTTACTTTGCCCATCGCCCGCGATTTGTCGCGCGTGGGAATCCGCGTGATGACCATCGCCCCCGGCATTATGGAAACGCCGATGATGGCAGGCATGACTGACGAAGTGCGCACTTCGCTCGGCAAGCAAGTCCCTTTCCCGGCGCGGCTGGGTCGCTCGGCGGAATATGCTCAATTGGCACAGTCGATTATCGAAAACGCTTATTTAAACGGCGAAGTCATCCGACTGGACGGTGCAATCCGACTTGCGCCCAAGTAATAACAATTGACAAATCATCAATTCCAGATCAACTCCTTAACAAAAGTTCATGCTAAACTGTAAAGTGTAAATTTTTGGGCATCCGTGATGCCGGGAGATCATGACGATTGGTGAAATATCATCTGGTCGCCAATGATGATAGCCATGCGCTTGTCCTGGGCGCGGGGATCGCTGGGCTGCTGGCGGCGCGTGTCCTGGTCGATCATTTCAGTCGCGTCACGATTATTGATCGCGATGATCTGCCGGAAAAGCCGGAAAACCGCAATGGCATCCCGCAAGCGCACCATGCGCATATTTTATTCGTGCGCGGCCAGCGTATTCTTGAGAATCTATTTCCCGGCATGATCGCGGAACTTACCTCGGCTGGCGCACCCACCGTTGAATGGACTGCCGACTGCCCGATTTTGTTCCAATCTGGTTGGACACCTCGTTTCCATTCAAAACTGGTAACACGCACATGCAGCCGTCAACTGCTCGAATGGCAGATTCGACAGCGCGTGATGGAATATGGCAATGGTCAGCTATCCATTCTCTCAAGCTGTCAGGTGATTGGGCTGCATGGAACCAAAACACATGTGACCGGAGTCAACATTCGCCACGAACACGTCGAAGAAATCATTAACGCCGATCTGGTGGTGGATGCAACTGGACGCGAATCGCACATGGCGGATTGGCTGCAAGAATTAGGCTATCCTGCTGTGAAGGAAACCGTCGTTAACTCATTTTTGGGTTATGCCTCACGCACCTACCGACAGCCACGCAATCGCCCTGACTGGAAAGCGTTGTTTGTCATGTCAAATCCGGGTATCTCGACGCGCGGCGGCCTGATTTACCCCATTGAAGATAACAGCTGGGTGGTCACGCTCTCTGGTCGCCAGCGCGATTATCCACCGACAAACGAAGCTGAATTTTTCGAATTTGCCCACAGCCTGCGCAGCCCAGTTTTCTATGAGGCCATCAAAGATGCCGAACCGTTGACACCGATTCATCGCTACCGCCGCACCGAAAATCGCCTGCGACATTTTGAACGGCTTTCTAATTGGCCTGATGGTTTGGTCGTCACAGGTGACGCAGTATGCGCCTATAATCCCGTCTATGGACAAGGCATGACCTCAGCGGGATTAGCAGCGCTGGTGCTGCATGAATGCCTGGATGACCAACGTAAACATCACCCAAAAGGCGATTTGACCGGACTGGCACGGCGCTTTCAGAAACGATTAGCCAAATCCAACAGCGTTCCCTGGTTGATGGCAACCGCTGAGGATTATCGCTGGCCGGAGGTCGAAGGCGCGCCACCCAACCACGCAACCCGTTTTGTGCAGTGGTATACCCATAAAGTGATGGCGGCGGCTGTCCAAAGCCCCGATATTTTTCAAACCTTTTTCGAAGTGACCAACCTCGTCAAATCACCACTGAATTTATTCAAGCCCCATATTCTTGTGCGGGCGCTCATGAAACATTCTGAATCGCGCTCCGCCGAAATATCTGCCCCACCGCTTTTCTGGCACAAACGCGAAACGCTGGAAATCGCACAAATAAAATAGGCGGACATCTTGCCCGCCTATCTCAAAAGCATGTTTAAAAATTAACTTTCCGCTTGCACCGGCTTCTCTGTGCTTGTTATCAGCACCAGTGTGCCGGGTGCATAGAGTGTGCCGCAGGTAAAGCCGGGGAATGCAGGTGTTTGCCACGCAATCGTGGATCGAGGCACGCGCGGCGAATTGCTGGCATCCAGGACGATGAGCGCACCTGTACCACGCAGGCAGACCACCACATCACCTTCAAACTGGGTCTTACCGCTGGGGCTGAATACATCGACAGCCTGAAGAACCTGGCTATCCAGCACCGATTGCACACCGATATTGCCAGAGGTCGTCAGTGGGCCGCCTAGCCAGCTAAAGTATTGACCATTTTCGACGATCATACGGCAGTTGACATCAAACCGATCCATCGGGATGTAGGCACGTACCGCACCACTGCCCTCAAAACTCATATCGAAGCACAGGGGTGCTGGCGGCGGTGCTGGCAGTTCGACGGGCGCGGCCTGACGCTTTTCACAAGCATTGCCGATATTATCACCATCGTCGTCGCGCTGACCGGGGTTCGCCACAGTTGGGCAGTTATCGATAACGTCAGCAATTCCATCGCCATCAGTATCCGCCGTAGAGTTGCAGTTAAAATCACCCAGGAGAAGCGTTTCGGTATCGCCAGTGGTTTCTGTCACCGTGACACCTAGCCAGCTACCCGGCCCTGTAAATGTCGTGACACCCGCAGGGACACCGTTAGCAGGCATCGCCGCCCCCGTTCCCGTGATGTCAAATGGCCCATCACCTGCTGTAATCGTCACATCCAGGTTATCGCCATTGCAGGCAGCGGTAGCGACCAGATTTCCGCCTGCCGCGTCATCGTTGGTGATTGTGCCAATACCTTGCGCGTCCAAAATCGTCGCGTTGGTCGCATTGCTCAGGTTCACAAAGAATGTTTCGTCCAGCTCGACATTGACATCGCCATTCACAACTACCGTCACGGTTTCGCTGACATCAGGCGATGTGAAAGTCACTGTACCACTGGCGACGGTGTAATCATTATCAGCGGTAGTCGCCGCGTTATCGGCTGATGCCCAATCGACGGTCACTGTTGAGCCACTTACCGCCGATAGCGTCAAGGTAAAGGTCGCGTTGACTGTTCCTGCATTGCCTTCCGTCACCGTCACATCGTCAATGCTGATCGTCGGCGCGGTGTCGTCGTTCGTGATCGTTCCGATGCCTTGTGCGTCCAAAATCGTCGCATTGGCAGCATTCGTCAAATCGACTAAGAACGTTTCAGTCGGTTCAGCAATGCTATCGCCATTGACCACGATGGTCACGGTTTCGCTGGTGTCACCTGCTAAAAATGTTACGGTTCCGGTGTTGGCGGCGTAGTCATTATCAGCGGTGGTCGCTGTATCATCGTTGGTTGCCCAATCGACGGTCACTATCGAGCCACTTGCCTCAGACAAGCTAACCGTGAATGTCGCATTGACGGTTCCTGCATTGCCTTCTGTCACGGTCGCATCGCCGATGCTGATTGTCGGCGCGGTGTCGTCGTTCGTGACTGTCCCCACGCCTTGAGCATCCAAAATCGTTGCGTTGGTCGCATTGCTCAGGTTCACGAAGAACGATTCGTCTGACTCAAATGTCGTGTCGCCATTGACCACGATGGTCACGGTTTCGCTGGTGTCACCTGCTAAAAATGTTACGGTTCCGGTGTTGGCGGCGTAGTCATTATCAGCAGTGGTTGCCGTGTTGTCAGCCGATACCCAATCTACCTCTACAGTCTGCGAACTGGGATTGCTCAGGCTCACGGTAAACGTCGCGTTCACCGTCCCGGCATTGCCTTCTGTCACCGTCACATCACCGATACTGATCGTCGGCGCGGTATCATCATTCGTGATCGTCCCCAAACCCTGTGCGTCTAAAATCGTCGCGTTGGTTGGATTGCTCAAATCGACGAAGAATGTTTCATCCGGCTCAAATGTCGTATCGCCGTTGACCACGATGGTCACGGTTTCACTTACATCACCCGCCACGAATGTCACGAAGTTATCGTCGGAAGTATAGTCATTGTCGGCAGTGGTGGCCGTGTTGTCAGCCGATACCCAATCTACCGTTACAGCCTGCGAACTGGCATTGCTCAGACTCACGGTAAAGGTCGCGTTGACCGTTCCGGCGTTGCCTTCTGTCACCGTCACATCACCGATACTGATCGTCGGCGCGGTATCGTCATTCGTGATCGTCCCCACGCCTTGCGCATCCAAAATCGTCGCGTTGGTTGGGTTGGTCAGGTTGACGACGAATGTTTCATTCGCCTCAAACGTCGTGTCACCGTTGACTACCACTGTCACGGTTTCACTGGTGTCGCCTGCCGCAAACGTCGTTGTATTGCTGGCGGCGGTGTAGTCATTGTTTGCGGTGGTTGCCGTACCATCTGCTGATGTCCAATCGACACTAGTCGTTAAGCCGCTTGCCGCAGATAATGTGACTGTAAATGTTGCGTTCACCGTCCCGGAATTACCTTCTGTCACCGTCACATCGTCGATGCTGACCGTCGGCGCGGTGTCATCATTTGTGATCGTTCCAACACCTTGACTATCAGCTATCGTCGCGTTGGTCGCGTTGCTCAGGTTGACGAAGAATGTTTCATTCGCCTCAAACGTCGTGTCACCGTTCACCACAATGGACACAGTTTCGCTCACATCGCCTGCCACAAATGTCACCGTGTTATTGGCGGCGGTATAGTCGTTGTCAGCGGTAGTGGCTGTATTATTCGCTGATGTCCAATCCACTGTCACAATTTGATAACTGGCATTACTCAGGCTCACTGTGAAGGTGGCGTTCACCGTCCCGGCATTGCCTTCCGTTACTGTCACATCGCCAATGCTGATCGTCGGCGCGGTGTCATCGTTCGTAATCGTCCCTACGCCCTGCGCGTCCAAAATCGTCGCATTGGTTGGATTGGTCAGGTTCACGAAGAATGTTTCAGTCGCTTCAAATGTCGTATCGCCGTTGACAACGATGGTCACATCTTCGCTCACATCGCCTGCTGCAAATGTCACCGTATTATTGGCGGCGGTATAGTCATTGTCGCCAGTAGTCGCTGTGTCGTCGGCGGATGCCCAATCCACTGTGACTGTCGAAAGACTCGCAGCAGATAACGTCACCGTGAAGGTCGCGTTGACTGTTCCCGCGTTGCCTTCCGTCACCGTCACATCGCCAATGCTGATCGTCGGCGGGGCAGGAGCATCTGTGGTAATAAAATTATCAATAGCGCCGCGTATTGATGCAGCGCCAAAATCAAATACCATCCGGTCAAATGAAAAACCACTGACACTCTCTGAAGCTTCATAAACATTAACACCAAAAGCCGTAAAGAAAGCAGCGCTTAAGGTGCCGGTAAAATTCTGCGTTGAAACCGGTGTGGGGTTACTATCCAGATAGAAGCGTACCTCAAGACCACTATCAATTACCGAAATCCAGTCGAAAGAGGCACTGTCCTGATCGACAGCAAAATCGACTGTCAGGTCACTGACCGTTGTCGGGGCAGGATCGGTACGGAGAAGCTTGCCCGTAGCGGAGGCTTCCAGCCCAGCAATGGGTTGAACATTCCACTGGTTGAGTGTTCCAGATGAAAATGTAACACCCGAAATCGCCAGATTTTCAGCAAATGTGCCATCAGCATAAGCATCAAAATTCGTGTTTACAGCGGCCAAAGCAATGCTCGGCAAAATAACGAGTGCAAAAATCGACACCAATAAGAGTATTGTCTGAATGCGTTGAGAGAATATCCAAGATTTTCCGTTTGGAAATCGGATTCGCGCGGACATAAAGAACTCCCCTTGTCTTTCAGAAATTACCAGCAATTACGATAGATAACATGCCGAATCAATTATTACAAAATATTACGATCCTAATGAAGTTGTTATCTTTAAGTGAAAGTTATCTCAACAACCTTTCAAAGACATAAAATTAACTTTTCCTTTATTTGTTATTTGTTTTTCCATACTTAATTCTAATTCTTCAAATCACAGGCGTAAAACTTCCTGAATTCCAATTTACAGGATGATTAATTTTCAAGTTTGACCCTCTGTATACCTTTGCGGTAAACTAGATGTGTGCTAAACCACTTTTAACATTATAACGGTCTCATATATTTTTAGTTATTGAGATCGTGGGATACTCCAAGTGTCCATTATCTTTAAACAACCGTCTGCTTTACAATGGCTGCCTGCATCAGGCGACTTTGTTGTGACGTAGACGGGGCAGTCCCCTGTGGAGGTCTTTGTATGCCAAAACTCACTCAAGAAATGCTGTTGGAATGGTATCGACAGATCGTACTCATCCGTGATTTTGAAACCGAGTGCGACGTGCTCTATCAAGAGAAAAAAATCACGGGCGTTTATCTCCATCTCTACAGTGGACATGAAGCGACAGGAGTCGGCGCAGTCGCCGCACTGCGACCTGATGACCATGTAATCACAGCCTATCGCGATCATGGTATTGCCATAGCTCGCGGTGTTGACCCGAAGCCGATTATGGCTGAAATGATGGGTAAACGTACAGGTGTCAGTGGTGGCAAGGGCGGATCCATGCACCTTGCTAGCCGGGAGCACAATTTCTGGGGCGGCTACGCTATCGTCGCCGGACATTTGCCGCTGGCCGTCGGCATCGCCATGGAGCCGCGTTATCACGGCAAGGATAGCGTCGTGTTAAGCTTTATCGGTGACGGCGCGACGAACAATGGCTATTTTCACGAAGCGCTCAACCTGAGCCAGGTTTGGGATTTGCCCGTTGTCTGGGTAATTGAGAATAACTTCGTCGGCATGGGCACCCGCGTCGAGGATGCCAGCGGTCAACCGGAACTCCACAAACGCGCCATCGCCTATGGCATGAAAGACATGGGACGAATCGATGGGCAAAATGTGGTTGAGGTTTACGAAAAAGTCAGCGAAGCCGTTGAATACGCGCGTAAAACTGGGCCTGTGCTGCTGGAGTCCCTCACCTACCGTTATAAAGGACATGGCGTTTCAGACCGATCATATGACAAACGCCTCGCGGATGAATTAAAAGAGTGGACAGAAAACAAAGACCCGATCAATATATTGCGCGAGACCATCCTCAGCAAATACAAAGGCGCTGCCTCCAAGCTTGAGAAGATCGAAGAACAGGCGCGAAAAGATGTGGCTGAATCCGTCGAATTTGCCCTCAACAGCGCTGACCCCACCTATGAAGACTTAATCAGCAACATTTACGTAGGAGCAGACAATGGCTGAACGAAATTTACCGATGCGCGAGGCGTTGCGCAGCGCTCTACGTGAGGAAATGCTGCGAGACGAGAATGTTTTTGTCATGGGCCAGGAAGTTGGCCTGTGGCAAGGAACACACCGCGTTACCAGTGGGCTTTTAGAGGAATTCGGTGCGAAGCGTGTGCGCGATACCCCGATCAGCGAAATGGTGATCGCTGGCGCGGCTGTCGGCGCAGCGATGGCTGGTCTGCGCCCGGTAGCGGAAATCATGACCATCAATTTCGCCTTTCTGGCATTGGACGCGATTGTCAACCACGCTGCCAAAATTCACTATATGTTTAATGGTCAGTTCAAAGTGCCGCTGGTCATACGCTGTGCCAGTGGTTGGGGCAACCAGGCGACGGCGACGCACTCTCATACGCCAGAACCGATTTTTGCACATTTTCCCGGTCTGTATGTTGCTTGCCCTTCAACACCTGCCGACGCAAAGGGGATGCTCAAAGCATCCATCCGCGACGATAACCCGGTACTGTTCAGCGAAAGCATCGCCCTCTATCCCAAGCCAGGACCAGTTCCAATGGACGAAGATTTTGTCCTGCCTATCGGCAAGAGCGATATAAAACGCGAAGGTAAACACGTCACCATTGTGAGCTATGCGCGCGGCGTTGAATGGTCACTACACGCTGCTGACGAACTGGCGAAAGACGGCGTTGAGTGCGAGGTGATTGATCTGCGCTGGCTGCGCCCGTTGGATATGGAAGCCGTCTTCAAGAGCTTCAAAAAGACCAACCGCTGCGTTGTGGTCGAGGAAAGCCTGCCGCATTTCAGCGTTGGCAGCGAGATTGCCGCGCAAATTCAGGAAAATTGTTTTGACTATATGGACGCTCCCATCAAAAGAGTAAGCTCGATGGATGTACCCGTACCGTATGCCAGAGACATTGAATTGATGGTCTTTCCAGATACTCAAAAGGTCATTAATGCGGTTAAGGAGATACTCTAAATGTCACAACCCATCACCGTCACGATGGACGGCACACTTCTAAACTGGCTCAAAAAAGTGGGCGATACCGTAAGCAGCGGCGAGGTGATTGCCGAAATTGAAGCCGACAAGGCAACTGTCGAGATCGAAGCACCCGGCAGTGGAACCCTTCTCGAACTGACCGCACAGGTTGGCGATGAAATTAAAGAAGGCGCGGTCATTGGTGCAATTGGCGCAGCGGGTGAAGCTCCTAAGCCTGCGGTGGACGCCCCCAAGCAAAGTGCCGCAGTCGCTAAACCTGTCGAAGCTGCAAAACCTGCCGAAGTCAAACAGGAAGTGCCCGCGTCCGAAAATGGAAAAGCGCCTGTCGCAGAAGAGGCCGAAGCAGAAACCGCCGAAGAAGGCGATACTAGCCTACCCAATGGGGTCAAAGCTTCCCCGCTGGCACGCAGAATTGCCGAAGAAAAAGGCGTCGATATAAGCCAGGTGAAGGGTACAGGGCCAGGAGGCCGGATCACCAAAGCTGATATTGAAGGCTTTACACCTTCAGCAGCACCTGCTCCTGCTCCCACTGCTGCGAAGTCTGCCGCGCCCAGTTTGCCCGGTGCGCCTACACGCAAATTCCCGGAAGGCCCAGATGTTGAAACGATTGAGCTGACCACGATGCGCAAACGTATCGTCGCGGCAACCGTCGAAAGCAAGCAGTTCACGCCGCATTTTTATGTCACGACAGATGTTGATACCGAAGCACTGCTGGCGCTCCGTAAACAGTTAAACGACAGCCTGCCGGAAGGCGCGAACAAAATCAGCGTGAATGATATGGTCGTAAAAGCGGCGGCGCTGACCCTGCGGCAGTTCCCGAACCTCAATTCGCATTTTTATGGCGACAAAATTGCCCGACACAAGAACATCAATATTGGCATTGCCGTCGCACTACCCAACGGCGGCCTGATTAACGTCGTCGCCCACAACGCCGATAAAGTCGCGTTAGGGACGCTGGCGACAGAAAATAAAGAACGTATTGCCCGCGCTCGTGAAGGCAAAGTCAAGCCGGACGATATTTCTGGTGCAACTTTCACGGTCAGCAATCTGGGGCCATATGATGTCGAGCATTTCATCGCGATCATCAACCCGCCGGAAGCCGCGATCTTAGCCGTTGCCACCGCCAGCAAAGTGCCAGTCGTCAAAGCCGATGGTACGCTGGGAGTCGGCAATCGTATGAAAATCACGATCAGCGTCGATCACCGTGTCAGCGATGGCGCTGAGGGCGCGTCGTACCTGCAAACGCTCAAGGGCATGATTGAAAACCCCCTACGCCTGCTGGTCTGATCTTTAAATAATTATCCCTCTTCGTGTGAAGAGGGATAAAATTAAACATCAACATATAAACCAATTCACTAATCAATTGCCAGCGAGATTTTGCCGCGCATGTGCCGGGTCTGGCTGAGTTGAAGTGCCTCGTGGATTTGACCGAAGCTCAGCGAATAGCTGACGTGAACTTTCACCTGACCAGCGTCAATCAATTGCCCGATTTCATTCAGTAATTCCGTACTAACCCATTCCGTATTATAATAAGAATGTAATATATATTTAACCGTAAATTAGCTTGAAATTTTCGCAAAAAATAAATTCTTTCTATAACGTAATAGATAATTATTATAGGTCAGAGATACTATAT
>JALHNB010000001.1:28018-412164 GCA_022843745.1 Anaerolineae bacterium | reverse complement strand
TGCGTAACATTGAAAATCGACAGCGTGTACGGGCTGGGTGGTGAGTTCTTCCGCTGGGAATACGCGACGGCTATCGCAGGCGCAATTTTGAATATTAACCCCTTTGATGAACCGAATGTCACCGAAAGCAAGGATAATACCAACGCTCTGCTGAAGCATTATAAAGAGCATGGCGAACTACCCCGTACCGAAGCCGCCTTCACAGAAGAAAATGTCAGCCTGTATGCCGATGAGAAACTGCTGCGATTACTCAGTGAGTTAAGCCTGCAACATCATTACAGCGGCAGCGACCTGACCGGGATGTTGGCTGCACAGTTTAATTCAACGCGGGCAGGTGATTATTTCGCGATGCTGGCATATCTTCCACCAGTATCAGAGATTAACACAACCCTCGAACACATTCGCCGTCGCTTGCGCCATGCAACCCGGCGTGCCGTCACATTGGGTTATGGGCCGCGTTATTTACACAGCACAGGTCAGCTTCATAAAGGCGGGCCGGACAATGGCATTTTTATTTTGATTACCTGCGACGACGATGTTGATCTGCCTGTTCCCGGCGAACCGTATACCTTCAGTACACTCAAAACTGCCCAGGCGGAAGGCGACTTGCAAGCACTGCTCAATGTCGGACGACGTGCGCTAAGGCTGCACATACGCGGGGACATCCAGGCGGGGTTATCAAAACTGCTCATTGCCATTGATGCTGTTGACGAGCGCAGACATTAATCAGTCGGACACACGGCGTTGGTATTAGATGTAGGGGCATGATGCATTATGCCCGCGCAAACCGAGCGACAAAGAGGGCTTGATACATCAAGCCCCTACGAAACCGGTTATCCGTATTAATTTGTAAAAAAGCATCATCAAGCCTCTACGAACGGCACTACCACACTATTCTGCTGATGTATCAGTAATGCGCCTACTGGCTAACCCAACACCTTACGCAGCGTATGTTCATCCACGTTACCGCCGCTGATGACAACCACTGTCGCGCGATCATCTGGCTCGACCACACCGCTGCGCAGAGCCGCAATTCCGACTGCGCCGCCGCCTTCGACAACCCAGCCCTGTTCGAATAATGCCCAGCGCATCGCCTCGGCAATCGCATCTTCTGAAACCAACACGACCTGATCGACAAACCGCTGTGCCAGATCAATCGTGATTGATTTGAGTTCAATGTCGCCGGAAAGCGCCTCGGCCAGCGTGTCCCAGACCTGGGGATGCGCGGTTTCATAAAGCATGTTGTACATAGCCGGGGCAGATTGGGCGCAAACACCGATAATCTCCACCGACGGCTTGAGCGACTTCAGGGTCAGAGCGATCCCGGAAATCAGCCCACCGCCGCTGATCGGTACGAGTACCCGTTCGATCTGTGGCAGCACATCAATCAATTCCAGCCCGATGGTACCCGTTCCGGCGATCACATTCGGGTCGTTGTAAGGGGAAATGAAGGTCAGATTTTCGCTTTTTTCCAGATAACGCGCTTGTTCTTCGGCTTCATCATAAGTTTCGCCATACAGAATCGCTTCCGAGCCATATTGACGCACCCCCGCGACTTTGCGCTTGGGTGTATGAAGTGGCATGAGAACTTTCGCACGCAGATTCAATAACGAGGCCGCAAACGCCATGCCCTGCGCGTGATTGCCGGATGAACAGGCCACAATTCCCTGCGCTCGTTCCTTCTCATCTAACGCCAGCAGCGCATTGAGCGCCCCGCGTATCTTGAACGAATGAGTCAGGTTGGCATTTTCCAGTTTGAGCCAGACATTTTCGCCAAGCCCGACCACTTTCTCCAGCGGACTCGGCTGCAAATAAGGAGATATGCGATAACGCGCCAGCGCTACATCGCCTAAATGAACCATTAATTGAACACTCCTGGTATATTTTGAATAAATATTCCATATATTTTATTGTACATTTTTGAATTGTATCTCACATTTCCTCGGAATTTCACCCCTTTTTCATAGATCCACACATCTTCAGTTTGCGCGGATGGTCGAAACGCAAGTATAGTAAAGAGAATATCCTGATGGTATACAGTTATTGTGTGAATATGTACCCAGCGACTGATCCCCAAACACTCCGCCAGCAAGCTTATGCAAACGATGAAAAGCTGCGCGTGCGTTATGCAATACATGAACAATATACAGTTCCTAAAGTCGATTTTCCCAGTTGGGCGTTACAACGCCTGAATTGGCGTGGTGATGAACAGGTGTTAGATGTGGGCTGCGGCCCAGGTATTTATGAGCCGGCTTTGCGACACCTTGTTCCGGGTGTCACCTATTACGGCCTGGATTTCTCTGAGGGAATGCTCGAAAAGCATCCTCGCAAACAATCCGTCATTATGGCGGATGTTCAGCATTTGCCTTATCCATCGGGAACTTTTGATGTGGTCATGGCGAATCATATGCTCTACCACGTGCCAGATATTGCCTGGGCGATCAAAGAATGTCGCCGCGTCTTAAAGCCGGATGGTATTTTGATGGCCGCGACCAACAGCGTGGAAACCATGCCGCAGTTCCGTGAGCTTTATAAACGCGCCATCCTGGTTCTGACTGCCCCCGGCAAGCAGGTTCACCTACCCATACCCGTCAGCAATCTGTTTACGCTTGAGAACGGCACCCGGCAGCTTTCGCGTCATTTTTATGCGATTGTGCGCCATGATCTGCCCGGAGCATTCGTCTTTGACCAGATCGACCCGGTTATGGCCTACCTTGAGAGCACACGCAGTATGCGCGAACCTCAGCTACCGCCGGGTGTTACCTGGGACTCGGTAATGCTCATTGTGCGCGAGCAAATCAAAAATCAATTGAATTATGTCGGGGAACTCGTCATTCATAAACTCAGCGGCGTGTTAGTTGCAACGGATCGCGGTGGATTTATCAGCGATTTCGTTCAACACCAAAACCACACACCCTGATTTTATACGCCAGCGGCCTGATCGTCGTTTTGAGGCGAGTCCTTGCGAGGGATGGTTTTGAAGCCGTAGCGCCCGACCAGTGGGACGAAACGTACACGTATCGTTTGTTCCATTTCCCAACGATTGCCCTGGCGCGTCACGACTTCCAGATATTGTTCCGAACGATCTCCGATGGGCAAAACCATCCGCCCACCCTGGCTGTTAAGCTGGGAGCGCAGCGGGCCAGGAAGCGCCGGAGCCGCCGCCGAGACAATTATCGCGTCAAATGGAGCCATATCTGCTAACCCTTGGCTGCCATCACCGATATGCAAATCCACATTATTCAGCTTCAAACGCGACAGCGCACGTGCGGCACGGTCAGCAAGTTGGGGATAATATTCCAGCGTGTAGACGTGCCCTGCCAATGCACACAAAATCGCCGTTTGATAACCAGAGCCTGTTCCAATTTCCAATATTCGTTCATGACCACTCAAACGTAGCATCTGCGTCATGAGCGCAACGACATACGGCTGCGAAATCGTCTGGTTTTCGCCAATCGGAAGTGCCTGATCTTCATAAGCCAGATGTCGATGCTGTGGTGGGACGAATTCATGACGGGGAATACTACGCATGGCTTCCAGAACACGCGGATCATAAATCCCACGTGCTTTAAGCTGTGTTTCTACCATCTGGTCGCGTAGGCTTTGAAGTTTGTCGGAGTTGTTCACGGGTTAGTCCTGCATTGTTTTACAGATTTTACTCTTACAAACCTAAAGTAAACCTAAAATGCGATCTAATTCTTGTTGAAGATGACCAACTTTATCAAAAAGTATAGCTCAATCGTCCTGATGAGCAAATTTACAAAATTCATAAATATTCTAACGATTTTGTTTGAAAGTTTAGGATTTCGTGGCAAACTATCCTCATCCTAATTGTGCGAGGATCGTTATGCGCCGTTACGTGTTCTTCGTTTTATGCTGCCTTCTCATTTTGATGACACTGCCGATCACGGCTCAGGATGCCGTGCCGTTTGCTACGAACACACCCCAGCCACCACCAGCCGTTATCGTTACGCCAGCCGCACCGCTGGAACGTTATGCCCTGCGTATATGGCAGGAGCAGGATTTGCTGGACGTGCTGCTCCGGTCTGTGCGGCAGCTTACGCCGAGCGCGGTTGATCTTCAAAAAGCGATCCGGCTGACACAGCTTGAACTGCAACAACGCTTTCCCAATGCGCCGACTGATCCTCAAACACGCGAAAATTTGCTGCTGGCGATGTTGGCTGCGCCTCCTGGCAGCGTCGATATGCGCTTCGTTGCCCGCCCATATGTCGAATCGCTCCTGAACGTGTCTCCAACCGATTACAAGGGTTTTCAAATCGAGATTCAACCTGCCAATATTGATGGCGCAGACCCCATCGACGCGATACTGCACGTTCGTTATCCCAACACCGATGCCCCTGCCATTTATGAGGATTATCTGATGGCACGGGTTGACAACCAGGGCGGCTACCATCTTTTGGCATCATCACCCACGCTGCCAGCCACGCCGCTGGACGACATTACCGGAATCTCGCTCCTGGGAATCGGTGATTTCAATCAGGACGGCACGGATGAAATGGCAATTGCTGTACAAAATGGCGACATCAATCAGCGCATCATGATCTACAGTTGGCGCAGTAGTGGCCTCGTAAACCTCGTGGAACCGGGCAAGGAAATCGCCTTTGGCAGCCTCATCGAATGGCCTGCGAACGCCGATTATCTCAGCGTCAATGTTTACCGTCTGGAGTCACCCGCATGGCAATGTGTGGGCGAACAGCCTGTTACCTGGACATGGAATCTCAATTTTTTCCGCCCCGCGTCCGATCCGCCGGGATTTGCGTTTCAGGGAAGCGCCAACTGCCTCTTTTTCGGGCTGGAGCCAATTTTCGAAATGCCCGTTTTGAGCGCGATCAGCACCTTGCAGGAAGTGATCTCGCTTTCACCGCCACCCTCTAATCCAGCCGAAAGTTATGGCCTAGATCGCGCGAAAATGATGATCGCTATGCTCGAAGTGCTGAATGGGCAGTCCGATACCGCGCTGAATCGGGTGCGCGAGATGGCCTCGTCTGCACAGGCTGGCTCATGGGTCAGCGAACAAACGAGTGCCCTGATAAATGCTGTGCTAGAGCCTAATTCGACAGCGCTGAGTGTGTGCGCAGCATTAGTTAACGCCAGCGATTATGGCGCGTGCGATGTCAACCAGGTTTTGACGCGCATTTTCAATGAGCAGCCCCTCAGCCGGGCGGAAACCATCGGATCACAGCTTGCCGAATTGGGAATCACAGTTCTGGATACGTTCACGGTTTCCCAGGTGGGGCGTATAGATCGTCAAGGGATACATTTTAATCTGGCAGGCGATTCCTGGTGGGCATTCGCGCCGCTTGACCCCGATTTCTACACCGCCGAACGGATTGCTGCGCCGGCTGAATACAACGCCATGATCCCGCCGACTCCACTGGTTGTCGCGCCACAAACGCTGTATGATGCGCTGTTAGTCGATAATAACCCCTCACTTGCCCTGACCATGATCGACAACCTGATGCTCAATAACCCCGGCGTGACGATCTCGCCGGAAGTGCGCTTTATCGAGGCCATGAGTTATGATTTGCTGAATAACCGCGCCCGCGCACGACAGGCCTATTTTGACCTGTGGGAAGAATCGATGCTGTCCATATGGGGACAATTAGCGGCGGCGCATCTCGAACAGCGTTAAAATAGATAAATAATGTGTTTGGGCGACCCGCTGGTTTGTCCAAACCGCAAATTTTTTCATATAACGAATTGGATCAATCACACTCATGAAACTTGTAACTTTTACTCACGGTAAGCGCACTCAATTGGGCGAATTGGACGGGGATAAGGTTTATGTCCTCGCTGGCCCGGATACCATGCGTATGAGCGATGTTCTCCGGCGCGGTATCACCCCCAATCGCCTTAGCCAATCATTCCCGCTATCCGAAGTCACGCTCAACGCGCCCCTGCATCCCGGCAAGGTGATCGCCATTGGCCTGAATTACGCCAAACATGCCGCTGAAACAGGCGCAGCACTCCCGCCTGCACCCATCATTTTCGCGAAATTCCCCAGCTCGGTGATCGGCCCCGGCGAAGCCATTACATGGAGCAAGTCGATTACGAATCAGGTCGATTGGGAAGTCGAACTCGGCGTTGTCATTGGCAAGAAGGCGCGTAACGTCACCGAAGAAGATGCGCTCAAGCACGTCTACGGCTACACTGTCGCCAACGATGTTTCCGCCCGCGATCTGCAAATCCGTATCGACAGACAGTGGACGCGCGGCAAGAGTCTGGACACATTCTGCCCACTGGGGCCGTGCATCGTCACCCGCAGTGCTATTCCTGACCCCGGTAAACTCAACCTGAAAACTGTCCTTAACGGCAAGGTTGTACAGGACAGCAACACCGAAGACTTGATTTTCAATGTGCCGCAGTTGATTTCCTACTGCTCGCGCATGTTCACGCTCGAACCCGGCGATGTAATTTTGACCGGAACGCCTTCTGGTGTGGGCGAGGGTATGAAGCCACCACAGTACCTCAAGAACGGCGATCAGGTGACGGTCAGCGTCGAAGGCATCGGCGAAATGACCAACCCCTGCGTCGAATTGGAGTAAATCCTCGTAGCAGATTCAACTACAGGGGCGAGATTAATTTCCTGCCCCTGTTTTTTTGATTTATTCTCAATCCATCGGGTACAAGCTGCAACCGCCGTCTACTGTCAGCACCGAGCCGGTCATATAGCTGGCAGCGGGTGTACACATAAACAGAAACGCATCGCTGACCGAATCAAGCGGCTGCATGTGTCCCAGCGGAATCGCTTTGCTGGCGCGGGATTTATATACCGGATCCGTATCCCATTGATGTTTTGCCATCCCCACGCTGACAATCCCCGGTGCGATAGCGTTAGCGCGAATTCGTTTATCCGCCAATTCACGCGCGAACGAGCGCATCAGTTGATTCATCGCGGCTTTGCTGGCGTTATACGGCCCGATCTCCGGCCAGGGTGTTTCGGCAACCCATGAAGAAGTAAAAATCAGATGCCCCAAAATTTGATCTTCGAGCATCGACTTTGCCGCCGCTTGCCCCAATAAAAACGCCGTTTTGACATTGACCGCCATTGTCTGATCCCACTGAGTCGGCGTAATCTCCAACAGCGGCCCGGACATGACCATACCAATGTGACACAGCGCGGTGTGAATCGCGCCAAATTTTTTCCGCGCAGTTTTTATCAACGCTTCGACTTCACTTAATTGGGTGAGATCACCTTTGACGTACTGAACTTTTCCGGGGTCAATGTCCGCCAGCCGTTTTTGAGCTTCAGCCGCATCAACAATATCGTTCATAGTAACTCGTGCGCTGTGAGCGACCAGCTTTTTGACCACACCGAGTCCAATCGCTCCGCAGCCTCCGGAAATCACAATATGCTGCCCTGCGAGGGCATCCTCACGAAAAGTCATAACTCTATCCTTTGAAGAAATTTATTCGATGAATCTCGTTTGCAGCTGCCCCGCATCAGGCAGTCGCAGGCTCAGTTTCAGACGTGGACGAACGGAAAAATGGCACCGTCAGCGCCAGGGCAATAATGTTCAATACCCCCACCACCATGAAAGGCAGACGCATATCAATTTCCAGCAGTTCGCCCGCCAGTAACGTGCCGAGCATCATCGCAATCGTCCACACCATATGCAGCCCGCCAAATACACGTCCGTGCGCTTCGGGTTCCGAGGCGGCTGTCACCATACCGGGCAGCAGCGTCGATAATGCCCATGCAGCGCCAATCCCTAGCGTACCCAAAATATATAACCCCCATATTGATTCTACGGTGAGAATCGTACCCACGATTGCGACGAGAATCGCACCAAAGGCCATCTGGGTGGGCAGCCGCACCCCATAGCGGTCAGCCAATCTTCCGGCGGCAAGCTGAGTCAGGGAAGCAAAAATCGAACTCACGGTTACAAACCACGCGACAGTGGTGTTATCGCCACTCTGTTGTTTGATAAGCAGGGGAAACAGCGATGTGATGCCATAATAGCAGGTCGGCAAAAAGCGCAGCAAACTCAGGAGGATAATGCGCCGCTGCAAGAAAACGCCATAGCCAACGGAAACGGCTGATTTGCTCTCAGAACGAGAAACAGGCCGCAATTGGGGAAGCAAGGTCGCGATGGCGGCAGGTAACAACGTAAACCCGCCCAGCACCAGACCCAGCAAAAAATAATTATCTTCACCCAGAACAATCGTAGACAGCGGCGTTCCTACCGCGCCCCCAGCCGTGTAGCCCCAGTTGTATAACGCTGCCGCCATCCCCAGTGTGCCAGCGCTGGATGCCATCGTCAGGTAGCCTTGACCGCCAACTGTGGTTAAAGCCATGCCCACACTGCCGACACCCCACAGCGCGATCACCAGCCAGGGAATCTGGACATTGTAGAGCAAGCTGCTAACCGCTAAGGCGATCATGCCGAGAAACAACACCCATTTATGTCCCCAGCGATCCCCCAGACTACCCGCAGCGATTGCGGAGAGCATGTTGATAATCTGCCCTAGCACAAGTACCTGCGCGACCTGCCCCACAGGGTAACTGATGACCTCGTTGAGATAGATGCCGAAGAAATTGGCTCTGGGCGATAGCATAATGCCCATCAAAAGCTGAACAAGGA
Organism: Anaerolineae bacterium; assembly: GCA_022843745.1. Classification (GTDB taxonomy): domain Bacteria; phylum Chloroflexota; class Anaerolineae; order Aggregatilineales; family Phototrophicaceae; genus JALHNB01. The sequence goes on along the minus strand of JALHNB010000001.1, from coordinate 403,558 downwards.
GCAATCCCAATAGGGGTAAATTCTGACGTTTAACAAAAGAAATGGGCATTGAAACTCCATTATCCAACAAACCAGCTAATGACTCAGAATATACACCGAATCGCCTGCCTTGAAATCATCCCGCGAGATGCCATAGTAGGCCATTGGTTCGTCGAGATAATCGGCATGTTTCTCAAATTTCATTCCGACTTTTTCCATGACACGCAGTGAGGCGACATTTTCGACATTCGCCAGCCCGACAATGCGCTCAAAGCCCAATTCCTCGAAACCATAGCGCAGTACGGCGTGGGCGGCTTCCGATGTCAAACCCTGCCCCCAAAAGGACGGCAGAATCGCATACAGAAGTTCGATTTCTGGCGTATCACCCAGGAATCGAAAGCCGCATGAGCCGATGATGGTGTCGCTTTCCTTGTGGATCATCACCCACATGCCAAACCCTTGATTCTCGAAAAGTTCGATGCTGGCTCTAACGGCTACATAGGCGACTTCCATCGAGACGGGTTGGTCATCCCACAAGAATTTGCGGACTTCGGGGTCGTTCCAGATCGCGTAAAATGAATCGACATCCTCCAGATTGAAAGGGCGTAAACGCAGTCGGGCAGTTTCGATAAACGTCATGATTGAACTCCCCATATGCGCACCATGTTATCACCACTGCCGGACGCTAAATATGCACCGAAATCGACACTCAGGACAGGTTTTTCATGCCCTTCGATGAGGCCAACTTGCTGCCCGTCAGCCGCATTCCAGATTTTGATAAGCGTATCACGCCCGCAAGTTGCTAGCAGCGTTCCATCTGGGCTGAAACTCACACCGTCTGAGCCACCTTCGTGACCCATCACCTGATAATGCAATTCGCCGCTTTCAACATCCCACAGACGCAAATTTCCATCTTTGCTGACCGAAGCGATCAGGGAATTATGGACTGCTAAATCGCGCACCCAATCGTCATGTTGCAATATGGCGCGGCATATCCCAAGTTCAATATCCCAAAGTCGCAGCGTTTTATCCCAACTCCCGGATGCTAAGAGCTGCCTGCAAAATGCCACACAGGTGATTTCATCAGTATGGCCTTGCAAAATCGTGCGTGTTTGCCCGCTGGCGACATCCCACAGCCGGATCGTTTTATCGCCGCTGCCGGATGCCAGTAACGCATCGTCGGCGCTAAAAGCTACCGCGTTTACCGCATCCGTATGCCCTCGCAAAACTGTGAATTTACCGCCGAGTTTTAAGTCCCATAGGCGTATTGTCGTGTCCGCGCTACCGGAGGCGATCAGCGTACCATCGCTGTTAATCGCCATGCCTTTGACATGACTCTCATGGCCTTCCAGTACGCCGCGCAGGGTGAGATTGCCGTCAAACGCAAAGAGGGCGACACCTGTTGCCCCGGCGACAGCCAGCGCACGGCCATTCGGCGACCAACGGATTTCGGTGATCCAGCCACGTGTCGCCCGCGCGAATTCCGTCAGTTGTCCAGCATTTTCAGAGGTAATTGGGGGTTGTGTCATCATAGTCTAAATCATAGACGCAAAGGCGCTAAGAACACAAAGGTGCGCAAAGAAAATTTCAAAAATCTCTGCGTTTCTTTGCGTCCTCTGCGTCTTTGCGTTAAATCTTTTGCTTTACGGGGTTGCGAATTTTTCGCGTTCGTAGACCAGCGGGAAATGTTCACCCTGCATCAGTTCACCATCCGCGACTTCCACAAACGGCTTCATCGGGTGATTGCCAGCAGCGACATAGCGCGTGTCCTGCGTCATATAATGCAGCGCAATCGCGCGGCGTGGTCGTCCACTGGTGTTGGCGTGTGAGCCGTGCCAGGTCAGCGCGTGGTGATAATGCACCTCACCCTTTTTTACGGGACACAGCACGACTTCCAATTTATGACCCTCAAATTCGCTCGGCATCGAGTCGAAATCCTTGAGCGTGTGGATAAATTCGATCTTGTCGCCCCACAGGTGCGAACCAAGAACCATGCTCATGCAGCCGTTATCGACATCCACATCGTCCAGCGCGACCCAGGCTGAAACCTCGGTCATCGGCGCGATGATCGGCCAATAGGGGGCGTCCTGATGCCACATATTCACACCGCCGACCTGCGCGGGTTTGTATTGAATCTGATCGTGCCAGATGCGGAGTTGGGTAGCATCGGTCAACTGCGCCAGCCCTTCCACGATCTGCGGTTGAGAGATTAAAGCGTGAAAGGCATCGCTCACTTCCCAGATATTAACAACTTGCCAGACCGGGGTATTTTCATCGCGGCTCAGGTTGCGCAGCAGGACGGGTTGCTTGACGTTCGCGTTGTCGCGGTTGGCGATCACACGCTCCATATCCGCGCGTAAAACATCAACCTGCTCATCGCTGAGAACTTTACCGCCGTTTACAAATCCTCTGGCTTTAAAATCGGCAACTTGTTTTTCGCTTAACATTTTCTTTTCCTTTCACTTTTTTACTTTTGATTATGGCTTGATCGTTTCGGCTTTGCAACAACCCCGGTTAAGTTTTTCCGATGCCAAATTTCTGGCACCACGCTTGCAGGCGCGTGTAGACGGGTTTCGGCTGGCCTTGCATATCCAGCCAACCGGCGTGAGCGATGAATGCGCGTTCATCACCACAGTCCCACCAATTGAGCGCCTTCAATGACGGACGCGCACTTGCCAGCGTATACCACAGTTCGACCCAATCGGCCTGACTTTTCAGCGACCAGGGGCCGCGCCAGCCCACCAGCGGGTCAAGCTGCCCTGTTTCGACCTGTCCGTGTTGGCGTTGGTCGGCGGGCGTACCCATCTCCGTAACCCACAGCGTTTTGCCGAGTTCGGCATAGGTATCCAACTGCTGCGCACATTCCAGCAAATCACGACCCGGATTATAATATTGTACGCCGATGCCTTCAAACGGAATACCCGCCTGAATCACGTCTTCGAGATAGGTCAGCGGCGCCCATTGGCCGGGATGATTCTGAGTGTAATCTCCCCAGATGGTGCAGTTGTTGATGATGCGCGGCTTGCCGGGGTCGAGCGCACCGACCAGTTCGTTGACCATGCGTGTGACTTCTAAAGTCTGAGCGTGTGACCAGCCGTATGGATCGCCAAACGACCAATCGTGCATTTCGTTCAGTGTTTCCCAGACATCAATATGATCTTTATAGCGCCCGACGATCTGGGTAATCCAGTTTTCAATCGCGCGAAGCTTTTCTTTTTGCGACAGGCCGCGCAGCCACATCGGAGTGCCGCCGATTCCACCCCAACAAAGCGCAAAACTCTTGATTTTGAGATTACGTTGCACCGAAAACTCGACCAGATTATCCAGCACATCCCAGCGTGGCTTGCCCCGCTGCGGCTCGATCCAGCGCCAGAAAGTCGGCAGCGTCGCAGCGTTGCAGATCGCGGCGATACTTTCATTTTCAGACAGTGGGCGCACGAAATCCGGCGGTTCTGTGGCGGGATCCCAATCCGGCCCAACACCGATGCTCCAATCATTCAGCCGTTCGCCAAACAATGTGCCGGAAATCAGCGGCCCAGGATGTGCGCTGCGGTCACGATTGGCGAGAGTCCGTTCAGCGGCGGCGCGGGCAGCTTCTTCGCCAGCGACCAGCGCGTGAGCCAACGCAATCATGCTGTTGTGCTGCCAATCCCGCCACGTGCCGAGCGCATATTTTTCGCGCGCTTCGACCAGTTCAGCCGGGGTATCGACCTCGTTAGCGGAAACGGTGCGTTCGGCGCGCTGCATATGCGAAAAGGCCAGTTCGCGCAGAAGTAGAAATTTTCCGCTGCCACTGTAGCCTTCGCCGCCACGATCCGCCGTGCAAAACGTGCGCCCAAAACCCTCGACTCCGAGTGAAACGTGCAGCATGAACCGGACACCGGGCGGCGTAGTGATGACGATTGAATCGCCTTCGCGGGCGAGATGCGCCTCATGCACAGGTCGCCGCTTCATATCGGTCACATAAGGGCCAGAGATGGCGAAGCCGGGATGGTCGAAAATTATTGTAGGCATTTCTTATCCTTTGAGTTGAGAGGGGATATTTTATCAGGCAACTTTGTCTTTTACAGATTTGCCTTTGCCTGTCCCTTCCTGGATAATAGACTTCACTTGATTTGATTAGCTTCATAGATGACTCATGCCCAAAATTTTCATCTCTTATCGTCGCAAAAGCTGGGGATTCACGCACCGACTCGCCGATCAATTGCGTGAACGACTGGACGCAGACATTTTTGTCGATGTGGACAGCATCGACCAGACAGACTTTGAAAGCGCGATTGTCAATCACCTGCGTAACAGTGATGTGGTTTTGCTGGTAATTTCCGAGACAACCTTCGCGGATCGCATTCATCGCGACGATGATTGGGTGCGGCGGGAGATTCGCGAAACGCTGGAACAAAAAATTCCGCTGGCTTTGGTATGTGTCGAGGGTTTACTACCACCGTCCGGCCTGCCAGAAGACATTAAAGAAGTGTCACGGATGCAGGGAGTTAACTTTTACCCGGACTTCTTCACACCTGCTGTCGAAAAATTGATTGATTTTGTGTCGAAAGTCTCGCCGATTCGCCGCCGAGCCTCAACGTCGCTAGGAATATCTTCTGCACCCGCCGAGCGATCAATTAGTAGTAAAACGACATTGGATGAAATATCATTGCTGATGGACAGTGAAGATTATGACAAAGCAATCTTTCTGCTTGAGACCCTTCGAGATAGTGGTTATACATCGAGATTTTTCAAGCTGGACGAAATTCTTGAGACCGCTAGGAAACATGCTCATGAGGCCGAACGCCGCCGAACTGCGCAAATTGAGTATGAGGATATTGTGACAGTAGCGAAAAGCCGGATAACCCGTAAGCAGGGTTTAGCGGCTTTTCGGCAATGGTGCAATGTATATCCAGACCTTGTCGAGTCGCTGGATACTCAAATATTAGGTGCATTGGGGCGTTCAGTTGCTAACACAGCTAAACGCCCAACTTCACTCGAACTGATGTCACAGCCATTCGCCTGGATTGAAATTCCAGCTGGCAAAGTGACGTTGGTCGAAGGTGGCTATGTGCCAAAAGGTGGGCAAGTGTTCGATGTTCCGAATTTTGTCATCGCCAAGTATCCTACAACCAACACACAGTTTGCCAAATTCATTGAAGCAGGTGGCTACCATGAGAAGAAATGGTGGACAGATGCAGGCTGGCAGTTCAAAGAGGACGAAAGGCGTGGAGAGCCTCGTTTCTGGCAGGAGAGAAAATGGAATCAAGCCGATCATCCTGTTGTGGGCGTTTCCTGGTACGAGGCTGTCGCTTTTTGTAAGTGGTTGAGCGAATTCACAGGTGAAAAAATTGTTTTACCGACGGAACAACAATGGCAACGCGCAGCGCAGGGTGATGATAATCGTATCTATCTTTGGGGTAATAAGTGGGACTGCCATTGGTGCAATAATTCTGTTCCTCTCTGTAGGAGCTATTCAACTATATCTGTGACTCATTATGAGGGGAAAGGTGACAGCCCTTTCAACGTGGTTAATATGAGTGGCAATGTATGGGAATGGTGTTTAACGAAATTTGAAACTGGAGGAAGCGAATTAAATGGAGAGGATATTCGTATAGTACGCGGAGGTTCATGGGATAATGAGCTAGTTGAGGATTTCTATACTACTCGACGTTCCTCATTTTCCTCTAATTCCTGGGGAAATTTCGCGGGTTTTCGGATCGTTCTTAATGCTAAGAAAGTCCCCGCGAGCTGAAAAGCTATAAGATTGTGGTTCTAATTTCTCAAATTTCTAACCTCTACATTTCGAAAATATCGAATCTCGCCCCACTTTTTCCGCTATAATTCCGCGCACTATGACACACATCGGCTTGAACGCGCACTTACTCTCCGGCAAAGCGGGCTATCGTACTGCCGGGATTCACGGCTACATCTACAACACGCTGATGCACCTACCCGGCGCTGCGTCAAAAGATTGGCGTTTTACGGCGATGGTCGGCGCGGAAAATTCAGCGCAGTTCGACGGCATGACCATGCGCCATTCGCGATGGGATACCGAGTCGCCTTTACGCCGCATCCTGTGGGAGCAGTTCGCCCAGCCGGGGCAGTTGAGCGAATTTGACCTCTATCACGCGCTGGCGTTCGTCGCGCCGTTGTGGCTGCCTGCGCCGATGGTCGTTACGATTTACGACCTCAGCTTTTTGCACTATCCGCAGGTTTTAACGCCCGCCCGCCGTCTCTACCTTCGCGCCCTCACCCGCTTGACCTGCCAGCGCGCCCGCCGTGTGATCGCCATCTCGCACAGCACCGCCCACGACCTCACCGCATCGCTGAATATCCCTGCTGACAAAATTGATGTCGCCGCACCCGGCTATGATTCCGAAATTTTTCGAGTCTATCCCGAACAGGAAGTGGCGGAATTTCGCCGCGCTAAAAATCTGCCAGAGCGCTTCTGGCTGTTTATCGGTACGCTGGAGCCACGCAAAAATCTGCCGACTCTGCTAGAAGCCTATGCCAATCTGCCGCAAAATGAACGTCCACCTTTGGTCATCGGTGGCGGCAAAGGCTGGCAGTATGACGACATTTTTGCGACGGTTGAACGCTGTAATCTCCAAAATGACGTTCAATTTTTGGGCTTTGTCCCTGCGGAAGAACTGCCACTCTGGTACAATAGCGCCGAATTGTTCGTTTATCCTTCGGTGTTCGAAGGTTTTGGCCTGCCCGTTCTGGAAGCAATGGCCTGCGGTACACCCGTGATCGTTTCGGATGCGTCGTCGCTTCCGGAGGTCGCTGGTTCTGCCGGGATGTGCATACCGCCGCACGACATCAATGCGTGGACGAAGGCGCTCTATACCGCACTCACCGATGCCGCCTGGCATGAGCAGGCTCGCACACGAGGCTTAGAGGATGTCAAGCGTTATACCTGGGAATCAACGGCCCAGGCAACGCTCAGGAGTTACGAATGCGCGTTGAACCCGCCGTAAAAGAACATCATACGCCGCCTTCATCGCCGCAAATTTCGCTACCACCCAAGCGAACCTTGCCGGATTCTAAAGGTCTGCTGCCCACGCTGGATATCGGGTTGGCGCTGCTGGCCTTTGTCATATCCTATATCGCCCGCTACGAATTGACGATTTTCCGCCCGGTGCTGGAAATCAACCGCGCCGATTTTGGCCCCTATATCCCCTATGCCCTTGTTTATGCGGGTCTGCTCTACATCAGTTATCACGGCGGCGGCCTGTATAAAAACATACGCGGACGCGCATTGATGGAAGAAATTTACATCATCATCAACGGCGTGACCTCGGCGACGGTTTTGCTGCTGGCGCTGTATTTCGCTTTCCAACCGCTGGTTTTCAGCCGTTTGATGCTCATTTATGTGGCAGCGGTGACGATTACGCTGCTGGGACTCACGCGCATCATTCGGCGGATCGCCCTGGCCTATCTGCGCAATAAAGGCATTGGTGTGCAGCGCGTCCTCATCGTGGGCGCGGGTGATGTAGGACAAGCGGTGCTGCGGGTCATGATGGCACGCAAGGAATTGGGCTATCACCCGATTGGATTTGTCGATGAAGACCCGGAGCGCGGCAATGTTGACCTGGGGCGCGTGAAGGGGCTGGGCAATCTTGATAACCTGAAAAGCCTGATGCGCAAACACCAGGTCGATCTGGTGGTGGTCACACTGCCCTGGTCGCAGCATGATCGCATCCTCAATCTGGTGCAGATCGCGCGGAAGGGTGGCGCGGAGGTGCGCGTTGTCCCGGACGTTTTCCAGTTGAATATGCGTCAGGTGCAGGTCGAAAATCTCGACGGCATTCCATTGCTTGGCGTAAATGGTGAAGCCGTTTTTCAAGGCACAAGTCGCGTCATCAAACGGGCTATCGACCTGATCCTCATTATCCTCGCGCTGCCATTTCTGGTCATCATTTTTGCGATCACAGCGCTGGTCATACGGCTGGAGAGTCCAGGGCCAATTTTTTACACCCAGCGCCGCGTCGGTGAAAATGGTCGCGAGTTCGACCTCATCAAATTTCGCAGCATGATTCCCGACGCGGATAAGTATCGTCAGCAGCTTGTGGAAGAATCCGGCGAAGACCCACGCCATCCCAAAATTAAAAATGACCCTCGCGTGACCCGTGTCGGCCAATTTCTCCGTTCGAGCAGCATCGACGAACTGCCTCAGTTGATCAATGTCCTGCGCGGGCAAATGAGCATCGTCGGACCGCGTCCGCCAACGCCGGACGAAGTGCAGCTTTATGAACCCTGGCATCGTCAGCGTCTACAGATCACCCCCGGCATCACGGGCTTATGGCAGGTCAGCGGACGCAGCGATGTCCCGTTTGACGAGATGTGCCTGCTCGACATCTACTATATTGAAAACTGGTCGGTCAGCCTGGACGCGCAAATCATGGTCATGACTCTGCCGCGCGTACTCCTGCGACATGGAGCATATTAGAAGCCTGTCAGCAAAATATTGAAATGCTGAACCGCTGTAGAAAGTTGATTCATGGCGCTTCTGGAAACTGTTGTTCGCGTTCTGGCTTTGCTGTTGGGTATTGCGGCGATTTTTGCCACGCTGTCTTCGGCGGTGCGGACATTCGTTTTGCCACGCAGCGATAATGTCTGGCTGACACGCATGGTCTTTCTCAACGTGCGGAAGGTCCTGATTATCTGGATAAGCTGGCGTAAAATCGACACCTATGAAGGCCGTGACCACGTAATGGCCTTTTTAGCGCCGTTTACGCTGTTGTTGCTTCCGGTGGTCTGGCTGGCTTACGTGTTAATCGGCTACATGTTTATCTTCTGGGCAATCGGCGTTAGCCCCTGGTCAAACGCCTTCATGTTGAGTGGATCATCCATGCTCACGCTGGGAACCGTGCCATTTTCAACGCCCGTCATCGCGGCTCTCGAATTTAGCGAGGCAATCCTCGGCCTGGGGATGGTCGCGCTGCTCATGGCCTATTTGCCCACGATGTACAGCGCATTTTCGAAGCGCGAAACCGCCGTCACGATGCTCGAAGTACGCGCGGGTTCACCCCCCTCCGCTGTTGAAATGGTAAAACGCTCCCACCGGATTCGCGGCCTGGGCTACCTGCATGAAATGTGGGAGACCTGGGAATTCTGGTTTGCCGAGTTGGAAGAAAGCCACACCTCGTTAGCGCCGCTGATTTTCTTTCGTTCGCCGCAGGCCGAGCGCTCATGGGTGACAGCAGCGGGCGCGATACTCGATGGCGCGGCACTCGCCACCTCAACCGTTGATATTCCAGCCGATGCTCAGGCGCAGCTTTGCATCCGGGCAGGTTATCTGGCGTTACGCAAAATCGCTGATTTTTTCGAGCTTGAATACAATGCCAATCCTCGTTTTCCAGATGACCCGATCAGCATTAGCCAGGATGAATTTAACGAGGCTTACGACGAATTGGCGGCGGCGGGTGTCCCACTGAAGCCGGATCGCGAACAGTGCTGGCGCGATTTCGCAGGCTGGCGTGTCAATTATGACGCAGTACTGCTCGCGTTGGCGGCGCTGACAATGGCTCCATACGCGCCCTGGTCGTCGGATCGCTCCATGCCGATCAACATCATAGGCTATCGCAATCGCCTTCGTCAACGCAACCATTCTAAAGCGAACGTCGTACCATAAGCAGATTTAACTGAAAGAAAATCCGATGAAACGCCGTTTTACCATCATCATCCTGGTGCTGCTGGCACTTTATGGGGTTTACTTCGTCTATTTAGGGCCTCTGCTCACAGGGAATTCGTTTGCATCGGCGCTGGTACGAGTGAACAGAGACGAAATCGCCAATTATTTATGCGAAGATACGACTATAAGCCAGGTGATAGACAGTATCGGTTCCAGAGGCGATCAGGTGACACTTTTGCTCACCGCGTTGATGGGCGGGGTGGCTCCACAATCCGTCATTGACCAAGTATCCAAGTCGCTCGTTCCGCGCACCAGCTATAACCCCATCAACGGTCATTATGCGTTCAGCCTCATGTTGCAAAATGAAGTGGATGTTCTCGGCTTCAAGATTTCTGCGGGGCTTGCCACGCCAGATATGACACTCTATATCCGGCGCGGAATCCTGCGTGCCTGTATCACGAGCGCTTAATTTATCCCCCCGGCGTGAGTGCGCAGGTTGAAGGCATCGGCCCATCGGGATTGGGCGGGCTGGTGATGATATTCACGCTGCTCGTCTCGTCTATCATGCTGGTTAATCCTTGAATGATCTCATGAGCCTGAATTTGCACATCATTCAGAATGCCATTTTCGAGTGCCATCGTGCGGAACTGTTCGACAGCATAGCGCCGCGCTTCCGTATCGAGATTGGACGCAGGACGCGCGAAAATCCCCGTATCGCGCGAAACAATATACGAATCCTGCTCATTCAGGAAACAATCCTGTAATTCAGGCGGCGGAAGCGTAATCGTGATCGTTTGACCATCGCGGACAATATCCTCAAGCGCGATCTGGCTGAGATCAATTCCGGCGTTGACATGGCCGACAGCGACCATAATTTGCCTTTCACCATATAACGCCGCCAACAGTGCTGGCATTTCACGCTCAGTGGTGATGAGGCTGGAATAGTTGTAACGCACCGTCGTCAACTGCGAGAGCGCCTGAATGCGTTCCAGCATGACTGTCGCCGTAATGACGACAGGCTGCTGCGGGTTAAAAATCGACTGAAAACTGCCGATAACGGTGTTCAGGGTCGTCGTGCCAAGTATAATGGCGGCGACAATTGGCAGCATCAGAACCACGAGGCAGCCTAACGCGCCTGTCAAACCCCATAGACAACCCTTGCGGCGATCCGGGACGACTTCGCTGACAATCTCTGTCTGCTCAGGTGGAATATAAAATATTTCTGATTGTTCCTCCGGCAGTTGTGTCGGCGGCGGCGGTGGTATCGTTTCGGACATGGCATCTCCGGTAAATAACTAAGCTATCCATTAGAAAGGGGGATTCTCAACTCGGCAGGATTTATAATGAGTATACGCATAATAATAAGGGCGGTTTCTATGATTACCGTTTTATATGATGGCTATTGCGTCATTTGCAAGCAGAGCAAACGCATCATCCACACGCTCGACTGGCTGAATCGCGTCGAATTTCTGGATATTCACCGTTGGGACGAAGTTGAATCGCGCTATCCAACGCTCGATTTTGAAACGGCAATGGGGCAGATGCACGCCGCTACACCCGATGGCAATCTGATCGGCGGATTCGACGGGATGCGCCGTATCCTGCGCGAACTGCCGCTTGGCTATCCCCTCTGGCTGATTTTTCAACTGCCGGGTATGAACTGGCTGGGGCCGAAAATTTATAGCTTCGTTGCCCGCAATCGCTACCGCATCAACAAGTTTTTCGGCGCAGAAATCTGCGAAAATGGCACCTGCAAAGTTCATAATTAGTGCCGAGTAAAAAGTGCTGAGTGAAAAGTCATTTCTACTCAGCACTCAGCACTTTAAACTTTCGACTACCTCACAAGCTCATATCCTGCACTTGATCTGTCCCAATAGTCCAGCGTTCTACAATATTATAAAAGGGTGTGATGTACTGTACCCAAGTGCCAGCGTCGTTGACGTGCAAGTTATAGGGCATCATATCAATATTAAATTGACTGCCTACCTCCCGAATTTGATAGTTGTTATCCGCGTCCTTTTGCCATCCGAATACCCGTAAATCGTTCTGCGAAACACCATTGTTGGATTCGTCTTCGATAATGTGTATCTCAACGAACGTCAGGCTGTCGCTATCCTCGCTGAATACTACATTTTCGACGGTGCTTCCTTGCTCATCTAGTGGGATCTCAAAGGTGAGACTGTCACTATAGACGTCCCAGATTTGCAACGCGCGTGCCGTACAGCATTGATCCGTTTCCATAAGATCGACAAATGCAGCGAATTGACCATTCGGGCTGATAGCTGCTTTCAAGCCAACTTCTCGATATAAATGCTTTGTAAGAGGCTCCTGGACAGGATTTTGCTGATTGCTAATATCCCAAAGCTGAATACTGCCGCTGTCGATCCAGTTTGTAGCGCTGGTCTCATCATCCCCGCGTAGAAGCGCGGTCAAATGCTGCCCATCATCGCTAAATGCCAGCCTAAGCGTTCCAGTAGCGCCTGTAAAAATCTGCGCCACAGGTTGATAATCAACCGTTTCCCACAACATGATGTCGCCATTGCCTGCGCCAGTCGCCATTAAACGGCCATCGCGGGAAAAAGCCACTGCGACACCCAGATATCGGGTAATATATCCGCTGTGCCTGCCGCTATGAGCCATAAACTCTCTTGTGTATTCGCCGTTGACCCAGATCGCAACGTAGGCAGCAGGCGTTAGTTGACCATTTTCAAACCAGTATTTGGAGCGGATTGCTGCTAACTGCGTGCCATCCGGGCTAAAAGCCAGATCAATAAAGTTATCGCCCGCTTCATTATCAAATTCGTAGGCATCAAAATTTGATACCCAATCCAAATCCTGATACTGCCCTAAGCGAGTAAGGGTGGCAGCCGCCATTGTATCACCGTGCCAGGCAATGTCTTCAACATATTCGCCAGGAAGATGAAATCCGGTTGGCAACGGAGGCAGGGTAGGAACGAGTTCAGATGACGAGGAGGCAAGCGTCGGCAGTGGAGGCAACGTCGGCACAACCACCATCGAATCATTCGTCGTTTGCGTGACCGAAGCAGGCGCGAGCATCAGCAGGACCAGACCTGCCCCAGCCACAAAAGCGACCAGCACCCAACGCCAGGGAATGCCAAGCGGCCTGGATTTGGGTTTCCGTTTTTGTTTGCGCGGTTCTTCTTCTGGCTCATCGAGAATTTCAAATTGATCGTCGTTCATGCCCATTTTCGTCGTTTATGCCCATTCCTGAATATGTGACTCCATCATAAAACAGATGGATGTCGGTTACATGACTATCACCCATCGTTATCTCTATTACGCAATTTTGTTCGAAACGGTGCAGATTTTTGGCTATTTTAATGAGGGATATTTTCATAATGGAGCAGGCCGTGATCGAATTCCCAATGACAGTTGGGACAGAGGCCAACGAGGTTATCAATGCCGCTGACGACGTTGACGGGTGTATCTGGCGTAAATGTGTTGATGCCTTTGATGTGGCAGACTTCGACATGCTTGTTGTAGCCGCAGTTTTGACACACGCGGGGGCGACCCGAATTGACGAATTCCTGACGGGCAAGTGTTCGCAGAGCAGCGCTGACTTGGTATTTAGCTGATTTTTGTATGTCTCCGATTGTCTTCTTTGACCAGTCAATACGGGGGTTTATATAACATTTGTCGCACACTTTCCGATAGCCGATGACTTGCGTACCGCAATGTTTACAAAATCGCTCCTGTTTCGTCCTTTTGGGTGCTACTACATTATTGTGTTTAGCGGCACAAGAACTCGAGCAGAATTTAGGGTTGCTTGTTTCACGTCCGCAATATGAACACTCTATAACTTCTGGGTATTTTGGGGGTTTTGGTTGAGGATTTGTATTAACTGTATATCTTCGAAGGCAATTTAAACATTTATAGCGTTGAAGTCCTGAAGTATTTTGACCTGCTCTATAGTATTTGGATGATCCACAATATGGACAAGCGCTCATAGCAATTTCCCCAGAAGTCAGATTTTTCGATATTTAAATCATTTATATGACATAAATATCATGTTTGTCAAGTATAGATTGACTTACCATTGTTAAAATTTCATTGAGGCATCAAATATGTTTCGTGGCGATAGATTACGAACTTTACGGCTTCAAAAAAACTATACGATTGAACATCTAGCTGAAAGTCTCGATTTGAGTATGCGTCAAACTGCGCGATATGAAGCAGAACCTACTAATCCAACAGGCGATGTCATTACACGTATGGCTGACATATTCAACGTGAGTGCCGACTATTTGTTAGGGCGCACCGATGATCCTACACCCTGCTATCAATCTGAAAATTTGACGCAAAAAGAGCGCGATGTATTGGCGGCATTACGGCGCGGCGAACCCTTAGAGGCAATTAAGGCGATTGTGTCGGAATAAAATCTTATGCTATCGTTGACGCAAGATAGAACCATGACTATAATGACCTTTCGAAATCATGCGTCCGTAGCTCAGTGGATAGAGCTGCCGCGTCCTAAGCGGTGAGTCGTAGGTTCGATTCCTATCGGGCGCAACACTAAATAATTACTAAGGCGCATACTAATTGCGCTTTTTTGTTTCCCCATCACCTTCAGCCCTCATTCCGGCGTATAATAAACAGCGGAGGCAATGTCATCATGAACATTCCGATTATTCTGGCGCACGGCGCACTTGGCCCATTTGACGAGATGATTTTTTTGGGGATCGCGGTTGTGTTTCTGGGTTTAATGGGCGTTAGCTGGCTGAAGTCCCGCAATATTCCTGATGAGTTGGAAGAAGAAAAACCCGCCGAAGCAGCGCAAGAACCCGAAGCGCCAGATCGTTTCCGCCTCGATTAGCCAATCAACTGCCGCGCGAGTTCGGCATAACGGTCATCCCCTCGCAGCACAATTTCCATTTCCGTCCGCAGTGCTGCGCTGGCCTCGCTGAAGCCTTTGCCGCAGAATTTCAGCGCATCCGCGATTGATCCGCGCTGCACCGCCAACAAGCCTCGATTAAACGCAATCATCGGGTCTGTCGGGATCAATTTACCAGCCGCGATGTAATGTTTTTCGGCCTGACCGATGTCCCCCAGGCGGCGATAAGCATCTCCGCGCGTGAGCAGGAGCCGCGCACGAATGGGCGTGATGAAGCGATCATCCGCTGTATAGCGCTCGTTCATCTGTGCCAGCGCCAGCCCGTAACGCGCCGTCGCCATCATATCGTCGCCGGACATGACCAATAAATCGCCTTCCCACTGCAACCAGCGCCACGTGCGTTCCTGAGTCCGCACCAATTCCAGCGCGGCATCAATTTTATTTTGCGCGATCAGCAAATGGAGGTTGCGCTCGGTGAGACGATCATCGCCGGGGTTGATCGCAAGGGCGCGGGTCATTGCTTCCAATGCGCCATCCAGATTTTGCAGCCGTTCCAGAATCACGGAGCGCAGCACTTCATCGTCAGCGCTCACACGGGCAAGATGGTCAAAATCCGCCAGCGCTTGATGCAAATAGTCGTCACTGGCACGCCGCAGCAAAACACCGATCCGCAGCCGCCGAGCCGCATCATCACCAGGATGAGCATCAAGCTGCTGATTGAGAGCATCGAGCGCGTCAGCCAGTTCCCCGGTATGGATAAACGCTTCGGCCAACTGCATCGGCGTGTAGGGCATTACAATTCGTCCCCTGGCAGCCCAAACAGATAGGAGCGTTTGCGGGCATCCATCGCGCTCCCAAGTGTCGTATCCGAACGGGGTCGCCAGGTTGAGAAAATATCCTTGATAAAGCTCGTCAGCAGGCCATACGCCAGCAGCCTGAAATCGGTTTCTTCAATCGTTGAAGCCTGCCGCGGCCAGCCATAGCCCCAACCGAACCAAGCGCCGTTGGGCAAAATCAAAAAGTCGAAAAATGAATTAGCTTCCGGTTCATTACCGATAAAAACGGCCATGCGTCCGGCGATTTGTTTAAAGAAGAAGCCGGGGATCTGAGCCTCATCGCGGATATTTGGCCTCGCCAACCCGACCAGCGGCACGAAAATCACGCTCCAGTCTTCAATCGGGATTTGCAGGGCGCGGCGGCCTGCCCCGGCAGGGTGGTCGATCAGGCGTGGTTCACCGATTTCGTTCAGCCCTTTTTCGCGGATTTCAATAGCGGCGGTCTTGAGCGCATTGAAAAGCTGTTCGGTAAAATCCGCCGTCTGCTTGCGCACAAAATCACGCTGCTTGCGGCGTTCTACAATAATACTTTCAATCTCATTTTGCGCTTTGACGACTTCTTGTTGTTGACGTAATTCGAGTTCAGACATTCGCGATCCCCCGACTGTTGCCGTGATATAGCAGAATCTTACGGTAGGGAGAGCAAATGAGCAAGCCAACGAGCATTAAGATGTGCGATATTTGCGTGGGAAGGGCGACTCGACGAGCCGCCCCTACAGGATCGTTATTAGCGAGAGGCGGAGACAATCGTCGATTTTTCGCCGTGCCGCGCCATAAATTTGCCCATGCGTTCCAGCGCGAGTTCGATATTTTCATAGCTGGTCGCGTAGCAGGCGCGGATGAAACCATCACCGCTTTTCCCAAACGCACTGCCGGGAACAACCGCTACTTTTTCTTCGAGCAGCAGACGTTCGCAAAATTCTTCATCGGTCATACCGCTGGCGCTGATATTCGGGAAACAGTAGAATGCGCCGCGCGGCTCGAAACACGTCAACCCCAAACTGTTAAAACCATCGACGATCAGATGGCGACGGCGGTCATATTCCAGGCGCATCGCTTCGACAGCTTCCTCACCAGAATTAAGCGCTTCGAGGGCAGCAAATTGGCCCATCGTCGGCGCGGACATAATCAGATATTGATGCAGTTTGCGCATCGCTTCCATAATTTCGCGCGAGGCTGTGACGTATCCAATGCGCCAGCCCGTCATCGCGAATGACTTGCTCATGCCACTCATCAAAATCGTGCGCTCATACATGTCGGGCAGCGACGCAAAGTTGATATGTGTGGCGCTATAAACCAGCCGTTCGTAAATTTCGTCGGAGATCACCACGAGATCGTATTTTTGGGCAACAGCAGCGATCTCCTGCATATGTTCGAGTGTCAGAATCGCGCCGGTGGGATTGTTGGGATAACTAATCAGAATCGCTTTGGTACGCGCGGTGATTTTCGCTTCCAGACTCGCGCCCGTCACCTGAAATTCATCGTCAACATAGGTATCGACGAAAACAGGCACGCCGCCCGCCATTTCGACAGCCGCACCGTTCGCCACAAAACATGGCTCGACGACCAGCACCTCGTCTCCGGGATCGAGAATGGACTTCATTGCCAGCCACATGGCCTCGCTCACGCCCACTGTCACCAGAATTTGCGAATCCGGCGCGTAGTGGAGTCCATAGAGGCGCTCAATATATTCCGAAACCGCACGGCGCAGTTCGATTGTGCCGGAATTGGACGTATAGGCAGTCTGTCCGCGTTCGATAGATTCGATGCCTTTGGCGGCGATATGCTTGGGCGTTGCGAAATCCGGCTCACCGATTCCGAGCGAGACGACATCGTCCATCGTGGCGGCGATGTCAAAGTAACGGCGAATTCCTGAAGGACGGAGATTTTTGACGCTTTGTGAAACGAAATTGCGCATAATGAATACTAACCTATCGTGAAAATGAATATTTGCATGATAATCATGTCGGATTTGAGACTTTTCGGCTAGACCAGCCTTCATCAAATTGCGGACGAATTCTCCGACAAAGTGTACGAAAAGCGTTACAATAGTCTTGAGTGTTGAGTTGAAAGTGCTGCGTAAAATGCAGTAAGTTTGATCGAAGGACTTTGCATTTGTTCATTAAGGATATACTATGCCCCTTCCCACGCTATTTAACTGGCAGCCGACACGTGACAGCCTTCATCTCGCCTCTCAGGTGATTTCCGCTGTCCGCGCGGAGGTCACGCCGCCGCTGCCAAATGCAATGCGTCTGAGCCTGAACGTGATACCGGAAGGGCTATCCACCGGGCCGCTGCCTTTTGGGGGCGATCTGGCGCTGGATTTCACCGATCTTTCGATTGCCTATCGCCAGCCGGGGGAAACGCCTGTCCGCTTATCGCTCAAAGGCCACACACAATGGTCATTAACGGGCGCGGTGCTGGGTTTATTGGCTGAAGAAGGACACGACGTGCCGTTGGATCGCGATAAATTAGCCGATCAAACGCCGCTGCATATCGACGCACACACATCTGAAGAATATGCGGACGCGCTTTTTAGCGTTTTTACGGCGGCGGCGCGTTTTCGAGCGCGGCTGTTCGGCCCGCAGTCACCTGTTGTCGTCTGGCCTCATGGCTTTGATCTGTCATTTCTATGGTTTGCGGGGACTGGCTCCGACGAGCATCAGGATAAGCATATGAATTTTGGCTTTTCCCCTGGCAGCGCAGGTTTCGAGCGCCCCTATCTTTATGCCTATGCTTCGCCCAACCCGGCTGGATTAGCCGATATTCCGCTGCCCGTGCTGGCGCATGTCAACACCCAGCCCTGGACAGGCATCGTGGTTCATTACGACGATCTGGTCAATACAAATGACTCAGAAGCCATGATTGAAGCGTTATACAGTGAAATTTACCAAGCGGTTTCGCCACTGCTGGTTTAACGAGTTGTGGAGTAAAAACAATGAATGACGTATCCCCTGTTTTACTGGCAGTATGCGGTGTTTTAATTGTTGCTCTGGGATTGCTAATTGTCGGCGGATTTTTGATGTATCGTTTTTTGCGATTCAATATTTTCAGCATGGCGATGGGCTATTTCATGAAGCATCAGGGCGATTCGCTCGAATCCGATCCGCAGATTCTGCCGTCTCAGCGCAGCCATAATTTACGCGCCAAAGCTGAATCGCTCGATTTTGACGCGGCGATTGCCCGCCACAGCAAAGACCCACAGGCTGCGCCAACCACAGAAGCAAAGGCGCAAACGAATGTACCGGATGTTTTTGAGGGATTTAAGCCTTCGGACTATGCCTCCCGTAGCAACGGCACTGGCAAAAAGCGGCGACGGGATGGCAATGAGGATGAGATTTTCGGCGGGATGCTGGACGAAGACGGTGACGGAAGTATTGATTTTTAGCGATATTGATCGGCCCAGGTTTTGAGAATTTTTACGATGACCTGCCGAACTTCCAGCCGTTGTGTGGCTTCGTAACGCACCTTAAAAAGATGACGATCCTCGGCAGGCGGAGAGCCGTTATCCTGATAAAACGTCTTGAATTCGGTCTGGATACGACGATGATAGGCTTCGACATTATAAATGGGGTGGCTGTAAGTCGCTTCTTTGGTGCCGATCACCACATCAATCGCATTATCCTCAGCACGAATCGCCCATATGCCGACCATGTAGAGCGTGCTGTAATGGTAATAGCCGCGACGCTTGCACCATAAAATGACACCTGCCCAGGCTGTGGGTACATATCCCCGAAACACGCCCGGCCCAAAACAATTCACTTGCTTGAGGCTGGCCTCTTTCCATTCTTCCAGATACCCCCAAGCGTTGAGCGAGTCGAGTGTCCCCCCCAGATCGTCAACAACGGCGGACAAAGCTGGCAGTACGGACGGTTTATGAAATTTTTCAGGACGGTTACGGCGTGAACGTGTCATCTTAAATACTAAAGGCTCACGATTATCAATCTAGTATAACATTATGGATGTGAAGTTGCTCATTACATCATCCAGCCAGGATTTATTAAATGCGTCAAGGTCGTATTCGTCCCCCCAGAATCCTGCCCCAGATCATGCTTATATTGCTCATTCCGATCATTTTCGCGCCGATGATTTTGCACATGATTGCGGAACGCGGTGCCGATTATCAACCGCATATCGCCTTTGCGATGGAAATGGCGGATGGCACTCGCGAAATCCTCCCTCATCCTCTCTTTCATCTGGGTGTCATTCTCACTCATGCCGTTATGCCGGGAGCAGGGTTTACGCAAGCGGGTTTCTTATTTGCCATATTCGTTTATCTGGCCCTCGGCGCAGTAATTTATGGTGTTTATGTTCGTCCGGTTTTTGAGAGCCGACTAAACTGGAAATCTGTTTTCGTTGCCATTTTTGTGACGCTCTCCCTGATGACCATCTCAGCCGTGACGATCTTTACATGGGGCGATCACAATTTGTACTGGGGCTATATTTTGCCCAATATGTACCATAGTCCCACATTGACAACCATGCGGCCACTGACGCTGCTGTTATTCATTTATATCGTGGGTGTATTCTCATCAAGCCCATTTTTTAAAACGTGGCTTGCCGTCCTGATCGCCGCCATCTTGATGATCTTAACAACCTTTGCGAAGCCTCATTATACGATTGCTGTGCTGCCCGCTATCGGATTAATCGTGCTTTATCGCCTGTATCGACGGCAAACCATCCATTGGTCGCTGCTCATTTTCGGGATAGGATTGCCTGCGATAGCCGTTATTGTTATCCAGATGCTCATGCTGCGTACCTCCTCGGTTGGCGGAGGGTCTATCCAGTTCGCGCCTTTTGAGTTCTTCAACCTGTTGAACATCAACGGACTGCTGCTCAAATTTGTGATGTCCGTTCTATTCCCGTTGGCAGTCTACATTCTGTATTTTCGTCAGGCACGCCATGAGTTAAGCTTAAATCTGTCCTGGTTGACATTTCTAGTCGGCGCATTCTACGGCTATTTCCTCGTCGAGTCGGATCGAGTCAGCGATGGGAATTTTGTTTGGAGTGGGCAAATCACCGTGTTCGTGCTGCTGGTCGTCTCAGCAGTCTTTTTCCTGCGCCAGATTTATGAGCCTGGAAAAGGGTTTACGTTCAACCGCGCGGCTGTGGTCTGTGTTGTGATCTGGCTGCTGCATGTCGCCAGCGGTGTGTTGTGGTACGCCACCGAAATATCGTCTGTCGCGGTGGCTGAACGATGGTGGTGACAAAAAAGAGTGCCATTTCGCAGAACTGAAACGGCACTCGATTTATTGAAATTTGTTTATATATCCAGAATGTGGCATGCGGCCTCTTAAATATCCAGAATATAGCGGGCAGCCTCGCTTAAGCGATCAACCGTTTCTTGTCGGATATATTGGTGCTGGTCGAGCAGTTGCTTTTGATCGCGACGGCAAAAATAGGAGTGCATCGCGCGGCGGCGATTCGGGCTGCTGTTGAGCGTCCCGCCATGCCATGTATGGGAATTAAAAATCACCACCGTACCAGCCGGAGCCACTAATTTGATCTCTCCCTCAAAAGGGTCTTTGGTATTGGACTGCACATCCTGCGGCAGTTTCCCACTGCGGTGTGAACCCGGAATAACGCGGGTCGCACCATTTTCCTCGGTAAAATCATCCAGCAGCCAGATCGAGTTGCAGACATAATAATCACCCGGCTCGACGGCAAAGCCCCAATCGACATGAACCCCTTGCAATCCTTGACCGGGGAGCGAAGCCCGACTGTTGAGCGCTGACAGCTTAAAATCACTGCGCAAAACGTGATACATCGCTGCCAGCACACGCGGATGGGTAAAAGCGATGTCGAACAGGGGGTCTTTGTTCGACAGATTCGCCAGACGATCCGTTCCAGCTTCCTGATGAACTTCCAGCCCGGCTTTTTCGCCTTCTATAACACTTAACTCGTCCAGCCGCGCTGCGATTTTCGCTACCAGTTCTGGCGACAAAATGCCTGCTAATGGCAAATATCCGTCACGATCTAACTGGGCTTTTTCTTCAGCAGTCAGGGTATCGTCGCGCACACCCAGTTCGTAAAGTGCTTCTTTTATGTCCATTTTTTAAATCTCACTATTGAGTGCCATTTCGTAATGTCATTCGAAAATTTCCGAAATAGCACTCGTTATTCAATAAAGTTATTTAAACATCCAGAATGTAACGCTCGACCTCGCTGAGGCGTTCATAGGTTTCTGGTCGGATATATTTGCGCTGGTCAAGCTGCTGGGGCTGGTCACGGCGGATGAAACAGCAGTGCATCGCGCGGCGGCGATTCGGGCTGCTGTTGAGTGTTCCGCCATGCCACGTGTGGCAATTGAAAATCACCACCGTACCCGCCGGAGCCAGCAGCTTAACCTCACCCTCAAAGGGTTGTTTGGGGTTGGGCTGGACATCACGCGGCATTTTCCCGCTGCGGTGCGAGCCGGGGACAACCCGCGTCGCGCCATTTTGCTCAGTGAAATCATCCAGCAACCAGATGGAGTTGCAGGCATAATAATCGCCTGGCTCAACGGCTTTGGCCCAATCCGCATGAACATCCTGAAGCCCCTGACCGGGAAGGGATGTACGACTGTTGAGCGAGGACAGCTTAATCTCGTCACCCAGAACATGATGCATCGCTGCCACCACACGCGGGTGCGTAAAGCAAATTTCGAACATAGGGTCTTTGTTTATCAGGTCAGCTAAACGATCTGTTCCAACTTCCTGATGAACTTCTAACCCAGCCTTGTCACCCTCAATCGCGGATAATTCATCCAGCCGTGCGCCAAATTTCGCCACTTGCTCCGGCGACAATATGCCCGCTAATGGCAAATACCCGTCGCGGTCTAGCTGTGCTTTTTCTTCGGCAGTCAGGGTGTCATCGCGCACCCCCAGTTCGTAAAGAACTTCTTTTATATCCATCATTAACCTCACTTTTAAGTGCCATTTCGTACTATCATTCGAAAACTTCTGAAATGGCACTTGCATCTATGAATGAATCTAAACGTCCAGAATGTAACGTGCGGCCTCGCTCATGAACTTAAACGTCCAGAATATAGCGTGCGGCCTCGCTCAGGCGAGCAGTCGTTTCTGGCCGGATATATTTGCGCTGGTCAAGCTGCTGAGGCTGGTCGCGGCGGCAAAAGTAAGAGTGCATGGCGCGGCGACGATTCTGGCTGGTATTGAGCGTTCCCCCATGCCATGTGTGTGAATTAAAGATCACAACCGTTCCCGCAGGAGCCAGCAGTTTGATCTCACCTTCATACGGGTCTTTTGGATTCGGCTGTACATCACGCGGCATTTTCCCGCTGCGATGCGAACCTGGCACAACGCGCGTCGCACCATTATTCTCGGTAAAGTCGTCCAGCAACCAGATGGAATTGCAGACGTAATAATCACCGGGTTCAACGGCT
Organism: Anaerolineae bacterium; assembly: GCA_022843745.1. Taxonomy (GTDB): domain Bacteria; phylum Chloroflexota; class Anaerolineae; order Aggregatilineales; family Phototrophicaceae; genus JALHNB01. The sequence continues at coordinate 380,885 of JALHNB010000001.1, read as the reverse complement.
TTACCCCAATCGGCATGAATGTCTTGCAGGCCATAACCGGGAAGCGAAGCCCGACTGTTGAGTGACGAGAGCTTAAACTCCGTCCCCAAAACGTGAGCAATAGCCGCCAACACGCGCGGGTGAGTAAAACAGACCTCGAACATAGGGTCTTTATTCACCAGGTCAGACAAGCGATCTGTACCCGCTTCCTGATGAACCTCTGTCCCGGCCTTTTCACCTTCAAGAACGGTCAGTTCGTCCAACCGTGCGCCGATTTTCGCCACCTGCTCTGGTGACAAAATGCCTTTTAATGGCAGATAACCATCGCGATCCAAAGTTGCAATTTCATCAGCAGTCAATGTATTTTCGCGTACACCCAGGGTGTAGAGTGCTTCTTTTATATCCATAGCTCCACTTAGTCCTTTCAATATAAATATCAGAATTGTATTATATGTTGTTGATGTTTTTTCAATTCCTCACTAGACTCAGGCAATGTTGCTATCATTATTAAGTTCCGTCTATCTGATCTGTGCCTTGCTCCTGGCATTATATGCCAGTGGGTCCATACTTTTGCTGCTCATTTACTGGTGGCATCGTCATGATGTTCACCCTATCCCACATGTCGATAGCTGGCCGACGGTGGCAGTCCAGCTTCCGATCTACAACGAACGCTATGTCATCGAACGCCTGCTCGACTCAGTAGGTCGGTTGGATTATCCCCGCGACAAACTTTTGATTCAAGTGCTGGATGATTCCACCGATGATACTTCGGATGTCGTCGCCAAACACATTGCCCTGCTGCAAAAAGAGGGTCTGAATGTCCAGCACGTTCGACGCGCCAATCGAGAAGGTTATAAAGCCGGGGCATTAGCCTGGGGTTTATCCCAAATCGAGAGCAAGTTCATCGTTGTATTGGATGCCGATTTTATGCCCGCACCCGATTTTTTGCGACGAACCATTCCACACCTGGTCGCGGACGAAGAGTTGGGTATGGTGCAAACGCGCTGGGGTCATTTGAACTCGTATGATAATCTGCTGACATTGGGTCAAACTCTGGCGCTGGATGGGCATTTTGTCGTCGAGCAGACCGCACGCAACCGGGCAGGTTGGTTGATTAATTTCAACGGTTCTGGCGGCGTCTGGCGGGCGGCCTGTATTCGGCAGGTTGGTGGTTGGCGAGACACGACGCTGACCGAAGACCTGGACTTGAGCTACCGGGCGCAGTTAGCAGGTTGGCACTTTCTCTACCTGCCGGATGTCGTCGTCCCAGCAGAACTGCCGCCACAAATTTCCGCGTATAAACAGCAGCAGGCACGTTGGGCCAAAGGCAGCACACAAACACTGGTACAGATTATCGGCCCCGTGTGGCGGGCGAATTTAACGCTCGGTCAGCGAATCATGGCGACGATGCACCTGTGCCAATATATCCCCCACCCATTGATGATTATGCTTTTATTTTTGACACCACCGCTGATGGTCGCGAGGGGTTTACAAGGAATGCCGCTGGGGCCGCTCGGCTTAATTGGTTTAGGGCCGCCACTGATCTATATCATCAGCCAGCGTGCGCTCTATGCCGATTGGCGACAGCGGATTCTGGCATTTCCGGTTTTGCTCGTTCTGGGGACAGGGATCGCCTGGAATAATACAGTAGCGGTGGTCGAGGGCTTAATATCCAATCAGCACAGCGAATTTCAACGCACACCTAAGTTCGGAAAAAATTCTCAGCGCAGCGGTTATGCCCTGCGCTTTGACCCGACAACGTGGGTCGAGCTGCTGCTGTCGATTTACGCGCTGGGTGGCGCATTGATGGCGATGGAATTCAACCCGGCGTATGTCGCGTATATGGCGCTTTACAGCTATGCCTTTGGCGTAATTGCGGTATGGAGTCTGCGTGATCGTTGGCTGATGCGGCATAGCGGACAGAAATAGGTCAGTTGCCACTGCCTTCACGCTAATGGGCGATTATGCTATAGTTACTCCCCATTTGAAAATTCAGGATTATTGTAGGCCATGCAGGACGATATTCGCGCCAGGGGATCGGTCAGCGTCATTTTAGTGATGGATATGAAATCGTTTGTCCATCCACACTATCGGCAGCAATTTGAGCGTGTTCGTGGCTATCGCGCCTACGCCGAAATGCTCAAGCAAAAATGGCCGGGACAGTTAGCGGGCGGTGCGTTCGAGCCGGTGGATGCCGACACGATGGGCGTAGGCCGCAGCCCCACCATGTCCACCGATGAAGTGGGCTTCGTCACGGGCATTTTTCGTCTGAACATGCTCGATCTCTATTCATCTCCTGTCTACAAAGTCAATAAAGAACGCTTCGAATTTTCGCCGCAGGTCAAGTCGAACCTGCAATTCGTCAAGCTGTTCGCGCCGATCTGGAAAGATTGGGATTTTTACGTTCGTCCCACCATGACGGGCATGTTAGTGTTGCGCCTGGAACGCCGCTACGATAAGCCTTTAGCCCTGCTGAAACAGGCGACAAACGTCATTGAACTGCAAACGCCGTTTGACGTACCCGGCGCGATCAAGGCTCTGAACAAGCTGGAAAGTCAGATCAGCGACCCGGTTACAACTGCTGAACAACGTCTGGAGTTGCAACCAAAGGCCGACGCGACTCGCGCTTTCTTGTCGTGGCTGGATGTGCAGAATCTGGAGTCACCGGAACTCGATTATATTCCGGTACAGTGGCAGCTTGCGCGTGAAATCGGCTATCAGTTAATTCGCGATGTGGGCGCGAAAATTCAGCTTCCCGATGGCATGATGATCCCATTTAGCAGCGATAAGCCCGATCTGTCGTCATCATTATACGATTCCTACACCGTTTATCATGTCGATGATCTGCTGGTCGAACCGTCCATGATTTCAAAAACGACGTTTGGGCTGGATGAAGATATAGATGACGATTCGAAATCAGACACACAGGAAATTTCATTCAAACCAGCGGCACAAGTCAAAAATCTGGTCAGCGTTGATCCCAGCGATATAAAACGCTCACTGCGAGTCAAGTGGTTTCTGGTGGGGATGATCGAAGGCGCGATTTTGTCACGCACGCCGTCGTCTGGCAGCACCAAGCGTCGTTTTCCGCGCCACAATCTGCATGTCGTTGATCGCGTTTTTGACCAGGATATGGCAACGTGGTCGGATGAGCTTTGCCTGCTGACCGCGCGTACCGCCATCGTCATGCCCTCGCAGCGTTCCAGCCGGGAACAATTGTTTATTTCCAAGTTGGATGCCAAAACGACCACAACTTATGTCGCCTATCCGCGATATTGGGAAGCGTTGGAACGGCTTGTCGAATTTGTCGCTGAAATCAGCATCCTGTCGCAGCTTGTCGAAAATGCCAGCGCGGACACACTTCAGCAGTTTGTCAGCGAACTCGACCATGCCCGCCAAAATATCCTGCAAGGCCAGCTTAACGGCCCGCTGCAAGACAACCAGCGCCGCCTGACGGAACTCACCAACCAATCCGCCAATCTCAGCCGTTTGGTCGGCTTGTGCCAGGGGTTGATTAACCCGAATTATTGGAGTCGCGCCGAATACGCTGTCGATAAAGCCAATCACCTCATGACGCAAATGCAGGTGTCGATTCTAGTGAATAACGCCGAACGCAACGTCAGCAATCTGACCAATCTGGTCGATCACGTCGATGAACTGGTGCTGGCGCAGCTTTCCGAAAGCAGCAACGAGCAAAATTCGCGCCAATCGCTGATTTTGGCTGGACTATCCTTGAGCATTATCCTGTTCACGCTGCCGTCGTTCTGGGCGGATATTAACCAACTGAGCAGCACGAATATCCTGATCCAGTTTATTCAGCGCTATAACATTCTGACAGCGCTGGCGATACTCGGCAGTATCCTCGCGCCGATTATTTTCATCGGCTCGATTATGGTCGCCGTCTCCGCAGCGATGCCCTTGAAATATAAATTCTGGAAACGCCATAAGAAGGCGACACGCTCCAATGACGCGGACACGCTGATGAAAAGCCGTGCGCAGATCGAAGAAAACCTCACGCAAAAGCAAAAAAATCCCCAGGCGGTTTTGGGTTACAAAAACCCCGAATAAGCCATTGAAAATAAGCTGGAAGCTAGGTCTTTAGTCGTTAGCCTAAAGGTTTGCTTGTCGTTTGCGTTTCAATCGAATAAACTGAACAGGTAGCTGACCACTGAGGGCTTTTTTCATGACCGATCTGTTTATTTCGTATTCGCGCCGTGACCTGGATTTTGTGATGCGGCTGCACGACGAATTGAAAAAGAACAATCGTGATATCTGGATTGACCTCGAAGACATCCCTCCGACAGCGGAATGGCTGGAGGAAATTTACGATGGAATCGAGGGCGCAAACACCTTCGTTTTTGTTATCAGCCCGGACTCAGTAGTCTCAAATGTTTGCAAATTGGAGATCGAACACGCGATAAAAAATGGCAAGCGCCTCGTGCCGATTCTTCACCGCGATGTGCCGGAACGCAACCTGATCCACGCTTCGCTTGCATCACACAACTGGTTATTTTTCCGCGAACAGGATAATTTCGAACGCTCATTTAAGTGGCTGGTGAACGCTCTCGATACCGACCTGGATCACGTTCGCATCCACACGCGCCTGCTGGTTCGGGCGCTGGAATGGGAAGGACGCAAGCGCGATAACAGTTATATCCTGCGCGGGACGGATTTGTCGGAAGCCGAGGAATGGCTGACGACAAGCGCCAATAAACAACCTCAGGTGACGCAGACTCATAACCAGTATATCCTTGCCAGCCGCCGCACTGCCGCTGCCCGCCAACGGGCAACACTCATCGGCGTGAGTATCGCGCTGGCATTTTCGGTGGCGCTCTCGGTTCTCGCGCTGATTTTGTGGCGGCAAGCTGAAGACGCACGATTTGAATCTGCAAATTCGCGCAGTACCGCCGTCGCCGCCCTGGGCAGCGTCAACGATACCCGTGCCACTGCCCAGGCGCAGGAAAATTCGTTCCGCGCGACGATCAACGCACTGAATACGCCTTTGCAACCCGATGATCCAATCGCTGTCCCAACACAGCCACCTTCTTCAGACTCGATCCCGGCTACCAGCATCGCTCCACCGTCTGGAGTCATACCAACCGCGACTGAACTTACCGATTTTTCTGATCCCCTTTCATCAGAAGAAGGTGGAGGAGGATCAGCCGAATCAGAGGATGAAGGTATAACGCCGGAAGAAGAAACATTGCCAGATACAGGCGGTGGCAGTAGTGGTGAGGTTGATGATCCGACTTTGGCCTTGCTTCTGGCAGCCCAAAATTACAAATTGGCGGCTGACCCGGTTCAGGCAAAAAGCGATCTGTTGATGGCGTTACAGCAGAACGGTGTCCGGCTCGACCAGGCGCTCAGTGGTCATAACGGCGCGGTACTGGATGTCGTTTACAGCCCGGATGGTCAAAAACTCGCTTCCGCCAGCGACGATAACACGGTGATCGTTTGGGATACGACAACGCTGCGGCCTGTCGGTGATCTGCCGTTTTATGGTCACTACGCGGGTGTCACCAGTGTCGATTTCAGCCCGGACAGCCAGATATTAGCCTCCGGCAGCCGCGACGGCACAATCATCCTCTGGAATGCCGCTACAGGGCAGGTGATCCGCACTCTACAACGCCGCGAGACAAATTGGATATTGAGCGTCGATTTCAGCCCGGATGGTCAAACGCTGGTTTCCGCAGGGCAGGGTTCGACAATCCGACTGTGGAACGTGCAAACGGGTGACATCATTCGCGAGTTTCAGGGTTCGAGCGATACCAATTTCAGCGTCGCTTTTAGCCCCAATGGTCAGCAAATCGCTGTCGGCGGGGGCGATGGCACTCTGACATTGTGGGATGTGGCAAGCGGGGCAGAAGTTCGCCGCTGGCAAGCCCACGACGGCGCGACCCTCTCAGTGCTGTTCACGCCCGACGGCCTGGGTATGATAACAGCAGGCGGTGACAGCTTCACAACCATGTGGGATGTCGAAACGGGCAATCAATTATTGACGCTGAAAACCGGGGAGAAAGCTGCCCTCAGTGTAGCGATGACGGCTGACCAGCGCTTGATGGCGGTTGGCTCCGGCGATAATGTCGTCAGACTGTGGGATATGACCAGCGGCAGCGAAATCGGCTTACCCTTAGCAATCTTTAGCGACTGGGTATACGGGGTCGATTTTAACCCCGCTGGCACGACATTAGCATCGGTTAGCGGCGATGGCAGTGTTGTGCTGTGGGATGTCAACGAGCAGTCCTGGTTAGCGCGTGCCTGTGCCACAGCCGGACGCAACCTGACCCAGCAAGAGTGGGACAATTTTTTCCCAAATTTGCCGTATGAAGAAACCTGTTCATCGTGATGTGTGATTCGATCTATTGTTATCTCATTGAGGAGTGATGTGTGATTCGATCTATTGTTATCTCATTGTTTTTGTTGATGTTTTTAATTGCGTCTGCCGCCGCGCAATCCGATCCAGTGACACCCTCCGCACTTACAGCGACACCGACACCAGCGCCGGAAGATGCGCGTTTGTCGATTTGTTCCGCGCCGGGGCTGGAAGGATTTGTGCCGTACATGATTCGCCCCGGTGATCGGCTGGCGGATTTGCTCGTCGGCGTTCCCAATATCAGCGTGACGCAGCTTGCCGCGCTAAACTGCATTGATGATCCGGCGGCGCTGCCTGCAGGCGCGGTAATCTGGCTACCGCAGCAGCCGGATTTGGGCGCATCAGTAACAACCTCAGATGATGCGTCAACCGAAGACCCTCAGATTGTCGATTTTACTGCCAGCGCGGAAACCGTTCCGAATCAGGCAGGTGTTAGCTTTAGTTGGGAAGCGATTGGCGATGAAGCCTATTTTTACCCCTGCCCTGCCACTTCAGAAGAAGATTGCCCACGCCCATTGGATACTGCTCCTATCCCATTGATGCACACGACACCGACGATCAGCGGTTTTCAATATGCCGGGCCAGTACGCTACCGCCTGGAAGTGATCGGCGCGGGTGAAACCGTCACTGAAGATGTGACTGTCGAAATTACCTGTTCGCAGCAATCATTAGGCGCGACCACTGGATTTGAAGCCTGTCCGCCATCGCCACCGATTGCAGTTTTCGCCGCGTGGCAGCCATTCCAGGGCGGCGTGATGCTCTGGTTTTCGGATACTCGTCAAATCTGGGTGCTGACCAATGACGACCAGCGAGTCCTGGTTTTTGATGACCTTTATCGAGAAGGTGAGCCTTCACCAGATGCCGTCGCGCCGGAAGGTTTAGTGACACCTGCACGTGGATTCGGAAAAATCTGGGAACAGCTTGGCGGCGCGGAGAGCGCATTGGGCTGGGCGATGGCTTCGGAAAGCGGTTTTGACTCCGCGCGTCAGCCTGCGAGCATACGTTCGTATACGACTTACATCCAAGGGCCGGCTGTCAATATTTACGCGGTGACAATCATCCCGCAGCTTGATCTCGGATTCTGGACGCAGGTTCAGGATTGATGCAACGATTCTATCGCTATGGCTTAATCAGGCTAAAAATAGGATAATGAAGCCCATAGAAATTTGTACCACTGAATGAATGATATGAATACGGCGTAGGTGGGAAATTTCATCTGCGTCATTAACCACATTTTTATTTGAGGGGAAAACAAATGCGTGTTGGTGTTGTAGGCATGATTCCTGGCGATTTCAGCCTCGTAAACGATCAATTGACTCGAAGAATTTCGGATTTGGGCTTCACGGGTATTGGCGCACATCTGGCAGGCGATCCGAACACGGTTTCCGACACGACCATCCAGAATATGCGTGGTTCGCTCGATCATTACGGGATCAAGCTGGTTCAATTCTGGGGCGCGTACCCGTCAATTATCACGCCGGACGATTCTGCGCGGCGTGCAGCGGTGAACGTAGTCAAGGATATTGTCCGGCTGGGCAAAAAATTTGACGCACTCACAGTCGGTGTTCGCCCGACCAGTATGCACGCCTCGCATCCCTGGTGGCCGCATCCCGATAATTATCTGCCGGAGACGGAAGATCGTCTCGTCGCCAGCCTGCGCGAAATTGCCGAGGCCTGCGAGGAACATGGAATCCCCATCGCGCTCGAATGCCACGTCACCAGCACTCTCAGCAGCCCACAGGCAGTGCGCCGCATCATCGAACGCACCGAATCACCCTGGGTCAAGATGAACATGGATCCGATCAATTTCGTCAAGGATTTGCATACCGCTTATCACACGACGGATCTGATTAACGAGTTATTCGATAATCTTGGGCCATATGTCGCTTCAACTCACGTCAAGGATGTTTATGTCGAGGATCGCCACGTCGTCCATATCAGCGAAACAGTACCCGGCGACGGCATTTTCGATTTCGACACATTCTTCCGCCGCCTGGAAGCAACGCTGCCAGATGGCTACGCGCTGGTCGAGCATCTGCCTGAAAGCCTGATTCCGCAGGCAGGCGCATTCGTCCATAAGAAATTGAAAGAGCTTGGTATCCCTGTTATTTATTGATCCGGCACATTAGTGCGCTGTCCCGCAAATAAATCGGTCATCGCAAACCGTTTTCGTAGGGGCGCACAGCCGTGCGCCCAGATGAACCCGTTTCCGGCGTAATTATGGGACAAAGCAATTAGCTCGATCTACCCGTTAGTATATTGACCCAGGAGATGAAGCTTGGCAGTACAGCAAAAAACACATTCAGGACTGACCGCCGCTGAAGTTGCCGAGCGAGTTGCGCGTGGCGAGAGCAATGCCTATAAAGCGCAGGTCGGACGCAGCTATTGGGATATTCTTCGCGATAACATCCTGAATGTTTTTAATCTGGTACTGTTTCCGCTGCTGGTGGTGGTCATCTCATTTGGAGAATATGCCGTTGCGCTGTTCGCCGGGTTCAGCGTTGTCACCAATTCGCTCCTCGGCACGATTCAGGAAGTTTTCGCCAAGCGCAAGCTCGACCAATTGGCGACGATGGCCGCAAAAAACGTCGATGTATGGCGTGACGGCAAAATTGTCGGCGTACCTATTGAGCAGCTTGTCAAAGATGATGTGCTTCCCATCCAGCCCGGAGATCGTCTGGCTGTCGATGGAGTGGTGCTGAAAAGCGATGCGCTGGAAATGGACGAGTCGCACCTCACGGGCGAGTCGGATTCCATCATCAAAGAAGCGGATGACAAGCTGTACTCCGGCTCGTACTGCATCGCCGGAACAGGGCTGATGATGGCGACAATGGTCGGCAAAAACAGCACCATCAATAAACTCGCCAGCGCCGCCAAAGCCTATAAAAATCTGCTCACGCCGACCCAGAAGCGGCTGACATCCATCGTGCAGATTTGTGTCATCATCATGGTCATCTTTGGGCCGATGCTCTGGCTGGAAAATTCGCTGGATGGCTTGTCGCTGCTGGAGCGAGTGAAAAATGCCGTCGTTTTCGTGACCAGCATCGTCCCCTATGGGCTGGTGCTGGTCGTGGTCATCTCCCTGAGTCTGGGCGCGATCAGTATCACCCGCCACCAAACGCTGATTCGCCGCATCAACGCCGTCGAGTCGCTGGCGAATGTGACCGTGCTGTGTTTCGATAAAACCGGCACACTCACCCAAAATAAGCTGGCAGTGAAAGAAGTTTTATCCCTCAGCAATTTATCTGACGACGAAATCAAGCAAAAATTACGCCTTCACACGGATAATCTGGCGCATCTGAACGGCACAGCCACCGCCGTTGCCGCTTATGTCCATAACGGTGCTGCGCCCGCGCCTGTAACAAAACTGAGCGAAATCCCGTTTAGTTCCACCCGTAAATGGGGTGCGGTTGTGCTGCCGGGGGAAACACTGGTCATGGGTGCGCCAGAACGGGTTCTGCACGGCACGAATTCAAATCACGATGACATCACCCAACGCGCTCAACAGCTTGCCACCGAGGGGCTGCGCGTGTTGGCGTTTGCCCGTGCCGATCAAGCGCCCCAGGACGGCAAACTAAGCGGCACAGTCGAGCCGCTGGCGCTGATTATCCTCAGCGATCAGGTACGCGGGGACATCAATGAGACCCTGGAATCATTCCGTCAGCAGAATGTGCGCCTCAAAGTGATCTCCGGCGACAACCTGGAAACCGTCAAAGCGATCACCACACAAGCCGGAATCGTCATCCAGAAGGCTTATACGGGCGACGAAATGACGGCGATGAGCGAAGCCGAATTCGAGATCGCTGCCATGCAAGGCGACGTATTCGCGCGGATCGAGCCGGATACCAAACGCCAGATTATCGCGGCTTTGCGTCATCAGGGTGAACACGTCGCGATGGTCGGCGACGGCGTGAACGATGTGCCTGCGCTCAAGGAAGCCGATCTTTCGATTGTGATGAATGACGGTGCGCAGATTACCAAAGAAATTGGCGACATCATTCTGCTCAACAATGCCATGTCTACCCTGCCGCTGGCTTTTGCCGAAGGCATCGAGATCACCCAGACGATTTTCGGCACGATCAAGCTGTTTCTGGTCAAGACGTTTTATAATGTGCTGATCTTCATTTACGCGGGTTTCATGGGGCTGCCCTTCCCGATCACGCCGATTCAGATTAACTGGATCACATTTGGTACGGTCAATATCACAGCCACGCTGATCGCCTTCAAGATTTTACGCCCATCATACATGGAAAAATTCCGGCGCGACGTGCTAGATTTCGTCATCACCGGTGCATTAATCGGCTCGGTAGCGTTAGCGCTGCTCTATGCAGTGGTCTATTTCGCCACTGGTGGCAACATGGACGCGGCCCGCAGCGCACTCTCCATTTTTGTGACACTGTACGGCATCCTGATTCTGTGGAACGTGATGGGAATCGACATTTTCCAGCCGCGAACCTTCGTTGAAAAGCGCGGCATCTTCATCATGGGCTTTTTGCTGATGGTGATGACGCTGATTGGCTTCTATCTTTTGCCCGTGCTGTTCGAATTTGAGCGCCCGGATTTGCTGACGATTATTCTGATCGCCGCGCTGTTTGACCTGACGATGGTCGTGTTTAGCTGGATGATGAAGGATCGGCGGCTGACGCAGGGTTTGTGGACTCTATTCGCACCGTAATCTGTTTGCGCTTTAATTTGTGTGCGCCTCAAGGGGTAAACGCACCGTAAATGTTGTGCCTTCACCCGGCTGACTCTCGCAGCTTATCGTGCCGCCGTGCAGTTCGATGTAATCCTTGACGATTTTCAAGCCCAGTCCTGTGCCTTTGATGGTTCCGACATTGCTCCCCCGAAAAAACGGCTCGAAGAGATGAGTCTGATCTTCCTGGGGAATGCCGATGCCTTTGTCGGCAATCGTTAGAACGACCTCGTCGTTTTCGGCAAGCAGTTCGCAGGTAATATCGTCGCCAGATGGCGTGTACTTGATCGCATTCAAAAGCAGATTCGTCAGAATGTAGCGCATCAGGTTGATGTCGGCGGGAAACGGTTCAACCTGCCCTGATTGCCGGAAAATGAGATTATTCTTCGGATCATTCGTTGTCTTAATCTCATCAATCAATTCCCGACAAAATGCTGCCAGATCAACTCGGTGCGGGTTAAAGCTGACAGTACCGGAGTCATTGCGGCTCACATTTAATAAGTCATCCATCATCTGGGTCAGACGTTTCACCGAGGTCTGGATACGAGCGTGATTCTCTTTTTTGCTCTGTGGTTCCATCCGTTCGCTGTAACGTTCAAGCAACTCGTTCGAGGATAAAATCGTGGTCAGCGGCGTACGGAATTCATGTGATACCGCCGACATAAAACGCGCCTTGAATTCGGATACCTCACGCTCTTTTTCAAGCTGGACACGCAGCATTTCGGCTTTACGCTCGGCCTGCTCCATTTCCTTGCGCTCGGTAATGTCCTCAATCATCAGCAAGCCATATGGCACATTTTTCTCGTAAATTTTTGACGCGGTGAGGTTAATCCACAGGGTGTGGCCTTTTTGGGTGATGCAGCGTTGTTCCACCTGATAGCGCTGTTCGATTTTGACGAGTCTGAGGCTGTCGTTTGCATCTTCCGGGTGAACGATCTGGCTGAATTTAAGCTGCTGCATATCCTGCTCTGTGTAGTCCAGCATCTCGGACAAGCGATGATTGACGCGAACAAATCGCAGATTCTCGTCGATCATCGCGACCCCAATGGGTGCTTCCATAAAAATAGCCCGGAAACGCGCTTCACTTTCGGCGAGTTCTGCCTGCCGATCCCGTTCCACCAGGTCACGGTGACGCAGTGACAGCAGAATCAGACTCGCGATGAGCATATTGTATAAAATCGGCACTGTTTCCTTGCCAGACGGTGGCAAAGCGAAAAACATGACAAACATACCCAGTGTCATCAGCACCGTTAAAATCAGGCTGGTTCGCAGCGATAATAAAATACTGCTCGTGAGGGTCGGGATCACCATGTAGATGAGCAGGATCGGCGCTTCTACCGGATCGGTGTTGGCAGCGGCAAATATAGCGACGATTAAAATACCGACGGTCAGAAGCGCGGCGATTTGATAGCGCCCCCTGCGATTGAGTATATACGCGATGACCAGCAGGAACATAGCGGAAAAACTGACGACGTTAACAGGGTCCTCGATAGCAAAGCTGAGCCGTGTCAAAATGATAGGCATGACAACGGTAGGTATCCCCAGCACAATGACAGCGACAATGATCGAGGCGAGTACCTGCGACTGACGACGACGATCTATCTCGACAATGGACGCTGAGGGTTTGATTAACTGCTTCCAAAAATTCATGGAGTTGCTTGCGCTTTCAAGGTTTCCGCCTGTGCTTTACCTGCACTTTATTCATACTTTACCTACATTGTATCCACACTTCATCTGCATTTTGCCCCAACTTCGATCATACTCCATTTGATCGAACTGGTTCATTATGAAATATTTCAAAACGTAAATACGCTTGACAGGCTATTTACGCTCCGTTACCCTACTTATATTCAATCAAGGGGATGATTGACTCGTTTGCTTATGATTTAAGGGGATGATGCACCCGTTTGCTAGTAATCAGGGAAGTGACCCATGCAGATTAAGCGAGATTATTCCCAACCTTTTTTCAGCTCCCGCCGTCGTCGGCGCAGCAGTGGACGTTCAATATTCCTGCTTCTGGCTGCCATTATCACGTTTCTCATATTCTCGGTCACGCAGTTTGACCGTTTACAACTGGTCGCGCTCGATGTCGTAGGGATGGCTCCTACCGCGACACCTTTCGCCAGCACTTTAGCGACAGAAGGCTCAACACTGTTTCAGCAGGGAAAGATCGCAGAGGCAGCGGATTTTTTCGCGCAGGCCGTTGCACAGCAGCCTGATAATCTGGATTATCTCTACGAATATGGCAAACTGCTCATCGACCTGGATCGAGCCGAGCAGGTTATAGACCCGCCGAGTGAAGGTGAGCCCTCATTGGCAGATCGAGCAATTGCTCTTAATCCGCGTGATCCGCGCGGTTATGCGCTGAAGACCAAAGCGCTCGTCTGGATCGGCGATCCGGCAGGAGCGATTCCAGTCGGAGTCGCCGGGCTGGAACAAGCGCCTAATTTCCCGCCCCTGAAAGCAGCACTTGCAAGAGCTTATACTATGATTGGCCGCTATCAGCAGGGACTCGACTACGGCTTTGATGCTGTCGATGCCGACCCAATGGATGCTGACGCACACCGCAGCTATGCGTTCACCCTCATCTGGGTTGGCGAGCGCGAACTGGCGATTGAACAGCTTGAAGAAGCTATTTCGATCAATCCCAATCTGACCGCGCCCTATTTTGAGTTGGCGCTGCAATATCTGGCATCCGATCAGGATAATTTTGCGATTGCGACCTATGAACGGGTTCTCGCGCTTGAACCCCGCAACAAACGCGCTTTTCTGCGCCTGTGTGAAGCATATGCCAAAGTCGGACAGAATGACCGCGCCCAGGGCTATTGTGAAGACGCGCTCGATGTTGACCCGAACTATGCCGAAGCCTGGCGGCAGGTGGGCATCGCCCGTTACACCCGCCGAAACTACGAAGGTGCGCTTGAAGCTTTTCAAAAGTGTGTCGATAACGGCTCAGATGAGATTCAATGCTGGTATCTGCGCGGGTTAGCGAATTATTATCTGGGGAATTGTGAGCAGGCCTGGAATATTTTGCAGGAATCCCTGCCACTGGCCGAGGCACTGCCAGATGGCGATTCGATTATTGCGACGATACGCGAAGGGCTGCGCTTAACAACCGTTTCGTGCCCGACCTATGCTGGTAGAGCGCTGCCGACGGAACAACCGCCCACGCCGATACCGCCTACGCCCATCGGGGGCTGAGTCATGTATTTACGGACACCAAAACGTTACCGCCAGGGTCAAAGGCGCAGCATTATCTCATTTCGCTGGCTGTGGCTGTGGATTCTGACACCCCTGATCGTTTTCGCGGGGGTGCAGCTTTATAACAATCGTGAGAGCGTCAGCCCCCAGGTCGAACAAATCGTGACAAATTTGATCGACTCGGCGCAGGACGGCATGGCAACTGCGATGGCTCCCACAGCGCTGCCGACCCAAGACCCCGCGCAGCGCATCGCCTCCGCAAGTGATGCCTGGGCGCGTGGCGCAATTGACGAGGCTGTCGAAATCTATGGCGGCCTGCTGGAAGCTGTGCCGAATGATGTCAACATCCACTATCTCTACACATTTGGCTTGGCGATGAGTGGCAAGCTTCCACAGGCGCTAGACGCTGCTGAAAAGACGGTCACGGCAAACCCCTATTCGGCGGATGCCTGGGCAATCCGCGCGATGGTCTTGAGTTGGAGCGGTAGGTCAGGCGAAGGGATTGCCAGCGCACTCCAGGCATCGGCATTGGCAGGCGCTGACGATGTGCAATCGCAATCACGTGCGCAGGCTTTTCTGGCTGAAGCCTATTTCGATATGGGTCAGTATGACCGCGCCCTCAGCACCGTTGAGCGTGCGCTGGAAATCAACCCGGAAAGTTTTGAGGCGCACCGCGTTCGCTCACAAATCATGCAGGATTATCAATTTGACTTCGAAACTGCGCTTGAAGATTCGCAAACGGCCTACGCCATCGCGCCAAATCTGCCCTATTTAGCGATTGATCTGGCGGTGCTGGAGCTGCGCGAAGGCGAAACCGATGCTGCCTTAGCGACTCTGCGTGAAGTCGTCGATTTGAATCCACAAAATACCCGCGCCTTGTGGTGGATGGGGACAATTTATCTGAACACTGTTGGCGATCCCAACCAGGCCTCCGATTATCTGACGCGCTGCGTGGAGATCGCGCCGGACAATATCAACTGTCAATATTCATTGGGGCGCACACAGATTCGCTTGGAACAATACACGCTGGCCGCTGAGTCGTTCGAGGCAACGGTTCGACTGGGAACGACTGATCCGCGCCATTTCTGGTGGGCGGCACGGGCGCAAGTGCTGACGGTTGGCTGTCCGGCGGCGATCAGCTATCTGCAAACAGGCTACCTGATGGCAAAAGAAGGCGACGACACCACGCTCATCGGCGATTTCGAGGACTCGATGCGCGGTTGCCAGATGATCGTGGACGCGCCTGTCGCCGTTGAACCCACCGAAGAAGCAACGGTAGAACCTGAAAGTTGATGCCCTATTTTTCCAATATTTCCGGCATCATTTCAGGTTCACGCAACAATTGGTAAATGCCAGCACCTAAGCCTGCACCTATCAGCGGGGCAAGCCAATAAACCCAGTGATCCTTCCAGATTCCTGAGATCAAGGCTGGGCCAAACGAACGCGCCGGATTCATGGATGCACCGCTGATCGGGCCACCCCAGAGTGCATCCAGTGTAATCGTAAAGCCAATCGCAAGGGCGGCTGGCGAACCGAGCGCTTTTGTGTCTGTCGCTACCGCCATAATCACGAACATCATGACCGCCGTCAGCAGTATTTCGATTCCGAATGATTGCAGCGCCGAGCCAGATGGCAGCGTAACGCCCATCTGCGCCACATCGCCGAGCAGTAAACGCAGTGTCAGTGCGCCCAGTATCGCGCCTGCAAGCTGGCTGCCGATATAAACCGGAATCTCACGCCAGGGAAAATGGCGAGTGAGCGCAAAGGCCACCGTTACAGCCGGGTTAAAATGTGCGCCAGAAATATGCCCTGTTGCGGCGATCATCACCGTAATAATGAGGCCAAATGTGAGGGCGATGCCGACATGCGTGAGCGAGCCTGTGCTGGCGTTGACCATGATCGCGCCGCAGCCAGCCGTCACTAAACTGTAGGTGCCAATGAATTCTGCGCCTGCTCTCCGTAAAAGTGTGGGATTCAAACGTCAACCTGCCCCATCGCGCAGCATTTGTGCATATTCGTGTGGCATATCACTGGCTTCAATCGCCTGTGCTGTTCGCTCAATGTCATAGCGAACGCGAATAAACTGCACGTGCAGATCGCGATTCGTGGCGGACAAGGTGATATAACAGGCACGTGGGTCGCGGTCTTTCGGTTTACCGACACTGCCCGCATTGATAACATGCCGTCCACTGGGCAAAACTTTATGATAGGGAAGATGCGTGTGTCCACAAACGAGGACATCGACCTCTGCGGTATCCAGCAGTCGCTCAAAGCTGGTATCAGGGCGATCTTCAAACAGATATTCGTTAATCCTGCGCGGGCTGCCATGCACCAACAAAACGCGCAAATCACCAATTTGCAGTGGGATGTGTGCGGGTAATTCGCGCAAATACGCTTTGATGTCTGCCGATGTATTCGCGTTCGTCCAGGCAATTGAGCGTTTGCCGAGAGCCTCAGCCGTTGGGTTAGTATAGGCACAGCCGCAATCATCGCTATCAGTGCCAACCCCCTGGTCATAATTGCCCATAATCGTAGGGATTTTCTGACCACGTATGATGGAAGCGACTTCATTTGGAAAAGTGCCATAACCAACCAGATCACCAAGGCAATAGCGATTATCCAATTTTCGTTCATCCATATCGGTCATGACCGCTTCGAGAGCCGGTAAATTGGCGTGAATATCTCCAAATATCGTTAGCATGGTTTGTACCTGATTCTCAATTTACGGGAAGCATGACAAGAAATGATTCGATTCGCGATTTCAACCGCTGCGCAATTTGCTCAAAAGCGCCTGCCTGTTCAAATTCGTCGTCAATCGCGACAGGATCGGGAAATCCCCAGTGAATCTGCTGCGTCTCACCGGGAAACAGCGGACAGACTTCACGGGCTTTATCACAAACTGTAACCACATAATCGAATGCTTGATTTTCAAATGTGTCCAGCGATTTTGGGCGCTGTTTTCGAATATCAATGCCAAGCGCATCCATCGTTTTGATCGCGTTTGGGTGTATTTGTGTCGGATGGCTTCCAGCACTGAATGCATCAATCCGTCCTGCGCTGAGATGCCGCATCAACCCCTCGGCCATTTGCGAACGCGCACTGTTATGCGTACACAGGAACAGAACACGCGCGGTTTGAGAAATTGTTTTTTGCTCGGCATCCGCGTCTAAAGTTGGATGCAGTGACCGCCCCGCCGCCCGATAGAGATCACGCAAGCGCTTCAGATCAAGACTGTAGTACACATCGCGCCCATCGGCCTCACTGCGGCGCATGGTCACAAGCGCGTCATCCCGCATTTTTTTGAGATGATAGGACACCAGATTCATCGGCTGGTCAACCTGCTCAACCAGCTCATGAACGCGATAATCGCTGACAGTCAATGCCTTGAGCAGACTCCAGCGTAAATCATGCGCCAGCAGTTTGATAAATTCGGGCGGTTGTTCGATGGGCATTACACCGCCTCCAATTCACCAAGCCAACTTTTGACCTTTTGCGCCATCTGGTCGCGCACTTCACGAAATTTCGCTATTTTTTGATCGTCTGTGCCTTCAACAACCGCCGGGTCATCGAATGCCCAATGAAGCCGCGTACCACCTTGCGCCCAAAGCGCTTGTGGGCAATTCTGGTCGGCGTGACCGCAGACGGTGATAATGTAGCGAAAGAACATTTTCCCCATATATTCTTCTGTCGATTTTGACCACTGGCTGCTTATATCAATCCCAACCTCGTTCATCACGCGAATCGTATAGGGGTTGATACCTTTTGGCTCTAACCCGGCGCTGTGGACTTCAAATTGATCTCCGGCATATTGGCGCAGAAAAGCCTCGCCCATCTGTGACCGCGCCGAATTGCCTGTACAGAGAAAGAGTACATTCTGTTTTGCCATCGCCAACTCACTTCAAATTAAATTGCTTCAAATTAAATTGAAGTATATTGGGTTTATATCGGAATTGGCAAGTTAAGAGGTTGTTAAACTTCTCTCAGGGCTGGAGCGACGACAGCACACGCGCTGTGCCGGAAAGGGTGTATTTTCCCAGGGAAGCCGGGATGAGAACCGTCTGCCCGCTTTTCATCGTCACCTCTGCGTTGACCTGTGCTTCACCATCAATGCAGGTGAGAATGACGAATCGACGGCCTTCGGTATCCAGTTCGATCTGTGTGCCGTTTGCCGCGTTCAACTGATAAAGAGTCGTTTTGAAATAGAGTGACTCGACAATCTCGACTATTTTGGCAGGATTGTCCCCGGTATGAACAATCGTTGGCAGCGATTCCATATTGGCGACCTGTGTGCCTTTATCAATATGCAGCGCACGTGGCTTACCATCCAGCCCCAACCGCCCCCAATCGTACAGCCGATAGGTCGTATCCGACGACTGTTGGATTTCATAAACCAGAACGCCTTCGCCGAGGGCATGAATCGTGCCTGAACTAACGAACAGCACATCGCCAGCACGAACTTCGGCATAGACCAGAAGATTTTCCAGCGCGTTATCGCGAATTGCCTGCGCCATTTGTTCGCGTGTCGTCCCTGGTTGGATACCGATCACCAATCGTGCGCCCGGTCTTGCCCCCAGAACATACCATGCCTCAGTTTTGCCGCGTGGCTGGCCTTCCAATGCCCGCGCCTGCTCGTCATTGGGGTGAAGCTGCACCGAAAGCCAGTCGGCAGCATCCAGAATTTTTGCCAGAAGCGGGAGGCCTTCTGCGGGATCGTTATCCGGCCCAATGAGGTCATGACCATACTCTGCCAGAATATCGCCGAGTGTGCGCCCTTGCAGCGGCCCATTTGCGACCACAGCCGTATCGTGCATCTCCCAGGATTCACCATAGGGTTCATCGGTAGGCAGCGTTTTGCCGATCATGGTTTCAAGCTGGCGACCTCCCCAGACTTTGACATGGAGTGCCGGGTTGAGCAGAAGTGGGTAAAGAGTCATTGGCAGCGCCTTTCAGGTCATGAATCTCGATAAATGGTGTTCAAGGTTATCAGTAGAAGGTAACGTTTGTTATCCTGTTTTTTGATCAATATGTCGTACAATCTCGATGAATATTGTACCCAAAACTTATTCGGGGGAAACCTATGAATAGCCGTGAACGAGTCATCAGAGCATTGCGATTTGAACAACCGGATCGTGCGCCCCGTGATTTGTGGTACTTACCGGGGACAGAAATGTTTCACAAGGATCAACTTGACGAAATATTACAACGCTATCCAGTCGATATTGCTCGGCCACCTGCGCCTTATGGCCCATCCCAACGCGCCGTTGGGACGCCAAACATCGCTGGTAGTTATACAGACGAATGGGGCTGCGGATGGACAGTGGCAGAATCGGGTGTCGTCGGCGAGGTCAAGAATCCACCACTGGCGGATTGGGCGGCCCTGGCGAATTATGAAGCACCTTATGAAATGCTGGACGGATTCGATTGCAGTGCGGTAAACACTTTTTGCCTGAGTAATGATCGATTTGTATTAGCCGGAACAGGTCTACGGCCTTTTGAGCGAATGCAATTCCTGCGTGGGAGTGAGAACCTTTTTATGGATTTGGCCTACGACACGGACGAAATGCTGCATTTGCGCGATAAAGTTCAGACCTACTTTTTACGTGAGCTTGAACTGTGGTGCGAGACAAAAGTCGATGGTATCAGCTTTATGGATGATTGGGGCGCACAAAAAGGTCTCTTGATTTCACCGGTTATGTGGCGCGAACTGTTCAAGCCGCTCTATGCCGAATATTGTCAGATGATTCACGCCGCAGGTAAATACGTCTTTATGCATTCCGATGGTGACATCCACGCTATTTACCCGGACTTAATTGAACTTGGAGTGGATGCGCTCAATTCACAGCTTTTCTGCATGGATATTGAAGAATTAGCGCACCTGTATCGTGGCAAAATCACATTTTGGGGTGAGATTGATCGGCAGCACATACTTCCATTTGGGAGTGTCGCTGATGTTCAAGAGGCTGTCCAGCGGGTGCGCACTGCATTGGATGACGGCAGCGGAGGGGTCATTGCACAGTTCGAATGGGGACTCGATGTACCCCGCGAAAATGCTAAAGCGGCGTTTGAGGCATGGCTTTAACCAGCACATTTCTCTGAACGAAAATATGTTATTCGCGCTTCCCCATACGGTCATTGTATCATTGTAAATGATAGACTTTGAGAAAAAGGATATTTACAATGAATCGCTGCCGATTATTGATTTTTTTGATAGCTGCTCTGATGATCGTTGGAACTGTATCGGGCGTGTCAGCCTGTGGCGGATTATTTTGCCAGAATGTACCCGTAGACCAGCAGGCCGAGCGTATCATTTTTACGGTCAACGGTGATAGCACGATCAGCGCTTATGTGCAGATCAACTACACAGGTTCCGCGCCTGATTTCTCATGGGTTGTGCCTGTGCCATCCGTGCCTCAGGTCGATGTTGCCGAAATCGCCACATTTGATGAATTGAGCAACCTCACCGCGCCAATCTTTTTCCCGCCACTGATGCCCTCATGTGCGGCGGTTCCGATGTCCGCGGTGGCAGAATCTGCTGCGGGTGGTTCCGCCGATGGCAACGTAAGTATTCTCGCCTCCGGGACAGCCGGGCCATATGCCTATGATGTCGTCACCAGTCCCGATCCCAACGCGCTCATTATCTGGCTGCGCGATAATAATTATCGTATCACCGAGGAAATGGAACCGCTGGTAGCCGTTTATACCGACGAGGGGATGGTTTTCCTGGCGATGAAGCTTCAGCCAGAGGAAGGTGTGCAGGATATTCAGCCGATTGTGATGACTTACGAGTCCCAGATGCCGATGATCCCGCTGCGCCTGACTGCCGTCGCTGCCACTCCCAATATGGGTGTCCTGACGTGGATTTTCGCCGACTCGCAGGCCGTACCCGTCAACTACGCCAACCCAACCATCAAAGAGGATAATCTGCGCGTGGATTTTGGCAGCTTCGGCGGGACGAATTATTTGAATCTGCTCGATCAGACCGTTGATCTGTACCAGGGACGTGCGTTTGTCACCGAATACGCCCAGCCGACCAGCAGCCTGGTGAGCAGCGGGCCAAGTGATCCACTCGTCATCGAAATGCTGCGCAAATATGATTATGTGACGCGCTTTTTTGGCCGCATATCGCCGGAAGAAATGACTGTTGACCCGGTATTTACATTTGATGAGTCGCGACCAGATGTCTCCAATATCCATGATCTGACCGCGATGAAACAGGAAGTATTCTGGGGTTGTAAGGAAATCCCGATTCAGATCGAATATGATCCGTTGGCAGTGCCATCAGGATTTTAATGAAGGTTCATGTTCAGGAGATTTTCCGTAGGGGCGCCCCGCCGGGTTGCCCCTGCCAGACAATACACATAAAGATAAATGATCGTTCGTCGTCAGTCTTTCTCATAGGGTACGCCGTCGGCCTTCGGCGGAATGGCGCGTCCCACTAAACCCGCCAGGACGATAATCGTCACGATGTAAGGGGTCATCTGTAAAAACTGTGTAGGAAGCTGAACGCCGAGAATCTGAAAACGGGTTTCGAGCGCACTGGCAAAGCCGAAAAGCAGACCACCGCCAAACGCGCCAAACGGCAGCCACTTGCCAAAAATCATTGCTGCCAGCGCGATAAATCCGCGTCCGGCGGTCATCTGGTCGTCAAATGTCCCCGTTTGTTCCAGCGTCAACCATGCGCCTGCCAATCCCGCGATCATCCCGCCGATGATGACATTAATCCAGCGGTTGCGATTAACATTGATGCCGAGCGTGTCGGCAGCATGTGGATTTTCGCCAACCGCACGTGTTCGCAGCCCCCAGCGTGTATAAAACAGAACCACATGCGTCACGATGAGCAAAATAAACATCATATAGAAAATCGGCTTGGCGTTAAACAAGGTTTCGCCGACCACCGGGATGTCTGCCAACAGCGGAATACGAATAGCCTGTAGCGTCTCGCGCCCCGCGTCCTGGTTTTGCAGCAGGACTTCGCGGCGTAGAAAGCTTGTCAGGCCAATCGCTAGAATATTAATCACCGTGCCGCTAATGACCTGATTTGTCTTAAAGCGTATCGAAAGCCACGCATGAAGCATCGACATGAGGCCGCCGGACAGCACCGCGACGATAATCCCAATGAACTGGGCATTCGGAACGCCCATGCTTCCAGCCAGCGAGGTAAAGGCGACGAAACCCATACATGCCCCAGTCAGCATCATGCCTTCGATAGCGATATTCACGACACCAGCACGTTCACACCAGATGCCCGCCAGTGCGCCAATCACTATTGGGGTCGCCAATCGCAGGCTTGAACCAAGCATACTGGTGACGCTGGTACTTTGCCCCGCCGCCGCGACGATCAGAATATTCGGGAAAATCAGGATGCCGCCCAGCAGCAGGACTACAAATTTGATACGCCCCAGCCGTTCGTTGGGCAGCAAACCGACCACACCGCACAGGATATAGAAGAAGCCGACGAAGCGCATGTATGGCACAACCACCACATCAAGCGCCAGGGATTGACCTGCCCCGCCTTCGCCAAATGTCAGGCGAGTTACTGCGTCCGGCGCGATGCTGTTGGTGACACCCAATAAAATCCAGATACCGGCCAGGATGAAAATCACGGAGAAAACCAGTGTGCGCGTAATTCTGATGCGCTCACGCCAGCTTTCGGTGTTTGTTCTACCTGGTGACGTTTCGATTGAGATCATATCAGCCTCCCCAGCCTTTCGTGAATGTGGTCGCCAGGTTTTGTTCCTTGCCGCCCGCCGGAATACGCCAGAGAGTGCGAATAATCACGTCAGCAGCGATAAACATGATGATGAGCGCCTCGATGATCTTTACCAGATCAATTGAAATGTTAGCATTGACCTGCATCAGCGGCGCACCAGTCAGCAAACCACCCCACAGAAAACCTGCCGCGATCATATTGCGTGGATTGGTACGTGCCAGCAACGCTACAGCAATCGCATCAAAACCCAGGCCGGAAAAGAACCCCGGCACCATCCTGAATTGTACGCCTGCCACCTGGATTGTCCCGGCTAACCCCGCCAACATCCCGCTGAGTGCCATCGCCAGGATGATGTTGCGCGGAACGCTCATACCTGCATAACGGGCAGCATCCGGGTTCGCACCCACCGTCCGCAGCTCAAAGCCGGGTATGGTGCGGGTCAGAAACCAATCGGTAAACCAGACTGCGATGACCATAATCACAAGGCCGATATGCAGATTATCGCGCACCGCAACCCACGCGAAAAAGTAGCCTGCCACGATGACGATCACGCCCAAAATCACCGGACGCAGCGCCAATCGAATATTTTGCGCGATTTCTTTGCGCTGAGAATATATGCCTGCTGCCGCGACCAGAATACCTGCCACGATAAACCATATGGGTGCGATGTGGCTGAAAACGGGCAGATGTGCCGAATTCGCGATCAGGGGTGTCTGCGGTGTGCTGGCGGTTGGGTCTTGCATGATGATCGGCGTGGTCGATTTAATCAGCCAATCCACCATAAGAACCGCGACGAAATTCAGCATAATCGTGTTGATAACTTCGTGCGCACCTGTGTAGGCTTTCAGAATACCGGGTATCGCTCCCCAGAACGCGCCGCCCACCAAGCCAGCAATCAGCACCAATGGCAGGTGCAGAACCCCCGGCAAGCCGGAGAAAATTGGCGAGTAGCCAACCCATACGGCAAAAATCGCCCCGGCATAAAGCTGCCCTTCCGCACCGATATTGAATAAGCCCGCTTTGAAACCCAGCGCAACCGCCAGCCCCGCGATCACAAACGGAATTGAACGGACAAACAGCGTTTCCAGATTGGCAGGAAAAAACAGAAGTACACGATCACCCAGCCGTAGGTAAAGATTGGAGACTCGATCATCGGATGTATCGTCAGGCGTGTTTTTCGTGTCGTAGAGTGCGCCCGTTACACCGCTTGCGCCCAGATCAACCAGCAGTTGATTACCAGGGCGGCGAACGACCAGATTTTGACTCAGCGCTGTATCAAATTCAGTAGTCAGCGCTTCATTTACACTGGGATTGGTGAGAATTTCGGCATCATATAAGCGGCGAACGATCTGCACTTGTTCGGAAGCAGCGGCGGTATCCGTGACACCCGCAGAATCCAGCAAAGTCTGTGTCGTGACCAATTCGCGCACTTCAGCCGTCGTCAGTTCAGCAATGGCTGTAATATCGGCGGCTTCTGGACTGCCAGGGGCAATCCCCACCTGTGCCAGTAAATCAATCTGCACGACATAACGTTCCAGCGAGGCGATTCCTTCCTCGTTGACAATCTGCATGTATCGCAGCAAATCCGCGTCGCTGTAGTCGGAGGCGGCGGGGGCAAGCGCTTCAACCGCCGCACGATCTTCGGCTGTGAGTTCCGATTTTCCTCGATAAGGTTCGGCCAGATCACGCACATCACCGCGTCTGAGCGCCGCCAGTTCGGTAATCAGCGGCATCATGGCTTGCAGGGTATCGACACCGACAGCCGCGATTCCGTTCAGACTCGCACCCAGAGCGTCAAATTCCTCGTCGATCATCTCAAATTGCGCCAATATTTCGCCATAGCGTCGGATGTTGGCGCTGCCAGCGGTGGTTACATCGGCGATTGCCCGTGAGAGGCTTGTCAGGTCGCCCTGGGTGAGGTCGCTATCCGCCGCCAGCACACTCACGACATTGATATTGTCGCGCGAAACCAGATCATTAATGACGATGCCCGTTGAGCCTTCGATGAGGGCGCTGTAGGCCACCCCCGCGATATTCAGGCCATTGCCCACATCGCCTCTGCCGCTGGTGAAAATAATAAATGGGATGCCGATAATGAACGCGGTGATAATCGCCAGTATAGGGACTAAGCGCTGTGATATACGCCCCCAGGTACGTGCAACGGGGTTAAGTATGGCTGGCCCACGCACGGTTTGCTCAGTCATGAGTCACCGCCTCTGTTTGCTGACGCTTGACACCCGCCATCAGCAAACCAATATTTTCGCGGTCAGCCTCGTCAATCGGCATCTTATCAATGATTTTTCCGGCATACATAACCGCCACCTGATCCGACAAGGATAAAATTTCGTCTAGTTCGGCTGAAACCAACAATACACCCGTCCCCTCATCGCGCATCTTGATAATTTGTTTGTGGATAAACTCGATAGAGCCGACATCCAGCCCGCGTGTGGGCTGCGCGACGATCAGCAGACGACTGGGGCGTGAAAATTCACGCGCGACGATGGCTTTTTGCTGGTTGCCGCCGGAAAGCGTACCGATATTCACGTAAATACTCGGCGTGCGAACGTCATATTGTTTAACAAGTTTGCGGGCATTTTCATCTTTGGCGCTTTCATTGGCGATAATGCCGATAGAAAACGGCCCGAGGTAGTAGGTTTGCAGAACCATATTATCTTTAATTGGAAAATCGGAAACCATGCCGTTTTTCTGTCGATCTTCAGGCACATGCGCAACGCCATGTTCGGTGATCCGGCGCGGCTTGGCATGGGAAACGTCCTGGCCTTCGATGAGGATGTGTCCACTATCAAGCGAACGCAGCCCGGTGATCGCTTCGACCAGTTCAGTTTGTCCATTGCCCTGCACGCCAGCGATGCCCAGAATTTCACCAGCCCGCACTTCCAGCGAGAGGCCACTGACAGCCATAAGGTCGCGGTCATCCTTGACGTAGAGGTCATGAATCACCAGCACAGAATCACCGGGGTGTGCTTCGTCCTTATCCACTTGCAGGATCACTTCGCGCCCGACCATCATCGAAGCCAGCGATTCCTGTGTGGACTGCTTCGGGTCAGCCTGTCCGACGACTTTGCCACCTCGTAATACCGTGACATGATCGCAGATTTCCAGGATTTCCTTGAGTTTGTGCGAAATAAAAATGATGCTGACCCCACGATCCAGCAGCGTCCGCATGATCGCGAACAACCCCTCGGCTTCCTGGGGTGTGAGTACCGCTGTCGGCTCGTCCAGAATGAGAACATCGGCTTTCCGGTACAGCGCTTTGATAATCTCGACACGCTGCTGGACACCCACCGATAAATCATGAACCAGCGCATCCGGGTCTACATCGAGTCCGTAATGCTTCGCGATCTCCAGAATTCGCGTTTTGGCTGCCCGACGGTTGAGGAACGGGCCGCGCGTGGTTTCGTTACCAAGCATGATATTCTCAGTGACGGTCAGGACAGGTACAAGCTGAAAATGCTGATGAACCATGCCGATCCCCAGCGCAATCGCATCGTTCGGATTTTTAATATGGGCAAGCTGACCATTGACGAGAATCTCGCCTTCATCCGGCGTATACAGCCCATAAATCAGATTCATCAGGGTAGATTTACCAGCGCCATTTTCGCCCAGCAACCCCAACACCTGACCTTTTCGCAGTTTGAGGCTGATGTGGTCATTGGCAAGAACGCCAGGAAAGCGCTTTGTGAGTCCGCGTACTTCAAGCACAACTGGGGAATCGGTCATACATGCCCCTCTTCAAGGATGCTAATTTATAGGGCAAAGTATAACGATAATTTCAGAGATTGAAAAAAATCCTTAATGTTCCGCAGGCGCGACTCGGCGGATCGTATCTATTGGTAAAGGCTTGATGCTTCAAAATATGCGGTTTTTGTAGGGGCGCAAGGCCTTGCGCCCTGAATTTTGATGAATGAACGCTAAAGCGAATTCTTAGGATACCCCCTGCATCAGTACGCTTTAATCAAAACTATCGTTCAAAAAGCCGTCGAAAAAGGCGCTGAAATAGGTGAATGTGCCTTCGCGTCCCGTGTGCAGGGGGTGTGCGGCATCCCACTGCACCAGATAAGACAGCACCACATCGTTGGCATCCAAAGCCGAGCCATCGTGAAATTTTACCCCTTGCCGCAGGGTAAATGTCCATTCGGTGGCATCTTCGCTAGCGCTGTAATCGAGAGCCAGTGAGGGAATCACAGTCGTCCCTGCAATCGAAAATGTCAGCAGCGCTTCGTGAATCTGGTTGCAGATGCGAAAGGATTCGCCATCCAGTTCATCCGCACAATAGAGGCTGATCGGCTCGGCATTTTGCGTCCAGATGATATTGTCATCATCCGGGTCATCCATCACCGCGAAATATTCGAAGCTCAACGGACTGCTGTGTGCGCCTGCAATCCGTGACCGAAAAGCGGCGGCGGAACTGCCATAGGCGACGGGAATCATGGGCGCGAGGTCACGAATGGCGGTATTGGCTTCGACATAATATGGATAACGCTCCTGCAAATCGAACAGACGTGAGGCCTGAAAAAGTGGCTCGGTGATTTCAGTGAATTTATCGCCAAAGCTGTCGCTGGCACTCGCCCCAAAATGAAAATCAAGAAAATTGGTCGCGTCTGGGTAATCCGGTAGCCAGCCTAACAGAAACAATGGCAGTTCCCCGGCTGTAGAAGCGTCCAAAAATGTGCCGGATTCCATCTCCGTGAGTTCCACTTCGATCCCAACCGCGCGTAATTCCGCCTGGATTTCGAGGGCAACATTACCCGGCTGGGGCAGATAACCGCGCACGACGTTGCGATAGCTCAACTGAACGTGAATCGGCAGCGCCACACCGGACTCGACCAGCAGGGTTCGTGCGCGTTCGGGATCATAGGGAAATGGCCGAACTTCCTGTGTGTAGCCGAAAATTGCAGGCGGCATAAACTGGTCGGCAACCAGCGAACCTTCAGGATAATACTGTTCGACAATCTGTGATTTATTAATCGCGTGAGCCATCGCTTGCCGTACCAGCGGATTATCGAATGGCGGGAAACGATTGTTGATGCCCACATAGAAAATCGTGGTACTTGGACGTGGATAAAGGGCAAGCTCGGTATCGCTGCGGATCATGTCAAATTCGTCGCGGCCTGGGTTGTCAATCGCGTCCGTTTCGTTCGCTTTGAGCATTTCATAACGCGCCTGGGCTTCGGCGTTCCAGCGGATAATTAATTCCGGCTCTATCGCCAGCGGCCCCCAATAGTTTTCGTTGCGCTTAAGGACAATCTGGCTGCCCTGCTCCCAGGATTCGAGTTGATACGGGCCTGTACCAATCGGTTTTTCGAGCAAATCGCCTGTCCCGCCTGTCGCTTGTAGATATTCGGAGGGGTGAATCGCAAACGCTCCAAACGCGATTTTGGACGCAAAAGCGGAATCGGGACGGCACAGGCGAAAGCGCACCGTCAATTCATCGAGTGCTTCAATCGAGAGAATTTCGCCACCGTAATCACAATCCGGGGCGGATACCCCTATCCACTCCTGAGCCTGAATTAACGTTGTCCAGGAAAGGAAAGCAAGTATAAAAATCCAGGCACGCGCAGCGAATTTCATGAGATCGATTCCTTAAGCGGCTTGCTCGGTAGCTGCTAGGTATTATAAACAAAAAACGCCAAGTCCACTTCTGGCATCCTGGCGTTTCGTTGAAAGCGTACCTGATAGGTCGCCTGATTATTTCAAAATATAGTGCCTATTCCTGCACTGCCAGCACCGTCACCATGCCAAACATGCCATGACGTGACTCGGCGTGAGTCAGGATGTGGCAGTGGAAGGCCCATAAGCCCAATTCCGTGCAGTCTACGATCACATCATAGCGTTCGCCAGGGGCAATATTGACTGTATCCGCCATATAGGGTACAGGTAGGTTGTAGCCATCTTTGGCGAATACCAACTGCGGGATGCCATGCAGGTGGAATGGATGAATCATGAAGCCTTCGTTCATGTAGCGAATGCGAATTTTGTCGCCCAGTTTGGCTGCGATGGGCTGTGTGTAGGGAAATTCTTTACCGTTGATCGTGAAGCCCAGCGTTGAGTCGTTTAAAATCAGCGTGTATTCTGCAGTGACCTCTGGCTCGCGTGATTTATCCAGCGGATCGACAATAAACGCGCCCAACAGCCCGCTGGATACCTGTTCAGCGGCATTGTGATGAGAATGATACATATGTGAGCCGGAATTGCGTGCGTCGAATTCGTAGGTGAAGGTTTCACCGGGCTTGATTGGCGGCTGGGTCACATAGGGCACACCGTCCATGCTGTTTGGAAGCAGCAAACCGTGCCAGTGAATGGATGTACTCTGAGTCATCTCGTTGGTGACGAGGAAACGCATCTTATCGCCCTCGGTTACGCGAATTTCCGGCCCTGGAATCATGCCATTATAGGCCATCGCCGGATAAACAGTTCCGGGTTTGGTTTCCCACTGAACTTCCTGCACCTTGATTTCGAACACTTTCACGTCGCCGTCCATCGTATATTCCATTGGTGGACGCCAGAAAGTCGGATCCTTACCGATATTATCTAAAAATACCTGAACGCCTTCGCCATGCAGTCGATCCATTGTTTCAGCATCTTCACCTGCCTGGGCAAGCGGAGACATGATGTGTTCATCCGCAAGTGTATTCAGCGGCGCGTTAAACGCATCCGGATGAATAAACGCGCCAGCACCCAGCCCACTTGCGCCAATGCCCGCCAATTTTAGAAAATGCCTGCGTCCGATTTGCTGTTTCACGTTCATGCTCCTCAATTAAGGTAGTTTCAAACAATAACCTCAATCTTATGATATGACACACTTGAGGCGTAAGAAGAATTTGTCATGTTTTAAAGTGACAAATTTCACTTGTAAACGGCTTCCGTGTTGATAGATAATGAGCCTAACCGCCTGATGGCGTATTTTTTTGTTCATAACTCGAAAAGGTGGAAATGATGACGAGTCCGCAGCCAGGGCGTCCAGCCGAAGTTTTCCCGCTCGTCCCTTTGCTCGTCTTATTTGGATCGATTACGCTGCTCTTGGTGGTGGCCTTTGGAGGTCGATCCGAATTTGGGCAGCAGATTGCGCTAAAGCCAACGGCTTCACCAACGGTTGTCGAGCCAACACAAGCTGGGCCAACATCAACGCCAACCCTGATTCCCCCACAAGAGTCGCCGACTCCTCAGCAGGTCGCGGCGGCTGCACTTGATCCGCAGATGGTCGCCAGGGGTGAAACAATTTATCAGGGGCTTTGTGTAGCTTGTCATGGTTTCAACGCGCTCGGAATTTCCGGCCTGGGTAAAACGCTCATCGGTAGTGAGTATATTAATAGCTCGACAGATGACGAACTACACGCCTTTTTGATCGTTGGCCGCACAATCCAGGACCCCCTCAATACAACAGGTGTCGCAATGCCCGCCAAAGGTGGTAATCCATCGCTGACGGACGAAGATCTTTATGCGGTAGTCGCCTATATCCGCAGTCTGAACGCCAATCAGGTTGCCGCCGCACCAACAACTGCGCCGACACTTGCGCCGACTTCCTCCGGCCCAACTCTGACACCAACCGAATTTGTTGCGCCATCGCTGGGTGGTGGCGAGGCATCCGCCGAAGTGACGGAAGCTGCCAACGCCGCGCCAGATTTATTCCTGACCAGCGGTGAAGTCGCTTATACGCGCTCTTGTTCATCATGTCACGGGGTGGGCGGAGAGGGTGTTCAATATTTTGGGCCAGCACTAGTGGATAGCCAACTGCTCACGGATCGTAACGGGATCGGTCTGGTTGAATTTTTAAGCGCTGCACAGACACCTGTTGACCCGCGTGTCGCCTATCCGCATCCCTATCGCGGCGGGTATCCCCTCTTAAGCGATGAGCAAATCCGCAATATCATCGCCTATCTCTATGAACTCGTTGAGGGGAGCTAATGAAAAGGGGCGAGTTTTTATACTCACCCCTTCAGTTAAGCCAAACTGTATACCACAGTATTTCCGGTAGGGGCATGATATATCATGCCCCTACAAACAGAATTTACGATTGATACTTAGGGCATCACCACGCCGTCAATGATGTGAATCACGCCCTGGCTGAACGGAATATCGCCAGTGACAACGGTCACACCTTCTGGCAGCTCAACGTCTGAAGCCGCCATTGCGCCTTCGATAA
This sequence comes from Anaerolineae bacterium, assembly GCA_022843745.1. GTDB lineage: Bacteria > Chloroflexota > Anaerolineae > Aggregatilineales > Phototrophicaceae > JALHNB01. Next base: position 349,765 of record JALHNB010000001.1, on the reverse strand, counting down.
CATGAGCCATCAGGATTTCCAGCACTGCGTCCGGCGCATCCGCTGGCAGTGTCACGGCTGCGAATGCCGCATTATTTGGGGCGAGGATGGTGTAAGCCACACCGGGTTCCAGTTCGATCCCCGCATCTGTCCATGCTCCCGCAAGTACAGACAACTCAGGATTGCCCGCAACCAGATCGGCCAGCGAGGGCAGCATTTCGCCTGAGACAGGGTCAACACCTGTGACGATAGTACCCGCTTTCAATTCTTCGAGAATTGCCGTCAACTGTGCGGCCACGTCTTCTGGCACGTCTGAGTCGTGAGCTGGGGCAAATGACACACCATCATTAGAGGCCGAGAGAACCGCATTCGTGCCGAAAGACGAGGTATCGCCATTCACCAGTTGTTCAACGGGAACATAGATACCGCGATCAACACGTTTTGTCGCACTGGAAATCAGGAATTCTGCGCCTGGGGTCGTGCCAGCGCCGAAGGTGGTGAAATATTCGTCCTGGTCAACGCCAATGACGTACACACCCGCTTCAGCCGCAGCCTTGATTCCGCCCGAACCCGTCTGCCCGCCTGCGCCGAAAATCACGTCCACAGGATTTTCAGGATCGGCCTCGATAAGCTGGGTCGCCGTCTCTGCGCCTTTGGCCGAATCGACGAAGCTGTCGATATACACGCCCTGAACGTCGATGTCGGGGTTGATGTATTTCGCGCCCTGCTCAAAACCGTTGCGGAATTTCACCACTGCCGGGACAGGAATACCGTAAATGCCAGCAATTTTACCCGTTTCGCTCATCAACGCCGCCAGTGCGCCAGCAACGAAGCCGGATTGATCTTCGCGATACTGGACACCAACCAGATTGGCTGGGGGAGCTTCAAAACCCTGGTCGATACCGATGAAATACACGCCAGAGTTAGCCGGATCACTCGCCGCCGCCAATGTTGCATCCGACATCAGGAAGCCAATCGTAGCGATGACATCATAGCCCGAATCCAGGCAGGTCTGAATATTCGCGGCATAGTCTGTCGGAGCGAGAGTCTCGATGTAGGTTGACTCCAGGTCATAATCCTCGACAACTGTCACCATGCCCTCATACGCTAACTGGTTGAAGGTACCGTCATTCACTTTACCAACATCGGTCACAAGGCACACCGACTCAATCAGGCTGTCCTGCGCGGCAACCGAAAATGCAGGAACGATGCCCAGTGCCAACAGTGACAACACCAACATCATGTTCATACAACGTTTCTTCGTAATCATTTCTTGGAACCTTTCTTAAGTTGTGTAGAATATGGTTTTTCACCATATTTGTGTAGAATATGGTTTTCACCATAAGTTGAAATATTACCCGATTTTAGGATTTATGGCATATCGTTTCATGCCAAACTTTGTCGAATTTTTCACGTCATATTATCCTAAGATACCTGAACACCTAGCCTAAGCCCCCGGCAAAATAACCTGAGAATTTACCCCAGACCCCCCGGCAGGATAACCTGAACATCGACGCGATACAATCCATCGCCTAAATAGGTGGTTGTCGCCCCCAACTGGCTGATGCGCTGAAGTGAGGCACCACCCGCCTGGGGGAAAAAAGTGGTATAAATCGCTGGAATATCCACGTACAGATTGGGAATCGCGTCTTCGCTCAACGCTTGCCAGCGCGGACGGCTGATAAGCTGATTATCGCCCCGACGTGCGTCCAGCATTGATTCAAGCGCTGACCCTGTGGCGACCACCAGCATATGATCGACCACGCCCATCGAGAGGGCTGGCTCGACACTTGTTTCGACCTCAACCGTCTGAAAATCCAAATCCTCAATGGTGACGGATGCCAGTGTTTCCAGCCCCAAAGCCGCGCGTGTCAGCGATGTCAATCCATCCAGCGCAGCTTTATCGTCGTTCACTTCGGCAACAACGATAATGTCATAAGGCAACCCTAACGAGTTTGGGTTATTCGGGCGAGGTATCAATGCGACTGCATAACTGCCACTGAGATATTGCAGGAAATTATCTTGCAGGTCGAAATCAGCCACTCGATCCAACGCCGCCAGGACTCCGCCAACTGCCTGCTCGATGTCGTCGGCGGTTGGCTCGTCGATGCTCCCACTGGCGGAACCTGCTGACTCTGCCACCGGAAAACCGCCCAGGATGCGCCCCGCAAAATTTGTCAGCGGGAGGGCATACAATAAATCATAAACCGCGCCGGCAGCATCCGAGCCATCCTGCACGACCATCGCGTTTTGCGGGATCATATTTAATGCGGCTGTATTGAACTCATTGACTGTCACCGCTTCTGGTTTATCGGCATCATACAGTGTCACTGTCGCCCGCATCGCCCCTCTGCGCAGCGTATCCGGCATCAGACTAACCCACACGCCATCCAGTGAATCACCTAACAAAATTTGCTCGAACGATGCAGCGCCGCGATGGGTACTGAGGGCTTCGCCAAGCGCCTTGAATAAGGGCAGCGACGAGTCGCCGCCGCTCATCAGGAAGCTAAAAATACGCAGAGCTTCACTGCCATTGATATAGGCGGAAATCAGCCCATCTTCCTGTCCCGCTGCTTGAATCGCCTGATAGGATTCCGTATCGACCAGACGTTCGCCCACGCCAGCCTGCAAATCCACTACACTTTTGACGGCCTCTGTCTCGCCGATAATCACAGCCTGGGGTGTAAAGGCAATGGTGCTCTTGTCAGCCACATAGAGCGTCATCTCGCCGTAGGTTTCGCGTTTCAGCAAATCCTGATTCTCCAGAATCCGGCTGAAGCTGCTGGCGGATTGGAGCGCGTCACGGCTGGGCAGAATCAGGAGCAAATCACTGTCATCTACCGTTAATGCTTCGCCAAACTGCTTATAGCCTAAAATGATGTCACCGCCCAACCAGGGCAAAATGTCCGTATTAAACGACGCATTTTCGACATCCAACTGCGTGAGGGGTATGATCGCATCCAGTGATTGGATGTTCTCAAAAGTGAAACGCGACGGCTGGATAAAAGAGGCCACAAACGCCGTCATATTTAAACCCAAAAGCGTATCGCTGGAATCCACTCGTAGCTTTAAAAACCCCGCGAAGTTTGCCGGTATCCAGTTTTCAGGGGACAGGTTTTCCTGGGCAGCAGCGGGGGAAATGAGCAACAGGATGAGTAAGGCGATTGAAAAGGCTCGTTTGAACATCGGGCGAGCGCTCCTTATTTAATCTTTGTAAATCATACTTTAACCGAGCGTTGTTGGTTAAACAATCCCCACTCACCAAATCCCAATCTAGCGTACTTCAACGACTTTAATTGTCCGGGTCGAGGCTTTTTAGTATCGTATCCGAAGCATGTGCCACCCGCAGCGGTGCAGCTTCCAGATATATTGTCTTGATCGGTTTTATTCTGAGTTGCGCTTATTCTCGCGCCACCAATCGCGGAAGGATTTTTCGGCAAACGGCGGAAAATCGCGGACATTTGTCCAGCCATCAAGCGGCGGTGGCAGCATGTCGATGTGGTCTTTGCCTGTCATTTCCGTCAGTGCGCGGGTGGCTGTGCTGGCGACCTTATCGCCAATTTCGTACAGCAGCGGGTGCTGGAAACCAAATGACCAGGCTTTCATACCGACTCGCCAGATTGCGTCCTGTTCCTGTTGTAAATCATGGCGCAGCGAAAGCAGCATATCGGGAATATTGATGTCTACCGGACAGGCGGATTTACATGCACCGCACAAACTGCTGGCAAAAGGCAGCGGTGAAGCGTTTTCTTTACCCTTCAGCAGCGGTGTGATAATCGCGCCGATGGGGCCTGGATACACCCAACCATAGCTGTGTCCGCCGACATTCTGATACACCGGACAGGTATTGAGACACGCCCCGCAGCGGATGCAAGCCAGCGCTTCGGTATATTCACTAGCGTAAATGTCGCTGCGTCCGTTATCGACCAGAACCAGATAAAAATGTTCCGGGCCATCGCCATCAACAGATTGGGCCGGGCCATTGAACATATTGACATAAACAGTCATACGCTGTCCGGTGGCGCTGCGCGGCAAAAGCTGTACCAGCGTCGCGAAATCTTCCCAGGTTGGCACAATTTTTTCGATGCCGACAACGGCGATATGCACCGGAGGCAGCCCCGTTGAGAGCCGTCCATTGCCCTCATTGGTGACAATGACGACAGTCCCGGTTTCAGCGATCAAAAAATTGCCGCCACTCATGCCAAAATCGGCCTCTAAATATTTTTGACGCAGGTGCTTACGGGCGAAACTGGTGATATAGGTCGGGTCTACTGGGCCTTCACGATCCGGCATTCCGACTTTTTCGACAAACAGGTCGTGGATTTTTTCCTTCGTCATGTGCATGACTGGCATGACGATGTGGCTGGGATGGCTTTCGTCGATCTGGACGATATATTCGCCCAGGTCAGTTTCGAGCATGTCGATCCCGGCATCCTTAAGCGTTGGCACCATATTGATTTCTTCTGTGACCATGCTCTTGCTTTTGACACCGCGCTTGAGATTATGCTTGCGGCAGATGTCGATCACATGTTTGTTGGCTTCGTCGGCATCGGTAGCCCACAGCACATGCCCGCCACGCGCGGTGACATTGCGCTCCATTTTTTCGAGCAAATCCGGCAGTTCAGATAGCGCACGGAGTTTTGCCCCGCGTGCCTGCTGGCGGAGCGCGTTGGCATCGCTGGTATCCGCCATCGCCACCAAGCGTCCGTGATTGGCGTTATTCGTGCTGCGGGTCAGCGCGGTTTGAAGCTGGATGTCCTCCAGCGCAATAATCGAGGAGCGTAAAAATTCGTTGGCGGTGAGTTCCATAACGCTAAATCCTTTAAAAGAAGCTGTTAGCTTGTAGCCATTCGCTTTTAGTCAATGCTTAGTCAGGTACGTTTCCTGTTATAATCTTATCGAGTAATCAACTCCCGTGCCAATTAAATGGTTAGACTTCAGATGGCATTTTTAACAGGAGCAAAACCCTATGAGCATTTACAAATATCCGCTTGAATTGCGCTTCAAGCTCATTGCCCTCGCGCCGCGCATTATCGTCACCGATAGCAGCGGGCAGCAGATTGCCTTTGTCCACCAGAAAACGTTTAAGCTTAAAGAAGATATTCGCATCTACGCGGATGAAAGCAAAAGCCGCGAAATCTACCGCATTGGCGCGGATAAAATTCTGGATATTTCGGCCAAATACAACTTTACGGATGCGACCAATAATCAATCTCTCGGCTATGTCCAGCCGAAAGCCCTGCGCTCCATCTGGCGCTCGACCTATGTCATTTATGGCACAAACGGCAGCCCTCTTTATCACGTTAAAGAGGATAATCCCTGGGTCAAAATCGGCGATGCCCTTTTGAGCGAAGTGCCAGTGCTGGGCTTGTTTACCGGGTATTTCCTCAACCCATCGTATACCGCTTATCGAGGCGGCAATGAGGAAGATACCAGCACCCCAGTCATGAAATTGACGAAGCAGCCCGCCTTTTTTGAGAGCGTGTTCACGCTGACGCAGGAAGCTGAGATGACCGCGCAGGAGGAAACCTCTCTCCTACTGGCGATTCTGCTGATGATCCAATTTCAGCGTCGGCGCGGGTAGAGAACAAACGTTACCGTGCCGAGTGATCCTAAACATCATGTCTTCTTGAGCTACAGTCACAAAGATGCTGAAATCATGCAGCGTGTGCGCGATGATCTGCGCACCGAAGGGCTGACGGTGTAGACAGATGAGGGCATCGAGCCGGGAACACCGCTGTGGGATAAAGCGATTGAGGATGCGTTGACGAGTGCAGGGTGCAGGATGGTGATATTATCGCCAGAAGCTAACCAGACAGATTCAATACATTCTCAGATCGGATTCGCGCAAAAAATTAGCTTGCGGATTTTCCCAGTTATCGCGCGTGGCGACGAATGGAGCGCTATACCAAAGGTGCTTATTGGGACGCAGATGATTGACGTTCGCGCCAACCATGAAGCCAGAATGAAACGGTTGGTTGAACTGATTGATGCCCATCTGCGAACCCAAAAGGAAACTCTCTTATCTGTCGAATATGGCGTTTCAATAGAAGATGAAATCTATAGTTTTCTGCTATCACGACCAACCCTTGAGCAAATCACTACTTTCCATCTCTCAGATGTGCTTGAGAAACGCATGAGTTACCTTTTGGACAGAAATCGCAATCAGACTTTAACCGATGCCGAGCGTATTGAATTCGATAAATATTTCCAAATTGAGCATTTTATGCGCGGACTAAAAATTCGCGCTTACGGAAGACTCAACAAACAAAAAACTGATGGCTGAAAGCCTGAAAATAGCATACATCTTCCCAAATTCTTTGCTTATTGATGTCAGTCATTTTAGAATTTTAGCCCACCCCGCCTACCGCATCTCCCCCACCTGGCCCATTTTTCATGCTAATTGATGCCGTTCTCATGCTGTTCTTATACATTGGGCATATGATTACAATAGAAGTTTCAAGCAGATATGAATGTTCTGCGATGACCGCGAACATTGCCTTTAAACGAAAATGTGGAAGGGGAATTACCATGAATGATCGAATTTACTACAGCCGTGAAGCTGAAATGCAGGCCAGCCGCGAGAAAACAATGGCAGTCTTTTTGTTTCTTGCCATTGGCATTGGCTTAGGTGGTGTCTTAGCGCTGCTGTTTGCGCCGAAGAGTGGCGACAAAATGCGGAAAGAACTAGCAGGGACGCTTGAAGATCGCTTCAACTCTGTCGAAAAAGAAGTTACTCGCCTCGGCAAGCAGGCTGAAGAACGTCTGAAAGACATCCGCCAGTAAACTTTCGCAAATATCGGGGACGGGCTGCAAAATGCCGTCCCCGATACAGATTATCCTCTAGAAAAACACCTTCGCGATTTTCAGAACGCCCTGACTCCAGGGAACACGATGCGATACACCTGATTTATTCTCAAACTGGTGCAGATTATCAATGTACCATTTGTAATTGCGGATCAGCGCGTCCTTGTTGGAATAACGCGGCTTATAACCCAACAATCGCTCGGCCTTCTCAATCGACACAAATGAATCCTTGCTCGCCGTCTCATACACCCACTTGTAAAGCGGTGAAAGATTGAGCGCTTCCAGCACCCGCAGCGTCCAGATCATCGGTGCAGCCGGGAATGTGCTGATTTTTTTGCCGAACCCGGCGTAATCCAGCACGGCCTGATAATCCTCTTTCATCGTCGTGTATTCTTTCGCGCCGATATTGAAGGTATCGCTGGCGATTTTCGGGTCAATCGTGGCACTCAGGTAAATCGCCGCACACAGGTCTTCTACGTCGAGCAGTTGATAGCGATTTTTACCGTTTCCGATCATCGGGAAGCCTTTGCCATCTTTCGCCCAATCATAAAACAGCGCGAACACGCCCAAACGTTCCGGCCCGATGAACGACTTGGGGCGAATGACTGGTACGCACATGCCTTTTTTGCGATATTCCAGGCAGACTTCTTCGGCAAGAATTTTGGCCTGACCGTATGGCCCAACACCATCGAGCTTGTCATCTTCCAGCAGCGGATGATGATCGGGGATGCCATAGACCGCCGTTGACGACACATGAATGAAGCGCTTAACGCCATGCTGGTAAGCGGAGTCGATCATGTTGCGCGAACCGTCAATATCCGTAGAGAAAATATCCTCTTTGGAATAGAGTGGAAGCGCCGCCGCCGTGTGGATGACAATGTCGATGCCCTGCATGACCTCGTCCACTTTGGCGCGGTCACGAATATCACCACGAATTTCGGTAATCTGTCCACGTTCAGGGTAATCGAAATCCGCAATATCAATTGAAGTAACCGCATGACCCCGCGCCAATAAATAACGCGCAAGGTTAATGCCCAGAAATCCCGCGCCGCCAGTAATCAGGTACGATTGTTTATCAGACATTCTAGACCTTGCACCAATCAGCGTTGCAGGCAGTGGTAGGCGTGAGCGAATTCACATCACCTAACGCTTGAAACTGTTCCTGTGTCAGAGTTGTGGTCGTGTAATCGACAAATACTTCGAAATTAGCGCCACGCACCAGCAGCATATTTGAAAACTGGGCATAGCTTCGGGCAACAGGCACAAGCGCTTCGCCTACAGGCACAACCCCAACAGATTGACGAGCATTACGATCTAAAAACGCGATGGTGAAGCCCCCATTAGCAGTGATGCTGCCCGCCGGAGCATCTCCACTGATTACTGAAACAGTTCCAGCGGAAGGATTCAAAATCTGCGCCTCAGTAAATTGGCTGGCTTGTATCATCACCTGTTGGCAATAATCCAGGTTACTGGGGTCAGCGGTGACGACAAATTGTGCCGTGATCCTTAGAAGCTGAACGAGATTTTGGGTCGAGCGATCACAGCGCATGATGGGGCTATCACCAGCCCAACCGGGAGGCCGCACACCCTGCTGAACGACCTGATCGGCGAGGAGTTCCAGATCATGCCGAATGTCGCGGGCGATGGCGTTGGGGGTGCTGGAAACCGCGCCGAACCAACCCACCGGGCGCTGATCGGCACTGAGCAGACGCGCCGCTAAAACTTCCAGATCAAGACGGATAAGCAGCGCAAGTTGAGGGTTGGTGATGTCCAGGCTGCCACTCCAACCCACCGGACGCTCGCTCCCAAGCTGACTTGTGACCAGTATTTCCAGATCGGTACGCGCGTTAATCAGGATCGGCAGCGCATCACTGGAAATGGGGCTGTTTAATGCCTGGTTTGGTTCGGGTATTGCTACTTCTTGTCCCGGCTCAGGTTCGGGTGTTGCTTCTTCCTGGGCAAAAGCGGGGGTAATCAATACCAGCCCGATGATGATCGTCATTATCAGTCGCTTCACGACACAAAAACTCCTACTATATGTTATGGGTACACGTAGGAATTATACACCTGTCTCGCGAGTCGCAAGTCTGAAGGCTTGTTATTTGGTTAAGGTGAACTATTGATTCGTTTCGGTTTCGGGCGCGGCACGCTCAATATTCGCCAGCACTTCCCCGGCAAAGCGACAGGCCAACGCCAGCAGCGTCAAATCCATTTCGGAAAATGGCTCATCAACGGGCTGGTTTAAGGCTTCTAATACGCCTAAAACGCGGCCATTGCCGATCAAAGGTGCGGCGGCAAGCGATTGTGTGCGGAATTTGAAGGCATCATCAATGGTGTTGGAAAAGCGCCAGTCGCGGCGCACATCACGCACCAGCGCAGGCTTGGCATTTTGAATCACCCATCCAGCGACACCCTCGTCCGCCGGAATACGATAGCCCAGCAATCCTTCAGCAATCGCCCCCTGTGCCAGTATAAATTTCAACTCGTGGGTTTCGTCATCGAGCAGCAGGAGCGATCCATCTGGCGCGTTAAGCAGGTTCAGTGAGCGCGTGAAAACATCTTTCAAGAGTGGCAGCAGCGCTTCATTACTGGTGATCCCCTGTGCGCTGACCGCCAGGGTGTTTAAAATCTCAACAAATTCGCGCAGTTCGCGCAGTTCTTTTTGCAGCGCATGATTTTCATCCTGCAAACGAGCGTTCTCACGTTGTAAGACAGCAGTCGTGTTGGTGACCATCTTTCTGAAGCCTCCAGACTCTTAGGGTCACGTTTATTGTAACACTATATGAGATTTTATGAGTAATCCAGGCAAAAAACGCCTGACAACCGTAGGGAAAATGCTTTTATCACAAACAGTTAATGAATGAAGCGAAAATTTAGCTTGACGTTGCATTGATTTTGTGATTATGATATACTAGATTATGTTAGCAGGTACCCGCCACTTCTTCTTTTTACATCAGCATCAAGATTTGTCATTCATTGTTGAATATTTTGATCGGTTTGCAACCGTTCATTGCTACTTCACGAACAATGATATATCTCTGGAACACCTATAACGACCTTCATACACAGGTATGCAGGATATTCCTGTCAACCTGCACCCCGGAGTTTCATTACCTATGGATATTTCACAACTCGAAGAAAAAACCCTTGAAGAGCTGCGCCAGATAGCGCGGGAAACCGCCACTATCACAGGCTACAGCCGCCTCAAGAAAAATGATTTGATATTGGCCTTACTGCGAGACGAAGCCGAACGGCGCGGTCACAAACTACGCGGCGGTGTGCTGGAAATTGTCGATGATGGCATCGGTTTTCTCCGCGCGGAGCATTATCTGCCTGGCCCCAACGACGTTTACGTCAGCCAGACTCAGATCAAGCGCTTCAATCTGCGCACCGGCGATATGGTCATTGGTCAGGTACGCGCACCAAAGGATTCGGAAAAATATTTCGGCCTGCTGCGCGTGGATGCCGTCAATGGCCTTAACCCTGAAGAAGCCAAGTTCCGCCCGAATTTCGAAGACCTCACCCCCATTTTCCCCGAAGAACGCTTTAATCTGGAAACCAACCCGCGCATTTTATCGACGCGCTTGTTGAACCTGATCGCGCCAATCGGCAAGGGGCAGCGTGGTTTGATCGTTTCGCCGCCAAAAGCGGGTAAAACCACCGTTCTCAAGGAAGTCGCCAACGCTATCAGTAAAAATTACCCTGATGTTCACCTTATGATCGCGCTGATCGGTGAACGTCCAGAAGAAGTGACGGATATGGATCGCTCGGTAGATGCCGAAGTGATTGCCTCGACATTTGACGATCCTGTGCAGCATCACGTTCGTGTGGCCGAAATGGCGCTCAACCGTGCCAAACGGTTGGTCGAAAGCAAGCGCCATGTTGTCATTCTGCTCGACAGCATCACTCGTCTGGCACGCGCTTATAACCTCGTCGTCCCCACCAGTGGACGCACACTCTCCGGCGGTCTTGATCCTTCGGCCATTCACCCGCCCAAACGCATTTTTGGCGCGGCGCGTAATGTCGAAGAAGGCGGCAGCCTGACCATCGTCGCGACCTGCCTCGTCAACACGGGCAGCAAAATGGACGATGTGATTTACGAAGAATTCAAGGGTACGGGCAATATGGAACTGCACTTGAGCCGCAAGCTGCAAGAGCGCCGCATTTTCCCGGCCTTCGATATCGAGCAATCATCGACACGCCGCGAGGAACTGCTGCTGGGGCCGGATATGCTTCAGCGTGTGTATACGCTGCGCCGGATGGTCGGACACCTCTCGGAAGATTCGGATGTTGGACAGGTGGGCGCATTTGAACAACTGCTGAATACCTTCCGCCAATCGGAAAGCAACGAAGAATTTCTGGACTCGCTGCCCGGTTCGAACGTGCCGGTCAGCTCCAACAACCGCCACTAAAATCTGCGGTCACAAATTGAACTTTCTAAATTGGGGTGCGGCAGGCGTTATGCTCTGCTGCACCCCAATTTTTTATTTTGCTGAATTGTCATCAAATCTTTGCTAAAATCATCGTGATATGCCCAAAAGGAGCAACCGATGACCCAGAACGGCCAGTCACCGTTAGATTTGAGCGACTATACCCCCTCAACTGACCTTTCACGCGCGACGACCATGCCTTCGCGCTGGTACACCGACCCACACATTCTCGAACTCGAAAAAGAGAAAATTTTCTGGAAGACCTGGCAGCCTGTCGGTCACAGCGAGGACGTGATGCGTCCCGGCGATTTTTTTACCTGCGAAGTGACGGGCGAACCGCTGGTCGTCACGCGCGGACAGGATGGTCAACTACGCGCGTTTTTCAACGTCTGTATGCACCGCGCGGGGCCAGTCGCGCTAGCGAAGGGCAACCGCCGCAGCCTGCAATGCAAATATCACGGCTGGACGTATGGGCTGGATGGTCGCCTGATGACCGCGCCAGAATTTGATGGCGTGAATGATTGGCAAAAAGAAGCGGTATGCCTCAAATCGGTTAAGGTCGAAGCCTGGGGCCCCTGGATTTTCGTCAACCTCGACCCCAACGCGCCGCCCTTGAGCGAAATGTACGGCAGCATCAACACGGAAATTCTCGGCAAAGGTTTTGATATTTCCAACATGCGGCTGATCGAACGGCGCGATTATCTGATCGACTGTAACTGGAAAGTCTACGTCGATAACTATCTCGAGGGCTATCACCTGCCCATCGCGCACCCCGGCCTGTTCCGCGAACTGGACTACGACCAATATCGCGTCGATACCTTCCGCTATTATTCATCGCAGTATGCGCCGATCCGTCCGGTCAAGATGGGTGACGCGCATGATCGCCGCTATGTCCGCAGCGAAGAAGGCGAAGGCGACGCGCTCTATTACTGGATTTTCCCAAACGTCATGCTCAACGTTTATCTCGATAACACGTCGATCAACATCATTCTGCCGATTGATGAGCAGCACACGCTGACGATTTTCGAGTGGTATTTTCAACAGCCGGGGACAGGCGCAGGCTGGGAAAGTATGCAGCAGATTATCGCCTTTAGTGACCAGATTCAGCAGGAGGACATCGAAATCTGCGAGAACGTGCAGAAAGGGCTGCGCTCACGTGCCTATGATCGGGGTCGATTCTCGGTTCTGCGCGAAAATGGTGTCCATCATTTTCAATCGCTGGTACACGAATTTTTGACCCGTTAACAGATCGCAACCGGATGCGCTGCGTTTGCGTATATTTTAACTGGACACAGAAAGGCTAAAGGCGATGTCCGACGAAATATCAATGAACGACGAAATCCGCCGTCGGGTTGAAACATACTATAAAGAACGCACCACGTTTGCGATGCACTTCATGGCGTTTTTCATCGTAAATGTCATCATTTGGGGATTATGGCTGTTCGGCGGCATTACGCTGTCGCTGCCTTTCCCCTGGCCGTTTTTGATCACGGCAGGCTGGGGAGCGGGGTTGGCAGCACACGGAATTGACGTGCGTGCCTATTCACCCGGTCAGGCGCAGGCGCTTGAGCAGGGTGTCCAAAAGCGGCTGGAACAAATTTACGGTGAAAACTGGGAAGCCGAGACTGACGAAGAAACCTATCGCCGTATGCGGGCTACCACCGCCAAATATTTTGAAGATCGCAATGGATTCCTCATTCATCTTGCTGTCTACACCATTCTTAACCCGGCGGCCTGGATTATCTGTATCCTGCTCAGTTGGGCGCTCATTTTCCCGATTTTGCTGACGCTCGGATGGGGCATCGGTCTGGCAGCACACGGAATCGACATTTCATTTCACTCTAATCGCAGCACCGCCGCGCGTGAGCAGGCGATCCGTGATGCGCAGCTTCGTGTTCCGCAATTTGGCGCACAGCCCAAAGAAAAGCGCAAGCATGATCGTCTGGTGCTGTCGGAAGATGGCGAACTTTTAGAGATTGTGGATGAAGATCAGGAATTAGACGACAAACCGAAGCGCCACTATAATTGACCTATCTATAGAAAGCTGCGTATATGCCGCCTGATATGCCAACCGACGAACAAATCCGCCGCCGCATCGAAAAGCGCATTAAAGAGCGCAATGAATTTTACATTCACCTTGCCTTCTTTATCGGCGGCAACCTGTTGATGTGGCTGATCTGGTTTCTCACCAATTCCGGTGACACGGATGGCTTTCCCTGGCCACTCATCGTCCTGGCAAGCTGGGGAATCGGTATCGTCGCACATGGGCTAACCGTATATTTCAATTCACCTGCGCGTGTCGAAGCACGGGAACGCTCGATCCAACGCGAGATCGAACGGGAACGTCAGCGTTTGTCCAATGATGACTATTACGAGAAACCCAAGCGTGATCGCACCGTCCGGCTGACAGGCGACGGCGAACTGATCGAAATCACGGATGAGGAAGTGGAAGAGATCGAAAAACGCAAGCGTGATCGCTAAAAGGAAACGGCATGTCAGATAATGCGTGGCAATTCGATCAAATCCGGCGAGTCGAGCAGCGCTTTCAAAGGCGCAGCAAATTTGCCGTCCATGTCACACTGTTTGCGGCTTATTTTTTATTTTGTGTGATTCTCTTTTTGGGTCCCGAATTCATGCGCAGCTTTATGACTCTGCCCAACCCAGGTGATTTGCTCCTCATTCTGATAATCTGGGGGACAGGCATTGCGGCGCATAGTGTGTGGTTCTATTTTCAGGAGGCGAAAGAACGCGCGATCCAGCGTGAGCTTGAACGTGAAATCGTTTATAGCAAACGCAAGCGACATCGTTTATCCGAAGACTGGGATAATAGCGATGACGACAACTGGAATATATCGGACAAGCAAACGACCAAACGCTTATGAAAGTTATACGAAAAATTCGTTTAAGAGATTTGACATGCGCTTAATCTTCGCATAAACTTAGATTATGTTGGCCGTCTGGGAGTTTTTACAAACATGAAGATATTATGCCAACTGAATATGAATCAGCCCACAAGCACGCGGCTTTGCGATCATGCAAACCCGCGTGTTTTATTTCGGTCAAAATAAGCTAAAGGAGCAGTTTACTTATGGACTACGGCATGATTAGTCAGATCGAAAAAGCGCGGCGCTACGCGGAAGAACCCCAACGCATCACTTTCAACGCACTCACTGCAACCTTCAAAGGGAATAATGCGGATTACAACATCACACTGGATGAAAATGGCTGGAACTGCACGTGCGACGGTTTCCAATCACACGGTATCTGCCCCCATATCATGACGCTGGAGCGTCTTTTCAAGCCCATGCTCAAGCGCCCACCGCTGCCATACGCTTCTGGTCAGAATGTGGTGAGCGATGTTGAAAAAGCTTCACGCTATGCTGAAGAAAAAGACCGTATCCAATTTCAGAGTTTTAAGGTGACATTTCAAGGGACCAACAACGACCATACCGTTGTCTACGATCAGGGTCAGTGGGATTGTGACAGCGTTTCATTCAAGCTGCGGGGCGTATGCAGTCATACGATGGCAATGGAGCGCCTGCTCAAAGGCATGGTTCAGCCAATGCCCGCGCACGTAACGGAGTAAAATTATTGATGGTAGGTACAAGTATGAAACCTGTACCTACCAAATCCTCGTTCGCTGATTAAACGATTGGGATCACCAGACCGGCTGGGTTGCGGACGATACCCAATTCCACCGGAATCCAGGCGGTTGTGAGTACACCATCGCAGGTTACTTCGATCAGATACCAGGTTGTGCTGCGTGTCCGGCCTAAAATCGGAAATTCGAGATTACCCGGAATCGTGCAGAGGGGTGCGCTGCCGATCAGCGGATCACCATAAACAAAATTACCGCTGAAGCCTACATACAGACTTGGCTGTCGGAGTTCGCCAAGCACAGGTATTTCCGGGATACCACTCAGATCGCCGCGCAGGACGAGAAATTCCGAGTTGACCCAACCGCGCAGACCGCCAACCTGTACATACCACCAGGTCAGGTCTTCATTGCGCCCCAAAACGGCCAGATTCGTTCCGCCATCGACGATACCGATAACGGTATAGCGAACGTCATCTCCGCTGCGTAAAAACAGATTATCGGTATTCACTATAGCAAATCCTGGCTGCGATTCGGCTAATCCTGGAGGATTGATCGGGCGCGGGGGAATGGCATTGAGTTCAACTGGATCGCTGGTCACGCCATCGGCGGGTTGCAAAACGAACGCCTCGCCTGTCAATTTGCGCAGCGCTTCTTTGGTAAACGCGCCGAGGATGTCAGCCAGAACAAAGTTGGGCAATCCGGCGCAGTTCGAGATATTTTCGTAGACCAGTTCTTCGGCCTGACCGTTGCCCGCCACGCTCACAATCTGGAGACGAATGGGGTTATAACGCGGCGCAGTCGTCCAGTCATAGGAATCGCCCTCCGGCCAACTGACCGTTCCTCCGACGAAAAAGACATCAGAAACCGGCTCTAAAATCGTATTTCCTGCGCCATCAATAGCGCTGATTATGAAGGCTTCGGCGAGTGCGCCTGTATTATCGCGGTTCAGTTCAAGTTCGCTGCCCTGGCTGACGAAGCCAACGCAATCCACCTCAAAATTCAGCGTTCCACCAGCGGCCTGTGCCACCGGGAGAAAAGCGGCGAGCAAAAGAAAAACTGAAACGGCTGTCCATAAACGCTTCCGTCGTAAAAACATATATTCGCTCCTTGAAGAATAGTCCATGATACTGCTCTAATCATCATGCAAATTGCAAATTTTGACAATCATGAGCGTCACACAATCGTCAGGTAAACGTTGGGTGGGGCGAAATAAGCTGTGATATATTGTTCGTAATCTGGTTGGAGAGATGCCCCCCACCTTTTCACCAGAATTTCCAAGATATGTTTTCCCCAAAACTCCAACGCCTCCGTCCCCCGGAGGTGTTTGGATTCTAACGACAAATGTCACAATTCGCGATATGATGCAGGTACATTGTTAAAATGATGCGGATGTATTGCCATAGTTCTCGATGTGATGCGGATGTATTGCTACAGTTCTCGATATGACGTAGACATATTGTTAAAAAGTGAAACGACATGAATTTCAAAACCCTCAAAGAATCACTTCCTTCTCGACCTTTTAGCCTGATTCTCTTGTTATCCCTGCTCATCGCCGCGCCATTAGCCGCCGAGCCGGAAAGCGAAAATGCCACCGTAATCGCATTGCGAGAAGCCGTTATCCCGCCGCGTGACCGGATCGACCTGGCGCAGCGTCTGATGGGAGTCCGCGAAATCCCCGCGCCGCCATCGTCCGCGCCGTTACTGAAACCGGGCGAGATTCAGCCCTTCTGGGTGACAAACAGCAGCGAAAATCGTGCGTTTCAAGTGGATGCCGTCCTGCGAGCCAGGGGCAAGCATATTTATCTGTGGGTCGAAGAGGGCATAACAATCAGCGACAACACGATACAAACGCTGGCAAGGCAGTTTGATAATACGATTTATGATGCAGTGCGCGATTTATGGGGCAGCGAAAATACGCCGGGTATCGACGGCGACCCGCGCGTTTATGGCCTTTTTGCCTATGGGATGGGTGCAGACCTGGCGGCTTATTATTCCAGCGAACACGCCAATCCACGAGAAGCTGTCTCGACCAGCAACGAGCACGAGATGTTTCTGTTCAACCTGGACACGCTGGGTACAGAATTCGACCCGGTATATTTGTCGAGTATCGTTGCGCACGAATTTCAGCACATGATCCGCCAGAATGTGGATGAAAATGAAAATACGTGGCTGGACGAGGGTCTTTCGATGTTCACGGAAATCTATCTTGGCTTCAACGAGGACAGTACCGCGCTGAGTTTTACCTATAATCCCGATACGCAACTGAATACCTGGGCTGAAGATACGCCGCGTCTGCCGCATTATGGCGCAGCAATGATGTTCGTGACCTATTTTTATGAGCGTTATGGCGTGGATGCGATGCGAGCCTTGAGCGCAGATCCCGTTGACAGCCTCGATTCGGTGGACAATGTTCTGCGCGGGATGGGCGAAACAGGGGTAAACGATTTTTTTGCGGATTGGGTGCTGGCGAATTATCTGCTCGAACCCGATGGGCCGTATGGGTATAAGCTGCTGACGGGATTAATCAGTCCGCCGCCAGAAGCGATTGTCAACGAGTATCCTTATAGCGTCAGCGATGAGGCCAACCAGTATTCGACAGACTATCTGGTATTGAACAATCTGGAAGATCAAACAGCGTTGAATATCAGCATCGACTCGCTGGATACCGTCCAGCTTGTCCCCACGACTGCCTACAGCGGTCAGAAAATGTGGTACAGCAACCGCGCCGACGAAAGCGATACAAAATTGACGCGGACGTTCGATTTATCGGGCGTTACAGAGGCAACCCTCAATTATCGCGTCTGGTATCACCTGGAAAATTTGTGGGATTATGGCTATGTCATGGTAAGCACCGACGACGGCGCGACCTGGACGATCCTCTCCACGCCACGTATGACTCTCGAAAATCCGCATAATAATGCTTATGGCCCAGGATATACAGGTACGAGCGACGGTTGGCTGGAGGAATCGATCTCGCTGGATGATTATGCAGGTCAAACGATTCAACTGCGATTCGAAATGATGACCGATGATGCCATTAATCAACCCGGTATGGTGATTGACAATGTGAATGTGCCGGAAATCGGTTATAGCAGCGATTTTGAAGCGGATGATGGCGGTTGGCAGGCGGCAGGCTGGATATGGACGGATAACATCTTGCCCCAGAATGTATGGGTTCAGGCGGTGCAGCAGTTCGGAACAGACTCGGTGGTGACGCGCTGGTTAGCGCCTGCTGAAAGTGAGTGGTCGCTGCCGTTAGAGACAAACGTCGATCAGGTGCTGCTGGCGATCTCGCCGTTCGCGCCGCTGACCACCGTTTCAATGCCCTACACCTTAAGCGTGACGGGGGAGTAACACTTCGAGCGACGCGGCTAACGGGTGAGTTGATTTTTCTTTTGCATCTGCGCGAGTTCGGCTTCGAGTTCGCGACGGCGCTGTTCGCTTGCTCGTCGTGCTTCAGCCATCGTTTCTTCCCAGCCTGCTTTCAATTTGTTGACAAGCTGTTCACCGGATGTGGGCGCAAAAAACAGCACGAGAGTCGCGCCGAGCGCCGCCCCCAGCGTAAGACCAATCATCCAACTCAGCAATGTGCGCATAAAACCTCCATCAGTGACGACATTCTGGCATTATAACGCGCTTGCTGGTTTGCGACATGGTACAATTGGACAGAATTTTTACCCAACATTACCAGGAGAAAATTTTATGCGCAAAGTTATCAGTGCGTCGCAGGCACCCGCTGCTATCGGCCCCTATTCTCACGCAGTTGTCGCCAACGGGTTGGTCTACGCATCCGGTCAGGTCGGCCTTGTCCCCGGCACGAAAGCGCTGGCGGAAGGCGGAATCCAGGCACAGACACACCAGGTGTTCGCAAATGTCAAAGCTGTTTTAGAGGCTTCCGGCTCAAACCTGGGATCGGTGATAAAAACCACTGTCTTCTTGCAGACGATGGACGATTTTGCCGCCATGAACGAAATCTATGCGACCTATTTCACAGCCGAGCCACCCGCCCGTTCGACGGTTGCCGTCGCCAAACTGCCCCTCGGCGCACTTGTGGAAATCGAAGTCGTCGCGCTGGTGTCGGCATAGGTTTTTGTCGTCGTGACTGTGCGTGGTATCCCCTTAAACCTCGCTCTTAGAGCCTCTCGTCATGAGGGTTTACAACACGACACTTTTAGAAAAACGCCTCCAAGATGCGACTTATAGGGGCAGGTCTGAGACCTGCCCTTGCGCAAAAACACCTCTGATTTCCCGGAAGGATCATGTCGTGAAATGTGAGAGAAAAGGTTTAAGTGATTCGCTCCATCGTTTTGCGCAGACGGCTGACCAGTTCGCGCATAATCATGATGGGGATTTCGACATCTTCTTCCAGCACAGCCAGGAAATCCAGGCGCGACAGCACCAAACAATCTGTCGCCGATGTCGCGATCACCGAGGCGACGCGCGGCGCTTCGTCGATGAGCGAAAGTTCGCCAAAGAAATCGGTAGGGCCGAAGGTCGCCACAACGGTTTTCGTGCCGCCCGCTTGTCCTTTAACAGCCTCGGCTGACCCGGACACAATCACAAACAGGCCAATGCCAACGTGTCCTTCGGTCACAATCACGTCATTTTTGTCATACTTGCGTTCAATAAACCGGCGGGCGAGGTTGCGAAGCTGCCGGTCATTGAGACTCTTGAACATAGGCACACTGGTCAGAAAGCGAATGATAGTTGCCTGATCTTGCATTTTCCTGCCCCTTTGCCGATAAAACAGCGAATTGGAACACAAAACACAGCATTTGGCAAAAGCTTTCCTAACTTTTGTCGTCGCTGTTTTTATCGCCGCGCAAGCGACGGCTGAGAAATCCACCCATTAAGCCGGACATCAGCATGTCACCCGTTGATGGCCCTTTGCCTGACTTATCATCTTCCCACTTGTTATTATGACGGCGGTTAATCCACGCGCTGTAGCTGTCCGAGGTT
Organism: Anaerolineae bacterium; assembly: GCA_022843745.1. GTDB lineage: Bacteria > Chloroflexota > Anaerolineae > Aggregatilineales > Phototrophicaceae > JALHNB01. The sequence goes on along the minus strand of JALHNB010000001.1, from coordinate 329,992 downwards.
TCGCTCAGGAGCGCCTCTACCGCGTCACGATCCCCCGCAGCGAGAATCTGCCGAAATCCCTGCAACGCCTCGATCATGCTGTCCGTCGAATGGACGAGGCTGTCGCGATTATTCATCCAGGCATCGCGCAGATCGTCGGGATGCGTATCGAATAAATGATGCGTCAGCCGCCCGAAGGATGGGTTGCTCAGACGCTGGGTATCGCCCCAACCGGGACTGCGTGACAGCATATAAAACGAGATCACGCCCAGCAGCGCAGGCAGCCCTTCGGTAGCGGCGGTCAGGCCATCATATTCGCCGGGATCCATAAATTGGATAGTGGAGCCGAGCAAGCTCGAAAAATCCGTCGCCAGTTCAACGGCTTCACGGATGCAGGTTGGGCTGGGCATGACGATGATCGTTCCCTTATCGAAGTAATCCGCGCTGGCGTGATTGGTGTCATCCAAGCCGTCAAACAGGTATTGCGGGTTCACAATCGGCGCGATGCCGACCATATGCGCTTCTTTGGGCAAGAATTTTTCCGCCCATTTTTGCGAAGGCAGCTTCAGCGGTGACGTATCAATCACCACACAGCCTGCCCGTAAACCGTCGCCCATCGTCTGGTAAGCACGCTGGACATCAGCATAGGGCAGCGCCAGCACGACAATATCACGTTCGCGTGTGGCATCGTAGGTATTGCGCATACTTTTATCAAATGCGCCTAGCTTTTCGGCATCTTTCAGGACAGAGGGGCGGTCTTCCACGCCAATAATTTCGAATTGATGCTGAGGATTGGGTTTTTGGTTATATCGCTTGAGCGCCAGGCCAATCGACGCGCCCACACGCCCCAGGCCGACAATCGTTACAGTAATTTTTGCCATTAGACACACATTCTACATATTGGACAACAGATTTGACGGGTAATCATACTCGAATAGCGTGATTTGCTGCCAGAGCAATTTGCATGATATACAAATTGAAAATACTTGAAGTTCAACGAGCGCAGAGAATACGTTTATCGGCTTGCAGGCATTGAATAGTCAGGTCAACCATTTTTTGCGCGTTAATCAGACGCAGCGTCGCATTGCCGATCACGCCGTTATGCTGGATTCCGCGTTCCAGATACAGCGACTCCATGATGTCGAAGTCGCGTTTCGTGCCATAGGCGTGAATCATAAGGTGTCGAACAATTTCGCGACCACCCGCAAGAATTTTCGCCTTCACGAATCCCGGCTGTATATGGTAATCCACGCCAACCACTTCTTCGACATGGTGAAACGTCGTATTGCTGATGTGGGTAACGCCAATCAGCAGGATAAAGCTGTCCGGCAGCGTGGGCAGTTTACCATAGGGTGAAAGTGCATCGCATGGTGTCGCCGAATCCAGATGATCCTGTGTCAAAGTGACGGCATTCGCGCCAATCGCGGCGGCGGAATGGGTGGGATGCAGGCTGCGAATCGCATTCGAGCGCTGACGAAAGGTTTCTGGAATGCGCCCCGTCCAGCACGCGCTTTTCACAGCATCAAAAACTGGCGGATTGTCAGCGTTGAGCGATTCGCTTCCCGTCAGCGTGGGGACAATAACCGTGCCGCTTTCGCCGACGACTTCAAGCAAAGCGTCGATGACCGTATCCGCGCCACCTTCAACATGCCCAAAACTGCTCAACGAACTGTGTACCAGCACATTGCAGCCTGTATATAAGCCCAGGTCACATAAACCAGCGACAATATCCGATTGAGTCAGTGAGGTCATTTGGTCGGCCTTTCAGAGAGAGCGTATCAGCCAGTCAGCATTTCAGCGTGTCAGCATTGAATTTATCAGTAAAAAAATTCAGGCGCAAATTTATGCAAAGAACCTTAAGAACTTTGCATTTCCGTGCGACTCATGTGGCTGAACATCATCACATTGTCACATCGTGAGATCGTATCAAATCTTCATTTTTAGCTGAATAGCTGACACGCTGAAATGCTGATCGGCTGACAAGCTCAATCCTCATCCGGCGGCTCGGTGTGGATTGTGGCACGCTCGAACTGCGGGATCTCCGCACGCAGCAAAAGTTCAGCGTCCTCGGCGATACGATGCGCGGCCTCAACCGTGATCTGCGGCGGCAGCGTGACGTGCATGGCAATCGAAAAGCCGTGATTATAGGAGTGAACGCGCAGGTGATGCCAATCCAGTCCAGGATAATGGGTTTGCAGCAAGCGCAGTGCCTGTGCTTCAAGCTGTCCGGCATAGCGTGAAATGCCTTCATCGCCCACGCTCTCAGCCGCCTCGATCAACGCGGGTTCGATATGCGTAATCACCTCGACTACTTCAGGCAGATTGCGCCGGACATCTTTTTCCAATTGGCTGACCTGCTGATGGGCAGCATTGAGAGTCTGGTCTGGCGGGACTTCGACGTGCATTTCCAGCACCTTACCATTGGGGCCATCGGTCACGCGCACCTCATGAGTCGAGAGGCCAAGCGCGTCGGCACGGGCGCGGGCAGCCAGAGCATAATCTGTCTCGGCAGCGTGATTCGGCTCGAAATGGACTTCGATTTCGCTGATACCCTGGAGCTGATCGTTCAATTTTTCGCGGATCGCTGTCGCAATCGCAGCGGTCTGGTCGGCGGTCATCTCCGGCGCGACCTGTACATCCACATCAATATGCGCCGCATTCAACGACCCGCGACTGCGTACACGCGCCACCGTGTTCACTGACGGCACTTCATGAATGAGCTGAGTTAATTGTTCGGATGGATACGGCGCGGTATCGACCAATACGCTCACCGTCTGGCTCAACACCTGCCACGCTGCGCGACCAATCAACACCGTAATAACGAGTGCTGCGACAATATCCGCCCACTGCCACCCCAGCGTAACGACTACGGCCATGCTCACCAGCACAGAAATTGTCACAAAAACATCGCTGCTGGTATTGGCGGCATCGGCCAGCAAAATCTGTGAGCCAAGCCGCTTGCCCTCTCGAATCTGATAGCGGCTGACGAAAATATTGATTGTCAGCGTGCTGACCATGACGACAAATGCCAATGGTGTGATGTGGGGCGGTTCGCCTCCACCCAGACGTTCGAATGCACCCCGGATAATTTCCCATGCCGTTACCAGCAGCAGCGCACCAATCGCCAACGCTGCCAGCGTCTCATAGCGCTCATGACCATACGGGTGATCCTCATCCGGCGGCCTGTCCGACATCCGAGTCGCGATCAAACCGACGACGTTGCCGGAACTGTCGATAATTGAATGCAGGCCGTCCGCCGTGATCGCCAGCGCACCTGTGATGAGTCCGATAAAAATTTTGCCAATGGCAACGGAGAGATTCAGCACGAGCGTGATTAACAGAACACGCCGCACTTGTTGTTGATTCGTTTGCGTTTGCCGCATTGTTTTTTCCGCGATGAATTCCATAGTCTCATCTTATGATTTCAATGCCTGTTTCGGCAATAGGGAACAGAATTATTAGGCTTGTCTCATCTCTGCTTTTAGCAGTGAGCGATTTGCGGTTAGTTTTGGTAAAAATCAAAAGTTCAAAAGAGGAGATTAAAGGTTCACAACGGCTAACGGCTGATCGCTATCTTTGCGCCCGGCCTTTTCGCGCCAGCAGGCCGTGATAGAGGCTGTCCAGATCGCGCACCAGGCGGTCAATCGAATAGCGGTTGAGGATAATCTCACGCGCATGTGCGCCGTCCGGTGGATTACGGAGCGCCAGCAAAATCGTATCCGCCAGCGAAACGGGATTTCCCGGCAGCGCCAACATGCCTAGCTGACCGTGATCGAGCATATCCGGCACGCCGCCAACAGCCGTCGCCACCACCGGACAGCCCGCCGCCAGCGCTTCGATAATCGGCGTGGGTGTGCCTTCGCTGCTGCTGCTGTTGACCAGCACATCCAGATCGCTGTAGAGGGGAATCAGATCGCGCTGCCAGCCCGTGAACGTGGTCGAGTCGCGCAGATTGAGCGCATTGACCTGAGCTTCGACATCCTCGCGCGTTTCGCCATCGCCCACGATAACAAAGTGAGCATTCGGCACCTGAGCTTTCACCAATGCCGCCGCCCGCAAAAAAAGATCATGATTTTTAATCGAGGCCAGCCGCCCGACAATGCCGATCAAGGGTACGTCTGCTGGAATTTTCCACGCTTTGCGAAAATCGCCCTGCTTGCGGGTGATATGGGTAAAGCTTTCGAGATCGAGTCCAAGCGGCAAAATCGTCATCCGTGCCTGACGTGCAATGCCATGCGTTTCGGCTAATTCATGCCGCAGGCTTTGGGTCAGCGTGATGATCGTATCCGATATTGAAGCGGTGATTCGTTCCAGCAAAATAAACAGGCGCGTACTGATCGAGTTATCCTGCTCGCTAAAAGCAACGCCATGAAATGTATGGACGATCACAGGAACACCTGCCAACCACGCCGCCACCCGCCCGACAAAACCCGCTTTTGCCATGTGCGTGTGGACAACATCCGGCCTGATCTGGCGCAGCAGATCATAAAGCCGCCAGATGACCATGATATTCGAAAAGGGATTTAAAGAGCCTGCCATACCGCGCACATAAACCGGCTTGATGTGGTGCGCCTCGGCGAAATAAGCCATATCGCCGCCATCTTCTTCAATTTCACCGCACATCAGCGTGCTTTCATATCCTGGCGGGCCAAAACGCTGTGTTAACAGGGCAGCGTGCATCGCGGGGCTGCCCACGCTCAGGCGGCTGATAATATAGACAATGCGAATCGGGGGTTTTTCCATGATTATGACCGCAGCAGTTGAGCATATAAGGCCAGCGTTTGATCGCAAATGCGCTCCAGCGAGAATTCGGCTTCGGCGATCTGCCTGCCACGTGTACCCATTTGCTGCCGCAGAGCCGCGTTTTCAACCAATTTTTTGAGCGCCTCGTATAAAGCATCATCATTTTTTGCCGGGACGAGCAGGCCGTTTTCACCATCGTGCGTGATTTCGCGGCAGCCCGGCGTGTTGGTTGTCACAATAGCGCGTCCGCAAGCCGCCGCCTCGATCAGCACTTTCGGTATGCCTTCGCCATAGGACGACGGCAAACAAACGATGTGCGATTGGGCGAACACTTCCGGCATATTCGTGCAGCGTCCCCACCACTCGATCAGCCCACTTCGATTCCAGCTTTCCAATTGGTCGGCGGGTACGGCAGAAGGACTGCTTGCCTCACTGTAACCGACGATCACGAAATGTGCCGCGATTCCCACTGCCTGGAAGCGCCGCGCTGCTTCGACAAATTCCCCGACACCTTTCTGCCACAAAAGCCGACCCGCGAATAAGATGACTGGCACACCGTCGCTCTCCGGCTGTGGACGAAACTGATCCATATCAACGCCCGACCCTTTGATAATAACGGTGTTTTCACGCCGGATCATCCTGCTGCGGGCAAAGCGTTCACGATCATCGGGATTCTGAAAAATCGTGCGCGTGTTCGGATGTTCCAGCGCGACTCGGTAGGCGATTTTTGTCGCCGTGCGGATCATCGACCATTTCAGGCTTCGCGCGGTAAACACATAGCCCAATCCGGTTACAGCATTCACAACGGCAGGCACACCCAGCAGCCGAGCCGCGATTCCGCCATAAAGAATTGGCTTGACGGTAATCTGGTGAACAATGTCCGGTTTTAAAGACTGGTAGAGTTGATAAATCGTGCGGAGTGCGGTGATTTCATTCATCGGGTTCGTGCCGTGCTGACTGATGGCGACAGCATGAAATGGGAAGCCAGCCGCTTCAATCGCTGCGACACTTTCCTGATCCAGCGCTGATGCCGCAACATGTACCTCGTACCCGGCATCCTGCGCGGCCTGCGCCAACGGCAAACGATGCGAAACGAAAAACCGAGGGATATTCACCAGATAGATCAGTCGCGGCATTATGATTCCTGGTAGCTTGGCGCGGGCAGTCCGACTGAGTCAACGATTTCGGCGTAATATTGCCACATTATTTGGGCAGCTTCGTCCAGCGCATTCTGCGAATCCGTCTCGCCTTTTTTGGCAGCGTCGATGAGATTTTGCAGGCCGTTCATACGGGTGAGAAGGCCAAACAGACGTTTGAGAAGCGCAAAACCGTGCAGCCGCCGTTCTGTCCAACGCGCGACTACCCCGATAAGCGCCAGCGTGAGAAGTGAAGTGGAAATCGAAGTTGTCGTATTCAGCGCATCATCCTGAAATGTCACTGCGACGTAGAGGCGAATATTGCCAGTGATGATAAACGCGACTAATAAAGTCACCAGCAGAATCGCCAGGGTTTTGAGAAAAATACCCACCGAACGCCCATTCACGCGCTTAATATCCTGGGTAATCGTGTCGATTACGGCCTGAGCATTTTCAATGGATGCCATTATGACCTCTTTCGATTCGCCAGCAGCCGATCATACAGCGCCACCGTCTGATCGACCATACGCGACTCGCTAAAATTTGCCTCTAAACGATCTTCCGCCATCAACCCCATATGCTGGCGCAGCCCATGATCGCTCATCAGCAGCGTCAACGCTTCGATCAACCGGTCAATATCTTCTGGTGGGACGAGCAACCCGGTTTCGCCATGAACGACAATTTCCGGGATCGCGCTCACGTTGCTGCCAATCGTCGGAACTCGCTGCGCCATCGCTTCCAGAATGACCAGCCCAAAGCCTTCCCACAGGCTCGGTACAAGCAGCACATCGAGCGCTGCCATGAGGTGCGGCACATCACCACGCCAGCCCAAAAATTGAACGCGCCCCTGCAAGCCAAGCGTGACAGCCTGCGATTCCAGTGAACGACGCAGCGGCCCATCCCCGGCAATGACCAGCCGCGCCGATGGGAAACTCCGGGTAATTTGGCTGAAGGCCTTTAGACCATATTCCACGCCTTTTTGCTCCACCAGACGGCAGACTATGCCCACAACCACATCATTTTTTTCGATTTTGAGTTCACGCCGGATGGCTTGCCGCGCGGATTCGCGCTCCGCAGGATTTGGGTTGAACGACAGGCCGTAATAGATCGTGTGGACTTTAGCCGAGGGCGCGCCTTCGACCTCGACGGCAAACCGCGCAATTGATTTTGAAATCGCAATCCCCGCATCCGCCAACCGCCATAAAAGCTGGTTCAACTGCTTAATCACAGGACGACGGCGAAAAGCATTGTCATTGTGACGACTGGTGATAACCACAGGCACTTTTGCCAACCACGCCGCTGTAATGCCGTGTAAATCGGCATGTTGGAGGTGCGTGTGGACAATATCCGGCTTCGACTCGCGAAAAAGATCACGCAAATTCTTAATGAGCGCAGGATCAATCGAACGCCGAATCACCAGACTTTTGATCGGGATTTCGCGCCGTTTTGCTTCGGCGACAAATTCCGTCATTGGCTTGGCAGGTTCGGTCAGCATGACAATTTCCGCGTCAATATTCCGCGCCCGCAGGCCAGCCACCAGCATCAGCAGATGATTTTCTGCCCCGGCGATGCTGGTAATTTTAATAACGTGGATCACTTTCATATGGTTTAACCCTGTTGTTGATACCATTGCAGCGTGTGCGCCAGTCCGGTATCAAAATCAACGATGGGTTCATAACCGAGCAGCTCCCCTGCACGTTCAATCGACGCGCGAGAATGCTTGATGTCACCGGGTCGCTCCGGCGCGAGAACTGGCTCAATCTGCGTACCCAGCAGGCGGTTAATTTTTTCGACCAGTTGCAGCAGATTGGTATTCCCGCCCATCGCCAGATTCATCACCTGTCCTGCGGCGCTGGGCGCTTTGGTCGCCAGAAGATTACCATGCACCACATTATCAATGTGCGTGAAATCGCGCGATTGCAGGCCATCCCCATAGATCACCGGAGACTCACCTTTGAGCATCGTCGTGATAAATAGCGGGATCACGGCTGCATAGACGGAAGCCGGGTCCTGACGGGGGCCAAAAACATTAAAATAACGCAGCGCAACAGTTTCTAATCCATAGACCTGCGTAAAACACTGGCAATAATATTCACCCGCGAGTTTGGCAACCCCGTAAGGCGACATCGGACGTGGCGGCATCGTTTCGTCTTTAAAATCGCCAGCAATATCGCCATAAGCCGACGACGAGGCCGCATAAACCACGCGCTTTACGCCTGCATCCCGCGCCGCCAGCAGGACGTTGAGTGTGCCTGTGATGCAGTTTTCATGCGTTTCAAGAGGATTAGCGATACTGCGTGGGACGGAAGGCAGCGCCGCCTGATGCAGTACATAATCCACACCCGCGAATATGGGTGTCAGCGCGTCCCTGTCGGTTATGCTGACATCATATAATTCATATCCACTCAAATGCGCCAGATTTTCGCGCTTCCCTGTTGAGAGGTTATCAATAATCCGCACACGATAGCCGTCCTTCAGGAGACGTGCTGCAAGATGCGAGCCGATAAAACCCGCGCCTCCGGTAACGATATAGGTTTCTGTCATAACTGGTTTTCAATTCTTCGTTGTTAGTGATTTTTCGGCAACGGGCGGCTGCTGAAAGTGCTGGCGAATCCAAACCATCAATACAACCAGCCCACCCATTAATAATACACCAAAGATGCCTAAACGAAGTGCAATATCCGGCGGCGCGGCGCTCACCAACAGCGCGATGATCCCGAACAGGCCGCTTCCACTGTACAAAATCAGCAAGGTCTGTCGCTGACTAAAACCCGCGCTCATGAAGCGGTGCGAGGTGTGATCTTTGCCAGCCTGCGCAGGCGAACGGCCTTCAAAAATGCGCGTGAATGTGACCAGATTAACATCAAAGACAGGCAACGCCAACACAAAAACGGGAACGATCCAAAATAGGGAAAAAGGCTGGTCAAATTGGAGTTTGATCGCCAATACCGACAGGATAAATCCCAGAGGCAGCGTCCCCATATCACCCATAAATGTGCTGGCCGGATTAAAGTTGTAGACCAGAAATCCCAGCGCACTCCCCAACATGGCTGCCGCCAGCAAGCTCACCAGTATCAACCCTTGTGAGATCGCAATAACCATGAAAAAGAAGGAGGCGATAGCGGTTGTTCCCGCGCTCAGGCCATCCATATTGTCCAGGTAATTGAGCGCGTTGGTGATCGAGGCGATCCAGAATACGGTAATCGGTATATCCAACCAGAGCGTGTTCGTGAAATGGATATAGATGCCGGAAGCCGCTACGCCCAAGGCGGCGATAATCTGTGCAGCATATTTGGTACGCGCCCCCAATTCATAGCGATCATCAATGAGGCCAACCAGCGCTAAAAATGTCGCCCCTGCCAGCATACCACCAAGTTCACGCAAATGACGCGGCGGGCTAAACAGCACCAATGCCAACGCTAACCCGATATAAATCGCTAACCCGCCCATCAGCGGCTTGTGATCTTTATGAATTTTTCGATGGTTAGGTTTATCGACCACGCCCAGGCGCATCGCGATCTGGCGTGACACTGGAGTCAAGCCTAACGACAGCGCAAAACCCACGATTAAAATGGGGACAAACTGCATGATTTCGGTCATTAATTCCCTCGCCGTGTCATCAGCGAGAGCAGTATAACGCCAAAATTTGCGCGAGTCTATTGCCGAACGGACATGACCTCTCTTACCTTTCTGGCGTGAGTGTATAATCGACAGCGTTTACCCAGCGAGATAACAAATTGAACAAATCGGTCAGATTTTTAACTCAGCCCTCAGTCATCAGCCCTCAGTTCTTTCGTCTATTCCTGCCCACGCTCATCCTGCTCATCCTCGCAGCAAGCCGGATCGTGCGTCTGTATGGGCTGGAAATGCACATTGATGAGGTGTGGACGATCTGGCAGACCTTCGGCACGCCGGAACAGATCGTTCGCTGGACACCTTACGATTGGACACCGCTGCATTATCTGTTTTTGGGTGGCTGGAAAGAACTGGTCGGGATCGAACCGTATGCGCTGCGGCTGTCCTCGGTGCTGATTTTTTTGATCGGCGCGGCGGCGCTCTACCGCGTGACTCGGCGGCTGCGTGATGAGCGAACGGCGCTGATCGTGCTGCTGGTTTTCGGCGCGTTGGGCTACAGCCTGCGCATCAGCACCGAAGTCCGCGCCTACATGCTGATGATAACGCTGCTGATTCTGGCGTTTTGGGCGACTCTGCGCTATTTCACCAGGCCATCACTGCGGCGGGCGCTGCCGCTGGGGTTGTGTCTGGCAGCGATTTTTTACACCTATCTCCCCGGCGTGATCGGTTTCGTCATGCTCGGCATTTACACATTAGTCGTTTATCGCCGTGCGATCTGGCACTGGTGGCTGCCAGGGGTAATTGCGCTGATCGTGGCCGCGCCGATGATTATCGACAAGATTTCGCGTGTGGTTGAGCGAGTCGAAGCCGCGCCCGCCGGACAGTCCTTTGTCGAGGCATTTACGACCTTTTTTTCACAGTACACCGTTTTCCGTTACGTCGATTACCCGGTAATCATCTGGGCTGTTCTGTTCATTCTGGCGACGGCGCTCATTTTGTGGCGCTGGCGTTCAGCAAATGTGACGATTATCGCGCTTTTCACCTGGGCATTTATTTTGCCCGTCCTTCTCTATCTGCTCAATCCGATTCTCAAATTTTTCCAGCAGCATTATTCGATGGCGCTCATGCTCGGTCTGGCATTGTGGATCGGCTGGGGTTTAAGTTATTTGCGGCGCGGCGCGGTTCTCGTGGCAGCATTTGTGCTGATCGGCCTGATGCTATATCCGTTCCGGCTGGAATATTATCCCGGCTACTGGCGGCCTCTGCTGGCGACTTTTAAATGGCTGCAAACCAATATGCAGTCCGGTGATGTGCTGGTGATTGATCCGAACTGCTGCAACGCCGCTGAATACGAGTGGGACTATGCGACACGCCTTTATTTGCCCGGCGGCTTAAATTTTGTGGATAACCCGGCAGGCTATCGCCGTGTCTGGTATATCACCGACGAAGAAAATCGCGACACCGATACAGTTCAGGCAGTCAGCGAGAATCGAATCGCGCGAAATTTTTACGGCCCGGCCTATTTTTTCTTTCGTCTCTACGAAGCGCCACCGGACACAGAAGGTATTTTGTTCGAAAATGGGATGCGCTTTCACGGTGTTGACCTGCTCGACAGCAGCGGCTATCGCTATCAAACCGGGCCGTTAGCCGTCCGTCACGAAGGTGAATCGGTGCGGCTGCGCTTCTGGTGGTCGGTTGATCGTCCGCCAGAATTTGATTACAGCCTTGTCACGTTTATCACCGGAAGGCGCAATGAAGTCGTCGCGCAGTTCGACGGCCCACCGCAAACCGTCAGCCTGGAATATCCGCCCGATATACCCCCCCAGGCGACCAGCCAATGGACACCGGGGCGCTACTATATCGAGGAGCGCGAATTAACCATGCCGTATAACCCGAATGGGGATACATTTCGCGTCAAAATAGCTGTTTACCAGTGGTGGGATAATACGCGCATCGCCGCGCCGGGAGTCGATGGCGACATCCTGCTGCCGCTGCTCCGGTTTAAAGTCAATTCGTGGTAGCGCTTTATCTGGCGGGGCTTTATCTGCTAGAGTTTTATGACATAAATCGCTATCAAATCGTTATCTTAATTCATGCGTAAAGTCATGCAGCGCCTATAATAGATTCAAGACTTTGATGTCATTACAAAGGATTCACGGGTTATATGAGCAGTGAAAAACATTACGAGATGCAGTGGGATTGTAAATACTGCGGCACGACCAAATTACTTGGCAAAACCCATCGTTTTTGCCCCAACTGCGGCGCGGCACAAGACCCCAAAGCACGTTATTTTCCCTCCGACGACGAAAAAGTCGCCGTTGAAGATCATGTTTTTATCGGCAAGGATAAAATTTGTGCGTCGTGCAGCACCCTCAACAGCGCCAACGCCGAATTTTGTATGCAGTGCGGCGCACCCATGGCTAACGCTGAGGCTGCCAGCACCTTATCGGATTTAACGGCTCAGGAAGGTCAGAAGTTCGAGTCCAGCGGCTCACGTGATCTTTCGCAGGAGCGTTTTGATAAGGAAATGGAGCGTGCTGGCGTTACAAAGGCGGCGAAATCCGGCCCAAACTGGGTCATGTACGGCATTATCGCGGTGGTAGCGGTCATCATTATCGGCGTGCTGGTGACGCTTTTCTGGAAAAAAGAGGCTTCAGCCTACGTTTCAGGTCATTCGTGGGAACGCACGGTCAATGTCGAGCAGTACAGCGCGATACCCGAAAGTGCCTGGTGCGATGCGGTTCCAGGCGGGGCATACAGCATCACACGCCGCGAAGAACAGCGCTCATCGCGACAAGTGCCGGATGGCGAAGAATGCTCGACCCGACGCATCGATAACGGAGACGGCACATTTAGCGAGCGTCGAGAATGCGAAACGGTCTACCGCGATGAACCTGTTTATGATGACAAATGCTACTTCACGATCAATCGTTGGGTTTTCGAGCGTGCGGTGAATGCCAGCGGAGCCAGCCTGGACGACGAACCGGAATGGCCGAGCGCCAATCTCTCGCAAACCGGCACATGCGTCGGCTGCGAACGCGAAGGCCAGCGCGAAGATTATTATCGCGTTGATCTGCGTCAGGGCGAAAACACCTACACCTGCGATGTGAGCGAAGAAATGTGGCACAACATGCCGATTGAATCGACCTGGGAATTTCAGGTCGGTGTTGTCACCGGACGGCCCGATTGCAGCAGCCTGAAACCCGCAGGCACGTCGTAATCTGATCCTCACGGATATGAATTTTTAACGAAACAGGGTTTCTACGACAAAGCTTTACACATTCTGAGTGGATTCGGAATTTAGAATAGAGTCAATCCAATCAAGTAAAAAGCGCGAGTAGAAACCCTGTGGCTCAATCAATCATTGACAAACAGCTTAAAAGTACGAATCCCAAAGACCGTTATCAGGCCATTAAACATATTGCCCGCGAAAAAGACAATGCCATGATCCCGGTGTTGGCGAAAATCGCCAAAGATGACCCGGACGAACAGGTGCGCAAAGTCGCCGCCAAAGCCCAACTTTATATTGAAAATGATGGCACCGTGCTGCCGCCTGCTGAGGCAAAACCTGCTGCGCCGTCACGTTCCGCCGTCACCCCCGACCAGGAGAGCCGCGCGATGGAATATACCAACGAAGCCCTCGGCTACCAGATCAAGGGCGAACGCAACCGGGCGCTCAAGGCGTTGGCAAAAGCGATAAAGGCTAACCCCAATCTTCGGACAGATACCTTCTTCGTCAGTGTACTAGACTCAACAACGGGCTTGAGTGGCGAAGAATCCTACAATATGCTGCACAACGAGACTGAACTGAAGAATGTTCAGGTCACGGAAAAGCAGCTTAAAAAAGAAAAACGCGCCCAGGATCATCAGGAAGCGGTCAACAAGGCAAACTGGTCAACCGTTGGGCTGGATTTTGCCATCTATACCTGCATCATCATTGCGGGAACCATTCTAGCTATTCTCTTGCTCGGCCAGAGCGCGGACGGTGTAATTACCGGCTATCACGCATCGGTGCAGGCTTATCGTGACGCAACTGCTACTCAAAGATTAGATATGAAACCGCCCGAAGCCGTTGATCCAGAATTTTGGGATCAGGCTCAACTCCTGCGCACCATCAGTTTTTCAACAGCGATGATTGCCGGGTTACTCGTCGGCGTTTCAAGTTTGATCGGCCTGATTGTGCAGCTTATCTTTACACATATGGCTGCCCGCTATCTTTTTAAGGGTGATGGCACATTCCGCTTTCTGGTTTACAAAGTCGTTTCAGCCTACAACTCGAATCTGCCGATTATCTTTGGCGCTTTGATTTTGGGCATTATCCTCACCTACACCTTCGGCGGTAATACGGTTGGCCTGATTTTCTCCGGTATTCTCGGTTTATTAAGCCTGAAATTGACGTTCCAGACACTTGCCAAAGTGGGCGAAACCTACGATTTTGGCATGGCGAAGGGCTGCATGTCGGTCATCGCTGGCGGTATTATCGTCAGCATCATCAGCTTTGTTGTCCAGATGCTTTTCCTCGCCTCGCTGACCCAGATTATTCAAAGCTCGATGGTCTGAAATCACGACAGATTTCAAGGGCGCATACCTGTGCGCCCCTACGATCAACTTTGTGGGGACACACTATGCTGTGTCCCTAATAATTTCCTGAATAGTGTCTAAATATCCTACATTAAAACTGCACCATATTACTGAGATAAGATGGTAAATATGGCCGATGCTGGGCTATTTATATTTTTCTTAAACTGCATATAATCGAATCAATTGTTTATCTTAAGCGGGATAAAATCGAATAATTCGTTTAACCAGAGGAGGCTAAATCCTTGAAACCAACCACACTGCCATACATCCGGCTTTACAACGCCGCCGAATACTGCGTCACATTCGCTTCGTTCTACTGACCGCCTATAAATATAGACATATCGAGAAGGACAACATGGAGCTTTCACTTCCTTGCTCTTACTATTCGCCCAAACTCGAAGCCCGAACCCTCATCACAAAAGGTCACTACGGCCTTTTTGCCTCAAAACCAGTTTATGCGGGCGAACTCCTCATTATGTGGGGCGGCACCGTTCTCCACGAAAAAGATTACCGCCTCTTGCCACCTGAATTTGTCCACCTGACCGTACAGGTCGAAGAATGCCTTTTCCTGCTCACCAAACCCGGCGAAGAAGGCCCTGGCGATTACATTAACCACTCCTGTAACCCCAACGCAGGCATTTCCGGCAATATCGGTGTCGTCGCTATGCGTGATATTGCGCCGAACGAAGAAGTCTGCTTTGACTATGCCATGACCGATGGCAGCCCTTATGACGAATTTGCCTGTGCCTGTGGCGCACCGAACTGCCGAGGCTATGTGACGGGTAATGACTGGCGTAACCCGGATTTGTGGACACGCTACGAGGGTTACTTTTCGCTCTATCTTCAGCGCCGCATTGAGCGCCTGAAAGCGGAGGCAGGTTTGGCGAACCAACACCTGGAAAAAGCAAAGATCAGTCCCTAAAAATCGAGAGTATTTTGGGAAATGCAGTCGCGGCATTAAAAGGCGAGCAGAAAAAAGACATCGAAAAGTTGTTAGCTGTTGATCGTCTGGCTCAACAGTCCAGCATTGGATTTCAAAGCTGAACTGATGAGACGCTGAAAAGCTGACTTGCTTAAATTACCAGACGCAGCCGCCCTGCTTGGTCGGGCGAACGGATGGTCGCGCTAGGTCTTCGATACCCTTATACGCAAACGGGTCTTTCCCGGCGATCATCACGATGTCGCGATAATCGGCTTTTCCAATGGGCGTACCTTCTTTGAAGCCGCGCCAGGGCAAGAACGACTCCGCACTCATATAGTGGTTGACCAGTACGCGACGATAGCCGGATTTCGCGCGATTTTGCAGCGAACGGTGTAATAAATAGCCGTTGAAGAACACAATCGCGCCTGCCTTAACTTCAACCGGAATTTCGTCTTTGACGCTGTAGGGGAAACCGTAGGATTCTTCGGTGCAGTCAAAGCGCTCGTCATTCTGAATGCCCTGCGGCCAGAGAATGCCGTGTTTGTGCGAACCGGGGATCACCCACAGACAGCCATTTTCGACTGTCGCGTCGTCCAGCGCCATCCAACCCCCGACCAATGAACGATCACGGGTTGGGATATAATCTTCGTCCTGATGCCACGCCTGACCGGGTTTTCCAGCGGCCTTGATAAACAACATCGACTGCATACATTTGACGTTGGGGCTAACGACCTGCGTCAGCGCATCAACGATCACCGGATGCGCCAGATGACGATACATCACATCGGATATCTTGTGGGGAAAATGAATGCATAGGTAACGACTGATTATTTCTTCGTCGGTTTCTTCCGGCGAGTGCTTCAGGCCGTTACGAATCTCGCCGCGTTCGCCTCGGCAGATGGCGGTGGTTTCGCGCCGCAGTTCTTCCACTTCATCCATACTCATGGCATTTTCGACGATTAAATATCCATTTTCGCGATAAAAATCTGCGTCCGCCTGGGTAACTTCGGGATAAGCGTGTTTTGTGTCGAGATCAAATCCGAGCGCAGCCTGCACCATTTTTTCCGACTCCTACTTGTATCAATATGACCCTAATAATATCATTAAACATGCAACTTTAACGATGTCTGTCATTTGCAGAAATATGTCTGAAATCATCGTCTTATGACCATTTCGCAGGATCAGGATGCGCTTTTATGGCCGGAGTTTATCCAGGTGGGGGATATTGTATACCCGCCGGGTGGCACATTCGGCCCGCGTCTGCAAAACTATACCCAGTTGGTCATGATCCACACGGGCGAAATGACCGTCTGGGTTGACAATCAACCATCCTATGCACCTGCCGGGACCGTTTCAATCCTTTTCCCCGGTCACAAAGAACGCTTCGCTTTCGCTGCCGATAGCGATACCTGGCACAGCTTTATCCACATGACGATTCCCAATATATCCGATTCACTGGATGCTCGCCTGCGACGCTTACCCTGGCCGCTGCCCCTTTCACAGCCGATGACCGATCTCACGTTCAATGCACTGGCGCTGCGAACGACGACTCTGTCTACGGCGGATGCGATGCTGAAAGCGTTAGGCGCGCAAATGTTGTGGCGTTATATCGGCGAGGGCGAACGCCTCTTAATGGGTAATGCCTCGACTACGCCGCACCCGGCAATTGAGCGTGTGCGCCAGTTCATCCAATCCCACCTGGGTGAACCGCTGACGCTGGAATCGCTTGCCAGTGCCGCCGCTGTCAGCCCATCGCATCTGATTCGATTATTTCAGTCTGAAATGAACACCACACCGATTGCCTATGTTTGGGAACGGCGCGTCACGATGGGAATCGAGCTTCTGGAAAATACAGGTCTATCGGTAGGCATGATCGCCGAGCGCTGCGGCTTCCAGACCAGCTATCATTTTTCGCGCCGCATCCGGCAGGCAACCAAACTCTCGCCGCTGGAAGTGCGCCGTCGCGCGTGGCAGCGGGGGTGATAGCGGATTAGAGTCTCAGCTTGTCAGCTAAAATTCAACGTGCGAAGTAAAAAGTACCGAGTGCTGAGTCTGAGCAATTATTCAGAAACTCGGTACTCAGCACTTTAAACTCGGCACTATTGCCCCTCAAGCCTAAAAAGCTGATCGCTGACAAGCTGACCGCTACTTCCCCAGCGCCTCCAGTGCCGCGCGTACCACATCCTCATCCATGCTGAATTGTCGGCTGATGGCCTCGGCTATATCGACGGTAATTTCGTAATCGGTGCGTTCACCGTTCTCAAAAACCTGAATTTGCGGCGGACTTTCAGAACTGTTGAAGCGCCGGACTTGCCCATCAATCACTTTGACGACAATCGCCATATCGAGAAAAATGCCATTTTCGCCATAATCATCGGTCATACGCTGGCGATAAGGGTCATTCTCGACGGGCAGGTCAAGAAGCGTGAACGCAACAGGCTTCGGGTGGAAATCACGCTCGATCTGATACCGATTGACACCACCGGGGCGAACGGTATAGGTATGAAAGCGGCTCGAACGCTGCGTAACTGCTGACGGATCAAGCGGCAGCGCGACATAAATTGGCAGGCCTGCATCCACCAGCCAGGATTCATCATCCAGCTTGATGACTATCGCGCTGTGGCAGCCAACCGTCTCGCCCATATTATTGATGGTCAGATAGCCGTCATAGCCGAGGGCGCGAAGTAAGCTGAAAAATGCGTAGTTACTCTCGAAACACGTGCTGCCTCCGCCCAAATCCATCGCCTCCCGCCAGAAAATCTCCGGCCAGCGCGGGCAATCGGCTGTGTTCGTGACACGCGCCCGCCGAGCGATACGCGAAAAACTCTCCCAGGGGACAGCCTCCGTATACGCCGTCATGAGCTTATTGAGATGTGCCACACTCGGCTGTTCAACATCTACGCCCAAAAAGATGAGGACTTCGCGAGTGAGATCGGGTGTAAGCGGCGGAATAGACATGAAAGGTTCTCCCAAAAATGAACATCAGGATTATATCTCCAAGCCACTAAGAATCCAGTTAGAACCATTTACCAAATTATTCTGGACCAGAACAATTGTTCTTATTTCACCTTACAAATCGAACGCTTTACTCGATTCGTAGGTAAACTCAGCAGAATTGTTCGACGAAAAGAGGCTATTATGGATCGTTTTATGAAGCTCAGGATATGGAGCTTATTGTTGATTGCGCTGTTCCTCGTGGGTAACGTCAATCATCAGGAGACGGAAGAACCCGAAGTCACGCCCGAAATTACGCCGGAAACCACCGAAGCCACGTCTAATTTCCCCGAAGCAGGCAGCTACACCATACAGGATACGAATGGTGGCGTGGAGCGCGTCTATCGCATTTATATCCCCGACATTGACGACAATGAGCCGATGCCTCTGGTGATCGCGCTGCATGGCGCAGGTGGAAGTGGCGCGTGGATCGAATCCTTTTCCGGCTTTAACGACCTGGCGGATCAAGAAAAATTTGTCGTCGTTTACCCGGATGGCATTAATCGCGTGTGGAATCATGGCCGCGTTGGCGATTCGCGCGTTGGCAATATCGACGATGTGGGTTTCATGGCGAAAATTATCGATTTCGTTTCAGCCAGACTTGATATTGAAGATGTCTATATCACCGGCTATTCTATGGGCGGGATGCTCTCGTTCCGGCTTGCCTGCGAACTGCCCGATCAAATCACGGCGATTGCTTCGGTGGCTTCGACATTTCCCGAATATCTCGTCACGACTTGCGCGGATACTGCGCCCATTCCAGTGCTGATTATTCAAGGCACAGATGATCCGGTTGTTCCCTGGGCCGGTGTGCGCGGTGGCTATTTATCGGCGGTCAATTCGCTCACCTATTGGGCGAATCACAATGGATGCACCACCGGGAGCGACATCACTACGCTCGATGATACAGACCCAGACGACCACACGCGGATTTTGCGCGAAGGCTTTAGCGAATGCGAAAATAACGCTGATGTGAGACTTTACGGCGTTTTCTACGGTGGGCATACCTGGCCGGGCAGACCCTTCGAAGCGCCGTTCGAACTCGGCCTCACCAGCGCCGACATGGACGCGACGGAGGCGATTTGGACGTTCTTTGCAGCGCACGAGTAGGTTGTCAGCTTTTAGGTCTGAAAATTAGTGCCGAGTTTAAAGTCCTGAGTGCTGGGTTTTAGATTTCTCTTTTACTCATCACTCATTACTTTCTACTCATCACTTCGCATTTTGCTGACAAGCCTGACTGGCTGAAATGCTGACCCGCTAAAGATACGCTTCCAGCGCGGCGTGAGTCTGCTGCACCATACGCGCGAAATCGAAGCGCTCCATACCGTGCTGGCTGTTGGCTGCGAGGGAATCGCGCATTCCGGGGCGAAGAGCATCGGTTAAGGCCGTGACGAGCGCATCAAGGTTGATATAGGGGACAAGTAAGCCGTTGATGCCGTGTCGAACAACTTCAGGATTGCCACCTTTATCACTGGCGATCACAGGCGTTCCGGCACGCAGGCTTTCGAGCAGCACATGCGATAAACCTTCGTAGCCTGAGTAGAGCGCAAAATAATCAGCCGCTTTCATGTAAGTCGCGACTTTCGTGCGCGGCAGATTACCCAAAAACGTGACACGATTGCTGAGGCCAAGTTTCGCCGTTTGCTGTTCAAGTGAAACGCGCATTTCGCCGTCACCAGCCACCAGCAGACGCACATCCGGTATGCGGGCAAGCGCGGCAATCAAATGATCGACACCTTTCCAGGGGTTTAAACGCGCGGCGGTGAATAATATTGGCTCTTGCCCCAGGCCCAACTCTAAACGTGCTTCAGCCTGCGACATCTGGGCAGCGGCGTAATCGGGCGGCAGGGCGTTGTAGATGACTTGAATTTTTGTCGCGTCTACACCCCAACCCATGACCATATTTTTAAGATACTGGCTGGGGACGATGATGCCATCCATGCGGCGGGCTTCGGCGGCGCGGATAGATTTTTGAAGTGACGCTTTCCAGTTATCACGCGCGGTCTGAAAATGGTCAATATCAGTTGTCAGCGGAATCCAACCACGACGGATAGCGCGTTCCCAGGCCTGATCGCCGACAATTTTCAATACATGCGGCCCGTTTCCGCCGATTAGCGGCAGAGCAAGTGTATGGACATAAACCAGATTCGCCCATTGCAGCATCGGGCGGGCAGCCAGCGCGTACCGGGGCAAGCGCAGTTTCGTGCGCGGGATTCGCGTCAACGGATAAGGATACGAATCGACTTCACCTGCGCCATAGGTCAGCGCCCGCACATCCCAACCGCGCTGTTGCAATTCCGGCAGCAATTCCTTGAGATAAGTGGCTGGCCCGCCGCTTTCGGGGTGAAAAATGCCGCTTGCGATGAACAGACGCATCGATTAGATGTTAAAGCGAATGTGAACGATGTCCCCGTCCTTGACCACGTAATCCTTGCCTTCCAGCCGGAATTTACCCGTTGCCTTGAGCGCGGCTTCGCTGCCGCCTGTAATCAAATCCTGGTAAGCCATGACTTCCGCGCGGATAAAGCCTTTTTGCAAATCGCTGTGAATCGCGCCAGCGGCTTCCGGGGCTGTCGCGCCGATAGGGATGCTCCATGCGCGTACTTCGTCCTCACCGACGGTAAAGAACGATTGAATCGCCATCAATTCATACGATAGTCGAATAACTTTTGCCGCGCTGAGTTCGGTAATGCCATACTCGGACATAAACATCTCAGCATCTTCCGGCTCAAGCTGCGCCATCTCAGCTTCAATCTTGCCCTGGATAGCGACCATACGGCTGTTTTTGTGATCGTAGCTCATGACGCTGGCAGGGTCTTTGGCCTCCTCGCCCATGTTCAGCACGATCAGCGTCGGCTTGAGCGTGAGGAAACCATAGCCGCGAATCGTCCTCAATTCGTCTTCGCTGATGTCGTCCAGATCACGCAGCGGCTTTTCATCTTCGAGATGCGCCTTAAAACGCTCCAGCAATTCAGCTTCCGCTGGAACGGCTTTATCGACATTTTTGCCCTTGACGCGAATCTCGCTGCGCAGCTTTTCCAGCCGTGTTTCCACCGCGACCAGATCGGTCAGCAAAAATTCGGTGTCGAGAATTTGTACATCGCGCGCCGGGTCAATCGTAATCTGCGGGTGCGGAACGGTGTCATCTTCAAAAAGACGCGCGACGTGCAGATAGCCATCAAGCTGCGCGAGTTCGTTGCGGAACTGGCCTTTCAGCCCGCCTTCACCCACGCCTTTATCCAGCCCACCAATATCGACATACGTCACCTGGGTATAGGTTTTCTTCTTCGGCTTATACATCGCGATCAGTTTTTCCATACGCAGGTCGGGAACACCGACAACGCCCGTATGTACCTCAAAGCGCCCGCTGGAGGATGCGCCAGTTTCCAGGTTGCTGCGGGTGAGCGCATTAAAAATCGTCGTCTTGCCACTGTTGGGCAGCCCAATAATGCCTAATCGCATTGTATTTTCTCTCGTTTATCTTCAGTGATTGATGAAAGGATTAGTATAAACAAAAAACATCACGGCGCGTAGGCACAACCTCCCACAGACAAAACAGAACTTTTGTGCTATCCTATGGGTCACAGAAATGTGCGGACGCAATTTGAATGCTGCAATATTGTGTCGGTGTAATCCGAACGCCGCAATATTGTGTAGGCGCAATCCCAACGCTGGATTATAATGGGGAATGTTCAGGAGCAAACGGTTGACAAAGCTGAAACGCATCGGCATTCTCGGACACCCATTACGCCCACAAACCGCACCTGTCGCTGAGAATATCGCTGCGACACTTTCAGATCGTGGTATTGATACGTGGTTAAATACCGCGTGGACTGAGGCAGATGTTCAGGAACACGTCCAATCTTCGGATATGGTGATCGCGATTGGCGGAGATGGCGCGATGCTGCGTGCGGCACGGGTTTGCGCTCCTTATGAAGTCCCGGTATTGGGAGTCAATATGGGACAGTTAGGGTTTTTGACCGAAATCGATTCGCCAGATACCTGGGAATCCTATTTAAACGCGGTGATAGGCGGTCAATACTGGATTGAAAAACGTATGATGGTGCGGGCGTTGGTGCTGCGCGGCGACGAGATTATCGCCAGCGAAGACGCGCTCAACGACGTGGTGATCAGCCGGGGTATTATTACGCGCATCGTCCGGCTGGAAATGTATATCGACCAGGATTGGACGACGACCTATAACGCCGACGCGCTCATTATCGCCACGCCGACTGGCTCGACAGCTTATGCGCTGGCTGCTGGCGGGCCGATTTTGCCGCCGGAATTGCGCAATATTCTGATCGTGCCTGTCGCGCCACATTTGAGTATGGATCGTCCGATTGTGCTGTCTGAAGGCTCTACGGTTGAAATTCTGGCTGCGCCGGATACGCGCACCGAGATCGTGCTGACTGTTGATGGTCGCCTGATCGAAAATTTACAACCGGGTGATCGTGTGCGCGTACAGGCCAGCGAATATGTCAGCCGTTTTGTGCGAATGCGTGAACGCCAATATTTCTATCGTTCGCTGTTAGACCGATTGGAGCCGCGTATCTCGCTGCCCTCCCGAACGAGATCGACCAGTGATTGAGATTTTTAAAGCTGAATTTTCAGGTGATTGAGGTTTTTGAGGATCAGTTTTCAGGTGATTGAGATTTTGAGGATAGGTTGTAATGAGTAATCCAAATCCAGTGATGGCCGACGAATTGACCTACTGCGCCGTCCATCCTGACCGTGAAACCAGCCTGCGCTGTAACAAGTGCGAACGTTATATGTGTCCCGAATGCGCTGTCCAAACGCCTGTAGGCTATCGCTGCAAACAATGTGTTCGCCAGCACGAAGACAAATTTTTTAACGCTTCGCAATGGGATTACGTGATCGTTTTCGCCGTCAGCGCTATATTGACGGGGATCGGCGCGGCGATCATTTCCAGCATTCGCATTCCCCTCCTGTTTATACTCATACTGGGGCTGCCTATCGGTGGATTTGTTGCCGAAGCGGCTCTGCGAGCAACCCAGCGGCGGCGCGGGCGCAGGTCAAACATCGTCGCGGTAGCAGGTGTTGTCGTTGGCGGCCTGATCGGGGCATTCGTGCAGTTTTATTCGCTGTATCTGAGCATTATCAGCGATATAGCCCCTGGGCGAGAAGTCCCCCCGCTGCCGCTTGACGTTCTGTTTTCAAGTGTGTTCAGTGACATCAGTCTGATCTTGTTTATCGCGATGATTGCTATCGCCGTGTATGGGCGTTTCCGAATGAAAATTTAGTCGGCCTTTTCAGGAATAAAGTATCATGCTTGAAGAGCTACGCATCCGAAATTTTGCCATTATCGACGCGCTGGAATTGACATTCTCGCCGGGGTTTAATGTGATTACTGGCGAGACTGGCGCGGGTAAATCCATTATGATCGACGCGCTCGAACTCCTCTTAGGGGGTAAAGCGGATAATGCGTTTGTCCGTGCGGGATCGGACAAATCCGTCGTTGAGGGCGTTTTTGCGCTCAATGATCTGACACGTATGTCGGTATCCACCCTTCTCAAGCGCGAGGAACTCCCCGAAGACGAGAATCCCAGCTTCATTACGCTGGCGCGGGAAGTGCGCGAAAATGGTCGCTCGACAGCGCGAATCAACGGTGTCACCGTCAATATCGACGTTCTGCGCGAGCTTGGCGAAACGCTGGTCGATGTTCATGGGCAAAGCGAACATCTTTCGCTGCTCAAGCCCGGTCATCACATCGACTTGCTGGATCGCTATGCCGACCTGATGGAAATGCGGGCGGCGATGGGGACGCTGGTTGATCGTGTATATAACGTGCGCCACGAAATCAGCCGTCTGCTTGAAGATGAAGCGGCGCTCAAACGCCGTGCGGAACGCCTGCGCACCGAAGTCGAAGAAATCGAAGCGACCAAGCTCCAACCGGGCGAAGATGATGAACTCCGCGCCGAGCGCACACGCCTCGCCAACAGTGAACAACTGGCGACCCTGCTTTCGGACGCGGTGATGCTGCTGGGCGGCGATGACAGCACAGGACGTGAGTTAAATGCCGTCGATCAACTGATGCGTGTAACGGTGCTGCTCGGCAAACTTTCTAATATCGACTCGGCGTTGAAGGAAAGTTTCGATCTGGCCGATACCATCAGCCAGCAGGCGCAGGAACTCATGATCGCGCTTCAGGACTACGGTCAATCCGTCGAATATAACCCGGAACGCCTGAACGAAGTCGAAGAACGTCTGGAAGTCATCAATCGCTTGCGCAAGCGTTACGGCCCATCCCTTGAAGACGTGATCGCACACGCCGAAAAAGCCCGCGTCGAGCTTGAAAGTATCGAAAACAGCGATGAGCGCCTGGAAGAACTCCGCGCTCAGGAAGACAAACTGCTGCATTACATCGGAGAGATGGGTTCGCGCATCAGCCAGGTACGCCAGACCTTCGGCGAACGCCTGAGCAAAGGCGTGATTACCGAACTCGATGACCTGCGAATGCAGCATACCCAGTTTGAAGTCGCCATTACCTATGAGAACGACAAAAATGGCTGTTTCGTCGGCGATCAGCGCTTGGCCTTCAACGAAATGGGCATCGACCATGTGGAATTTATGATGAGCGCGAATCCTGGCGAACCGCTGCGTCCATTAGTAAAAGTCGCTTCCGGCGGCGAAACGGCGCGAATCATGCTGGCGCTCAAGCGGGTGCTTTCACAGGCCGATCATACGCCGACTCTGATTTTTGACGAAATTGACCAGGGCATCGGTGGGCGTGTCGGCGGCGTTGTCGGCGAGAAATTGTGGTCACTGTCGCTCAACCATCAGGTGCTGGTGATTACGCATCTGGCACAGCTTGCGGGCTATGCCGACCAGCATTTCAAAGTGTTGAAAGATGTCAACGCCAAACGCGCCACGACGAAAGTGGTTACGCTGGAAGCGGAGGAGCGCGTGACCGAACTGGCGGAAATGCTGGGCGCGACAGGCGACAGCGGCAGCCAGACCGCGCGTGATATTCTGAACGAAGCAAACGAAAAAAAGCATTCTGGCGCACCGCCGAAAAAAAAGCCGAGCCAGAAACAGTTGCTTTAGAGAGCCAAAACCTATAAATGTCCTGGAGAGATGCCGCTTATTTATTGGATATGCTCCTCGCGGCACGTCACATCAGAGATTTTACGGCAGATTTGACCTGGGACAATTTCATGGCAGATGAATTGTGCCAATCAGCCACCTGCTATTGCGTCCAGGCATTGGGTCATGCTGCTGAAAAGGTATCACAAACACGCAAGGCATCTCTCCCGGATGTTCGTTGGGATATTCTCATTGATACAGGTCATCAGGTCATCGAAGAATACGATCAGATAAATTGGTCGAGAGTCCGCGAAATTATGGAAAACGATGTTGATCTGTTAATCTCTCAACTTGAACCCATCATTCCACCCGAAGATCATCTATAACTCTGTGGATAATCTATAAACTCTGTAGGTAAGAAGGACACAGCATGACCATCAATTTTGACGAAATCATCGAACGACGCGGCACGGACAGCATCAAATGGAGCCAGTTCGACCCAGACATCATCCCAATGTGGGTCGCGGATATGGACTTCCGTTCGCCGGAGCCGGTCATTCGGGCATTACACGAGCGCATCGAGCATGGGGTTTTCGGCTACGGTGACGTGGGTAAAGAACTCAAAAACGCGATTTCTGAGCGTCTTTTGAATCGCTACAACTGGAAAGTTGAGCCGGAGGAGATCGTCTTTTTGCCGAATCTGGTCAACGGCCTGTTTATCGCTGGCAAAGGGATCGGTGAGCCAACAGATCGCATCCTTGTTCAAACGCCTGTGTACGGCCCATTTTTGATGAGCGCGGATCAGGCCAAACGCCCGATGGATGTGGCAGAGTTAACCAAAGTGGTTGATGGCCGGAAAATTCGCTACGAAATCGACTTCGATGCGTTTGAAGCCGCGATCACGCCAGAGACGAGCCTGTTCCTTCTGTGCAGCCCTCATAACCCGGTTGGGCGTGTCTGGGAACGCTGGGAACTTGAAAAAATGGCCGAAATCTGCCTGCGCCATAACGTGACCATCTGCTCTGACGAGATTCATTCCGATCTGGTTTACAGCGGCTATCAGCACATCCCCACCGCAACGCTCTCTACTGAAGTGGCAGACAATACGATCACGCTGTTGGCAGCCAGCAAAACCTTCAATCTGCCCGGCCTGAGTCTCGGCTTCGCGATTGTGAAAAACCCGGAACTGCGCAAGAAAGTAACCGACATCTTCGGCGGTATGGGTGTACACATCAGCTCGCTCGGTTTTACAGCGACTTTGGCTGCTTATCGTGAGGGCCAACCCTGGCTGGATGAACTGTTGAAATATCTGCAAGGGAATCGCGATTATCTCGAAAATTATGTCGCGGAAAATTTCCCGCGCATCCTGACCACTCACCAGGAAGGCACTTACCTGGGCTGGCTGGACTGCTGCGACGCGGGTCTACCCGGCCTGCCGCACGAATTTTTCACGCAAGAAGCGCGTGTCGCGGTTACGGGTGGTTGGTTTGGTCAGGGGTGTCAGGGGTTTGTCCGTATGAATTACGGCTGTCCGCGCTCGGTGCTGGTCGAGGCACTTGACCGGATGCACGAAGCGATATCCCGCATAGGTTAGTTCCTCATATGAAGGCACAGGTCAGAGTCATTCTGGCTTGTGCCTTTAATTAATATTTTCGTGATTGACATTCTCAAAAACCTGCCTTTAAATTAATTTAAAATGCACGATACATCGCGTATCAAACTTTAGATATGGGGGCTTTTAATATGATTCAGCAATCCGATATTCCGGCTCGTTTACGTTTGTTCCGCTATGGGTTGATCGTCGTCGTTGTTGTCACATTTATGGTCAGCCTGCTGGCACCAGTGGCATCTCTGCGCAATACGGGATTAGCAGTACCGCCTGTCACCGATTTCCTGGGAACTGCTGTCCTGTTTACCATCGTTGTAGGGATTATTTGTGTTGTAGCCTACATCGCTTATTCATATTTCCTGACCAAGAAAATGCCATTTGGCAACTAGCTCAACGCGATTCACATCCGCGATTAGCTGACAGCCTATTTGATATAAAAAAGACGGGCAGATGTACCCGTCTTTTGATTCTCAAAAGTGCTTTATTGATCTGTTTCACAAACAAATCGGTAATCACGAACCGCGTTTGTAGGGGCGCACGGCTGTGCGCCCATTTATCGTGGCGATTGGTTCAATAATCTGCCTAATTCGGCCAACCGCCACCTTTGCGACCAAACCCGCGCGGCGGACGATTGAGAGGATGGTCTTTGTCACCGCCTCCCGTCAACGCACGACGCGCTTTTTGTACATCGCTTTCGTGCTTGAGCAGCACCGTTAATGTGGTTTCCAGCGTTGGCTTATCCAGGCTGTCGGCGTTGAGCATCACCAGCGCCTTTGCCCAGTCGATTGTTTCCGAAACGCTGGGGTTTTTCTTCAGGTCGAGCTGGCGCAGATTTTGCACCACACTCACGGCCTGTTCCGCCAATTTCGCTTTTAACTGCGGCACGCGCATCCGCACGATATTCAATTCCGCGTCATGATCGGGGTAATCAATAAACAGGTACAGGCAGCGGCGTTTGAGTGCCTCAGAAAGTTCACGTGTGTTGTTGCTGGTCAGCACGACGACAGGCCGATGTTTGGCGACAATCGTCCCCAGTTCCGGCACAGACACCTGAAAATCGCTCAGAATTTCCAGCAAAAACGCCTCAAATTCAGCATCGGCGCGGTCAATTTCGTCGATCAGCAGCACGACTGGCTCATCAGAGGTGATCGCCTGGAGCAGCGGACGCGCCAGCAAAAAGCGATCTGAGAAAAACACATCTTCCTGCGAGGCCAGTTTATCAGCGGCCTCACTCAGGCTGCCCGCCGCCGCCAGAATTTCGCTGAGTTTGTCGCGCAAAAGCTGGGTATAAAGCATCTGCTTGGCATATTCCCATTCATACAGCGCTTTGCTTTCGTCCAGTCCCTCGTAACATTGCAGGCGAATGAGGCGCTTGCCCGTAACCCTTGCCCAGGCTTTTGCCAGTTCGGTTTTACCGACTCCGGCTGGCCCCTCAGTGAGGAGAGGTTTTTCCAGTTTTTCGGCCAGGAACATAACGGTTGAGATTTCGTCTGTGGAGATATACTGCTGCTCACCGAGCGCTTGCGTGACCTGACTAATATCTTTGAACATGGATTCTCGCTCTCCCAATTGAATTACAATACTACTCGTCTTTGATCTGTTCGTCAGTTTGTCCAAAGCGGCGCGTTCGGCGGCTGTATTCGATCAACGCCTCGCGCAGTTGCTCTTTATCGAAATCCGGCCAGTAGACCGGCGTAAAATAATACTCTGAGTATGTCCCCTGCCACACTAAAAAGTTACTTGACCGCACCTCGCCACTCGTGCGGATAATCAAATCGGGGTCGGGAAGCGGGCTGGTATACATATAGCTGCTAATCAAATCTTCGTTGATTTGTTCTGGCGCGATCCCCGATGCCACAATCTTGCGCACAGCATGAATAATTTCATCACGCCCGCCATAGTTGAAGGCCACATTGAGAATCAGCTTGGTGTTATTTTTTGTAAAATCGCAGGCATAACGGATTTTCTTTTGCAGGGCAGGAGCCATCGCATCCAATTCGCCAATATGACGAATTTGCACGCCGCTTTCGTGCAGTTCGCGGAGTTCACGGTCAATGACCATCTCCAGGATGCTCATCAACACACGCACTTCGGCACGAGGACGCTTCCAGTTTTCGGTTGAAAAGGCGTAGATGGTGAGAATTTCAACGCCGAATTCCACACAAGCCTTTAAGATTCGGCGCAGATTTTCAGTTCCCTGCCGATGGCCTTCGGTACGCGGCAAGCCACGCGCTTTGGCCCATCGCCCATTGCCATCCATGATGATCGCCACATGTTTGGGTACAACTTCAGGAATAAGCGGCTCAATTTTGCCTGTGTTATTGCGTAACGACGCGACCATCGAATTGTGACTCCCTTAAAATTATTGCCCCGATGATTCCATTGTAATCCCAACTCAAACTTCGAGGATTTCCTTTTCCTTGGCTTTGCCCAATTCTTCAATCTGCTCGATATGCTGATCGGTGAGTTTCTGTACTTCGGCCTCTCCAAACTTCATATCATCTTCGGAGATCATTTTTTCTTTTTCAAAGTCGCGGAAATCATCATTCGCGCTGCGCCGGACATTACGGATCGCAATGCGGGTATCTTCCATCTTCTTATGCAAAAACTTGACCAATTCCTGGCGACGTTCGCGCGTCAGCGGTGGCATATTGAGGCGGATCACATCGCTATCGACATTGGGGTTAATCCCCAGGTTCGATTGCTGGATAGCCTTTTCAATCGACTTGATTGCAGTCTTATCGAAAGGACGGATCAAAATTTGCATCGCTTCCGGGGTCGAAATACTGGCAAGCTGGCGCAGTTCGGTTTCTTGACCGTAATAATCTACACGGAGACGGTCAACGAGCGCGGTGCTGGCGCGTCCGCTGCGAATACCCTGTAAATCTTCCTCAAAAACCGAAAGCGTGGACTTCATTTTGCTTTTCGTTTCGTTGAGAATATCGTTAATCATGATCGTGTACCTTTTTTAATGATAGTGGGGTCAAAAATCACCCCTGCTGTTTGCTCCGCTTCAAATCAATAAGTATCTATCCATAAATTCTGTTTGTAGGAGCGCAATATATTGCACCCCACAAACACCGATTTTTAGGATAGGCTCTTAACTGTGTTCCCATCCCTGCCAACCACGCGCCTGCCATGCCGAGTAGAGCGCAATCGAGCCAACAGTGGCGACATTGAGGCTGGCGACATTGCCGCGCATGGGGAGCGAGAGCAGCATATCGCAATTCTCACGCACCAGGCGGCGCATCCCTTCACCCTCGCTGCCCAGCACAATACCGATAGGCATATTGAGGTTCGTGCGGTCAATCGGCGGAATATCGGCTCCGGCTTCAAAACCAACCAGCCACACATCCTGCGATTTCAGGTCTTTCATCGCGCTCACCAGGTTGGTGATCTGGATAAATTGCAAATGTTCCACCGCGCCCGACGACGCATTGACAACGGCTGGCGTTACCGAAACGCTGCGGCGCTCTTGCATGATGACACCATGAACACCGACTGAATCCGCCACACGCAGGAGTACACCCACGTTTTGCGGGTCTTTGAGCAGGTCGAGCAGCAAAAAGAAGGGTTTTTCTCCCCGCTTCTGCGCCAGTTCAAACGCACTCTCGACATCCGCATAGGGATAGGGGCCAACACGCAGCACCGTATTCTGATGATTCGCGCCGGAAGCCAGATCATCAATAATGCGGCGCGGAACACGGCGAACATTCACGCCGCGCTCGTTGGCTTTCGCGATGATGTCGGCAACCAGACCTTTTTCTTCAACGGTCTCCGTGATGAGAAGCTGCTCCAATGTCCGACGACCCGCCCGGAGCGCTTCCATAACTGCCCAATGACCATATAAAAATTCAGCCATTGAATCTACTCCACGTGCCAGACGGTACTGCCGCCGGGACGATCTTCGAGAACGACACCGAGTTTCGTCAATTCGTTGCGGATACGGTCACTTTCCGCATAGTTTTTGTTGACACGTGCCTGCGCCCGCAGACTGATGAGCAGTTCGACCAATCCGGCCTCGCGCTGCCCGTTGCCGTTAGCGGCAGTATCGCCTGCCGGGATCAGCCCCAAAACTTTGCCGCCAAGCTCGTCATAGATGGCGTTGATCGCGTTCAGAGTGTTCAGGCCAACGGTTGTGTCACTATTGAGCAGTGTATTCACGTCGCGGGTCAATTCCTGCAACGTCGCGATGGCTTTGGGGGCGTTGAAATCATCGTCCATCGCAGCGACAAAATCAGCTTTGGTCTGGTTCAACCGTTCCTGGAACGCATTACCTTCGTCGCCTTCGGGTGCGTTGTTCATATGCTGGCGTGTCAGCCGCGCCGCGCCATAGAGCCGTTCCCAACCACCTGCCGCCGCTGTCAGCGAATCCTCGTGATAATTGACCGGGCTGGCATAGTGAGCGCTCAAAATAAACATGCGCAGCACTTCGGGGCGATATTTCGCCAGCGAGTCTTTAATCGTCACAAAATTGCCGAGACTCTTGGACATCTTGGCGGGAATACCTGACGAATCCGGCACCATCAGGCTGCCGACAAGCATCCAGTAACGCGAGAATTCGGCATGGTTGGCGCATTCGCTCTGGGCAATTTCGTTTTCGTTGTGGGGGTAGATATTGTCGATGCCGCCGCCGTGAATATCAAACGTATCGCCCAAATATTTTTTCGCCATCGCCGAGCATTCGATATGCCAGCCGGGGAAACCGACTCCCCAGGGGCTATCCCAGCGCAAAATATGCTCTGGCTCGGCATGTTTCCACAGCGCGAAATCTTCGGGATTACGCTTTTCGCCGCGCACTTCCTCGCGTGATCCGGCTTCCTGGCTATCGACCTTG
The DNA here is from genome assembly GCA_022843745.1 of Anaerolineae bacterium. Taxonomy (GTDB): domain Bacteria; phylum Chloroflexota; class Anaerolineae; order Aggregatilineales; family Phototrophicaceae; genus JALHNB01. Next base: position 298,571 of record JALHNB010000001.1, on the reverse strand, counting down.
CGGTTCGAAAGTTTGCCATAACCTTCATGCTTCGACACATCAAAATAGACGCTGCCATCATCCGCAACATAAGCGCAGTTATCAGAAATCAACAGCTCAATCATCTTGATCTGTTCGGGAATATGTGCGCTGGCGCGTGGAGAAATATCAGGACGCACGACACCGAGAGCATCCATATCCTCAAAATAGCTGCGTGCATAGGTCTCGACCAACTGCATGGGCAGCGATTGGGTCTGACGCGCTTTCTTCAAAATCCGATCTTCGCCCGAATCCAGCAAATGCCCTACATCCGTCAGGTTTTGCACGTAAAGCACGTCATTCCCGCTGAAGCGCAGGTAACGCACTACGACATCGAACGAAACATAGGTCTTGGCATGGCCGATGTGCGCGTTGTCGTAAACTGTCGGGCCGCAAACGTACATATTGACATGCCCTGGCACTAATGGCTCAAATGTCTGCTTTTCACGTCCAAGCACATTAAAAATCTGCAATGCCATGCTCGCTCAGTCCTTGTCTTGAATAAATTAAACGCTCTAGCGCATGTATTGTATCGCAGAATGACCTGACGGTATAGGATTCACACAGTCCGCCCGCTTCTCAACGCGCTATCCCATCACATGGCGTTAATATATACACAGGACATAGCGAAATGACTGAAAATTCACCGACAAAAATCTCCATATCTCGCGCACAGATCATCCTGATTGTGGTTATAAATGCGCTTTTGATCGTGCTTATCACAGGGTTCACGCTTCAGGTGGTGGTTTCGGCGCGGGGTTTTCGATTTGATTTTTATCCGCGATGGGTGGGGGCGCAGGCTTTTTGGCGTGGGCAGATGCCGTATGACGCAGAAGTCACGGAAGAAATCCAGCGCGGTATGTTTGGTCGGGTTTTACCCCCCGGCTCCGATCAGCAAAATTCGGCCTATCCTGCCTATACCAGCCTGCTTCTAGCGCCCATCATGCTGCTGCCGGCTTCAATCGCGATTGCTCTGTGGGCAGCCCTTCAGTTTTTCTCGATTGTCTGGACAATCGGTATCTGGATTTTCATACTGAAATGGCGACCCCCACCCTGGCTGCTCGGTGTACTCACGCTTGGCTTTTTGCTCGTATTCAGACACTCCATCAACCTGTTCGTGCTGGCGCAATTTACCGGAACCATTTTATTGATGTTCTCGCTGGCAGTGTTGCTGCTGCTAAACGGTCATGATCGCTGGGCAGGTGTCGTACTGGCCTGTTCGACTATACCCCCAACCATAGCCGTGCCATTAGGTCTGGCACTGCTGGTGGCCTATGCGCTGCGAGGTCGTTTTCAGGGTTTGATGGCGTTTATCATTACCATCGGTGCGCTTGTCGCCATCACGACTATACAAATTGGCTGGTGGATTCCCAATTTTGTGGATGTTCTCGGACAGTATGCGCAGTATGCCCGGCCCATATGGGCTGCGAATTTGATCGGAAATCCTGTGCTGCGCATTTTTTTTGTTGCAGGTGCTGTGGCAGTGTGCTTTTGGACATTTCTCAATTTCTGGCGCAACCCAGATCGCGAACGTCAGATTGAACTGGCGATTACACTGATGATCGCAGTGGTAATGTTGATCCCGCAAACGGGCAGCTACTATATGGTTTTGTTGATCCCGCCACTGCTGGCGTGCATTTACAGAGCGCAGATTTTGCCGGAAAAGTGGCTTATATGGCTGGCCTGCGGGTTGGCGGTGATTAGTCCCTGGATATATTGGCAAACCAGCGGCGAATCCGCACAATCCGAAGCACTGCTGCTGCCCTTGCATGTGGGCATCATCTGGTATGTCGTTTATTTCCGATATTGGTCAAGTGCGGCGAAACAAGCGCTTGAATATCAACCCAATACAGCGAAACAAGCACTTCAAGATCAATCAAGTACAACGAGATAACCTCAACAATGAATAAATACAGTCGAGAAACCTGGCTTTTAATCGCCGTGATGCTGCTGTCGCTCATCACGCACATTTTGCCCGCGCCGCGCACCATCGACGATGCGTTTATCACCTTTCGATACAGCCGCAACATCGTCGAGGGGATGGGTTTCGTCTATAACCCCGGCATTCAAACGCTCGGCACGACCACGCCCCTATACACTCTGTTGATGGCAGCGATCAGCGCGATCACCGGACGGCAGGATTTTCCCTGGTATGCGCTTACGGTGAACGCATTGGCTGATGCAGGCACGGCAGGGCTGCTGTTTTTGCTGGCAAAGCGGTTAAGTGGATATGTCTGGGTTGGCGCACTTGTCGGTACGCTCTGGTCGATTTCACCTGTGAGTGTGACGTTTGCTGTCGGCGGCATGGAAACGAGCCTGAATATTTTCTGGCTGGTCGGCGCGACTTATTTTTTCGTCGCCAAACGGCGGCGCATCTGGATTGGCGCATTTGTGGGATTGGGATTTTTGACGCGCGTCGATTCGCTGCTGTGGATCGGGCCGCTGCTGCTGGGGCAGTTGGTAGACAGCCTCATATCCAACCCCTCCACACAAGCGGATTCTTCATACAACCTCACCCCCCAACCCCCTCTCCATAAATGGGGAGCAGAAAACGGGCAAGGAGAGTCCAATACCGGGCGAAGCGGCGCTTCGCCCCTACAAGAATCGCCATCATCGGGGAAATTGGGGGGATTGATTAACCGGCTGCCCTGGCAAACATGGCTGGCCGCTGTGGTGGTTGTGCTGCCCTGGGCGTTGTTCGCTTGGGCGTATTTTGGATCGCCGCTGCCCAATTCACTCTCGGCAAAAACCGTCGCTTACATCATGCCACCCGGCTCGGCGTTTATCCGTTTACTGCAATTTTACGTGACACCATTTTCAGAATTTGACCTGTTTGGCTCACTTGGCGCGATGATCGGGACGGCAATTTATCTGGCGTTGACGATTATCGGCCTGCTTTACACGCGGAAAAAATTGCCGCGTTTGCTGCCCTTTTTGCTCTATCCCTGGCTATACATGGCAGCTTTTTCCATCGCCAACCCGCTTATTTTTCGCTGGTATATCGCTCCGCCGCTGCCCGCGTTGATGATGGGTATCATCGCTGGCGCATGGGCGATTATTGATTCGATTCAGCAGGCACGTCCCAATTGGCTTATCCGCCCGGTGATGGTTGGCGCGTTGGCGCTGCTGTGGGGCGCGACCTCAATAAGCGGCTGGTGGATTCATCCCGATCATGGGCCGGATCGACCAGCGCCCAAGATGGCGTGGCATTTGATCGAGTTGTATTACGAGCAAATCGGCACACAGCTTCGCGATGAATACAGCGTGACGGTTGATAGCCGCGTTGCTTCCGCTGACATTGGCGCGATTGGCTACTTCAGCCGCGCGACAATTATTGATACCGTCGGGCTGGTGACGCCGGAGCTTTCGAAATATTACCCGATTGACCCAGCCTTGATCGCGGAAGGGCAAAATTACGCTATCCCGCCGCAGTTGATCGCGGACACGAATCCAGAGTTTCTGGTGACGATGGAGGCGTTTGTCCGGCTGGGATTGGAGCAAGACCCGCAGTTCACGCAAAACTATGAGCTGGTCGAGGAAATTCCAACAGATTTTTACGGCACAGGAATGCGGCTGTACGAACGGCAGCAATAATCACGGATTGGTAATCGTTCGTGACTCCGGCGGCGCGTAATTCGTCACGCTGAAGGGAATCGCCGCGCTGATCTGCTGTGTCCCATCGTTCAAAACCGCCTGCGCCATCAATTCGTAATCGCCGAGTTGCAGCGGCCACCACAAATCCCAGGGCGCGTTGTCAACCGTGCCTAAAGACTCGCCGTTAAGCAAATAGGTCACGGATTCTGTGCCGGGTGGTGCGCCAACAGTCAGCCGGATGCGCTGATTTTGCTGCGGCGTAACAGGCGACATCTGAAAAATCGTGTAGGGGTCGGGGTTGAGCAGGCGGACGGTTTCGGCGCTATCCGGCAAAAGCACGGCTGCTCCTGTTGGCGGCTGCGGAATACCATTGCGGATCGCCCAATCACGCGCCTCCTGCGGCAAAACCGTATAAATGCGCTCGACACGACGTTCTGCGGGTGTCGAATCATCGGCCAATAATCCAGTTTCGCGGTCAATCACAAAAGTCTGATAAAAATTATCAGTTTCCGTCGGCGCAGTCCCTTCGACGAAAATTTCCGTGCGGCGCAGCGGACAGGCCGGAGTCGGCAGCAGGCCACTTAGAGCGCAGACTTCTGTGCGTACTAATCCGGGCGGTTCGTGGAAAGGCAGTTGGGGCTGGCCTAACAAAACCTGACGCATGAACATATTCCAGATTGGCCCCGCGCCGCTGACACCTGTGATACTGACCATCGGCGTGTTATCGGCGTTTCCCACCCAGACACCCGCGACGAGATTCGGCGTATAACCCATTACCCAGTTATCACGAAAATCGGTGGTTGTTCCAGTTTTGGCCGCGGCGGGGCGACCAATATCAAGGGCGCTGTTGGGGCCAAAAGACGGGATTCGTGCCTTGCTGTCGCTCAAGATGCTGGTGATGATATAGGCGACACGCTCATCCAGAACGCGCTGGTCGAGGTGTGGCTGCTGCCACTCGTAGAGCGTTTCGCCGCTGCGCTTGTTAACCTTGAGGATGAAAACCGGATCGACTCGGTAGCCACCGTTAGGGAATATGCTGTAAGCCTGCGCCATGTCCAGCAGGCGCACTTCGCCGCCGCCCAACGTGATCGAAAGATCGACGCGGGTGTTGGACGCTAATGTCGTCAATCCGGCATTGGCAGCGAGTTGAATCATGGGCTGCAAGCCGACATTATCGAGGGCGACTACCGCCGGAATGTTATAGGAGGATGCCAGTGATTCGCGTACCAGCACCGGGCCATGCTCGACCAGACCAAAATTCGCGGGTGAATAGCTTTCCAATTTGCGCGTGATAAATGGTGTTTGCACATCGAGAATCATGGTCGCGGCTGTCCAAGGTTCCGGCAAATTCGGATTCATGGCAGCGGCATACGTAAACGGCTTGAGCGCACTACCGGGCTGTCGATTTGCCAGTGCTGCGTTCACCGCACCGTCAATGGATTCGTCGAAATAATCCGGGCTGCCAAGCATCGTCAGGACTTGCCCGGTGAAGGGATCCATCGCCAGCAGCGCAGCATTGTTGGCGTTCGCCGGGACACGTCCACCAAATTCGGGGTGATTCAGATATTCAAGCTGAGTCTGAACAATTTCCTGCGCGATATTCTGCCAGTGCATATCGACGGTTGTCACCACGTCCAGCCCATCGTGATAAAGCGAATCGGCGTAGTCGCGCTCCAACTGCTTAATCACTGCCATGACAAAATGCGGTGCCTGGATCGGGAAGCGCGTGGCGGCGAATTGTAATTCGTCGCGTTTGGCGAGGTCAGCTTCAGCCTGCGAAATATAGCCGTTGTTGACCATAAGGCCAAGCGCGACATCCTGGCGCTCTTTGGCATTTTCCAACTGTGAAAGTGGGTCATTGAAGGCGGCGTTCTGGATGATGCCCGCCAAGAGTGAGCATTCCGCCAGCGAAAGATCGGACGCGGGTTTGGCGAAATACGCTCGCGCCGCGCCTTCGATTCCGTAAGCGAGATTGCCGAAATAGACCTGATTCAGATAGAGTGTCAGAATATCGTCTTTGCTGTAGACATTTTGCAAACGAATGGCGAGGATGCTCTCGCGCAGTTTACGCTGAATGGTACGTTCGGCACGTTGTTCGGGATCGAGCAGGAGACTCCGCGCCACCTGCTGCGTAATCGTACTGCCACCCGCCAGCACTTCACCGCCGCGAATATTGATCCACAGCGCCCGCGCGATCCCCGTAACATCGACACCGGGATGCGAGTAAAAATTAGCATCCTCGGTGGCAATAACCGCATGGACACAGTGGTCGGGGATTTCGTCCAGCCGAATCGCCGTGTTACGACCCCCTTCCGGCGGCAAAATTTCGTACAACAGGCGCATATTGCGGTCATAAATGCGCGTGGACGGGAGCGCTAATCCTGCTTCGAGATCATCCACTGAGGGCAAATCGGTGAACAGCCAGAAATAGACAACTGTCGTACCCATCAGCATCAATGTGGCAAGAAGCGGCAGGATTTTTTGTTTGCGCGAACGCTGGCGCAGAAATTTCAGAATCTTTTTCATAGCTCGATTTCACCGAATGTGCTGATGGCTGCTGGATGACTACACATCTGCTACATCATCCGGTCACAAGCCGCAGCGTCGAAATAATCTGGTCAAAGTAGGCGAGATTGCCGAAGCCGCGAATGTAAAAATTTCGGTTGAAGATGATCGTGAAAAACTGCGCTGATGGGCCAGGGTCGCCATCCACAACATCCGCGCTAAAGGTTAACTTCGTGCCGCTAATGCCGCCGCCCAGGGTCAGCATTGACTCGCCTGTCACTGTCCGATTGCCCAGGCACATCATCGTATTTTTGCAATCGGCAACTGCCTGCGTCACCGGCGTGACCTGTCCTGATGGGCCGTAAATGATCTCAAAATAGCTGCTATCCGGCCCTTTGAACGTGATGTTATTGTTCTCATCATAAAGCAGCGTCCAATCCAACGGGTAATCAAGGGCGATACCGATTTTCGGATTGCTATAGTTTTGTGTGCCACCTGTCCCAGCGGGGCGATCCGGGCAGTTGCCGCGATAGAGCAGGCGCGTGTCGAGTGGCAACCAGCGCAGACGAGATGCTCCCGTATTTCCCGCTTGCGCGATGCCGGGGTCAAAGCCGTACCAGCCGTTGAGCGAGCGCCCCAATACTTCGACATACTGCCCGACGGCAATCGTGCCAAAAGCGGGCGAGTTGAGATCGGCCTGTGTGTAAGCTGTCGCACCATTGGGGTCGGCGGGCGCGATTTCGCAACCCTGACCGGATGCTGGCGCTGAACCTACATAAACGGGGTAGCTGCTGACCACTTTCGTGTTCCCGGCATAACGCGCGGATGCCATGATCTGACCGGACAACCCGGCTGGCACATTCCAACTGATCGAAATACCGTCCAGCGGATTCGCGTCCTGACCAATTTCAGTCTGGCTGGATGATGTGCCGAGAATAAATCGTATGCCTTCAATCGAAGCAGGCGCGTCGTCCCAACGCAACGTGATCGTTTCACCGCGCAGGAGGAAAAAATTTCCGGCATCGGCGGACACAATCGCGCTGATATAAATCGTGCCTTGCTGAGATGGGCCATCAGCCGCCGGATTTTGTGTGGCTGTCGGTACGCTGGGAGCTTGCGGCAGAAGCAAGACCTGACCCGTAAAAATGCTATCTGGATTCGCGAGGCAGTTTCCCGTCGCGAGTGTGATGGCAGTCGTGTTGGTGCGGCTGGCGATGCTCCCCAATGTATCGCCATCAACAACCGTGTACCGCGCGACCCAATCCGTGCGCGGCACACAAGTGGTCGTCCCGCCCGTTGTCCCACCGCCTGTTGTTTGCGTGGGTGTGGGGTTGAGGCTCGGCGTATTCGTTGGAAATGGCGACAAGGCCGTCGGTGATGGCACGACCACGACAGGCGTAATATCCTGCGAACCGGGCTGCCCGCTGGTCAGGGTGCAGGCGGTGGTAAAGGTTAAAAATAAAGCCAAAATGATGGCAGCGAAACGCATGATTCAATTCCTCGCATGAGAGTCTCTCTTATTTTGCAACCTTTTCCGTAATTTGCGAATGACGAAAAAGTGCCGGAGAGAATACGGCAGCCTGACGGATAAGTTTGAAAATTAAAACGAAGTTATCGGCGGTAAATTTTGCGCAGGCCGAGCCAATAACTGACCAGAAAGCCAGCCATAAAAACACCGAGCCAATTGGCGAAAAGATCAGCCATCGTTGAATTGCGATCCAGCACAAACCATTGGAAAAACTCGGTGGTCGTACCCAGGAGCAAAACGCCCATCATCGCGATGGGTACGGCGTAACGCGGGGAGAACCACTGAATCAAAGCGCCGCAGGTGAGCAGAGTCAAAATCGAAAACAAACCGAGATGACCGACCATACCCGCCGACTCTGAGTTGCCGATCATGTCGGACAAAACTTTGACCAGCGGCACATTGGCGGGAAGTGTTGTTAACAGCAGAACAAACAAGCCCCAAACAGCCATCCCTAACCAACGCATGGGGATGTAGTCCAGGAGGCGCTTGATTTCGGAGGATTGCTGCTTGGGCATAGATTCATCTCGGCAGATAAACGGTCAGATAATGGCTCATTCTAGGGCAAAAACGCTGCGCGTGAATAGACGCACACGCAACGTTTGCCCTACGGAACGCCCCTTATTTGACCTGAATGCCGCCGCGAACGGTGGTTTCTTTGCGGTAATCTTTCAACCAGCCGTTACGAAGCGGATCATTGATAATCAGCTCGTCCAGCGCTTTGGTATCGTAACTGCGGCGCACACCATCGGAGACGAGACGCGCATAGCCTTCATCGTCCGACCAGTTCGAGCCTTTTTCGGTCAGGAGATCGGATACTTCTTCTTTAGCAGCCTGAATTTTCTCATTCAGAGACGCGATTCGCTCTTGAATACTGCGGATGAGATCAACGCGCTCGGCAATTTTCTGGTCGAAAAATTCTTCTCGGCTGTCACTTTCTTTGATGACAATTGCTTTCGTCATTGGTCATTCCTCTACTCATTTTCGGGTGGTTATTTTACCATTTTTAGCTCAAATTTTCCAGGCTTTTTGTTTCAGAATCATGTCTGTAAATCCCCAAAATTGGGGCTATAATCTGCTGAAAAGAGGGGATCATTTTTTATGAATTCACCGCCTCGAAATTTTCGTGGATTCGCCGTGAGAATCGCTTTAAGCCTCATTTTGCTGGTCGTGCTTCTGGTGGTATTTGCGATCAGCCGTTTCCAGCAGCCACCCGCTATCCCCCAGGGCGTACCGAATGGCGAACTGGCGTTTATCTCCAATCGTGACGGCAACTGGGAAATTTATATCCTCGATGCGCAGGGGAACGCGCGTAACATCACTGCCGACCCTGCTGATGATTATTTCCCAAGCTGGGCGTTCGACGGCGAACAGATCAATTTTATTTCGGATCGAACGGGCGAGCTTGGACCCACTCAGATCAAGCCGGATGGTACAGAGTCCCGCAGCCTGACCATTTTGAGCGCCATCACCACGCTGTTTTTCGAGAATCGGCTGGATTGGGATCCACAGTGGTCGCCAGACGGCGGTCATCTGGCGTGGTCATCGCTGCGGGATTTCAACCTCGAACTTTATGTGATGGACAAGGACGGCGCTAACATTAACCGCGTGACCGATAACCCAGGCCGAGATTGGTTTGGGTCGTGGTCGCCGGATAATACGAGTCTGGTTTTTTCGTCAGACCGCGAAGGCAACGAAAATATCTATTCGATTGACATCACAGGTGAAAATTTACGCCAACTGACCGATGCGACTGAAGATGATTTGCGTCCATTCTGGTCACTGGATAGTACGCAGATCGCGTTTGTATCCGAGCGCGAAAACCCCCTTCCATCTGGCGTAGTGGATGTATTCGTAATGAATCCCGATGGCAGCGACCAGCGCAAACTCACGCCGGAGACGACTTTTGAGGGCGGTTTGGTGCGTTCGCCGGATGGTACGCAGCTCGTCTATGTATCCAATCGCGACGGTCACTGGCATTTGTATGCCCGTGATGCCGACTGCGAAGGTGATTTGTGCCTGCGCCGCCTGACCGATGGCGATTCGGATAATCTTTTTCCGGTCTGGCGGCCTTGAGGTGTGGGCTTGATCTGGTCTGCCATCGTTTCGGGAATCGCGGTTGGCTTGCTGGCCTTCAGCTTGCTCTGTGTCGGGATAGCGAAAGCGATAGCCCCACCTGGCCGCGGGTCGATTGCGTTTGTGTCCTCGCGGGATGGCAACCCGGAAATTTACGCCATGGATATTGATCGGAATTTCATTCGCCGCCTGACTTATAATGCCGCAAGTGACCTCCACCCTGCATGGTCACCTGACGGAAAACAAATCGCGTTTTATTCCAATCGTGACGGCTACTGGAATCTCTACATCATGCAATCCAGTGGGCTAAATGTACGTCAGATCACCACCACACGACGACGTTCCGGCAACCCCGCTTGGTCGCCCGATGGGCAACAAATCGCGTTCGATTCGACTACTGAGGGCAATCTGGAAATTTATGTGATGAATCAGGGATGTATCCAGGCGGATGAAACCTGCCAGATCAGGCGGCTGACGCATCATACCGGACCTGACCAATTTCCAGCTTGGTCGCCGGATGGCAGGCAGATCGTGTTCGAATCGATTCGTGACGAACAACGCAATATTTACATCATTGATGCAGCCTGTGAAATTGAACCGGAAAAACTGACAGACTCCAATGATGATACGTGTGATTTGCAGACCCGATTGCTGGAAATTAACTATGCCGGCGATAGAAACCCGGATTGGTCACCCGATGGTCGCCACATTGTTTTCGCTTCGAATCAAGGTGAGCGCTGGCGCATTTATACGATGGATGCAGATTGCGATACCCTGCCCGGTGGATGTTTGGAGAATTCACACGCACTGACCGACCCAAGTCTGGAAGCATACCAACCTGTATGGTCGCCCGATGGGAAATATGTTGTTTTCGAGGTTTGGACAGAATTGAACTACGAATTATTTCTGGCTGATCTGGCCTGTGAGGATTGTGAACCTCAGCGTCTGACTTATAACCGCACTGATGACAAGCTGGCAGCATGGTGGCCGTGAATCGAGCATCCCTATTGAGATCAGCGAACCACAGTCCCGCCTCGGTTGGCGCACTTCTTATTGCGATCTGGCTAATGGTGATAAGTTTCGCCATTATTGCCCTGGTGGTCATTTTCGCGCCGACGATGCTGGCAAATCAGGCACAGCGGCAGATTGCTTATTATGTGAATGGTGATGGACGAGGTGCTATCCGACTGATGGATGTTGACCGCTGGATCAGCGCCGATCTTTTTCGCGTCAACGATTGGGTTCATGCGCTGGCGTGGTCGCCGGACGGGGAGCAATTGGCATTTATCTCCTATGACAATGGCTATTATTTATTGAATCTGATGACTGCCTACGGAAAAAATGTGCGTCAACTCACGGATCAGACCGCTAACAATCGGCAGCCCGTGTGGTCAGGCGACAGTAAAATCATCACTTTTGAAGCGTACTTGCCCTACACAGCGACATTTCGCATCGACGCAACAGGCGAAAATTTGCAACCCTTATTTCCGGAAAGCAGCGGCGCAATTGGTGATTTATACTGGTCGCCGGATGGTCAGCAGCTTGCGCTGGCGGCTATAGTCGATGAGAACAGCACCTTTGAAATTCTGGTGGTGGATGCCGAGTGTGTAAAGCAGCCTGTCCCCTGCCAGCCTGACCGTTTAACGGATCACCCCGCCGATGACCGCCTTCCAGTCTGGTCGCCCGATGGCAAACATATCGCATTTCTCTCGAATCGCGACGGCAAACTCGAAGTTTATGCGCTGGATGCCAACTGTATCGACCAAGCGGACGGCTGCCAACCGCATCAATTGACCAACATCGGGGTCAGCGGCACCAGTCTGCTTTCGTGGTCGCCCGATGGTCACTGGCTGGCCTTTGAAGCGAGCATTAACGATGTCGGCTCGGTGATTTATGTGATGGATATGACTTGTGATTCTCTCAGTGAATGCCCTAGGACAATGCAGCGTCTCACCAGCACACAGGACTCCACTTCAAGCGTAACATGGTCAAGCGACAGCCAGGAAATTGTCTATATCTCGCGCATCAATGGCACGGTTCTGGCTCGGCTCAACATCCGCGACTGCATTCAGCTTGGCGAGGCGTGTCCGACACAAGAGCGTCGGCTGACACCTGCCGACGAGACATCCTGGTATCCGGCGTGGCGACCCTGATTTTTCAGTTGCATTTCAGAATAAATTGAACTATAAACAAGCTAATTCCATCATATTATTGCTTTGTTTATTCCACTTCGATGCCCAGGTTGTGAAAAAGCTAAAAGGTTAAAAGTTTCCCATGCAAAATGCCATCTATCTCGATCCTACCCGTCCGACTGCCGAGCGCGTGGACGACCTTATCAACCACATGACGCTGGAGGAAAAAGTCGCGCAGATGCAGTACGGCGCACCCGCGATTGAGCGCTTGGGTTTACCCGCATATAACTGGTGGAACGAGTGTTTGCATGGCGTGGGCAGAGCCGGAATCGCTACGGTATTTCCGCAGGCGATTGGCATGGCAGCCAGTTGGGATGTCGATCTGATCCAACGGGTGGCGGACGCTATCGGCAACGAAGGCCGCGCCAAACATCACGAATCGGTGCGACAGGGAATCCACGATATTTATACCGGGCTGACATTCTGGACACCAAACGTCAATATTTTCCGCGATCCACGCTGGGGTCGCGGGCAGGAAACTTACGGCGAAGACCCCTATCTGACGGCACGTATCGGCGTAACCTTCGTCAGGGGCTTACAGGGCAGCCATCACCGTTATCTCAAAGTGGCGGCGTGTGCCAAGCATTTCGCTGTCCACAGCGGGCCGGAAAGCGAACGCCACGAATTTGACGCGGTTGTGGGCGAACGCGATCTGCGCGATACCTATTTATTCGCATTCGAAGCGTTGGTGCGCGAAGGCCAGGTCGAGGCGGTGATGGGCGCATATAACCGAACGAACGGCGAAGCCTGCTGCGCCAGCCCGACATTATTGCAAAAAATTCTGCGCGAGGAATGGGGTTTTAGCGGTCATGTCGTCTCCGATTGCTGGGCGATTGCCGATATTCATGCGAATCACAAGCTGGTCGCCACACCCGAAGAAGCAGCGGCATTGGCGGTTAAAGCGGGCTGCGATCTGGAATGCGGCAGCACTTATCCCGCGCTGGTTGAGGCCGTTCATCAAAATTTGATTGACGAAGCGACTCTCGATGTCGCGCTCCGGCGGCTGTTCACGACACGGATGCGTCTGGGCATGTTCGATCCAAGTGAAAATGTGCCGTATGCGCATATTCCGCTTGAAGTAAATGACAGCCGACTGCACCAATCTTTAGCGTTGGAAATGGCACGCGAATCAATGGTGCTGTTGAAAAATGACGGCCTTATTCTGCCACTTGATAAGGAACTCAAGTCGATTGGGGTGATTGGCCCACATGCCGATTGGGACGAGGTTCTCTGGGGCAACTATAACGGCACACCCTCCAAAACAGTCACGCCGCTGGAAGGAATCCGCGCCGCTGTCTCGCTGGCGACAAAAGTAACCTATGCCCAGGGCTGCGGTGTCACATCCAGAGATACCAGCGGATTTGATGAGGCGGTTGAACTCGCGCTCAAGTCCGATGTGGTGGTCATGGTATTAGGCTTATCGCAAGCTGTCGAAGGTGAAGAAGGCCAGGAAGAAGGCGTTGAGAAAGGTGAAAAAAGCACCGGGGATCGTATTGGGCTGGACTTACCCGGCGTACAGGAAGACTTGCTCAAGGCGATTCATGAGACGGGTGTCCCGATTGTACTGGTGTTGATAAACGGCAGCGCAATTTCAATCAACTGGGCAGACGAGCATGTCGATGCGATTTTAGAAGCGTGGTATCCGGGGCAAGCGGGCGGCACAGCCATTGCCGACATCTTGTTTGGCGATTACAACCCCGCCGGACGGCTGCCCGTCACATTCTACAAATCACTTGACCAGCTACCACCATTCCGCGATTACACCATGACCGGACGCACCTATCGCTATATGACCGATGAGCCGCTGTATCCGTTTGGGCATGGCCTTAGCTACACCCAATTTGAGTACAGCAACCTGGAAATCACGCCAGAGCAAATCGGCGCAAATGAGATCGTCGATATTTACGTCGATGTCACCAATGTCGGCAGTCTGGCAGGCGATGAAGTCGTACAGCTTTATATTCGCGATCCCCAATCGAGCGTTGCCCGACCTCTTCAAGAGTTGAAAGGCTTCACCCGGATCATCCTACAGCCCGGCCAGATTCAAACTGTTCATTTTCAGCTTGCCGTCAGCCAGATGAGCTTTTTCGAAAACGGGACACATTGGTTGGAGCCGGGAAAAATCGAGGTGATGGTGGGCGCGTCGTCAGCGGATATTCGCCTGCGCAGTGAATTTGAAATTGTGGGCGAAAAGGCGGATGTCAGCGCGGAGCGAGTCTTCTTCACCGATGTGCTAATCGAGTAAGGGCAAGAGCGCTAGTTTTTATCGCATTCCTGAATCTCGCGCCGCAGGGCATCCATTTCGTCGCTCATATGATGATAATTGATGACTCGGCGGCGCAGAGCATACTGCCACTTCCGAATCTGGCACCAAAGCCAGTTTTTTCTGCGATCCACGAATATCATTATTGCACTCTGGTTGAGTGTTCCCTTTCGAACGAATGTTTGATTCACTCAAACAGTATAAACCGAATCCAAACGACTAATAACCTCATAACTGGGGGTAGAGAATAGTCAACTCGCCATCAATGGGGGTAGAAGATAGGCAAATGATCGTAACTTTGCTACACTGCGGGCGGATTATTCGATTTCTCAAATTCATTCAGCGACCATTTTCGTAAGGGCGGGTCTGAGACCCGCCCCTACAAATGACAGAACTCATGAACGGAAGACGGCTCAATTTGCATATTTGCTGGGTGGGCGGCACACGTTATACCGATCCGCTGGATGCCACGCAGGATAAAAAATGGCGCACACTGCACGAACGGCTGGGGATCGAGATTTTCGTCATTAGCTTTTCGAGCGATTGGCATCCGCGTTACTTCGCGCCACATGCCCGGTTTTACCTGCTGCCTGCGCTGCCCATCGCCCTTTTGCGTTACGCCACGATGTATATGCTTGCGCCGCTGCTGCTCTTATGGTTGGTTTTTGCGCATGGTGTGCGGGTGATCGTCGCCCATGACCCCTATTTCGGCTTGATCGGCGCGTTGGTGAAGCAAATCGCGCGTGTTTTCGGCAAACGGCTGATTCTGATTATCGAGAGTCACGCCGATTTTGAGGTCGCTGTTTTTTTGCAGCGCCGGATGCCGTTCGCGGGAGCGATCCAGCAAGTGATGAATAGGGTCGCACGTTACAGCCTGCGCCATGCCAACCTATTACGCGCAGTTTCCAGTAATACCCGCCAGCAGTTGCAGGACTGGTCTCCACCGAGAATCCCGCTGCATAAGTTCATCACATGGACAGACCTGGACACTTTTAAAAATATTCAGCGCGAAAAATTGCCGTCACAAACCCATGATCTCGTCTATGTCGGTGTGCTAATCCCGCGCAAGGGCATCCATTTTCTGCTGGATGCCTTCGCAAAGATCGCGCCGGAATACGCTGATAGCCATCTGTGGCTGGTGGGCAGCGCGGATAATCCCCAATACACGTCGCAGCTTAAAGCCCAGGTTGAGCGATTGGGATTATTAAATCGAGTGACATTTGTGGGGCGGGTCGCGCAGGCTGAATTGGCGGGATACCTGGGGCGCTGCCGAGCGATGGTTCTGCCGTCGAGTTCGGAAGGGCTGCCGCGCGTTGTGGTCGAGGCCATGCTGGCAGCGATGCCGGTTGTCGCGACACATGTTTCCGGCATACCGGACGTGATTCAGGATGGCATTAATGGCTATCTCGTTCCGCCGGAGAACGCTGACGCGCTGGAAACCGCACTGCGCAAAGTCATGCAAAACCCGGATGTGGACAGTATGGGCGCAGAAGGGCGTGATTTCGCGGCACAATATTTTTCAACCGACGTGTATATGGAAGGCTATCGGCGACTGTTTGAGGATGCAGCAGCGATTTTGGCGCGGGGCGAATCAGCATGATCGAGCGCCTGCTGCTGTTCAACCTCGTCACCGATGCCGATGATCCGATTCTAGGCTTCACCACCGTCTGGATTAATGCGCTGGCGAAGCGTTGTCAGCAGATTGACGTATTGACGATGCAGTCGGGTCGGCTGGAACTCGCGCCAAATGTGTGGGTGTATTCCGTTGGCAAAGAACGCGGTTATGGGGATACCCGCCGCACCCTCGAATTTTATCGAATTTTGGGCGATCTGCTGCGCCGAAATCGCTATGATGCCTGTTTCGCGCACATGCAGCCGTTGTTCGCGGTGATGGCTGCCCCGCTGCTCAAGTTATATCGCATACCGACGACGCTCTGGTACGCGCACAAATCGGTGACGACCAAGCTGAAACTGGCTGAAAAACTGGTCGATCATGTTGTCACCGCTTCGCCAGAAAGTTTTCGCCTCCCCAGCCGAAAAATCATCGTCACAGGACATGGCATTGATACCGAGATGTTTTCACCTGATGACTCGCCGCATAATCAAGTATTCACTATTCTCAGTGTCAGCCGCATCGCCCCAATCAAACAGATTGAAGTTCTAATCGAGGCCGCGCGGCTACTGAAGCAGCAGGAGCAAAATTTTCGCCTGCGCATCGTCGGCGGGGCAGACTCGCAGCATATGGTTTACGAAAAACAACTGCGCGATCAAGCCGTAGGTAACGAATTAACCGAAGTTGTCGAATTTTTGGGCAGCATCCCATATCATCAGGTCGTGCCGATTTACCACGCGGCGGATGTGATGGTCAACCTGAGCAATACAGGCAGCATCGACAAGGCGGTATTGGAAGCGATGAGCTGCGGCCTGCCTGTCATCACCGCCAACGAAGCTTTTACACCTGTTCTGCAAAAATGGAGGGCTGATTTGCTGGTCGCGCCGGACTCGCCGGAAATATTGGTCGAAAAACTGGCAAACCTCGCAAGGCGTTCGCCGCAACAGAGGCGCGAATTAGGCTGCGAACTGCGCGAAATCGTCGTGCGCGATCACAGCCTGGAAAGATTAGTCGGGAAGTTAGTCGATGAAATACTTTAGACACAACGAAGTGAAGGTTGTTTGATGCGTGTCTGTATTTTAGGAGCATTTCAGCCGGATTATGCCCGCCATTATGTGATCCGCGAGGGCTTGCAGCGAGTTGGTGTCGAGGTCGAATTACGCCCGATACCACTAGAATATCGCACACCGGGGCGCGTCCGGCATCTGTCGCAGGTGTTCCCACGCGACGAAAAATTTGACGCGATCATTATTCCGGCGTTTAACCAGCTTCTCGCGCCGTTCGTGTGGGGGTTGGGGCAAATTTATCGCCAGCCTATTCTGCTGGATTATCTGATCGGCCTTGTGGATGCGGCGGAAGACCGGGGAAAAGTCTCAGGAGCGAAAAAGCAGATTTTCCGGCTGGTCGATCAATTCAACACGACGCGCATGACCACGCTGACGGACACCAACGCTCACCGCGAGGCATTTCAAAAATTATTGGGCAAACCCTTGCACCGGATGCGGGTTTTACCCGTCGGCGTGCGCGATCTGCCGATGCTGCCACTCGCTGACGGCGAAATCGTCGTGCAATACACGGGGACATACATTCCATTTCACGGCGTTGAGGTGATTTTACGCGCGGCAAAAATGCTGCCCGAAATTCGATTTGAATTGATCGGCAAAGGGCAGACCTACCCGGCAGCGATCAAACGTGTCGCCGAATTGAAATTGAAAAACGCCCATTTTGTGCCGGGGTATTTCCCAAAAGATGAATTGATGGCGATGCAAACGCGCAGTACTATCATGCTTGGCGTGTTTGCCGATGCGCCCAAAACGCGCTATGTTGTCCCCACAAAAATTTTTGAGGCTCTGGCGCTGGGTCGCCCGATTATCACTGCCGAATCGCCTGCCCTGAGCGAGTTTTTCACACCCGGCGAACAACTTATCACCGTCCCGCCCGCCGACCCCACTGCTCTGGCAGACGCGATTCTTGAGCTGGCAGACTCACCTCAAAAGCAGGAAGCGCTACGTTTGGCGGGAAGATCGCGCATAGAGAGCGAATTTTTGCCGGAACATATCGGTGCGCATTTAAAGGCAATACTGGAACATATGCGATGAATCTGATCCGTAAATTCAAATCGAGTCAGGCGGGACAAGCCGCTATGGTGCTGCGAAACAGGCTGCTCGACAGCTACTATTGGCCGCGCGCACGACAGGAATTTTTGACTCAACTGACGCAAACCGAAAACGCGCTCGATCTCATCTGGAATTATCGTGGTGCGGGATTTTACCGAAGTCTGAAGCCAAATCAGAATCGTGATGAAATTTCTGGCCTGCTGAGTCATGTCGCGGCTATTCAACCGCGTGTCGTCGTCGAAATCGGGACGCGCGACGGCGGGACTTTGTGCCTCTGGAGTCAATGTTCGCCTATCCTGGAACACCTTATCAGCATTGACCTGCCGGGTGGGATACATGGCGGGGGGTATGCCAACGCGCGTGAAAAATTGTATCGGCTGTTTATCGTCAATCGTCCCAACTGCCGCCTTGACCTGCTGCGTGTGGACAGCCAGCAAGCCAGCACACGAGAGCAGATTTTAAAACTTCTGGATCAGCGTCCGATTGATTTTTTGTTCATTGATGGCGATCACCGCTATGCCGGGGTGAAAAAAGATTATGAACTTTATGCTGGGCTTGTGCGTCCCGGCGGGTTGATCGCATTCCACGATGTTCGCCCCAACCGTTTTGACTCCACAATTGAAGTCGCGCGGCTGTGGGAAGAGATCAAAATCAGCCAGCCCCAGACTCGCGAAATTATCCACGAGCCATATACAGGACGCTACGGCATCGGCATCATCACCGTCAGCGCCACCATAACCACACCATGAAATTACTGTATATCGCCAACATGCGCTTTCCCACCGAAAAGGCACACGGCCTGCAAATTATGCAGAACTGTGAGGCTTTTGTGGATGCCGGAGCAAATGTAAAGCTGTGGGTGACACGGCGCTTCAACACACCGCAAATGAGTGCGATTGCCGACCCCTG
The DNA here is from genome assembly GCA_022843745.1 of Anaerolineae bacterium. GTDB lineage: Bacteria > Chloroflexota > Anaerolineae > Aggregatilineales > Phototrophicaceae > JALHNB01. Next base: position 279,760 of record JALHNB010000001.1, on the reverse strand, counting down.
GGCATACTATGGTGTGAAGCGCAATTTTAATGTCCGGCGGCTGCCGTGTATCGACCTGATGCCGCTGGTCGCGGAACAAAATAATCTCGCGGCGAAGCTCGTTTTTTTTCTGCAATCCGGCACATTCGCGCTGGTCGCGCTGGTGATGGCACTGTTTACATCAGCCGATATTTATTACAGCCGCGATGCGATCATGCTGCTGCTGTTGAGTTTTATCAAACCCCGGCAAAAGCTGGTTTATGAAGCGCATAAATTTTCATTGACAGGACGCGGACGGTGGTTGCAGCGACAGGTGATACGGCGCGTCGGCACAGTGATTCCGGTGACTCCAAACCTGGGTGATCAGCTCATCAAATTGGGCGCAGACCCATCACGAGTATTAGCCGCACATGATGGCATTCGCCGCGAACGCTTCGAAAATATTCCCGATCAGCAGCAGGCCAGGCAGGAAATTGGCTGGCCGCAAGATGCGTTCGTCGTTGGCTATGTCGGGCGACTGCACACGATGACGATGGATAAAGGGATTGGTACACTGGTCGAGGCGCTGCGGCAGGTCGAAGGCATTTCATTGGCGCTGGTGGGTGGGCCAGACGATATGGCTGAAAATTTGAGGCACCAGTGGATTGATAGCGGGCTGCCGGAATCGCGCTTTTTATACGCCGGACACGTTTTGCCAGAACGTGTGCCGTTGTATCTGAGCGCATTTGATGTTTGCGCGATGCCCTTCCCCTGGACAGAGCATTTCGCTTATTATGCGTCACCAATCAAATTGTTCGAGTATATGGCATCGCACCGAGCGATTGTGGCATCGGATTTGCCCGCGTTTGCCGATGTGGTAACTGATGGCGAATCTGCTCTACTTGTTCCGCCATCGGATGTGAATGCGCTGGCAGCAGCCATCATCCGACTGCGGGATGATCCTGTGCTGCGAAAGAACCTAGCGGACAGGGCATATGAAGGCGTGATGGCGCATTATACCTGGGCGGCACGGGCAGAAGCGATTTTGAAAAAAATCATGAGTCATGAGTGATGAGTCAAGTGCATAGCGATCCCTCAGTCCTCAGTCCTCAATCCTCAATTCTGAAAGTGGGCGTTCTCGCGTCCGATCTCAGCCATCGACACGGTTGGGCGCATTACTGCCTGAGCCTGATTCAAGCCTTAAAACGCGCGGGCGTAGAGGTAACGATTGTGACCACACGAAACAGCTCAGACGTGGAAGGCATTATTCTGCACCGCCTGCTGCCAAACACCTTTCCGGCGGAACGGCATATTTTGCTCAAATTAACCCAAAATTTATCCCAAGTCCGATCTGTACTGGCGGATTGTGATGTCATTCATGCCGCGATTGAGCCTTATGCCCCGGCAGGTGCGTGGATTGCCGGGAAAAAGCCGTTTGTGGTTACGGCACACGGCAGTTATATCGACCTGCTCCCACGCCGACGCTGGCCTGCTGGCGCGATTTATCGGCGGGCGTTCTATCGAGCGCAGATTGTATGTGTGAGTCGTTATACGGCAAAGGTCGCGAAATCAGCGCTGCCGGGTAATCAGCCTGTTGTCGTCAATAATGGCGTAGATGTCGAACGATTCGCGAATCTGCCGCCGCTGGATTCGCCCAAACGTGGGCCAACAGTGTTATGCGTTGGCGCGGTCAAAGGGCGCAAAGGCATACTTGAACTCGTCCAGGCGATGGCTGAAGTCCGGCGACAGGTGTCAGATGCCCAATGTGTGATTATTGGCAGCCTGGAAGCTGAACCCGCATACGTCGAGCGCGTGAAAGCGACGATTCGCGACTTGAATTTAGACGACTGCGTACAACTACTCGGCCATGTACCCGAATCGACAATGCTGGCGTGGTATGGCGCAGCGGACGTTTTCGCGATGCCTTCGATGAACATTGGCGGCAAATTTGAAGGTTACGGGCTGACACATTTAGAGGCCAGCGCAGCCGGACTTCCCGTGATCGGCACGACAGACTGTGGCGCGGAAGATGCTATCATGGACGGGGTAACGGGTTTGCTTGTGCCGCAATCAGCCGTGACAGCCGCTTTACCCGGTGCTATCATCAGTTTGCTGACGGACTCGGTTCGCGCAAAACAGATGGGGGCAGCCGGAAAAGCACGGGCGCAAACGCAAACCTGGGATCATGTCGCGCAGCAGATGATCGAGGTATATGAAAATGTGCGAAAATGAATTTGATCGCCCAATCATAAAACGAAGTTTGATAAATGAACATTAAACTTGATGACGCAGCAACGCATCTGCCGGATTTAATCAAAGCTGCCATAAACGGCGAAGATGTTTTTATTGTTGCGGACGATAAACAAGTTGTGCAGCTTGTACCGCTTGTGCGTCCTAAACCACGTCCGCAATTTGGCAGCGCCAAGGGGTTAATGGTCATCGCTGATGATTTCGGTGAGCCGCTTGAGGATTTTAGTGAATATATGTAATGCCTATGGAGTGACGCGGTTGTGGTAACGTTTCGTCGTTTTCTCCAGCGCAAATTCGTGCGCGATACGCTGGCGCTCCAGGTCAGCAAGCTCATCAGTGTTGGAATCAGCTTTGTCTCGTCGGTGCTGATCGCGCGGCTGATGGGACCAGGGGCTTACGGCGAATGGGCGCTGGTGGCTTCGTTTGTTGCCATATGGCAGTCGTTCAATCTCACTGGCATTGGGCCCAGCACCGTTACGCGGCTTTCGGCTGCTGTCGGCGCAAATAATGCCGACGAAGCGCTGAATCTGATGGCCTTTTATATCAAAATCGCGGCGATGTGGGCGGCGATATGCTTTGCGCTTTTGCTTTTATTAGGCACACCGCTGGCCTCATGGCTCTACAGTCATGAGGTTACGCTCTTAAGCACACCGCGTTTACCCGTCATGTTCAAAATCCCTGAGCCACGCATCGGTACGCTGGCGGCGATTTACACGCTGGTTTTGCTACCCGATGCCATTTACAATCTCGTCGTCATCGCGCTGCAAAGCCGTCGCTCGATGCGAATCGCTGCCGTGCTGGAAAACATCAATTTGGTCTTGTTGGCGGGATGTGTCGTCGCGGCGCTCATCGCCAGCCCCACCGCGCCGGGCATGTTAGCTGGACGGCTGATTTATTCTTATACGACCATGTTTTTATCATTGTGGCTGTATCGCCGCGAACGGACAAAAGGTATTTTGCCATACCCGGCCTTTACCACAATTCTCGCCCGTGCGCGTACCATAGCGCTGCGTCCATACTGGCGATTTGGATTCGCGATTGCGCTGGATCGAAATATCGCCAATTTTTTCATGCAGATTCCGATGCAAATTGTCGGTATTTTCGCGGGGAAAGAAGCGGCAGGCTATCTGCAATTGGCGCTCAAGGCCATGCAGCTTCCCAATACACTCACCTCAGCCATTTTTGATAATATGCAAACGGTTGTGCCGCAAGCCATCGGACGGCGCGATTATGCCAATTTGTGGCGCAATTTTAACCGTGTGATTGGCGCACTGACGATAGGCGCAATTGGGTTTTACGGGCTGCTGGTCATTCTTGTTATGGCGATTGGTGAGCCGATTGCGGCTTTTATCTATGGTAATAGTTGGCTGCCAGCCGTGCCACTGCTTCCGGTTATTGCTGTCTATGGCGCGGTGACAACCGTCGGCGGCGTTTTTGGCCCGCTGTATCGTGCGCTTGGATTAATGCGCTCCGCGATCATCGTCAAAATCGCCGCGCTGATATGGGGAACGGCAGCAGGCGTTATTCTGGTACAGCAGATGGGCGCACTCGGCGGCGCATGGATGGTGAGCATCACTTTCGCTATTTCAATCGTCTTCACGGCCATTGTAACCCTGCCTGTCCTCCGCCAACATGCCGTTGAACACATCTTAGTTAGCAGGTCAGAAATTGTCTGAATCGCTCAAATCCAGCCTTCGAAGCGGCTTTTTACGTCCATTTTACCTGTGGTTGGCGAATCGCTACCGTGAATGGCGGCGTTTATTTGTCTATCCTGACACGGCGCACATCGGCGTGGTCGATTATGATACATACTGGGATAATAAAGCGCAGACGGGTTTGGGTAAACTTTCACCCTGGCGGTTGAAACGCGCCCAGGTTTTTGCCGACCTGGTGAGTGAGGGCGACAGCGTGCTTGATCTGGGTGTCGGCGATGGTGCGCTGCTGCAATACATGATTGAACAGAAAAAAATCGCCGCCTATGGCCTGGATGTCTCGCCCAAAGCGGTTGAATTTTGCCGTGCGCAGGGGCTAAATGTCGATCTGGCGGACATCAATAAGCCGATCAGCGATTATTTGCACACAACGTTCGATTACATTATTTTGTCGGAGATTATCGAGCATCTGCCCGACCCGGAAAGCCTGCTCAACAGTCTGCGACCTTTCGCGCGGAAGGCGTTGATCGTTTCGATACCGAACACAGGCTATTATCAGCATCGTCTGCGGCTGCTGATGGGCAAATTTCCGCTGCAATGGGTGGTGACACCGGGCGAACACCTGCGCTTCTGGACACGGAGCGATTTTCACTGGTGGGCGCGGCAAATGCACTTTGAAGTGATTGGCGAAGTCCCCTATGAGGGCGTTCGCGGGTTAAAAAATATCTGGCCGGGATTGTTCGCGGCGGCGTTTGTCTATGTTCTAAGCAATAACTGAGAAAGCTATTACTTTTATCCATGATGTGCAGTGTAGAATAATTTTAAATGGCTCGAAAGGACAGCTTCACAAGTAAACCATGAAAATCCTGATTATCGGCGGAACACGCAATATGGGACATATCCTGGCGACACAACTTTTCAACGCCGGGCATGAATTGACCATTTTTAACCGGGGCATTACCCAGGACGAACTGCCCGCGCCAATCAAACGACTGCGCGGGGATCGGACGGTCAAAGAACAGGTCAAAGCGGCACTCGACGGCCTTGAGTTTGATGTCGTCGTGGATATGGTGCTGTATACGGGTGAAGAAGCCGAAAATATCATTGACGTGCTGAAAGGCAGAGTCGGTCATTACGTTTTTGTCAGCACGGGTCAGGTCTATCTGGTGCGTGAAGGCCTGGAACGTCCATTTTCTGAGGAGACTTATGAAGGCAGGCTGATGCCGCCGCCCAAGCCCAACACCTATGGCTATGAGGAATGGAATTATGGCTTTCATAAGCGCCAGGCCGAGGATGCTCTGGCATCGGCGTGGTCAAAAAATGGATTCCCCTACACGTCGCTGCGGATGCCGATGGTCAACGGTGAGCGCGAACCATTTAATCGTCTGTATGGCTACATGCTGCGCATCAAGGATGGCGGCCCGATTCTCGTGCCAGAGACACCCCAGCACCCCCTCCGGCACGTCTATGCCGACGATGTGGCTCAGGCGATTTTAGCCGTCATCAAAACAGGCCCAGGCAAGGGACGTGCTTACAACATTTCGCAGGATGAAACCGTGCCGCTGCCTGAATTTGTGGCGATGGTCGGGGAATTTATGGGCTATGAGCCGCCGCAAATGATCGAAGTCAAGCGCAGTCTGCTCGTCGCTAACGGATTCTTGCCGGACTGCTCACCTTTTAGTGATCGCTGGATGTCCGAACTCGCCAATGAACGCAGCAAGGCCGAATTAGGAATGCACTACACACCGCTGCGAACCTATCTGGAGCGCATCGTCCGGCATTACGAGGCGAACCCGCCGCAGCGCCCTGCCAGCTATAAGCGCCGCAACGCCGAACGCAATCTGATTCTACAACCTTAACTCATAACCTCTGTTGATTTTAAGAGGGCTTGGCACACCAAGCCCCTACGGCGCGTATATCCGCGAAATGTTCGAGCTGGTGGCTCGTAATTTCTTCGATTAAATCATTGGCTTTGCCGCGCCGCCCCGATGGATTAGTCATTTCTCCTGCCAATTGATCGGGTGTCATGGTGGCGACGACGATTTTAAGCTGCTCCCGCATGTCAAACCAATCCACATAGACCTGCTCTGATGGTTGATTTTTGCGCTCCTCGTAACGCGCATGGTTAAATCGTTCGAGTTCATAATCCGGTATCCGGTATGATCCACCATCGCGATAGGCCTTGAGTGCGCGTACCACTTCGGTATCCCAGGCGAGCAAATGGCTCATAATATCCTGTACGCGCCAGCCGCTTTCGGCATAGACGACTGCACTGGGATCAAAATTCGCGAGTTCAGCAGCGGCCTGAGCGTAGTTTTCGCTCAAAAGCTGGAATAAGCGCTGCGTTTCATTCATTACTTGCACAGATTCATTTCCTTACTTTGATATGTTCAGATTTTGGGCGTAAATCATCTATGGCGGGCGGAAAGCCCACACCCATCGCTGTGCCGATCATGATAACAGCGGTTTGCGGTGAACCCGCGTATGTCAGCGCCGCAGATGTCCCATCATGCAATAGAATTACCTGTATCGCCATACCGATGCGTTCGCTGACCGCTGCGGATAATGTATGTTGGGCGTTGTCGGCGACCTGACGCAAGCTCGCATATAGTCCGCCCTGGCGTTCCAGCGGCTCACCATCACGAACATATGCCGCGAGGCTGACAGGGATCACGGGCGCGAGTCTCCCACCAACCTGCTCCCAGGTCTCAGCAATCGTGGAGACGAAAAAATCAAAAAGCAGATGCGGCTGATTTTCCGTCAACGATGGAGTCGGGATGGCGGGCAAGCGATGGAATTCGGTGAGTGTGCCATTTTCGTAAATCGTCCGCGCCCGTTTGACAAAACTCCCGCCAAAATCGAAAACGACTGCCGAGTCGTAGCCAAATGGCACACGCCGTGCTGCCCCGATCATCGGCAGAACATCGCCATGCGGGTCAAGGCAGACTGAGTATCCGGTTTGAAACTCATCGCGAAGGTCATCAACGACCTGCCTCCCCAGATGCCCACTCACCAGACCGCCGCCAAGCCAGATATGCTGAACATCACGCCAATGATTCCAATACGATTCGTCCCAATCCGTCCGCGCTTGTCGATTAATTTCATCGCCGCGCTTGAGGGTGAGCAATAAATAATACAGATTACGGGCGAACTGCTTTTTAACCGTCTGCGCTGTGTCGCGCACCTGCGGATCATCTGAATCGAAACAGCCATCCAATAAAATGGGCAGTTCGCGATCACTTTTCGTTTGCGCGGATGGCAATTTAAGCAAATCAGCATTTTCGCGAATGAGCGCCGATAAAGCGTGCGCCGAAACTAAATCGTAGCCTGTTTTCCCCTTCACTTGCGGGTCGATACCTGGTAAATCAATAATCCGCAGGCGGTTGAGCGATGCGGCTGGAGTCAGGTGAGAGGGGTCAAATGGTTCAATCATGCGTTGGCATCAATCAGAGTTTTCGCTGAACAAATCGCGTTTTCTAAAAGATGCCGTCAGGAAACGAGCAAAGACCTGTGGTGTGGTCAGCCATTCAATCCGTGCGCCGGATTTGTCGTTCGCCAACACTTTTTCAGCCAGATAAGGGGTCACAGTTTCCACGCGATCACCGATGATATTGTAGATGCGTTTGGCACGCTCAAATTCAGCGGGATCGCGACCTTTATACCCGTCGCTCAGAAAATCCGTGATGACAATGCCAGGGCTAAGGGTGGAAACTTTGACGGATGTGCCTTTGGTTTCTTTGACCAGCGCTTTGGCCAGATAGCGCACTGCGTACTTGGTCGTGCCGTAAGGTGTCAGGCCAACGCTGATTCTGCCGTCGCTGCCAAACCCTTCCATGTTATAGATATGTCCGCTGCCCTGCTCGATCATGCCGCTGATCGCGACTTTTGCACCGTACATTAACCCGGTCACATCGGTATTGACGACTGCGGATAGATTTTCGGGCGGCTGTTCCCAGAACGGCATCATCACGTTGCCGATTCCCGCGTTGTTGATCCAAATATCAACCCTGCCAAAACGCGCTTTGGCCGCATCCCACAACCGCTGAACATCGTCAAATTGTGTCACATCGCAGGCTTGACCAAGAATATATTTGCTATCGTAGCGGGTTGATAATTCGGCTACGGCTTTATCAACACTGGATTGACTGCGTCCACTGACAACAACCGAGCAGCCCATTTTCAAAAAGGACTCAGCCAGCCCGAAGCCTATGCCGCGTGTGCTGCCTGTAATGACAATGATTTTTACCATTTATTTCCGCTCACCATTTTTCTGGATAGGCACTTCTTTCATCACCCAGGCTTGTGCCAGTTCGGGTATCTCCCGACGGGCAGGCGATGGAATGACGACAGCTTTTTTGTTGGAAAATTCGGTCTGGATGAGATGCGTATCAATGCCCCAGCCTTTATCCAGACATTCGTTGCGGATGCGGCGGAAGCTGATTTGCAGCGCGTCGGAACGAACATGCAGTTCGGCGCTCAGGTCATAGGGCAGGAGTTCGGGGCGCTGGGCCTCGACAGTAGGCTGATCCTCTTTAAAAATGGCAACGGCTCGTTTGCGGGAATCGCCATCAAAAAATGGCTGCGTGAAAAATGTGCGCAGCATCAGCCATTTGCTGATAGTCGTATGCTCGTCAACGGGCAGGTGACAGGTGAGGATAACCATATTGCCGATGGGCAGGTGCACTTCCAGGCGTGTCACGTTGGGCATGTAGAAACCAGCACTGGTGCGAACGCCGCGCCGTTCCTTGTTTTTGTACAACATCCCCCAGATTCCGGTTGGCGGCGGCGGTTCCAGAGTCACTGTCGCCAACCCACCCCACTCCACGCCTTCGACTTCGTAAGATTCGATTTCTGGCTTATCGGGATTGCCGAACGAACCGGCATGGACAAACGGCGTATGGGCGATGTCCATGCCATTTTCGACGGCGCGGGTGTAATGAACATTCCATTGGAAATTGCCGTAAACAGCGCGATATTGAGGGTCATCAAATTCAGGAAGCGGTGGGATTGGTGGACGTTCTGCTTCAGGGAGATCGCCCAAAAACGCCCAGATAAAACCATAGCGCTCTTCAGTGGGATAAGCATCGACACGCGCTTTGCGGGGAATGGGCGTCCCCATCGGATAGGACGGAATGCGGGCGCAGGCGCCACCTGGCTCATATTCCCAACCATGATAGGGACAGACGATGCAATCACCTTTTGTCCAGCCATCGGAAAGCGCACCGCCGCGATGAACGCATAAATCGCTCATCACGACAGGTTCACCTGCTGCCGTCCGGTAAATCACGAATTCCTGCCCTAATGCTGTCACACGAAGCGGTTTCGCTGCTACTTCGGTGCTAAAAGCCAGCGCATACCAGAAATTTTTTAACATCTCATTACCTGCGACTTTATCCTGTAAGTGAATCCATATCACTTAAGGATAATCATTATTGATTGGTAAGAGATGATAAAAACATGAAGACTTTCTCCACATTCTCAGAATTCTTGCCGTAATCGACCCAGGTGATGAACAATGATGGCCTGCTGGCGATTCGAATCTGCGTGAGGTTTTCATCCATTTCGCGGATGGTGATGAGAATATCTTCACCGAAACTTTTCCAGGTCATTCCTGTTCGCGCTTCAATCAGACCAGATGCGCGATCCTGCGTGGTAATTTTGCCATTGAGGGCCGTGCCAATTGCGGCAAGGCAGGAATCGAAGGCGTGATCGTAGCTCAAAGGCAGATCAATGGTGCGTGTCTGGTGGATGCCATCTTTTGGAGCAAAACGCTGCACGATTGCCACGACCAGCGTCATGATGCTACCCAGAATGACACCATGAATCACACCTTGTTCCAGATCACCTCTCAAGGCAGAGTATAAGCCTGTCGAAACTGATGCGACTAAAAAAATTCGAATATAGATATTCATCCGGCTTATCGCGGCACGAAATCCGTCTCCGCAGTCAGTGAACGCACAAACGCGGCGATCAATTTGGCGGCATTTTCGACATCGCTCATCTGGATCATTTCATTGGGCGAGTGCATATAGCGGTTGGGAATCGAGACGACACCGGACGCTACACCACCGCGCGTCATATAAATCACGTCCGCGTCTGTGCCGGATGCCGATGGTGTCACTTTAACAGTATAAGGGATGCCTTCACGTTCAGCGATTTCGGTCATCATCTTAAAGACCACCGGGCTGTTGACCGATCCGCATGACAGTGCTGGCCCCGCGCCGAGTTTGGCTTCACCGCGCGTCTTTTTATCAGATGAGGGATAATCCGTCGCGTGAGTAACGTCAACTGCAATGGAAACGTGAGGCTCGAAACTGAAAGCTGAAGTTTGCGCACCCGCGAACGAGATTTCTTCCTGCGTGGTGGCGACAGCGGCAACAGTCGCGGCGGGTCGATTCTGATTCAGCAAACGCAGCGCTTCCAGCACGGTATATGCGCCAATGCGGTTATCGACGCTGCGCGAAACGACACGCCCGTGCGGAAAATCGTAAGCCGATGCGTCGATGACACCCACTGTGCCGACTCCCACTTGTTCCAGCGCTTCAGCTTTGTTGGTCGCGCCGATGTCGATCCACAAATCCTCAATTTTGCTGGCCTTCTCGCGCTCATCCGGCTTCATCAGGTGAATCGCTTTTTTGCCGATCACGCCGATGACTTCACTCTGCTTGCCGATCAGCCGTATACGCTGACCCACGAGAACCTGCGGGTCCCAGCCGCCGACCCCCGCGAACCACAAAAAGCCGTCGTCATCAATATGGCTGACGATCAGGCCGATTTCGTCGATATGTCCGGCCAGGAGAACACGCGGCGCACCACCGTTGAGTATCGCGAAGCTGTTCCCGCGCACGTCCGCGCGTACTTCGTCAGCAAATTTAGAAGCTTCTTCGCGCCAGACGCGGGCGGGAATCACTTCCTGCGTCGATGGGCCGGGCGCGGATAACAGGCGTTTGAGAAATTCGATGGTCATGAGTATGCTCCAATCAGGAAAGGCGGAAGATTTGACGCAAAGGCGCTAAGGGCGCTAAGAAGCGCAAAGGATTTTTATCAATTTTTATCTGTGTACTTCGCCATGATGCGCTGAAGTTCGTCCAGAGGCAGCGCGTAGGCCGTGTGACCGTCGAAGCCCGTGAGTGTTTCGGCGGCGCAAAGGGCGTTCAAAATTGCCTCTTCGGTTGCTTCGGCTACTGCTTCGAAAAACGGATTGAGATGCTGGTGCGGGAGTGTGCGGATATTTTGAATCGAATCCGTTTTCGCCGGAATCGTGTTGCCTGTCGCGAAGGCCAGGAAAATATCGCCGCTGCCGTTGTGACCGACTCCGCCAACACGCGCTAACCCCACCGTCGCCCGCCGCGCCAACCGTTTACATTGATCCGATAGCAAAGGCGCGTCTGTCGCAATCGTCACGATGATCGAGCTGCCTGACGGCGGCTTGCCCCAGGGATAGGGCGTGTGTTCTTCAGAAATCTGATGGCCTACTGGGACACCATCGACGCGGAAAAGTTCGCGATCTCCATAATTGGCCTGCACCAGCACACCGACGGTGAAATCGCCGCTTGCGCCGCTGACCATGCGAGATGACGTGCCGATCCCGCCTTTAAATTCGTGGCAGATCATGCCCGTGCCACCACCGACATTGCCCTCGGCGACAGGGCCGCTTTTCGCATCCTCCAGCGCTTGCATAACGTGTTCCTGCTGGAGATGAAAAGCATTAATGTCATTCAGCCAGCCGTCGTATGTTTCGGCGACGACGGGCAGCAACCAGCCCATTCCGCTGCCTTTTTCGACCTCATATTTGACGAACGCATCGCGCACGAGGCCGACCTGATGAGTATTGGTGATACCGATGGGCGAACCAAGCGTACCGGATTCTTCCACCCAGGGTAGGCCGGTCATTTCGCCGTTGCCGTTAAAGGAAAAATATCCGGCGTAGACATGGTTTTCCCAAATTCTGTCGTTCGGCTGGATGACGGTCACACCTGTGCGGGCGACACGCGGCTCGTCGTAAATGAGCGTGTGATGTCCCACCAGCACTCCGGGTACATCGGTAATGGCGTTATAGCCGCCAGTCGGCAAATCCCCAATCGTGATTCCCAGATCACGCAAACGCGCTCGTGCCATAATGTTGCTCCATGAAAGTGATATGCGGCTAAAGATACTCGATTTGCGCGTGGCATTTCAAGCCTGGGGAGTGGTGAATAGACGCAATCAATCAAATATACAGGAACGTTAGGCACATTGCCTGCATTTGAAGCATTGACTTCCCGCGCACGTTTTCCCAACTTTGACTTGATTTTCGGTATCATGACAGGGTGGGCATGTCTTCATTACCTGACCCTACCCCATACCGTTCACCACTCTCAACCTCATTGCCTTTTACAGACCGTCTGAAAAATATTGCCTTCAGGGTCCTCATACCAGGCCACTCGCAGCAGCAATTTTTCATTGACATCGAAGTTGTGGGGTTCGCGAATACAGCACACATTGTCGGCCATCAACATTTGATGCGCCTGGTCAACATCGCTCGTCCAGAGCACAATCTCGCCGCGTGGCTTGCCAGGATCAATGGGTAGATGATGGATACGACGAGCGGCATCCTGCGACGAAAAACCAATCAGATAGTCGCCCAGGCGCAGCTCGACATGTTCCGCTTGCCCCTCCTGGGGTGTGCGATATGTCTCCTTAAAACCAAAATGATCACGGTAAAAGATCACCAGTCGTTCGACATCTTTTGCATAGTAATTGCTCTGTCCGCCGCTAAAAATCAGAGGTGTTGATACGGTTGTCATAAAACGTCTCCAAATTTGTTCGAGCCTTCTCAAATGGCCCATTGCCAGGGCTTATTGATATTTGAGAAGTCCCTCAGAATCACGAAGATGGGTCGGCATTCTCTATTCACCCATATATAATTATAGAACATTTGCTCGTTAGGGGAATATGTTTGTGGGGGGAATGGCGAATCACATAGATACACGAAAAAACCGCTTTCACCACCCGTTGACACCATTTCCGACTTCGGCTACACTGAAACTGAGAAATAACATACCACTTAACAGGTTTATCATGTCAACGCTGATTATCGGCGCGGGCTTCGCGGGTTTAGCCGCTGCTCGTGATCTGACCGATGCGAACAAAAAAGTAACAATCCTCGAAGCGCGTAACCGTATTGGCGGACGGGCTTATACCAACCACGATTTTGCTGACATTCCCATCGAATTTGGCGGAGAATTCATTCACGGCAGCGACGCTCCGACCTGACTGCTGGTGCGCAAACTTCAACTGCGCACAATCCACGTCCGTAAACGCCATGACTCGATGGTTCGCCTTGCCGATAAATCGTGGCGAACAATGGATGAATCACGCCGCCTCTATCCCGATTTTGACCTGACACGCTCGTGGGATTTGCCAAATATTCCCGCTTTGCCCGACGACGAAGATTTCGAGAGCTATCTGAAGCGCATCGGCTTTAGCGCCGACCAGTTGCAATATGTGCGCCGTTCCTATGGCAATTCGATTGCCGAGGACATCGCTCATGTGAGTGCGCTTTCGTGCCTCGCGGAATTGCAGGATGAAACTGCCGGGGAAGGTGATTTCCGCATCCTCGATGGCTACGACACCATCGCCAATCATCTGGCGCAGGGCATTGATATTCGGCTGGAAACGATTATCGAATCGGTGGAGTGGAACAATAATGGGGTTCGTATCGCGGCGGCAGATGGTCAGATTTTCGAGGCTGACCGCGCGTTGATTACGCTGCCAATCGGCGTGTTGCAAACGGGCAGAGTGCAATTTTCGCCGGATTTACCCGCCAACAAGCAGGCCGCGATTCAAAATCTCAGCATGGGGCCGGGCATCAAAATGATGTATCGCTTTGACGAGCCAATTGTGCCTGTGCATATTAGTACCATTTATAGCGCGTTGAACCCACCGATGTGGTGGTCACCAACGTTTGGTCGCGATCTTCCGTATCAAATCTGGACAGCGTTCGCGACGGGCAATTGGGCGCGAGAACTTCTGGCACTGGGTGAAGCCGGAGCGTTGCAAAAGGGTTTAGAAACGCTGCGCCAGGAACTTGGTCGCCCGGATATTCAGCCATCCGCGACGCATCTCGAAAATTGGCCTGCCGACCCGTTCGCGCTGGGCGCATACAGCGTCACGCCGCCTGGGTGTGTGGGCGCAAGGGACGAACTAGCAAAACCACTCGAAAAACGCCTCTATTGGGCGGGCGAAGCGACTGCACCGCTGCCCTGGATCGGCACAGTTCATGGCGCTTATGCCAGTGGTCGCCGCGCCGCCGCCGAAATTCTGAACGATTTCTGACGACTCTAACCGAGTTGTATAAATTCTAGACGGCCTCATACTATGTTTCTAATAGGTTTGGGTGATTCCCTTTCAAAAATGCCCACTTTGTCCATTCAGTAAAGGAGTTTGCGCAGTTCGCGCCCCGCACCATGAGTACCACAATACAGCCTGCCACGATTAACGGCAGCCAAATTATGATTATGCCTGCTCAGGCTCAGTACGCCGAGCAGATGGAGAGCCTGCTCCGTCATGTTTATGAAGTGCGAGATGACGAGGTTGTCGATGACCTCAATGCCGCCGCCTATCGCCATCACATCGAAATTTTCCCCGAAGGCCAGCTTATCGCGCTGGAAGTCGAAACAGACCGTGTGGTCGGCATGTCCAGCAACATGCGCCTGAATTTTGACCCGGCACAGCCTGTCCTCAAACCCTGGCTGGAAACGGTTGATTACGGCTGACTGAGCACGCACAACCCCGCCGGAGAGTGGCTGTACGGAGTCGAAACTGACGTACATGCCGACTACCGCGCCAGGGGGATCGGCAAAATTTTTACCCAAGTTCGCTTTGATCTGATTCGTGCGCTGAATATGCGCGGCATGGTCGCGGGCAGCGCGATTATGGATTATCACAAAGTCGCCGATCACGTCTCGGCAGAACAATATGTTCAGGAGGTGGTCGCAGGCAAGCGATTCGACACCAATCTGAGCAAGCAGCTTAAGATGGGTTTCCGGGCGCTGGCGCTCATCCCCAATTACGTGGCGGATGACTGGCGGACGCTCGGCTGGGGCGTGACGATTGTGTGGGACAACCCCGACTATCGACCCGACGTGACCATCACGAAGCCTTATTTGCCCGAACGTTTCATGGTCGATCTCAAGCCGAAGCGCGAGACACAACCCACCCTCTAGCAACGAAAATATCCCAACTATATCCCAAACAAAGCCTCGAAATATCGGGGCTTTTTCGTTGGTTTTCGTGATGACAGAAGGAAATCACGATCACCTGTCTGCTGACAGCTAACGGTTCAGTTGATGTCATGTTGTGCTCCGGCAAGGCTGCGCAGATCACTTCGGCGTAGGTAATTCGAAGGTTGCGAAACCTCTTACGATAAGTATATTAGGGAATGGCGCGGCGATTTTGGCCTGAAAACAGTCTTATAATCGCCTGCCTATCTGTCAACTATCGCAAGAGGACTGTATGAAGTCAGCACATTTAAGAAAATCGTTTCTTCGACTGTCGTTGGTGATAGCGTTGTTTCTGCTGCCGGGTGCAACGAGTCTGGCACAGGAAAATCCGATCTGGACAGCCGCGCAGCAAGCCGATCTGGTCAGTGAAATTGGTCAGAGCCAGACCATTGGCGACGTGACACTGACGCTGAATTGGGCGTATGTTGATCCACAGCGTCTGGCTGTTAATTACACGGTTGAGACAACCGATGCTGATCTGAATCTCTTTGACATTTTTTCGCCCTACAGCAGCTATCCGATTCTCGGCGATACCGAAGGAAGCAATTTTTCTTATTCCACTGCCAATTTTGAGGCTGGCGATACCGCAAATAAACGTACCGCAACCGTTGAGTATTACAGCCAGGCCGTCCGCCCCGGCAAGGGAACGGATGAATGGATCATTGATAACGACTATTTTGCGACTCACTTTGATATGCTGCCTGCAACCATGACCATGCGTTTTGAACTCACGCTCGGTGGCTTTACGGTTGACGACACCTTTTATATTCCAGAGAGCAGCACACTCAAAATCGGGGATACCGTCGAACCCATTGGGCCATTCCAGTTTGAATTTAGCGCATCCATACACCCGGAATTGGTCATCGAACCTAACCAGTCGATTGAGGCCAGAGGGTTAAATATGACACTGGAATCGGTTTCGATCACACCCATGCAGACCACCGCGCGTGTTTGCTACGATATGCCGGACAGTCAGGATTGGATGCCCAAAGCAACGCTGACACTTGATGGCGAAATCGGGATGCTCACGAGTATGTCGATCACAGTCCCCAAACAAGATTTGGCTTTGGAAACTGAACATCGCTGCCGTGACCTGAGTTTCCAGGCCTTTCATGAAACGGCTCCCGATGTGCTGACGCTGGATATTGGGTCACTGGCGACCTCTATGATGGAAGGGCCAGCCGAATGGGAGCAGATCAAGCAGGTATTGGCTGGGCAAGGAATCGACATTCAGGTCAATTTTGAGACCAGCCCACAAGGTGGCGGTGGCATCGGCATTGATATTCTCGAAATACCGGAGGGGGTCGATTTTAACGATGCGGTAGATGCAGCCCGTGAGGAATTGGGCAAGATCATGCGCGGCCCCTGGACTTTCACACTCGATCTGCCTTAGCCGTTAGATTTTAAGCCAGTCATCAAAAAGGAATTCTATGAAAAAGGCGCGATCCGAGTGGTTCGCGCCTTTTGTGACCGCAAGACGGCGATTATTTACTGGGGCGAACACCCAAGTGCCAGCGTATTGATCGCCGACAACGTATCTGCTGCCTGACTGAAAGTAGCATTATAGAAATGCCAGTTCGGGTCAGGTTCAGTGGCATTTCCAGCCGGAACGTTTGACTTGCGCACGATATAGCAGCCTGTGATGTAGTACGGCGTGTTATCCGCTGCCGTCACAACCGTTAGAACCGGAACATTCGCATAAATACTCCCCGCCGCGCCTTCACTGAAGTACATCGGGTTGACATACACATCAATTGAGGGTGCGCCGGTCAGTACAGCGCTGTAGGACGGCACAAACAGATCACCCGGCGGATTTTCCCAATAGCTTCCCACCAGAACAAAGTCGCCTGTCGCAATCGCGCTGAAATACGATTGAATCAATTCAGTCGGTTCGAGCTGGCTCGGCGGGTAAAGGCCGGATGTGAGCGTATCCGTCTCATCACAGACATTATTGAGCGTGTCGAAATTCGGTGTGGTTTGCTGTTTCAAAGTGCCTTCACGCAGATACCAATTCGGGTCAGGTTCGATAGCATCGCCAACGGGAACATTGGTTTTGTGGACGACGAAGCAGCCTGTGTAAAATTGCTGCGTACCATCGCGCCGCAGAGCCGTCACCAGCGTCGGAAGCGAAGCAAAAATATTGCCCGCGCCAGCATCGGTGAAAATCGGCAGTCGGACAATAGCCCGCGCGGTCTGGGTATCGGCAAAACCCGCCTCAAACTGGGCTTCAGTTTGATTACGCGGGGCTTGCTCCCAATAGCCGTAAGCGCGAACATATTCCCCTCGACTGATGGCGTTATAGTATGCACCGATCAGCGAAACAGGATCAGTTTGTGTGTTAAACAATTCCGGCGTTGCTTGCGGTAAAGCAATCGTCTCCTGCGCGGAAACAGGCAGTCCAATCAACAGGGCGGCCAACAGTGCGATAATCCAGTGAGAGCGAATCATGGCCTATCCTTTCAATTCTCATTACGCAAAAACTATATACCTGTTGGTAAGCCGCTTCAAGAGTAAAAATACTTACAGATCATTTTCTAAGCTGGCAGATGTGATGGATATAGCAGCTATGGCAGATATGGCGCGTATAATTAAGCCTTATTCTCGTTATCGGAGACGACATGCTGAAATATGGATTTCTACTTTTTTTGATACTTATCACCGCCGCTGGCTGCCGACAGCAAACGGCTACGCCAAGCACCGACCTCAATATCATGCTGGCTGTTGAGCCTGACCCGCTGATAGTCGGCGATGCAACTCTGGTGATTACGGTAAACGATGCTTCCGGCGCGGCTGTGAATGACGCGAAAATCGCGGTGCGTGGCGACATGAATCACGCCGGGATGATGCCTGTTTTCGCAGAAATCGACAGTGGCACAGATGGCAAATATCGCGTCCCGTTCGAATGGACAATGGCGGGCGATTGGATTGTCGAGGTGACGGTGACGCTGGCGAATGGCGAACAAGTCGTCAAATCGTTTGACGCAGAGGTCAATACTTCGCAAAATATGCCCGAAATGACGACAGAAAATGGTTCACAAACCATGCCCGAAATGACGACAGAAGCAGAAAGTTAAAAATATGGCTGCACAAAGTAAACCTCTTGAACGTCCACGCGGGTTATTTGATGTCCTGCAACTGCCGCTGATCGGGCGGGTGCTGCGCTGGCGCTGGGGGCGGCTGGTTTTGCAGATTCCGCTGGCGATTATCGCGCTGCTGCTCGTTATCGACGGCTTCACCGGGCCACAAACCGCCTCGCGCAATCTGGCAACCGTCACGCCCTGGATTCATTATCGCGGGCTGGTGGTGATCGCGCTTTTGCTGGCAGGCAATTTATTCTGTATGGGCTGTCCATTTACCATCCCGCGCACCCTCGCCAAACGCTTCAGCCTGCCGGGGCGACGTTTTCCGCGATTTTTACGCAATAAATGGCTGGCAATTGGCGGCTTATTCACGCTGTTTCTACTCTACGAATGGCTCGATCTTTGGGCGAGTCCGCTGTTGACGGCATGGGTGATTGTTTTTTATTTTGTCGCGTCGTTCGTGCTGGAAGTCGTTTTTACAGAATCGGCTTTTTGCAAATACGTTTGCCCGCTGGGAACGTTCAATTTTATTTATTCGACGGCCTCACCCACGCAAATCGCGGTCAAAAATCACAATATTTGCCAGACATGCGTTGGCAAAGAATGTGTCAATGGCAGCTACAGCCCGACACCTGTGATTCGACTCGACCAGATCGCCGGGGGTGCGCCCATCGAAGTGCATTATGGGCCGGACGGTACGCCGGGATGCGGCACGCTGCTATTTGCGCCACAGATCAAGAGCAATCTCGACTGTACGATGTGTCTGGACTGTGTGCGTGCCTGCCCGTATCAGAATGTCGGCCTGATGGTACGAACGCCGGGGCACGAATTGATCCAGCCGGATGCCTGGCCGAAGCGCTGGGACGTGTCATTTCTGGTCATCATCCTGGCATTCATGGGCCTAAGCAATGCGTTTGGCATGGTGCCGCCTGTTTACGAAGTCGAACGCTGGCTGGCGGAAACGTTTAACATTGGCAGCGAATTGATCGTCCTGTTTATCATTTTTGCCGTCGCGAATTTACTGCTGCCTGTCGGGATTACGCTGCTGGCGGCGAGTCTGGCGCGAATTTTTACCAACACGACACGCAAATTTTCGCTGCGGGATTCGGTGGCGGCGTTTGCTCCGGCATTCGTGCCGATTGGCCTGGGAATCTGGATCGCGCATTATGGCTTTCACTTCCTGACGGGTGCGCTGACGATTATCCCCGTTTTTCAGGAATTTCTGGGCATGGCTGGCGACTGGCAGCGTTTCGGAGCAATCACGACAGACATGAACATCATCGGTTTGGTGCAGGGTGGTGCGCTGTTCGGCGGCCTGTTGTGGAGTCTGGTGATCGCCCAACGCACATCACTGCGGTTGTATCGGCGCGACGGCATGTTGGGACTCATCCCCTGGGCGCTGGTGTTGATCGGGCTGGCGCTGGTCGCCGTCTGGATTTTCGGCCTGCCGATGGAGATGCGCGGCTCGACATTGTTCAATTAGCATACATTTAACTGGGCCTTTTACGGATAGAGACTTCGTTGATCGAGCAACCCAAGCAACACCCCACAATTTTCAAACGCATCGTTGAGGTTTGCGCCGGATTATACCTGCTGTTTATGCTGGTCTATCTGGCAGCGCGATTTACGATTCGGGATCAATTCTGGCTGATGGGCTTGGTAAACAGTTTTGCTTACCTGCTTTTTACGCCTCTGCCATTATTATTTTTACTGGCGCTGCTGGTACGTTCGCGGCGGGCAATGCTGCCTTTGCTGCCGATTATTTTGCTGATTGGATTATGGTTCGGGCCGCGATTTTTGCCTAAAACATCCCTACCGGCTGGAACATCAACTTTTCGTGTAATGACGAACAATGTGTGGCGCTTGAATCCAACCCCGGAAGATGTGGCTAATCTTGTCATGGAAACAATGCCAGATGTCGTGTTCTTGCAAGAAATTCAACTTTCGACGCAGGGAGATGCATTGGCGAAATTAAATGCAGATTATCCCTATCAAACCCAATTGGTCGATGAAATCCGCCTGAGTATGTATGAAGCCGTGAATATTACCCTGTCGCGCGCTCCATTTGTCGAGTCAGAAAAGGTTGAGCTTGATTTGCCAGATATGCCCTTTATTTATCGAGATGTGATTGAGGTCAATGGGACACGGGTCGCGCTCTACAATGTCCATCTGATTACGCCATTTACCGAAAATCCACGTCTGCCTGTCGGCGACAGTTATTTCGCAAAGGTGGCGTTGGGCTATGGTGATACACAGCGTAACGAGCAAATTGCGATTCTGCTGGCGCATCTGAGCAGCGAGCCATACCCGTATATCGTAGCTGGAGATTTCAACCTGAGCGACTTGAGCATGACTTATGCAGACATCATACAGCAGATGCGCGACAGCTTTATCGAGGCTGGAAATGGATTGGGCAATAGCTGGCCTGAAGCCCGCGCATTAGGACTTCCGACTTTTTTACCGCCGCTGGTGCGGATGGATTATATCTGGCACAGTGATGGTTTACAGGCAGCCCACGCATGGCAAGGCGAATTTGTCGGCAGCGATCATTTGCCCTTGTTCGCGGAGTTCGCGGTCATGCCATAAAATGCCGAGGAACGTTCGAGTCTGGTTTGATTCGCGGGATTTAACGGCGTTTTCTGTATAATCCTTAAAGAAGGCCGCTGTTTTAGGGAATTAGTGAATGTCCTGGCTAAATACCCGCGAAAAGCAAACATTGGCGCAGATTTGCGACACGTTCGTTCCGGCGCTGGAGGCTGAAGACGGCGACGACCCGCGTCTTTTTCGCTTAAAAGCTGCCGATCTCAATCTGGCGGATGAGGTTGAACGCGCCATTGAGCAGGTCGCCGACGAAAACAGCCTTCGTGAACTGCGCTGGTTCCTGTGGGCGCTGGAAATCGGCTGGCTGAACCGGGCGACAGCCAAGCAAAATCGGCCATTTTCGCAGCTTGATCTGGATGAGCGCACGGCAGTTTTACGCGCCTGGGGGAATAGTCCACTTCCATTGATGCGCAAAGCGTTTCAGGCGGTTAAACGGCTGTCGTTAGCCATTTTTTATGTCGCCATGCCTGACGGTCAACCCAATCCCACCTGGTCAGCCTATAATTATGCTCTGCCGCCTGCCGCTGAAAAAACGCCGCGTCCGATTGTGCCATTAGCGATTACCGCACCGACCACACTCTACACCGATGTGTTGATTATCGGATCAGGGGCGGGTGGCGGCGTGGTCGCGGGTGAATTAACGGCGGCTGGTCTGGACGTGATCGTCGTCGAAAAAGGCGGCTATTTTGCGGACACAGATTTTCATGGCAAGGAGCGCGAAAGCACCGAAAATCTCTATGAGCGACGTGGCGTATTGACAACGGCTGATCTCGGCGTGAATTTGCTGGCGGGCAGCACCCTCGGCGGCGGCACAACTATTAACTGGACGACTTCGCTGCGAACGCCGGATTACGTGCTGCAAGAGTGGGCAGCGAAATATGGATTTGCCGCTGCCGACAGCGCCGATTTTCAGCGCAGTATGGATGCCGTATCGCAGCGTATTCACGTCAACACCGACGAAAGTACACCCAATGCGCTCAACGCGGCCCTGGAACGTGGTTGTAAAGCGCTCGGTTATCACGTCGCGACGATTCCCCGCAACGTCAAAGGCTGCGAGGACTGCGGCTTCTGCAATTACGGCTGTCCGTTCGGCGCGAAGCAAAGCACGCTGAAGACTTATTTGCAGGATGCTTTTGGCCGGGGTGCGCGGATTATTGTCAACGCGACAGTGGATCGCGTCTTGCATCGCGGCGGTGTCGTTCAGGGCGCGGAAGTTTCGGTCAAAAATGCGGACGGCGACACTCAAAATCTGACGATTCAGGCCAAAATTGTGGTTGTCGCAGCGGGTGCGGTACATACTCCGGCTGTTTTGATGCGCTCAGGATTAAGCAACTCCAATATCGGCGCGAATTTACATATCCACCCGGTCACGGCGATTTTCAGCCAATTTGACGAGCCAGTGATGGGCTGGCAGGGCGCACCGCAAACGCGCGTTTCGCAGCAGTTCGCCAATCTTGATGGTCGCGGGTATGGTGTTTGGCTGGAAACCGCGCCTGTTCATCCGGGTCTAGCAGCGCAGGCATTTCCCTGGTATTCCGGGCGCAGGCATCGCGAGAATATGCAGCGGCTCGATTGCTACTCTAATCTGATTATCCTCACGCGCGATTTTCACGGCGGACAGGTCAAGTTAGACAAGCGCGGCGAACCCACCCTGCACTACAAAATCAGCGCCTATGATGCGCGACACCTGATGCACGGGCTGACCGAAGCGCTCAAAATTCACCGCGCAGCCGGGGCGAAAGTGATTTATGGCCCACACAACCGCCTGCAAGCCTATCAGGATGGTGGCAATTTTGAGAATTTTTTGACACGAGTCGCGGGTGCTGGCTATGAGAGCAACGCCATCGCCTTATTCAGCGCACACCAGATGTCGAGCTGTCGCATTGGGGGTTCCAGCAGAATCGGCGCGATCTCACCTGAAGGCGAGACGTATGAGGTGAAAAATCTTTACGTGGCGGATGGCAGCGCACTGCCATCGGCGGCGGGCGTGAACCCGATGTTGAGCATTATGGCGACAGCGCATTACATCGCACAGAAGATCAAAGCCAGCTTTTAGTCGATAGTCATTAGCTTTTAGCCAGAGACTATCGACTATTGACTATATCCCCGCGCTGCTCAAGATATTGATCGCTGTCGTGATAGCGGCGGTCAGCGTGGGATGCTCGGCTTCCAGCTCAACCAACGATCCTTCCAGGCTTTCGACCAGTGTATCGTCCTCATCGCCTTCAAGCTGTTCAAGCGCTAACTGGATGTCCGCTTTCAGGCTGTCGAGCCGGGCTTGTGTGGTATCATTATTGGCAAGGGCAGCCCCCACTTCTCGATGAAGCTGCTCCAGGGTTTCGCGTCTGTTGGGTGTCGTCATCGTTTTAACCCTCTTTGAAATATTTATTGTATGATGAGGATACCGCATGCCCGCGCCAATGAGTAGTGTCGGATGGGTATAATCGTCTAGTACAAAATGCGAGAAAATCTATGAAACGCATGGTCTGGCTCACTGATATTCATCTGAATTTTTTGCGACTCCATCATTTTGATGGCTTTTTCGCGAAGATTATCAAACAGCAGCCGGATTTTCTGGTCATTTCGGGCGATATTTCGCAATCCAACACGCTGGCACACCATCTGAAGTGGCTGGAAATGCGCGTCAAAGTCCCCATCTATTTTGTGTTGGGCAACCACGATTATTACCGCGCCGGGTTCGCGTCCGTACACGATGCCGTCAACAAATTATGCGAAAAATCCGAGCATCTGGTCTGGTTGAATGAGGCAGGCGTTATCACCCTCGCGCCGGGAGTCGGGCTGATCGGTCACGATTCGTGGGCAGACGCACGAATGGGCGATTACGCGACTTCCGAAGTCATGCTCAACGATTACATCCAGATTGACGATTTTATCGGGCTGGATAAAGAGGCGCGACGACGCAAACTCAATATGTTGGGTGACACAGCAGCCGATTATTTTCGCGAAATATTACCACGCGCACTGGCAACGCATGAGCATGTTTATGTGGTGACGCACATCCCGCCCTATCGCGAGTCCTGCTGGCATGATGGCGCAGCAACCAGCGAAGATTTTCTGCCGCATTATAGCTGTCAGGCCGTTGGCGAAGCACTGCGCGAAGTGATGGCAACGCGGCCTGATCGCCGTATCACCGTTTTATGTGGACACACACATGGCGCGAGTCAGGCCTGCGTCCTCGATAACCTGATTGTGATGACCGGAGGCGCGGAATATGGCAAACCCGATGTGCAACAGGTCTTTGAAATCCACGAATAATCAGCGCCGTTTGAACAGCCACCGCAGCGCCAAAAAGCCACCAATCACCAGCGCGGGATGCGCAGTTGCCCACAGGAATATCCGCAAAAACTGCCGAAACATATCGACTTTCGCGGCTGTATCGACGGGCGGCGTGACCGAACTATTCCAGTCAAATTCTTTAAGCTGAGTCAAAAATCCCTGCCAGACACACCCTTCCAGGCTGAAAATATGCACGTCCTTGCCCGCCTTTTTTGCCAGCAGCAGGTCGCGTTTAAAATCGTCCCACGTCAGCGGTAGGGTTTTGTTTGCGCCACCGGCTTCGATGCCGCCCGTATTGCCGATGCCGATAATCCCAGCGTCCGGCGCATAGCTCCACAGGACACCCGCGCCAATTGACCTGAAGAAACTGCTATAGAGCATCAGCACTTCGCGGTCAACCGGAACGTCGATTAACCCGGTAATGCGCTGCAAAAGCGTCGCTCCGGTACGGCGTTCATCGACAATAAACGGGATGTGATAACTTTCGACACAATAGCCATCGGCACGCATTTGCGCCACCAGAGCGATATATTCAGCCTGCGCTTTGTGAACGCGCTCACTGTCAAATAGTCGTCCTAAAATAAGGGAAGGCAATTTGCTGCGATCCTCAGCGATTTTCTGAATCTCGCGCATATCCGGCTCAATATCAATCCCTAGGCCACCCCAGCGCAGTTCATTTTCAGTCGTCCAGATTTTAAAAGCGGCATAACGCGCGATAGCCTGTGCCGAATTATTGGCGTTGAACCAGTAGCCTTCACTGTTCGGCAGGAGCAACCAGGCGATGACTGGCACACCTGCCGCGTTTAATTTCTGCACGACTGCGGCACGCTGCTTGCTCAGATCGAGAATTCCGAGCGATAGACCCGCTTTCAGCGCGACCAAATCGTCAATCACGCTGGCATCTTCAAATAAGCGTTCCAATGCCAGAGCATCGAGTTCGCAGAAAAATGTCAGTTGGGGAGTTTTCATCGGTGTCTTTTTCTGGTTTATTTATTAGCACAAATCTAATCCCATGCCAATGATAGGGCTAATATCAACTTTTGGAAATATACCGCTTGGATCGTCGCGCCAGATTTCCTCAAAATCAACATATCCGGCTTCCTCTATAAATCCCCTAGCGGTTCCATTCACTGCGTAGGTCTTGCCGCTTGCCCGAAAAACAACCATACTTCCGCGTTCACAGGCAACAATTCCATCTTCAACCGTGAATGGCCACTCATCGCCAAAATCATCTTTGTGAATGTAGCCTCGTGGTCGTGATGTTGCGCTTGGTGGTGGTGTATCTGTTGAGGTCGCTGTTGGCAGTGGCGTATCAGTGATCGTCGATGTCGCTGTGATCGTTGGTGTGTTGGTTGCTGTAAACGTTGCTGATGGTGTGAAAGTGTTCGTTGGAGGGAGAGTCTCGGTCATTGTCGCGCTGGGAGTCAAAGCGATATTCGTCATATCCGCCACACTCGTTTGTGTCAATTGCGTCTGCGAAGTATTTCGAGCATCATCCGTTCCCAAAGCCGCAATAGCCCGCGCCGTCGCCGTTGCATCCCGCTGCTTTGCCAGCTCAGGATTACTCCCGATGGCATACACCACAATGCACGCGAGTAAGAGTCCACCCGCGATGGGCCAGCGATTTTTCCTTCGCGCTTTCTTCGGCGCAACAACTGGCGCGATTTTATCCAGTTGCGATAACCATTTTGTCGCCGTTGGGTGGTCAATAGTCTCCAGCAAAGCACGCGCCTCAGCATATCGCTTTTCTTCGATTAGAGCTTTTGCCGCCTCTAGCTGTACTTTCGACATACCCTACCCCCTTGTTATTGCATAAATAATATAATTGTCTTTATTTATCGACCCTAATCTTACAATCTTTTCCTATATTTCTTAACATTTTTTGCATACAATACCAGAATTTCGTTAATCACATGCAACTAGCCTAACGTGCGGCGTTCAAATCGCCAATCTGACAATATTCCGCCAATCGTTACCGACAGGGATATAAAGCGTAGTTGATAGGTGCGAAATATCGCCATTGAAATACAATAGCGGTATAAGAAAAGATAAACATTCGACGAGACTCCGCTTCACACCAGAGGCAAAAGAACTCATCGAACGCCTATCGCAGAAGTTAGGCGTTAACCAGACATCCGTGATCGAAATGTCAATTCGAGTCCTGGCTAAAAAAGAAAAGGTTCGTTGATGGGACTGAAGACCTTCAAGTATCGACTGTACCCAACACCTGCACAGGAAAAACAGATGTTCAATACACTTGCCGTCTGTCGCCATTTCTACAATATGTGCCTGGAAGATCGCAAGCTGGCCTACGAACTGGAAAAGCGCAGCGTCAAGAAGTCGGAACAGGAAAAGACGGCCATTCGATATCGAGCGACCTTCCCACAGGCCAAAGGCGTGTTTTCGCAAACGCTTCAGACCGTAGCGGACGATGTGGATAAAGCCTTTGCCGCCTTCTTTCGGCGGGTGAAGGACGGCGAAACACCGGGCTACCCGCGCTTTAAGGGACGCAACCATTTCCACAGCTTTGCCTTCAAGCAGTTTGGTGTCGGCGCGAAGCTGGATGGACGGCGCATGAAACTGTACGGGATTGGTCGAGTGCGCGTTCGCTGGCATCGGGAAATGGTCGGCAAGGTCAAGGTGGTTCGTATCATGCACAAGGCGGGGCAGTGGTACGCCTGTTTTGCCTGTGAAGTAGAGGATACACAGCCGCTGCCCAAGACCGGAAAGGTGCTGGGAATTGATGTAGGTATTTCGGCGCTCGTCACCACGTCGGAAGGCGAGAAGGTGGATAACCCCAAGCACTACCGAAGCGCACAAGCCAAACTGCGACGGGTCCAGCGTTCGTTTTCGCGCAAGCAGAAGGGCAGCAAGAACCGTCGTAAGGCACTGCTCACCGTCCAGCGCCAGCAAGTCCACACCGCCAACCAACGCAGTGATGCGCTGCACAAGTTGAGTACCAGCCTGATCCAGACCCGCGATGGTGTGGCGCTGGAAAATCTCGCAATTCGCAACATGGTGCGCAATCACCGCCTGAGCAAGAGCATCCTGGATAGCGGTTGGGGTCTGTTCAAGCAATATCTCACGTTCAAAGCTGTAAATGCTGGTCGTGAAATCCGCTTGGTCAACCCCGCTTATACATCCAAGTGCTGTTCCAATTGTGGGGCTGAGTTTCAAGACTTCGACCTTTCGACCCGTTGGGTCAACTGTGCCTGCGGTCTGTCTCTGGATCGCGATCACAACGCCGCGATCAATATTTTAAAAAGAGCCGGGTGGGACACACCCGTAGTCGTTAACGTAGACCCGCTGCCGTTGTCGCCCCTGGATGACGGTAAGGTCAAGCGTCGGACTAGAAGCCCCCTGCTTTAGCTGTGGGGAGTGTCACCTATTGTACATGTGTTATTTCGAGTTGAAATATCTTGGCAAGAAAACTGGATCAAATACTCATCGTCGATATTGAAGCGACCTGCTGGCCCGGCACACCGCCGGAAGGCCAGGAGAGCGAAATTATCGAAATTGGCCTCTGCCTGCTCGATATTGCCAGCGGCGAGCGGCTGGAAAAAAGAAGTATTCTCGTGAAACCGAAACGCTCTAAAGTGAGCGAATTTTGCACCGAATTGACCACCTTGACTCCCAAAGATGTCAGTAAAGGGGTATCGTTCGAGCAGGCCTGTGCCATTCTGGAACAGGAATATCTCTCTAAGCGCCGTATCTGGGCCAGCTATGGCGAATACGATCACGACCTGTTTCAACGCCAATGTGACAGCCGCCGTGTCCAATACCCCTTCAGTAAAGGTCATATCAACGTGAAAACCCTGTTTGCGATCATGCACGCGCTGCCTTATGAAGTCGGCATGGTACGTGCGCTGGAAATTATGGGGGTGGAACTTGAAGGCAGACACCATCGCGGCGACGATGATGCCTGGAATATCGCCAACATCCTTTCAAAACTGCTGCTCGTCAGGCAAAATCAATGATCGCATCACTCATTAAACGTATCTCGACTTTAGAGCCTGCGCCGCCCTGGGGACTATTCGCGGCGATCAACACCGTTTTTGTCGGACTAGTGGGAGTTATCGCCGGATCGCTGATCTCTTATACCCTTTTGGGCGATCAGGAGTTTTACACGCTGACAGCATGGCTGATCGGCTTGACGCTGACGATTGTTTTTGTCTGGATTTCACGCGCCAGGCCGGAAGACCGCGCGGCGCTGCAATTGGGCGAAACGCGCTCCCGTTTGTTAATCGTGCTGCTGTTCAGCCTGGGGATGGCGATTGCGATTGACGCGATTGGCCTGGGTGTGAGCGGTGAGTTTCTACCCACGCCTGAACTGAGCAGCCTGTATGGAACATCGCCGGGAATCGTAAGCTGGATTCTGGCGATCATTCTGATGCTCATCGTCCAGCCCATCGCCGAGGAACTGGTATTTCGCGGCGTGTTTTATTCGACAGCGCGGCAGGTGATGGGCGCGTGGGGTGGATTTCTGGTGTGTGCGCTGGTTTACGCCATATTTCATTATGTGGCTTATTCATCTCCGACCAGTTCAACATGGTACGCGCTGGTTGCGCCGCTGCTTTCGGGATTAGTCATCACCGCCGTGCGTGCCAATTCAGGCTCAACACGGGCAGCCATCGCAGCGCACATCGCCTTTGGTTTTTTTGCGCTTTTGAAATTGTTCGTACTTCCAGGGTAGAACCTGTTTGAATATTCGCTCAACCTCACCCCCAACCGCTGCGCGTCTCCGAATTCAGAGAGGGGGAGTCAAAACAGTTTTCTGAGGTGGATGTCCATGTAAAAATGAATATTCAAACAGGCTTAAGGTATTCTCAAATAGATTCGCTGTTCGTACTTCCAGATTGGCTGGGAGTTGGAAAGAAATGGCTTAGCATGAAAACAGTTATCGTCGCTTCAACAAATCCGGTCAAAATTCAGGCAGCCCGCAACGGGTTTGAGCGCATGTTCCCCAAGGAGCACTTTCGCGTCACCGGGGTGGCTGCACCTTCCGGCGTGAGCGATCAACCCATGTCCGACGAAGAAACATATCAGGGTGCTGTTAACCGCACCTTAGCCGCTGCCGACATGATCGCTGAGGCCGATTTTTGGATCGGAATTGAAGGCGGTGTCGAGGAATTTGACGATGAAATGCGCGGATTTGCCTGGATCGTCGTGCGTGATAAAGAACGGATGGGCAAAAGCCGTACCGCGACCTTTTTCCTGCCTGACGAAGTTGTCCAGCTAGTACGCGAGGGCAAAGAATTGGGCGATGCCGATGACATCGTATTTAAACGCTCCAATTCCAAACAGAATAACGGCTCAGTGGGAATCTTAACGGATGATGTGATGGATCGGACGGAGTATTACGAACACGCACTGATTTTGGCACTCATTCCGTTCAAAAATCTCGCGCTAACTTTTGGGAAAACCACCGCCTAATCGCCGTTTAGCGGAATCACGTCATAGGTGATCCAGGGCAGCGCGAGGTTGATCGGGCCGTAGATGAGATGTAAACGCTCGACCCGAAACGTAATGGGCGCGTAATCCGGCAAAATGGCGGCCTGCTGCTCGGCTTGGCTGGCAAATTCACCAATGGTCATATGCGGGTGAAGATCGTGTCCGAACTGACCCCCGTAAGGCGGACATTCGGGAAAGCCCGCATAAATTTTGCGGAAAACGGCCTGTATCGGCGCGGGATTCGCGGGATTCATAAATGTCACGCCCGGAAAAGAATCGTAGCCCTGCATGGTGATGTCAAACGGCGCGATGGGTGCGCAAATTTCGCGCAGCTTTTTTGATACCTCGCCCAATCGCTCAGGGGCAACAAATGGGAACAAAAGCGTGATGTGTGCCGGGACGCGTACTGATGTTTCCGGCGCGTAGCGTTGAAGCAGCGGCCCAGCGACGGCCTGGACTTCATGCGGCGCGACGATAATGATAGCGGTGGTCATTTCCATACATGTTCTCCCATAAGGCTTTCAGCAGTCGGCTTTCGGCAATCAGCTAAAGGCAGATCCTCAGCACAAAGTGTATCAGAGATGAATTTCTTTGCCGTTTATGGGCGATTCAGGTTTCAGCCCAGCGAAATAGTCGAGTAAAAGACGGTGAACGAAGATATAGCCGCCGCCAACTTTGCGTAAAAAGACACGCTCGGCGGCATAATCGAGAAAATGTGCCATATTCCAGGGCGCATATCGATAAAGTATGACGCGCAAAATGAAATGTCTCGCCAGTGCCAGTCCACCGAAAAATAAGCTGAACGCCAGCCCCAACGTCAAGCCGGTCAATAAGCCAAAAATCAGCTCGTAAGAAAGTTCCGTGAACGCGACCAATTGAATAATCTGAATATTCAGGTTAAAGATCAACACATAGGCCAACCGGATGCCGACTGTCGCCCCCAGAACACCCGCTGCGCCAATCGGTATGCCGACGCGCAAGGCGTTGCTGGCTGAATAGCGAATTCCCTGATTGGGAACTGTCCGTATTTCGACTTCATTTCCCGTCAGGCCACCCGCCACCCAACCGAGAAGCCCAAATGCCGATGCACCCGCAACGCTGAAGCTGATTATCGCGCCCCGCCGCCGTGCCAACGCAACGAGCGCACCCGCAACGATGCCGATCACCACCCCCATACCAACACCTTTAGCGGATGATGACCACGACCAACCCAATTTTTCGACAACACGAATCTGACCACCCGGCGTGCGGTAGGCAATATCACCAATCGGCCCCAATATCACACCGAAAGCCAGCGTAATCGCAATGCCCGAAAGAAGGCCATAAATCAGCGTACTGGCGAGCGCGATCATAATTCCCAGCGGCAAGCCTATCGGCAGCCCGACCAGCGCCCAGGCCAATACCAGATACAGCCAGCGCTGAGTCTGTGACGTGATCCAGTCCGGCTGCAAACGTTCGATGAGAAAGACCGTTTGCGCGTGGCGATTCATCTGCACTGCCAGCCAATTGAGCCACTTTGTCGTCTGTTCCTGAGAATAGCGTTCGCCGACACCGCGCCGTTCGAACATGCGCCGCATATAAGCGCCAAAGAGATGCGCCCGACGTTCCTCAATTGATTCCGTCGCAGGAAGCGCTTCGACATTTAGGCCACGATAGGCCAGAGTCATGATGCTCAACATCAACGGAGTTTGCGCCAGTTCCTGCAATGCGGCATCAGTCTGAAGCGCCTGCCGGACAGCGGAAAGTTCACCACCCGCGCTGGTCAGATAAGCCTGAATCTGTGTGGGCGTGAGGGGTTGCAGCACTACACAGCCCTGCAATTTCAAGCGGGTTACAAGTGCCTGATAATCGGCAATGCGGCTGCATACCACTAGCGGGATGAGGCCGTGTTCCAAGCGAAATTGGTTGATTGCTTCGACACAAGCGAGACGATGTTCCTGCGCGACTTCATCCAGACCGTCCAGCAGCGGCAAAATCTGCGCACTTTCAACCCAGATTTCCCCGACTTGCCGGGGAACCTGATAGCGTGTGTTCAATTCACTGACCAGCCAATTATTGATCGGCTTGCGCTCGTCCGCCCATGACGACAGGTTAAAGACGACAGGCATCGGCGCATCGGTATCTCGCTGCGCACGGGCGATGAGGTCACGTGCCAGTTCCAGCATCGTCGTCGTTTTGCCTGAACCCGGCTCACCCAGGATGAGCAGTTCGCCGCCCACGTCGTCAAAGATATCCAGAATGCGTATATCGGCTGAAAGCCTGTAATCGGGATAGGTTGGATGCTGCAAAATCATGCCCCAGGGATGCTCAACCGCTTCCGGTTGGCTGGACATGCCGAGTTCGATCAAGGCCGCGCCGTGCAGCGAATTTTCCAGCACACCGTTCACCCAGAATGATTTCACTTTTTCGAGCATCCGGTTTCGGTTGCGCTCAGAAGTGTTCGTGGGGATGCGCAGCATATGCGGCCCTGTCGCGTCATCCGTGTACGGAGAACGGTCAGGATTGGTGAGCGCTTCTTTCAACTGCGCAAAACCGTGATGGCTGCTGCCCGTAAAATCAATGTAATTGATGCTGACGTAACGATGCGGGACTTCGCATTCACGCAGGAGCAGCAAAAAAAGCGGCTTTTCGTTCTCTAATGCCCAATCCCATTCATTTTTGACATTGCGCGAAGTCACGCTGTCCTGGGTCATCACACCCAGCACCACATCCGAATTTTTCAAGCCAGCGTCAATCGCATCCGGCCAGTAAGCGCCGTGCGGGATATTGTCGCTGTCCAGCCAGGTTTGATAATCCCAGGCCTGAAGTTGTTCGCGGACATGCCGAGCAAATTCGGCATCTTCATGACCGTAGCTAATAAAAATTTGCATGATGCCTGTTCAGATTTTGCATGATGTCTGTTCAGATAATGATACACGCATCATCAGTGTACAGACTTTTTATCAACTGCGCACAATAATCTGAATATCATTGAACCACAGAGGCACAGAGAACACAGAGGTTGTTGAGAGTCTTCGAACGTTGTGATTCTAACTCAGGCTGTTCGGGCGGAGCGTCCCAACAGCGACCAGATATAACCTTTACCTGGCGCGAAGAAGAACGCCAGCAAGAAAATCGCCGTCATCGTCAGCACAATCGCCGCGCTGGGTGCGATGCGTAGATGCCACGCCAGATACATCCCAACGATGCCGCTGAGTGAGCCGATGATCGCTGCCAAAATCATCATATGATGCAGGCGACGGACGAAAAAGCGCGATGTCGCCGCCGGAGTGACTAGCATCGCCGCGACCAGGGCCACACCCACCGCCTGTACACCGATCACGATGGTCAGAGCGAGTAAAACCAGCAGCGTCAACCGCAGCACTTCGCCGGGGAGTCTCAGGGTTTGCGCCAACGTGAGGTCGAACGAAATAATCAGCAGTTCCTTGTAGAGCAGCAGGAGGACAACTAAAACAATCAGGCCGATGATGAAAATGAGTGTCAAATCTTCCGCATTCACCGCCAGAATATTGCCGATCAGGATATGCGTCAGGTCTGCGGCATAATTTTGTGCGCTGGAAATAATGCCGATCCCCAACGCCAGCATCCCGGCGAAAATCACGCCAATCGCTGTGTCCTCGGTCAATCTCCCGCCGCGCGTGAGAAAGCCGATCCCCAACGACGACAACACGCCAGCGATCACGCCGCCAATTAGCAACGATTGTGACCCGCCGCCACTATTGAGAAAAGCGATAGCTACACCCGGCAGAATCGCATGTGCCAGCGCATCGCCCAGAAAGGCCATGCCGCGTGTGACGACGAACGCGCCCATCACGCCGCTGACGATGCCGATGAGTACAATCGCCAGAATTGCCCGCTGCATAAATTCAAATTGAATCGGATCAAGCAAAATTCGTTGGATAAGTTCCATATTCTGTCTCTTATTGAAACCAAGTCTCAATAATAATGGCGAGGTCGATTCCTGACAAGAGAATATTATCTCAGGAAAGATTCACTTTTGCTGCGGCTGTCTGATCTATAATGATGCGAGAAATTCTCAAGCTTGGTCGAGGCTGCAATGTGGCTCAGTTTTAAGCGGCTGCTCACCCATATCTCGCTGGCAATTTTCACGGTAGCAGGCTGTTACCTGGCCTTCTTATACACCCGACGCGGTGATCTCACCTACACGCTGACGATTGGCTTCGGCTATATTTCGCTCGTGCTGCTGGTCATTTCGCTGGTCATCGGCCCGCTGAAATTATTCTGGCAGCGGCGCAACCCGGTCAACCTGTATTTGCGGCGCGACGTGGGCATCTGGTCGGGAATCACGGGATGCCTGCACGTTGTCGCGGCGCTGCTGGATCATCGCGGCGGGAATTTTCTGGAGTATTTTTTCCGGTTTACAGCGGATGGTGGCATCACGCCCCTGTTAAATCGTTCAGGTATTGCCAATTATATCGGCCTGATTGCGACCATTTTGCTTGTACTTCTGCTCGTGACTTCAGCGGATTTTATGCTGCGGCGGCTGAAAGGCAGGCGTTGGAAATCACTTCAGCGACTCAATTATGTGCTTTTTGCGCTGGTTATCTTTCACACACTCATCTACCAGCAAGTCAGCCGCCGCGAACAGCTCTTTGTAGAGGCGACCACGATCCTGATTATCGTCGTGCTGGTCGCGCAAATCGTCGGCGTTCATCTATATCAGATACACCAACATCGGAATCATCGGTTTCGGAAATCAACGATTAAAGAGGCGACTCGGTGAATCGCCTCTCCTAAAATCAGAATGACCAGGGCCAGACCTGATTCCAGGCTGCAAACCAATCCTCGGCGCGGCTGATGGCTTTGAAATTCGTCCAATCCAGCTCGACACCATGACGACCAATAAAGTCTCTCATTTTGTCGGCGGGATCGACCTCAACCGTGATCGTCGTCGGTTTGGAAAGCACATATGGCTTGACCTTGTTCAGATTTTGCAGCGCTTCTTTCGCGCCGTCTTCGATCATCTGGCGGGCGCGGACGGGCGCAATCTGACGTGCGGAATAACGCGATAAGCCTTTTTTGACCGCCACACCTGTAAAACCATCGCCCAAAAATTCACGACATTCGCGAACGACAGCCTGGTCGCCCGTGACCATCGCGATAGGTACGCCGTAATAACCGCAGAGCGCCGCGTTGATGCCACTTTCGCCGACAAGATCATCATTGAACCACAGGTTGCGCCATTTCACTGTCGAGATGGTATGGCACAGCACACCGTCGGGCGTGTTGCTGCGGGCATGCATCCCCACCAGCAGGCAGGCGTCGCAGCCTTCTTCCAGCATTTCGGTGTAGCGCGACCAGGGATGATGCGCCACCCATTCACAATCGGGGTGCAGCATCTCTGGCACGAACGAGTTGAACTGCCAGCCCTTTCCTGCGCCATGACAATCGACGGCGACAATTTCGGTTGCTCCGGCTGCCTTCGCGCCGCGCACCGCCGCGTTAATTTCTTCGGTGTATAATTTGCGGCATTCGTCATACATCGGGTCGCCGCCCGACACCTGCTCCCAGGTAACGATCCCGCTGACACCTTCCATATCGGCCATGATTAAAACGCGCATGATGATTACTGCTCCTTTTGTGGGAATATTGGCTGCGCTAATTATCCCCAGACATGCCCAGATTATCAAAGTTCCAATTGACCGTTATGTCTCATTCAGTTGACCACCCATTGTAGAATAGAAAGATCGCTATTCGAGGATTTATGCCGTGATAGCATTTGGGTCAGCCCGTCGCCACTTTTTGTTAATCTCACTCTTTATCGCCGTGACACTCGGCGCGTGGATATTGCGCGAAACCCTGACACTCGCAAATTTCATGACCGTCTATATCCTGGTGGTGCTGATTTTTGCCATCAACAGCGGAACCGCTGCGGCATTGGTTGCAGCGTTCATCGGTTTTTTGTGCATCAATTTTTTTCTGGTGCGTCCCTACTACACCTTTCTGGTGGCAGATCCCCGCGAAATTGTTGACTTAGCCGTTTTCTTAATCATCGCTATCATCGCTGGGAGGCTGGCAGCCAGAGAGCGTGAGCAGACGAAAGTAGCCCGCCAGCGTGCTTATGAACAGGAAATCCTCTACCGGCTGACGCGCTCATTCAATCAATTAACGACCAGTGACGAGGTTTATAAGGCGCTCACGCTGATGCTTCAAACGGATTTTGCGGCGCGTCAGGCTTATATTCTTCCTTACGCAACCGATACGATTTCACCCGACCAGACCGTCCACTATTTGCTCTTGCAGGCAGGCGAGAAAATATACGCAACGTTATGTGTGGCGTTTGACGATAAGCTCATATCACAGCAGGAACGCTTAATCCACGCCTGCGCTTCCCAGGCGGCGATGGCGCTTTACCGGATTGACCTGACGGAACGCGCCAGTAAAAGTCAGCAATTTGAGGAAGCTGACCGCCTGAAAACGGCTATTTTGCACGCCGTCTCGCATGATTTACGCACGCCAATTACGATTATCAAGACCTCTGCTAACAACCTGCGACATCTGCGCGAACGTCTATCCCCGACGGACTGGGGCGAATTGACGACTACTATCGAAACCGAAGCCGATCAGTTGGATAAGCTCGTGGGCAATCTGCTGGATATGTCCCGTCTGCAAGCTGGCGCTTTACAGCTTAACGACGATCTCAATTCGTTGGAAGAAGTCGCCGGAGATGCCGCTGCCCGTGTCTGGCAATTGACCAAACAGGAGCGTATCAAAATTGTTTTTGCCAATGATATGCCACTCGTGCCGTTTGATTATGGCCTGCTGCTGCAAGCGTTGAGCAATCTGATTGACAATGCGCTGCGTTATGAGCCTCCGGGCAGCCTCATCGAAATTCATGGCGGTGTTCAAGGCGACGAAGCTCAAATCAGAGTGGTCAATCATGGCGAGGCAATCCTGGAAAGTGAACGCGAGCACATCATGGAGCCGTTCTACCGGGGCAAAGAAGGCCATGTGGGTCTTGGTTTGCCAATTGCAAAAGGGATTGTCGAGGCGCATCATGGAAGGCTTGACGTTGAAGACACACCCGGCGGCGGGGTAACTTTTGTAATCGGATTACCATTGGAGAAGGAAAAATTATGAGCTTAAAAGTTCTTGTGGTGGATGACGAACCACAAATTCGCAAGCAACTCAAAATTGGTCTGGGCGGCTATGGATATGAGGTACTTACTGCTTCCAATGGTGAAGAAGCACAAACGAATGCTGCGCAGCATCAGCCTGACATGATTATTCTGGATATTTCGCTGGGTTCAGAGCCTAACGGTATTGAAGTCTGCCGCAGCCTGCGCGAATGGTCGAAAGTTCCGGTTATCATGCTCTCTGTCCGTAACGAGGAAAAAACCAAAGTCGCGGCGCTGAACGCAGGTGCGGATGATTATCTCACGAAGCCGTTTGGTATGGAGGAATTACAGGCGCGGATCCAGGCCGTTCTTCGGCGTGTGGTCAGTGAGCCTGGCGCGAACGCTAAAGGTGAAATTCGAGTTGGCAATCTATATATTAATCTGGTCAACCGCCATGTTTACGTCGAAGGCGAAGAGGTTCATCTAACCCCGAAAGAATATGACTTACTGCGCCTCCTGGCAACACACCCCGGCAAAGTGATGACTAATCGCGCGATCCTCAATGCCGTATGGGGCGCGGAATATAGCGAGATGGATCATTATGTGCGTGTTTTTGTGAATCAGATTCGCAAGAAGCTGCACGAAAACCCTGCGCGAAACGTCCGCTATATCCTCAATGAACCCGGTGTCGGCTACCGTTTTGTGAGCGAGGATTAAGAATCTTCCACAAATCTTGATGCGAAATTGATACCAACATCATTTCCCATTGTCCCGATCTTTACGGGTGTAGACGTATCCTTAAATCAGGATGCAATGCGATCTACAATGGAAATGACGGTAAATATGATCCTCGTGCAAATTTCAAACAAACAATGGACAATGCAAGCGATGCACCTTGCCTGCGCGATGGCGCGTAACACCCACAGCAGTGTGACCTTGCTGAACCTGATGCGTGTCAGAAGCCCAGCGCTGTTGGGAACTGAACTCGGAGTTGTGCCTCCCACTACTCAGGAACATCAGGATTTACATGAGTATGTGATGGTTGCCGAGGATTATGGCGTTGAGATTATCCTACAGCCGATGCAGTATGATGACATAGCCGAAGCGATCATCCAGGCAGCGGATTACGCCGATGCTTCAGTGGTTTTTGCCCATCTGCCCGAAAGCGTGTTTCCATTCTGGAAAAAATTCCAAACCTGGAATCTTCGCCGCGAACTTTTGGCACAGGGACGGCAGCTTTATATCCTCGATACGAACGAAAAGGCGGACGAATGGGTGCCATCGGTAAGCCTGAAAGCGGTCAAGTAGACGTAATCTTGATACTTTCTTGACATCGAGAGCCGAAATCCTTGCATTTTCTTGATAACCTTCCTGATATGATTAATAGTGTGTTGTTTTGCAACACACTATTTGAGTTGCAAGTATCAAATACGGCCTAAACCACCCCGCATTGGATTAATGATGTGCGGGTGTTTTTTTGCCGTGTTACAGCTTTCAGCTTATGGGTAACCAAAGGTTAACAAGATATGCAAAAGTTAAATATCGGCCATTTGCTCATTGGCAAACCGCTGGAAACTGATGAGCTTCAGCATCAAGCCATCAGCAGACCCATCGGATTGGCTGTATTCGCCTCGGACGCGCTTTCATCCACTGCTTACGCGACCCAGGAAATGTTGATTATCCTTTCGCTGGCAGGAGGCAGCGCGGCTCTGTTTGGGCTTTCAATCCCGCTGGCAATTGCGATTTCGGCTTTGCTGATCGTGGTTACGCTTTCATATCGCCAGACCATTTATGCCTATCCCAACGGCGGCGGTGCTTATATCGTCGCGCGTGATAACCTGGGTGAACTGCCCGCGCAAATTGCTGGCGCAGCCCTGCTCACCGACTATATCCTTACCGTCGCCGTCAGTATTTCCGCAGGTGTCGAGCAGATTACATCAGGCTTTCAAGGCTTGATTCCGTTTCGGGTAGAAATCGCGGTTGGCATCATTATTTTAATGACTATCGTCAACCTGCGTGGCGTTAAGGAAAGTGGACGGATTTTTGCGATCCCGACCTATTTCTTCCTGGCGACCATGTTTTTAACGCTCGGCATCGGGTTTTATCGCTACATCACAGGGACGTTGGATGTCGTTCAAGGCGTTGAGGTGATGCACCACTCTGTCCTGGAACCCCTGACTCTGTTCCTGGTGTTACGCGCATTTTCAAGCGGATGTACCGCGCTGACAGGTATCGAGGCCATCTCGAACGGGATCACCGCATTCAAGAAACCGCGCAGCCATAACGCAGCCATTACGCTGATCTGGATGAGCAGCATTCTGATCGCCCTGTTCCTGGGGATTACCTTCCTGGCGCATCAGATTGGCGCACTCCCCAGCGAAACGGAAACGGTCATTTCGCAGTTGGGACGCACGATTTTTGGCGATGGCAGCATCCTCGATTACCTGGTGCTGGCGGGTACAGCGCTCATTCTGCTCATGGCCGCGAACACCAGCTATGCCGACTTCCCGCGTTTGGCCGCGCTGCACGCCGGGGATGGCTTTCTGCCGCGCCAGTTGACCTATCGCGGTGGGCGGCTGGTTTTTGCCTGGGGTATTGTCGCGCTGGCTGTGACGGCATCGCTGCTCGTGATTATTGCAGGTGCGAGTACCACACAGCTTATTCCGCTGTATGCGATTGGCGTTTTCCTGAGCTTTACGATTTCGCAAACGGGTATGGTCGTCCGGCTGCGTAAGATCGGCAAAATGAAGCCTGGAGAGGTCGTTCAAGGATTGGAAACCGTCCTGGAATATGACCCTCATTGGCGACAGCACCTCATTGTGAGCGCGATTGGGGCGGTGTGTACATTCGTCGTGCTGGTGATTTTCGCGATTACCAAATTTACCAGCGGCGCATGGTTCGTGGTGGTTCTTATCCCAACGCTGGTATTCACTTTCTTCCGCATTCACCATCACTATAAGAATGTAGCGCACAGGCTCAGTTTACAGGGTGCGCGGCCTGAACTCCATAAACGACCTGTTCGAACGGTGATTCTGGTCGATGATGTTCACGCCGAAACGGTGCGTATGGTCGATTTCGCAAAATCGCTCGATCACCCCTGGGAAGCGATTCACATTGGCGTTAATCCCGAAAAGGCGAAAATTGTTCAGCAAAAGTGGGAAGAACGCATCGGTGAAGGCGAACTTGTCGTTATCCCATCGCCCTATCGTCTGTTGGCTGAACCGATTCAGGAACATATCAGGACGCTGCAAGAAAATACCCCTGGCTGCTTCGTGCATGTCATCATGGGGCATCTCGTCATGGATAATTTCCTGGAGCAGGTACTACACCAGAACTCCTCGTTCATCTTCAATATCGCCTTAAGTGGTATGGAGCGCGTTGTCGTGACCAGCGTACCGTATCAGATTCACCACCTAAGCGCCGCGGAGCATGAGAGCGCAGCCGCATTGGAAACCGATGCCGTGAATTAGAAAAAACGATCTGGAGGCTTAAAAAGGGCGACTGTGAATCGCCCTTTTTTTATTCCTCAAATTTCCCCCTCAAATTAAAAGCATTTCAATGCTTTCTGAACATCTTTTGAACATTCTGTTGTTATACTGTCGCCAGAGACGGGTACATTATGCTGTAACAAAATGAAATCGAAGGAAATCCAAACATGAAAACCATCCTCATCGTGGATGATAAAACCAGCGTGCAGCGCTTGCTTGCCGATTATCTGACCGAAAACGGCTTCCGCACGGTGGTCGCGAATAATGGCCGGGAGGCGCTTTATGTCGCGCGGCATGAAAATCCCGACCTCGTGCTGCTCGATATTATGATGCCGGAGATGGATGGATTCGAGTTTATGCGGCACTTCCGCAAAGAGCGCAATACGCCCGTGATTATGTTGACGGCAAAAGTCGAGGAAACCGATAAAGTTGTCGGCCTGGAACTGGGCGCGGACGATTATGTGACGAAACCGTTCGGCATGGCGGAACTGGTCGCGCGGGTTCGGGCGGTGCTGCGGCGGGTTTATGAAGAAGTGCCATCGGCAGATGTGCTGCGAACAGGCGATGTCGTCCTGGACAAGAAAACCCGTATGGTTACGGTAGGAACGCGCAAGATTGAACTGACACCTTCTGAATTCGATATGCTCATTATTTTAATGGCCGCGCCGGGGCAGGTATTTACGCGCACCAATCTGCTGGAACGGCTCAAGGGCGATCTGTTCGAAAATGTCGAACGCACGGTAGATGTGCATATCCGTAACCTCCGCGCGAAGCTCGAACCCGACCCCGCCAATCCGCAATATATTCTGACGGTTTTTGGCGTGGGTTATCGTTTCAATGATGAAGGTGATGTGACAAACTGATGATGCGTTCACTGGCTTTCAAATGGATCGCGACGCTGCTGCTGACCAGTCTGGTCGGCGTGGTACTGATCGGCTTCTTTGCTTACCGCGCAACTGTTACCGAATTTGACCGTCTGCGTATCGAGCAAGCGCAAACCACCTTTGTTGATAGCATGACGACCTATTACCAGAGTCATCAGGGGTGGGATGGTTTAGAAACCTGGCTGCGTGAAAATTCAGAAATATCCGGTTCATCGGGGAAATTTTCCCGGCCTGAGCAGTTTGCCCTGGCAGATACAAATGGGATCATTGTGTTGGGGCATGGGCCATTTCACGTCGGCGACAATGTAACCACGAAGGTCATAACCGATGGTCTCCCGATTGAAATTGATGGAGAGTTGGTTGGCACGGCTTTGCTGGCGATGCCACCACCGGAGCTTGACCCCCGTGAACAGCGCTATCTGGAAGGCACGAATCGCGCCCTGTTCATCGGCGCAATCGGCGCAATCGCAACAGCTTTATTTATTGGGCTTTTGCTGTCGCGGCATTTTTTGCGTCCGCTTTCGGAGCTTACGAACGCGATCACAGCTATGAAACAGGGCGACTTGAATCAGCAGGTTCAAGTGCGAAATCAGGACGAATTGGGTGAGCTGGCGCAGACTTTTAACCAGATGAGCGCCCAAATTCACCGCGCCAACCAACTGCGTAAACAAATGACGGCGGACATCGCCCACGATTTGCGCACACCGCTGATGGTCATTTCCGGCTATCTGGAAGCGATGCACGATGGAACGCTGCAACCGACTCCAAGCCGCTTTGAAGCAATGAATCAGGAAGTGGCGCAGCTTAAGCGCCTGGTTGAGGATTTACGCACGCTGTCACTTGCCGACGCAGGCGAACTGAAGCTGGTTTATCAAGCGGTGTCGCCGCGTGAACTTTTAGAGCAGGTCAAACAGTCTTTTGGGCCGATTGCTGAGGAAAAGCAGATCGCTTTAAAGATCGAAGCTGGAACGGGACTCCCCTTGCTGCAAATTGACCGGGAGCGCATGGTACAGGTGCTGGCGAATCTGGTCAGT
Organism: Anaerolineae bacterium; assembly: GCA_022843745.1. GTDB lineage: Bacteria > Chloroflexota > Anaerolineae > Aggregatilineales > Phototrophicaceae > JALHNB01. Next base: position 237,722 of record JALHNB010000001.1, on the reverse strand, counting down.
AATGCCCTGCGCTACACACCAACCGGAGGTTCGATCACCCTGCTCGCACAGCAGCATCAGGATGGTGTCGAGATTGTCATCGCCGATACCGGATCGGGCATTCCTGAAGATAAATTGCCGAATGTTTTTGAGCGCTTTTACCGCGTCGAAGAATCACGGCATGAGATTCAGGGCGAATCCGGGTTAGGGCTGGCGATTGCCAAGTCCATCGTGGAAGCGCATCATGGGACGATTGCCGCGCAGAGCCAGGTAGGTGTGGGAACATCCATGACAATCACGCTTCAGCCACGACGCTCAGTTTAGCAATCCTGCATATTTACAAATAAAAAAGCTGCGTATCCGAAACTTTGGATACGCAGCTTTTGCGAATAGCGTCTAGTTGCTGGGGCGTTGGCCTTGCGGGGGTGTACCATTCGGAGGAGCGCCGCCGGGAGGACGATTACCGCCGCCCATGCCGGATTCTGATGGTGACGGTTCGCTCAAGTCCAGCCCGATGCTGAAATTTGCCGTGTAGCCTTCGCCATCCTCGTTTTCGACGAGTTCCAACGTCAGCAAACCTTCACTGCTCTGGAAAATGTTATCCTCGGCATTCAAAACGTTACGGTATCCCTTATCGGCGTAGATGCCTTCGGCATGAACGATGTCCGTGATGTCTTCGGGGAAGAAAAGCTGCGACGTGAATTCATAGCCCTGCTCCGAGTCGGGGTCAGTGCGAATTTTGAAGTGGATATGCACCGCGCGTCCTGAATACCAGCCTGGATAGATCGTGATGAATTCGGCTTTTCCGGTTTCATCGGTGATCTGATAGCCACGCAGCCACTTTTCATCCGAAGTATCGAAGCCAGGATCGGAAACACCGGAATACGCGCCCTCGGCATCACAGTGCCACACATCCACCTGAGCGCCTGCCAGCGGTGCGCAGGTATTCGCGCTAACGTCGGACACACTAAAAATCAGGTTCAGCAGCGTACCTTCTTTCACGCTGCCATCCGACGGCTCGATACGAATGTCCGAACGGTTAAGCTGGTCATCGACAAAATATGGCCCTTCAGTCAGCGCGGGCTTTACCACGCAGGATGGGATGGCTGTGGCAACAGGCGTGACCGTTTGTGCGTGAGTCAACGCCAGATTTCCGAGGCCTGTGCCGACTACTACCGCAGCACTAGCCCCACCCAGCAACCGCAGCATCTCCCGGCGGCTCAAAACGCGGCCTATTGGTTTATCGTCATCATGCAGTTCCATTTTATTTCGCTCCTCAAGATTAGTGATCCTACAGAATTGCTGTGCGACCACCAGATCACCGCAATCGCACAATGACCCTACTTTAGGAGAAAGATGTTCAGAATCTGGGTAGATGGCGTAAAGAAGCGAAGTAATTTTTGTGACAACAAATTTGCTGAAATATGCGTCATCGCTGGGTTCATCACCTGAGTCCCGCAGCATTTTGCCACCGATGAGTCGCGCCATGTCGCCAGAATATTTATACTTGTGCGAATCGGCAGCGACGGTATCGACGCTGCCGTGTTTAAGGCGATTTTCCAGAATTGTTGAAAAGGGTAACTCTATGAGCCAGATGCTTCGCATTACGGCGGCTACATTTACATTTATCGCGCGTCTGGAGGAGGAGAAAGCCCCGCAAACCTGTGCAGCTTTCAGGCGCATTCTGCCGTTTCAACAGCAGCTTATCCAGGCTCGCTGGAGTGGGGAATCCTGCTGGATACCGCTTGGCAGCTTCAAATTGAACGTCGAATACGAGAACCTGACCAGCTACCCATCACGCGGCGAAATTCTCTTCTATCCGGGCGGGTTGAGCGAAACCGAAATCCTCTTTCCCTATGGCAGTACACACTTCGCCAGTAAAATGGGGCAGTTAGCGGGTAATCACTTTTTGACGATCATCGAAGGCAACGACCAACTTCCTGCCCTCGGTCATCTGTGCCTGTGGCAGGGTGCGCAGCCCATTCTTTTCGAGGATGTGTAGCAGTGTCAATGTTATTGAAAATTAACGGGCAGCGCTTATCCGATGACCTGGATGCACTTGGCAAAATTGGGGCTACCAGCGAGGGTGGCCTATCCCGACTGGCGATGTCCGCCGCCGATGTCGAGGGACGTTCTTGGTTTCGCCAGCGTGTTCAGGAATCCGGCCTGATATTTCGCTCGGATGGCGCTGGAAACGTTTCGGCAGTGTTGCCTTCAGCCCGTCAGGTCGATGCACCGACCCTTCTCATGGGGTCACATCTCGATACCGTACACAATGGTGGGCGTTTTGATGGTGCGCTGGGAGTGCTGGCAGGGCTAGAAGTGCTGAGAACCTGCCGGGATGCGGGACTCGTCCTGCCGTTTCATCTTGAAGCCATTTCGTTTACCGACGAGGAGGGGTCGATTTTGCCGCTGATGGGAAGCCGAGCGGCAGCAGGCATTTTGACACTGGATGAGTTGGAACACCCACGCGGTGGCAAGGACGCGCTGGAAGAAGGCATGAAACGTCTCAACATTACGCCAGAAACGATCCTCAACGCGAAACGAGAGAATCTTCACGCCTATCTGGAACTTCACATTGAACAAGGTGCGATTCTCGAAGACTCCGGGTTCGACATTGGTATCGTTACGTCGATGGTCGGCCTGCGCTCATACTGGCTGGAATTCACAGGCGAAAGCGCTCATGCCGGAACCAAGCCCATGCCGGGACGTGCCGATGCGCTGTGGGGAGCAGCAGAATTTATCCGCGCAGCGCGTGACCTCGTGATGCGTGACTTTGCGCCTGGTGTTATGAATGTTGGGCAAATTTTTGTGGGGCCTGGTGCGTTTAATATTGTTCCCGGTCACGCAAAGCTCGCGCTCGAATTTCGACATTCGACCCGTGAATACCTGGATCAGATGGATAGTAAGCTTATGCCTCTGGCACACGAAATAGCCAATCAGTTCAATCTTGCGCTGGAAGTTGAGCCAGTGGCGTGGGTTGAACCCGCGATGATGGATGAAGGCCTGATGCAAACGCTGGAAGCCGCCTCAAAGCAGCATGGTTTGTCTCATACACGTGTTTTCAGCTTTGCCGGACATGACGCGCAATCGTTACAGACGCAGATTCCAACGGCCATGCTATTTGTGCCATCAGTGAAGGGCATCAGCCACCATCCTGACGAATTCACGACTCCCGAAGCGGTCATGAACGGCGCGAATGTGCTTCTCCAGACGATTCTTAATCTGAGCGAAAATCATCACGTTTAGCTTACTTGCTTCCGGCTGAGCCTTACTCTCTCCGGGTCACATATTTTGCGCACAATGATTATTCGTCGTAAAATCGCCAAAATTGTTGATAAGTTGAATTGACGAATTCATATGGTCGAGAAACGTATTGGCGAAGTGGTTATCCGCACGCCGAATATGCAGAAAATGGTGGCATTTTATCGAGATGTGATCGAGTTAGAGCCTTTTAAAGACTTAGGCAACATGCAGTTTTTGAAGGTTTCAGAAGGTTTCAGAGGGCAGGCGCAGGCGATTGGGTTATTTGAACTGGGCGAAGTTTCGGACGTGGATGATACGGCTTATGAAGGTCATGACACGCGCAAAACGCCATTTCATCATTTTGCCTTTATTATTGACGGCAAAGACTACGAGAGCGAGTTCAAACGTATATCGGCTTTCGGCTATACACTACGGACGATGGAGCATTCTTTAACCCAGTCGCGTTCATTCTATCTCTATGATCCAGACGGGAACACGGTTGAATTTGTTTGCTACGATCCGAGTGTTCCGGCAGCAGAGTAGTATTGTGTATATACCCACGTCAGTGCTTGTATTTGCTTCAAATTGCAAATGAGGGTCAGAATTTGCAGATGGGCATGATGATCGTCCTATCTGCAATTCATTGATTTGGCTTATTTCGTTAGTGGATATACCAGTTACAAGAGCAGCTAATCCACGATTGCGCCGCAGGAGATGTTCACCTCAGTTGCGGTGATAGACTGCGCCAGATCAGAAGCCAGGAAAGCCGCGACATTTCCGACATCCGCCAGAGTCGCCAGCCGTTTCAGAAGGGTTGTCGGAAGTAGTTGATTAAGGATGATGTCGCGTTCTGGCATATCAGCCGGAATGGACTCGCCGATGCCGCCCGTTTTGAGGGTCACGACACGGATACCATGCTCTCCGAGTTCCCACGACCACTGCCGCCGCAGCCCCTCCATCGCGTCCAGCGCAATCTTGAATCCGCCCAATCCTGGCTGAGTTTGTGGCCCGCCGCCGCCAAATTGCAGAATAACGCCAGTCTTACGCGGGATCATGTGTCGTGCCGCCGCTTTGGTGGTCACAAACTGAGTCCGCATGGCGATCATGACCGGCTGCAAAAAATCATCTAGGGAGATGTCCATCAAAGGCTGCTGGACATCGCCAATACCAATCACATTCACCGAGACATCAATCTGACCTGCGGCAGCAATAACGGAATCCACATACGCAGTGACCTGCTTTTCATCGAGCGCATCCACGATAGCCGTATCTGCACGACCACCGTTTGCGCGAATATCATTCGCTACCGAGTCGAGTTTCGATTGGGTGCGGCCTGCCAAGAAAACTCTCGCTCCTTCACGCGCAAACCCTCGCGCCATAGCGCCGCCAATCGAACCACCCGCGCCATAGATGACACAGACCTTATTTTCCAGCAACATAGCAATATACCCTTTCTGGTTATGAAATCGAGACTGTTGTCAGCAATCATCGTGAGATCGCAACTTGTTGTTAGTAACATTTGCATCATATGCCACGACAGGCACTAAAGTCTTGAAAAAAACGGCAAATTATCCAGGCTGAAAAGTGAACAATTCAGCCTGCGAGGTCGAAGCCACTAGCTCACGAGGGGTATAGCCCAGCAGGCGTTTCAACGAGCGAGTCAGGTGAGGTTGATCGGCATAACCCAATTCATGGGCAGTATGGAGTATAGAATTGCCCTGATGCAGGAGTTCCACCGCACGTTCAGCACGTTTAATCTGGCGAATGTAATTTTGTCGTAACCCGGTGCTGTGCTGGAAGCGGTATCGAATAGTACGCTCTGAAGTGTCTTCAAGCTTGTCACCGAGTGCCGCTTCGATGAGTGGGTCATTTGTCAGTGCGCCTGCCCGCACCAGATGTTCCACGAAGGTATCAGCATTTTCGAAGCTGGGGATTTCCCAAACCTTATCCTTCAACCAGAAATTGTTGCCACTGCCTTCTGGCAGGGTTATCTCACGGTTGAGGGTAGCTGTCGCGGGCAGATGGGTCATATAAGTCCCGACCTTGAAACGTATCCACAATGTCTCTGCGCCAGCCAAATAACTAAGCGGCTTCGCTACCTCTAATGCACCCACGACTAAGGTTCGCAGGATACCCTCTTGTCGCGTGAAGATGAGATGCCAGTTATATTCTGCCGGACGCATTTCAAGCCCATCCGCAACCGTATATCCATACCCGACCCACTCGATATAGGGCGACTCGACGAGGCGTTGTTCGGGGATAACGATCATACCAAACCCTCCAAGATCACGAATATTTATTCTATTACGCGATTAAATTCATTACAAGTCGCATTAATATCGCCTTAAGGATGAGCCGGATAGCAGTGCTATTCATGACATCAAATCCCCTGAGTTTGCGCAAATAAAAAGCCGCTGCCTTTGGGAAGCACAGCGGCTTTAGAGATTGCTTATGTGGGTTATGCAGCGGTTGCTGTGTCCACCGCGTTGGCGACGAAATCGAGGGTCAGGACGACACTATCTTCAACACTGGCGACGAACGGCACATCCGGGATACTGAGATTGAAATCGGCGTAGTTAACGGCTGTCTGGGCAGTGCCTACGAGTTGATCTTCACTTTCAAGAGTCGCCGTGACATCGAAAGTGATCGCCTGGGTCAGACCAGCAATCGTCAAATCACCTTTTACCTCAAATTCGAGCGTATCACCGACGGCGGCGCTTTCCGGCAGAGCGCTCATGCTGGTCGGCACGAAGGTGATAAATTCGTTCTCGTCCGACTCCGATTGCAGGATGAAACGGGCAACCGAGTTATCACGGCGGTCATCATCGGTGGCGAAGGTGCGGGCGTTAATGCTGATTTCGCCAATTTCGGACTGCGACAGATCGCTCAGGTTCAAGAGAATATCCCCTGCCACCTCGGTAGTCGTACCGATAACGGTCTTATCCGCGCCGTTCAGCACTTCGTTGATCGTGTACCCCACCTGCGATTCATCCTGTGAGATGCGGAACACGACTTCACTGCCGCTTGTGTCGGAGGTCTCAAGCTGCTGAACGCTCACCTGAATATCCTGGCTCGGCGCTGCGATTTCGCGTGTCAGATAGAAAAATGCGCCGATGCTGATGACGGCGACTAAGGCCACAATCGCTGCTGCGATTCGAATACTGTTAAACATGATTTGCTCTCCCTGTGGTGCTGCTTTCATTCGATGACACCACTTTAAGGGGCAAATATTCAGAAGATGTTCAGAACATGTTCGCTTTTACGGTAATTTGTTTCAACTCCGCATCTTATGGATATAGGCCGACACGTCCGGGATATGCACGGGCAGATGGCGGTAAGGTGGTCGCGGTGGCGCAACTAGAATGATCTCTAAAATGCCGCCAAGATCAAGCGGGACAGGATAGGTAAAGGACGATTTTCGATGCCAGTCTTCGTCGCTCAGGTCGTGTATTTTTTCCATCAACATTGCCTGTGTGCGTTCCCACTCATCGAGCATCTCAGTAAGGGACAGGCCACGCCGATTATCAATTCCGGCATAGTGGATATTACGGCTGCCGCTTTCCGACTGCATCTCATCAATAGCATGGTGTTTTTTGCCATTTTTCCAGTCGTCAATTGCTTCAACCGAAAAAACTTCATAGGTGACGAGGTGCGCCATCAAGTCCTTGAACGAAAGATGCTGATCCCAATAAAGCCCATATTCAATCGTATCCGGGCGGGTCATTTCTTCTTCGGTGAGCGTCTCAATCAGCCCTCGGACAGCCTGATGTTCAATATCCAACTGTTTGAGCGCTGTTTCTCGATTGATGGTAGCCAGCATTTTTTGCCTCCTGGTGAATTTTCTCTTTTCTACCGCGTTTGCGCACTTTAGGCTATGACAGCTTTGGGATATAGACAACAACTTGGGATATAGCGATTTGGGATATGGCAGCGCCACAAATAAAAACTGGCCGTGTTAACCTCGCCAGTTTTCAAAACATATTGGATTGCTGGGCGAACTATAGCCAAGTCGAACATCACAAAAGTCTGAATATCTTCGATTATCTCCACTGTATTACGTTTCCTCAACGTGCAAAACTCATACGCTTCACAAACTCGCACATCGTTTTTGCTATTCGATGATTGAGTGGAGCATCGATGCTGGAAGGGCAGAACGTGAATTGCCGACAGCAGCGCCGCGACGAAGGGGCATTTCGTTCTAGGAATGACTTTACGACAGTAAATAATTTAAACCGATCATGCTGTTATCGATATGAAATAGTCATGTTTTATCTGCATGATTTATACTAGGAGTAATGAACGATGCTCATAGGAGATGAATCTATGCGTACAGTCCTGATTACGGTATTCGTTGTGCTATTCATGGGGGCATTATCTGCTCAGCCGATGACACCTATCATCGCCTTTGTTGAAGATGGCAACCTCTACTTATGGCAGGATGGAACCCGACGTATCCTTCTCGACACGGGTAATATTGACCGGGTTTGGTTGAAGCCATCTGGCACCCAGATAGTTTTCACACAAGATGATGGTAGGGTTCAGAAACCGGGATACGATGACCTCGATATTGCTGATTATCAATATCGTAGCACTTCTCTCTGGGTAATCGGCATCGACGAAGAAAAGCCTCAGCAACTCGTAGATTTGGATGACTACCGTGGGGACTTCGACTATGGTTACAGTGTCTTTATCCACAATCTAGAATGGGTACCGGGCACGTCGCTCATCGCTTTTAATACTTTTGATCAATCTGAAGTCGCTAGTTTTTCGAACACTCATGCGAACCTTTATACCGTTGATACTGAAACGGGTAACAGAGTGCTAGCTCATATCACTGACGAGTACGGTAGTTTCGTGATTTCACCGGATGGTGAACATGCTGCAATCGCAACAGATACAGATATTAGTATCATCGGTTTGGATGGGCGCATGGCGCTCCCAAACGTGTACAGATTCGAGCAAAGCGCCGATACATCGCATAATTACTATTATCCCGATATGCGTTGGGCTGCCGATTCTGAATCACTGTTAGCCGTCGATCTCACAACCAGGGTCGGTTGGACGGAAACCGATGCTGATGGCAACACCGTATACCCTGAGGTTGATGTGGTACAAATTCACATGGATGGGACAACTAAAGTCCTCGCATCCGAGGAAAATGAAAACTTCAACTACTGGACGTTACGCTTCGTAGCCGATGGGGTACAGGCAATTTATAGCACGGGAGAGAATGAAGGCTGCGATTTCGTGGCATTTACAGTGACAGATGAAATTCAACTCGCACCAAGTTCACAGAACACCGTCATATGTTATGGACGTGATGAATATGCATTCATAGCATTAACCCCAAGAGGTCGTGTATACCGGCTAGAACAGCGAGGCGGGGTAGCGACCCTAAGCCGTGCGTGTGATGATTTCAGCGCATGTGACATCGTTCAGAAAATTGATGGGCAGGTCCGCTCGCTTGATTTTATCGATGAGTCACAGTATATCTATCGTGTAGTAGTGAACGACAATGCGGATATTTTCAGCGAGAGGCGTGATTTGTTCTACGCTACTCTTGGCGAGGAGGCACAGCACATCGGCACCACACCCCGTCGGTTTCCTGACGATGTATTTTCAGTGAGTCAAAACTAAGGAAAACATCGCGAACATTGGAGTGCTGTATAACAGTCTGGAACGCAGCGATCAAAAAGCAATGCTGCATCAGGTGGTTGAACGAGTTATCGTGAACTCTGAGGGAACGATACGGTTGGAATTGCAGACACCATTCTCGTATCTCCGAGATTTGACTGATGAGATACGCAGTGTGAACTGCCACGAAGGTAACTGACCACAAATAAAAAACTGGCGGGGATAACCTCGCCAGTTTTGGTGGTGCTTCAGATTGCTGGGGGACCTGGATTCGAACCAAGATCGACTGAGTCAGAGTCAGTAGTTCTGCCGTTGAACTATCCCCCAAAGGGATTTGGGCATTTTATCATAGCAAAATGCCCATTTCAAGTATCAGCCCAGCTACTTCATCAGGTTCAGCCGAGGCTTTCGACAGCCTGTTGGATACGCCGCAGCGACTCCTCTTTACCGATAATTTCCATCGACTGAAATAACGGTGTCGAGATCACCTGCCCTGTCACGGCAGAGCGAAGTGCGCTGAAAAGATCGCCCACTTTCAGACCCAGTTCTTCAGCCAGCGCCCGCATTTCCGCTTCCATATGTTCATGGTCAAAGTTTTCCAGTTTGGTGAGATGAGCGCAGGCCAATTCGAGCGCCTCGCGAGTTTTTGCTGCGTCCATTTTCTTGGGAATCAACTGCTCACGCGGCGCAGGAACAAATTCTTCGCGGAAGAAAAACCCGGACATCTCCACGACGTCATTCAGCGTCTTAATGCGCGTCTGCACCAGCGGCGTGACTTTGAGCAGTATATCCACATTCACTTCGAATCCGGCTTTTTCTAAGGGTTCGCGCAGCCGCCGCGCCAGTTCTTCGACAGGCATCTCGCGGATATATACACCGTTGAGCCAGTCGAGTTTTTCAACGGGAAAAGCGCTGTTGGCAGGGTTGATATGCGTCAGATCAAAGCGCTCGATAGCCTCAGCCATCGTAAACACTTCGCGCTCATCGCCAAACGACCAGCCGATATTTGCCAGGAAATTATCGAGTGCTTCTGGCAGATAACCTTTTGCGATATAGTCATGCACCATCACGGGAATAATATTGCCCGCTTTATCACGCGGCGGTTTACGCTTGCTCATCTTGCCCCCACCATTTGGGTTGAGCATTACGGGTAAATGCGCGTAAAAGGGCATTTCCCAACCAAATGACTGCCACAGTTGGATATGTAGCGGCGCAGAGGGCAGCCATTCAATCGCCCGCATGACGTGCGAAATTTCCATCAAGTGATCGTCAACAACATGCGCAAGATGATAAGTCGGAAAACCGTCGGATTTCAGCAGAACGCTATCCTGCTGTCCGACGTTCTCGAAAACGACCTCACCGCGCACTATATCATTGACGATAGTTTGACCATCCAGCGGCATCTTAAAGCGAACAACCGATTTCAGTCCGTTTGACTCATTTTCTGCAAGCTGTTGTGGCGACAAATTGCGGCAGTGGCGGTCATAACCCGGCGTTTCTTTACGCGCTTCTTTTTCTTTATTGACCTGCTGCAAGCGTTCCGACGTGCAATAGCATCGATAAGCTTTGCCTTCGTCCAGAAGCTGCTGTGCATACCTTTGATAGAATTCCAGCCGTTCCGACTGGACATACGGGCCATAATCGCCACCGACTTCCGGGCCTTCGTCCCAATCGAGGCCAGCCCAGCGCAGCGCTTCGGTCAGCGAACGCAGGGCATCGGGGTCATAGCGCTTTTGGTCGGTATCTTCGATGCGCAGGATAAATTTGCCGCCGTTGTGACGGGCAAACAGCCAATTAAAGAGAGCAGTGCGCAGCCCGCCAATATGCAGCGAGCCGGTTGGGCTGGGCGCAAACCGGACGCGCACGGGTCGGGACGATGAATCGCTCACAGGTCAAACTCCTCCGTTAATGATGTTCATGATGCAATCGTTCAGAGAATTCGGGCGCACGGCTGTGCGCCCCTACAAGAAATAGAACGATCTTGTAGAAGCAGATTTTATTGTACTCGTTGGAAAATGTATATCTCAGACTTTTAATTTGGGGTAAAAAGCTGAATCTGGCGGCTGATTGCGGAAAGCGAGTCGCTAAAATCGGCGGCGGCGGGCGATCACGCTTTCCGCCAGACCAACCCCTGCAAGCGTTGACAGGAGAGATGTTCCACCAGAGCTAATAAACGGCAGCGTCAATCCGGTTACGGGGATTAGGCCCAGATTCATGCCCACAGAGGTGACAGTCTGGAAAAAGATGAAAGCGGCGACACCGTAGCAGATCAGGCTGCCGAAAGCGTCAGGAGCCATCTGCGCACCGTACAGGATACGCATCAAAACCAGCGCGATCAGGGCAAGGACAGCCATGCCGCCGACAAAACCGAATTCCTCGGAAATTACACTGAAGATAAAATCGGTATGCCGCACGCGCAGGAAGCGGCCTTTATTCTGTGAGCCAACCGAGTAGCCTTTGCCGACTGCACCGCCCGACCCCACGCTAATCAACGCCTGACGAATGTTGTAATACGAATCGGGGTCGCTTTGTGGACTGATAAAGGTGGTAATACGCGAGCGCTGGTAGTCTTCCATTTGCGTCCAGACCAGCGGCGCAGAAATCGCCATGATAAGCACGAACAGCGCAATATGCTTCAGCCGCAAACCCGCTGCCCAAATCATCACAAACCAGACAACGGCAAAAACAATGGTCATACCCAGATCGGGCTGGATAAAAATCAGGCCAGCCGGGATACCGATATGGATGAGGGAGAGGATAATAGTCCAGAGGCTGCCCATTTGCTCATAACGTCTGGCGAGAAAATGCGCGAGGGTGATGATAATCAACACTTTGGCGATTTCTGCGGGCTGTACGCGAATACCCAGGTTAATCCACCCTTGCGTAACACCGCCATCGCCAGCCACGCCAAAAAACAGCACCAGCACCAGCAAAGTGACCATCACCAGGTAAATCCAGCTTTGCAGGCCGCTCAGGAGGCGATAATCCATGAGCGAAAGCACCAGCATCAAAACAATACCGAGAATCGCAAACCGAATCTGATCCGGGACACGAGTCATGAGTGTTGGGTCAATCGCGCCCTGTGTCGAGCTGCGAATCATAAGGACACCAAAAACGATCAACAGGATCGTCACGCCAAACAGCACGTAATCAAACCTGCGCCAGATGGGTTCTGAATGAATCATGGCTTCTTACCACACTCGATTTTCAACATGAGACTCATTATAGCCAAGCATATCTGAGAATTGTAGCATGAGCCTATTGTCAGATGCATCTGAGATTGTAGGCTGATTGAGCGTTAATCCAGAATGCGGTTCGATTCCTGTGGGGTATCGGGGTCATCCTTCTCGATATCTTCGTGCGGTCTGGTAAAAGGAATTTCAGCGACGATGAGGCTGTCGCGCTGCCGCTGCTGCAATGCAATATCCACGTCTTCCGAGTTGACCGCAACATACTTCGAAATCACAGCCAGAATTTCTTCCTTCATGGCTTGAAGGCGTTCGGGCGGCAAATTAATACGATCATGCACCAGGATAAATTGCAAGCGTTCTTTGGCAGTTGAACCACTGCCTTTGGAATTGACGCGACCAAACACGCGATCCAGGAATCCAGCCATTATCTACACCTCACTACTGACCGTTACCGCCTGCAAAAAGGCGTACCAACTTTTGGAAAAAACCGCCGCCTTCGTCCAACTGCATAAATGGCACAATTTCACCGTTGAGCCGCCGCGCGATATTGCGGAAAGCCTGCCCAGCGCGTGAATTTTCGTTCAGTGTAACCGGAATACCGCTATTTGAGGCTGGTACGACATTCTCATCTTCCGGCACAATGCCGATCAGGCTGATGGCGAGAATATCCGTCACATCATCGGCGGACATCATTTCGCCCCTGCGCACCATATCCATTTTTACACGATTGAGGATTAACCTACCAGGCCCTTTATTTTCAGCTTCGAGCAGGCCGATAATGCGGTCAGCATCGCGTACAGCCGACACTTCAGGGTTGGTGACAATCAATACCTCGTCAGCGGGCGCAACCGCGTTACGAAAACCGCGTTCGATCCCGGCAGGCGAATCAATCAGAATAAAATCGAGTTCTGGCCGCAGCTTGTCGGTCAATTGAATCATATCTGCCGGACTGACCGCCGTTTTGTCGCGGGTTTGCGCAGCAGGAATCAGATATAACTCTGGAAACTGCTTATGTTTAATCATGGCCTGTCGCAGCTTGCAACGTCCTTCAACGACATCCACCAGATCATATACAATTCGGTTCTCTAATCCCATAACGACATCGAGATTACGAAGGCCAATATCGGCGTCAATAACGACAACAGATTTGCCCATACGGGCTAACGCCGCACCCAGATTGGCGGTTGCAGTTGTCTTGCCCACACCGCCCTTACCCGATGTGACGGTGACTACTTTTCCCCCCATCCCCATTCCCTTTCCACCTATGTCCAGGCTTCCACTATAATTTGATTATTTCGCACCGAAGCGACCTCTGGCCTGGGTTTATGCCGCTTGTCGGCTGGCGAAGTCACAATATAACCACCAATACGCAGTTGTGTGGGGATCATATCCAGGGCGCAAACGACGGATTTTTCGTCACCTTCTGCCCCAGCATGAACTTTACCACGCAGCCGCCCCCAAACGATAACATCACCAATGGCGACTATTTCCGCGCCGGGGTTCACATCGCCATAAACCACGACATGCCCGGAGCTGTGAACGATACGTCCAGAGCGCAGCGTGCGCCGAATCAACACCCCGGTGATGCCATTTTCTTCCGGGTTGATTTCCGTCGCTTCTTCAACTGTTGTTCTTCCAGGGACAATGCTGCCCGCGCTGGTTCGCAGATCGAGCGCATTAGCGGAGTCAACTGTTGTGCTGCTTTCACTCAAAACTGCCCACAGAGTCAACTCACGTCTTTCGAGCAGCGCTTTAAGTGAGCTTAATTCATGCCTGGGAACAGGTCGATTTCCCACATCGATGATGATGCGCGCACCCGCGAAAAAGGCGCTGCGCTGGTCGATATGAGCCGCTAAGTCAGTCGTCATCGCAAGCCATTGTTCTGTTGGGCTGAGCGAAATGAGAAGCCCATCTTTCACGCCTTTGATGACAAAGGTCTGTTCCTGCATAAGTTGACTACCTATCGGGAATATAATGAATCAATTCTGAAAATCACAAAGCTGTTATTGTACCAATAGTATACTGTTTTTCAGGTGAGCGCTACGGGGCATCGGTAATGCGCAGCAACATGAGCAGCGGGAGCAGGATATAAATGGCTGGCGCAAACCAATGTACCACTGGTCTGGCAACCGTAAAACTCTTTTTCATCCACTCGCCGAATGAATATACCGCGTATGTCATCCAGAAAACCTGGATCATCATCAGTGGCAGCAGCAGCACTGCGTTATTTCGCCCAAAGTAGACCAGGCCGAAAATGACATAGGCCGCATAAGCGATCATTGTCACCGAACCCAACGGCGGATACCAGCGTGCCAGCCGCGCCAATCCCAAAATCCCCAACAGGACACCCAGGACACCAAATTGACTGATGACAAGGCCAACCAGGTTGATCCAGCGTGAAGCCTCGTGCCAACCGTCTGCCATGACATAGGGGACGCGCAGATTTTGTGACTCAGCCTGCGCCGCTGAGTACAGCCACCAGGTCGAACTCACATATTCAATCACAATGCCATAAACACCAATCGCGATGAAAACCACGATCAGCCCCCAATACCACCATGCTAGCCGCGTTCGAGAAAGCAGCAAACCCAGCACCACCGCCGGAGCAAGCAGCGTAAAAAGCGGATCGTTGATGACGCCAACGCCAAAACACAGCAATAAACCGAGCATATGCCGTGTACTGAGATTCGCAGGCGGGAGTTCATCCGGGCGGGGATGCGTAATATAGAGTGCCTGCACCAGCAGATAAAACATCCCGGCAGCCAGCAGCGTGGTCAAGCGTAAGCTGCGCGGCGTTATGACCTGCCCCCAGAACACAACCGCAAAAATCACCAGCCCCACACCAACCACCAAGCCCAGATAGGGCCAGTCACCGAGCCTTGTCAGCAGCACCACGATGAGTGCTGCCAACGCGACCAAAAGCAGAGTTGTCGGCAGATTCAGGCTGTCCGTACCGCCTGTTTGCGACCAGAAGGCCGGGCTGAAGGCAAGTGCCAGCCCGCCAATAACCGTTAGGGCTGCACCCCATCGCCGCAAAGTCATCGCCATAATAACGATCACGACAGCCAGACCAGACGCGCGAATCAAGGAGGTCTGGCCGACGAATACAAACGCGAACCACGCCAGAGCCCCGGCAATCAGACCCGGCAGCCAACGCATGATGCGATCTCGCTGCAAAGAAATTAAAGATGACACACGATCCTCACTCTCACGAGGTTGGAACCGGGATTCGCTGGTCGCCTCGTTCATTTTGTAATCGCAGATATGCTTCCAGCGTTTCCACAACCACTGGCAGTGCCACCAATGAGCCTTCGCCACCATTATAAACCAGGCTAATCACGATGATCTCAGGTTCTTCATAAGGGGCATAGGCCGTAAACCAGGCATGAGCCGGCCAGTTACCAGGCACACATAAACCCAATGGTCGTGCCACATCGTCGCAGTATTCGGCTGTACCTGTTTTTCCGGCCACATTGATATAGGGCAGGTTCGCCGCTTGCGCTGTGCCTTCTGTTACCGTCGCGCGCATCCCTTGCTCAACGATTCGGATATTTTCGGTACTGGCGAATGGCGGTTGATACGGACGGCTCTCGTTGGGAAAACGCAGCGGATCGCAAACGCCACCGTTAAATGGGTAATTGTAGGGGATGTTGATGCGATATTCACGAAGCTGCTGCACGAATGGATCCGGGCTGACATTGACGGTATTACGATAATTCTCAGGATCGCAGCGTGCGCTATTGTAATAGCCGCTGTCCTGCTCACAGACACAGACCAGACTGCTTGGCCCTTTCATGAGCATATCTTCAATCGGCAGGAGTGTAATGAGATCGTTCGGCGCTAGATTATCAATATTCAAATCGCGGATCACATGCGGCGTAAAAGATTGGGTCACATTGCCTTCGGCATCCAGAAGGCTGTTGATAAGCGTTGGTTGATAGAGTGTGCCTCCATTGGCAAGTGCCGCGACAGCGCTAATCAGTTGCAGTGGTGTCGTTGTGACATAACCCTGCCCGAAAGCGGCGTTATAGGTGTCGCCTGTTGACCAGTTTTCACCATAGATACGACGTTTCCAATCGGGATCGGGCATACGTCCGGAGAGTTCACCCGGCAGTTCAATGCCTAATTCTGTACCGATCCCCATTGCCGTCGCATATCGGAATAAATCAGTCGGCCCCAGGCCGTTGGGCCGCAGTGTTTGCGGCGAAATATCGGGGTTTCCTCCGCCAACCTGATAAAAGTACACATCGCAGCTTTGGGCAAGTGCGCCGATAATGTTTAATGCGCCATGTCCGTCGCGCTTCCAGCACACGAAATTTTGCGCCGCCGCAATATCATTTGGCGCATAGCGATTGGGCAAAACCAGATTGCCGGGGTCAAATAAAGTTGTTTGCGGTGCGATTACCCCTTCTTGCAACACCCCAACAGCGCTGATGACTTTCCAAATCGATCCTGGTGGATAGAGCGAACTCGTTACATGATTGACGAGAGGAGTCAGCGGATCGTTAAAAACTTCCAGATAATAATTGAAGTCGATATTACGCGCGAAACGTGTGTTGTCATAGGTCGGCCAACTCACCAGCGCCAGAATTTCGCCCGTTTGCGGATTCAGGGCAATGACCACGCCAGATTGTGTGCGAATACGGCCTTCCGTTGTGTTAATCAGCGTGAGGCGGTTGGAGAGAGCCGTTTCTGCCGCCTGTTGCAGATCAACATCTATCGTCAGGCGGACATTCTGGCCGGGAATGGGTTCGGTCTGGCTGATGACCTTGACCACTTCACCTGCGACATCAACCTCGCGTAGTTCGAGGCCGCGCTGACCAGCAAGAATATTTTCGAGAAAGAACTCAACCCCGGAGTAACCGATGCGGTCAAAAGCCGGATTATAGCCCTGTTCACGCAATGCTTCCGCTTCCTCCGCTGGGATCGGCCCCATATAACCAATGATCTGCGAGGTGAGGGCGCCTGTTGGGTATTGACGCACACCCACAGGCTGAATATCAACCCCAGGCATGGAAACGCGCTCCTCTAAAATCTGCATTGCAACACGAGTGTCTACATCCTGGGCGATAATCACTGAGCGAAATGGCGCGATACTTTCGCCCACATTGACCAATTCTTCGATGCTGCGCACACTGCGATCCGCAGCCAGCGCGATTGTCGGTGGCACATCAACCAGCGCTGAGAGGCGGTTGAAAATAGCCAGTTCCGCGACTTCATCGCTCGGCAGCGCCGCCGGGATAATCGTTACATTATAAGCAGGCACATTTGCCGCCAGCGACTTGCCATAACGATCAAAAATGACCCCCCGTGACGCCGAAATCGGCAGTTCGTTGAGGCGGTTATCATCCGCCAGAAGTTGAAACTCGTCGCGCTGCAAGATTTGCATATCATACATACGCACCGAAAACAGCAGAAAAATGGCAAAAACAATGCCTTGAAAAAACGTTAAACGCCAACCCTGAAACGGTAAAAGTCGCATCACTCAAACCTCTAAACCACTTAAGCAAAAGTTGAAAGTGCGAAGTGCTGAGTTTTTTATCCTTCTACACTGTAAAGTTTCCACGAACGCGAAAACTGTAACGAAAAATCAAACAAAAAATCGGCTGTCAG
The DNA here is from genome assembly GCA_022843745.1 of Anaerolineae bacterium. Classification (GTDB taxonomy): domain Bacteria; phylum Chloroflexota; class Anaerolineae; order Aggregatilineales; family Phototrophicaceae; genus JALHNB01. The sequence goes on along the minus strand of JALHNB010000001.1, from coordinate 220,059 downwards.
TCGCAAAACGCCTTTGAATGCGGCGTATAAACCAGTAAACCGGCCCGATCAACACGAGATTATAAAGCATAGTTGGAAAGACAACATCGTTCAAATCCCCGATCAGGTCCATCCTAAAGCCCAGTAAGCCTAACAGGATAATAGTCACGATTTGTTGAAACAGCGTGCCAACCAGGGTCAAACCGAACAACAGTATCAGGCCGACTTGCTGTACCTGACGCGCCAATTGATTGACCACAAACACAATGATGATCAGACCCACAGCCGATGTACCTGTCGGTGCAGCGGAGAATAAATCCTGCAAAATTCCGCCAACAAATGCCCAGGTGATGCCACCTTCCAGCTTGATATTAATCGACCAGGCTAGGACGATCAGGAAAACCAAATCCGGCCCGCCGCCGAGCAAGCGAATTTGCGGTACAAACGTTGCTTGCAATACTGCCGCCAACGCCAGAATCGGGATGCTGAGGTAGTTGCCCATTGGGGTTTAATTTCCAGAGGTTTCGTCGGTTTCTTGCTCGAAAATTGAGAGATCAACAGGTTCGAAGCTCGTCATGACCAGCACAAATTCCAGCGTATCGAAATTTATCAGGCTGCTGATTTCGGCTTCCTGAAAGAGTTCAAATTCGAATTGACGGGCGCTGGTGACAATGCCGATAATCACATCCGGCGGAAAATTCCCACCCAGACCGGACGTAATGACCAGATCACCAACCGTAAGCGGCTGACCTAGCGGGATCATGGTCATACGCAGGTTGCCCGCCGTTTGCCCCTGGACGCTGCCCTCGACGCGCGTCGATTGCAAACGTGCACTTACCGCACTGTCACGTGAGGTAATCAGCAGCACGCGCGAGGCATTGGCGCTGACATTCAGGATACGTCCAACCAATCCTTGCCCGGTTACGACTGGCATTCCCAGGGCTATACCATCACGCGCACCCCGATTGATGGTGATCGTGCGCAGCAGATTCGACTCGTCAACGCTGATTACATCGGCGGTCACAAATTCCTGATTAGCACGACTAGTGGTGTAATCGAGTAGTTCGGCGAGGCGGTTATAATCGCTGGCGATTTCGCGCAGTTCGACCAGTTCGGATTGAAATTGAGCGAGCGCTTCTTCGAGTTCGGCGTTGCGCTGGCGCAGATTTTGCAGGTCGGTCAGGTCGGTGACACCGCCGCTCACACTGAGGGCGATGCGATTAAAAAAGCTGCTCATCACATTCAGCGGGATCGAAGCCAGGTCTTCAAGCGGGGACAAAATACCCGATTGGCTGAAAAACATGAGGCCAAAACAGGTAAAGAGGCTCACAATCAGGAACAATAACGGGTTTGAACGCAGTCGTCGCAAAGATTTGATACCTGGATTTACTTACTCATTGGGGGCGCATTATATCACGCTCTATCAATGGCGGGTGCTGCCGCGTTCCAGTCCGGCCAACAGGCGGCGCAGGTTGTTGTAATCTTCCAGTACACGTCCAGCCCCACGCGCCACACAGGTCATTGCATCCTCAGCCAACCAGACACGGATGTTGACTTCTTCAGCCATGCGCTCGGTCAGCCCTTTTAGCTGACTGCTGCCCCCAGCCATACAGATACCGCTTTCCATCAGGTCGGCGATCAATTCCGGCGGCGTGTCGTCCAGCGCGTCCTTTACGGTGTCCACGATAATATCAATCGAACGCGAAACCGCCTCGCGAATCTCAATCGAACTGACTTCTACGGAGGAAGGAAGGCCTGTAACGAGATTGCGACCTTTGACGGTCATCACACGCTCCTGCGCCAGCGGATAAGCCGAGCCGATTTCCGTTTTCACTTTCTCGGCCATCGGTTCGCCAATGAGCAGGTTATGTTTGGTGCGCATATACTGGACAATATCTTCGTCCAGTTCGTCACCTGCAACGCGAATCGAACGGCTGATGACAATACCGCCGAGCGAGAAAATCGCGACTTCAGTCGTGCCGCCGCCGATGTCGATAATCATGCTGCCGCGCGTTTCCTGTACAGGCAAGCCCGCGCCAATCGCCGCCGCGACAGGTTCTTCGATCAGATATGCTTCACGCGCCCCGGCGCTGATGGCCGCATCAAAAACGGCGCGTTTTTCGACTTCTGTGACACCGCTGGGAATGCCGATCACGACACGCGGCCTGGGAATAGGCACCCAGGTTTGCTCATGTGCCTTCGAGATCAGATGATGAAGCATCGCTTCGGTAACTTCAAATTCGGCAATAACACCATCGCGCAGGGGACGAACAACCAGAATATCCTTCGGGTTTTTACCCCACATTTCTTTCGCACGCGCCCCAACTTCGATGGGACGGCGAGTTTTCTTTTCAATTGCCACAAATGAGGGTTCGTTAATGACAATGCCTTTACCCCTCACACTCACAAGCGTATTGGCTGTGCCGAGGTCGATGCCGATGTCAAGGGAAAATAACCCTAAAAAATAATCCAGTGGGCTTAACACATTGCGCTCCTAACGGCACTGAACAGCGCGGCATTATAACATGGTACAAAAGGAATACAAAGCACAGCAGACCGCCCTATAATAGCGATTATGATGTTATACACGGGGACATTGTGATGGCATTATTAGAAATTGTGCAGCGAAACATCGAAAATTATGGCCTTATTTCACGAGGCGCGGTCATCGTGGTCGGCGTTTCCGGCGGCGCAGATTCATTGGCGTTGGCACATGCGCTCGAACATCTGAGCAAGACCCTCGATTTTCGGCTGCATATTACCACACTCGACCATCAATTGCGCGGTCAGGCTGGCGCGGATGACGCAAATTTTGTCGTTGAAATAGCGAATGCCTGGGGCATCCCTGTCACAGCAGGGCAGATGGATGTCGCGAAAATGGCGCTAGAGCAGCGAATCGGAATTGAAGCCGCCGCACGAATCGCACGTTATCAATTTCTCGCCGGAGTCGCGCGGGAAATCGGCACATCGCGGATCGCTGTCGCGCATCACGCCGATGACCAGGCTGAAACGGTCTTGATGCACCTGATTCGCGGCTCCGGGATTCAGGGGTTGAGTGGGATGGCGTGGAACGCGCCCGTCCCCGATCATGCCGATTTGACGCTGATTCGCCCATTTTTAGCCGTCACACGCGCTCAGATCGAGTCTTATTGCGCCGAAAATGGCCTGAATCCGCGCCAGGATGCGACGAACAGCGACACTTCTCTGCTGCGCAATCATCTCCGGCTGGAAACGTTACCCCATTTGCAGCAGCTAAATCCCCAAATTGCTCGCAGCCTGACTCAACTCGCGGAAGTTGCCGCCGCCGAGAATGATTATATCCAGCAGGAACTCAAAAAAATCATTGCCGAAGACATTGAAAAAACGAAAGAGCGAGTACGAATCCGAAAAGTAATATTTCGCGGGCTGCATCCGGCACTGCAACGCCGATTCATTTATTGGGCAGCACAGCAGCTTGGCAGCACGGAAACCGGCCATGAGCATATTCTTGCAGCCGTCCAGTTGGCGTTGAAGGGTAAAACCGGCGCAATTGCTTTGATGCCGAATGGCTTACGGCTGCGGGTCGATTATGAAACGCTGGATATTGAGCTTGCTGATGCTCCACCGCCCGATGAAAATAGGCCGCTGATGAGCAGTAATAATGAATTTATCATGAATATTCCTGGCATCACGCGCATCCCCGAAACAAATTTGTGTATCGAAGCCAGCTTAACGCCGTTGAAAAATGCGCGATTGGCGATTTCTGAAGATAGCAACGTAACGCTGCGAACCCGCCGTGCAGGTGATCGTTTCGCGCCGTTCGGCATGAATGGTCATACACAGAAAGTCAAAGAATGGATGATTGACCACAAAATCCCGAAATCCGTGCGCGATCTAACCCCATTATTGATCGTAGATGACCAGATTGCGGCAATTATTGTCGAGAATCAATGGATAGTTGGGGAGTCCTTTGCGGTACGGTCAGATTCACAGCGGACCGTCTATTTCACGCTCAATCACGATGATTGCTAACACACCGCATTGGCCTACATTACCCTCACCGTAGCATTTGCAAAAATAAGTTAATTTATGTATCCTGAAGAAAGTATAAGGATTAATTAATTCAGGCGGGGTCATACATGGACTCAAATAATGAACTTGCTCATGTTTTGGTGGTCGATGATGAGGGTGCTATCCGCTATTCCGTGAGCAAAACCTTGCAGCGTGTCGGCTACACCGTGAATGAAGCCGCCAGCGGTGAGGAAGCGCTAGAAGCGATGCGAAAAGATCGCTACGATGTCGTTCTCACTGACATTCGTATGCCCGGTCTGACAGGTGTCGAGCTTCTCAAGCGTATTAAGGAAGTCGCGCCCGATGCCATCGTTATTTTGATGACGGGGTATGCAAGCCTCGGAACAGCCGTCGAAGCGCTGCGGCTCGGCGCACATGATTATTTGATTAAGCCCAGCTCCAGCCAGGATATTCGCCAGAGCGTGGCGCGTGGCGTGGAACGTGCGCGTAATCTCAAACGGCGACGCGCCCTGCTGGATGCTATTCGCAGCAATGTCAGCGAACTCACCCGTACTGACGTTGATGTCGTCAAAAATATTTTTGATGATGCCGATTTTGATGACGAGCCACCAAAAATGGATGAGCCGGTTAACGAGCCGATCAGCACCAACATGACGTTGGGGCCTCTGACGATTTATCCCGGACGCTACCAAATTTCAGTGGACAATCAACCGATTGACCTGACCCCAACTGAGTTCGATCTGCTCCTGTATCTGGCGGCGCATCGCGGTCGTGTGGTGTCCTGCCATGAACTGGTGCGCGAAGTGCGGGGTTATACGGTTGATGAAGCTGAAGCACGTGAAGTGATCCGTCCGCATGTCAGCAATTTGCGCCGCAAGCTCAAACAAGCAGGACAGGATGCTGATCTCATTGTCAATGTACGCGGAATCGGTTATCGCCTGAGCGAACAAGCGCAGTAAGTTTAATTTGAAGCACAACACAGCTTTCAGTGGTCAGCTTTCAGCGGTCAGCTTTTTATTTCTTAGGATAAATAACCGCTTTCTTTTTTCTCTTATTTTTCTTTTGCTGATTTTTACTATTCAGTCCGTCTCTGCCCGACAATCGACATTTGAAAACTGGACACTCGAACAGCGTGTGGCGCAGATGTTCATGGTGACGCTGCATGGGTCACAGTTGACCGAAGTTGGCGATGCTTTTTTGCGGCAGTGGCAGCCAGGTGCAGTCGTTTTATTTACATCCAATATTGGCACACCGCAGGCGATAACGCGCCTCACCAACGCTTACCAGCAAAGTATCACTGACGCGGGCGGCGTTCCACTTTTGATCTCCATCGACCAGGAAGGCGGAGTCGTTCAGCGCTTGACCGATGGCTTTACGCAATTGCCATCCCCGATCCTTGTCACCGCCACTGGCAGCGCGCAAGTCGCGCAGCAGGTTGGTCAGATGGTCGGCGAAGAATTGGCGGCGGTGGGCATTAATATGAATCTCGCGCCCGTCGCTGATTTGGAAACCAACCGCGAAAATCCGATCATTTTTCGGCGTTCACCTGGCAGCGATCCGCATCTGGTAGGCGAGGCCACAGGTAATGTCGCGCTTGGGCTACAAAGCCAGGGCGTACTGGCGACTCTCAAACATTTCCCCGGTCATGGCGAAACGAGCGTCGATTCACATGCTGAACTGCCCATTATCCGGCTTGACCGCGAACGGCTGGAATCGGTTGAGATCGAGGCGTTTCGCGGAGGTGTTGACGCAGGCGTGGCAGCGGTCATGGTCGCACATATCTGGTATCCGGCACTTGAGCCTGAAGAAAATCTGCCCGCCAGCCTCTCCCATAACATTATCACGGGTATTTTGCGCGAAGAACTCGGCTTTCAGGGGATCATCCTCACCGATGCGATGGATATGGGCGCGATTGATACACAATATGGCTACCCAACAGCCGCAATTATGGCGATCAAAGCCGGAGTAGACATCGTATCCCCCGGCCCTGGCATCGGTCTGGAAACGCAGACGCAGATGATCCAAGCCGTGATCGACGCGGTGCGCAGCGGCGAAATTTCCGAAGCACGGATCGACGAATCGGTGCAGCGGATTCTCGATACGAAAGCGCGTTTTGGCATTCTCGATTGGCAGCCACTCGATGAAAATACAGCCGCCGAGCGAATCAATCTGCCGCAGCATGAGCAGGTGATCGACAATTTATTCCGTTCCAGCGTCACTGTTGCCTATGACAGGCACAATTTCATTCCCCTGACTCCTGACCGCCGGATCGCGATTATTTTTCTCGCCACTCGTGCGCAAATTCAGCAGGAATGCAGCCAATATAATCCAAATATCCGCTGGGTTGGCATCGCGGATGAGCCGGATGCCGAGCAAATTGGCTGGGCAGTCGAAGCGGCTAACTGGTCAGATACGGCTGTCGTGTTCACCCAAAACGCTATTTATAATGAACGTCAACAAGCGCTGGTGAACGCGCTCCCGCAGGAAAAAACCATCGCCGTCTCGATTTTTTCGCCCTATGATTGGCAAACCTTCCCAAATGTCGCGGGCTATGTCGCCACGTACAGCCCCATGCGTCCGGCAGTCCCGGCGGCCTGTGCCGTGCTGTTCGGCGCAATCCCGGCGAATGGGCAGCTCCCCGTGACACTTTCGCCGGAGTTGATCGCGGGGACGAAAGCGGAGTAGTCGAGAGTAATACTTAATCTTCATTGATCACATCTCAATTCCCGCTTACTCTGACATTAGATATTAAGTATCGGGAGGATTTATTATGCGTAGAATTGCGCCTATTTTCATCTTGGCATTCGCATTTATTCTGGCTTTTTCGCCCACCGTCACCCGTGCTGATCCCCTGATTGACGGTTGTCAGGTGTTTCCGCTGGATAACCCCTGGAACGCGGATATTTCTGGCGCGGCTGTTCATGCAGACTCCGATGAGATTATCGACTACATCATGAATCATGGTGGCGATAATGTGCATCCCGATTTTGGCGAAAATCTGGACTACGGGATTCCGTATATCACCGTCCCAGGCACACAGCCAAAAGTCCCGGTCACATTCGAGTATGACGATGAGAGCGACCCCGGCCCGTATCCTTTCCCATCGAACGCCCCGGTTGAAGGCGGCGGTGATCGTCACGTGATCGCCATCGACAGGGATAACTGCGTTCTCTATGAAACCTATGCTTCTGAGTATGTCGGCGGCCCGGAAAAAGCCTGGGAAGCCGGTTCTGGCGCGATTTATAATCTCAACTCTAACGCGATGCGTCCCGATGGGTGGACATCCGCCGACGCAGCCGGGCTGCCCATTTTCCCTGGACTCGCCCGCTGCCTCGAAGCCATGACTGGCGAGATCAACCATGCTTTCCGGTTTACCGTTAGCACCACCAAAAATGCCTACATTTATCCGGCGACTCACGAGGCATCCAACAACAATGACACCTATGCGCCGCCGATGGGTCTGCGCCTCCGCCTGAAAGCTGGCTACAGTCTTGCGGGTGCTGGCGATCAGTCATTGGCAATCGCTACAGCGCTCAAAAAATATGGCATGATTCTGGCGGATAATGGCTCAAACTGGTACATTTCCGGCGAACGCGACCTGGATAACTGCTGGGATGACGACGATCTGAACTGGCTGAAAACCATCCCTGGCACGGCCTTTGAAGTGGTCGTGTCGCCGCCGCCCGCGACTGTGGTTCTGCCCGCGCCGTCCCTCAGTACGCCAGCTAATGGCGCAGAAAGTACCAATTCTCAGCCAACCTTCATCTGGAACACGGTCACTAGCCCAATCACTCCTATCACTTACGAAATTCTGCTGGGTCGCACGAATCCGCCGACTACCGTTGTTGCCACTGTTCTGTCAACCAGCCCGACGACTTTTAAGCCATCTTCGCCACTGCTGAATGTGCCGCATTACTGGTGTGTACGTGCAATATCGGGTGCGACGACAACATCTTGCAGTCCCGTTCGGCAGGTTAATATCACTTCAACTGCGACTGCCGCACCTCTGCGAAACTTAATCATTGATGAGACAGTGGTTTTAACCTGGAATCGCATCCCAAATGCAACAGATTATGCGATTGAGGTCGCTTCTGAGCCGGGATTTACCAGCACCTATGATTTCACAGCGCCGGGAAATGAGAATGACTATGCCCTAACCAGCATGTCATTTGTAGGTGGGCGTTACTACTGGCGCGTTCGTGCCAGGGTCAATGGAAGCTGGGGAAGCTGGAGTATCGCCGAAAGTTTTACCTACGAGCCATAAAACCCCCAATTTTGAACACTGGACAAACAATCCACATATAACATAATACTTGTGAGGGCTGTTTTGCGGCAGCCCCCACAAGCGTTAAAATCGCTTGCAGTATTCACAAACAGGAGAATCAAGATGGCTTATCAGGCGGAAATCAGCCGCAGTAATCCGAGTATGTTTCTATTTCTCATCGACCAGTCCGGCTCGATGCAGGATAAATTTGGCGGCGGTGGCGGGCGCAAGGATCAGGCTGTAGCCGACGCGATCAACCGCTTGCTGCAAAATCTGGCGATCAAATGCGCGAAATCCGAAGGTGTGCGCGATTATTATCATGTCGGCGTTCTGGGCTATGGCGCGAATGTCGGCCCGGCTTTCGGTGGAACACTCGCTGGCAAAGACCTTGTGCCGATCAGCACGATTGCCGACTCGCCCGTCGAGATCGAAGAACGTACGAAAAAAGTCGAGGACGGCGCGGGCGGATTGGTGGAGCAAAAAATCCGCTTCCCGATCTGGTTCAAACCCGTCGCCAACGGCGGCACACCGATGGTACAGGTGCTCAACCGGGCGCAAAAAATTATCGAGCAGTGGTTGACCCAACACCCCGATGGCTTCCCGCCGATTATCATCAATATCACCGACGGCGAAACTACCGACGGCGACCCGTTGAAAGCGTCGGAACAGGTTCGTGCGCTCAAAAGCTCGGACGGCAATGTGCTGCTGTTCAACGTGCATGTCTCCTCGATTGAAGGCTCAAAATTCGAGTTTCCGAATACGGAATCTGAACTGCCGGATCAATTCGCCAAGCTACTGTTCAAAATGTCGAGCGAACTGCCGGATCATATCCGCGTCGCTGCGGAACAGGAAGGCTATCGCGTAACCGGGCAGTCGCGCGGGTTCGTCTTTAACGCCGATATTGTCTCGGTGATCCGCTTCCTGGATATTGGTACACGGCCTAGCAACTTACGGTAAAGGTGCTTATGCACATCACGACTCACGCCTTCTGGCTGCAAAAAGCAGGGAATCAACGCGAAGAATATGAAGATGCGTTCGCTTATGCCAACAGCAGCGAATCAACATTTCTCTGTGCGGTAGCTGACGGCGCAACCGAAACGTCATTTTCGGGACTCTGGGCGCATATCCTTGTCACTGCGTTTATCGAAAAACGGCTGGCGGATCTGGATGCCGAAAATATGCGCCCCCTGTCGCTTGAATGGCAGGAGCAGATTACCGAACTGACGCGCGAGAAACCCTTAAGCTGGTATGCCGAAGAAAAGCTGAGGAGTGGCGCATTTTCGTCATTCCTCGGCCTGCAAATTGACCCCGGTGGCACCTGGAAAGCTGTCAGCATTGGCGATAGCTGCCTGTTCCAGATTCGCGAAAGTGAGCGCATTGTCTCATCACCTTTTGACAAGCCGGAGCAGTTCAACAACCGTCCAGCGCTGATCTCGACCAATCCCAGCCGTAATAATGGGCTGACACCGATTCCCATTGAGGGAGTGTGGAAGGATGGCGATCATTTTTTTTTGATGACCGACGCGCTGGCACACTGCTATCTCACCAATGAATACCTGACGCGGCGCAATTTTTTGCGTGTGACCGATCAGGGCTTTTTCGAGTATTTCGTCACCCGCCTCCGCACCATGAAAGTCTGCAAAAATGATGACGTTACACTGGTGCGCGTAAACCTTACGTCACAGGAGAACAGCGTTGGCATGGCCTAGTCTCAGCGACTATTCTGAAGCCCTGCAAAACCCACGCTATGCGTTTTCCGATCTTGAGCTTCAGAATGGCACCGTCATTGTTAATAAACTCGGTCAGCCGCGCCCGGTGTCCGGCAATTTCGCGACGGTTTTTCAGGTGCAGTCCGGGAATCGTACCTGGGCGGTGCGCTGCTTTTCCCGCGAAATCACCGATCAGAAAGATCGCTACGATGCCATCAGCCAGCATTTAAAGCAATATAAGCTTCCCTTTATGGTGGGCTTCCAATATCTGACACAGGGAATACGAGCCGCTGGTCGCTGGTATCCTATCGTCAAGATGGAATGGATGAAGGGCTTAAATCTGGATTCCTATATCGAGCAGAATATCAACCAGCCCAACCGAATCCAGCCACTGGTCAATCGTTGGGTCGATGTCTGCCGTTCGCTGCGGGAAGCCTCTATCGCACATGGGGATTTGCAGCACGGCAATATCGTCGTCATGGATAACGGCGAAATTAAACTCATCGACTACGACGGCATTTATATTCAGTCGCTGATCGGCAAAAAAGGCTACGAACTCGGACACCGCCATTATCAGCACCCCACTCGCAAATCCGACGCTGGAATTAACGCGAACAGCTTCCTGAATATCGACAATTTTTCGACCTGGGTGATTCGAACATCGCTGCAAATCGTGGCGCTCGATCCGTCGTTGTGGCGGCAAACGGGCGCGGGCGAAGACAGCCTGATTTTCCGCGACAGCGATTACAACGCGCCGAATAACTCGAAAACATTTGCCACACTGCGCAGTCATCGTAACCCGCAGGTTCGCGAGTTAGCCGAACAGATCGTGCGTATTCTGGGTGTTCCATCCTATCTGGATGTCCTGCCACTGGACGAAATTCGCCCCAAACGCTGGTCATTCGCCAGTTGGATGCCGGATCGCCTGCCCGATGCGCCCACCCCGCCAACCGTAACGATACCGAAGCCTGCGTCGTGGATTGCCGATTATCAGGATGCACGATTCAGCGATGCGTTTGTCGCCCAAGAGCGAAAAGCATTTGAGTCGGAATATAACGCGATGAACGTCGTCAAGCGTTTCAGCCGCCTTGTATTCTCGTTTCAGGATTACGTCAGCAAGCGGGTGGACGAAAGATTCCCGACTTACCCGGAAGCGATTGAACGGAAAAAATTCGAAACGGTCTACTATCGACTGGTCGAGCAAAAAGCGAATGCTGAAGCCAATCTCGAATTAGCGGTGAATTATCTGCGAGATACCAAAGCCAAACTCGAAGCTGAACTACAGGGGATTGAGATTGAAATCGCCTGGATGTGGCAGCAGTTTGATGAAATTCCCCTGCACGAGCAGCAGGAAATCGCCCAATTTGTCGAAAATGATCGCCACCAGACTATCATCAATCAGTTGAGCGAGATTCCGATCAGCGTGAGGGAGCTAAAAATGGACGGCGTTCTCGGCTTTGGCAAGAAACGCATAGAGTGTTTGCACGACTTCGGAATCCAAACGGCTGCCGATCTTCATCCCGGCAATGAAATCCTGGCGACACAAGCCTTATCGTTCAAAAATGCCTCGCCGGAAAAAGTGCTGGAAGACTGGCAAAGGCTGCTCGATTGGCGCAATATGCTTGAGCAAATGGTGGAATATACGCCGCCGGACTCCGATTCGCCGGAGATTCAGGCCATCCGCGACAAATATGCCGATTATTCACGCGAACTCACCAGCCGGACGCTTGAGCAGAAAACACTCGAAACCAAGCAGCGCGAAACCAATGAAACCCAGATCAGCGAAATCCAGGCTGAGATCGAAAAACGCCGAAAAACGCTGGCCCAGGTCACGACTCAGTTCAATCAGGCTTCTGAACATTTCAAGCGATATTCACAGATCACACGAGCCGATTTAATTGATAGAATCCTGAAAGGCTGAAGTGACGGCTTTTTGCGACGTTGCAGGGAATCGCCCGTATAGGAGATATTGCCTTGCCGCCAACCCATTTTCGGGTTAATTTTAGGTATGCACGATAACCACAGGAAAATAACGCATGGGAACGCTAAACCCCGATCTTCTCTCGAAAGACATGGATGCCGTACTCAATGATGCCGCTGTGCTCAAAGATGAATATCGCAAGCCGACAGTGATGCCCGAATTGGTACTGCTGGCTTTGCTGCGCCGTCCAGATACCGCCGCCACGCGCCTGTTGGACGTGTTCAAAAGCAGTCGCGCGGTTGATCTGACCAAGCTGGAACGGCAGGTACACCTGGCTGTCGAAAATCGCCGCGACCAGAACGGCAATCTGGATTTTATCGGACGCGCCAACCGCAGTATTCCCCTTTCGCGGCAGACAATTATTTTGATCGACGATGCTCTCAGCGCGGCCAACTCCACCGACGAAGTGCGCGTGGATACCGATCATGTCCTGCTGGTGCTGGCAGAAGGCTCGATGAGTACCAGCGGCCTGCTGCGCCAACACGGGATCACGCCCAAAGCGCTGACTGATATTATGGGCGACAAGCAGCAGTATGGCAGCAAGCCCGACAGCGGCACGACTCAGGATTATGTCGCTTCCGCAAAAGCGGGTGAATTACGTGCGGTCTATTTCCGCGAGGATTTGCTGCGCGAGATGATTAACATTCTCACGCAAGCGATTAACCGTCATATTATTTTGATCGGCCCGGATGGTGTGGGCAAGCGCACGTTGGCCTACAGCCTATCGCTGCTGATGTCGCAGGGCAAAGGGCCGAAAGGTCTTAGCAGTCTGGTGCGGATTGACGAGACGGCGCTGCTGGATAACGATCACAAAGCTGTTCGCGCCGGGCTGAATCAGGCACGCGGCGGCATCCTGTTTATCCCGCATCTGCATCGCTTTTTTGGCGGGCAAATCCGCGCGGACTTCACCAAATCGACACCGCTGATTCAAAAAGCGTTTCTGGACGACGATCCGGTCATTATCGCCTCGACCACCGAACAGGAATACAACCAGCGCATCGCGACGGTGATGTCGATTGCCGAAAACAGCCAGGTTTTGCGCGTTCCAGAGCCGACGGTTGAGGAAACCATTGAAATCCTCAAGATTATGAAGCCGCACCTGCAATCAGATTATCAGCTTGAGATTGATGACGATACGCTGCCCATCGCCGCACGACTGGCGAAGCGCTACATGGGCGCAACGCCTTTGCCACGCAGCGCCGAGCAACTGCTCCACCGTACCGCAGCGATGGTTAATATGAGCAAGCAGTCGCACCTCGCGTTCAAGCCGGAACTCAAAGACCACTCCAATATGGACGCGGAGGATGTGACGCTGACTGCCAGCCAGATGACCGGAATCCCGGTGAGCAAGCTCGGTGAAGACGAGCGCCTGCGCTATGCCAGCATGGTCGAACATCTCCAGGAGCGCTTGATCGGGCAGGAAGAAGCTGTTCTAGCCGTCAGCCGCGCGATCAAAACCGCACGAGTCGGCCTGAAAGATGCCAAACGACCTATCGGCGCATTCCTGTTTTTGGGGCCAACGGGTGTCGGTAAAACGGAACTGGCAAAAGCGCTGGCGGAGTTCATGTTCGGTAGTGAAGATGCCATGCTGCCGCTCGACATGAGCGAATTTAAAGACGAAAGCAGCCTGAATCGTTTGATCGGTTCGCCGAGTGGTTATGTCGATAGCGAAGCAGGCGGCCAATTGACCGAGCGCGTCCGCCAACAGCCCTACATTATCGTGCTGTTCGACGAGGTGGAAAAAGCGCATCCCCGCATCCTCGATATTTTGCTGCAAGTGATCGAAGAAGGCCGCCTGACCGATGGGCGCGGCAACACGACACAGTTCAGCGAAACGGTGATTATCCTCACCAGCAACCTCGGTTCGCACGAACTGGCCGTCCCGGTCATCACCGACGAAATCCGTGAGGAAGCGATGGAGGAAGTGCGAACATTTTTCCGGCCAGAATTTCTGAATCGTCTGGACGAAGTGATTATGTTCAGTGCGCTGACCAACGAAGACCTGTACGCGATTCTCAAGCTACAACTCAAAAGTGAAGGCAAACTGGCGCAGGATCGCGGCCTGAAGCTTGATTTTACGGAAGAAGCAGTTCAATGGATGCTGGCACAGAACGACGAGCCGGAATATGGTGCGCGTCCGCTGAAACGTATCATCCGGCGCTTCGTGCGTGAGCCGCTGGCTGACTTCTTGCTCAAGAGCAACCCACCCGCCGGAACACAGGTACGCATCGATGCACCTAATGGTGACGGCTTGAAGTTCGCCGCACTCGTGGACGGAAAAGAAATTGCAGTAGGGAATTAACGAGGGTAAATCTATGGATGATACGTTACCAAGTATCCCGGTACCCAGACGACTTGAGACAGGCTTCCAGGCATGGCAGGCCACCATTGGCTATATCAGCGCCGAACACAGCCCGGATGCGCTGCTGACTCTCACCGCTTACCCTCTGGAAAATGGTGATGTCGGCTGGAAAGCCGCCGCGTCATGGGCAACATTCACCGAAGAATCACCTGATATGACATCACTGCCGGACGCTCTGCGCGGCCTCTGGCGGGAAGTGGATCGTCACCACACGATATTTAAGTCGTTGGAAGCCGCGCTCAAAAAGCCGGTAAACTACAAAGATGAACAGTGGTTGGACAATGAAACTCAAAAGAGCCTCGACAGTCTGATTCAGGTGATCCAGAAGGCGTTTGGTGCGGATTGGCGCTTGGTGATCGTTTATCAGCCCGTCGCCAACCCCAACGCGCGTGTCCAGGCACGGTTGATCGCCCGACGCGATTCCGTCAACAGCGGCGGACGTGGCGCGACCCTGCGCGAAGCCTGCCAACTGCTCTATCGCAACGCCGCGACAGAATTTTAGCAGCCAGTCAGCATCTCAGCTTTTTGCTGATAGCTGATCGGCTAACAAGCTGACTGGCTGACAAGCTCATACGCGACCCGCTTAATTTTATTAAAGGGAATGAAAAATGGCTCAAGTTGACACCTCAATTTTCCGTAAATACGACATCCGAGGCATAGTTGCGGGTGAAAAACCACAAATTACGCCGGAACTCGCGCGGCTGGTAGGTCGCGCACTCGGCACTTATCTGCCCAAACAGTTCGGCACGGATCGCATGTTCGTCGGCTGTGATAACCGCACGACCTCACCTGGAATCAAGCAGGCAATGATGGAAGGTGTCGCTTCTACCGGGCTGAATGTCACCGATATTGGCGCGGTGCTGACACCGACGCTGTATTTCGCCTCAGCCAGCTATGGCGCGAAAGGCGCAGGCGTGATGATTACGGGCAGTCATCTGGACACGCGCTACAACGGCATCAAAATGGCCTACAGCAATCTGGCGCTGGCAGGGCAGCAGATTCTGGATTTGCTCGACATCATCCAGAAAGATGGGTTTGCCTCTGGTGCGGGGACAATCTCACAGGATTTCGACACCGTCAAGCGCCACATGGCGACGATCCAGGGCAAAGTCACCATCAGCAGACCCCTGACGGTGGTGCTGGACGCGGGCAACGGCCTCAGCGGGACGTATGTGCCGCCTGTTCTGGAAGCGCTCGGAATCACCGTTCATTGTCTCTACTGCGAATCCGACGGCACGTATCCCAACCATCTGCCGAATCCTGAAGACCCGGAAATGACCAAAGACCTGGAAAAGATGGTCGTGGAAGTCGGCGCGGACATGGGTCTGGCATTCGACGGCGACTCGGATCGCTGTGGATTTATCGACAATCACGGTCATCACATCGCGGCGGATCGTCTGCTGGCGCTGCTGGCGCGTGATCTGCTCTCCCGTCATCCCGGCTCGACCATCGTTTTTGACGTGAAAGCCTCGCAAGCGCTGCCGGATGTCATCAAGCAAGCGGGTGGTGTGCCGCTGATGTGGAAGACCGGACACAGCCTCATCAAGCAAAAAATGGCGGAAATCGGCTCACCACTGGGTGGCGAAGTCAGCGGGCATCTGTTCGTCGGCGAAAATTATTATGGTTTTGACGATGCGCCGCTGGTCGCGCTCAAGACGCTGCAAATCATCGCCAACTCCGGCAAAACCGTCTCCGAATTATTTGACGAGATTCCCAAGCTGCCCGCCACACCGGAAATCATCCTCGACGCGCCGGACGCTGTGAAATTCGCAATCATTGAAGAGATCAGCCAGGAACTTGCGAAAACTTACGAGGTCATCACGCTCGACGGTGTGCGCGCGTTGTTCGAACATGGATGGGGATTGGTACGTGCCAGTAATACACAGCCCGCGATCACGCTGCGTTTCGAGGCTTATGAACGTGCGCAGGTATTGGAATATATGAAACGCTTCAAGGCGCTGCTCGACAAGCATCCTGAAATCAACCAGGATAAGCTGACGAAACAAATCGAAGCATTTAGCCAATAGGCCGCATCAATGACCGACGTGTTCATTTCATACTCGCGCAAAGACAACGATTTTATACGTCGTCTGCACGAAGCGCTCACGAGACATCAACGCGACATCTGGGTCGATTGGGAAGATATTCCGCTGTCCGCCGATTGGTGGCAGGAAATTTGCGCGGGGATCGAAGCCGCGCAAACCTTCTTGTTCATCATCAGCCCGGATGGTGTGCGCTCGGAGGTCTGCCAGAAAGAAATTGACTACGCGGTCAGCCACAACAAGCGGATCGTGCCTGTGCTGCGGCAGGAACTTGGCACGGAAGACCAGCCGCGCATTCATCCGGCTATCCGGTCACACAACTGGATTTTCTTCCGCGAACAGGACGATTTTGAAAAATCAGTCGCGGCGCTGCTCAAGGCGATTGACACCGATCTTTCGTTTGTGCGGGAACATACGCGCCTGCTTGTACGTGCGAAGGAATGGGATAACAAAAATCGCGATGCCAGCCTGCTCCTGCGCGGCAGCGACCTGACTGATGCCGAAACATGGCTGTACGCCAGCGCGGGCAAAGAACCGCAGCCGCTTGAATTGCACAAGCAGTTTATCGCCATCAGCCGGAAAAGCGCGAATGCCCGCCAGCGAACGACGATTGGTGCGCTCGTTGCCGGGCTTTTGCTCACCAGCCTATTAGCGGTTTTTGCCTTTATCCAATGGCAGGCCGCCGCCGCTAACTCGAATCTCGCCAATGATAATGCTGCAACCGCTACCTTCGCGCTGGGACTCGCCGCCGACAACGCCGCGACAGCCTATGCCCTGGCAGACGTAGCGGAAGCCAGTGCTGCAACCGCCGTCGCTGCTGTCGCCACGCTAGAAGGTTACATTCCCAAAGCCGTCGTTGAAGATGGCCCGCTGCGTCTGCGCGTAGGGCCGGGAGTGAACTGGGAAATCATTGGACTTCTTCAGACCGGGGCTACCGTTTCGGTGCTGGGACGTACCGGGCGGGAGGGGACGGAAACAGAATACACCGAATGGTATCTGATTGAATGGGAAGGTGGTGGCCAGAGGATTCAAGGCTGGATTGCCGCCCAATTCACCAACCAGAACACAACGCTTACAATTGAGGTGCCGGTCATTGACCCCGTACCAGTCACGAATTGATGGAGATTCTCATGCGCGATCATTTTCAGGTAATTTACGCCAGCAAAGCTGCCCAATATGACGCAATGGTCAGCCGTGAGGATTATGAAGGCAATATCCTGCCTGCCCTGGAAAAAATTCGCCCACTGGCGGCGCTGGATGTGGTCGAGATGGGCGCGGGAACAGGACGCTTGACGCGACTACTCTCGCCAAAAGTGAAATCCATTCATGCTTTTGATGCTTCACAGCATATGCTGGATGCAGCCCGACCAACGCTGGAAGCCATCGGCACGAATAACTGGACGCTGACGCGGGGAGATAATCGTTCGCTCTCTGCTGAAAACGCCAGCGCTGATGTCGCGATTGCCGGGTGGAATTTCGGCCATTCGACAAGCTGGTACGTCGATTACTGGACAGACATTATCGGGCAGTTCATTAAGGAAATGGAGCGCGTTCTGCGACCCGGCGGGACGGCCATCATCCTCGAAACGCTCGGCACAGGCAGCGAAACGCCGATGCCCCCGAACCGTAAACACAAGGATTACTACGAGTGGCTTGAAGAGGAAAAAGGGTTCGCATCGACTTGGATACGGACGGATTATCGCTTTAATTCCGTTGATGAAGCCGACCATCTCACGCGATTTTTCTTCGGCGATGATCTGGCGAACCGCATCGTGCGCGAAAAAATGCTGATCGTGCCGGAATGTACCGGAATCTGGTGGAAAACCGTTTAACCCCTATCCCCCAACCCCTTTCCCCATTGCATGGAGAAAGGGGAGTAGGGACACACGGCGGTGTGCCCAACTTGTAAACAAATCCTCTAAAGCTGCCTATACAACGCTCGAAATTGCGCAACCGTGTGCTGAATGGTGAATTTTTCGGTGACTATTCGATGCGCTGCCGAGCCAATTTCAGCACATCGATTTTCGTCGGATAGCAAATTTTGGATCGCGTTTGCCAGCGCTGCATCATCGCCGACAGGAACAACCGCGCCCATTGTGGGAATATCCGGCAGCAAGCCGACGTTTGTACTGATTGTCGGCACACAACACGCGCCTGCTTCCAGCGTGACCATCCCTAGCCCTTCGTGACGTGATGTGAGGACATTGAGCGCCGCACGACGATAATATTTGGGCAAATCGAGATGATGCACCGCGCCGATAAAATTGATCCGTTCGCGAATCTGCAATTCCGATGCCAAAAGCTCAAGCCGTGCTTGTTCCGGCCCTGTGCCGAGAATATCCAGCATCACACCCTCTAATTTTGCCAGCGCTCGTAGCAGTGTGGCTTGATCTTTCACGCCGACGAGCGACCCGACATGAATCAGGCGATTTGGAATTGGCGGCTCTGTACTGGGCGAAAACACTTTCGTATCAACGCCAGGCGTCATGATGCGAATTTTCGAATCGGGAATCGCGTAACCCGCCTGCGCGATCAGATTTTTCGCATATGAACAGGCAGCGATAACGGCATTTGCGCCCGTCAATGCCTGACCCACCGTCCAATGGCTGAACGCGCCGCGCTGCAAACCATATCCAATATCCTCAAAACCGACGAGTTCGCCGCCTGCGATGGATACGACCACAGGTACGTTTAACAATTTTCCCGCCCAGGCAGCAATTAACCCCGTTTCGTCCGCCCACATCGCGTGGAAAACGTCAAATGGTTTTTCACGATGCAGCCGCCACAGCGTTTTGATAGCGTCCCACCACAGCGCCAAACGCCTAGAGCCGCGCACCTGCCCAACGCCGAGTGAATGCACTTCCGCGCCATAGACCGAATAGCGATCACGGCGGTGAGGATAGCGCAGCGCCAACACACGCACATCATCATGACGCGCCATTTCGCGCACGAGATTCAACTGTACCGGAATCGCCCAATCGTTTTCATCGCTGCTGAAGCCGGGGAGCAAAATGCCGATGTTCATGCGCCAATCTCGAACAGGGTATAGTTGCCGTAACGCGCACGTTCAATCAGCCCACGCTCAGTGCGCAGCCAGTCGTAGGCAATCTGCGGCGCAAGCCCTTCCCATTGGTGCGTGATTTCCCACAGATTAACCAGTAAATAATCGGTATCAGATAAGCTATTCGTCAGCCAGCGTTCTTCCAGCGTTTCCGGTGTCTCATAGAAAATTTCGTATACGTCGAGCGATGTATGATGCTGAAGTGTCAGCGTCACGCTGAATGTGTAAAGTGTTGCATCAGGCGGAACATTGGCCTGAGTCCACTCTGCGAGCGCTCGGTCACGCTGCTGATTGGTGATAAAAGCATGAATAATGGGGCGGCTGGCGCTGGCGGTGTGCGCGAGGCCAACGGCAATCAATGCAATCATACCTCCATAGACGACATACGCTTTTGTACGGGCAGGTCTGAGATTCGTCCGTAGAAGCAGACTTTTCGAAATAAATTCCTGCAACCATTTCCCCGCAGCTTCCATGCCAAGCCCGACCAGCACAGCCGCCGGCGGGAAAAGAATTAACGGATAGCGAATATTCTGATAAGGGATGCCCACCAGAAAAACATAGGGCATCAGAAGCCAGCCCAACAAAATGATCGCCGCTGTAAATTGCCGCTTATTGAGGATACTGCCGATGCCGATCAGCGAAAACGGTGCGAGAACTGGCGCAAGATAATAGGCATTGTGAAACACCTGCGCGTAAAAAATGGCGTTGATCTGCGCGTAGAGATAATAGCCATCTACGTTGTTAAATTCGCGCTGGAACACGTTTTGCAGCGACCAACCTTCGACCCAATGATGACTGAGCGTTGGGTATGAGCTGCTCATGCTGTATAGAATTTGTGGCATGAATATCACGAAGGCAGCCAATGCCGCCACCAGCCCATCACGCCAGCGAAATCGCCAACGCCATATCCACAACACCACCAGCGCCCAGGGTATGGCAAGCGAGAGCGACAACCAGCGCGTGATACAGGCTAATGCCAGTGTCAGCGCAGAAAATGCCAGCCAACGTACTTGCTGAACCTGTGCATAGCGGAACAGCAAAATCGCGCTCAGAGCTGCCCAGAACAGGGTAGGGATATCTGACATCAGCACGAGACTGGATTGGAGTGCTTGCCCACAGGCCAGCATCAAAATCCCTGCGACGAATGCACCGAAGCGTCGAGAGCCTGTTTGACGTGCCAGAATGTACACCAAAGGCGAGAGCGCCGCGCCCAAAAGCAGATTGATGATTTGCCCGACCTGTGCGCTTACACCAAAAAAAGCGAATCCAGCTATAAGCAGCGCGGGATAACCCAAAGGCCAGAAAAAAGCCCCTGGTTCATGTCCTTCTACAACTGTCCGCGCGAAGTCGAAGTAAGCATAAGGGTCTTGACCATACAGGCCGTCAAATTGATAGCTGACGACAATTATCGCCCGCAGCATAAAACCGACGATCAACAACATTACAATCAGCCAGAGATCAACTCGCCGCGACATTTCGCCCCCACATCAGTGCCACAAAAGCCGCACTTTCAACGACTAAAATCACGATGGCAACGCCGAGCGCGCCCTGTTGCGGAATCAGCCACAAACTGAGGACGATCTGAAGGGTTAAAGTGACAGCAGTGACGATATTTACGAAGCGCTCCTGCTCACGCGCATACCAGTAAAGTGTTCGTGCGCCGCGCAGCATAGACGGCAGCAGCGACCACATCACGATTTGCAAAATGGGGATAGCAGGGGCGAATTCATCACCGTAGGTCAGCTTGATAATCGACGGCGTAAACAGCGCAAAAATCAGGCCGAGTGTAATCCCAAAAACCATGAGCGCCACTGTCACACGTGCAAATATTTTCGCCATCTCTGGTGGACTCGCTGCCAGTGCTACCAGAGTCGGGAACAGTGCGCCGAAAAAGGCATTGGGGATCATGCGTCCGGCCTCGACAAAGCGACTGGCTGCGGCATAAGCGCCGACTTCGCCTGCGTTGGTCAGCCGTTCGAGCAAAATCACGCTGACGCGAAGCTGTACCGCCGCCAATATCCCCGCCAGCGCGAAAGGCCACGCCTTCGCTAACAAACCCCGCATTTGTAGGGGCGACGCATGCGTCGCCCCTACGTCCGAAAATTTCCAGCGCCACAGCGCCCACGCCGCCGCAAGCTGCGCCGCTGAAGTGGCGACGTTAACGACCAATGCAGCAATCACGCCGCTGCCCGCCAGAAAAACAAGCGCCGTAAGAATCACCTGCGCGACCAACATCCCGACATTCAGCCACGCAATCGGCCACATGACGCGATAAGCACGGAAAACAGCGGTGTATGCGCCGAAAAATGGCGCGATGAAGACCAGCGGCGCGGAAATCTGGATACCCCGAATGACAGATGCATCACTGCTCAAAAATGGCGCGGCAACAACAAGAAGCAGCGTTAACCCACCGCCGAGGAGTAGTCGCGTTGGTGCAGTATCACGCAAAACATCAGCAGCGGAGTCGGGGTTTTGTGCCACATCGCGGGTGATAAGCGTTCCGAGTCCGAAATCCGCCAGCAGCGACAGCGGAAATACCCAGGCTAACGTCGTCGCATAAATGCCAAGCCCATCCTGCCCCAGCACACGCCCGATCAAAACCGACAGCGCGAACGAAAGCAAGACGCTGCCGCCATTGCTCACAAGCAGCGTGAGGGTGTTGGTGGACAGGAGCGAGGTCATTTTATTCCATCGTGCGCCGGATATTGATGCGAATCGCGGTTTTGATCGGCTTATCCGCGACGAGGATGAGATAGCCGCCGCCGCCAGCGCCGGAAAGCTTCCAGCCGAGCGCGACATCGCGATAGCGCTCAATCAAATCATCCACCAGATCGTTCGCCATATTGGGGAACATCGCGATCTGCGCCTCATAGGATTGGCGGATGTATTGGCCTAATTTCACGCGATCATGCTGCAAAATTGCCTGCCAGCAGCCTTCCGCCGCGTCCGAAAGTGCTTTTGCGCCTTCTCTGGAAACATATTGATTATCCAGAGGGTTGTAGCCACTTTCGCGCGGGCCAAGCGGAACGAGATAGAGCGAGGATTCAACAAATTGCAGCGTGAGTTCGTCGCCCACTTTGTCAATCGAAAACGGCCAATATTGCCCATCATAATGGGCGCGATTCAGTCCGGGCATCACAATTCCAATCGCGTCCTGTGAGCCAGAAATTTCTTTTGTACCAGGCGGGTTATCGTAAGAGAACAGAATTTTCGCCAGCTTTTCAGGATCGCCCGCCGGGAGACGAGTCCCCCACAAATCCAGCGCGGCGTTGCGGGTGCTGGTCGCCATGCCGCTGCGTTCGTTGAACGAAAGTGTCGGCTCAATCGAAATAGTAATCACCGGGCCGGGGTAAAATTTTGACACGAAGGGTTGATCGAGCCAACCACCTGCTAAATCTATACGATAGGGCATGGTATCGACATTGCGCAGCGCGGTTGTCGAACGCGCGGGCAAATCGGCGTGGGGCTGACGTTCGAGGACAATATATTGAACGCCTTTTTCGCGGCAGAGCGCCTCTTTTTGCGGGATATTGCCGTCCTTGTTGACGACGAAAATATCCGGCTGAATTTCTTCAAGCTCGTCCGAAAAATCCAGCATCCCCGACCCGCCGGAAACAAAAGCCATTTTCACGCAGCTTAATGACTGCATCATATACAGGCGCTCGTCCTGATTGTTGACAGGCAGCCGACCTTTTAGCTCGTAGACTGTCGAGTCTGAGCCGAGCGCGACGTACAGATCACCATAGGAGG
Organism: Anaerolineae bacterium; assembly: GCA_022843745.1. Taxonomy (GTDB): domain Bacteria; phylum Chloroflexota; class Anaerolineae; order Aggregatilineales; family Phototrophicaceae; genus JALHNB01. The sequence goes on along the minus strand of JALHNB010000001.1, from coordinate 196,900 downwards.
AGGCTTCCTGCAAAAAGGCGACATGACCGCTGTGAAGCAAGTCAAAACACCCGCTGACAAATACTTTTTTCGGCATATTTCTTCTCACATCGTAGCCAAAATCCAATCCATCGGCTATCATAACACCCTATGACAAGACTTGGCATCCTCGGCGGCGGGCAGCTTGCGCAAATGCTCACACAAGCCGCTATTTCACTCGGAATCGAAACCGTTATTTTTGAGCGTCAGGCGGACAGCCCGGCCTCTCGTTTGACGCATCATCAGATCGTCGGTCAGTGGGACGATGACTCGGCGTTGGCGCAGTTTGCCGCGCTTTGTGATGTCATTACGCTGGAAAATGAATTTGTGGATGCTGGCGTTTTGCGGCGGCTGGAAGCAGGTGGCCTGCCTGTATACCCAACCTCCGACACCCTGGCAGACATTCAGGATAAGCTCGTACAAAAACAGCGCATCGAATCAGCAGGACTGGCGGTTCCAGATTTTCGCGCCGTTGATTCGCCCGATGATGTATTGACTGCCGCCGCAGATTTGGGTTATCCGCTGCTGCTTAAGGCGCGGCGCGATGGCTATGATGGCTATGGCAATGCGACGATTCGCAGCGCGGAGGATATTCCCGCAGCCTGGGAAAAATTGGGCGCTCACAAAGGCCGCCAACTGCTGGTCGAGGCGTTCGTGCCGTTCACACGCGAATTGGCCGTGATGGTGCTGCGCGGGCGGGATGGCGAAACACGCACGTACCCCGTCGTGGAAACGGTGCAAAAAAATCACATCTGCCACATCGTTCGCGCCCCTGCACTAATGTCGCCCGAATCCGCTGTGCAGGCCGCGAATCTGGCGCGTCAGGCCGTCAAAGCGGTCAATGGTGTCGGCGTTTTCGGCGTGGAACTCTTTGAACTGGCTGATGGCAGCGTACTCTATAACGAAATGGCTCCCCGCACCCATAATTCCGGTCATTACACGATGGAAGGCTGCGTCACGTCGCAGTTTGAAAATCACATTCGTGCGGTTGTGGGCTGGCCGCTTGGCTCAACCGAGATGGTCGCTCCGGCAGCGGTGATGGTCAATATTTTAGGTGGGCGTGACGGCGCGGCGAATCCTGACGGCATCCGTGATGCGCTTTCTACATCCGGCGCACATGTGCATCTTTACGGCAAGCGCGATGTTCGCACGGGGCGCAAAATGGGACACATCACCGCATTGGGCAACAGCCTCGAAGAAGCCGAAACGATTGCACAGCAGGCCGCAAATCGGATCAATTTATAAGCGGAAATATTCGCAAAGTGAAAACGGATGCTTAAAGGTCAAAAAGTTCTCTTGCGGGCGATGGAAGAAGGCGACCTGGAACGCCTGCACACTTTCAACAATGATCTTGAGGTCGAGTTGGCGGGTGGTGGCGACCCTCCCATGCCTCAATCACACGCACGACTTCAAGCTGAATTCAGCCAGCGTGCCAGCGGTGGCGGACGCGATAATGCGAGTTTCGCGATAGAGGCCGAGGGAAAATTGATCGGCATGTGTGCCCTATTCAATTTTGATGAGACGGCACACACCTGCGAACTGGGCATCACGATTGGCGATAAAGCCTATTGGGGCAAGGGCTACGGGCGTGAAGTCGTGGCGCTGTTGGTCGAATACGCCTTCCGCTATCGCAACTTTCGCAAAGTGTGGCTGCGGGTCAATGGCAAAAACGAACGAGCGCAAAAAGCCTATCGTGCGGCGGGTTTTGTCGAAGAAGGTCGCTTGAAAGACCACATCTGGAGCGCCGGTGCTTACGATGATCTGGTGATGATGGGAATTTTTCGCGCGTCCGATTAGGCTGTTTATGGGCGTTTTTGCGACGTGATATGCGCCTCAATCTCGTTCATCGTCTGTGTGAAAGCGTTTTCGAGATCGACGTGATACAGTTGAGACAATACCAGCACCGACCACAGGCAGTCGGCCAGTTCATGCGCCAGTTTCGCGCCGGAATCAGGAATATCGCGGACACCGTTTTGCGCGATGACCAGTTTCATCAGGTCGCCAACATCGCCCATAAATCCAAGAGCGATTTCGTCCCGTGTCCAGCCGCGCCCAAATCGACTCTCATTCAAACTCTGGTACTGGTGATGAATTTGCAGGGCGCGTTGGGTTAAAGCGTCTAAATCCATGTTGAATAATCTCCTTAAGGAAATATCATGACTGCATTAGTCGGAATTATAATGGGTAGTGACAGCGATCTGCCAACCATGCAGGATGCCACTGATATTTGCCGCGAGTTCGGCGTACCCTATGAAATTCGTATCGTTTCCGCGCACCGCACCCCTGCGGATATGGCTGAATACGCCACCAGCGCCCATACACGCGGCTTACGGGTGATTATCGCGGGAGCAGGCGGCGCGGCGCATTTACCGGGCATGGTTGCCGCTTATACGCCCCTGCCCGTGATCGGAGTCCCTGTGCAGACGAAATCGCTCAATGGGCTGGATTCGCTCATGTCGATTGTGCAGATGCCGGGTGGCGTTCCTGTCGCGACGGTGGCGATTGGGCAGGCAAAAAACGCCGGACTGCTGGCGGTGCAAATCCTCGGCACATCTGACCCGGCGCTGCTGGACAAAATGCTCGCCTACAAGCAGTCGTTGGCGGAGCAGTCACGTGCGAAAAATGAAAATTTGGTCGGTTGATTCAGCGATCACTCCATGAAAAATTGATGTTTCAGTTCTGTATCATGACCTTCGTGTTTATACCATGCGGCTAATTTTTGAGCATCTTTGTTATTCCAGATCGCCTTTTCGCCAAAATAAATGCTCATAGTAATCTTTTCGTCGCACGTTCTACAAATAAACACAAATTGGATTCGGGGATATTTCGCCATCAGCTTTTCCGTTCAAACTCGATCCAGTAGTGATCGGCGAAACGCGCGAGAGTCGGATTCTCGGCGAAGCGTTTTTCCAAATTTATGAGCCGTGTCATCAATCGTGGGCGTTTTTCGATCACGCCATAAACATCGCTTGGCGGCAAAAACAGGCCGATGCTTTCGACGTGAATGGGCATGAACCACTCGCTGAAATCAGCCTCAAGCCGCTGGATTGTGGGGTAATAAATTTTCATCGGCGCGGCTGATCCATCTGGCTTGAACGTGGCATAGCCTTTCAAACGGCGCGTGGCTGTTTTGAAATCGAGGTGCATCCCATGCCACATGATTTCCCAGACGCAAAACGGCCCCATCACACCCAGGCCGACGATGCCACCCGGCTTGACCCGCGATGCCAACCAGTGCGCTAATGGCTTCCAATCGTCCAGCGCATTCAGCGGGCCAAAATTGGAGAATGCACCGTCGAATATTTTTGCGTCTGGCAGTACCGATTGAGTGGATGTCAACTCGCGCAAATCCAATTCAGCGGTCTGCACAAAGGGGTTATTTTGCGTTTTGTGGCGCGTGATTTCGAGCATTCGGGGGCTGATGTCCGTCGCGGTAACGTGAATGCCCTGATTGGCAAGGTGCAGCGTGTCCTCGCCTGTGCCGCAGCCAAGTTCCAATACATTGCAGCCGGGGAAAAAATGGGTATTCAGTCGTGCATGAATTCTACCGCGCAGCCAGCGCCCGATTTCGGTATGGGTAAAGGTGTGGTCGTAATTCGCTGCCAGATGGTCAAATGCTGGCTGGTTCATGGATGCGCTGACCCTGATTTTCAATCTGCCCTTTGGTAAGCTCCATCCCCAACCGTCCCATTCGGATGTTGGCCTCCAATTTTAAGCGCCGCATGAGGCTGGTGCTGCCGTTGAGTTTCGCTTTATTCAGCGCGACTTCGTTGACCATCCAGCGTGTGGCAAACGTGTAAAATCGGCGCGAGTAGCGTCCAGCGACGGTCAAATCGCGATCACTTCGATCCTGCCAGGATTTATCCGCCAGAATCCGGCTTTCGACAGTGGAATAATACGACGTGCCTTTGATCGGGTAGGCAACCGTCGTCAAAAACACGTCGGGGTTCGAAATTTTCAGATGCTCGACGGTTTCTTCCAGGTCTTTTATCGTCTCGCCCTCGTAGCCAAGCATGATAAACATACCCGTTTCGATGCCGTATTTTTGGAGCAGGTGCGTTTTTTCCTGCACATCTTTGACTTCAACTTTACGATCCATCGCGTCGAGAACGTTCTGTGAGCCGCTTTCCGAGCCGTTCCACAGGCGGTAGCAGCCCATCTCCGCCAGCGTTTTGACGACATCTTCGTTCAGGCGATCTGCACGTGAAATACACTCAAATGGAATACGAACACCGCGTTCCTTGAGCGCCTCGGCATAGCGGAAAAACCAACGAAAATTGATCGTAAACACATCGTCGGCGTACCAGATCAGATCAGGGTTATAGCGCTCTTTAATCCACAGCACTTCGTCAGCGGCATCCTCTGGCGTGCGGCGGCGGTGCGTATTGCCATAGACGGAATGGCTGCACCATTTACAGGTATACGGACAGCCACGTGCCTGAATGACCGACACCGAACTCTGACCGTGATTGTCCTTCCAGATTCGCATGTATTCGGGGATGTCGATTGCTTCGCGATCCGGCCAGGGATTGGCACTCAAATCCTGAATGAAGGCGCGGGGTATCGTCTCGATGATTTTGCCATCGCCATTTCGAAAAACGATGCCGTTAATGAGATCGAGATTTTCCGCCCCCTGTTTCGTCACATGCGGAATAAGTTCTTCGAGCGTGAGTTCACCCTCGCCCTTGACGATGATGTCCGCGCCAGATTCGAGATATTGTTGGGCGTAATAGGGCGGCTCTGGCCCACCGAGGACGACAATCGCGCCATACTGCTTGCACCAGCGTGTCATTTCCAGCACGTTGCGCTTGGTCATCATATTGGTGTAGATGCCGACGATGCGGGGGCGTTCGCGTGTGATAAGGGCTTTGAATTTTTCCATCGAGCTAAACGTCGAGTCAAAAACCTGCGCGTCGAACCCTTTGGATTTGAGATACGAGGCGATATACAGGACACCCAGCGGCGGATAAGGCCGCATCACTTTGAGTTCGTGCGGGTCTTCATAGAGAAAATAGCCGTGCGCGAGGAGGATGTCCATGATTATTTTCCATCAAATAAAGCAGTCTACCTACTTTACTATACGCTCAAAACAGCCTCTTTGGGTTTTCGAACGGTTGCGGCGTAGAAGTAGCCGTGAAAAACTTCTTCACGCTGATAATTTTCACCGTTGGCTTCCATCCACTCCCAGGGGCGGCGCGATGTATCGGCAATAATGAAAATATCGAGGAAATCGTTCAGAAAGCCAATGGGTCGCGTGTACCAGCGTTCGCTTTCGCAAATATCGCCAATCGCGAACGTGCCACCCGGCTTCAGGTGTTCCCAGCCGCGCAGCATCGCTTCCTGATAGCCGGGGATAACCGCCAACCCCATCGTTGACATGACGACATCGAACTGCTCATCAAAGTGCATTTTGGCAGCATCGGCCTGCACAAATTCGATATTTTTCCAGTCTTCACGCTTCGCCACTTCTGCCGCTTCGTGCAGCATGTCTGGGCTGTAATCGGTGGCAACGAGTCTTCCAGTTGGGCCAATTTTTTCCATGATATAGGGGAAATTCGCGCCCGTTCCGCAGGCGAAATCCAGCACATGATCGCCAGTCTTGAAATTCGTCATCTCGATCAGCTTTTTGCGCATCTCCACACGCGGGAACTGGCCGAGGTAGAGATAGTCCGTCAGGTGATAATTTTTCGCGCGGCGGCGGTAATACTCGTCGAGACGCGATTGGGTAATGCCCTGTGTTTTGACGCGGCGGGCAAATGAGGCCATGACCAGGCCGGTCACGACACCCAGGAAAAATTGTTTACGCACGTTGAATATCCTTGAGTTAGCGCTCTAAAGCTGTCAATGGCTGAGATATAGAGCTTTAGAGCTATCAATTACCGATAGATTGGTTAGAACGTCGATCACCGATAAAATCGGCCAGGCTTCGTAAAAAGCCATACAGGACAAAAATGATGGAGCCGATAAAAAAGGCTTTTGAAGGGAACAAAACGACACTGACAATAAACAGGGCGACCATAATTTTCTTGCGTTTTTTCTCGCTCATCCCAGACATCAGCGTCGCGTTGGTTTCAAACGGCACTTCGCTAATCATCAAGAACGAGGCCATCAATACCAGCCCGACTGGAATCAGGATGGGGCCATAATCCGACCAGGTATCGGCGGCGAAGATCACGAAACTGGCAAGCAGGACGGCTGAGAGTGTTGTCGGCATCCCCGTAAAATAGGGCGCTTTAGTCGTGGTATCTTCATTTTCGACATTAAAACGTGCCAGCCGCATTGCGCTGAAGAGTGTGGGCAGAAAACTGAGGACAATTCCTGCAATGCCCCAATCGGAGAAAAAAGCGGTGTAAAACAGGATCGACAGTGCCAGCCCAAAATTCATGACATCAGCTAGAGAATCGAACTGCGCCCCAAAATCGCTGGTCGCATCCAGCGCCCGTGCTACCCGGCCATCGAGCGAATCGAGCAGCGCGATGATGAGTAGAATCCACGCGCCGATCACGTAATTCCCGTTCAGGGTGAACATGATCGAAACATAGCCCAGCAATATTCCAATTGAGGTTATGGCGTTGGGAATAAAAACTTTTGAAATTCGCATGGAGTAGATCATCCACTAACGAAATGATTTTCAGATATATCTATTCTACCAACAAAGGGAGTATCTGAAACACATAAAAATTAAAATTCAGCCAGAATCGTCTCACTACCTTTCACTTTCTGGTCAATTGTTACATTTATCGTGGCATCGAGTGGCAAAAACACATCGCAGCGTGAGCCAAATTTGATAAATCCCAGTTCCTGTCCGGCGGTCACATCCTGACCTTCGTGCAGATAATAGCGTATCCGCCGCGCCAGAATCCCCGCGATTTGCCGTACCAGCAAGCGCTGACCAGTCGCCGTTTCGATGACGGTTGTGTTGCGTTCGTTAAGCTCAGATGATTTGGGGTGAAAGGCCATTAGGTATTTACCGGGATGGTAACGGTAAAAAATAACCTTCCCGTTGACTGGAACACGATTCAGATGAACGCTCACGACGGACATGAAAATCGAAATTTTCATACGCTCCTCGTGAAAATATTCGTTCTCATAAATCTTCTCAATCGCGACGACTGTGCCATCCGCTGGCGAGATGATGCAGCCATCACAGGATGGTGGGTAACGCTCAGGGTTGCGGAAAAATTGCGTGAGGAAGCCGAAAATCAACGCGGAAAAACTGAAGATCAGCCAGAAAACGCGCCGGGGGGACAGTGTAAGCGCGATCAAATTCAGGGCAGCCAGAATACTGCCCACCAGCGTCAGTGTGCTATAGCCTTCGCGATGGATCCGCACTAAAACATCCGTTCAAATTGGATAAATTGGTCAATTTCGTCGTGATGCAGTTCGCGTCCGGGTGTCATAATCAGATAGCTATCTGCCCACATCGAGTGAGGGACGAACGACGAATCCTGCATATGGGCGATTTCGCCAGCACGCCGCTTAAGTTCACTCACGATTTCATGGGCAGGTTGTTCGCCAGGGACATCGGCTACCAGATAGATATACTCGTCATGCGCTTCAAGATTTTTGATTTGCCAGCCCTGTTCGCGAAGCTGCATTGTTAAACCGGCGCGAATTGCCCGCGAAATGTTCTCATTAAAGTGTACGGTGCCATCGCGCAGCAGCCACACGTAAGCATAGGGCATCAGCGGAATATCCGGCTGTGAAGCAAGTTTGGGCGTTACAGATACGGGCGCGACTTCTGCTGTATCAACAACACTGACAACTGGCGCTGGGGGGACATCGGGTACAGAGTCAAGCGCTTCGGTTAAGCGTTTACCCTGACGGCGGATGTCGCGCAAGGGCGTTGAATCGGCAAAAATCATTGATAGTGTAAAATCGCCCGCTGTCCTGCGAGAGTACAGCATGTACCCCTTGCCACTGCTCGGCAGCGTGATAAAGCGGATGCGCGATTCGTCCGGCCCCGCGCTCCAATCGTCGCTGACAACCACGCCAAATTCCGCAATTTCGTCGCTTGAAAGCTGTCCGGCAGAGGCAACAATTTCGGAACTATGAGTCAGGATGGTCGCCTCAGCCGTCAATTCAAGTGAAACCTGGGTCAGACTGAGAGCGATTTGAGCAATATAGGGATCATCACCGACAACGTTCATTTCGCTGGGATACGGCTCAAAATCCGCCATCTGACCGAGGTCGATAGCTTCAGTGCGCTGCATCATCACGGTTTCATCGCTGACAGCTTCGTCAATCGTCATGTCTACCGGAATGCTTGTCGGCGGCGTGTTCCATGCTTGCAGTTCAGGCGAAAGATCATCGGATTCGGCTACCTCATCACTCCAGGCCTCACCCTGAACTGTCGCATCATAAAGGTCGTCCCACATGCCCATCTCTAATACAGGGGGCTTCTCGAACGCCTCTACATCCTCTTCAATATTTTCATCATAGGCAGCTACTTGGTCTACATCTTCCCAAAGGCCGGAGTCCAGTTCGGATGAGTCCTCAATCGCTGCGGCTGGCTCATCCAGATTTTGATCTTCAAATTCCTGGGACTCATACAGGTCATCCCACATGCCCATATCCAGCACGGGTGGCTGTTCGATTTCCGACGCTGCTTCGGGGTTTTCCTCGTCATACTCGTTCACCACCGCCATATCATCCCAAAGTCGGGAGTCTAATGGCGACACATACTGAGCAGCTTCTACAGGTTCGTCCTGTCTTTCGTCGTCATATTCATGAGCCGTTGCCAGGTCATCCCACATGACGGTATCCAGCAAGGACGGCTGCTGAACAGGCGGCTTATTCAGGCTTTCGTCGTCATATTCATCAGCTTGTTCATCCAGAGCAGCCCAATCAATCTCTGCGGCAGGCACTCCAGGCACAGGTGCGGCTATTGAGTCTTCATCCTCCTGCCACGACGGTAATTTCTGAATCGTTTTACCGCTTGGAAATTCTTCCGGCAGAAAATCCGGCTCTTTGATATACCGATCATCCACTTTGGGGCGTGGGATATTGGCAATCCCCCACGAGGGTGGCGCTTGAATGTCTGGTGTATGTTCAGAAAGCTGACGTTCGATATTATCGATCAGATCGCTCAACGAGAATGAATCGATGGGTGTACTTTCATCGAGCGCGGTTTCCAGGATTAACTGAGCGGGTATCGCTGGCGATTCTTCACGCGGCTCGATGATAGGCGCAGGTAGAGGCCGAATATCCATCTCTATTCTGGGGGTCTCTACCGCGACTTCCTGATCAAAAAAATTTCTAAATGCTTCGTCAATGTCGCGAGCAGTAAGCGCCTGTTCGCTGGATTCAAACTCCGATTCTACGACTTCCTCACCTTGCATCATCGCCAGAACATTGCGAAAGCCTGTGTCACTGACTCCTATCATCAGATCGCCAACCGTTCCGCTTTCCTCAAGCGTCGGCATGGGCGGTTCTTCCTGCGCCAGTTTATCGAAAAGTTCGCGCGGTGCTGGCGGAGCAGCAGGTACCACCAACACAGGCTCACTATCGTCATCATCATCTTCCAAAGATGGCAGCGGGCCAGTTTTATGTTTTTCGATTTCGGTCAGCAAATTATCCATGCCGCCCGTGAGAATGAAATCAATAAACTGCTGGTGACGATCTGGCAAAGGCGTGTGCGTTTTATCGCCACGCATGGACTTCACGAGGTCTTCAAAGGTATCGGACTTCGGCTTGGCAGCAGCCGATTCTTCGGGAATGTTACCAAGAACCGTCCCAAAAACATCGTCGCTGGCGGGGGCTTTGGTCGCTAAAAATTGCCGTACCGCGCTGGAGTCCACGCTCGGCACGGAAGGCGTGTCCTCATCTGAAACCTTTGGCTCGAACATTTCTGAGGGTGCGACATTCGAAAGGATGCTATCCAGGGTCGAAAACTCTGGAACAGATGGCGACCAATCCGGGTCTGACACATTATCGTCAAAAAGCTGTGTCTTTTTGCTTTCCGCAGTGGGGTCGAAATCTGGTTCATCGTCTTCTTCATCGTCAAAACCCCAAAGCGTTGGCTGTTCAAAATCCTGATTCTGAAGCCACTCTGGTATGTCTGATGCAGGCTGCTCCGGCAGATTTCGCGTGACGGGGAGATTTTCGATAGGTTCGTCAGTATTTAGAATGCGTGTGGGTGGAAGCTGCTCCGGCAGGTTTCGCGTGACGGGCAGGTTTTCGACTTGTTCATCGTAGTTCAGAATATTTGTTGAGGGAAGCTGCTCCGGCAGATTTCGTGTGACGGGAAAATTCTCGATGGGTTCATCTTTTTTGGGTCTGCGTGGCTGCTGTCCCTGAGAGCGTCGGTATTCCGTCTCATCAACCAGCGCATCAAGCTGCCCACCACTCAGCAGTTCTGTCTCGCCCGATGACGGATCATCCGAGGCATTCAGGCTGCGTGTAATCGCCGTTAATGGCTGCTCAATCTGTTCGACAGCATGTTCGATCAACGGAATAATCGCACGGGCGCTAAAAGGCGCCTCAATCATGCCCTGCAAACCCAACTCGCGAATCAATGCGCCTGAATTAGGCTGATTTGGGCTGACAATCACAGCAATATCCGGCTGGAGCGCTCGTAACCGCCGCACAATGCCGGGGCCATCGGGCAGGGTAAAATCGACCAGTGCTACATCATGGGGATGCGAACGGATAAAATCAAGCGCAGCATCCGCCGATGTAAAGGGGTGAACTTCAAAAGCGCCGGTCTGCTCAAGCGCCTGCTTGATCGTGACCGCAAAAACCAGTTGCCGATTGATAATTAGCACATTTGTTATCATGATGTCTATTGTATAACCGCACTGATTTCAGGACAAATTTGTAAATTTAGATTTAATCTTGGCGTGATCTGTAGGGGCAGGTCTGAGACCTGCCCCTACAACTGTTACAAAGCGAAATCGACGTTGATGTCCAGCGTACCCGTGTTATTAAACTCGCTTAGTTCTTCTACCCCTGCGCCACTATCCGTTATCGTGCGGATCGTGTATGCACCCGGCGTGTCAAACGTGATTGAGATACTCAGCGAAATACTTTCGCCTGCCCGCAGATTACCCGATACGCCCAGATCAAGCACTTCCCCACCGGGTAATACCTGAATCGTGTTGCTGAATTGGCCTGTGCCACGATTGCCGGAATTGGTGATCGTCACGGTGTAGGTTTCGGTAATATCTGGATCGCCAGACGGGATAATCACGTTCGTCTCACCGATGATACTGGTAATAACCAGATCGGATGGCCCAGGCGTACTCGTCGGGAACTGCGGCACGGACGTATTCGTCGGGAAAAGCGTCGGTGTCAGCGTAGGTGTTGATGGTGTCGTGGTTGGCGATGGCGGTGGGGCGACAATCGGAACGGTAGAGCAGTATGCGCCATAGAGGGTCGTAAATTCTGCGGCTACCCAACCAACGTTCACGCCAGAACGCACCTGCCACCATTGATTCGAGCCAATACGCCCGGTGACTGGCACCAGCGTTCCCGAACCCAAAACCGTGATCCGTTGATAGTTCGTCCCTGGCCCGGAACGCAAATTCAAGCCAATATTGACAAGCGCGCGGCAAGTCGGGTCATTCGGATTAATGTCCGGCACATTCGGTATCGGAGCAAGCGTAGCCGTTACCTGTGCCTGATTCGAGCGCACGGTAATATCGACTTCAGCAGGCTCGCTGGCAACCGCAGCGCGATAGGCGATCACCTGAAGCGTTACATCACCGGGAGCGCTGGGCTTATAGTCGAGCAAAACACTCATGGTTTTGTCGCCAGAAATGGCTTCAGAAGAAACGGTTTTCACGATCTGGTTATTGGCGATAAGCTGCATCCGCGTTACGCCAACCGTATCGGTAGCGTTGGCGCTCACCAATACATTATCACCAACAACGACTTCTGATCCTGTCTCTGGAGAGGAAATCGTGACGGTGGGTTTGCCAGACGGAATATCCGTCACATTATCAATCGGAGACGAGGTCGGCGGCCCACTGTTCAAATTACAGGCGCTCAGAATAAGCAGCGCCATAACAATTAATGCCCTAAAATAACGCATAACGTTATCCTCAATATGCGCTCAATGTACTAAAGGCATTCTATCACCAGCGGGGAAAGAGGGCAACGAGCGCTTAACCTGTCAGAACCTGACTACAAACCGACGCTGCCCGGCACGATTGCACCTTGAAATTAAACAGCCCCAACAGATTTTGCCTGTACGGGGCATGTGAGGAACATCTGACCCAAACACTATTTAACCAATAGGTTCTTTGTAGACGACATATCGGCCCATGTCATCGCCTTTGGCGATACAGGTTGACATATCGACTTTGAACTCATGACCGCCAGAAACCCAGCGCAGACCTTCTTGCAGCAGACCCTGACCAACGTAGCAGACGGGTTTATCCGCCGTGCGTCCCCAACACATTGGGCAGCGTTCCAGTGTGTAGATGATACGATCGTTGCCTTCTTCGTACACATTCGAAATCTGATCAGAAAACTGCGAGAAAATATTCGCCATGGCGGGAACACCGACTTTGAGCTTGGCATTGAGAGGCAGCACCTTAAATGCCAGATCGCCGACACCTGCCAGCGCACCAAATGCCCTCAAGCCCTGCGCAAAGGTTGCGCGGCCCGCACGCAGCGCCAGACCACGCCCGCCGCGCGGCCCATACATTTCTTCCAGCGCCACATTTAAGGCGGTGTAATTGGAAAAATCGAAGCCTTTTTCCAGGTTATCTGCGGGATAATTGTCGATAAGATTCTCTAGCCCGGCCAAGTTCAGAATAGCATTCAGACCATTCTTGCCCATAATTTCTTCCATCGCTTCGACGGTAATACGGGCAAACTTGTTGGGATAGTAATATCCGCTTTTCTCAGGTGGCATTGTGCCTGGTCCTCCAATCGGTGAGTAAAGCCAACCGTGGTGTGTTATGAACAGCGCAAAAGATGGAATGACATTTCCACCGCGCCACATTTACAAGTATACGACAAAACGCAAATTAGTCCCAATTGATAAACACAATTCTAGCACAACGTTGAGGCTTGTCGAATAAAAGTCCCCGTTTAGCTTACGATAATAAGATCAAGATCGCGCTGTGGCTGAGTCATGGGCAGCCGTCCCTGCATACTCCAGGGGCCAGTCCAGGTTATTTCTACGTCGGCTATCCTGCCACGCCAATCCGCAGCATCCTCAAAAAAGACCAGTTTATTCTGCGGCGTGCGTCCCCGCCACTTGCCCTTATGTTCATCCTCAACCAAAACGGGCATAACCCGTCCCAAAAAGCGCTGGTTGATTTCGGCAAGTATTTCGGCCTGATGGTCGTCAAGGATATATAAACGGTTTTTCTTCTCGTCTTCCGGCACATCATCTTCCATCGTGCGTTCGCTAACCGTGTGCGGGCGGGCGCTGTAACACGCCAAATGGACTTTATCCAGCTTGAGTTCGTCCAGAAGATCATAGGTGCTTCGGAACTGTTCGTGCGTTTCGCCGGGGAAGCCGACGATAATATCGGTGTGGATGGCGACATCCGGGATACGTGCGCGGATATTGGCGATGAGTTGGCGATACTGCTCGATGGTATAACCGCGTTTCATGCGTTGCAGCACTTCGTCGTGGCCTGCCTGCACCGGAACTTCGATATGCGGCATCACACGCGGGAGTTCGGCTACGGTATCGAGGAGTTTGTCGGTCATCCAGTTGGGGTGGCTGGTCAGGAAGCGGATACGTTCCAGCCCGGTTTCTTCGGCGACACCATGCACGACACGCAGCAGATCAGCCAGATCGGGGCCGTCCTCTACATCTTTGCCGTAGCGATCCACAATTTGCCCTAAAAGTGTGACTTCTTTGACACCTTGCAGTGCCAGACTGCGGACATGCGCCACGATTTCACCGACGCTGCGGCTGCGCTCAACCCCACGACGGCGCGGGATGATACAAAAGCTGCATGAGTGGCTGCATCCATAGACAATCGGCACATGGGCGCTAATGAGGTTGCCCTGCTCATGTTGTGGCAAAATCAGATCGCCATCCTGAATCGCATCGCGCTGCAAACGGGCAAGCGTATCCTGCTCGATCACCTCAGCCTGCGTGGACATGCTTCTCAAAAAATCGACCATTGGCTGTGGATCGGAAGGCGGCATGACGACATCGACAAAAGGCAGCTTCTTGCGCACCTTCAGGCCGTCCTGCACACCGACCATGCAGCCCATCACGCCGATGATTTTTTCCGGCTGCTGTTTCTTGATTTCGTTCAATGCATAGAGGCGACCCAGCCCTTTATCTTCGGCTGCCTGGCGCACCACGCAGGTATTGACAACATAAATGTCAGCTTCGTCCGGCTCAGATGCCGCGCGATGTCCCATCTTCTCCAATTCGGAGGCAAGTGATTGGGAATCGGCAGTATTCATCTGGCATCCCAAATTGTAAATGTGGTACTTCATTTTTACATGCTCAGTCCGTTAGTTAACAAGAATTATTCTAACTGACATGAGCATAAACCGTCAATGCAAGTCGTTACTCTGAAGTAGCCACCGCATTCAGCCGATCTCGCATATCCGTCAGCAGCGTTTGTGTTTCCTGTTTCTCTGCCTCGCTCAAAATTTTCCAGGGCGCATAAAAATAAGAGTCCGTCAACTTTTCAGCTTCATCGCGAATCACGCGTCCCTCTGCCGTGAGGCGATATTTTGAGTCGCCGCTATTTTCGGCCCAGCCTCTCAGCACAAGCTCATCCAGAGCCGCCGCATATTCCGTGCGCGAGTAACCGCGATAAAACAATTGATCGTAAACAGCCTGCGCGGTATTCGCCGCCTCGCTCCAGATAAGGCTAAACGCTTCCCACACATAAGCCTCGATTCGGTGTGGTTGGAAAGCCGCCATATGCGAGTCATCGCGATAAGCATTAATGTCAGAAAAATACTGAAAGATTTTCTCTAAAGCTGGTACATCTTCACCTGACGCACGATGACGAGAATGAACCAGACTCCAGGTATTCGGCGGTTGGGAAGCCCTCAAGCTGGCATCAATGATGCGACACAGAAGTATCTCAAGTCGCTCGGTTTCGCCAGCGGGCAGCGCCGGAATCGCGGCATGAACCAGCTTGCGGCGGCGCTCGGTGATGGCCTGCATCATATCGCGGCCTGAATCGGTCAGATAATAATCAGCACCCACGCGGTCAAACCATTTTTCGCCTGCCATCATTTCCAGAAGCGCCTCGACAATGCGCGGTGATGACCAGACAGCGCGTAAACGCAGATTTTTAACGGAGAGAGGTTCCGGGTCGAACTCGGCGGCCTGTACGAAGAACCAGCCAGGGCTTTCAGCAAGCCCGCGCCGTACTTGCAAAAGCGGATTCGGGTTGGCCAGGACTGCGGAGACATTCAGCTTATATCCAGCCTGAAAAATCGCGCCTTGTACTTCCTGAGTCAGATCATAAAAATCACTATTGAACATCGAAAATCCTTTGCGTAAAAAATTATTCTCTATGTCCACTACTCTCTGCCTACAGTGCAGGTTCGCAAAATAAAAACAGCGCGAGTTTTGAACCCGAGCCGTCTGCATAAATTCTGCTTACCATTGTCAGTTAGCGATATAATTTTCTTGCGGTTTACATTTCCAGCGGTTTATGTTTTTCGCAGAGTATCTTTAACGAAGCGGAGATAAAAAATTGAATGATCTCATCATCGACGTTCAGCAGTTATTCTGGGATGCGCTGAAAACTAAAAATGCTCAACTATTCGAGCATATTTTGGCAAGTGATTTTGTAGCTATCTCATCGACACAGCCTAATCAATCACGCGCGGAATTCATCAAAACGCTGACATCTTTTCCGATAGAAATCACGTCGATGACCGCTGAGAATTTACAGGCTCACCACTTTGAGAATGTCGGTATTTTGACCGGGATTCAGATTGCTCATCTGCGCATGCCTGATGGCAGTTCCATAATAAATAAAATCGCCATCACGAATGTATTTCGATATGATGGCGATCATTGGTTATTAGTACTTGCTCATCCCGTTGAAATCACGTAGACAGGCCGATATTGTCATTTTGTCATTACGACTTGCAGCGGTTAGTTCTCCGCATTCGGGTCAGGTGTTGGGCTGGGGCCATCAGTGGGCACAATCGTCGGGGTCGCACTCAGAGCAATCGTTGTTGCAGTTCCGACCATATCACGACGTTCGTCCTGAATGACCACATCGCCGAATCCGCGCACGATCTCGACCCAGGTGCGTCCCGGCTTCATCATAATCGGCGTGTTGCTGCCGTAGATAAGCTGGATGGCTGTACCGGGGTCGCTGTAGCAGGTGCGCTGGATTTCCGGCGGTGCGGCAGGCTCAACCGTTGGCGTTGGCGTCACTTCGCCATCACAATTGCGCCGCCAGAAACCGGAATACCACTGACCATCGCGCACGACAGCCGCCGGGCCTTGATCCCACAACTGAATCTCCAGCGATTCATAGGTCGCGCCGGGTGGGAATAAATCCGGGCGGCGTTCATGCGGCACCTGGATAATCACAATATTATCTGTCCAGATTTGCTCACCGTCGTTGGCATCATAATGCGGCACGCCATCAGTAAAGCGCAGGTAATGGCCGCTGGCTTCGTCGTACTGCCAGCGGGCATCGGTCTGCCCATACCAGTCGATAAACACATCGTTGGCGGGTTGACCGTTAGCATCGGGCGTTTCGTTGAAGGCAAATCCCTTCGCACGATAGCCTGTGTTGATTCCGCGCAGGGTTGCCCGCGCCCAGAGTTGATTGGTATCCAGGAACAACGTATGTTCGAAAGCCAATCCCTCACGCGGGAAGCGACAGAATCCAGCTTCTTCGCAGTTGTCACCCTTCAGCGGCGAAAACGTCTGATAAACATACGGCGAGCGCAGAATCAGCCGTTGAATCGGCTCGCTCGTACCAGAATAGGCCAGCAGTGCCTGAAACATTTCGATCAGTTCCAGATCAAACAGCCGTGCGCTGCGCACTGAGCCGACATGTGTGGGGTTATTGTTACGGAAAATCGCTGCGAAACGAGTCACGCCGCCTTCCGCCTCGATCTCAAAGACCACGTCAGCCAAATTCACGCTGCTCTGTGGGCGCACCACTGGCGGAAAATTCGAGATTTTCACAATCAGATTGCGGCGGGCAGCAGCCTCTTCATTCGGATAGGGCAAACCTGTCAGCGGATTAATGCCTTCGGGGTAAAAAAATGGCCCTATCGGTGTGGGTGTGGGCGATGGCGTATCGGTTGCGGTGGCGGTAGCGGTGGGCGTATAGGTCGCGGTAGCGGTTGCCGTCGGGGATACTGTTGCTGTTGGGGAGGCAGTTGGTGTCGCGCTGGGGCCAGGCGGTGTGTTGGTGGCAAAACTCAGCGGACGCGGTGTGTTGGTGGCAAACGCATCTTGCGCCACTGTCGGTAATATCATCGACATTGCCAGCGTCAAAATAACTAAAATCACAAAAAGCGAAACTCGTCGCATAAAAACCTCATCAAAAACTTTCCGAAATTGATGCCCATTTCAGGCACACGGCGGAAAAGTATACGCTCTGAATGGACGATTGGACAGGGGTCGTTTAGGGGGTTGACGGTTATAATTGCCCTGGCGTAGGTGAATCATCGCTTTATCGAAGTCACATTTTGGAGGCTGCTCGTGTCAAACCGCCGTCTGCTTATTTCGTTAGCCCATCCTGATGATGAGAGTTTTGGCATGGGTGGGTTGATCGCCCGTTACGTTGCTGAAGGAATTGACGTTTATTACATTTGCGCGACGAACGGCGATGTCGGTACCGTCTCGCCGGAAATGCTGAATGGCTACTCCTCTATCGCTGAACTGCGGCTGGCGGAACTGGACTGCGCATCGGAGATATTAGGATTTAAGCAGGTTTTTAAACTAGGCTATAAAGACAGCGGCATGATGAACTCGGAAACCTCTAAAGATCCGACCAGCCTGTGGCAAGCGCCGCGTGAAGAAGTTGCCCGGCGCGTGGTCGAAATTATTCGCGACATCAAGCCCCAGGTGATCGTCACCTTCAACAAATATGGCGGCTATGGTCATCCCGATCACATCGCTATCCAGCGTGCCACTGTAGATGCTTTCAAATTGGCGGGCGATGCTTCTTATGCAACCAACGGTCAAGAGCCTTACCAGCCCCAAAAGCTGTATTACGGCTCAGTTGCCAAAATCATGATGCAGTATCGAATCCTGCGTGTGCGGATGAACGGCGAAGACCCACGCCGAGTCGGGCGTAACAAGGATATTGACTTGCAGGCCATCGTCGAGAATGCCGAGCCAGTCCACACCCGCGTGGATATTCAACAATATTTTGAAATCTGGGATCGGGCCAGCGCTTGCCACGCCAGCCAGCTTGGTGGCGGTTTTGGAAAAATGCCCATGTGGCTGCGAAAATTGGCCTTTAGCAAGCAGGGCTTCACCCGTGTCTATCCCGCGCCACAGCGGAACGGAATTGACGAAAATGACCTGTTTGCGGGTGTGCGCCAGGATGAGCAGGTAGGCGTTCGATGACCGATGCCGAATCGGATTCGCGTATTGATCGCCTTCTGGATGCGATTGATTTCATCAAAGCCGATCAGCGTGAGGAAGGGCGGCGTTTGCTGCGTCAGTTGATCGGCGAGGATAACGATTTTGAGGCTGCCTGGCTGTGGATGAGTGTCGCTGTCGAATCGCTGGATCAGGCGGCACTGTGTCTGGATAATGCGCTGCGCATCAATCCTGAGAATGTCGAGGCAGCCGGGGCACTTCATCGCATTCGCCAACCGGAAATGTTAGTGCAGAAGCGACGTTTACGGGCGCGTTTTTATCGCGATTTCTCGTTGGCGAGTATGTGGATTCTGGTGGTACTGCTTCTGTTCACGATGCTCTATGCTTACATGCCTTAAAATTTAACCCCTATCCCCCGACCCCTTTCCCCATTGCATGGAGAAAGGGGAGAAAATGAACTCGCCCGACAGCATTCAAAACCGCATTTGTTCATAAAGAATCGCAAATTGGGATTGGTAAACCCATCCTTAAGGTTTTGACAAAGGCGCGTATTTACGAGCGACTACAGCCTGCCCCTCAAGGCTTTGCACCCAGGCGATAAAAGCGCGATATTCATTCTGCGGCTCGTTTAACCCGGCGAAAAAAAGCGTAGCTCGCAGTGGATAAGTATTCATATAGACATTTTCTAACGTGGGTTCGATGTCATCAACGTTAATAGCACGTACACTCGCATCCAGATAGCTCATCGAAACATAACCAATGGCGCTCGGATCACGACCTGCACTGACTACCACGGCTTCGCTGGATGGCGCAATTTCCGCAGATTGGGTCGTGCGGCGTTCACCCATCACCAGACGCTCAAATTCCGCCCGCGTCCCCGCCTCCTGCTCCCGGCTAATGACCGTGATCGGGAGATCCAGCCCGCCCACATCCTGCCAGTTGACAATTCGCCCCTGGTAAATGCGCCGTATCTGCTCTGTGGTCAGGTTGACAACCGGATTATCGGGATGAGTTACAATCGCGATGCCATCCTGACCAATCGGCGCACCCCACAACGGGCTTTCAATCGGCAGATGATTGGTCACGAAATAAGCCGGATTTTCATCCGTTATTAAATCGACAACCTGCTCATAATTGCCATTGCTAATATCAAAACTGATGGAAGGCTGAATGTGCGTATAGCTCCGCGTCAAATCATTCGTGAGGGGGATCGTTGCGCTGGAAGTGTACAGGCGCAGCGTAATAGCATCCGTCGTCGGTGTGGACGCCGGAACAACCTGGCTGCTACAACTGACCAGGGTAAACGCGACAATCACGAGGGTTCGCCCGGCTCGCCCCATAGAGCTATTAACCCTGTGGGATCAAATAATGCGAGAAATACAGGCGAAATGGGTTGTCAGATGGCGAGTCCAATATCGAAATCCCTTTAATTCGATGTCACTGTTTGAAGATAACGTTGGAGAAATGCGCTGGTATATTCCCTTAAATCGCCATTCAGGATGGCGTGGCGCATGGATTTTACGTGTTGGATCAAAAAGTGGACGTTATGGATGCTCAATAACATACATCCCAGGATTTCTTTGGCCTTTGTTAAGTGGCGGATATAGGCTCTTGTGAAATTCTGACAGCTATAACAGGTACAGCCTTCATCCAACGGCTTTTCATCACGCGCGAATTCCAGATTGCGCATGTTGATGCGGCCATCGTGGGTCAGCGCCGAGCCGTGTCGGGCAACCCGCGTCGGCATCACGCAGTCAAAAACATCGACTCCGCGTGTAATCGCCTCTGCCAGATCGTCAGCCTCGCCTACACCCATCAGATAGCGTGGCTTCTCCGCAGGCAGCGCTGGCAGCGTGAAATCGAGCGTTCGGTACATATCTGCTTTACTCTCGCCAACCGCCAGACCGCCAATCGCATACCCAGGAAAATTGAGGGTTTGCAGGAAGGTCGCCGATTGTGTGCGCAGGTCTTCAAATATGCCGCCCTGCACAATGCCAAACAGCGCTTGCCGATCATCGTCCGGGTGAACCGCGCGGCAGCGAGCCGCCCAGTTACTCGTCCGCGTCACGGCAGCCTCAACAGCGCCGCGATCTGTCGGCGTGGGACATTGGTCAAAACACATGATAATGTCCGCGCCGAGATTTTGCTGAATGCCAACCGAAATTTCCGGCGTAAAGCGGTGCTTGCTGCCGTCAATATGACTGCGAAAGGTCACGCCGTCATCATCAATTTTGTTAATTTGGGTCAGGCTGAAAACCTGAAATCCGCCGGAATCGGTGAGGATCGGCCCAGGCCAGGCCATGAAGCGATGCAGGCCGCCAAAATCGCGAATCAGATCATCACCGGGGCGCAGGTGCAGGTGATAGGTGTTCGACAGAATAAGCGAAGCGTCCAGTTCACACAGCGATTGGGGCGTGACGGCCTTCACAGTTGCCTGGGTGCCGACGGGCGCAAAAACAGGCGTCGGAATATCGCCGTGAGGGGTATGAATAATCCCCGCGCGTGCCTGACCCTGTGTTTTGATGACTTCAAAAGAAAACGACATGAAATGCAATTCCTTACGAATTCGGAATTATTATAACAGAACTTTGCACGGCTGTCGTCTAGTCGGTAGCACACTGTGCAGAGCAGTGATATACTGCTCAATTATGATTAGCCTATATGACTTACTCGAAGCCGCAAATGGTCAACTCTTTGGTGAACCGAGCGCCCAGCTTTTCACCAACTTTTGCCTGGATTCTGACCTCGCAGAAGATAATCACTTATATGTAACACGCAAAACCGATCAAGGTGATACCTCTCAGCATATTCAGGCCGCGATTGAGCGCGGTGCGCGAGGCGTTTTGTGTACCCAGCCGCCGGATTTTGATTCTGAAGGCATCTCAGTCGTTATCGTTAAAGATACGGAAACGGCAATGATGGCCTGGGCGCGTTTCGCCCTGAAAAAGCTGAATCCGCACGTTATCACGGTAACTGGCTCATCGGGCAAATCCGTCACAACGGAAGCCATCAGCCGGATTCTCTCATCCCGCCACAACGTTCTCAAAGGTGCTGAAGATCAGCAGGGAAGACTGCGCTTGCCACTGATACTGGCAAAGCTGAGGTCTGAGCATGAGATCGTCGTCATGGAATTGGGCGCATCCCAGCCCGGCGAAATGAACGAAATTGCGCAGACCCTTGAGCCAGAAGTGGGCGTTGTCACCAATATTGGTTATGCCTATACCGACAATTTCAACACCCTGGAACAGATCGCGCAGGAAGAAGGCGTACTTTTAGAGCACGTCACACCTTCCGGGCTGGCAATTCTGAATTACGATGATGACCTGGTGCGGGCAATGTCCAGCCGAACACGCGCCAAAGTCATGACCGTAGGAACAGCTGATTTTGGTGCTGACATGATGGCCTATAACATCGTCGCGGGTTTAACCAAAACAGGGTTCGACCTTCGTTTTGGCAGCGAAAGATATGTTGGTCGCTGGACACCGCTGCTGGGCAAGCATCAGCTTTACAGTGTGCTTTTCGCGCTGACAGTTGGTTTGCGTTACGGCATCACGCTTGAAGATGGACTCCGCATCCTCACCGAAATGACTCCCCTCCCCGGACGGATGAATCCGCTGACGGGCATTAACGATTGTTTGCTCATTGACGATACATATGACGCGACACCCCAATCGACCCTGGCCGCTTTGGATTGGCTGCAATCCATTGGCGAAAATACGAATCGTCGTATTTTTGTGATGGGCGATATGGGCAATCTGGGCAGTTACAGCCCACGTGGACACCGGATGATTGGGCAGCGCGCGACGGAAATCACAGATGTGATCGTCACGGAAGGCGCTGAAGCGTCTCTGGTGGCACGGGCAGCGCTCGATCAAGGCAAAGATCGTCGCAAGGTTTTTATGACCTACAGCGTCCAGGACACCGTTAGCGTATTTAGCGAGCGCTCCCCCCTTACAGCAGACGATATTGTCTTGCTCAAGGGTGGAAAATCGGCCCGCATGGAACTGGTGACACAAGCGCTTTTGAAAAATGAGGATGATCGCCTCCAGCTTGCCCGGCGGGGTACGGCCTGGGACACAGCGACGTTGTTCCAACCCACGCGCACGGCCTGGATCGAGGTCGATAAAAGCGCGATAGCCCACAATGTGCGCCTGATTAAAGAGATGATCGGCGATCAGGTTACGCTGATGGCAGTCGTCAAAGCAGACGGCTATGGACACGGAGCAGTGGCTACCAGCCTGACCGCATTGGCAAATGGCGCTGAAATATTGGGCGTGGCAGCACTGAACGAAGCGTTGGAACTGCGCGATGCTGGGATTGATGCACCGATTCTGGTGATGGGCTACACGCCGGTTTATGGCGTTCGGCAGGCCATTCGCAACAATATCTGGCTGACTCTTTACGACGTAGACATCGCCCACGCTTATAACCGCGCTGCACGTGAAATCGGCAGCAATCTGGTCGTGCATGTAAAAATTGATACAGGCATGGGGCGCATGGGTGTGCTGTCGCGTGAGGCGATTGCCTTCTTCCGGCGCCTGGTGAATCTCGCGCATCTGGAAATCGAAGGCATTTACACGCATTTTTCGATGGCGGATGAAGACCCGGCCTATACCGCCGAACAACTGCGCACATTTAAAAGTGTGGTTAACCCGGTACGCGCCAGCGACTTTAAGTTTAAATATATTCATGCGGCGAACACGGCGGCTGTCCTCACCTCCAAAGACAGCTATTTTAATATGGTGCGCATTGGTGTGGCGCTCTATGGCCTCTCACCCTCCGACACCGTTCCTATTCCAGAGAATTTCCGCACGGCGATGACCTGGAAAACGGTGGTCGCACAGGTGAAAACGCTGCCAGCCAATCATCCGATTGGTTACGGTCAAACCTATTACACCAGCGGGCAAGAGCGAATCGCTGTCCTGCCGGTGGGCTATGCCTATGGTTTCCGAAGAATGCCGAATAACTGGGGGCGTGTGCTGGTTCATGGGCAGTTCGCGCCGATTGTCGGGCGTGTGGGTATGGAAAAAACCACGATTAATGTCACCCATATTCCCGATGTAGCGATTGGCGATGAGGTTGTTCTGCTGGGCAAGCAGGGCAATGCCGAAATCAGTGCGAACGACATTGCCCGGTCTTTAGGGACGAATAATTACGAAGTGGTGTGCAGCATCATGGCACGTGTGCCACGTCGTTAAGTAGTGTGCAGCATCATGGCACGTGTACCACGCCGCTAGCCTAGATGTTTCTGAATATCACCAGTGATGACATCTGGCTCAGTGCCGTACATATACTCCATCACCAACCGACCCTGCGCGTCGATCATATAAAGCGACGGTGTATGATCCATGTTGTATTCCTCGGCACTGCTCCCAGCCAGGGTTTCGCTAGTCACATTATAATCAATTGCTATGCCCTCAACATCGATTTCGCTGCCCGTCATGCCGATAAATGTTGAGTCAAAATTACCCAGATATTTTTTCATTTCTGCCGGGGTATCGCGCGTACCATCGATGCTTACCATCACGAACGCAACCTGATCGGCATCAGCTCCTAGCATCTCTTTCACGCGCTTGTAATTCGCCATTGTCGTTGGGCAAAAATCGGGACAATGGGTATAGCCGAAATAAAGCAGCGTGACTTTTCCGCGCAGGTCGCTCAGGCTGATCGGCTCACCATCATTACTCGTCAGCGTAAAATCATCCATTTCGCGCGGTGGGTCGATGGGTGTTCCGCCTGTGAACACGCTGGCGGAATCGACAATCGCCGCCCCTGTGTTGATGGTGTTGGCTGGCTGGTTGGCGATGCGGTTGAAAAGCACAAATAACACTGCTGCCGCGACCAGGATGACGACAACCAGAATAATCATCATCAGGCTGCGAGAAGTATTCTTGGGGGTGGATTCAGTTGACATGTCTAACCCTCCGCATTCCGCTAAAACTCAATTGTGAAAATAGTAACATATCGACAGGAAATGCACAATGCGTCGAAAAATCGTGATAAATATTACTAAATTTTAGTGTATTGAGGGAGCTATAATGTTATAGTTACGCCATCATTTCTGGTGGGATCATGTTATAGTTGCCCAATTGTTTCCGATATTTGGAGTCAGCCCCCATGCGACACTTCCAAACGCTTGACAAAATTTATGTTGATTCTGAAAGCGGCGTGATGTATTTATGTACCGAAAAAGAATCGGAAAATTTCCCGCGCGTGGGGATGCGTCGCGAAGGCGTGTATATTTCGATTTCTGCCAGCTATGGCCCATTAGAGATCGCGCTGCGTCCGCGCATGGAAGAAATGGTGCATTTGTTATCGCGCTTGCAGCCTGTAGAGGGATTACAAACGACCCGGCAGGTTGGCACATCACAGGCATATCTGGCGATTGGCTTGCGAAGCGATGGCGCTTTGGTCATGCGCCCAACGATTGTCGCGGATGCAACCGGGTTGTTTGCATATAACCTGGTGGTCACGCCGCCAATTGCGAAAGCATTTATAGAGTGGATGTCAGTGGGAAAAACTGAATAGAGAGATCAGGGATGCGCGTTGGAGTAAATATTTCGGTCTTCGTCAATAAGTGCTTCTGATGGTTGTTGACCTAAAAACAGGCGACCTATGCGTAAGCGTTCTTCCGGCGTTAGTTCCTCGGCACTATCAGGGGTTTCTATTTCCGCTAATAAACCTGCTGCCCGTAGCCGTGTGTCAATCTCATCATGCGTCATCGGCGCAACGATCGTGATTTGCACCTGTTGACCTTCTGTGAGTTCAATAGGGTCAAGCAGGCGCAGATGACCTCTCTCATACACAGCACGAATAGACGCAACCATGTTATCCACTCCTTTATTTCGAACATATTGTAGCATAAGTGATTTTAGGGTGAACATTTTTCAGAGAGATCGTTATTGCCAAGCCCGCTGAACCTGTTATACAATCAAAGCATAATAACCATATAGCGGTCTGCGAAGAGAGTTCTCACGCGAGACGCCGAAGGGGCAAGCTGCCAGTTTTTGCTGGATTGGCAGTGAAACTCTCAGGTATCGAGGATTTGCAGGCCGGGACACTCTGAAGGTCATCGAACTAACAGAGCGCACAGCAGCCTGCGTGTGCGCTCTTTTTATTTTGGACTCAACCTGGAGGATTTCAGCATGGGAAAATGGAACACACCCGCCGATTTGAAATATGCCAAAACGGATGAATGGATTCGCATTGAAGGCGACACGGCGACTATTGGCATCAGCGATTATGCCCAGGATTCGCTCAACGATATTGTGTTTGTCGAGCTTCCAGAAGTCGGCGCGAAAATCGCGAAGGGCGAAGCGTTTGGCGTTGTCGAATCCGTCAAAGCGGCCTCGGATTTGAGCGCACCCGTAAGCGGCACGGTAACGGGGATCAACAGCGAACTGGAAGACACCCCGGAATTGATTAATGGCGACCCCTACGGCAAAGCCTGGATTATCAAGGTCAAATTGGATAATGCTTCCGAGGCCGACAGCCTGATGGACTCCGCCGCCTACGACACCTATTGCGAGAATCGTTAGTATCCAGGGAATAATCTATGAGCTATATACCCCATACCGATGCCGAACGGCAGCAAATGCTGTCGGCCATTGGAGTCTCGACCATCGAGGACTTGTTCGAAGCAGTCCCTTCGACACACCGTTTTCCAGCGCTTGACCTGCCTGCACCCCTGAGCGAAATGGACGTTATCGCCGAACTGCAAGCACTAGGCGAGGCCAATGATAATGCGCAGGATTTCGCGATTTTTCGCGGCGCGGGCGCGTATCATCATTTCATCCCGTCCGCCGTCAATCATATTTTGCTGCGCGGCGAATTTTATACCGCCTACACGCCCTATCAGCCCGAAATGAGCCAGGGGACGCTGCAAGCAACCTTTGAATATCAGAGTATGATGTGTGCGCTGACAGGCATGGATGCCGCCAATGCCAGCCATTACGACGGCGCGACCAGCCTTGCCGAAGCCGTCACCGTCGCGGTAGAAGTTTCGCGCCACAAACGCACCAAAATTATCCTCAGCCCCGCGATCAATCCCCAGTATCGCGCTGTCGTGCGTACCTATCACCAGGGAACGAACATCAAAATTGTTGGCGATAAAGGCCGCGCCGATGTTTCCGATTTAGTCGATATGCTGGACGAAAATACGGCGATGCTGGCGGTTTCATACCCCAATTTCTTCGGGCAGATCGACGATTTCAAGACGCTGGCTGAAAAAGTTCACGAAGCAGGCGCATTACTCGTATTTGTGGCGAATCCAATGGCGCTGGGGATGTTCAAAAGCCCCGGCGAACTCGGCGCGGACATCGTGGTCGGTGAGGGTCAGCCGATGGGCATTCCCTTGAGCTACGGCGGGCCATATCTCGGATTCTTTGCCACGCGCACCGAATACGTTCGCAAAATTGCCGGACGCATTATCGGCGAAACGCTGGATATGAATGGCAAGCGTGCCTATGTGATGACGCTGCGCCCCCGTGAACAGGACATCCGGCGCGAAAAAGCATCGAGCAACATCTGCACAAATCAAGGCTTGATGGCGCTCTCAGCCTCCGTTTATATGTCGCTAATGGGTAAATATGGGATTCGCCGTGCCGCCGAATTGTGCTTCCACAAGGCGCATTACGCCGCCAAGCAGATCAACGCGCTCGAAGCCTACAGCGTCGATATGAGCAAGCCATTTTTCAACGAATTTGTCGTTAAATGCCCGCGTCCAATAAGCGAAATCAACGATCATCTATATAAGCACGGCATCCTTGGCGGCTACGATGTGGGCAAAGATTACCCGCACCTGAAGGATCATATGCTGGTCTGCGTGACGGAAATGAATCGCAAAGACGAAATTGATGCGCTTGTGAGCGCTCTAAAAGAGGTGTCCGCATGACCGAACCTACCATTTACGACATTAGCGCACCCGGACGGCGCGGCGTGCTGCTGCCAGATGTCGATGTGCCGGAGACATCGCTGCCCACCGAACTATTACGCACCGAATTGAATCTGCCCGAAGTCGGCGAATTGCAGGTGATCCGGCATTTCGTCAATCTCAGCAAGAAGAATTACTCCATTGACTCAGGCTTCTATCCGCTGGGGTCATGTACGATGAAGTACAACCCTAAGATCAACGAAGATATGGCGCGTCTGCCCGGTTTCGCGCAGCTTCACCCTCTGACCGATGAAGAAGGCTCACAGGGTGCGTTAGCCTTGATGTACCAGCTTCAGGAATGGCTGGCGGAGATCAGTGGATTCAAAGCCGTGAGCCTCGCCCCAGCAGCAGGCGCACAGGGCGAACTGGCCGGAATTTTGATGATCCGCAAATATCATCTGGATCGCGGCGATAGGAAACGCACCAAAATTCTCGTCCCCAACAGCGCACATGGCACCAATCCTGCGACGGTCAGCATGGCGGGATTGCAGGCTGTTGAACTGCCATCGGACGAAAACGGCGATGTTGACCTCAAGGCGCTCCAAGCAGCCTGCGATGATACCGTCGCTGGAATGATGATTACTGTACCCAGCACACTTGGCCTGTTCGAAAGCCAGATTCTGGATGTAATTCAGGCAGTACATGACTGCGGCGGCCTGATGTATATGGACGGCGCGAACATGAACGCGCTCATGGGTGTGGTCAAGCCGGGGGAACTCGGCTTCGATGTAATGCACTACAATCTGCACAAAACATTCTCGACCCCGCACGGTGGCGGCGGCCCCGGCTGCGGCGCGGTGGGCGCAGGCGAAAAGCTCAAGGATTATCTGCCCGGCCCGACATCGCAGATTGTCGAAGCGCCGACGGATGACGAAGAAGCGCCACTCTACGGCCTACGAGCGCCAGAAAAAACTATCGGGCAGTTGAAGGCATTCCAGGGTAATTTCGGGATGCACGTCCGCGCCTATACCTACATTCGCATTCACGGCGACCAGGGCATCAAGGATATTTCGCGCCATGCCGTGTTGAACGCCAACTACATTCGCGCTCGGCTAAAGGACACCTACAAAATCCCTTATCCGCGAATCTGCGCCCACGAATTCGTGCTGGAAGGCCATTTTGAGGGCATCGACGATATTCACGCGCTCGATATTTCCAAGCGTCTGATGGACTACGGGATTCACCCGCCAACGAATTATTTCCCGCTGATCGTCCCCGAAGCGCTTCTGATCGAGCCGACGGAGACGGAAGCCAAAGCGACGCTGGATGAATTTATCGACGCGATGAAGAAAATCGCCCAGGAAGCGCACGAAAATCCTGAACTGCTCAAGACCGCGCCACATGTGACCCCAGTTTCGCGGCTGGACGAAGTGCGGGCGGCAAAGCAGCTTGTCCTGTGCTGCGGCCCGGCGCTGCCATCGCTCTCGGTGACGGCAGGCGAACGCTCCGGCGACTAAACATCACAAACACCAAGAATTTGAGGGGCGGCTTTCAAGTCGCCCTTTTGATTCAATGCTAAAATGAGATTTGAATTTACTGTTTATTCACGAGGTAATGATGAGACGATCACTGCTGCTTATCATATTTTTATTGTCCGCAATCATCCCTGTGGCCGCGCAAACATCGGACGACTGCACCGCTGGAAACGCCGATCTCTATATCGATAAAGCAGAGCAAGCTGTTCAAAAAGAGCAGTATGAACTCGCGTTAGGCTACTACGATTGCGCGATTGAATTGGATTCGACGCGAACGGATGCCTATGAACAGCGTGGCGCGATTTATTTTCAGGAAGAAAATTACGAAGCATCATTAGCCGATTATCAGCGTGTCATGAATGAGCAGCCGGACAATGCGGATGCTGTCTTCAGAGTAGCCTATTCGTTGCAGGAAACAGGCGAGTTTCAGGATGCTGTCGATATGTATAGTCGCTATATTGAGCTTTCGCCGAGTGATTGGGCAGGCTATAACAACCGAGCCGTCGCCTACATGAGCATGGAGCAGTTCGATCTGGCATTAGAAGATTACACCCGCGCCATTGAATTCGAAGCTGATGATACGCTGGCATTAGAAAATCGCGCCAACATCTACATAGATCTTGAAGAATATGACCTGGCGCTGGATGACATCAATCGTGCGCTGGAAATTGAAGTCAAGTCCGATCTTTTCCTGACACGCGCCGTGATTTTTGAATTATCCAACGAGGCCGAAAGCGCCTATACGGATTTCTGGCGCTGGGTTGACGCGAACGAGATCGAAAAAGTCGAACGTTCCGATTACGAAATTGGCTCGACAGTCTCCCTGCCGATGGAAGAGGGGATGACCTACTACTTTCCCCTGTCGGGAAAATTGGGGCAGGTCCTGAATATAACAGCTGTCGGCAAAGCAGATGATGGCGAATCAATCGACCCGCTGGTGGTGCTGCTGAATGGCGAAGGGGATGCCGTTGCTGCCAATGACGACGGCGCGGGCGGCCTGGACTCGCTCATTGATGGCTACGCGATCCCAGAAGATGGCAAATACACGCTGGTGGTCAGTCATGCAGGCGGCGGTTTTACAGGCGAAATTGACCTTACCCTGAATGTAGACCCTGGCCTCGAAGTCGGCGATGATGTGATCGTTCAAACCACAAAAGACGATTTTCTGAATTTGCGCACCGGGCCGGGGCTGGATTTCGAAATTGTCGAACGGCTGCCCAACGGCGTGTTTGCGACCACCCTTGAAGACCCGGAGAGTGCCGATGGCTATGTCTGGTGGCGTGTGAGCGCGGCGGGCGATAGCGTCGAAGGCTGGATCGTCCTGAGCGCGGACACTGAACGCACGCTGGTAAGACGCTAAACAGGATGCCTGCGCCTCAATTTGTCGTCCCGATTCGCCCACGTCGGCGGCGGGCGGCGGCCTTACTCCGCAAAGTACGCGCCGTCTGGCGGGATACTCGTGCACTTTGGCGGCAATTTTATAAGCCGATTCTGGCTTTCCTGGCGGTGACTCTGGTCGGTGGCTATATCTACGGCGAAATTTATTACAATTTGCGCGGCGTTTCGATCCCGCTGATTGACCGCCCTTATATGATGCTGCAACTGATGATTCTGGAAACGCCAGAAGATGTACCACCAGAATGGCAGTTGGTACTGTTCTGGTATCTGCTGCCACCTGTTCTGGTGTTTATCGTTGGCAACGGCGTGGCGGATTTCGTGCGTCTGTTTTTCAATCGCGATGAACGACGCGATGCCTGGAGGGAAGCGGTGGCTTCGACTTATCGTAATCATGTGATCGTTTTTGGCGCTGGACATGTGGGCGCACGTGTCATCCGTACCCTGACTGATATGGGATTTGATGTGGTGGTCATCGACAATGACCCGGACGACGGCATTGAAGATATGCTGCGTGAGCTTGACGTGCCGCTGCTGGTGCTGGATGGACGCGCATCCATCACGCTGGAAAAAGCCGGACTGCGCGATGCTGAGGCATTTGTCGCCTGCACAGGCAACGATCAGGTCAATCTGGAAGCGATCATGCGCGCCCGCGACATGAACCCCGATGTGCGCATTGTCGCCCGTGTCTGGGATGACCAGTTCGCCCAACAAATTACGCGATTTATGAACGTACAATCTGTCCTGAGTTCATCAGAACTTTCCGCGCCCGTGTTCGCCGGGTTAGCCGTTGGCGTGGAAATG
This sequence comes from Anaerolineae bacterium, assembly GCA_022843745.1. Taxonomy (GTDB): domain Bacteria; phylum Chloroflexota; class Anaerolineae; order Aggregatilineales; family Phototrophicaceae; genus JALHNB01. Next base: position 165,804 of record JALHNB010000001.1, on the reverse strand, counting down.
GCGCAAAGTGTGCGCGTGAATGACGTGGATTACAGCACCGTCCGGCTGACAGTTAAGCGAGGATCATTTCTGGATGGTCGCGAAGTGGGGATGCTGCAAAAAGAAAATGATATGGACATTGTGCTTCACAGCAGCAATGGGGAGACTCATGTGCAGCCGCACCGCGATACCATTGTGAGCGCGGGTGATACGCTGGTTATTTTCGCTCATCATGAGCGTGTAATAGATGTTGTGGCACGCAACCGGGAAAAATAGTCGTTCGTCACTCGCCCACAATCATTCGTCGCCTATCAGCCGATAGCCAACACCGGGTTCGGTCAAAATAATCTTGGGCAGTGTGGGATCATCTTCTAATTTTTGCCGTAGCTGCGCAAAATAAACCCGCAGATAATGAGTTTCGTTGACATATTCCGGCCCCCAGACCTCTTTCAAAATCTGATGATGAGTCAGCACTTTGCCTGCGTGCTGGATGAGCAAACGCAGCAGCCCATATTCGGTGGGAGTCAGCTTCACAGGGACATCTTTTTTAGTGACTAATCGCCGCGCCATATCGACCTGAACATCACCTGCCGTAAAAACCGCTTCTTCAATTTGAGGCTGGTTATGACGCTGGGCGACCCGCAGCCGCGCCATGAGTTCTTCCACACTGAACGGCTTGGTCAGATAATCGTCTGCGCCTGCGTCCAGCGCAGCAACTTTATCACGATCTGAATCGCGCACAGACAACATAATGACCGGCGTTTTTGTCCACTCACGTAAACGTTTCAGGACTTCCAGGCCATCAATGTCCGGCAAGCCAATATCCAGGATAATCAGATCAGGGCGAAGCTGGGCGGTCTTGACGATAGCGTCCTGTCCGCTGTTGGTTTCATGCACCTGATAACCGTTCGCTTCCAGACTGATCCTGAGAAAACGCCGAATTTGCAACTCATCGTCCACAATCAGGACAAGCGGCCCCTCGCTCATAAACTGGCCTCCTTTACAGGTGGTGCTGTCGCGTTCGCCGGCAGCCGGATCATAAAACGCGCCCCACCATTTGGAACATTTTCTACGGTCAGGCTGCCCCCATGTGCTTCGACCAGCCCACGACAAATCGACAATCCCAAACCTGTTCCGCCCGTCGCCGTACCCGGAACGCGATAGAATTTTTCAAAAATGCGCTCCATCTCTTCTGGCGGGATACCTTTTCCAGCGTCAGTGATCGCGATAACCAATGATTTTTCATCCATGTCGGCGCGAATTTCAACCGGACTCGCAGGCGGCGTATAATTGCAGATATTGTCCAGTAAATTCACGATGACCTGCTCCATCAAAACAAAATCCATCTGTACCAGCGGTAAATTCGGCGCATATTGGATACTTAACGGGCGCTTGGACAAACATTTTTCCAGGCGCTTTACGGCTACACCGATCACCTCACCCACATTGCACCAATCCAACTTGAGCTTGAGCCGCCCAGCGTCCAGACGAGACATGTCGAGCAGATTTTCAACCAGACGATTCAGGCGATCCGCCGCGTCCTGAATATCGCGCGTCAATTCCGCCCGGACTTCCCCGTTCGCGCTGGTCTGCGGATTAGCCAGGCTGCTGGCTGCCCCGGCAATCGTCGCAATGGGTGTGCGCAGTTCGTGCGAAATCGAGTTCAAAAGTGTCGTGTAAAGGCGCTCTGACTCTCGCAGCATCGCCGATTGCTCGGCGGCTTCATCCAGCATCTCGCGCTCGATCACCAGCGCGATCTGATAAGTAAATGTTTCCAGCATCGCCTCCTGGTCAAACGATAAACGCTCGTTTTGGCGGGTGCGGATCGCCATCACACCGACGGTGCGGTTAGGGGTCAGCAGCGGCAAAAATTGCGCGGTTGCCAGCGGCAGCGTATCGGTAAAACGTCCGGCTGGTTTGCCATGTTCAAAGACCCACGTAGCGACGCTGAAGTCTTTTTCATCAACCTGCAAGGTGCTGCAATTATGCGCTTCCCGTCCCAATCGACCATCGGATTGCAGCAGGATAATGGCGACCTGTGCATCGAACACATGCTCAATTTGTGCAACGCCTGTTCCCAACACATCTTCCATGTTGACCGCAGTTGCCGTCTCGTGTGCCAATGTGTAGAGCGCCATTGTACGATCTGCATTATAACGCGCCTGTCGCTCCTGTGTACGGACACGAGCAGTCAGATTGCCTGTAAAAATGGCGATCACGAAATACAGCCCGAACAAAATTAAATCCTGTAAACGTGAGATTTCAAATGTAAAACGCGGCGTGATAAACAGAAAATTCCACGAAATCGCGCTGACCGCCGCTGCCAGAAGTGCCGGGCCACGCCCGATATAAATGGCAATCAACAGGACGGCGAATAATTCCGTCAAACCGACGACTTCATATTCCAAAAACTCAAAATAGTTAAAAGCCAGCAAATCAATTGCCGTAATGATGGCAACGATAATGATAGCCCATAGATATTGTCGCCATGATGAATGCTGCACCGTCCGTGGCAATGGCAGGCGCGGCTTCGTTTGCTCTGGCTCATCTCCAGTCACGACGTAAATATCAATATTGCCACTGGCATGTATGAGCTTGTCCACCAGCGAACCACCGCGTAAAAACCGCTGCCAACGCGAACTTTGCGGCTTGCCAACGACAATCTGCGTTACATTGCGCTGACGAGCGAGCCGGATCAGCGCTTCGTCAATGTCGTCGCCCGCGCTGATAACGATTTCGCTGCCCAGGTTGCGGGCCAGCGCAAGATTTTGCGCCAAGCGCTCTTTATCTTCTGCTGAAAGCGTTCGAGATGTTTCAATATAAGCCACCAGCCAGGGCGCTTCCAGGTTGTAAGCAACACGTCGTGTCCAGCGGATCAATTTTTCCGAAAAAGGACTCACGCCAATCGCGACCATCAGCCGTTCGCCAGATTTCCACGGCCCGGCGATCCGCTTGACCTGCATGTAATCTTGCAGCTTATGGTCAACGTGTTCGGCGGTAAGCCGCAGCGCCATCTCGCGCAGTGCTGTCAGATTGCCCGTGCGGAAAAAATTGTTAGCAGCCGTTTCGATACGGTCTGGAACGTAAACCTTGCCCTCAGCCAGACGCTTTCTCAGATCGTCTGGTGAGAGGTCAATGAGTTCAATCTCATTTGCCATATCCAAAACCGAATCCGGCACGGTTTCATGAATCGTGATACCTGTAATCTGGCTAACCGCGTCCGCGCGACTCTCAAAATGCTGGACGTTGACCGTCGTATACACATCAATCCCGGCTTCGAGCAGCTCGATCACGTCCTGATAGCGTTTGATATGTCGCGCACCGGGGGCATTGGTATGCGCCAATTCATCGACCAGCACCAGTTTCGGCTGACGCGCCAGAATCGCATCAATGTCCATTTCTTCCAGAATCGTGCCGCGATATTCCAGCTTTTGCCGAGGGATGATCTCAAGCCCATCAAGCAGCGCTTCGGTTTCGGCGCGTTTATGGGTTTCGACATAACCGACCACCACATCCACCCCTTCAGACTGAAGCTGACGTGCCGCATTCAGCATCGTGTAGGTTTTGCCAACACCCGCGACCATTCCAAAGAAAATCTTCAGCTTGGCACGCTGCTGGCGAGCCTCGTCTTTCTGGATTGCTGCCAACAGTTCGTCGGGGTCAGGTCTATAATCTTCCATCGCAATATCCTTTGTGGGGGCGACTCGGCGAGTTGCCCCTACCCATATTCTAATTCATCTCACGCAACTTCGAGCCATTTGCCCATCATCATTATCGTGCAAAGCGCATCAAGAGGGGGTCAGCGATAGGGGTTTGAGGCTCAAAAAAGCATCAAAACAGAATTTACCTTATTCCCCCAAATTCGGGTGTTGTCGCTAATTTTAAGCCTCAAAATCGTCAACCTCGTTGTATACTGCAACTAGATAATTTGTTCTAGCGAGGAGGCAATATGATACGGCTGCAACCTGAAGATTGGTGTTGGGCAACTTGGCGCGACTACACTCCAATTCCTCGGCCTTCTCCCCGGTCATTTGACCAGCAGACTCTATGCGAGCGCATTCGTAACGCCAAGCACAATTGGAACTGGTGGCAGGTAGAATTAGGTCGGATTCCTATCAGTATCACCCACCAGGAGGCGCTTTTTTGGCTGACAGCGATCAGCGAAGCGCTTACGCCTAAAAATTATCAGTTGAATGAACCCAAAAAAGTGGCGGATAGCCTGGCAGCGATGACATTTGATGACCCGGCAGGCTGGGAAGATGTTGAGGCAATCCTTGCGATTACAAATCTGCGTAACTTCCCATCAGAAATTGTGATTATCCTGGCAAATCTGCTCTCGATTGAAGAGTTGACGGAATATCTCTGCGATTCCTTCATACAGACACCATACGGCTATTATCTTTATCCCCATCTGATCGAAGGTTTTTACGATTATGTCATGCCCTATCTGAACGCCGACGAACGCAGCCGTGTCCGCAACATTGTGCGTCCTGTGCTGGCAAATGCTCAGTGGACACCCGGCTATTATGGCGCACAGCCTGTTTTTTATCTCGCGGCGGCGGTAGGTGGGTTTTCGCATGAATTAGAAGCCATCATCGCGACGATACCCAGTCAAGCTCCACCTCATCCTACTTATAATTCTTTGGGTGGCCTTGAAGTCATCTTTGGATTAGACAACCCGGAACTGGTTGAGCAGCATACCCGGCGCATCGGTCATTACCTGATAAACCCCCGCCATGCCATCGCCTGGTTAGCACATACCGAAACCCGTGCGCTCGATTGGCTTCAGGAATCGATTGAACACGCCCGCACTAAACAGGAGGCCGAAAAATTATTCAAAGTTTTGACACTGATCGAAGACGAAGCGGCTGTTCCGATCATGCTGGAGTTACAGCGTGGCAGCTCCGTATCAATGGGCGCGATCAAGTGGTTGAACGCCGAACATCGTGACATCGCCGAACGTGGCGCAGCACAGCTTTTCCTGAACGGTGGCAAAAACAGCCATAACGCGCGTGATTTTTTGCGCGGCCTCAAACCCAAAGGGCATCTGGCCGAGTTGCAAGCCATACACGATACACTCGATCCTTCGCAGCAGGAAAAGTTTAAATCGGAAATTCTCGATTATGTGGATGACACCCCGCCCGCGCTTACAGCCGAAAATACCCCCGGCTGGCTGAAAGATGGCATCGCCGCCGCACAAACCGGGAAAAAATTCAAAATGCCTGCGTGGTTGGACATCACTGAACTGCCGCCAATCATCATTGACGGACACGCGCTCAATACCGAGCAGGGCGCGGCGGTGCTGACAGCATTGAGCCACAGCACACTCGAAGGCCCACACCCGCTGGTGAAGGCGCTCAAGCAGAATGTCCCTGCTCCGGTGCGGGATCGCTTTGCCTGGGGGCTGTTCGAACTCTGGCAAAATCGCGGTGCATCCTCCAAAGAAAAATGGGCGATGCTGTCGCTTGGCTTGCTCGGTGGCGACGGCACAGCGCTGCAACTCGCGCCCTATATCCGCAAATGGCCGGGCGAATCGCAGCATCAACGCGCAGTGGTGGGCTTGAACTGCTTACGCGCGATTGGCAGCGACACGGCGCTCATGCAGATCAACAGCATCGGCCAGAAAGCGCAGTATAACGCCATCAAACAGGCGGCACGTAAGGCGATTGATGTGATTGCTGCCGAACGAGGCATGACCAAAGATCAATTGGATGACCGCATTATCCCTGACTGTGGGCTGGACGACGATGGGCGGCGCATATTCGATTTTGGCGCACGAAAATTCACCTTCGCGCTTGATTCTGACCTCAAGCCGCAGATTCGCGATGAAGCCGGAAAACTCAAATCGAATTTACCGAAGCCGATCAAAACCGATGATACACAGTTAGCGGAACAAGCGGTATTGGAATGGAAGCTCATCAAAAAGCAGGTGCGTGAGGTTGCCAAAGTCCAGAGTGGAAGGCTGGAACAGGCCCTTCTGGGCAAGCGGCGCTGGTCACAGGATGAGTTTGAAAATTTCATCGTCAACCACCCGCTGATGATCCATATTGCGCGGCGCTTACTATGGGGCGGCTATAGCCGCGACGGCAAGCTGAAAATGACCTTCCGCATCACCGACGAAAAGGATTTCGCCAATTCCGACGATGACCCGTTTACGCTGGGCGATGTCGATTGCATCGGTCTGGCGCATCCTTTACATTTGAGCCCCGACGACATGGCAAAATGGAGCGAGGTTTTTGGCGATTATGAGATTATCCCGCCTTTTCCGCAGTTGGCTCGGAAAACCTATGCGCTGCTGCCGGAAGAACGCGATGCTTTTGAAATCACGCGATTTGCAGAGATCAAAATTCAAGTCCTGCCGATGATGGGCATCACGCAAAAACTCGGCTGGATACGCGGTACGCCGATGGATAATGGTATCTATATGGGGCATGTGAAGCCATTCCACTCCGATAATGTGACAGCCTTTATCGAATATCCCGGCATTCCGATAGGCTATTATGACGGCTGGGATGACCAGAATATTGAACGCTGCTATTTTCTGCGCGGGGTACATACCCAGATCGGATACCACGATCATAAAGCTCAAAAAATAAAATTGGGCGAGATTGACCCGGTGGTGATGAGTGAAGTCCTGCGCGATCTGTTCGTGCTGACGTATCGAGGTGAAAAATGATCGAAAATATTCAGCGTCCGGCAGCAGAAGTTTTATACGCCGAGGAACTCGAAAAGCTGCGCTCGAGCGATGCCGATAAACCCAGGCCTGCGGGGTGGCGTTTAACGCCGCAGTCAGTCGTCAAATTCGTGTTGGGCGACGAAAAGGCCAAAATTTCGGCCAAATTCGTCGGCGCAAGGAGCGTGATCGAGCGCTGTGTCGTGGCGCTGGCGACCAATCGCGGCCTGCTGCTGATCGGTGAACCGGGTACGGCCAAAAGCTATTTGAGCGAACTTCTGGCGACGGCGATCAGCGGCGATTCGACTCAGATCATCCAGGGCAGCGCCGGAACCACCGAGGACAACATTAAATATTCGTGGAATTACGCGCTGCTGCTGGCAGAAGGCCCCAGCGAACGCTCACTTGTGCCTGCGCCGCTTTACAACGGCATGAAAAATGGGCAGGTCGTGCGTTTTGAGGAAATCACGCGCTGCCCACTGGAAATTCAGGATACGCTGCTGTCGATTCTCAGTGATCGCGTGATGGCGATCCCGGAACTCCCCGGCGAAGGCAGCACGCTTTTCGCGCGCATGGGCTTTAATCTGATCGCCACCGCCAACACCCGTGACCGGGGCGTGAACGAAATGAGCGCGGCGCTGAAACGACGCTTTAATTTCGAAACTGTGCAGCCCATTGCCGATTTGAACCAAGAAATGGCACTGGTGCAGCGCGAAACGGATAAGCTGCTCAAACGTGCGGGCGTTCCGGTCACGCTGCCGCCAGATATGACCGAACTGCTGGTGACGACTTTCCACGAACTGCGGCGCGGCCAAACCGCCGATGGTCAGGCGATTTCGACGCTGACGACAGTGATGAGTACCGCTGAAGCTGTCTCCGCTGGCTACGCGGCAGGCATCCACTCTTATTATTACGGCACACAGCACGTCACGCCGGAAACGCTGGTGCAGAGCTTAATCGGCTCGACGATCAAAGAATCCGAGGATGACCTCAAAAAGCTGCGCCATTATTTCAACAATGTCGTCAAAGAAAAATCCGGCTCATCCTGGAAAGCCTATTACGAAGCGCGGCATTTGCTGTGATGACCGCTATCCCACCCGAAATTTATGATCTTGATGCGCGGGTTGTGTTTGTCCCGGTGCGGCATCACAGCCCGGCATGTGCGCAGGTGGTGCGTGAACTGGCACAGGCGATGCGTCCGGCGGCGATTTTGATCGAAGGGCCATCGGATTTCAACGCGCAAATGGGCGAATTATCGCTGTCGCACACGCTGCCAATCGCGATTTACAGTTATGTCCGGCTGGAAGGCAATATCCGGCGCGGCGCATTCTATCCATTTTGCGTCTATTCCCCCGAATGGCAGGCGATCCAGACCGGGCGCGAACTTGGCGCGGAAGTGCGATTTATCGACCTCCCCTGGGGAGGCATGGCCGCTCCTAACGAGGCCGCGCATCGTTATGCCGATGGTGAACTCCGCACCAGCCCCTATATCCCCATGCTGTGCCGCGAACTCGGTGTCGAAAATTTTGATGATGCCTGGGATATGATATTTGAAATCAACGATTTAAGCGTCGGGGAATATTTACAGCGCGGGCATTATTTTTGCGGCTCTTTGCGACTGAGCGAACCACATATCCGCGAAATTGACCTGCGGCGCGAGGCGCACATGGCGGCGATGATCCGCGCGGCGATGGAGGAGTTTGATGGGAGAATTTTAGTCGTCACGGGCGGCTTTCACAGCCTCGGTTTATACGAGCGACTTGCCAACGGCGACTGTGCCATGCCGGAAATGCCACCGCCACCCCAGGAACGCGGAATCGCCCTCACACCCTACTCATATGAACGGCTCGACAGCTTGCGCGGCTACGAATCCGGGATGCCGAATCCCGGCTTTTACCAGCATATTTGGGATTCCGGCACCTATCGCGGCCTGCTGGCGCGGGTGGCACAGCGTTTACGCGAAAAAAATCAGCGCCTGAGTGCAGCGGATTTGATTGCAGTCGAAACCAGCGCCCAGACACTTGGCATTTTGCGCGGTCATGCACGTGTCTGGCGGCGTGATCTGATTGATGGCGTGATTAGCGCATTGGTGAAAGACGAACTGGCATTTGATCTGAGACATCCATTTCTCGAAGCGGTTTTTGAAGTTTTCCGGGGCAGCGCACGTGGTCATCTCGCCGAAGGCACAACACTCCCCTCGCTGGTGATTCAGCTTCAACAGCAGCTTGCGGCCTATGGCTTGCAGCCAGAAACCGAGCCGCGCGACATCCGGCTCGATCTCGCCAAAACCGACGATCTAGAACGCAGTCGGGTTTTGCATCAGGTTCGCATTCTGGGTCTACCAGGTTACTCACGCACCAGCACCAGCGACATCACCGACGAGCGCATCGTCGAAGCTTGGCGCATTGTCTGGAGTGCCGAATTTGAAGGCGTGTGTATCGAAGCGGCAATCTATGGCGCGACACTGGAAGATGCCTCCCGCGCACGTTTGTACGAACAGGCCGCACAAATCGAGCAACCAGATGCTTCACAGGCTTCGCGACTTTTACTCGATGCGGCGCTGATGGGCTTGCCAGAGTCCGCTGCCGAATTTTACAGCCGCCTCGCCGCGCTCATCACGCAGGATGGCAGCTTTTTTACGACCTCGCAAGCGCTCACCAATTTGCTCTATCTGTATCGTTTTGATGCGGTGTTGGGGACGATGCGCCACGCCGATGTCGGCGAACTTTTGCGGACGGCTTTCCGGCGCAGTCTGTGGCTGCTGGAAACGCTCGGCGCGATCACAGGCCAGGACAAAGCCCTCCTCGACGGCATCCGCGCACTGTTAGAAACGCTTGAGCGCTGCGCCCCGGTGCTAAATATGGATCGTGCGGATTTTGCGGATGTCTTTCAGCGTGCGGCAAGTGATGTTGAGCAGACTCCTCTGATGCGCGGCGCGGCAACTGGCATTTTATGGACGCTTGGTGGGATGCAAATCAACCTGCAAAGCTTTACGCAGCCGGAGCAGCTTGGCGATTTTCTGACCGGGCTGTTTTATCTGGCGCGTGAAGTTATCCAGCGGGAAGCCGCACTCATCGGGCAAATTAACAGCACACTCCTCCGCTATGATGAGGATGGATTTTTGGCGGCACTGCCCTCGCTGCGGCTGGCATTTTCGTTCTTCTTGCCGCGCGAAAAATATTATCTGCTGCGCACACTGTTCGGGAATGCAGCCGATGCGCTCCCTGAACTCGAAGTGAATATCCAGCAGGCGGCGCGGGTGCTGGCGTTCGAAAACGCACTGTTTAAAGCACTCGAAAAATATGGGATTGTTGCACATGGATGACCAAACGAAACGCAAAGTTCGCTGGCGGCTGGTGCTGGGAAAAGATGCCGAGGGTGCATGTGGCGCACTGGATGGCGAAGGACAGGCGCGTGACGCGGCGCTGGAATTTCTGTATGGGCGCGAGTACGGCGCGGGGCGCAACGTGCGCAGCGATGACCGCACAGGCGGCATGGAAGACTCGGCCTTGAGTGTGCCGGATTGGATCAACACCGTTCACGAGTTGTTCCCACAGCGCACGATTGAACGGCTGGAAAAAGACGCGCTGGAACGCTATCACCTGGAAGAAATGGTGACGAACGCCGATTTACTCAGCCGCGCACAGCCGAGTCAAACGCTGCTCAAGGCCGTTTTGCGCACCAAGCACCTGATGAATCAGGAAGTTCTGGGGCTGGCGCGGCAGCTAGTGCGCCGCGTGATCGAAGAACTGATGAAAAAATTGGCGACGGAAATTCGCAATCCGTTTACAGGCGCGATCAATCGCCAGCAGCGCTCGTACATCAAAATCGCCAAAAATTTCGACCCGCAGACGACCATTCGCCGCAATCTCGCCAATTATGACCCGCCAAGCAAGCGCCTGTTTATCAAAACGCCATATTTCAATTCGCGCATCCGGCGGCATGTCGATAAATGGCAGATTATCGTCGTCGTGGACGAATCCGGCAGCATGATGGACAGCGTGATTCATGCCGCGATCACCGCGTCGATTTTCTGGGGCATCCAGAGTTTGCGGACGCATCTGGTGATTTTCGATACGGCTGTCGTCGATCTGACTCACGATTGCAGCGATCCGGTAGAGACGCTGATGAAAGTTCAGCTTGGCGGCGGCACGGACATCGGGCAGGCATTGCGATATGCTCAAACACTGGTCGATAACCCGCGCCGAACCATCGTCGTTTTGATTACGGATTTTTACGAGGGCGCTCCACTGCACAATCTGTTCAATGCGACCAAAGCCCTGTGCGACAGCGGTGTGACACTGCTCGGTCTGGCGGCACTTGATGGTCAAGCCAACCCCTCCTATAACCGTGAAGTTGCAGCGCAAATGGTCAAGCTCGGCGCACATGTCGGCGCGATGACTCCTGGTGAATTGGCCGAATGGGTTGCCCAGAAAGTAAAGTGAGTCGCCCAAAAAGTAAAGAGATATGTACCCAAAAGTAAAGCGGTGAGTACCCGAAAGTAAAGAGATATGCGCCCAGACTTGTTAAGCCTGACTCCCGATGACCTCGCGACCTTCAGCAATCGTGGCGTGGTTAAACGCGCCCAGCGTGAACTCGAAGAAGGCAAACTTGATGCGGAAATTGCCGAATCCGCTGATGGCACGGTCACGGTGGTATGGCCGGAAGGGATTACCTGCACACTGCCGCACGACGCAACACTGCCTGACAGCCAATGCACCTGTCCAGCAGCGGGAGTCTGCCGCCATCTGGTGCAATCGGTGCTGCTTTATCAGATTCGATCCACTGAGGAACAGCCACAGGCAGCGCCCGAACCCTGGAATCCGGGTGACATCACCGACGAAATTTTAGCCACACATTACACCAAATCCGTTTTTAACCGCTTGCGCAAACAGTTTGAGGACAATCACATTTTTGAACTCGTGCGCGGGGTCAAGCCGCTGGCACGTATCCATACACTGTCGTGTAGCGTGCGTTTTCTCGTTCCCGGCGATCCACGCTATACCGCCTGCGACTGTAGCGAACCCGCACCGTGCAGTCATGTGGCGCTGGCTGTGTGGGCATTCCGGCTGCTTAACGGCGAGGCTGGTCTGATCGAAACCGGGCATGAGCAGTTTACGCCGCCGCTGGCACTGCTGGATGCGCTCGAAAATGGCCTCCATGATCTTTTTGAAATCGGATTCGCCGGGGCATCATCGCTGGCGATTGGTCGTTTGCGTCAGCTTGCGGGTCAATGCCGTGATTCGGCGCTCATCTGGCACGCCGAAATTCTGGACGAAATCGCACAGGAATATGACCGTTATGCGGCGCAGGATGCTCGATTTTCGGCTGTTCATACCGCCGCGCTCATCGGTGAACTCTTGATTCGCATCCGCGCTGTTCGCCAGCCGACAGGAGCCGTTCCCGGCCTGTTCGTGCGGGGCAGCACCGCCGATGTCGCCACGAATATCAGCACCAGCCGCATGATCGGCCTGGGATGTGTGGTTGAGCCGCTGAAAGGCGCGACACGACTTTCTGTTTATCTTCAGGATACTGACAGTGGGCAAATTGTCGCCATCCAGCGCGAGTTTGAGGCAAAGGATAACCAGGAATCGTTAGCGTTCTGGCAGCTTGGACGCTCGACGCTGATGCGGGATACCTCATTTGGCGCGTTGGGAGCGCAGCAGCTTCTCGTCAAAGGCGGCAAGCGCACCGCCGAGTCAGTTTTTGTGACGGGCCGCGCGTCGTCCAGCGTCATCGCACAGCCCTTGAATTGGGAAGCACTCAAAGCGCCCCTGCTGGCAGACAGCTTTGCTGAAATCCGCGCCCGCCGTGCCGCCCAACCACCTGCCACACTGCGTCCCCGTCGAGTCGGTGAAGATTTGCAGGTTTGCGCCGTCAAAAGTGTCGAAAACGCGATTTTTGACCCCTTTAATCAGGCCGTTGTCGCGCAACTGACCGACCATGAAGGCGGGGCAACACTGATGATTCACCCCTACACCTCGCGCGGGAGCGAGGGTGTGGATGCGCTATTGTGGCATTTGCAAAATCGTGCGCTGAAATTCGTCTGTGGAAGTGTGCGACCCGGCGGGATACTCGCGCCGCTATCGCTGGTATTCGAAAATGAAGGCAAACGCTATCTCATGCAGCCCTGGATTCAGCGCCGTGAAGCTGAAATGAACGCCCTGCCACCATCAACGCTGATGGACGAGCAGCATTCAAACGATCCGCTGATTTATTATCCGAAGCAGGTGATGGTTGCATTGAGCGAGATTTTGCTGAATGGCTTGCAGCGTACCAGCGGACGGACAGCCGAACAATGGCAGCGGTTGGCGCAGGAAGGTCATGCGCTGGGGTTTGTACGTTTGGTCGAGCCTATTACCTCTATTGCCGATATTCTGACGCAAAAGCAGCATCGCCTGGACTGGGACTGGCGCAGCGCCGCATCATTGATTCTGGATATGCTGGCGTTGGCCCGTTTCGCGCAGGAAGATTTTACGGATTAATGCCAAATCCCCACCCCTTACTCCCCTCCCCATCGCAATGGGGAGGGGACACTTGGTTCAAATTTCTACTGCATAGCCGCGCTGAGAGTATTGCAGGCGAGGCATGTGCCGTTCGGACGGATGATCGCATAACCGGCTTGCGGGTCTGCGCCGTAGGTCGTGGAATTGACATTCCAGATAATCATCAAACGCACACGACCACCTTGTCGCGATAGCACTGTCGCGCGAGACAGCCATTCGGCCTGATCCTGTGCTGTCACATTGGCTGCCCAGCTAAAGCCACCGGGTAGCGGGCTGTAACCTTCTGGCGAGAGATAACCGAGTTCAGTAAAGCACAGCGGTTTGCCGGGGAATACACTGGCATACAGATTCACCATTGTCTGGTAGTAGCGCGTGTAATGGCCGCTGTTGCCGCGCGGATCGCCGCTGGTCGCGTCTGGGTTGAGAATACCTTCGTTATAGTGAATGCCTACGCAGTCCATAAAGTTGGCTGCACCGTTCGCCGCCATACCTCGGATAAACGCGTCGTCATCGCAGCCATTGCCCGTGCAGCCACCGCCAAAGAAGCCGGTTGGAGCAGGCGCACCACTGATAACCAGGACGTTGGAGTTCGCGCCCTTGATCGCCTGATAAGCTGCGCTCAACATCTGCGTGTAGGCTTGCGGGCTGATGAGTCCGACAGGCCATTCGCGATCAATGTTTTGTTCGTTCCAAACTTCGATGCCGTCTGGACTCAACTGCGCAACACCACCCAGGAAATTAGCGAAATTCTGATAATACTGGGTTGGGTTCGCCCGAATTTGTTCTGGATTGCCCTTGATACCGAGCAAAATTTTGAAGCCAGCCGAACGTGCTTCGTTGATCGCGCCCTGTGCGATGCTCGCGGGATCACCCTGATTCCAGGTAATCTGGACTTTTGCCCAGGTCATGCCTGCCTGACGCATCTGAGCTGCGTACTGGAAGCCAAATATGTGTCCACCTAGTTCAAACGAGGTATTTCCCGGTGGGGGAGGCGGCTGTGTAGGCTGTGTAGGCGGCTGATCGGTGGGCGCTGGGCCGGGGCCGCTTGCGCCAGGTATCGTCAATCGTTGACCGACATAGATCAGGTTCGGGTTGACGATATTGTTGGCTGCGGCGATTGCCTGAATGGTCGTCCCAAAGCGCAGCGCGATCAGATACAGGGTATCACCGCGCACCACGATATAAACGGTGCCAGGGCCGGGCTGCGGGGTTGGGGTCGGCTGACCGGGAACCGCTGTCGGCGGTGGGACTGTGCCGCCTGCCGGGATGATGAGTACCGATCCGGCATAGATCAGGTTCGGATTGCGGATAATCGGATTGGCAGCCTGGATAGCCGCCATCGAAACACGATACCGAAGCGAAATGCGGAACAGGTTTTCGCCCGGTTGTACCACGTGCTGAGTGGTGCCACTCGATTGTGCTAACACGGCTGTGCCTATCGAAAGCATCAGCAGTGCCGCGAAGATAACGATGAAACGGCGCATACAAACTCCTTTTGTCATAAGAAATTAAAAATCGCCTCTATATTTAGAATGCGGGCGCTCAAAATTCTGAATAAACGACTTAAACAAACAATTTCAATACCTTAATTAAACGCTATACAAACGGAATATGCAATCACTGGTTTGAATAAATCAAATCTGGTTTGAATGTGTTGTTCTTCCCAATTGTATTGAATTTTTGCTATAAGGGAAATAAGTTCGTCGATTTCGTCCCCAATTCAACGAGTGTAGCATGAGAGTCATAAACATGCGCAGGCCTGTGACAAAATCGTTATACGTGCGCAAATTCATCAACTAGCCGAATTTAGTAACTGTATTTGAATTTCCAAGCCTCTATAATCAATGGAAACAAACATTCTAAGGACTTTGACAATGGTGGATGAAAATGACATTGACAATGATGAAATTGATATGGATAGTTGGATAAAAGAGAATATGCCTGGAAAGCTATCCCCAGAAAATGTTCCTGCCAAATTCAGACATTTGATTACTCAAGCTGAAAAGTGGGGGATTAGTGATGATGTCGCTCGTGAAGAAGTTATCAGCAGAGCAACAAATGATGATTTAGAAGAATTGATAGACCAAGTTGGGAAATATTATGGAGTATTTGATGAATGGTTAGCAGGTATGGAATCTTATGGCCCATCCTTCAGCCGTGAATACATTGTCTTCACTTGCCTGAGATTCGCAGTAGATGATGCTGGGATTTGCTTAGAGCGAAGAAAAGCGGCATTGAGATAACTCAGCACCGCTTTTCATTATCAATTCGATTTTCAGACGGCAAAAGCTGACAAGCAGACTGGCTGACAAGCTGACAAGCTGACAGGCTCTCCCTTAGCTCACAATATCTGTCCGCGCATATTCGCGTCGCGCGATTTCCGATACGGTCAGGCCGTGTCCGGGACGATCCGGCGCGATGGCATAGCCATTTTCAAAGACGATGGGTTCTTCGACCAGCACATTCCAATCCAAAAATGAGTATTCCAGCCAGAGCGCTTCCGGCAGCGCACAGGCCATATGCACGCCGAGTTCGCAGAAGGTGTTGCCCAGCGTCACCGGAATACCCAGTTCCGCCGCCAACCACCCGGACCGCATCGTCTCGGTGATATTGCCGTGAATATTGAGCATATCGACGGCACGATGCTCCATCAACTGACGCTTACCATGTGCGTCGAGGTACTCACCGCTGTTGATGTGCATAAATGGCACTTCCTGAGCAACCATCGCGAGTCCTTCAAAATCATCGCGCAAAATAGGGTCTTCGGCCCACAGAATATTGGTAATGCCTGCGTCATGATAGGCGTGAAGCCGCCGGATAGCTTCTTTGGGCGACCAGGCTTCGTTCGAATCGACCATGAATGTCGCCCCCGGCCCTACTGCATCCCAGATCGCCCGTAAGCGCTCAATATCCCAACTCAGATCAGGATGACCGACCTTGATCTTGAACGCCGAAAATCCTTTGATCGCAGCAGCAGCGAAAAAGTTGCAAACTTCGTCCGTCGTCAGATGATAATCGAGGCCGCTGGCATAGGCCGGGACGCGATTTCTCGTACCGCCCAGCAATTTATACAGCGGCATGTTCAATTCTTTGCCCTGCAAGTCCCAGCAGGCCTGATTAATGGCCTCAGCGAACATGCTTCTGCCGATGTTGCCACCACGCGGACGTGTGACTCGGTTGGCGAGTGAAAACGGATTCTGACCGATGATCGACGGCGCGACTTCGCGTTCGAAAACGCGGTTTAGTTCGACCAGCGGCGGCAAAGGTTGAAAGAGCGCACCGAAAAATCCCAAGCCGATCTGTCCGGTACTGCTGGTGAGTTCCAGTGTGGCGTTATGATTCCACTCGCTGCGCACTTGCGAATCGCCCACCACACGCGAACGCGGATATTCATAGCGGGTAATGCGGTAACTTTGTATCGTCGTTGACAAAATAATTCCCCTTGATAACAGATAATTTAAGATACGTTTTCATTGTAGGGGCGGGTCTGAGAGCGTGTTGATAAAGGGCTTTATTAAGAACCCCTCCCCCGACCCCTCCCCATTTCGCAAGCTCATGGAGAGGGGAGAAATGCTAATTTTAAGTCCCTCGCGCGTGTTACGTCACGATGAGGGTGCGTGTGAGGGGTTTCAACACCCTCTCAGACCTGACCTAATCAAAATCCGTCGGTAAATCTGGATTGCGGTTATGCTCGAAAAAGCGCAGGATTTGCGGGCGCGTGATCCGGCCTATCGACAAATCGTGCGGCAGTTGACCTTCACGAAAAAATGTCGCCTCGCCCGTTTCCTGAAATGAAGCGCTGTCTTGCGCGGCGTGGTCGTCTTCCGGCTCGTCACCGATCAACTCACACTGGATTATCACTTTGTAGGCGTGAAAAATCGACGGCGGATGATGCTTGTTGCGATCATACAGCGCCAGTAATTTGACCGCCCGCGTTCGATAACCGGATTCTTCGTAAACTTCTCGCATCGTCGCCTCGGCAGGCGATTCGTTGATGTCTGCCCAGCCACCAGGGAGTGTCCAGCGCCCACCATCGAGATTTTCGCGCACCATCAAAATGGCGTTGTCGCGAAATACAACACCGCGCACATCAATCTTGGGCGTGGCGTGACCCGTCTGGCCGATAAACATGCCCATCACCTTTTCGATGTCGGCGTCGGTGTAAGCAGCCATCATCTCAGCCGCAATCTGCCGCACGGCTTCGTAGCGCTCCTGGTCAAAAATGTGTGGGCCGTAATTCAGTCCGGTCTGGGCAAGTGCCTGTAAGCGCTGTGCCCAATCAAGCCATTTTGGTTGCATAATTTAGCCTTCAGCCTGTTAGCTCATCAGCATTTCAGCCCGTCAGCTTGTCAGCAAAAAGCTGAAATACTGAGACACTGAATAGCTGATCTGCTTAATTCTACACCACACCCGACGCATGATAGGCTGCAATGGTATCATCGTCCAACTTCAGCCGTTGGCGCAGGATTTCATCCGTATGCTGTCCCAGCATGGGTGGCGGCAAAATCACCTGCGCGGGTGTCCCCGAAAACTGCATCGGCGGGCCGATAAAACCGTCATGCACCAGCCCCCGTGCCTGAACGTGTGGATCATTCAAAATCGTCGGAATATCATTGATCGGCGCAGCAGGAATGCCAGAATTCAGCAGATCATCCACCCAGGCTTTGGCGTGGCGCTGAAGAAATAGCGTCTGCAAAATGGGGATCAAGGTTTCGCGGTTGGCGACACGCGCCGGATTAGTGGCAAAGCGCAGGTCATCGCGTAAATCCAGGCGTTCCAGCAGCGCACAAAGCTGGCCGAACTGCCGATCATTACCCACCGCCAGCACAAATTCGCCATCGGCGGCGCGAAATGTCTGATATGGCACAATATTGGGATGCTGGTTGCCGAATCGCTGCGGTGCTTGACCGGAAACGAGATAATTGCTGGCGACATTCACCAGCGAGGCAATCTGGCTATCGAGCAGCGCGATGTCAATTTGCTGACCTTCGCCTGTCCGTTCGCTGTGACGCAGCGCCGCCAGAATCGACGACAGCGCGAACAAGCCTGTCACCACATCCGAAATTGCCACGCCAACTTTGTAGGATTCCCCCTCCACTGGGCCAGTGATCGACATCAGGCCACTCATCGCCTGAATCGCGTAATCGTAGCCCGGTTGGTCACGATAGGGGCCAGTTTGCCCAAATCCGGTAATGCTGCAATACACCAGCGCCGGGTTGATTTGTCGCAAATCCGCATAACTCAAGCCGAATCGTGCCATTTCACCAGGCTTGAAATTTTCGATAACGATGTGGCTCTCAGCCGCAAGCTGACGGGCAATGGATTGTCCGGCTTCACTTTTCAGATTCAATGTCAGGCTGTGTTTGTTACGGTTGACGCTCAAAAAGTAGGCACTCAGGGCGTTCGTATCCCAGGGCGGTCCCCATTGGCGCGTCTCATCACCACTGGATGGATTCTCGATCTTCACCACATCCGCGCCCATATCGCCCAGCAGCATCGTGCAGAACGGCCCCGCCAGCACGCGCGTAAAATCCAGCACCCGAATCCCTGCTAAGGCCTGACCTGTCAATTTTATCTCCATTAATGAGGAAAATTCGTAGGGGCGACTCGGTAAGTCGCCCCTACATCAGATAATTTTAGCGGATGCTCGGATCGCTGATCCACACGTCCGGCGAAGTGAGCGTCGTGCCTTCAATCAGCAGATTCGACGAATAACCGTAGGGGAACTCGTAAACATTCAGGCCGTTGGGCGACTGCGAGAGGACAGGCTTGGCCGCGCCAACCGCATTATCAAAGACGCGAATAATGGGTTCGCAAGTGATCTGCGCAGGCTCAACACAAATTTCCAGCGCGACCTGTGCAGTACGGGTTTGCGCATTATCCGCTAGATAAGTCACGCGGATATTGTTCCACGATACCTGAACCTTTTCGCTGATCTCTTCCTGACTGGGTGGTGCAACCGGCGTTGTCTGGTTGAGCAGCAGTGCCAGCGCACCAGAGCCAGTCGGTGTAGGCGTTGGGCCAGGACCATTACACCAGCTTGCATCGCAGAAGGTCAGCGGCGCAACCCCTTCCAGCGTCGGCAGATTATCAAATATGTCTATGGGGAGCGTTGTCCAGCGCTGGTCAAGATAAACCGCGAAATCATCACCGCTGACAAACATCATCGTCGAAGCGGCAAAATTGCGATACCAGGCACGGAATTTCGTCCCCGGCGGCATAATGCCCATAAACTGAGATGCGTTGATGTCCAGATAGGTAAATGCGGATTCTGCCTCAGCCAGGAATTGGCTTCTTTCTTCCTGCGCGACCACATCTTCAATCGGCGGATTTTCGATCAGCAAATTGGCGTTATTGGCAACTTCCTGACAGAAATTTTCCAGCGCGATGGTATCGGTAGTGAAGCCATAATTGGCCTGCGTAATCAAAATCAGGTCTTGCGTCAGCGGTTCGCAGCGCTCTATCGGATTCAGTCCCTGCCAGCCGCGCGGTCTTAAACTATCACCCATCGTTTGATCGGCCAGGAGTTCAAGGTCATGGCGCATATTACGGTAAGAAATATACGGTGAGGCCGCCACAACGCCAACCCAGTTGAGAGGACGCTGGTCGCCGCCTAGTAACTGGCTGGCAAGGCTTTCCAGATCAAGGAAATTATCGCCGATGAGCGAGGCGGATTCGCGATCTTTATTACCGACCCAGTTGACGGGACGGTTATCCAACCCCAATTTTTCATCAGCCAGACGTTCCAGATCGCCGCGCACCGCCAGGGTCAAATCTTTTAAGGCTTCGTTATCACTTGGGAAAATACCCTGGTTCAGTAAAGAATCTTCGACATCATTCGTCACTGTTGCGCAGTAATCGAGTGCTGATTCAGGCGTTTGAATATCAATGGTATAAAAATTGCGCAGCATCGTGACCAGATTTTGCAGGTTACGTTCACAACGCAATAAGCCGGATGCGCCAATCCATTCCGGTGGGCGGCTGCGACTGCCGAAAAATTCATCGGCAGCGAGTTCCAGGTCATGGCGAATATTCCGCACCAGAACTGCCGCGTTCACGCTGGTCGCGCCCAGCCACTCCGAGGGACGGATGCCCTCACCAAAGACGGAATTGGCAAGCTGCTCATTATCGAACCACAAGTCTGAAACAAACTTGGGCGAAGCAGCATCGCTGTTACCTGTCCAGGATGCGGGGCGCTGTTCTTCGCCCAACACGGCGTTCGCCAGCGTTTCCAGGTCAACGCGCGTATCCAATGCCAGCGGGTTCGTCTGCTGTGATGGCACAGCCAATACCGATCCGCCGATAAGAAGTAAAACAAGACCTAATAAGAAGAATGGATACCGTCTCATCGCCACCAGCCCTTTTTCATATTTCCCACCTTCCATTATACCCAGCAGGAATATAAACAAAAGTGGGCTGAGAGTCCTGATATGAGAGAGGCAGTTATTCGAGGGATTATGGAGCACCAGCGGCAGAGAAATCGCAGGGCGCACGGCTGCGCCCTACGACAATATTTTAAGAGGATTTAGCTTTGAGTTTCACAAAGCGGCTCGACGCGATACTGCTCACGTTCCGCGCATGAAAGTTCTGGCACATAGCGATTTTCCCGCGCCCAGGCGATCAGCTCATCCAGCGTTCGCGCCAGATGCCAGGTACGCGCCGTATTATCTTCCGCACCACTCAGGATAAAGCTGCCATCCGGGCTGAAAACCACGCTTAATACCCAGTTGGTATGCCCATCAAATTCCCGGATTTCGCCGCCCGTTGCTACATCCCACAGGCGAATGGTCAAATCTGCCGATCCGGTAAGCGCCATTCTGCTGTCCGGGCTGAAAGCCACGCCGAACACCGCGCGGCTGTGACCAACAAGCTGGCGAAGTTCGCGGCCTGTTGCCACATCCCACAAACGCGCCGTTGTATCCCAGGCACTAGAGAGGAGCATCGTAGCATCCGGGCTGAAAACTACATTGGTCACACGGTTGGTATGGCCTTGCAGCGTACTCGTTTCAGCGCCCGTCGCAGCATCCCACAGGCGCACACTGTTATCATCGGCGGCTGACGCAATTAAGCTGCCATCCGGGCTGAAAACGGCATTGTTAACAGCGGCGGTGTGGCCTTCAAAGCGCCGGATTTCTTCGCCCGTTGCCACATCCCATAGAATAATTTCACCCTTGATACAGGCATTCGTCGCATTAAATTCACCACAGCCCGCCGAAAGTGCCGATTGACCATCCGGGCTGAAATTCACACTTAACACACGGCTTGTATGGCCTTCAAAGCCGATTCTGCCTTCGCCCGTTGCCACATCCCACAGGCGCACCGTTCCATCCCAACTGGCTGAAGCAATCGTTTGACCATCCGGGCTGAAGGCGACCATATTGACCGTATTGGTGTGGCCTTCAAAACGCCGGACTTCCTCGCCCGTCTGTAAATCCCACAGGCGCACAGAGGTATCGGCTGTCCGATTGGTCGGCAGACTGATTGGGCCAGCGCCCGTCGCGGCATAACGACCATTGGGGCTAATCACGGCACTCCAAATCCAATCCTGATGCCCAGTCAGCGCATGAATCTGCGCACGGTTGCGCAAATCCCAAAGCCATACGCTGGGATCAGCCACCGTATCGACCTGTGGATTCGGGATATTGTTGCCAATATTGCCCGTCCCCACCAGGATATATTCATCATTCAGGCCAAAAGATGCGCTCAAAATGCGGTCATGATGTCCGTCAAAACGCTCAAGCTCAACGCCAGTATTCACGTCCCAAAGGCGTAAACTGCGATCCCACGAGCCGGACAATATCTTTTTTCCGTCCGTGCTGAATTTCACTTCGCTGATGATGTCGGTATGACCGTAGAAGCGGCGTTCGAGTTCACCCGTTGCAATATCCCAATATTGCAGTGTGCCGCCATCAGCCGAATTCCAGGTTCCAGACAAGACGTGATTTCCATCCGGGCTGAAGGCTACCGCACGTACAAAGCCCGATCTCGGCTCAAAACGCTGCACTTCCTCGCCCGTTTCGAGATTCCATACCCGCACCGTGCGATCCTGATCCTCAACGGGGAGACCGGAAGCAGCAGTTACATCGGCAGAACCCGTGACGACATATTGACCGTCCGGGCTAAAGTCGGCCTTCAGGATTGCCCCAGGCGACTCAATATTTTGTATTTCCCGGCCATTACGGAAGTTCCACAGCCGGATCGTCCGATCCATCGAAGCGCTGAGAATCTGGCTTTCGTCGGGGCTGAATTCCACGCTGTTCACAATATCGCTATGGCCTTCAAGACGGCGTATCTGCTCACCTGTTTCCAAATTCCAAAGGATGACACTGCCATCGAACATGCCCGTAATGCCCGTTTTGCTATCGCTGCTGATCGCGACGCTGTTGGCAACGCCTCCATCCAGATTAAATGTGACGGCGGCTTCCGAACCGTCGAGCAAATTCCATAAGTGCATGGTGCCATCTGCCGACACCGAAAGACCTGATTGATCGTTGGAGGCAACGCTCAAGACCGAGCCGCTATGCCCTTCCAGGCGGAAACGCGCTGATGAACCATAGGCGATTTGCGCGAGTGTTTGCTGAATATCGGCGGCAGGTGGTTGATAAACGTTGCTGGCTTCAATTGCCAGTGTCAGCGCCAGATTAGGATTATGTTCACTTAAAAGGTTACGGGAATTAGCTGCCAGCGCCAGACTACGTGCTTCATTGGCGCTGCGTTCGGCATTAGCAGCATTTTGCTCCGCCGTTTGGCGATTTTCTTCGGCAATCGCGGCATTTGCTTCTGCCTCCAGGCGATTCGCTTCAGCAACTGATTGAGCTGTCGCCGCCGCATTCGCGCTGCGTTCGGCATCGGCAGCGTTTTCCTCTGCTTCCAGTCGATTCGCCTCGGCAACGAATTGCGCAGTGGATGCCGCATTCGCGTTATCTTCGGCTTTGACGCGTTCCTGCTGGGCGATCTGTCCCTGGGTAAAAGCCAAACCTGCTAATCCGACTGCGATGAGAGCAGCAACCGTCATGACCGCGACCAACAGCCGCAGACGATTACGTGAGCGCGTTTCCAGCATTTGTTCACGCGCCTGTCGCTCATTTTCCTGCGCGACCATTGCCTCTCGTTCCGCGATGCTGTTGCGCAGGTATTCGGACTCTTCGGCGCTGAGGGCTAGATTTGATCTGGCCTGCCATTCCTCAAACTGTGTCAAACGCCCACCAGAAGCCAGAAAACTGCGGTCTTTGCGGGATTTGAGCCATTCAACGGAGGCAGCTTCCAGTCGCCGCTGCATCAGAAGGTCTTCACGGCCATCTTCGAGCCAGTCCCGAAGCTGCTGCCACTCACGAATCAGCGCCTCATGCGCCACTTCGATAGTCGGTTCACGAGTTTGCGGGTCGTGGTCAAAGGTCAGCAGGCGCGATTTTCCAAAGTATTCGATCACTTTTTCCATCGCGGCGGGGTCATTCCCAATCGAGTTTAACTCGGTGTGCAGAGCACGACGGCGGGTGTTATCCGTACCACCTTCACCCAGATTCACGAGACGCAGGAAAAGCTGCCGCGCGACTTCCTGACTTTTGGGATCAAGTGCGCTGTAAATTTCGTCCGCGCGACGTGCCAATGCGCCTAACGCGCCGCCAAGTTTATGATAAGCCGCCATCGTCATGACTCGACCAGAGCGACGATCAAATAATTCGGTGAGCGCATATTGCAGCAGCGGTAAAGCACCCGGTTGTGTGCTGATGTCCCCCGTAATTTGCTGTATCAAACCGGGTTCCGGCAGAACCCCAACCCGTTCCGCCGGGCCTGCGATTGCCAGTTCCAATTCTTCCGGTGTCATCGGCAGGACGACCTCGGTATGACGGCGCACCAGATCACCAAAAGCCGGATAAAGCAGCGGTTGGTCATAAAAATCGGCACGGAGAGTGACAATCACGCGGAGGTGACAATGCGGATCGGTCACGGCAGTCACAATGCTGTTTAAAAAGTGCGTGATTTCAGCTTTGTCTTTGCCCAGGGTAAAGACTTCTTCGAATTGGTCGATGAATAAGAACAACTCGCTGCGGTTATCAGCTAAAACGCGCTTGGTGGCCCGCACGAGGCCGCGTTCATCTTCTTTAAGCTGTTCCAATAAACTCTGGGGTGGGTTAACCGCGATTCGCAGCAGCGCCGCTTCCAATTCTTCAAGCGGACGTGCGCCCGGAAGCATCTCGACCACGAACCAACGCTCCGAGCCGGGTACTGTTCCCCGACGCATACGCGGAATCATGCCCGCCTGCACAACGCTTGACTTACCGCTGCCGCTGGGGCCGATGACCGCCAGGAAACGCTCATCATCCTGCTCGCGTATTTTGTTAAGCAGGTGGTCAATCAGTGCATCGCGCCCAAAGAAATTCGCAGAATCGGCTTCTTCGAACGCCTGCAAACCTTTATAGGGGTTATCAACGTCGAGTTCTTCTAAGAGTAGTGTGCGATCCAACGCCATTTCGCGGGTAACGCTGCCTGGATGGATCGTCGCATCACCGGTAAAACTAGAACTTGCCATGAGGACACGCCGGAAAGCCGCCGCCAATGATGGAGCGTCAGGGTAACGCTCGGCAGGGTCTTTGGCGGTTGCCCGCTGAATAATCTCATCAACGCCGGGAGGCACATCTTCGCGGATGTCCTGCACCAGCGGCAGCGCCTCCTGAAGATGCTTAATCAGCAGTGCCGTAACACCTGCGTCCGGGAAGGGATGCTGTCCGGTAAGCACTTCATAAAGCACCACGCCCAGGCTGTAAATATCCGATTGAGCCGTCACCGTCTCGGATTTGACCTGTTCCGGAGAGAGATAGGCTGGCGACCCAACAACCATATCTGCCTGGGTCACGTTGCTGGCCTCATTGCCCAATTCTTTGGCAATGCCGAAGTCGGTCAGGTAAGCGTTACCCTCTTCATCCAGCAGGATATTATCCGGCTTGATGTCACGATGTACTACGCCTTGACGATGGGCAACTGCCAATGCTCCGGCAATATGATCGAGCATTTTGCTGGCAGCTTCCAGCGGCATCTGGTTGCCCTTGATGGTGGCACGCAGACTGCCCCCACGCAAGAAGCGCATGACCAGGTACGCGCCTTCGCCATCACGCCAATAATCATAAAGCGGGATAATATGTGGGTGTTCCAGCCGCGCGATCACCTGGGCTTCGACTTCAAAGCGACGAATAAAATCAGGATGATTGGCATACTGCGGCAGAATAATTTTGATGGCTACTTCACGCCCGACCAGGGGTTGATGGGCGCGATAAACAGCGCCAAAGCCACCTGCGCCAATTGTTTCACGCAATTCATAGCCTTTGATACGCTGTCCAACGAGGTTTTCCATAGGTTTTGCTCACGGAGAGGTGTACAACATCTCTCTAATGTTACGCTATCCTACCAAGATAAACAAGAAATCCAATAATCCTGAAGGCATAAGCGTTCGGCGGTTTCTTTCAGACTATAACAGAAAACTTGCATAGGGCATAAAGAAAATGAGACAGCCCGGAAAAACCGGGCCGTCTGTACTTGCTAGTAGCGGGTGGGAGGGTACCCTTAACAGGCGCTCCCTACAAAGAGGTGAACGGGGTTAGAGGTGAACCTCCACCATACTGTTCTTCAAAATGACCACCTCCTTTACTCATTGGACGATGCATTAAATATAGCATTTTTGCGTTACGAAGTAAATTACGAACTCGCTTAACTGTTAACTTTCATAACCCTAACAACACAACTCCGATACATTTTTGACGCTTCTCATATAGTTTCGGGCTATATTATGAGAAGACGAAGAAGGAGTGATTCTAGAGTAACATTATGGACTTAAAAAAATATACCAACAAAGCACAAGAAGCTGTGATGGGGGCGCAATCACTGGCTGTCGAGTTCGGCCATCCATCGCTGGAACCGCTGCATCTCCTGATTGCACTTTTGCAGCAGCAAGACGGCATTGCGCCGGAAGTCATCGCCAAAATTGGCGCACGTCCGGCAGCCCTCTTGAATGAACTTGAAGGCATCCTGGAAGGAAAACCGCGCGTTTCCGGCAGCAACGCCGATGTCACACTCAGCCGCGCCTCACAGCAGGTTTTTTCCCGCGCGGAGCGTGAAGCCGCCAAAATGCGCGATGAATATGTCAGCACCGAGCATATGCTGCTGGCGCTCACTGAAGAAAATTCGGTCAAAGGCGTTTTAGAACGTAACAGCATCAGCTATGACGCTATTTTAAAAGCGCTGACAACCATTCGCGGCAGCCAGCGCGTCACGTCCCAAGACCCGGAAGGCACTTACCAGAGCCTTGAAAAATATGGGCGCGACCTAACAGCACTTGCTCGCCAGGGTAAGCTCGATCCTGTAATTGGCCGTGACGAGGAAATTCGCCGCGTCGTCCAGGTACTCAGCCGCCGCAGCAAAAATAATCCGGTGTTAATTGGCGAAGCAGGTGTCGGTAAAACGGCAATTGTCGAGGGACTCAGCCAGCGCATTGTCAACGGCGATGTGCCGGAAGGCCTGCGCAGCAAGCGCATAATCTCGCTGGACATGGGTGCATTGGTTGCGGGCGCAAAATATCGCGGCGAATTTGAAGAACGTCTGAAAGCTGTCCTCAAGGAAGTTTCTGACAGCAGCGGTCAGATCATCATGTTCCTGGACGAACTGCACACCATCGTGGGCGCGGGCGCGGCAGAAGGCGCGATGGACGCCAGCAATATGCTCAAGCCGATGCTGGCACGTGGCGAACTTCATTGTATCGGCGCGACCACACTGGACGAATATCGCAAACATATCGAAAAAGATGCAGCGCTCGAACGACGTTTCCAGCCCGTTTTTGTCGAAGAACCGAGCGTCGAGGACACGATCAGCATTCTGCGCGGCCTGAAAGAGCGTTATGAGGTGCATCATGGCGTGCGGATTCAGGACAGCGCGGTCATCGCCGCCGCCACGCTCAGTCATCGTTATTTGCCGGATCGTCAACTGCCGGATAAAGCGATTGACCTGATTGATGAGGCCGCCGCCCATCTGAAAATGCAGATCGACTCAAAACCAGCTGCGCTGGATACCATCGAACGCCATATCATGCAGCTAGAGATCGAGCGCGAAGCCCTGCGAAAAGAGCGCGACAAAGCTTCCCAGCAGCGCCTTGAAACACTTGAGGTCGAACTGGCGAATGTGCGCGAAGAATTGAATGCCCTATCCGCGCGTTGGCAGACCGAAAAAGGCGCTATTCAGGAAATTCGCGACATCAAAACCAAAATTGACGAGGCGAAAATTCAGCTTGAGCAAGCGGAGCGGCGTTCCGATCTGGAAGGCGCAGCCCGTTTACGTTACGGCACGCTGCCGGATTTGAATCGTCAGTTGGGCCAAAGCGAAGCGCATATGCGTGAATTGCAAGCCAACAGCACGATGCTCAAGGAAGAAGTGGATGCTGACGAAATCGCCGAAGTCGTTTCGCGCTGGACGGGTGTCCCTGTTTCACGCTTGCTCGAAGGCGAAATCGAAAAACTGCTCAAAATGGAAGATCGTCTGCATGATCGTGTGATCGGTCAGAATGATGCGGTAGGTGCGGTAGCCGCAGCCGTCCGTCGCAGTCGAGCGGGGTTGCAAGACCCGAATCGTCCAGTTGGTACGTTCCTGTTCCTCGGCCCGACAGGTGTCGGTAAAACCGAACTGGCGCGTTCATTGGCGGAATTTCTCTTTGACGATCCAGACGCGATGATCCGCATCGACATGAGCGAATACAGCGAACGCCATACCGTCGCTCGTTTAATCGGTGCGCCGCCGGGATATGTCGGCTACGAGGAAGGTGGTCAATTGACCGAAGCCGTGCGCCGCCGCCCCTACAGTGTCGTGCTGTTTGACGAGGTTGAAAAAGCCAACCCGGAAGTTTTCAACATCTTCCTGCAAGTCTTTGACGATGGTCGTTTGACCGATGGACAAGGACGTACCGTCAATTTCACCAACACGGTGATTATCATGACCAGCAATGTTGGCAGCCAGATCATCAAACAGATGGGGTCGAATGTCGATAAAAAAGTGCTGCGCGACGCCGTGCTATCCGAACTCGATGGCGTATTCCGTCCTGAATTTCTCAATCGTCTGGACGAAATCATCATGTTCCATTCCCTGAGCCAGACCGAAATCGCCCATATTGTCGGTATTCAACTGCAACGCCTGGAAAAACGACTTGCCGAACGCCGCATCAAAATACAACTGACGGCAGAAGCGCGGGCTTATCTGGCAGAGCGTGGGTTTGACCCTGTTTATGGTGCGCGTCCACTAAAGCGTGCCATCCAGCGCGAATTGCAAGACCCGCTGGCTATGCACATTCTGGAAGGCCAGGTACACGACGGCGATCACATTGTCGTGGATGTGAACCTGGAAAACGATGGGCTGATCTTCACCACGATTGACCAGAGCGAAATCGAATCCGCCTAACAAGCGCCATAAATCAACAAAAACAGGGTAGTCATCGTGATTACCCTGTTTTATTTTGACCATTCAGATTATTTGCACTTCATATCAACCCTCTCATGTCTTGCGATACAATTGGACAACAATCAGTTAAGGGAAAATAATGGTTGATGTCGTGCGGAAATGGTTGAGCACCCCAACTTTTGAGGATGAAGATAAAACGCGAGTCGCCGGGTTGCTAAAGATCATCCTTTTATTCAGCATCGTTATGAACGCTCTTGATGCAGCCTCGATTTTACTTTTTAATGCCCACTCTGCTTCTACGCTTCCAATCAACCTCATTACATTTGTGATGCTCATCGGCCTCCTGTATCTCACCCATCAGGGTCATATCACGTTGACCAGCGTTCTGACCTGTATCACATTTTGGGTTGGCATTACAGCAGGCATGTGGAATATGGGCGGCGTGCTCAATCCAATTTTTGGCGCCTACATTGTCGTCATTCTGATCGCTGGTTTGCTACTCGGCGGACGGGCTGCCGCAATATTCGCAATCATAAGCGCCTTCAGTGGCTTGATTTCACTCAGCTACGATGCATCTATCCAACAATTTACGCCCAATCCAACGACAGCCGTCATAATGCTGGGAGCGGAGTTTTTTGTCAGCGCGTTTTTGCTTTATCTGGCAGATCAGCGTATCAAACAGGCTTTTGGACTCGCCCGAAGTAACGAATACGCGCTCAAGGAAAATAACCAAAAACTGGAACATGAAATCACCGGGCGACATCAAGTCGAAACTGCGCTGCGCGAGAGTGAGGAACGCTACCGTCAACTGCTCGAAATGTCACCAATAGCCATTAATGTCATCGACTCAACAACGCAAATGCTTTATGCCAATCCAGCCGGGCTGAAGCTGATTGGTGCTAACAGCTTTGACGACCTCAAAACCGTCTCATTAGTGAGTTTGGTGCTGCCAGAGTTTGCCGAAACTGTCGGGTTAACTGCCACCCGGCTTATTAAGGAAAAGTCGAGTACCTCTGTAGAATACGCTATTCGACGACTCGATGGGACGAAAATCGATATTCAACTGGGTATGATCCCGATAACGTATCAAGCACAACCGGCATTGCTCAGTGTCATCACGGACATTACAGAGCGCAAACATGTCGAAGAGGAGCGATTCCATGCAGAAACGCTGCGAGTCGAATTGGAAAAAGAGCGCAAATGGCTAAATCTGAAAGACAATTTTATCCGCCTCGTTTCACATGAATTTCGAACGCCATTGAGCGTCATACAATCTTCAAAGGATTTACTGGAACGGTATCACAGCCGCATCAACGAGGAGCAGCGGGTAGAGTACCTGCGCAAAATCGAAATGCAGGTCAAAACGATGGTCGCGATGGTCGATGACATCCTCATGCTCAACAAAGCCAACTCCGGCATTCTGGAGTTCCAACCCGAATCAACCTCACTCGGCTTGTTTTGCAGCGATGTTTTTGAAGATTTCAAAACATCCCTGGGTACTGCGCACCAGTGGGCTTTCAAGATTTCAACCCCCTGCGACCAACCTTACCAGATTGATCCCAGACTCTGGAGGCGCACACTCTGGAGCCTGCTCTCCAACACGGTCAAATTTTCGCCCGAAGGCAGCCTCATAGCGTTCGAACTTAGCTGTAACGGGCAGGGGGCAATCATCCGGATCAGCGATAACGGCATTGGCATACCAGCCGACGAAACTGAAAAAATTTACGAGGCCTTTTATCGCTGCAAAAATGCCGCCGGGACACGCGGCATGGGGCTTGGCCTGACGATTGCCAAAACTGCTGTCGAACTTCACGGCGGAACAATTACCTGTCTCAGCCAGGAAAAAGCAGGCTCAACCTTCGAGATTCAACTGCCGCGCAGTGTTTCGGGGAAATCAATAAACGCTGGCGGAATCGACAACGCCAGATAATGCTTCGGTTCGGGGTGATGGAAAGCATGTCCGGCGAGATGCGCCTCCAAAGCCCTGACGCGCAGGACAACGGTATTTTTAGAATGCCGCGCCCCCACGCTTTGCGCCCAATCAGGATCGAGCGAGAGATGTACAAACTGTCGATTCTGGGAGATCAGCCCCTGCTCACGGATTGAGTCGAGTGCTTCCCGTGTCGTGCCGTGATAGAGATATTCCGGCGGTGTCACGGGCGGATAGGTGATGGTTTGCACAGCGCTGTGACCATAACGTGCGCGGATACGCCTGCCGACGATCTCATATCGCTTTTTCCCGTCGGCGCCTTCTTCAGCTGCCTGAAGTAAATCTTTATAGGTATAGACGCCCGGATAGTGTTTTTGCACCTGCTCCCACACGGCATCAGTATCGGTGAATCCTTCCGAGTCAAGTGTTATGTCGAAATCGGCGGCGCGGTGACGCAGCAGCAGCGAGAGAAATTTGGAGAGTTTGGTCAGGTTAGGCATCAATCACCCGCCCTTCCGCCGCGCGTAGCAGACGATCCTGAATGGTGGCTCCCAATCCCGCCTGCTCGAAGCCGCGCACGAGTATCACATCCGCGCCCATTTCGTCCAGTGTGCGCAAGCCCGCAAACAGATTATGCCCAACTCTTTCCAGATCATTTTTTGATCCAAGCGGCACAATTTGCGCACCGATTCCGTCAAAAAAAGTATGTTCTTCATCGAGCGCGAGTATACCGACACGCTTTCCAGTCGCAATCTGTTCACGTGCCGTTTGCTGCATCCGCGCGGTTACTGCGTCAAAATCGCCAGCAAACAATAAAAGTTCGGCGTTGGGCGAATAATGTTTTAAGAGCATCCCCGGCGAAAGCGGCGCGGCTTCTGTATCGTCCATCGCTATCGTTTGATGGCGAAGTTCGATAGACACGTTGATTTCGCGCAGCGCTTCAAGCGTGATACCGCCAGGCCGGAGGATGGTCGGCTTTTCGCTCGTCAGATCAAGCACCGTCGATTCCAGGCCGATGTGTGTTGGGCCACCGTCGAGAATCACATCCACGCGCCCATCGAGATCAGCCAGGACGTGCTGGGCAGTCGTCGCGCTCGGACGGGTAAATAAATTAGCACTGGGGGCTGCTACAGGCACATCCGCCGCGCGTATCAACGCCAACGCCACTGGATGCGCGGGCATCCGCACGGCGATGGTTTTACCACCGGCGGAAATATTGGGTGGCAGGTGTGCAGGCCATTTCAAAACCATCGTCAGAGGCCCCGGCCAGAACGCCATCGCTAATTCACGCGCGATGTCTGGAATCTCCATAGCAACCTGCTCGAGCTGCTCTGGCGAGGCGATATGCACGATCAGCGGATTATTCGCCGGACGGCCTTTGGCGCTGTAAATGCGATTCACCGCATCGGCATCCAGCGCGTTTGCACCCAGACCGTAAACCGTTTCAGTGGGAAACGCGACCAGCCCGCCCGCCAGCAGACAATCTGCCGCAAGACGAATCACGGCTAAATCGAGATTTTCGACTTCCGTTGTATAAAGCCGTGTGCGGGTCGAATAGGTCATCTGTAACAAACCTTCACAAAAAATTCAGGCTAGATTGGAAATAACAAACCAGCGTACCAGAAGTATGAGTTGCAAAACGTATTATAATCAAAACATAACGAAGCTGATACAACAGATGAGCTGCTATGACGGAACCGACAACTATCAATTATCCCGACATTCTCGGATACATCACTGGCGGAGAGCGCTGCAACATCAATGTGGTGCAGTTAGCGCTTGCGGTTCGCCCCCGCGTGGTACGAGCCGGACGACCTTTTGAAACGATTTTACTGGTGCAGAATGCTTCCGATGTTGATGTTGATGTCACAGCCGCACTCACCCTGCCTGAAGTCGATGCTAAAAAACAGAAGGGTCGGTTCATTTCGAAAAAGAATCGCCTGCTGGTTGGCGTTCGACCTGCGGAAGTGGGCTATGTTGTTCTCCCTATGTCGTGTTTGCCGGATACCGCCGTCAGCGATAGTTATAAAATCGAAATGGAGATCAGCGTCAAACCACTCAAGAAGCCTTCACGTATTCGCACTCCCGAAGGCGGCGGCGATCTGGTACTCGATGATCTGCGCGACGAACCACGAGAAAAACTGGACGACCTGAAAAAATTGGTTTTCGCAACCACCAAGCGTTTCGGCCTGCGCGATGTCCTCGAAGCTACTTTCAGCGTGATGCCGGGGCGGATGGGGCAGATGGTGGATTTCCAGCCGGGGTGGGTCAACCTCTGGCATATCACCGATTATGTTGATGAACGTCTGGTGCTGGAAAAGTATGGCACGCTGCTGACAAAATCCATTTTGCCGCGCCTCAAAAAAGCCTTTGTCCTGGATGCACTTGTCGAAACCACCAACCGGCGTTTTGGCGCTGCTGGTTATCCTCTCAAACCGCTGGAGAGCCTGTATATCGCCAAATTACTCACGCTGATTTTGGAGATGGCCGAGCCAACGGAAGAATCCTTCGATTATTTGGGCTATCCGGTCTTTAATATCGCTGAGACGATCAAAAAGGGATTTTCTCCCGGCGGTGGGCCACGTTTTCCACACTGGTGCAACAGCCTGCTGGAGATCATCGCCCAGGATGAGAAGAAGGCGAACAATGATCTGGTCGAGGTTGTGACAGAGACACTTTATGACGACCTGCTGCGAGATGCGATCCCCTACGCCTTTAAGATGATTAAAACCATCACGGGCGAGGATTTGGGGACTGATGCGGAAATCCAGGATTACGTCGAAAATACCATCAAAATTCTCGATGAAAAATCCGGCATGAATTTTACACACGTATACATGCCGCTGGTGATTGGTGGCATCATCATTTATGACCGGGTGATTTCTAACGCTGAAGAAATCAGCGATTCGCTGCGCGGGATGCACGAGGTTCTGAGTGAGCGCGAACCCGAAGTCGATGAGAATAATGATCTGGTATTTATGATAACCAAGCAGATGGTCAATCGTTCGTTACAGAGATTCGGATTCCAGATATGAATAACAACCTCAAATTTGAACCACTCTACCCTGACGTTCTGGGAGCTATTACGGGCGGAACCCGTATCAATATGGATCAGTTGCAGGTCGCCTTGGGAGTCTTCCCGCAGCGAACATATCTCAACCAGCCTGTTGAGATGATTCTCATCCTGCAAAATATGGTGGATGAAACCATGCAGGTGAAGGTTGGTGTTCAACTGCCCAGCGAAGACAAAAAAGGCCAACCAGTGGTGATGGATACGCCGCGCAAAACGCTGACACTCAGCCTGAAACCGGGCGAAGTAGGCGTTCTGCGAACACCGATTGTCCCACGCCCACCAACGGCAGCCGGGACGAAATTTCCGGTTCGGGTAGCCGTTCGCTTCCGTACTGCCAAGCCGGGGAAAGTCATCCGCCCGCCCGCTGGGGGCGCACCACCATCCATTTTGAGCGTTTCGTCCTTCAAATTACAAGTGCTGCGCGATGTGCCATTCTCCGCGCATACCTGGAATCAATCAACCGACATCATTACGTCCTATTTTGACATCGCGCCCAAGATCATGCCCGATCTCAACACCGAGTTGAAACCCCAGTACGAATCGCTCTGGACGCATGAAGATATGGCCGAGGAGCGTGAGTTGGTCAACTCGAAAGTTGAAGACGCGCGTCGCGTTTCCAACGGCCTGACTCGCAGCAGCGTTTATCTGCCATTCCTCGCTGCCATTGAGGAACGTTTTGCCAACCGCGACCTCCCACTCCATCCTGGCGAGGCCAAAGCGATTGCCAAGATGATGACCTACACCCTGGACGAAGGCATGGAGCTTGAGCCGGGCTTCAATATGGAAGAGAGTCGCTGGTTCCAGACGCTGTGCCAGGTGCTGGCGCATGATGAAAGCGTTGAAGATTGGGATAAGGGAACATTGGCTGTCCGCTACCTGTTCGAGGCGGTGCTTTTTGACTCGATCCTGTTGGGATTCGGCGTGGCACAACCCAAGATTTCCGAAAACCTCGGTAATGACGCGGAAAAAATCAGCTATGCCAATCGTATTCTGGCGTGGTACGCCGGACAGGGACAGGCTGATCTGAGCTATGCCTACCTGCCGCTGGTGATGGGTGGCATCATCATCAACCAGTTCGCGACTGTAAAATCCGAGAATCCCTGGATTATGCTGGCTGAATTGCAGGAAGCGCTCAAAGGACGCTCCAAGTTATTCACCGGGGAGGCCATTACCATCTTCAAGCTCACGAAAACGCTGCTGGCTGGAGCAGAAGATTCCTTGCGCCGTTCGCGCATTCCCCGGCCATGATCTCTTGCTTTGCATTCACGTATTCTCTTGCCCTGCATTCACATATTCTCTTGCCTTGCGTTTACACATTGCCAACGCAATTTTTATACAGCGCGTGGTAAATTGGAACACATGCTAAATGCAGGAATCCACTTTCCCCCCGAAGTTGAGGTTGAGTTCGTGGGCATTCGGAAGCTCCAGTACAATATACGAAATATGCACTGCACCTCAGCCATCATTTATGAAGTCAGTGAGGAACAGAAACCATTATGATGCGGTTTGACCGTTTCACAGAACGCGCACAGGATGCTGCTTCGAGAGCGTATGAAATTCTACAACGTTACGGCCATAATCAGGTCGATACCGAACACATCCTGCTGGCGCTGCTCGAACAAGCCGATGGGGTCATCCCCCAAATTCTCGAACGCATGAATGTTGATGTCAACGTGATCCGCACACGTTTGGACGAAATTCTAAAAGCCAGCCCAAAGGCCGCAATTTACGGCGGCGGGACGGGTCAGGTATTTATCACCCCGCGCGTCAAACGTATTATCGACCTGGCGAACGAAGAAGCGAATCGCCTGCGCGATGAATACATCTCGACGGAACACATTTTTCTGGCGATCATCAGCGAACGTAATACGGCAGTCACCAAGATTTTGTCGGATAACAGCGTCACCCGTGATCGTGTTTACGAAGCGATCAAGGAAGTGCGCGGTGGCCAGCGCGTGACCGATCCCCAGGCGGAAAGCCGTTATCGCACACTGGAAAAATACAGCCGTGATATGACGCGCATGGCAGCGGAAGGCAAACTCGACCCCGTGATCGGGCGCGATGCCGAAATTTTGCGTGTGATTCAGATTTTGAGCCGCCGCACCAAGAATAACCCGGTGCTGATTGGTGAGGCCGGAGTCGGTAAAACCGCCATTGTCGAAGGTTTGGCGCAGAAAATTTATTCGGGCGATGTGCCGGAAATTTTGCAGGGCAAAACCGTCGTCAGCCTTGACCTGGGCGGAATGCTGGCGGGCAGCCGTTTTCGCGGTGAATTTGAAGAACGCCTGAAAGCCGTGATCGAAGAAATTCAGCGCTCCGAGGGTGACATTATCCTGTTTATCGACGAACTCCATCAAGTCGTCGGCGCGGGTGCGGCACAGGGCGCACTGGACGCGGGCAATATGATGAAACCAGCGTTGGCGCGTGGTGAGCTTCATGCGATTGGCGCGACCACCCTGGATGAATATCGTCAGTTCATCGAAAAAGATGGTGCGCTGGATCGACGTTTTGCGCCGGTATTTGTCGAAGAGCCGAGCGTCGAAGACACCATTGAAATGCTTTATGGACTCCGTGACCGCTACGAAGCGCATCACAAAGTCACGATCTCTGACGAAGCGATTGTCGCTGCCGCACGGTTGGCACAGCGCTACGTGACGGATCGCAAGCTGCCCGACAAAGCGATTGACCTGCTGGATGAGGCCGCCGCCAAGCTGCGTGTCGCGCTGTATTCGATGCCCCCCCAACTCAAAGAGATGAAAGACGGCATTTCCCGGCTGTCCGCCGATGAAGAAGCCGCTGGACTCGCCCGTGAGTATGAACGTGCTGCCGAATACAAAATGCGCCGCCTGCAAATGGAAGAGGATTTTGAGCGCGAACGCTATATCTGGCAGCAGGAACACACGCTGGACGAAGTGGTTGATAGCGAGGACATCGCCTCCGTCGTGGGGCAATGGACGGGCATTCCAGTCAATCAAATGCTGGAAACCGAGAGCGAAAAACTCCTGCGCATGGAAGAAACCCTTCACAATCGTGTGATTGGGCAGGATGAGGCCGTTTCCGCCATCGCCGATGCCATTCGCCGCTCACGCAGCGGTCTTAAAGACCCCAAGCGGCCTATCGGCTCGTTCATTTTCCTGGGCGCAAGCGGTGTCGGTAAAACGGAACTGGCAAAATCGCTGGCTGAATTTATGTTTGACGACGAAGAAGCGCTCGTTCGCATCGACATGAGCGAATATCGTGAACAGCACAACGTCAGCCGCCTGTTCGGTGCGCCTCCCGGATATGTCGGTTATGAAGACGGCGGTCAATTGACCGAAGCAGTACGTCGTCGCCCTTACCGTGTCATCCTGTTTGATGAGATTGAAAAAGCGCATCCTGATGTCTGGAACGCGCTATTACAAATCCTCGAAGACGGACGATTGACCGATGGGCAGGGGCGCGTCGTGGATTTCCGCAACGCCGTCATCATCATGACCAGCAACCTGGGTACAGAATTTGCGAAAAAAGGTGGCGCACTTGGCTTTATCCAGGCCAGCGATCCACAGGCTGTCGCCGATCATCAGAAAATCGAAAAAGCGATGCGCGATACGTTCCGACCTGAATTTTTGAATCGTATTGACGAGATCATCATTTTCTCGCCGCTGTCGCTTCAGGATGTCGAGCGCATCGTGGATTTGCAGATGAAAGGCCTCGTTGAACGCCTGGGTGATGCAGGCATCAACGTTCACCTGACAGAACCCGCGCGACATTGGTTAGCCGCAAAGGGCTATGACCCGCAGTTTGGCGCTCGCCCACTCCGCCGTTCTTTACAGCGTTATGTGGAGAATCCACTCAGTATCCAGTTACTAAAGGGCGATTTCCGTCCCGGTGATCTGGTCATGATCGACGAAATCGGCGGGCAGCTTATTTTTGAGCGCCACGCCGATGCCACAACCGATTACTTACAGATCAATCAGGATAACCTGATGGACAGCGACGTGCTTTAATCGCCGCTAGAGTTAGGGGTAGGTCTGGAAAGTGTTGAAACATTTCGCAGACCTACCCTGATTTATAGATTGCAGGTTGGATTTAAGCCGCCCTGGGTGTTGTTGGACGTGTCTGGTCGGACATGCCTCGAACACGCAATCCCAGCATCAGTAAAGAAACCCCGAAAATAATCGAGTAAATGCCGACCAGCAACAACAAGGTCAGAATGCCTTCTCCGGGCGATAAAACCAGAAAAACGCCGAAGATCACCGATAGCAGCCCACCCAACCCCAGCCAGAATTCGCCTTCAATTTCCTTACGCAGTTGAATCGCCGCGGCGATTTGCATAACACCTGTGATAATCGCCCACGCGGCCACATAGTAGACCATAATAATGGCCGTCAGAGGTGGGAACAGGAATGCGATAATACCTGCAATAATTCCAGCGATGCCTTCAAGCAAAGTCACCCACCACTGTGGATACTCACTGCGATGCCGGATCGCTACAAAGACCGCCATCACGCCATCAACCAGCACATAAGCGCCCCATAACAGAATCAGGGATGTCAGCGCGATGAGTGGCGTCAGAATGACAATGATGCCAAAAAGAATCGCCAAGACACCCCGCAGAACCAGCGTCCACCAATTGCGAGTCATTGCCCCTAACATGATCTTGCCTCCTTATCATTTTCCCTATCCATGTTTTACAGAATTTTTGTCTTAATTGCGTAAGATAGAAAAGTATAAGGCATCTGGGCGTTCATGGATTGAGTATAACTACTTAAATTTGAAATGAATTTACAAAGCGTGGATATAAAAAGACGCTTTCTACAGCGCCTTTTCTATACTTCATAGGGTTATGAACTACTCAATCAGAGATAGCATTTTATAACAACGCTAATTCAGGGATGGAACTTCATACACGAAACCCGACCCACCCTGGTAGATTCCGCCATCGACATTGACGCACAAGCCATTGGCGTAAACGAGTGCGCCCGTGATTGACCTGGCTGGCTGGCGAGTGACTTTGCTGATGGGCGTATGTCCGTGAATCAATTGTTCCGCGCCGAAAATGCGCAAAAATGCCTGCGCACGGGATGCGCCATCCTCTCGGCTGTCGATGAAAGCCTCATGTTCGCTAAAAGCTTCCAGTGCTTCATCCCACAATTTGTCATCTTCGCTGCGCATCATTGCCGCAAAGCTGTCATTCACTTCAACAATGGAAAGCCCATAGCGCGTATACGCCAGAGCATCGGCGTGAGCCAACAGTCGGTTGTCGATTTTTGCCATCGCGGGGAGGTTCGAAAGCCACTCAATATGCTGATCGGTCAGCCGCGCCAAGTCCTGGTCGATGCCGCCGTTTCGCTTCCAATCCGCCAGAAACGTTCGCCCCGGCCCTGTGCTGGCCTGTTGACCGAAATGATGCGCCGAAAGCAGCGTAAGCTCATGGTTGCCGACCAGCGCTTCGATACGCCCGCCTGCCGCCTGTGCCTCGCGCTGCAAACGCATCACCAGATTGACGACACCGATACCATCGGGGCCGCGATCAAAAAAATCACCCAAAAACCACAAGGTCGAATCGCCGCCCGCCCATGAGAGATCATCTCCCATGAGGCGAGCGTTCTGCAAAAGCGCAATCAGACGGCCATAATGACCATGTATATCGCCGATGATATACACAGCCACTTACTTCGCATAATCGATAGCGCGAGTCTCGCGAATGACCTGTACCTTGATTTGACCCGGATACTGCATCGTTTCTTCAATTTTCTTGGCAATATCACGCGCCAGACGGAGCGATGCCAGATCGTCGATCACATCGGGGCGAACGATGATGCGAACTTCACGCCCTGCCTGGAGCGCATAGCTCTGCTCCACACCATCGAAACTGGTCGCGATGTCTTCGAGGGTTTTGACACGCTTGATGTACGATTCTAGGCTTTCGCGACGCGCGCCAGGACGTGCGCCAGAAATCGCGTCCGCAGCCTCGACAATGTAGGCCTCGACGCATTCCTGCTCGACTTCATGATGATGGCTGGCAACGCAGTTAATGATCTTGGCATTCACGCCGTAACGCTTGATAAATTCTGCCCCCAGGATCGCGTGTGTGCCTTCGACTTCGTGGTCAATCGCCTTGCCGATGTCGTGCAGCAGGCCACCCGCTTTGGCGAGATTCACATCCGCGCCGAGTTCAGCGGCAATCATCCCGGCGACATGCGCGGTTTCAATCGAGTGCGCATGTTGATTTTGTCCATAGCTGTAGCG
Source organism: Anaerolineae bacterium (assembly GCA_022843745.1). GTDB lineage: Bacteria > Chloroflexota > Anaerolineae > Aggregatilineales > Phototrophicaceae > JALHNB01. The sequence goes on along the minus strand of JALHNB010000001.1, from coordinate 125,980 downwards.
GTATTTCAAACGTCCGAGCAGCTTCAGAACTTCAGGATGGAGGCCATGCACGCCCGTTTCATAGGCCGCCCGTTCACCTTCTTCGCGGATACTTTGCTCGACTTCTTCTTTGGCATCCTCGATCAGTTTTTCGATACGCGCTGGGTGAATGCGACCATCAACCACCAATTTTGCCAATGCTCGTTTGGCAACTTCGCGTCGGATGGGGTCAAAACTGCTGATCGTCACGGCTTCCGGCGTGTCATCCACGACGACATCGACTCCGGCTGCCAGCTCAAAAGCGCGAATATTACGACCATTGCGTCCGATAATTCGCCCTTTCATTTCGTCGCTTGGGAGCGGTACCACACTCACCGAGATTTCGCTGACATGATCCGAGGCCAGGCGCTGCACGGCTAACGAGATCACGTCACGAGCGCGGTTATCCGCTTCTTCACGGGCTTCAGCTTCGACCTGACGAATAATACGCGCCATGTCGTTACGGGAGTCTATTTCGACCACCGTCAGAAGTTCCGTGCGAGCTTCTTCCTGGGTCATCTGTGCAATTTTCTGGAGTTCTGCTGTCCGTTCTTCTTCCAGTTTGGCAAGTTCATTCTGCTGCTTATCCATGCGGCTCTGGCGTTTATTCAGATTTTGCTCACGCAGTTCCAGTTTTTCCAGCCGCTTGTCCAGGTCTTCCCGGCGGCTTCGGAGGCGTTCATCCTCTTTATCCATTTCACGTCTGCGCCGGGTCAGGTTCTTATCGGTTTCTTCACTCAGTTCTTTTGCTTTTTCATCCGCCTCGCGTGTTGTGCGGGTGGCCTGTTCTGTAGCCTGTTCAACGATGACTCTGGCCTGTTCTTCGGCCTGTACTCGCCGGTTTTTACCCTGCGAAGTTTGATAGTAATTGAGAGCCACGCCTCCAAGAGCTACCCCGACCACTAGGGCAAGTAATACTACTAGGGCAGCGCCGATGTCCATTTTGTGTGTTTACTCCTCGATTTGGGTTTCATCAAAGTATGTTTCGTCCTGTGTTCTGATTTCTTCGATCAACTGGTTAATCACATCATGGGCGATATGATGAGAAAAGCCTCGGCGCTGTAAAAAGGCACCGACTTTGGTTCGGAAAGTTTTAGGTGTGCTGTTCCGCAGACGGCGTGCCTGAAGCTGCGCAGCATGGTAGGCGGCTTTTTCATCTTCCAGGCTGCCAAGCGTTTCGTTGATAATGTCGTCCACGACACCCTTTTGGCGCAGTTCATAGCGCAGAGCGCGTTGGCTCAAAGGCTTAAAATTCTGGCGGTTCTCCACCCAGAATTTCGCAAAGGCATGGTCATCCAGATAGCCCATTTGCCCTAGCCGTTCGATGGCCTTGTCGATAGCCACGTCCGGCATTCCTTTATCGAGCAGGTTGCGCCGCACTTCGGCTGTGCTGCGCGGCCTAAAAGCCAGAAAACGCGCGGCGCTGTCCACTGCTTGTCCGACACTGTCCTCGCCCTGCAATGCGGCGATTTCCGATTCGGTCAACTGCTGGCCTTTACGCAGAGTGGCCGCCTTCATTACGTTCAGGCTGAAGGCATACTCGCCGTCCAGATAAACGTTGACGCGCTCTTTGTTGCGTTTCTGAATTTCCAGCGCTGTGATCTGCATCGCCAAATTCCCAAAACAAACAACCGTGATCTTAGAAACCACGGTTGTTCATTGCGTAGAAGTTGCGAGATATGACGTTGCGCCGTGCGCTTTCGCGCCTTCGATTAACGTTTTAGGTTTAATTGCATATCTACATCGTCTGAGCCGACGAAGGTCGAATCTATTAAAAACCGTTGAGCCTCTGGCTAAACTATAGTTGCTGGCTCGAATCTCAGTGTTAGCGCAAATGCCATTCCACCCAATTTGGGGGGTGGATTCGTATTTCAACCAGATCGCAATGAACAACCATGAGACAGCTTTCATGCTGTCATGTCGAGTGAACTTTTCCTATCAGATTATTTAATAGTTACCGATTATTAAATCGGAATAAATGAACCTGTAGACATATTATAGCCCTTTTTTAATGAACTTCACAACTGGCATTTTGTCGCTTTGCCTCGTGGCGGCTAGAATCCCTGTTGTTTAAGCGCATAGAAGGATTGAGTATCGATGACGAGCAGACCTATTCTTGTCACCGGGGGTGGCACATTCCTGGGCGATAGCATCGCGGCAGCACTGCTGGCAGAAGGCGCGGAAGTGACCCTGCTGGTGCGTCCCGGCGCAGAGGATAAACTGGGGCCACTGGCGCAGCGTACTCGTTGGTGGACAGCGGACGTATGGAATCCTGGGAGTCTGCGTGGGAGAGCACGTTCTCATGCCGCTGTGATTCATACTGTCGGCAGCATGATCGCTGACCCTGCGCGTGGACTCAATCACCAGTGGCTCAATTTTGCGTCGGCGCGTAATGTTGCCAATATGTGTGTCAGCGACGGTTGTCCACAGATGGTTTTGATGAGCAGCGTGCGTGCGCCCTGGGTAAACCGACAATATATCCGCGCCAAACGTGAGGCAGAAGTTTATATACAGGGCATTGGGGTGCGTCCAACGATCATTCGCGCACCACTGGCCTACATGCGTGGTCAACGCCGCCCGCTGTTTTTCATTCTGATGACGATGTTGGGCAGCATCCCGCCGACTTCGTGGTTCGTTTTCGGGCGAATCGCGCCGATGCCGATTGATATGCTGGCACGTGGTGTCGCCCGTATTACCCTGGACACCAAACAGAAAAAAATGATTTACTATGCGCGTGATTTACGAGCGCGTAACACGGCTCAGGAAGCTCGACGTTCTGCGCCCAGCGTTACTAATGAAGAAATCATGCGCAGCCGCCCGGTCAAGCCATTTGATTTGCTCGGCGAGGACACCCCGTTCGGATGGACACCACCGACAGATGAGGATGAAGATTAAAAGCAGCTTCTATTGTAGGGGCGCATAGCTATGCGCCCCACCGCCGACGAAATCCCCTACGATCCAAATTTTCTTTATAATGCCGCGTGTCAGCTAGGCAAAAACCAAACCAATGGTAACGATTTCACCAGGGCGCACGTCAATTTTTAAAGTGTGCGCGTTTTCAATCGTCAATGATTCGAGCGATTCTTCATTTAAGTTTAAGCTGCTGGCAGCTTTTAACGCCTTACCGGATGTGATAACCGCCGTCGTGGGACGCGCCGTCACGTTGTAGAAGCGGACGACAGCCTGCTCCGCGCCCCGCCGGAGCGCACTCAGGATAATGCCCTCACCTTCTACATTAACAAAACTGTGCGTATCAGGCAGTTCGCCGCCGCTTGGAAACGGAATATGCGTAATTTTCGATGGGTCATCGCGGGTAATATTCATATCGTGCAGGTCGATTCCCGCGTGGGTATCGGCACGACCTGACGTAATCGGCGTGACATATTCATAGGCGGTGCGATAGACGCTTTCCCAATCGCCGCTATGCGGGAAAATGGCGTATTCCGCGTTGACCGCGCCAATACATTGTGCGCCGGGAGTCGAAACCAGTGGCCCCGCAGCGATGCGTCGAATCCACAGGTCATCCCGCGAGAGCCAGCCAACCGAGCGTACCAGTGGCACACCGATGCGCGTTCCACCGTCGGCTCGCGTCACTTCGACAGCCGCAGAGCCGCGATTCAGAATCGCCAGTCCGCGTTTCCCATCGCTCAAATCGGTAAAACTGCGCTGGTGCATCAGCGGAGTCGGGTCTTCAACCCAGCCTTCGGAGGGTGGCAGTTCAATTTGTCGCTCGACAACCGCGAACGATTCATCCACATGGGCCACATCTGGCATTAGATCAGTTGGAAAAATGACCGACAGCTTATGATCGTTGACCGAATTATAGAACGACGTTTGTACGCGAAGATAAGGGCAATCACGTTCCAGAGTGATGATCGAGGTGATAACTGCTGGCAAAGCATCTGGAATACGGGATTGGCGATCCGACATCAGGCCTTGCGGTAGGTAAAAAGGATAAACAATCTCAAATTCGGCGGTATTTGATCCTGCGCATATCACCCGTACATCGGCAGGATAGTCGCCCGATTTTACAGGCGTGTCTCCTGGCAGCGGGCAGAATGTATACGCATCCCCCGCATCAGCCACATCTTCAAAATGATTCAAGCCGCGATAGGTTACGCCGCTGGCTTTGTGCGTCATTGTCAGGCTGCCATCTTCTTCGATTTGCAAACTCAGATAACGATTTTCCGCGCCACGTGCATCAATTCTCCAATCGTCATCCTCGACTTCGAGTGCCAGGTCTTCTCGTTTTTGCACGTAAAGCGTCGTATATCCACACGGCGGTACGCTCACTGGAACCGACACCCGCACGCGATGTTTACGGTTGGCCTTGAGCGTTTCCATCCAGAAGGTCTGCTCCTCACCGCGATGTTGATGCGGCACAACCACGCCATCCGCCGTGACAATTTCAAATTCGTCGGCTGTCGGATCGTCATGATCGAAGAAAATGTCGATCTCGACCATTTCGTCGCGCTGCCAGTTAAGCGGGTTGACGAAAATCAGCGGGATGCCGTCGTGCGCGGTGAAATCGACGTGTCGTGTCAGCGCCCGCAGGTTATCTCGCGCTAAAAATTCGGCGATTTGCTCGGCCTGGCTGAAGCGATATTCCATTTCGTGATGAACCTGGTCAATGCCGCAACCGTACATATCGTCGTGCGGGTGATTAAGCAGCAGCCAGCGCCACGCCGTCCACAGCAAATCATCCGTGCCGTCCTGTTGTTCCTGCTTGGTCGCGCCCGCCATCCATGCCATCGCAATCAACGGCTCGGTTACGCGCTCCAACAGCGTCTCGATGCCATGATTGCGCCGCTTGAGGTGCAAACGAGTCGCATGAACGCCCTGCAAAATTTCGGAGTAGCGTCCCCAGCGAAATTCACCCTCAAACTCCGGTAATTTCAGATTATGTGAAGCCACATATTTGCGAACGTCAGCTAAATGATTGGCGACGGTGGATTGTTTGATGAAAATATCTTCATCCCAACGCGCGTTAGCCTGTTTCAGAACACTCGGAATTTCCGGCTCGGCTTCCTGGTGGTCAATACCGTTCATCAGCAAAATCGCGTCGGTATGCGCCATCGGTGTCAGCTTGTCGATAAATCTGTCCAGCTTGGTCTGCGCCAGATTCATGTCAAACTGCATTTGCGAAAAATCTCCCCAATGCACGCCATAGCCAAGATTGCTGGCAGTATGATAGCCCCAGGGCATGAGAATCGTCGTCACGGATGAGCCATCCGGCGCACGCCACTCGAATTCAGTGCCGAGCTTGTCACCTTCCACGCCCATCCCGCGCCAAAAAAAGGCATTGTCGATGCCAAAACCGCGAAAAATTTGCGGAAGCTGGGCAATATGACCGAAGCCATCCGGCACGTAGCCGATTTTCATCACGCCGCCGTAGTCCTGCCCAATACGATGACCAAGCATCAGGTTGCGGATCAGCGATTCTGGACTGACGAGAAATTCATCCGCCAGCACGAACCAGGGGCCAACCTGTACCCGTCCTGACTGTGTAAGCGCTTGTAATTTAGCCTTTTGCTGTGGGCGCACTTCCAGATAATCGTCCAGTACGCTCATCTGCCCATCGAGCATGTAGTAGGTGTAGTTCGGATCGGCATCGAGAATGTCGATTAAACGATCAATCAACTGCACCAACCGCATCCGATATTCCTGAAAGGTCACATACCATGCACGATCCCAATGTGTATGGCTGACCAGATTCACGCGCCAGGGTTGCTTGGTCGAGGTTATCACATTGCGCTCCGTTCTGCGCCTTCCAGCGCCAGACACGACTGCCGGATTACCAGCTCCGGCGTGAGGGTAATTTGCTGTAAATGTCCGGCCTCACCGCGAATCCGGCGCAGCAAAAGCTCAACCACCGTCTCGCCAATTTTCATAAATGGCTGTGAAACTGTCGTCAATGGCGGGTCGAGATGCACCGAAATATCGAGGTTATCAAAACCAACGACTGCCAAATCTTCCGGCACACGCAAGCCAACCGCCGCCGCTGCCCGGTAAAGCGCGATAGCGATCTGGTCATTGGCCGCGAAAATCGCTGTTGGGCGCTGTTTGCTGGAGAGGTAGGTTTGTAATGAAGTCAGGTCAACAGTTGGATAACCCTTGACGTGGCAAATCAGATCATTATCGGGCTGGATGCCACGCTCACGAAGCGCTTGCATATAGCCCAGCATTCGATGTTCCATGCTGATCGCGGGGGAAAGCCAGGTGACAAAACCGACACGCTGATGACCAAGATTCAGCAAATAATGGACACCTCGCAGCGCACCGCCGAAATGATCGGTCATGACATAATCCGTCGAGAGTCCCTTGAGATAGCGATCCACCAGCACAATCGGATAGCCGGACGCTGCTAACTCGGTTACTGGCGATGTGTGTTCCGAATCAACAGGGTAGAGCGCGATACCCATCACGCCCTGGCGCACAAGTTTGCGCACAACTTCTTCCTGCTGTGCGAAATCGTTATTTACATGATTAAAAATAACAGAATAGCCAGATTGTTCAGCGACACGCTGGAAGCCAACCAGAATCGTCGAAACCGAAGAATCGCGCACATAAGGGACGACAAACGCCAGATGATGAGTTTTTGTCCCGCCATTCGCGCCGCGTTCCGGCAGCGTGATGAATGTCCCACGCCCCTGCTCACGGCGCAGATAGCCTTCGTCCTCCAGGATTTTCAAGGCCTGACGCAGCGTACCCCGCGCGATTTCGAACTCAACACAAAGTGTCTTTTCGGGCGGGATGCCCTCGCCTTCACGCCAGACACCACTCAAAATACGCTGTTTTAAGATGCTGGCGACCTGGACATATAAAGGTTGCGCGTCATTACCACGCTCTAGTGATTGTGACATAGTGAACTTGGACTATACATTTTGAAATAGGTCTATACCTTTGAATATACGTGATATTCGATCATCCTGTCAAATTTTGATTTGACCTCTCCATAAATCCTTGTTACGATGGGTGGGAACCAAAATCATGCCAATTCATATAAACATCTTGGGAAATATGTACAGCACAATGCACAATACCCGGATGTATATACAGCAATACGCCCGTTAAAATATCGCAAAAAATGGCACTGAACGCACAGGGAGGACAATCACATGGCTAAAGTATTACCGGCTTCGCGCCACCCACATGAAGATACCCGAGTCGATAATGCGTCGTTTTTTCTCAAACGCTGCTATGTGGTCGAACGCCGCATGATGTGTACGTTGAGCGCGTGGTTTGTCGATACCAGCCAGTGGGATTTGAAGCGCCAGCTCTCCCTGGACATGCGGGAAACATCCCTCCACGCCGATGCGCTGCGTTCGCGCGTTCTGGAACTGCGCTACCCACGCCGCGATGTCGATAAAAAATATGACCCTGAAATTCTGGCGTTTATGGGCGAAGTCGCCAAAGCGTCCAGTTCTGAGGAGTTCGTGGCGGGGGTCTATGGTCTGCTGCTGCCGGAACTGCTGCAAGCCTATAACGCTTATCTGGATCGCACCGATTTGCTGGATGACGCGCCGACGGTATACGCCCTGCGCCACATCGTCATGGACAAGCAGGCACAGATTTACCGGATGCAGGCGCTTGTCAACCGCGTGATTCCCGGCGCACTGGACACGAACACCGTCGAGTGGCGTGATTATTTGCGTCAATATCTGGCAAGCATTGGCGGTTTTTCGGGAACGGATGAACGCAAAGCAAAACCGGAAAATCATGCCTGCGCCGGACGACCAACCTACGAAGTGGGCAGACAGGTCACGCGCGATTCCCGCTGGCGACCTTCGCTTTATCACCTTCCGCACGAGAATAAATATGATGTTGAAGGGCGAAAAGCGTGGCAGCGAATCGAGCAGCTTGATAAGCGCATCGCCATGCAGGTCTGGTCAGCGATCAGCCATTTTAACGAAATCTGGGCTGCCGAAGTCGTCGCTGCCTCGATGTGGGATTTACAGGATCAACCCTGGGACTTTTACCTCGATCTTGCCCGCTGGTCATCGGATGAAACCCGTCATAGCACGATGGGCTATCGTGCGCTCGAAGGCTGGGGTTGGGATGCGCCCGATTTGATTCCCTGGGGCAACGCGCTCTATAACGCGATGGGGCCGATGCCGCCGATTCAGCGTTTGGCGCTGCTCTATTATTATGAAGAAGGCTTGCTGCGCTCCGGCACGAAACAGATCGAGATCAAAATTCTCGAATCCGCGCAGGATGATGGCAGCGTTCAGGATATGGATTTCGATTGGGCAGACGAGGCCATTCACGTCAGCTATGGATTTAAGTGGCTCAAACATCTGACAGGCGAGGACAACGCGGGACAGGCTGAACTCAAACGCCTGACCGACGAAGCCCGTGAGATATTGGCACAGTTTGTCCGCAAACATAAGGACGACCCGCAAGCCAAACTCGCGCCCTATTTTGACCGTCTTTATGATGTAATCGCCGCTGAAATTCACGAAATACCGGATGACGGCCTCAATATTCAGTGGGCACCCGTCGTCGCCGATGAAGAGGTCTTGCAACAGCCGTGACATTCATCGTGCGGCTGGAAAAATCCGGCCAGGAATTTGAAGCAGAAGCCGACGAATTGATTCTCGAAGCTGCCGAGCGTGCCGGTCTGGTGCTGTCGTTTAGCTGCCGCAGCGGAACCTGCCGTTCGTGTATGACGCGCGTATTGTCTGGCGTGGTCAAACATGACCCGGAATATGCCGACGAATTAAGTATTGATCGCTGGGAAATCGAGGATAATTACCGTCTGTTGTGCAGCGCGTTCGCGTGTTCGGATGTGGTACTGGAACGATAAGTAGTTAAATTGAGGAGGTTTGGTAAATGCACTGCTATCGAAGAAATAAACGGTCACAATTGTGTCCCGCGCTCTTCAATAATGATTTCAGATAATGGACGCGCCCCCTTAAAAGCATCTTCAATTGCCTGCGCTTCTGCTTCAATTTCTGGATGTATATTAATATTTGGGTCGTGCCACCGTACCGAATCGCCGAGCGCTGCGCGGACAGCCTCTTCTTCAGTCATCGTCTCGATGCTGATTTTAACCTGCTGACCTTCCGGCAGATCAACCGGGTCTAATAATTGAAGTTGGCCTTCATGATAAACAGCGCGAATCGTGAGTACCATCTTTTACAGACCTCCTGATAACCTGTTTCACCTTCAATTGTAGCAGAATAAGCGGCATCCTCAACGCGATGAGTTTGATGGTAAAATAAACTTGATAGAAACATTTTTTCAGGTATCCACCATGACCTACGAAACCATCCTTGTCGAAAATCCTGCACCCGGTGTCGGCCTTATCCGATTCAATCGCCCGCAGGCGCTCAATGCTCTCAACGGCCAGATGACAGGCGAGGCATTTTCCGCGATGGAAACTTTTGATGCTGATCCTTCCATCGGCTGCATCGTCCTCACCGGCAGCGATAGAGCTTTCGCCGCCGGAGCCGACATCAAACAAATGGAAGACACGGACGTTATCAAAATGATGTCCGGCAGCGATTTCACCGATTGGTCGCGCATGGTGCGTGTCCGCAAACCGATCATCGCGGCAGTATCCGGCTGGGCGCTGGGCGGCGGTTGCGAACTGGCTATGATGTGCGACATGATCGTAGCCTCGGAAACCGCGAAATTCGGTCAGCCTGAAGTCAAAATTGGCATCATGCCCGGCGCAGGCGGCACGCAGCGCTTGACTCACGCCGTGGGCAAGGCGATTGCAATGGAAGTGATGCTTGGTGATCGCAACTTGACAGCCCAAGAAGCACTTCAATATGGGCTGGTTAACCGAGTCTATCCGGTGGAAAATTATCTCGACGAAACGATCAAACTCGCTGGTAAAGTCGCCGGAATGCCCCAGGTCGCCGTCCGCCTGATTAAAGAAACGGTTAACAAAGCCTACGAATTCGGCCTCTCACAAGCACTCGATTACGAGAAGCGCAATTTTTATTTGCTGTTCGGCACAGAGGACAAAGCCGAGGGTATGAAAGCCTTTATCGAGAAACGCGCACCACAATGGAAAAATCGTTAGCCATTTTCTATACCGCCAACATTCGGGGTGATCTGGAATTGCTGCCCCGGCTGCATACCTTTATCCGCCAATTGAAAGCACAGCCGATTGTCGATGAGGATGAAGTTATGCTCTGCGCTGTCGAGCCGCTGGTACGGCGAACGCTCCTGCTCGACCTGGGCGATTCATGTGCGCCGGATGTATGGCACTGCGCCGAAACCGCGGGACGCTCAACCCTGCTGGTGCTGGACGCGATGGGTTATCATGCCGTCAACGTTTCGGGCATTCTGACACCCGAAAGCCGTACCAAACTCGACGCTAATTTTTTGAAGGTCGCGCTGGTGGACGAGTCGCATCCCTGGCATGATAAGGGCATTCTCATCACCGCAAACTTGTGTGACAATCGCTCCCACGATTTGCGAATTATCCTTTCACCACATGAAACGACGCGAATCGACGGTCACACGCTCTATCTCGCCACCATTAACACTGGACAGGTAGGCATGATTCAGGTCGGCAGTCGAATTGGAAACGGCACACTGGCGATCCAGGCACACGAAATTTTTATGATGAGTTCGAATACGCTTCCCGACCCGACAATTGCGGCAACGGTAGATTACGTTCTGAGCGAAGCACGCTATCACCAAAAACGGAAAGACCCCTAGAAATTGGGCTAAAAGAGAGTTTTTATGCGGTTAGAGTGTTCGTTTTCATGTCACTCTTATGTTGCTCCGGTAAGTTAGAAACAGAACGTTGAAAGGGATACCTAATGCTGGCGCTAATTCTACTGATTATCGGTGCAGTGTTGTACTACAGAGGAAAAATTAAAATCGGCTCCATTAATGCCGAGGGTAAACACGTCAAAAGCGCAGGCATCATTTTGATGCTCCCCGCTTTTGGGTCATTTTTGCTGGGACTGGTCATCGGCACACTGTTCGACGGGAATGTCGAGACGCTCATGAATCTGGTGAATCTCCTGTTCCTGCTGGAGATCGCTGGCATATTCGTGGCATTATTCGTCGCCTATCGCATGATCACGAATCCATCTGGTGCGCCGCCTTTACCCGGCATATTGGGCAATTTGCAGTCACAGCAGCCGCAACAAGCCCGGAAAACAGTTACGATTCCCGCACCCCACACGTCTGTTGAACAGCCACCGCCTGCGCCGAAAACCACGAAGCCGATTCTCACGACAAAGGAAGCCGCAGAATATCTGAATGTGTCGGAAGACGACGTGTTTCATCTGATTGAAGCGGGCAAACTGACCGCCGCGCGTGTGAATTATCGCTATCAGATCGCGCGTTCGCAGCTTGATGAATATCTGAGCAATCGCGAACTCACATAAGCCACCTGGCTCAGGTTAAATATGACAGCGGGGCATATAATCATGATATGTCCCGCTTTTGATTTATATAGCTGAAACCATGACCCCAAATTTCACACATCACTCATTACTCGCTACTCATCACTTAAAAAAATGCCTCATCGCCAATCGGGGTGAAATCGCCGTCCGCATTATCCGTGCCTGCCGTGAACTTGGCATTCACGCTGTTGCAGTTTATTCCGAGGCCGATTCACACGCTTATCATGTGCAGCTTGCGGACGAAGCCTACAACATCGGCGCGGCCTCGCCTACCGAAAGCTATCTGAATATCACAAAATTGATCGACATCGCGCGTAAATCCGGCTGTGATTGTGTTCATCCGGGCTACGGCTTCCTTTCGGAATCGGAGCAATTCGCGCAAGCGGTCATCGACGCAGGTCTGACGTGGGTCGGGCCGAGTCCGGATTCGATCCGGCTGATGGGCGTAAAAACTGAGGCACGCGCCTTGATGCAGCAGGCCGGAGTTCCACTCGTGCCGGGTTTTCAGTCGGATTATGCTGCGGATGACGAATTTTTGGTGGCAGCGGAATCTATCGGTTATCCGGTCATGGTCAAGGCAGCGGGTGGCGGCGGCGGCAAGGGCATTCGCGTGGTTTATCAGCCGGATACCCTAGCCGAAGCGCTGGCTTCCGCGCGTCACGAAGCGCAAAATGCTTTTGGCGACCCGCGCGTGTTCCTCGAAAAATATATCGAATCGGCGCGGCATGTCGAAATCCAAATTCTGGCGGATTCGCATGGAAACACGCTTCACCTGTTCGAGCGTGAATGCAGCGCCCAACGCCGACACCAGAAAATTATCGAGGAATCGCCCTCGCCACTGCTCACAGACGACCTGCGAACGCGGATGGGTGCGGCGGCTGTCGAGGCGGCACGTGCTGTCGGCTATGTCAACGCCGGAACAGTCGAATTTTTGGTCACGCCTGATGGCGAATTTTACTTTTTAGAGATGAATACACGCTTACAGGTCGAACACCCTGTCACCGAGTTTGTGACCGGACTCGACATCGTGAAATGGCAATTCCTGATCGCCGACGGGCAACCCTTGCCATTCACGCAACCGGAGGTAACGCAGCGCGGACATGCGATTGAATGCCGTATCTACGCTGAAGACCCGCGTAATCATTTCCTGCCAGCAATTGGCAAGGTGCTGACTTTTATCCCACCAGCGGGGCCAGGAATCCGCGTCGATTCCGGCATTCAATCCGGCGATGCGATCACGATTCATTACGACCCGATGATCGCCAAACTGATTGTCTATGGTCACACACGCGCCGAAACCATCAACCGAATGCAGCAGGCACTTGCAAACACCGTGATTCTTGGCGTAACCACCAACATCTCTTTTTTACGCGCACTGCTGGCGAATCCGGCTTTTCTGGCTGGCGAAGTCGATACCGGTTTTGTGGATGCGAATCTCGAATCGCTCCTGCCCGCCGAAATCCCTGTTCCCGACATAGCACTCATCATTGCAGCATTGACCGATTCGCGTAATATTAGGCATGATAATGTGGGGGCAAGTCTGAGACCTCCTACCAACGCAAATCGTGACAGTCACACCCCCTGGTCGCGGGCAGACAGCTTTCGATTGGGTCATAAAAAGGAGCAGGGTTGATGTTTAAAAAGCTACTTCTGGCACTTATCGTAATCTTTGGCGCGGCGCTTTTGACCAGCGCACAGGATGAGAAGCCGCCACTGCGCGAGATTTACAAGGTTTTGTCCTACGGAGATGATGTATTCGAACCAGACCTGTGGTTTGCCAGCGCAACTGAAACGCTGGGAATGACGACAGCACAGTGGGAGGCGCGTACCCTGGGTGCGCTGTCTTATGTCGTCTATCGCCATTTTGACGAGGGCATTAAGCCAGAGGATGTTGCCACGTATTTTGATAGCGCCTGGTTTGAGGCCGCCTTCGCCAATTACGAAAGTTTCCGTAAGGTCGGCGTTTGCTACGATGGCGATGTTACCCTGCATAAATTCAATCTGAAGCTTTACGAGACTGATTTTGCGATGCGTTATTGGGTCGAGCCAGTTAGTGATACGCGCGTCAAAGCGATGTTTATCGTCTTCCCGTCGGCTGATGTGGCTGGACTCGACGATTACGCCACACGGCTGTATCCTTGATCTGGCGGACTGCACCCGCTAATGCAGTTTCAGATCAATAGCGAAATTTTTAACGTCAATATTTCGCCGCTTTCTGACGATCAATTCACCGTGACGATTGGCGAACAGACACATATCATCCGGACGGAATCGCTTGCAGATGGTGGATGGCTGCTTCAGATGAACGGGCAGCAGATCATCGCCTACAGCGCGGCGCAGGGCAGCGAACGCTATGTTTTTGTGAACGGCGAGAATTTTACGCTGACTGTACCCGATGCCCGCAGTACACGCCGAAAAACAGCCGCAGGCGCAGGCGATTTGACCACGCAAATGCCGGGTCAGGTCGTGAGTGTGCTGGTAGCAGCAGGCGAATCAGTCACACGCGGGCAAACCCTCGTGATTCTGGAAGCCATGAAAATGGAAATTCGCGTCGCCGCGCCAAGTGATGGTGTGGTAAAACGCCTCCTGGTCACAAAAGGTCAGGTAGTTGAACGTGGACAATTGTTATTGGAGTTTGAATCATGACCAACATTCTCGGAATTGAAACCTCATGCGACGAGACGGCGGCTTCTGTCGTCATCAACGGCAAAACCATCGCCTCAAATGTCGTCGCTTCACAAATTGATCTTCACGCACAATATGGCGGCGTTTTCCCGGAGCTTGCTTCCCGCGCTCATGTCGAAGCGATCAGCGCGGTGGTCGATCAGGCCATGCTGGATGCCGGAATGGGAATCGAAAAACTGGATGCGATTGCTGTCACGCGCGGGCCTGGATTGGTCGGGTCGCTGCTGGTGGGCATTAATTACGCCAAAGGGCTGGCGCTGGCAGCCAATAAGCCGCTGCTCGGCATCAATCATCTGGAAGGCCATGTTTACTCACTCTGGCTGACCGAGCAGCACCGTGAAATCGTTTTTCCGGTATTGGTCTTGATCGTCTCCGGCGGGCACACCGAACTGCTGTTGATGACCGATCACGGCAAATATGAGCGCCTGGGCGGGACACTGGACGACGCAGCGGGTGAAGCTTTCGACAAAATAGGCCGTATTCTGGGCTTGCCCTTCCCTGGCGGGCCAAATATCGAGCGTGTGGCGGCACAGGGCAGCCCCGCAAGTTACAATTTCCCCCGTGCAAAACGCGATCAAAGCTATGATTTCAGCTTTTCTGGCCTCAAAACAGCCGTGATGCGCGAGGCAACCGTGATGCCATCAGCGGATGCCCGACGCGCACGTGGCACCGAAACGAAAGCACAGCTTCGCTCCGGCATCTCCGTCAGCGATGTCGCCGCCAGCTTCCAGCAAGCACTGGTTGAGGCGTTGGTGGAAAAGACCGCCCGCGCCACCAAAGCCTATAACGTCACCGAGATTCTCTTGGCGGGAGGCGTGAGTGCCAACCAAGCGCTGCGCAAAGCCATGCGTAAAGAAACCGAACTCCCGGTGCGCTACCCACCGCTAAATCTGTGTACCGATAACGCCGCTATGATCGCCACCGCCGGATATTATCGCTTCGAGGCTGGGCTGCGCAGCGATTGGGATATGGAAGTCATCCCGATGTGGCCGCTGACGAGTGATGCTTACGAAACAACGTAATCTATGCCTGCTTTAGACATTTACCACCCACAAGTCGTGAACGCGCTCCAAAAAGCGGGATGGGCAGTCTCTACAGGCCCATATGTTATTCGTGTTCCTGGCAGAAAAAGGCCTTTGTATGCGGATTTGAGCGCACAACTCAATACAAGCAAAATTATCGTAGCCGAAATCAAGTGTTTTCAGATTGATCCGCGAGGTGAGCTTTATACAGCGATTGGTCAATACCTTGTCTATCGCGCTTTGCTCAATCAACTTGGCATCAGTCACGAACTCTACCTCGCTGTACCATCGTCAGCATATCATGGTATCTTTAGAGATATGGGAATGGTGGTTATAAACGAAACAAAGATTAAATTGATCGTCGTTGATATAGAGCAGGAGGTGATTGAGCAATGGTTAGGATAATGGAACCGCCAGCACCCGATATAACTCTGGAAGCTATCGTGCGGCGCGAAGTTCAGTTGTACGCCGGGACAAGTGATACTGATATGCTCTATTCACTTCTGGATGATGCCAATAAAACCTACGCTGTCGTCATTGTCCCCGGAAATGCCGAAGATCGTCCTGCCTGGGTTATCGTCATGGCACAAATTGTTGAAGATAAAGTCGTCATCATTGAGGATATAACTGACAAGCCTCTCGTCGAAGCGCTGATGGTCAATGGCGGCGTTCCACGCGAAAAAATCATCCTCGCGTACAAGGGCGAACAGATTCCTGTTCAAAACCCCTAAAAATTTGCCAATGTTGGCTTAAAAATTCTCTGCTAAACTTTCAGGCTGCACAACCCACATCTGAAAGCGAGATACACACGCATGGAACTCTTTCTCATCCGACACGGACAATCAACCAATAATGCGCTTGGTCTGGACATGACTCACCGAGTGCCGGACGCACCGCTGACCGAACTCGGACACAAACAGGCCGCGCTGGTCGGCGACTATCTGGCAAGCGCCGTCCACCCGGAATTTGTCGCCAGCCATCACACGGAATCCGCCAAGCTCGAAGAACGGCGTGGCTACGGCATCACCCGCCTGTATTGCAGTGCCATGCACCGCGCATTGCAAACCGCGCAGCCAATTGGCAAAGCGCTCGGAATCGCGCCGCAAATCTGGGTCGATATTCACGAACAGGGCGGCATTTATGTTGACGATCCGCTGACAGGCAGGACAATCGGGCATCCGGGGCTGACCAGCGCCGAGGTTAAAGCGCTCTTTGAAGATTACATTTTGCCGGATGATCTCACGGATAAAGGCTGGTGGAATCGCGATTTCGAAACCTATTCGGTATCCCAGGGACGCGCGATCCGTGTGGCGGATCAACTTCGCAAATGGGCAGAGCCAAACGGAACACCTCTGGATTACAGCAATGAACGAATCGGCATCGTTTCACATGGCACATTTCTCGACGCGCTCCTGAAAGCTCTGTTTAACCAACTGCCGGGTCGTCACGTTTTTTATCATCACTACAATACCGCCATTACCCACATCGAATTTCGCACAGATGGCACACTCGAAGTCAATTTTATGAACCGGACTGACCACCTGCCAATGAATATGATTTCAGCTTAATCTATCATTTCGACACAAACGGCTATAATACAAATTATGTATATCCTCCATGATGGATGTGTTCAATTTATATACATCCTCTATGTGGATGTGTTCAACGTAGTTTGGAGTCTTTATGAGCCGTCGCAACCGCCTGTTTATCATTATATTTGTCGCTATAGCCCTGCTGCTCACTACCGGCTATGGAGTGGCGGGCGCGTTCATTTATAATCGACTTTCTCTCGCAGCACCCAAATGCGAAAAGTCTGCGATCACGCCTCAGAGCAATACCCCGGATGATTTTAGCGCTCAGGGTAGAACTCTCGATATGACTCCCTACGAGATGGTTGATTATGAAGAGGTGACTTTTTCCAGCCGTGACGAGAATTTGACCTTAAGCGGCTGGTTCGTTCCGGCGGAAGAATCGACGACGGCGGTCATTCTGGTACACGGCTTGAACGGCTGCAAACGCGCACCCAGCATCCTGCTCCCGGCGGGAATGCTGCATCGCGCGGGTTTCAATGTGCTGATGTTCGATCTGCGCGATCACGGCGATTCGCAGATCGAAGATGGACGTTTTGCAGGCGGCACAGAAGAATATCGCGATGTGCTGGGCGCGTGGGATTGGCTGGTCAGCGAAAAAGACTTCGCGCCGGAAGACATCGGCCTGTTCGGTACATCGTTGGGTGCGGCCAGTGTGATGATTGCCACAGGCGAAGAACCTCGAATCGCCGCAACCTGGGAAGACAGCAGTTACGCAGATATTCAGGTCGCAATCAGCGATTTCCTCTCAGCCAACGGCTTCCCGGCATTTTTCGCACCCGCCGCCCCTGTGGTCGGACGCTTCATCAGTGGCGATGACATCAGCGCTCCCAGCCCACTTAACGAAGTAGCCAATCTGAACGGACGCCCGATTTTTATCGCGCATGGGGATGCCGATGCCTTGCTGCCCGTTCACCATGCCTACACACTCATGGACGCGATTCCCCAGGCAGAATCCTGGATCGCACCGGGGAGCGCTCACGTCGGAGCGATGTTCGATTATACGGAAGAATATGAGCAAAAATTGACCGCGTTTTTCCAGAAAAACCTGATAGGCAACAACAATGATTGAAAATCTTCGGGCATCCACCGCACAAACACTCGCGCGCTATCCCTACACATTTCGCTCAGGTATCGTCGGGCTTGGCGCGGGAATCCTGTTTCTCATCGCCGCCGCCGAATCGCCGCAACCGCTCAAATGGCTGTTAGCGGCAGCCTATCTTGTTCTTGGCCTGTGCGCGATTGGCCTGGCGCTGCGAGATCGTTCTTCGGCGTGGGACGGCACGATTCAGGTATTGCTGTCGGCTGTAACCGGATTTGGCCTGCTCTTTTTTACCATTTATGATGCCTGGTGGATGGCGCTCATAGGATTAGCGCTGGTGCTGGTGGCACAGGCGGCGCAACTTTCGACGGAACGGGCGCTGCTGCTCTCGCTGGGTCATGTCGTCGCTGTTGCCGCCGTTTCAATTCTCCGCTGGGGTGTTTTATACCCCGCGCTCACACTGGAACATATCACGCTCGGTCTTGGTATCCTGATTCTGGGGCAGCCTGCTGTCATTTTTCTACTGGTGACGCCCTCTCGCTCAGAAGTGGTGTCTGATCCATTAAGCGAAGCAGATACCGACCAACTGACGATGCACATTCGTGTGACAGCGGACGGCCTTGCACGGGCGACACAAGCCATTAACGAGGTCACGATCCAACAATCGAGTGGCGCGGCAGAACAGGCTGAAGCAATCGGTCAGACGAATGATTTGCTCGATAATTTTTTGAGTCTTTCGGAGCAAATTCGTGAGCAGGCACGCTCGGTGACGCTCATGGCCGGACATACTGCCGAATTTTCGGATAAAGGCCAGCGGGCGATCCAGCAAGCGATTGCGGGGATGAGCGAAATTCGCACCCAGGTCGCGGCTATCGCCCACACCATCATTCAATTGAGCCAACTGACACGGCGCATTGATGAAATTATCACCTCGGTGAGCGAAATCGCCACGCAGTCCAATCTGTTAGCGCTGAATGCCTCGATTGAAGCGGCGCGGGCAGGAGCACATGGGCGTGGATTTGCTGTCGTCGCCGACGAAGTGCGCTCACTCTCGCAGCAGTCCACCTCAGCAGCCAAACAAGTCCGCGCGATTTTGAGCGAAATTCAACATGCGATGAAAGAAACGGTTGAGGCGACGCAGGTTGGAACAAAGGGCGTTGATGCAGGTGTCACCATGACTCAGGAAGCTGACCAGGTGATGCAGCATCTCGCAAGTAATGTGGGTGAGTCCTACCAATCGGTCAAATCAATTTACGAAGTGATCCGCCAGCAAATGGAAGATTTGGAACAGATCGCGATCAGCATGGAGCGCATCGAACGTATCACGCAGCAAAACCTCACCAGCACACGCATGGTCGAAACGGTTTCGCATAATTTGAGGCACCTGTCATCCGAGCTTCAGGCTGCTGTCGGTCAGGACACGATCTATCAGCCGTAAAGCGAGTGCTTCGCGCTGTTAACCGTAGAGCAGGATACTTTATAATTATTAACCGTAAAGCAGAATGCTCAGGACAATGGCAAAAATGATACCCGTAACGCCCAACAAAATGCCCATCAGGATCGCACGGCGCACCAGCACCCAGCGCTGACGTTTCACCGCTTTGGCACGCTGCTTCGTCTTTTCGCGTTTATGTGTCTCACGCTGTTCTGCGGTATCGTAAGATCGCAACATACGCCGCGCCTGAATATTCATGGGATTGATCGACAGGATATTTTGCAAACACACCTGTCGATCTTCTTTTTTATCCAGCACATCCAGCAACGCCAGCCAGACATGCTCATTGTAAGGATCAAGCATGGCAGCCTGCCGCCACAGATCATGCGCCAGTTTGCGATCACCCTTGTTATAAGCATTACGGCCATCGCTCATCAAGCGCCCAAAATCCGGGTTACTGTCCGATTGGTAGATTTGTGCAGTCATATGCCTCGCCCTACTGATCTTGACTATTGCCACCAATCCCCGGCAAAGAAATCACCGCCGCTGCTGGTTAACTGCCACAACGTGCCGTCTCCCAGACTGGTGACATAGATATTATAGAACTCACCCCGTTTACTGGAAAAGGCCAGATATTGTCCATCCGGGCTGGCTACCGGGTTTCTATCGTCGAACTCGCTGCGGACGAGAAGTTGTGGTGTCCCACTGCCATCAGCATTCACGACAATGATGTCGTTATTGTTAGGTGCGTTGGCTGGTGCAGCCGCGAAAATAATCTGCGTACCATCCGCTGCCCAACGCGGAGTCGACTCGGCAAAACCAGATAGGTCCGTCGTAACGGGCGTTAATGTGCCGTTAGCGACATCAATCACGACAATATCAGGGCCAGCCTGAGCGCTATTTTCATCATTTCGCACAACCGCAACCCGCGTACAATCCGGCGAAAAGGCGGGATTGGTATAGGCTGCCGCGTCAGTCGTGAGCAGAATCGTGTTATTCGTATCAAGATCGGTGACATAGAGTTTGGTCGGTGGCGTATCATCAAAATTCACGGTATCAGCGCTGGGGCCTTCGCGCGGAACAGCAATGAACACGACACGGTTCGCGGTCATACAGCGATCCGGCTGTTCCAATTTGAAAATGGGCGGTTGAGAAGGCAGAATCGGCTGTTCCTGCGTACCATTGACATTGATCGCTACGATACCAAAATCGAATGTCGCCGTGAAATAACGGCTGTAAATCACACGCTGGTCACTGCCTGCAAAGCGAACATCACGCCCCAGGTTTTCGGTGATAGGGGTCGATACACCGCCACCGCCTACCGGGAAGATTAATGGTCGTAGCGCACCGTTGCTGAGTCGATCACGCCCACCCCACACGGCTAAACTGCCGGGTACAGTACCCGGCGGGAATGGCAGCGATTCAAGACCTGGCAGCGGGGTTTCAGTTGATGTGGGTGTCCAGGTCGGCGCAAGCGTCGGGATGACACGCTCAGTCGCGGTGGGGGGCGCAACGGCCATTTGGGTGGCCGTCTCATTTGCGCTTATGACAGCAAGCGCCTCAACGGTTGACGTTTGCGCCTGCACCAGCTTGGTCGCTTGGGCTGCTTCGGCTGCCGCGCGGTTGTTATTCGAGACGGTGATCGCCAAAAATATACCAACAATCAAAATAACAGCAATTGCGCCACCGCCACCGATGAGTGTCAATTGGCGACGCGAAACACCGGGCATGACTTCTTCATCACCGGCGGTCTGGCGCTTCTTGGTTTCCAGCTTGTCCATCATCGCGCGGGCTTTTTCGTTATTAGGGTTAATAACGAGAACATTCGCCAGACAAACGCGCTTTTCTTCATCGGTTTCGACCACCGATGCCAGCCAGTACCAGCCACGTTCGTTATTCTCGTCTAGTTCAACAACTTTCTCAAAATTTTCGCGGGCAGTCGCTTTATCGCCTGCGCGCGCGGCCTCAATGCCTTCACGTAGAAGCTGTTGAACGTCTTTTTCTTCACTCACATTGTCATCCTTTGGGTCAGCTTTGACGCAGGCGCAAAAACAGTTCTGGCCGGAAATCAATGGATTGCTCATCACGTTCGTTCTGCGTGATCCGCTCCGGCAGGTTGCCCCGCAAATCTACTCGATAAATTTGAAATGCACCGCCGCCGCGATTCGAAACAAAATAAATCCAGTTCGCATCAGGTGTAAAAACCGGACTGTCGTCTTCAGCGGCATCATCATCAGGCGTGAGCAGCAGCGATGCCTGCCCATCGGCATCCATGATATAAATGTCACCATCACCGTTGGCATCGTTTACGAAGGTGATACGACGACCATCCAGCGACCAGCGAGGCGCAAAACTATTGCCACCGTTCGTCGTCAGGCGTGTGTTATTCTCACCAGCAGAGTTCATCGTGAAAATCTTCGTCAAACCAGGGCTTTCCAGGTCAGATGCGTAAGCGATCAGGCTGTCATCTGGCGACCACGCCGGGTCTTTATCAATGCTTTCATTGTTGGTAATCTGCGTGATGTTGTTGCCGTCTTCAGTAATCGTCCAGATTTCCGTATCACCGTCATAATCACTGACAAAGGTAATTCGGATTCCGTCTGCTGCCCAGTTGGGGCTGGAAACGATGCCCCCCAGCGTTGTGATCTGTCGCGCTGCACCCAGATCGTTAATCGGCGCGACAAATAATTCAGTGGCTGTGGTTCCGGCATCGTCCCCTTCGGCAATAGTCACATCGCGTACAAAGGCAATGCGCTCACCGGATGGGTCATATGCCACATCACGTATATTTTCGCCAAGTGATTCTTCGCCGCTGCCATCACCGGCAGCACGATAGAGCCGAGGCGCAGATTCGCCTGTTGTGAGGCTGGTATAGATCATCACAAAATTGGCTACGGGGAAGGCCGTTGCCGTCGGCGTGGATGTAATGGTCGGGCTGGGCGTAAAGGTCGGTGTAAAGGTCGGCGGCAAAAGATTATCTTCTGGCGCACGTGTGACGATCACCCCCAGGAAAGGTGTTGCTGTAAAACGCGCTGGGTCTGGCGACGGAGTCTCGGTTGGGTTGAAAAGTGCCTCAACATTGACTTCTGTCGGGGCAACCAGCGGATTGGCCTGCTGTAAATAGACAAGCGCGAAAATTATTCCGCCGATCACCGCCAACACCACGATTGCGCCGATCACAATCGTCACAATTCCGGGGCCGTTGCCAGCCGGTTCGGGTTCAGGTTCGGCCACACGCGCGGTACGAAGGGGTTGATCGGCAGCCCGGCGCTGCGGCTCCGGGGCGCGACGAGTCGTTTGCGCGGGTTCCAGGCGGCTGAGTGCTTCCCTCGCACGGGTGTTATTCGGGTTAATTTGCAGCGCCCGTTCCAGGCATGTGCGTCGTTCTGTCACACTTTCGACAGCTGAAGCGAGCCACATCCACGCCAGTTCATTGTCTTCATCAATGGCGACGACCTGACGCAGCAAAATCTGCGCAGCGGCTTTGTCACCACGCCGCGCTGCTTCGATACCCAACTTTAATTTTTCTTGCACGCTATCTTGAGCCAAGAACATTCTCCCGGTTAATCGGATAAATGTCGTTTTAATTGTATATCAATTTGGCCTTGAGCGCAGAATCAAACAAAGGCAGTATGTTTTGCCATCACAGGCTCTCAGCTGCCGTTGATAACGATGGCAACCACCACGACAAGCAGCAGCACCAGCAGTACACCCGCAACGACACCGAAAATCAGCAGTGTCCGATTCTCTCTGGAGCTGCGCTTATAGGCTATTTTTTTCAATGCTTGTCTGGCCTGATCGTTATCAGGGTTAATGCTGATAACGCGCTCAAGCCATTGTTTACGCTCGGCTTTGGTGGTGGCGATCTGTGCCATCCAGATCATCGCTCGTTCGTTACGTTTATCTTCGCTCAAGACCTGGCGAAACATGACGCGCGCGCCTTCTTTGTTTCCCGCTTTGGCCGAGCGAATCGCCATCTGAAGCAGTTCCTCGCGGTTGGGTTGATTAGAGCTGCTAGACATCTTTCAAGAATCCCTGGTTATGTTCGCAAAATGACTATAGCTCTATTCTATACAGCATCTTAACAAATGCGAATAGTCGCCTAGTCCGATTGTACCAGGCGACGATTGAGATTTTGTGAAATTCGTGCAGAGATTAGGAAAAATGATAACGATTTAGTGATGATGCGCCATGCCGATAAAACTGGCTAGGCGTATACGCGGCGCATGTACCGTTGGCGTTTCTCATAAAAACTGTGGAAATTATTATTACTCGTCCACAACATAAAATCGTAGAGGGTGTAAAGTTCGTTCACACGGGCAAAAGCTTCGGCTACAATCGTATCGTCGTCCAGGGCGGAGTGTTCTGGTTCATACCAGACACCAAAGCGCAGCCAGTCCTGCCCATCGGCAAAAGTCTGCATCCACTCGTCCATAACTTTACCATGTGTCAACTGCCAGGTGGTGAGGTGCATATCATTAAAATGCGTACCTTCCCAGAAGCCGAAAGCGTAGTCGGTATCCATGTTGCGCAGCAGGGAGCGCAGAGTCATGCGGTGACGTTCCAGATCGAGCTTCCCGATCAGATTTTGCTGATCCCACAGGGCATAGGGCGAGAGAACGAGTTCAATCGCGAAATGATCTGGCGCAAGCCGGAGTTCAATAACGGGG
Organism: Anaerolineae bacterium; assembly: GCA_022843745.1. GTDB lineage: Bacteria > Chloroflexota > Anaerolineae > Aggregatilineales > Phototrophicaceae > JALHNB01. Next base: position 102,144 of record JALHNB010000001.1, on the reverse strand, counting down.
TGGCGATAGGGATAGACACTATTCTGAGTGGGCGACACTTCAATGCCCATTAGTTTTTCGACCATCTGCGCCTGCTCAAGTGAGCGAAAATAGGGCAGGCTCAGTGTGCCAGTGGACATTGGGCTGGTAGCCGACATATCAGAGATCACATTCGACTTTTGCCAGTGTGGGTGTAAGTCCAGGTGGCCGCTGCGGATGCGTTCGTAGAGCGCTTTGTGTAAATTGTAAAATTTGGAGACAGTCTGGTCTCCAGCGCTTGGATCTTGTTCTTTACCGTAACTCAGAGCAATATGGTCTGTATAAGAGAAGTACGTCATTTTGAAACACCTCGCGTTAGGTTAATCAATTGATGCACAATTAAGGCTACGGTTATCCTAAGACAATTTTTATCAAAGCGCCAGTACCTACGGGCTATTGGAAGTCAAAATTCAGACAAAATTCGGTTTTCTTTACGAAGTTAATAGAAGTAAAATTTGTAATTTTGGGATAGACATATCCCCCCAAATAGGAGCGTTAATTTTATGGCGATTACCAAACAAGATGTACTGGATTATCATCGCAAAGGACGCGCCGGAAAAATTGAGGTTAGGGCGACCAAGCCACTCTCGACACAGCGCGATCTCTCGCTGGCCTACACACCGGGTGTAGCCGAGGCTGTGCTGGAAATCGCCCGCGATCCGTTAACCGCTTATGAATTAACCGCCAAAGCCAATCTGGTCGCTGTGGTTACAAATGGCACTGCGATTCTGGGGTTGGGTAATCTGGGGCCACTTCCCTCCAAAGCGGTGATGGAAGGCAAAGGCGTACTGTTCAAACGTTTTGCCGATGTGGATGTTTTTGACATTGAGCTGAATGCAAAAACCGTCGATGAAGTGATCGCCGCCTGCCGAGCGATTGCCCCCACATTTGGCGGCATCAACCTGGAAGACATTAAATCCCCGGAATGTTTTGAGATCGAAACCCGCCTGAGAGCCGAACTGGATATTCCCGTTTTTCACGATGACCAGCATGGCACAGCGATTATCTCCGGCGCGGCACTCATTAATGCCTGCGAGATTATGGATAAAAAGCTGGATGAGCTGAAAATCGTCATCACTGGCGCGGGAGCTGCCGCCATTGCGTCCGGCGAGTTCTACGTCAAATTGGGCGTTAAGCGTGAGCATATCCTCATGGTTGATCCCTGGGGTGTGATCTATGCGGGTCGTGAAGAGGAGATGAACGAATATAAAGTCAGATTCGCCAACTACACCGATGCCCGTACTCTGGCTGATGCGATGGTGGGCGCAAACGCCTTTATAGGACTGTCTGCACCCAATATCGTGACCCAGGATATGGTGAAGTCGATGGCTCCTAATCCGTTTATTTTCGCGCTGGCGAACCCGGTGCCAGAAATTATGCCGGAGGATGTACTTGCCGCCCGCCCGGATGCAATTGTCGGTACAGGGCGCAGTGACTATCCGAATCAGATCAACAATGTTCTGGGCTTCCCGTTCATTTTCCGGGGCGCACTGGATGTCTATGCCTCAACCATCAACGAAGAAATGAAAATGGCCGCGTCAAAAGCGCTGGCGGCGTTAGCACATGAGGATGTACCCGACAGTGTGCTTTCCGCCTATGGGCAAACATCCATCAAATTCGGGCGTGATTATCTGATTCCCAAACCACTCGACCCACGTGTCATGCTGTGGGTATCGCCCGCCGTCGCCGAGGCTGCCATTCAAAGTGGTGTTGCCCGCCGCCAGATCGACCTGGATGAATATCGCATACAGCTTATCCAGCGTCAGGGCATCGGCCAGCAGGTACGCAGCAATATCATCAGCAAGGCGCGTATGGGCGCGAAAAAGCGTGTCGTTTTCCCTGAAGGCGAAGAAAGTAAAATTATCCGTGCAGCGGCGCAGGTACAGGACGAAGGCATCGCTACACCGATTTTGCTGGGACGCAGAGAGCTTATCGGCCAGACGATTAAAGAATTGGGGTTGAATTTCAAACCTGAGATTATCGAGCCGTATGTCGATGATCACTCTCGCTATGAGGATGCGCTCTACCAACTGCGCCAGCGGAAGGGCATTACGCGCGCGCGGCTGCGTTCGCTGCTCACCCGCCCGACGATTTTTGGGCTGATGATGGTGCATCAGGGCGATGCCGATGCTTACCTCAACGGCCTTAATTATGAATATCCCGAAGTCATCCGTCCGGCGCTGCAAATTTTCCATACGCGCCCTGGCTCACGGAAAGCCAGCGGCGTTTATCTCGTCCTGGTAAAAAACCGGGTGTATTTCTTCACGGATGCGACAGTCAATATCGACCCGGATGCTGACACGCTCTCTGAAATCGCGATACTGGCGGCGGATTTTGCCCGAACGCTGGATATAGAGCCGCAGGTCGCGATGCTGTCATTCTCGAATTTTGGCAGCGCGCCGCATCCGCAATCGGAAAAAGTGAGCAAGGCTGTCGAACTCGTGCGCCAAAAACGCCCCGATATTCCAGTCGATGGCGAAATGCAGGCCGATACCGCTGTCGTCCCGGAAATCGTCGAACAACGCTATCCGTTCAGCCGCGTCAAAGATGCCAATGTGATGGTTTTCCCGGATTTGAACTCAGCCAACATCGCCTATAAGCTGCTGGCGCGATTGACAGATGCGACAACCATCGGCCCAATTTTGCTGGGTATCGGTGCGCCTGTTCACGTCCTACAAGCGGTTGACGAAGTAGAGGATATTGTCGCGATGGCTGCCGTCGCCGCGATGGACGCTCAGTCAAGGGATAGCAAGTAGAAATATTTGAACCACTGAGGCACAGAGGACACAGAGAATTTATTTCTTTGTAGTCTATGACCCCTGATCGTTCAGAACCTGTTTGAATATTCATTTCACATCCACATCTGCCACAGAAAACCTGTTTTGCCTCCCCCTCTCCAACGCATTGGAGAGGGGGTTGGGGGGTGAGGTTGAATGAATTTCCTGAACATTACTGCTAACTTCTTACCACACCAACCCACGTGCCGCTACAGGCCAGATCACCTCAACTTCATCGCCGCGCACGCCGTAAATCTGGTTGTGCAGATTGGTCACGACACAGGTATGCACCGGGATCACATGCACCCGTTCGCCGATAATCGGACGATCATCACACTTACTCATATCGACGAGGCCATGTTCCTCATTCAACTGGTAGATATGCGCTTCGGGATATTCGACAATATAGCCATGCCCATCATTGATTCGATCCGCAGCGAGGGTTTTGTTGCCAGAATCGAGGATCACGCGATCCGAAGTCGGGCGGCTGACCACTGTCGCCAAAACGCTCATCGCGCAGTCATCCAGCGATGCCCAGCCTTTGACCACGCTGCCCCAATCGTTAAAAACATATGTCCCAACGCGGATTTCAGTCAATTCTGGGACTTCATGCGCGTGGAATGATGCGCCTAAACCACCACCGCTGACGCTATCCACGCCGATACCTGCCTGATTCAGAGCCGCAATCGCTTCCTGAAGCTGTGGGCGAATAGTCGGATTGCTGGGATAAACCAGAATTCCGGCGAAATGCAGATTTTCGTCAGCGTCAATCAACTGTGCCAGCGTCACCATTTCTTCAACGGGTGCGCCAGTACGATTAATCTCGGTGACAAGATCGACCATGACGCGAATCGTAATCCCGTTTGCCCGCGCCGCATCCGCCAACCCCGAAATCACTGCGGGATGATCAGCGCTGACCGTGATGCGGTTATACATCGACATATCCGCCAGCCGCGCTGTCTTTTGCGCTCCGACAATATTGTACGGTATCTGGATATTGTCGAAGCCCTCATCAATAAACACCTGTGCTTCGGTGAGCTTCTGGCAAGCAATCCCCACCGCACCCGCTTCGATTTGCAACCGTGCAATATCGGGGATTTTGTGGGTCTTCATATGTGGGCGAAAACCAAGCCCATGTTGATTACAATATTCCTGCATCCGAGCGATATTTCGCTCCATACGTTCCAGGTCGATTAAAACACTGGGGGTTTCCAATTCATCAATTGTCGTCATGACTCACCTCCAAAATGACATGCCGCCAAGTATGCCGACAAAATTTGCCGTTCGCAATAAACGTGAAATGGAGATAGCGATTAAACATCATTGAGGTGAAACATCATTTGGGGTGAAAAAATAAAGGATAGGCATTCAGCCTACCCTTCTCAATTACATGACTGATGGATTACCGATTTTGAGCCTGATAATTAATCAGCAGCGCCGCAATCGCGCCAGGTATCCAGCCCGCTATCGTCAGCGCCAGCACGATCACCACCGTTCCACAGCCGCGATCCAGCACAGCCAGCGGCGGAAAGATAATACACAAAAGCGCACGTCCACATCCCATATCAAATTCCTCCTGGGTAAACTACAGTTCTGTTATCCTATACGCAGAAAATAGGCGTTCGGTAGCATTTTGCGCTATCATGGTGAAGGCTTTTACAATCCCTGGCACTTTCGGTAGGTACTTCCGGCAGGCACTTGATGACTCAAAGGGCAATTAATCCGGCTGACGACAGCCAAATGATTTTGGCGCTGCGCAGCGGTGATGAATCGGCGTTTGCACAAATGGTCGAGCAGCATTACGCGGCCATGCTGCGCCTGGCGACGATTTACGTACTCGACAGTCGGATCGCCGAAGAAGTCATCCAGGAAACGTGGATCGCTGTACTGCGCGGGTTGGATCGTTTCGAAGGCCGTTCCTCGCTCAAAACCTGGATTTTCAGCATCCTCGTCAACCGCGCCAAAACGCTCACCAAACGCGAAGATCGCTATGTCCAATTTACAGAATATGACGACCTCGAAACGGATGAACCTTCTGTGCCGCTGGATCGTTTCTCCCCCACAGACCAACACAGCGGGCACTGGGTCTCACTCCCGCGCCGTTGGGATGAAATCCCGGAAGAACGCCTGCTCTCCCAGGAAACGCGCGACATGATTCGCAGGGCGATGGATGCTCTGCCACCCAACCAGCGCGAGGTCATGACTCTGCGTGACATCGAAGGTTGGAGTTCGGAAGAAGTTTGTAATGTTTTGATGATTAGCGAGACAAATCAACGAGTTCTCCTGCACCGGGCGCGTTCCCGCGTCAGGCAGGCGCTCGAAATCTATCTCAACAGCCAGGTACAATAAGCCGCGATGAATCTCAACCCTCTATCCTGTCAGGAACTTGTCGAATTGGTGACACAATATCTTGAAGGCGTGATGCCCGAAGAAGACCGTGCGCGATTCGAAAATCACCTGTCTCGCTGTCATGGCTGTACGACCTACGTTAACCAGATGCGCCACACGATTGAAATCACTGGCAAGCTCTCCGAAGAAACCATTGATCCAGAAGCCAAAGACCAACTCCTCGCTCTCTTCCGCAATTGGAAAAAAAGTTAACCCCAATACCCGAACCCGTCGATTACCGCTATAATGCGCACCTGTTAAATTCGCTAGATCGTCAGGATTGCATGAAGCCCTATCAAAAGCTGATCCTCATTTGCCTCGGTGCGTTGATTTTTCGCATCATCGCCGCGCAGTTCGTCCATCATCCCGGCATTGGTGATCCCAATCACTACTACAACCTGGGCGTACAGTTGGTGGAGGGTCATGGCTTCAATATTGATTACGTCTGGCACTATAACGATATTCACCCTGACATCGTTCACCCCGATGACCATTGGCTGCCCCTGAGTGGCGTGATGGTGGCAGGTGGCATGAAACTGCTCGGCGAAAATGTTTTTGCGGCGCTGCTCCCGTTTATTATTATCGGGGCGCTGCTGTGCCTGATCGGATATTGGGCGGCACGCCAGTTCGGATGCGGCGAAAATGCGAGTCTATTCGCGGCGGCAGCGGTAGGCTTCCTGCCCGAATTTGTCCTCAATTCTGTGCGAACCGATACGACAATTCCGTTCAGCCTGTTTGTGTGCGGCAGTATTTTGCTGTTGAATGGTGGCCTGAAAAACGGCGGTGCGTGGTCATTTATCGGCAGTGGCCTGCTGGCGGGGCTGGCCTATCTCACACGCAACGACGTAATTTTGCTTCTGCCAATGTTGGTTGTCACATTGATCGTTCATGCCCTTTGGGGAAATCTTAAACGTGCCTATCTTGCGATTTTAATGCCGCTGGCTGCGCTGCTTGTCGCTGCACCCTGGCTCATTCGTAACATCCAGGTTCTCGGTCATGCTACAGCAACCGAAACAAGCTATATGTACTTTTACACCGACCAGCGCGATCACTATTCCTATATGCGCGAGTTCAGCCTGGAAACGATGCTGGCGCAGCAAACACCCGCGCAGATTATTGGCAAACGTTTATTCGAAATCGCTGCCGCCGCCAAGCTGCTGTACACCACACTCGACATCTTTTTGCCTATCGCCGTTCTGGGTGGGCTGGTTTTGCTCATTTTGACGCGGGATCGAGAACGGTTGCTACTTTTCGCACCCACATTGATTCTGATGGGTGGCGCATTTTTCTTCTACACTGTTTTCGTACCTTACAAAAGTCAGAGTGGAAGCTTCAAAAAATTTGACCTCGCGCTCATTCCGCTGCTCATCCCGCTGGCAGCTTACGCGCTGGAACGCGCCATCACCGATTCGCGCATTCGGATGGGTGCGATGATCCTCGCGCTGGGCTTTATGGGTGCGAATGCCGTCGAACTCGTTCGCGCCGATGCCCGTTTCACCGATACCTATCTCGATTACATCCGAGCAACTGTCGAAACAGCCGAGTCGCTGCCGGATACCAACGGGGACGGGCAGATCATCCTGATGGCGCAAGACCCCTTTATGCTGCGCTATTTTGGAATGCGCTCCGTCATGGTTCCGATGGAAAGCCGTGAAAAAGTGCTGGAAGCCGCTCAGCATTATCATGTCGATTATCTGATGATGCCGCCGGATCGCCCCTCGCTCGATCCCCTATATCTGGGAACAGAGAGCGATCCACGTTTCGTTCACGCCGCCGATGTGCCGGGTATCAATGTGAAGCTGTTTGGCTTCGATTTTGAGGCGAGTGTCACACCATGACAGCGATCAGAATACCGCAACCGATGATCCGGCATCGCTATTGGCTCATCGCAATTCTGGTACTGGCATTGACGCTGCGCTTGATCTACGGACTGTCGCAGGATCATGCCGAGCCATACGGCAACATGGGTGGGGACAGCGCCTGGTATCTGGCGAACGGTTTTGCGCTGGCGACAGGCTTTGAGCGCGGAAATCTCGAAGGGTATGGCACAGGTCAATATCCGATTGCGCTGGAAAATCTGCCCACGCCGCCGCTTTACTTGCTCATGATCGGCTTCGCCCAGCGGCTTTTTTCTCACGAAAACGCCATTATCGCGATCCGGCTCATCCAGGCCATCATGAGCGCCGCGACCTGCTATTTTGCCTATCGACTGGCAGCGACCATCGCGAACGACGAACGCGCGGGTTTAATTACCGCTGGCGTTTTAGCTATCTCACCCGCATTGGTGATGGAATCGGCGCAAATCGCGACGGAAACGCTCTATATTTTTCTGGTCACGGGTGGGCTGTGGCTGTATGTCAAGCCAAATTTCAAAGATCGCGAGGCATGGCGGCTGATTTTTGTCGGCGTTATTTTGGGGCTGGCGACGCTCACACGCGCAGTTCTGCTGCTTTTTCCTCTTGGCTTGGCGCTGCATTTGCTCATGGTTTACGGCTTGCGCAAAGGGCTGCGGCAAGCGCTTATTCTGCTCATTGTCTACGGGCTGACGGTATCGACCTGGACGGTTTACAATCTCGTGCGTTGGGATCGCTGGGTGATCGCGGGCGAGGGTTTTGCGGCATTTCTCTACATTGGCGCGTCGGATGCAGGTTGGCAGGGGCCGGCGGCGGTTGACCAATCGCTCGGCGAAAATCTGCCAGATGATCCCGCCGACCAGCAGGAACGCTATACCGAAGGTGCGCAGCAGATCATCAGCAGCCACCCACTCGGATATGTGCGCCGCCGCGTCAGCGAACTGGCTGAAGCCTATCTTCAACCACACGGTACACTGTTCTTTAGCGGCGAAAGCCTGCGAGAACTCGCACTCGGCTGGCTGCGCGATGACCGAAGTATCAGCGGATTATTCGAGATCACACGCGGGGAAGCTTTTTGGCCGAAATTGAGCCTCTATATTTTTCACTATCTCGGTTTCATCGCCGGATTGATTGGCATGTGGCTCTCGCGCCGCCAATGGCGTGTCACGCTACCTTTGATCGGCTTTATTGCTTACACAACACTGATCCATCTTGTATTGACAGCACTGCCACGCTATCTGTTCCCCAACGATGTTTTCTGGTGGATTTTCGCCGGGGTGGCGCTCTGGACTGCAACGAAAAGTACCCGAATTTCGACAGCCGACACGCCATCCAACCAGCCGCTTCAACACCCATAAACCGACATGATACAATACAGTCATTTGCACCGATAAATTATGCAGGTGTTATGCTCACAGTTGCGGAAGCCCTCAAACTCGAACCTTTTGCCGGGGCGCAGGTCGTCGCAGGGAAGGGCGGCGTTGATAAAGCCATTGCCTGGGTACACGTCATTGGTGTGCCGGACGCTGCCCGTTGGGTCAATGGCGGCGAGTTGATTCTGACGACAGCGATCAACATGCCCTCCGCGCCCCAGGAACAGCGCGATTATATTCAAGCGTTAGCCGATAAAGGCGTTGTCGCGCTAGCGTTGGCGATTGGACGCTATATCGACCACGCACCACAGCATCTACGCGAAGTAGCCGATCACAACAATTTTCCATTGATCGAGATTCCGTTTGAGGCACGCTTTGTCGATGTCGCAAAAGTGACCAACGAGCGCATCGCGCAGGAAAATATGGCGCTGGTGACACGCGCCCTGACCATCAACCGCGTACTGACGCAATTGGTACTCGATGGCGGCGACCTGAAAGCGCTGGCGAACACGCTGGCGGGGTTGATCGGCCAATCGGTGAGCATCGAAAATGAGCGATTTGAAGCACTCGCCAGTGCCAATGTTGCCCCGGTTGACGAAGCGCGGCGCTACACCCTCAGCGAAGGCCGCACCGATCCTCGATTGGTTCAGGCATTAGAAGAGCGTGATGTTCTCGGCCAGATTCGTGGTACGCTCCGTCCGGTTTCGATCCCCCAGATGCCTGATGTCGGTCTGGAAATGGAACGCATCCTCGCGCCGATTGTCGTGCATGGCGATATTTATGGCTATGTGTGGATCATCGCCCATGATCGCCCACTTTCTGATCTCGACCACATGGCGATTGAAAGCGGGGCGACGATTGCCGCGCTCATGCTGCTTCATCAGGAAGCCGTGCAAAGCGCCGAGGCTTCGTTACGGGGCAGTCTGCTGGCCCAGCTTATCGACAGCGCTGCCGGACGTGAAGCCGTTCTGACCGACCAAGCGCTACGATTTGGCTTCGATCTGAACGCTCCGTTCGTGCTGATGATGCTGGAAAACGGGGATCGTACATCGCAAAAACTCCTTCAGCTTTATCGCCGCGTGAATCGGCTGGCAACGACGCAGGAATGGCCCGTTGTGGTCGGGCAATTCGCCGGACAGGTCGTAATTTTGGCGCAAGCGGATTCGGAATTAGACAAGCTTGCGGAACGCATTATCGCACAGACCGCCAACACCCAAGTCGGCATCAGTGCTGTACAGCGGGGCGCAAATGGTGTCGCGCCCGCCTATCACCAATGTCGCGAGGCACTGCACATTCACCAGCGTATGGGGATGAAAGAGCGAATCGTCAGTTTTCATCACCTCGGCTACCTGCACACGCTCTATCATGCCGGGGCGGAGAGCCTCGCCAGCAACCCACACGTGCCAGAACTGCGCAAACTGCTCGATGAACAGCAAGCCGATCTTTTCAACACGCTCGAAGCCTATCTCGACCAGGGCGGCAACGGAGTCGGCACAGCCGAAGCGCTCCACATTCATCGCAGTACGCTCAATTATCGCCTTCAGCGTATCAGCGAAATCTGCGAATGCGATCTTTCCGACCCTGTAACACGCACCAATTTGCAAGTCGCTCTCAAGCTGCTGCGGCTATTTGAAGTCGATTGAAGATAGTCGTCTGTAAGGCGACTCTCCTATACTTCTGGAAAATTAGCGGAGATAAAACTGCTGTAAATAAGCAGTCGTAAATTAGCAGGAGATCGAGCGACGAATAAATTACCGTTTTCCCCCAAAATCGCAGTTGTCCTTAGTGCCAGCATATATGTATTGCTGCTGGTCATCTATCTGCTTCTACGGGTGCTTTTCGGAGATCGCTTCTGGTGGCTGTCTCTGCTCAATACCTTCGCGCATCTGCTGTTCTTGCCGCTGCTACTTTTCGTACCGCTGGCGCTGCTGATACGCACCCGACAGCCAATTTTACGAATGCTCCCGTTCATGCTCATCGGCGGCTTGTGGTTCGGGCCATATTTTCTGCCCAAGAATCTGCTAACCCCAACGGGCAGCGTGATCCGCGTACTGACTCTCAATGTATGGGGTAATAACAACGACCTCAGCCGTATCGAAACCTGGGTACGCGGGGTGAACGCCGATATTGTCCTGCTGCAAGAAATCTCTCCGGCCTATGCGACAGACAGCCTGCCCAACCTGATCGACCTGTATCCTTATCAGTTCAGCCAGCCAGATTCGACACGCTGGGGCGGCATTATCACCCTCTCGCGCTATCCAATTATCGAAAACGACTATGTTGATTTACAGGTCTTGCCAGAGCCGCAGCGCAGTGTCATTGATGTCAATGGTCAGCGCATCGCCGTCTATAACGTTCATCTTGCGTGGCCTGTATCTGAGCCGCGCCTGCCACCACCTGTAGACAGCTTATACTGGCGTGTCGCTCTGGGATTTGATGACCGTTCCCGCAACCAGCAAATCACAAATCTGCTCGATCATCTGAAAAAAGAGCCATATCCCTATCTGGTCGGCGGCGACTTCAACACCAGTGACCAATCGGCAACTTATAACCGCATCGCAGCGCAAATGCACGATTCATTTCGTGAGGCAGGGGTTGGTTTTGGGGCGAGTTGGCCTGTGAGCGCTGTGAGGGGATTGCCCGCATTTCTGCCGCCGTTGATTCGCATTGATTATTTGTGGCACAGCGAGGGTTTTCGCACACTTAAGGCGCACCAGCCCCAGCCCGTCGGCTCGGATCATCTGCCGCTTCAGGTGGAGTTGGAAATCAGCGCGGCAAATTCATCCCAATAAGCCAGCATCTGCTCACGCGCGAACTCGTACATCCGTGTTTCAACCTGTGCGAGTATTTCCGGCGCGATGTTATCCCACAACTTGAGCTGCATCTGTTCCAGCGAATCGAGAATCGCACGAAATTCGTTGGGCGTTTTGCCAATACGCGGCCCGAAAATTTCCAATGTCAAGCTTTTCCCATCTGGGGGAAGCTGCGCCCCGATCAGATCGCGCCAGCCAATAAGCACCGGATCGCTCATAAACGGCAGCCAGGACTCCGGCTGCGCAGCGCACAGGTTGGCCTTGTGCCAATTCTCCAACGCGGCGTAATCGCGCTCATCCATATAAATGAGGATCACGTGCAGCATCAGAAAGCGCAGGTCGCGTGTTCCCCATTGGCGGTCAACAAAATGTGGCCCCAGCATATCCAGCGACCAGATTTCATCCATCGAAAGATGCGCGACGTACCCAGCCAAAAAAGCCTGCTGCGCCTCGCTTTTTGCTTCTTTAAGTGTCGGAAAGCGATCCATCATGACGCGCCAGGGGTGATCGACCATTGGCTTGTCGTATTGATAGAAATGCGTATCAGCACGCATCATGCCCGAATCAACACGCGCGTCGGCAGCGACGTTACCAAGCAAAAACGCGCTGCGTTCAGTGTTGAGCAGCGCACGGATGGATGGCGCAATTTGTTCATCTTTGAGCAGTTGTTGCGCAGTTTGCAGGTGCGTGAATGGTGTTGGCATGGCTACGTTGTCGCGCCAGAGCGATACAAAACGTCACATTTCGTGCATCTCACCCGGCACAGTTTCCAGAACTTCATCAGTGCTATTTGGCTTACGATAACGGCGCATCGGAATCAGCGTGATCTGATACTGCTGTTTAGCGGCCTCACGTGCGATGTCGCGCAGTTCGACCACACCATTATACATGGCAGCGGCCTCATCGTAACCAAAGCGATAATTCAAAAATTGCGGATGGTCGTCCAGAAACCCGACGGCGGTATCCAGCGCATCCGCCAGTTCTTTCGGATCATGCTCTTTACTCAGCCGTTGCAGCGCCCGCACGGGCAGCTTCATATTGCGCGACATCACATCCAGCAGCACTGGACGATGGAAAAATTTACCTGCGGCCTGTGGATAGGTCATCGGCTTTTCGATCTCTTCAACAATGCCGCTGTCGTTGGTGTAGCTCAGCGTCACTTTAAAGTCAAAGCGCTCATCCTGAATCTGCCGCCAGGTACGTTTTTCTTCTTCAGGAATCAGGTCGGCAACATGCGCCATAACCATGTTCGCGCCTTGTTCCAGCGCTTCCTTGCGTGACAATCCTTCGATTTTTACATCTACGGGCGGGATCATATGACCAATATTCATCACCAGATGCGGGCGCTTAAATTGGAAGGCCGCTTGCAGCGCACCTTTCATCCCGCCAAAACCCATCGGGACAATCGGCGTGTTCGTCTGGTAACTCAACCACGCCACGCCTGTACGCGCCTTCTTGAGCGATGTTTCCCAGATACCACCTTCGGGGAAAATGCCGACGATTCCATTTTGCTTCAGAACATCAATCGGAATGCGCAGTTCATCGCGGTCAACACTGCCGCGCTTCACCGGGATGAAGCCCCACATTTTGGCGATCCACGCGAAACGGGGGTCAATGGGAATATCGCCCGTGCCGATCAATTCAATCGACCAGGGGACGTAAAGCGCCATCATCATCACTTCGACAATCGCGATGTGATTCCCCACCAGAATTAACGGCCCACCTTTGGGCAGATTTTCGCGGCCTCGAATCGTCGTTCGCGTTAAAACTAACATCAAAAAGCGCCCGATGACGCGCATCAAAAAACGAATCACGATTCTGCGTGGGTATTTGATCACCAATCGCTCAGACATGCTTATCCTTATTCCTGATGTTCTACCGTGATGTCTGCGCCATAGGCGACCAACTGGAGGTCGCTCTCGTCAGCATCGGCAGTCACAGCCACATCGACATACATTCCACCCGAAACTGAAATATCATCGGGGTTTGGCCCCAATTGATAAACCTGCACGCGAATGCGCGTGCGCGTATAACGACCCGGCGTGACCCAAAACGACTCGTGCATCGCCTCGCTATCCAACTGGAAGGAGGCTTCCTGGGGCGCAGTAGGTTCGCCATGAACAACAGACAACCGCGTGACCAGTTCCGCCGTCTGACTCGCTCGTGAATCTGCCGTAAAGCCCAAGAATACCTGTGTGCGTTCCTCGGCAACAAATCTGCGCGGCACGATCAGCACCATGCGCCGCTGCGTTTGCTCACCACGATTAGCATTGCTCTGTGGTCTGGCGGGCGCAGTTTTATCATAGGCAGTCAGTTCTTCGACGGCATCTTTCCCCTGCTCAGTCAGGCGATAAATCTGATTGCCGTCCATAACAACGTAGCCTTTGGTGACGAGACGGCGGATCACTTTGCCAAATCCGCGCTCGGTCAGGCCGACGTTATCGCAAATATCGTCCACACTGGCGGTGGCATTGTTAATCGAGCCGAAATAACGGATCACGTCCAGCGCGTCAGGAGGGAGGGTTTTAAGGTGATAAGGTAAGTCCATATTTGATCGCCACTTTTCAATCGGATGGTCGAAATTTAATTTGAGTATAGTCGCAGATTTTCTTCTGTACAACCAAACTCTCGACCTAAACCGTTGAGGTTATTTCACACCAAAACTCAAACCATCAAAATCAGCATTTCACGCCAATAGGTAAACACACAGCTTAGGCTCACGTTGCGCGAAATGAATAAATTTGCCCGGCTGCAAGCGCATCACCGGGCATCTCATCAACTATGAATTTGTCCAACCGCCCCTCGTAGAGGCACACAGCCATTCGCCCCTACGGTCAAATAATCTTAAATATTCGGTACAGCAGGGGCAGAACCAGGGGGCAGTTCAAAGTGGAACTGTCCATCCGGGCCGAAGAAGGGCATCAACTGTTCCAGATTGAAGGGCATCATGTCGCGGCCCATTTCAGGCTGGCCGAGCGTGGCCTCAATTGTCAACGTTTCGCTGCCACGCAGGACATCCAGTGTAATCACATCGCCGGGTTCATAGGCCACCAGACGATCCCGCAGTGTGTGTTCAGCGTCCACTTTCTCGCCGTTGACAGCCGTCACCACATCATTGACCTGCAAACCAGCATCGGCGGCAGGCGAATCCGCAGCGACCTCAGTAATAAGCGCACCGTCTGTGACCGAAACATTATTGTCAGCAGCCGCTTGCTCGTCCAATGTCACGAACGTCACGCCCAGACGTGCTGTTCCGGCCAGATTGAAAGGCAGTTCGAATGGGATGCCATCGCGCCCAAAGAACTGACCCATACCAAACTGGAATTCATTCAGCGTTTTCAGCAACTCTGCGGTGGCGGTGATTTCCATCGATTCGCCATTGCGATCAACGGTCAGCGTCACGTTCTGGTCAGCAGGCAGATCCTTCAGATAATCCGCCAATGCTGCGGGATCGCGCGCCTCGCCGTCGAAAGCGGTAATTTTGTCGCCTTCGCGCAGTCCGGCGGTGTACAAGCCGCTGTCCTCGCTGAGGGCGTTAATTTCCCACTGCTGGGTTTCAGCATTGTAGGTGACACCAAAGCGCATCATGCCTGGAATATCCTGCATGTTGACTTCAAAACGGCTGCCAAGTGTGGCCTCAACGGTAAGTGTTTCATTATCCCGCATAATTTCCAGCGAAACGTTGTCGCCAACCTTCAGCGCCTGAATCGCGCTTACAGCTTCTTCGCGTGTTGTCACGGCTGTGCCATTGATTGAAACGATCACATCTTCAATCTGCAAACCAGCCTCGTCAGCGGGTGATTGCGGCACAACTTCGCGGATCACGACACCGTTATCCGTTTCTTCCAGGCTAACGCCGAGATAAGGTTGCGATTCGAAGGGTCGAACGGCGGTTGACTCTTCGGGGCGGGCAGCAAGCGCAGCCTGAAGATCGAGCGTTTCGCCATCACGCAGCACATCCAACGTCACATTATCTCCGACGGTCAGCCCTTGAATGGTTGAAGCCAGCGTCTCAGCGGTCACGTCACTACCATTTAAAGCCGTGATGATGTCGCCAACCTGTAACCCGGCGCTGGCGGCAGGGCTGTCCGGCATAATCTGGCTAATCAACGCACCCGCTTGATCGGGTTCGATTCCCACGCCTAAAAATGCCTGAGTATCGTCTTGTGCGCTCACAAGCCCCAGGGCAGACAGCGCCAAAACGAAAATCAAAATGACGACAGAGATACTTACGATATTTTTCCTGTTCATGTCCTTTTCTCCTCTGCGCAGTTCTTAGTCGTTATTTAATTCATGCGCCGACTCAAAATTACGCCTGAGAAATCTAAATCTGTGTCTATTTTTGTTAAGAAAATCGTGAGAGGCTCTCATCTAAATTTTATTTTTCGCAGCACGTTGTAGGATGATAGGAGATTTTACTTGTGAGGAGTTCGGTTATGCCCAAATGGGTCTCCCGCGCGGGACTATTCAATATCGCGCTGATGATGGTGCTGACCCTGCCCCTCTTGGCACACATTTATAACGGACATTTTAGCCGCTTTATAGCGGACGATTACTGCACTACCGCCATTGGCCTGCAATATGGCGTTATCGGCGGCATGATGCACTGGTACAACACCTGGACCGGTTTATATACGAACTTTTTCATTAAAAGCCTGATCGCACCGCTTGGCCCCAGCTTCGCAACGGTTTTACCAGCCATCATCATTTTGAGTTGGCTGCTGGCAACCTATTGGGTGATCGCCCAGATTTGCGCTTTATTGCGTCTGCGTCAGCCCGGAATCGGCGCGGTGATCCTCTCATTGTTAATCGTCTATGCAACCATAGCTGGCGCTCCGGCGTTAATTCAATCAATTTACTGGCTCGGCGCGGTCATTCCCTATACAGGGCCACTGATTTTGTTGACTCTGTTCGTTGGACTTTTTATTCACACCCTCACCCACCTCCCCGAAGACCGACTGCCGATTGGCTCGATAATCGCAGGTTTTATCATCACTTTTCTTGTCGGCGGCCTGTCCGAAATTTATATGGCTTTTCAGATTGCCGCCCTGGTAATCGCCGCATTTCTGTCATGGATATTTTTACCGCCACGCCTCAAGCGACCCGCGCTGTCGATGCTCATGGTCAGCCTGGTCGGGGCGGTGATCGCGCTCGTCATTGTGCTTACCGCGCCGGGGTCATTGGTGCGGCAATCGCGTTTTCCTGATCGTGCGCCATTATCCGAAATTGCTGTAAACATCCTGGCTTATTCAACGGCATTCATCGGGAGTGCGCTGGCTTATTTTGCGCCATTTGCGCTGCTAACCACACTCGCTATCTCGGCAATAATGGCATTTCGCCTGCGCCCGGGTGAACTACCGTTTCGCCTCTATCCAGCGCGGGTGCGCCTGCTGCTGGGAGCTTCACTGGCCCTGGCCTGCATTCTGGTGACAGCGACAATAGCGCCAGGAGTCTATGCCGTTTCGGGGCCGCCGCCGGGTCGCGTTTATATTCTCTCGAACTTTGTGCTGGTTCTGACAGCCGCTTTCTGGGGATGCTTAATAGGCTTCACGCTCCGCAAAAGCACGTCTCAAAGCCAACAATCTGGACAAAACATCCTGATCGCAGCGATTTTTGTGCTGATCCTCGTCCTGGGGCCAGGCGCTTCCGTGTGGCGCAGTGTGATGTTAGCGCCCAAACTCAGCGTCTATGCTTCAGAATGGGATGAGCAGGAACGTCAAATTCGGCTTCAAGCTGCTGAAGGTTCACAAGATGTCGTCGTGAAGCCGCTGAGTGTCGATCTGCCACAATTGATCGGTTTAGATACTATCGGGCCAGATGCAACATTGGGTGCAAATCCCTGTGCAGCAGATTATTATGGTATCCAAACACTGGTTGCCGAATAGGAAATAAAAAATATGCGAACCTGTTCAATCGTCATTCCCGTTTACAATAGTGAAGGTTCTTTATCCCCGTTACTTGAGCAGTTAGCAATAACCTTGCCAACGCTGTGCCAGGAGTATGAAGTGATCCTGGTTAATGATGCCAGTCGCGATAAAAGCTGGAGCGTCATTCGCCAACTGGCTGAGAAATACGAGTGGGCGCGGGGAATTAATCTGATGCGCAACTATGGACAGCATAACGCTCTCTTATGCGGCATCCGCAGCGCACGTTATGACCTCATCGTGACGATGGACGACGATTTGCAGCATCCACCAGAAGAAATTGCCAAACTGTTCGCGAAGTTAGATGAAGGCTTTGATGTGGTTTACGGTACGCCACAAAAAGAGCGCCATGGCTTTCTGCGTGACCTCGCCTCGCAGGTAACAAAATTGGCGCTTCAGGGTGCGATGGGCGTGGACATCGCCCGCAACGTCAGCGCATTTCGCGCGTTTCGAACCCAGGTACGGGATGCCTTTGCGGTTTATCAGGGGCCTTTTGTGTCGATTGATGTGCTGCTCACCTGGGGAACAACGCGCTTTGCAGCGATCACGACCCGCCATGAGCCGCGCACCATTGGCGTTTCCAATTACACGGTGCGGAAACTCATCACTCACGCGCTCAATATGATGACGGGTTTCAGCACGCTGCCGCTGCAACTGGCAAGCCTGCTGGGTTTTTCACTGGCGCTCTTTAGCGTAGTCGTGTTGGTCTATGCTGTCGGACGCTATTTGATCGAGGGTACGCCTGTCCAGGGCTTTCCATTTCTAGCCTCGATCATCGGAATTTTCTCCGGGGCGCAGCTTCTCGCGTTGGGGATTATTGGCGAATACCTGGCGCGAATGCACTTTCGGTCAATGGACAAGCCTAGTTATGTCGTTCGCGAACAGGCCGTGAACGAAACTCAAAAAGAAATCGCCTAAATTAAAGGCGCGTCCTTATCCGGCACACTTAATTCAATGGCGAGTCTTTATAAAAATCGCCTAGCTCAAGGGCGCGTCTTTGTCCGGCAAAACGAGATTCCCGGTGCTACTTTGATAGCGCAGGAGCTTACGATACTCCGACCACATGAGCGTCCACCCTGGCTCACCCTGCGAGGGTTTGCCAATCTTGTGCAGCGTCCCAGCAGCCAATAGGCGGATCTGTTCATTCTCATGCTTCAGCGCATCGGTCAGCGGCTGGATGGCAGGGTCGCCGATTTTCACCAGAATGGCGGATGCCAGACACCAAACCTGCTTTTCTTCGTCGGCCAGCGTCTTAATCAGCGCCGGGACAGCACGCTCACCAAGCCGGATGAGCGCACGCGCAGCTTTGAGATGATTCTCTTTCGTGCCGTCATGCAGCATATTAATCGCCGCTTGCAATGTGCGCAGCCAATCTTCTTGTAATGGCTGGGTATCTTTTTCCAGCCGACTTAGTAGCTTCGAGCGCTTGGGATTATCCATCTCAAGTCTCCTCTTAATATCGTTATTCCACACTCGAAAAATTATCCTTTAGTGTGACTTGCGAATCCCTTGCAGCTACTTGCAGGACGATTGGTTTTGGGTTTACTTCGCATGAAAAATTCGTGAATATGGGGTTTTAAAAACACGCACTATTTGGGATATAATCGAGTGGATTTAAATAGCAAATTGGTCGGTGTACCTTACAAGCATGCCAAGTTGAAACCCGAAAGCTAAAATTATGACCACTTCCCGTGACAAAATTCTCAGCAAACTCCGCGCCGCCAAGCAGCCTTTCCAGGATGCACCGCCGCGTCCGCAAACCTACAAGCCCGTCACTAACCTGGACGATAATTCGCCTGATGCGCTGGTGGAACGCTTCGTTTCCGAGATGACCCTGCTGAAGGGTGAAGCATTCGTTGTCGAGGGGGATAACGCCGCCTGCGAAAAAGTGCGTGAGCTTTTGATTGCCCATAACACCACGCGCCTGCTATCATGGGATTTTCGCCACATTCCTGTCAAGAATCTGGAAAATCCGATCCGCGACCTGGGGATCGAAATCATTCATCCCGATATTCACGACGAATTTCGCTATGAAACACTCGTAACACTCGAAACTGCACAGGTTGGCCTGACAGGTGTGGATTTTGCCATCGCCGCGACGGGGACGCTTGTGGTCAGCACAGGCGAAGGCAAGCCGCGTATCCCAACGGTTTTGCCCCCGGTGCATATTGCTGTCGTCGCATTGGAGCAGCTTATCCCGCGCCTCGAAAATTGGATCGCCTACCAGCGTGCCAACGGCCTGCCGTCGATCCATAACAGCGCCAATGTCTGCTTTATCAGCGGCCCCAGCCGTACCGGGGACATCGAAAAACAGCTTGTCCTGGGGATGCACGGGCCAGGTCAGGTACAGGTGATTATTAAGAAGTAACTCGCGAGCTTGTCAGCTTGTCAGCGTCTCAGCCTGTTGTAGGGGCGCACGGCGGTGCGCCCACCTGTTTCGGACATAAACGCCAAAGACGAAAGAATCGTCAGTCGTGAAAAAGCTGAGACGCTGACTGGCTAATTCGAACACATGGGGACATCATGATTATTATCTACTCACCAATACACACACATCACAACCCGCCGCACGAATTTCTCGATGGGCGATTCATCAAGTTTACCGAAGCGCCGATCCGCGCCGAAACGATCTATAAAGCGCTGGTCGAATCCCAAATCGCGCCCATTATCCCGCCGGAAAATTTCGGTCTGGAGCCGATTCATGCTGTCCATCCCAAAGAATATGTCGATTTTTTACGCACGATTTATTATCGATGGGTCAAAAACGGCGGCACAACCGAAGCAGCCCTCCCCGGCATTATTCCCACGCGCACTCTGACGCGCTATTCACCCTCGCCACTGGCTCAGATCGGCTATTACAGCATGGATATTTCCGCGCCCGTCACATCGGGAACGTATCTCGCGGCGGTGGATGCCGCCAAATGCGCGTTGACAGGCGCGTCCTGGTTAATTCAAGGTAAAGAAAAAGCGGCTTATGCCCTCTGCCGCCCACCCGGACATCACGCCGCCAAAGACGTGATGGGCGGTTTTTGCTATCTGAATAACGCGGCGATTGCGGCGGAATACCTGACCGAAGGCCACACCAAACGAGTCGCGATTCTCGATATTGATGTTCACGGCGGCAACGGCACGCAGGCCATTTTTTATGACCGCCCTGACGTGCTGTTTATCTCAATGCACGGTTCGCCGGAATGGGAATATCCCTATTTCACGGGCTATGCCGATCAACGTGGCGAAGGCGAAGGCGAAGGCTTCACCATCAATTACCCTCTGGAACAGGGGACGGATGACGCGCGTTTTCTCGGCGTGGTTGACGAAGCACTCGAACACATCAAAAAATTTGACCCATCCTACATTGTCCTTTCGGCAGGATTTGACACCTTCAAAGACGATCCGCTTGGCAAATTTCAGATCACCACACCCTGCTACGAAACCATTGGCGCGAAAGTCGCTGCTCTCGGCCTGCCCGTGCTGGCAGTGCAGGAAGGCGGATACGCAGTCTCGGAGCTGGGCGATAATGTGGTCAGTCTGCTGCGCGGCCTCATGAAAAGTTAGAAAAATTTAACTCGTAGTGGAATGATTTAAAATCTTTATCGTTAGTATGGAAGAAGCGTAAAACAGTGATTCAAACACAAATTTCCGCAGTCGAACTCGCCCGCCAGCTTGCTGCCGATTTCGCGACCCGCGCCGACGAAGCCGACAGACGCGGGAGACTGCCCGCCGAAGATATTCAGGCGCTCAAAGAATCGGGTTATCTGGCGCTCAGTGTGCCGCAGGAATACGGCGGATACGGTCTGTCGATGCGCGAATGTATCGAAGCCCATCTTGAACTGGCGAAGGGCAGCGGCTCGACAGCGATGGTCGCCGCCATGCAGCTCCATATATTCGGCAATGCTCGTGAGACTCAGCCCTGGCCGCAAGCCTATTTCGAGCGATTCGCTCGGTTGGCTGTCGGCGGTGCGCTCTTTAATTCGATTGCCAGCGAACCGTTGATGGGAAGCCCTTCACGCGGCGCATTGTTCGCGTCTCGTGCCGTACCCGACGGTGACAGTTTCATCATCAATGGTCACAAAAACTGGTCAACGGGTGGCAAACATCTGACCTATATGCTCGTCGGCCTCATGGTCGGCAACGACCCGGCCCTCATGCTCGTACCCAATAACGCACCGGGTATCGAATGGTCTGATACCTGGAGTGACTCACTCAGTCTTCGCGCCAGTGACAGCGACGACGTTTATTTCCGCGATGTGAGAGTCCCTGCCGACCACCTGATTTCAAACAATGCCGATAAAACGGATAAAACCAAGTCGCCGCCGAATGCCTGGTTTCCGATGTTGGTCGCCGCGACTTATCTCGGTGTGGCGCTGGCTGCCCGGGACGCGACAATTCGTTATGCGCTGGAGCGAATCCCGACAGCACTCGGCAAGCCCATCGCGACTCTGCCCGCTATTCAGCGCCAGATCGGTGAAATTGATTTGATGCTGCAAACTGCACGACTGCTAATGCTGGATGCTGCCAGCGTATGGACAGGCGACGAAGCCAATCGTCGCGCCATGTACCCGCGCATCGTCGCCGCGAAACATCTGGCGACAGAAACGGCTATCACCGCCACCGACAAAGCCTTGCGCGTGGCAGGCGGTGTGAGCATTACCCGTGCGCTGCCGTTGGAACGCTATTTCCGGGATGTGCGCGGCGGGCTTTCGCATCCGCCTTCGGGCGACATCGCGTTGGAAATCATCGGCAGAAATGCGATTGATAATTTCACATGAAACTGCTCGAATCGCCAGCGGAAATCGCGGCGGTGCTGGCGGGGCGAAAGTTTGTTAACGCCGAGTTCATGTACAAGCCGCGTCCGCCGGAAGGCCGCAGTCGCATCGTTTTCGACTACACGCTGCGTTCACGACTATCGGCGCTGGCTGCTCAAGATGCGGCGCTATTCATCTGCAAGAGCCAGGAAACCGCCGAGAGTTTTTCAGAGTTTGAAGCCGAGTACCCGCATATATTGATGGTCGCGACCATCGCCAATCCCACATCTGTAGGGGCGCATGGCGGTGCGCCCAATGCGCCCGAATCTAATACCCCACACCGCCTTGATTGGGAATCGCCGGATTCCTGGCAGCAGTACGCGACGACAGATCGTTGGGCGCGGATCGACACGGCGCTGCATATCGCCAGTTTAATCGAGTCATCTGGATATCTGGTCATGCCTGCCCATGACGCGGTATGGGGTCGTGATTTGCTGAGACAGTTAGAAGCATTGAGCGAAAAATATGCGCGTGGCGGATTTCCGGCGGCGGTCAGCGCCTATACCTATCACCAGCATTCGCCTATCCCCGGCGCAGATATACCCCAGGATATGATTGATTTGTTAAACACCGCATTCGGTAGGGATACGCTGTTCGGCTGGAAGCTGCGCACAGATCGAGTGCAGGCATTTTGGGGCAAAATGGGCATGATTCCGTTCGGCATGTGCGGGGCAATCCGCGAAAAAGCTGAAAAAAATATCTGGGAAGATGATCTCGAAATTGACCGCGTGATTCGTGAGTCTGGTTATGCTGTGCGCTGCATGTGGGTGCGCGACCCAGCGCTTTATCGACAGGCACTTCCCGTATTTGACGGCGACGGTGTGCGCCAAGTGATCGAACGCACTTTGCATTATTCGCTGAATATTCCCAGCCAGACGATTGGCGAAAGTTCGCTGAATTTCCCCCTCGATACATTGGGCAAAATCCGGCATCTCATCAATCCCAGATTCGCGAAATATAATGTTCTCGCGGAAGCTTTAATCGCCGAATGCAACACAACAATCGCCATGCGGCTGAAACAATATAGGGCTTCATGGATCGATTGGGGCGCATATCGCCATGTCATGCGGGTGGGCGACCCGGCAGTTGAAGTCTGGAAGCGGACTTGAGTCGGGAAATTGGGTTTATGTTCTGCTATAATAGAGTCGCAATTTAGCAATCCATATATAGAGTTCCAAGGATAGGATCGATGATTGAAGCGGGTGATCTGAAAAAAGGCGTAACACTCAACCTTGACGGTAATATGTACCGCGTGATGACGACTGCCTACAACAAACCAGGGCGCGGTACAGCCAACATGCGCGCAACATTACTAGACCTCAAGACGGGCAATACTTCGCAGCGCATTTTCCCGGCAGACGAACGTCTGGATAACCTCTACGTTGAAAATGAAGAAGCCGATTTTCTCTACAGTGATGGCGAGACTCTGCACTTCATGAACAGCCAGACCTATGAACAATACGAAGCGCCGCTGACGATATTCGGTGAGGATGCACTCTACCTCAAAGAAAACATGAAGCTCGAACTGCGACTGCACGAAGGCCTGTTGATCGACTATGTGCTTCCGACCACCGCCACCTACACGTTGACGGATGCTGAAATTGCCGTTGCTGGTGATACCGCATCGGGCAACATCACGAAGAAGGCGACGACGGAAACCGGATTAACGGTGCAAGTGCCATTATTTGTCAATGTTGGTGATGTCGTCAAGATTGATACGCGCGACGGCTCGTATGTCGGACGTGGATGATCCGCTGCCGATTCGAGGTGTAGGGGCTGCTCATCGGGTTGCCCCTACAGCGTCAATTTTTTGAGTAATTGTGATGCAACCTTATAAACCTGAATTTCTCTATCTCACCACTATCGGCCACAAAACAGGCAATCCCCACGAGATCGAAATCTGGTATGTTCCCTATAGCGGACGTTACTATTTAGTCGCGGAAGGTCGCGAAGGTTCACATTCGGTACAAAATATTCGCCGTAATCCAGCGGTTAGCTTCCATGTCGAAGGTAAAACTCATCAAGGTACAGGCCGCACCGTTGACCCAGCATCCGAGCCGGAATTGGCAGCAGCGGTCAGCAAGCTCATGGACGACAAATATGCCTGGAGTAATGGTTTGATCGTGGAATTAGCTCCTGGCGAAAGCTAAAAACAATGGCAAAATTTTCCCAACGACTCGGCCTCCCGCGTTATGAAGCCGACGAATATTATAAGCTAGCGCTGTCAGCCTTCCAGAAAGGCCTGTTTGACCCCGCCATCGAAAATATGAATCACGCGCTTGATCTGCTGCCGTCGCGCTCCGAATATTTAGCGATGCGCGGCTTTATTTATTTGCAGGATGGCATCGAAGACAAGGCAAAGGCTGATTTCGAATCTTCGTTGAAGCAACATAATTTTGAAATGCTGGCACACTACGGATTAGGCATGATTTCATACAAAAACAAACGCTGGGAAGAAACACTCGCGCATTTCGAAGCAGCAGCAGCAGCCGTGCCGAACCGCCCCGAAACGCTGTATTATCTCGCCCTCGCGCATCATCGCCTGAAGAACAACGCCGCCGCGCTCCGGTTTATGCAGCAGGCCGTCGAATTTTTCGATAAAGCCGGGGATAAGCGCAAAGCCGATGCTGGGAGATGGGTGAAAGAATTTGAGCGCCTGCTCGAAAAAGAATGAATTATGGCAGTAACCGAAGATAATCCCGATGTCGTGGGCGAAATGCTGTAAAATCGCGTCGATCAAATGTATAGACCTCCGCAATATTTAATCTTTCAGCCAAAACCATAATTGAAACATCGACAAAATCAAATTCGTTATCATGGTATTGCGTCATAATCGCTTCCATACGTGCCATGTCATCCGTTGTCAGCGATTCGATTTTAAAAGCCGAACTTTGAAGCAAGTTAAAAGCTTTCACTGCCGCCTCATAATTTAGGCGCTCCATCGTCATATAAAATAATTCCGGCAAGACTGGCGCAGCAATTACCCGTACATCACGAAGTTCGCGCATTGCTGCTCGTGCTTTATCGTGATTGACATCTCGCG
This sequence comes from Anaerolineae bacterium, assembly GCA_022843745.1. Classification (GTDB taxonomy): domain Bacteria; phylum Chloroflexota; class Anaerolineae; order Aggregatilineales; family Phototrophicaceae; genus JALHNB01. The sequence goes on along the minus strand of JALHNB010000001.1, from coordinate 77,150 downwards.
GAAACACCAAAGCCAGCAAAACATTGGTATCAATCAAAACGGTCATGTTTTTTTCGGTAGTGTTCCGCCATCGTCTCGCGCACAGTTACTGAAGCATCGCTGATGTCACTGTCATCAAAAAGCCCGATAAGAGACTCTAGTGGATCGGAGGGCAGCTCAAATTGATCTTTTTCCGATTTAAAACGTGGGATACCCTCATGGTCAATCAGCCAGAATTCTTTATGCAGTTCTGTATCCGTCATCGCCAGACGTTGATGATCGCCCACTGTACGCCAATATTCACGCGCGATTTCGTATAATTTTGGCCTCATCTCCCGAACTGCTGCTCGGTAAGCCGCTTTATCCTGAACATCCGGCGGCACTTCAATATCCTTATCCGCTGGCCCAGTTGATAAAGTAGACTCATATCTTTCTACCATTGTTTGTAGCACAGCTTCTACGGGTCGATTCTCGTTTTGGGCAATCGTGCGGATTTTGTCAGCTAGCGCATCATTGACAATGAGATTCACCATAATTCAGCCCTCCCATTTTCAGTTTATTTTACACCATTACGGCCAATCGTTAGCTGATTTAATCATTTCATAAGCCTCCGTCAGCGCTTTAAAACGTACTTCTGCCTCTGCTTTTTCTAATTCACTCACATCAGGATGCACCAAAAATGCCAGCTTGCGAAATGCGGATTTGACTTCTTCGCGGGTGGCTTCCGGCTTCACGCCGAGCAGATCATAAGCAGACTCCAGCCGGGTTTTGGTGGGCAGTGGTGGTTCTGGTGGCCTCTCTCGATGTTTGGCTTCGCTATTGGGCGGCGTTTGATGAGTCGATTGAGCACGCGGCGGATAATAATCTTCGACATTGGTACGTCTTTTGGGAGATGGCTCGGAGCCAAAATAGGCCACAATCCAGAAGCCTTTGACGGCGCGAGGCTTAACTGTTGCCCGCGAGTACGATAACTGCCGGATAATCACGGGCGCATCGTACATGGTGCGGAAATTTTCGCTCAGGCCAATTTGCTCCAAATGCAGCGATAGCAGACCATTTTGCGTGGCATTATAGGTATAAATTCGTTCATGAGTCAGAGCGTGGACCGCAAGCAGCCACTCTTCTGGCTTGACGGTTTCGTTATGTTTGGGCAGCACAGCCGGGTTGACGATAAACAGCGAACCAATACCGTGATTGGTATCCGTCTGGATGATGTTTTTAATCGTGCGCGTTTTATAAGCTTCGCCCACGATGTAAATGTGAATCCGCACGCCTGTCCACATATACACGATCAGGTCTGGCTCATGAGTACGCAGCGTCACGGATGCTGTAGCCGTAAACGAACATCGCTGCACACTCACTAACGCTTCAAGTTGTTCCTTCAGCCATTTCTTCAGGGGTTGATTCATTCTTTTTCGGTAATTTCGACAACCATGCCAGCGCCAGACCGATTCCTGCCAGACTCCCTGCGATTGTCCAGGCAGGTGCGCGTCGCAGTATTGCCAGCATCAATTCCGGCGGATAATCAAGAAAAAAATGCGCGTGAACAGCATTTTTGAAAAACATCAATCCGGTTACGGCAAGGCTCGCGCCCAACCCAATCAACGCGCCCCACAGCGCACCTGCAAACGGCAGATAGCGTGGCGGGATGAATTTGCCGCCCATTTTATCCAACAGTGCTAAATTTACGATGAGCGCTGCCAGTCCCAGCCCATGTAATGTTACCGGCCAGACGGCATTATCTTCTACGGACATCCACAGAAAAAGCGCCAGTCCATAGCCCATCGCGATCAGACGTGTGCGCCGCCCCGCGACAGGTATTTTCATTACTTCTGCTCAAAACGAAAAATATGCGCCTCAAACGGCTTCAAATCAATATACAGACCCGGATGAACCATGCTGTCACCGCTGCGTGTATAGGCACGACCATTGAGCCTGTCGTCCAGCGACCAGCTATGACCGCCAAGCCCGTGCCAGGGACTCAGATTGATGAGCGCCTGAGATTGAGAATTCGACAGGTTCACGACGATCAGCCGATACTCGCTTTCGTCCTGATTCCAGCCATAAGCGACCAGATTGTCGTAGGTGTGATTGCCATGCCACGCCGGGAAGGGGTTGAACAAACGCCATTTGCCATTCTGGTAGATCGGATTGCGCGTTTCGGTCAGCAGCCGCCTGTAAAATTCGACCAGTTCCGTATCAACTGGTTCGTCCGGCTGGCGACGAATCTGGACAGGCAGCTTGGCGACTCGTCCTCTGAGCTGACCGTCATGCAGCAAGGTCGCTCCCGGTAGTGTGGAAACGATAACCGCCGCCGCTCGGCTTTTATCCGGGCCAAATTTGTAATAGGCGCGTGGCTCATCATGATTCTCGATAAAGCGCACCAGATGTTTTTGATATTCAATGGATGCGATCAGATGCACACGCACATCCCGTGCAAGGCTTCCAACCATACGGTCATACAACATCTTGTCGTAGGTGAGATCAAAACCCTGCTGCTGGAGTTCAAACTCCATATTCCAGTAAACTTCGGCCATAAACAGAAAATCAGCGTGTTTCGCTTTGACCTGTTGGATGATATTCGGCCAGAACTCAGTTTTGGGGACATCTTTTTTGTTGTAAAAACCCTGCCAGGTTTGCGCAAAAATCCGGTTAACGAGCAGCATCGCCATATCACAACGCACCCCATCGCACTGCTCGGCGATATTCAGCAGGTTATCGGTGGCGATACGGCGATATTCCGGGCTGAAGGCATTGACCTGCGCGGTATCTGACCATCCGGGGAAATAGGGGTCGCGCCCGTGTGCGATGACGCGGCTGTGTCCTACGGTATCGGTAGCCACATAAAAATCGGATGGGCGATTGGCGAGGTCTTTAGTCGTCCCCTGCATCAGATATTCAGGATGTTGATACACCCAGGCATGGTCGAGCGCGACATGATTGGGAACGTAATCCAGAATCAACCGCAGACCACGCGCCTGCAACCGTGTCCTCAGATGTGCCAGTTCGTCCGGCCCGCCAAGTCTTGGATCAACCTGATAATCCCAAATCGCATAAGCTGAACCGATGATGTCCTCGTTGGTTATATCAGGCAGCACGGGACGATATTCGTGGGCATATTTGAGCGCCATCTGCCCACCTTGAAGGCTGCGACTCCATATCCCCATCAACCATACCGCATCGATCTGATAGGATGCGATTTCATCTAATGCTTCGTCCGGCACATTTTTGAGCGTCATCGGCTGGCCGTATTCCTGGCTAAGGGTAGTGAGCCATACCCAGGTATTGATCTGATAGAAAAAGGGCTTATCCGGCCAATGTGTCACAGCATTTACCTCATCAAGAATTTTAACTGATTTTAGATTACACACCTATCCAAACACCAGCATTAAAATACGAAAAACTCCAAAAAGCCACCGAAATCGTCTAGAAAATTTGTCAGCCGATCAGGGTATACAATCCACTCGTAGTGTTAAAGGATGAAAATTGGATACAATCAGGCATCGTTTGTGTTTTCCTAATAATCAGAGGGGGTTTGAAAGGCATGGGAGATGGGTATTTCGTAACGCCGAAGGACGCGAGCCAGATTGAGATGGCAGTGGGTATACACCGTCGGACGATGGCGACTACAGACGAGGCGATGATTTGTGAGTTTTTTCTGGAACGCGGCGCAAGTATCGCCCCACACAGCCACATGAACGACCAACTCGGCTATATTATCTTTGGTCGCATGGAGTTTACCATTGGCGGTGAGGTACGTGTGCTGCAACCAGGCGATAGTTATGCAGTTCCGGGCGGTATAATACACAGTGCCAGGGCGATTACCGATTCGCTCGTGATTGACTCTTTTTCGCCCCCACGAGCAGATTATCGCACTGAGGCACGTTGACATTGATGCAGCAATAAAATAAACTTTGTTTTGAAGAAAATTGTTTGAGGAACATCATGGACGATTCATACGTGCCTCGACGTAAAAAAACAAGCAAAGTGCGTGAGCGTTATGTAAGCCGCCAGCGCAAACGCGACCCAATGGCGACCCCTGGAGTCTATTTTGCGTCAGATAACCCAATGGATGCTTATGGCCCAGTGGTTATCTGGCGCAACCGCTTGACACTGCTTTTGCGTGATGCGGCATGGTATGTCACGCATACGCCGGTTATTCTGGTCGGGATCGTTGCAGCAATCGCCCTATTATTTTTAATTTTTACAGGATCACACCTGCTTCAAGGCCGCATTTTCCCAAATGTCTGGTCTTTTGGCGTTCACATCGGCGATATGACAGTCGAGGAAGCACAGGCTGCATTGACAAACGCCTGGGATAATCAGATCACGATACAGATGGTGGATGAAGATCGCACCTGGACGGCTAAGCCTTCCGAATTGGGTCTGCGGTTGAATACCCAGCCTATCGTCGAAACGGCAAAAAATATCGGTATGGCTTCAATCCCAATGGGCTGGAATATCGACCCGGTGGTTGAAGTAGACTATATCACTGCGCAAAACTTCATGCTCGATTTATCCGGCGGCGTTGAAATTCCGCCCTATAACGCCGGGTATCAGCTAACAGGAGATCGTGTCGTCGGTGTCGAGGGGCGCATGGGACGCATGATGGATGTCGCTCTGACGATGGAGAGTTTGACGCAAAATGTCATTTCCATTGTGCAAAATCGCCGTCTTGATCTCATCATGATCCCCCTGCCGCCAGATGTTATCGACCCGGAGCCTTTCCTCGAACAAGCGCAGGAACTTGCGAGTCAGCCTTTACAGATGATCGGCTATGATCCATTCAGCAATGAAAGCATGGCCTGGGCGACCACTCCAGAAACTTTTGTGTCCTGGCTGGAAGCGGATGCTGGTGGACTGACCCTGCGTAATGATGCTTTCGCTCCGTTCCTGGATGCGCAGAATGCCTCGCTGAACACGGGAGGCTCGCAAACACGCTATCTGGAAGCCAGTGAAACTATCGAAAAACTCAGCGCGGCGATCAACGAACAGGCCACATCGGTTAATCTTCGCATTCGCTACCGCCCATCGGAATATGAAGTCGTCCGAGGCGATACCACCTATGGCATCGCTCGTAAAACAGGATTGCCCTATTTCCTGGTGCAAGAAGCGAATGCAGGGCGTGATCTGGACGCGCTCTCGGTTGGCGATAAGCTCAATCTTCCATCGCGCGATGTTGCCATCCCGCTTGACCCCGTTCCAAGCAAACGTATCGTCGTGAACCTGGATACCCAATATCTGAAAGCCTATGAGAATGGTCAGGAAATCTTTAGCTGGGTGATCTCATCCGGCAGGGACACCGCGCCGACCACGCCTGGGATTTTCCAGATTCTCAGCCATAATGAAACCGCGTTAGGCAGCAGCTTTACCCTATGCGGGACGCAGGGCTGCGGTCAGTGGACAATGTACTGGTTCATGGGCGTTTATGAAGTCGTTCCCGGTTTGATGAACGGCTTTCACGGCGCAGTGCTTCTGCCCAACGGCGGCTATCTGGGCGGTGGTGATGTGGGCACACCAACAACCTTCGGCTGCATCATGTCACTGGATTCGAACGCGAAGCTGCTTTATGACTGGGCTGAACAAGGCACGATTGTCGAAATCATCTCCAGCGAATTCCCACCCCAGAGCGATATTGGGCGGATGGCCTTTGGCGGTGGTGACATCACCGCTTCGATTGCTAATCTGTCTTAAAGTAAGCGACGATTTTGTCATCTGTAGGGGCGCAACAGCCGTGCGCCCCTACAGAACCGATAATCCCCACAACTAAATTTCGAGAATGCCAGGGCGTTTCACAATCTGACCACCAACATTCACGTCGATCATCGGCCAATCACTGGCTGCATCGCTGAGGATTTCAAAGCCGTTTTCGCCGACCAGAATCGTATCTTCCGATTTGCAGCCGACAACCGACGGATTCCAGGCAAAAGCAACATTCGCCTGCACAAGCCGTGTATCCCCCGGCGAAACGATCCACTCACGCGCGATATAACCTGTCGGGCCACCCTGATGATGATAATTCCACTGGTCATCTTCACCTTGTGCAGCATAAGCGGATTGCAGATCGGCAAAAACATCGCTTAATGCCCGTCCCGGCTTGGTGGCGACCATGACAGCAGTGTCAATCGCTGCGCATTTATTGGCTTTTTCGGCGATCTCTGCCGGAAGTTTGCCGAGATACGCCAGCCGCGTCCCGGATACGATCAGCCCACCCCGGCGCATACAAACGACAACCATCGCATATTTTTCAAGTTTTTTGCTCGTCGCCAGCGGATGCCGGAATTTTGAAATGCGCTCGTCCGTTGCCACCAGATTGACAACGGCCAGACCCCCACGCGCCCGACAAGCCGCATCCAGACGTGACGCGATCTCGAACTCAGTATCGCCGGGGCGAACAGCACGGATGGCTTCGTTGAGCGCGGCAGCGGCATCCTGCCCCAGCGCTCGGTAACGCTCCTGTTCGCCTTCCACCAGAACCAATCGCAATTTCTGCATATCCTGTTCAATCAGGCTGCTGGTATCCACTACAAGATGTGCGCCAGCCGGATTTTCCGCCGTGTGCCAGGGGAATTCGTGAAAACTGAATCCCAGGCTTTCAAAATTTTCTTCGGCCCGCAGGCGGGTAATTTCGATATTGTTGCTGTAAATTTCTCGCTTATCCGCTGTGACAAAAACGCTGTAAGCGCCTGTTTCGCTGTCAGCCGGGATACTGGCATCGGCTCCGGCGGTCAACCAGGCGATATTGCGGGTACGTTGCAGCCAAATGCCATCGGCGTGATGTCTAATCAAAAGTTCGCGCAGGCGATTATGTTTAACTTCAATTTCCTGAAGGCGATCCATACTATTTCATCCTGTTTTTCTAAGCTATTTGTGATTTATTTTACGTTTGCGAGTCGATTTATGCTATGATAAGGGTCGGGCTGTGACGTTCGAAAGGGCTTTATGACCGATAATCGCGACCTCGCAAAATCTGAGTCGGTACAAAATTTTCTAAAATCTGTCTATGCTTTACAGCAGCGTATGGAGCGTGTTTCAACCAACGCGCTGGCAGATGTGCTGGTGATTTCCGCACCTTCCGTAACGGATATGGCAAAACGGCTGGAAGAAGCCGGGCTGATCGATTATCAAAAGTATCGCGGCATCATCCTCACGCCGGATGGTGAACACCTCGCGCTCAAAATTATTCGCCGCCACCGTCTGATCGAATTATATCTGATGGAAGAGCTAGGCTACGAGTTACCCGAAGTCCACGCCGAAGCCGAAAATCTTGAACATGCTGTGTCGGATCGCTTTGTCGAGGCGATTTCTGTTAAGTTGAACAACCCCGATCTTGACCCACATGGCGACCCAATCCCTGCCGCCGATGGGACGATTGTTCGCCGTATTTTGCAATCGCTGATCGAATGGCCGTTGAATGCGATGGCGGTTGTTTCCCGCATTGACACCAATAATCAGGATATGCTCCAACACATTCTTGATCGAGGCTTTAAACTGGGCGCACCGATCACCATACTCGCGCGTGACCCTTTTGATGGCCCGGTTACGGTGCGGCTGGATGATAGCGAACAGGTCATCGGTTACAATGTCGCGCTGTGTATATTTGTCGAAGCACATCCGCAATAATATTAAAATTCCATGTCACTCAAAATTCTGTTTGTCGCCTCCCTCCATCACCCGGAACAATTACAGGCTGCCATCGCGCAAACGCCTCATGGTCAGCCGACGCCTTTGTTTCCGCCCAGCGTATCGCAGCATTTTTGGGAACGCACACTGCGTAAACGTGGCTATATGATGGATGTTTTTTATCGCAACATTCCGGTTTTTGGCGCAGCCCAGGCACACCACCACAGCCAGAGCATAACGCCTCGCAAAATCGTAGCGGCGCTGGCGAACCGCATCCCTCCGCAGGCGAACCCGGAACTCCGTTTGCGCAATCAACGTCTGATCGAAAAAGCGCGGCAATTTCGGCCGGATATTTTGTGGCTGGTGGGCGATAACACCGTTATTTATCCTCAAACTTTAGCGACGATCAAACAGGAAACAGGCTGCAAGATCATTTACGCCAGCGGCACATCACCGATTGTTTTTTCGCGTCCGATTGAACGTCAGGCTGCCAGTTTATACGATCTGGTGCTGGTGAATGATTATTATCATGGCATCCAGTGGTTGGAGTTGGGCGCGGCACGGATGGAATGTTTGCCGATTTCAGCCTGCGATCCCGATTTTCACCGTCCCTACGATCTAACCGATGCTGAAAAACTGGCCTATACCTGCGACGTGAGTTTTGTCGGTACGCTCGTCCCCGGCAACCTTTACAGCCGCCGTGTCGAAGCGCTGGAAGCACTAACCGATTTTGACCTGGGAATATGGAGTGTTCACGATGTGCCGCCGGGTTTACGGAGATTCGTGCGGGGTGCGGCGCTCGGTGAGCAAATGCTGCATGTTCTGTCTGCGGCGCGTATTACGATCAACACGCACGGCAATTTCATGCGCTACGGCGGCAATATGCGGACTTTTGAGGCGGCGGGAGTCGGCGTTTTACAAGTCACCGATGATTTACCCGGCACACGCCAATGGTTCACACCTGACGAAACGATCATCACCTACAGCGATAACGATGATCTGCGCAAAAAAATTGCCTATTATCTGAAGCATGATGACGAGCGAATTGCCATCGCGCAGAACGCCAGAGAGCATGTCTATGCGAATCACACTTACGAACAGCGCGTAGACCGCCTGGAACAGCTTTTAAAATAGCAAACCAGCAATCTGACATCTCTGATGGGTGATGTCCGGCACAGGCCAAACACCTATCTTTCTGTATACCATATGGATATGGTCAATGGAGAGGACATCATGGATGTTTTGACGCCGAAAGAACGCTGGTTGGCGGTGATGCGCCGTGAAAAACCAGATCGCCTGCCAATGGATTATTGGGGAACGCCGGAAGCGACACAGAAACTCATGCGGCATCTTGGGTGCGCAAGTGAGTGGGATGTTTTCGAACGGCTACACATTGACCGGATGCTTTCTGTCTCACCTGCCTACGTCGGGCCAGTTATCGAGCCGGGATTCGATATGTACGGCTGTCGCCACCAGGACATTTATTACAGCGGCGGCGCATATGCTGAGTGCATCTTTCATCCGCTGGCGCAGTATGAAACGATTGATGAAATCGAGCGATCTTATACCTGGCCGACTGCCGATTGGTTTGATTACAGTGTGATCCCTGAACAGATCAAAGGCAAAGAACATTATCCGATTCAGGGTGGTGGCTCGGAGCCTTTTCTGATCTATAAAAACCTGCGCGGCATGGAACAAGCTTATATTGATCTGCTGACCGAGCCGGAATTCGTTGCCTACTGCCTGGACAGGATGTTTGATTTTTGCTACGAAAATACCACCCGTATCTATGAGCAGCTTCCCGGTCAGGTCAATTTTTCTTACATCGCTGAGGATTTGGGTGGGCAGAAAAATTTGCTTTACTCGCCTCAAATCATCCGTGAAGTTTTTGTGCCGCGTATGAAGCGGATGATCGAGCTTGCGCACCAATCGGGAGTCTATGCTTTTTTCCATAGTGACGGCGCAATTCATGAGGCTATCCCGGATATGATCGAAGCGGGCATTGATGTTTTGAATCCACTTCAATGGCGCTGTCCGGGGATGAGCCGAGAAGCGCTTAAGCACGATTTTGGTGATCGGGTCGTTCTGCACGGCGGTGTCGATAATCAATATACACTGCCGTTTGGCAATATCGATGAAGTACGCGCTGAAGTGATCCAGAACATTGAGATTTTAGGACAGGCGGGCGGTTATATACTCGCGCCATGTCATAACATTCAGGAGATCAGCCCTCCAGAGAATATTGTCGCCATGTACGAAGCGGGATACACCTATGGGCAGATGTAAGATCAATCTCCATCAGATTTGAGAACCTGATTCATGAGTTCCTGCATTCGCTGGTAGTGTGCGCCCTTCCAATAAATCTGATCGCAGGACTGGCAGCGGTGGAAAACGTCATAAAATTCCGATGTCCCATACGGCAGTTGATCGAGAATCAACTCTTTGGCGACAGGCGCAAGCAGACCGTTGCATTTCATACACCGTTTAAACGGGATGACCGATTGGAACAGATCAAAACGGTGGGCAACTTCTTCTAATTGGCGGCGCGGGTTGGTTTCGCGCATAAAATAGCCGTAAATAACCATGCCGCGCTTGAGCAGGCCAATGTCACGGGTGAGCAGGATGCGTGACTCGCTGCTGGAAATCTGCGCGAGTTCCTCGTCGTCATAATCATTGCGATAGAGCGTATCGAAACCACCCATGCGCAGATAGGCCGCCAGCCGTCCGAGGTGAACGTCCAGCACAAAACGCGCAGGTTCAGGCCGGGGCGGGCGCAGCGAGAGACGCGGATCAAGGCTGACGGCATCCCAACGCGGATAAACTTCGATCTGATCGTCCGGCTGCACGATATAAGCAAAATCCACCGATACCCCATTGACGATGATTAATTCAATTTCCGCATGAGGTACACCGAGCGACTCGATCATATCTTTGATCGACGCACGCCAGGTAAACAGATGTTCAATCACGGCGTTTTTTTGCTTGCGCGGCAAAAAATAATTGAGTTCAGCGTGAAAGTGAAAATAAGCCTTATCCATAAACTTTCCTGTAGGATTCATGTTCCTTATGTTACCTGAATTCACGATATTCCTCAGTTTACGACAGAGATGCAAACCCCATATACTGAGGATATATGGAGGGCATTATGTACGCAAAAATTCTCGTTCCCCTCGATGGTTCACCACGAGCCGAAGCAATTTTGCCACACGTTGAAGAACTGGCGCAGTGTCATCATTCGCAGGTGATTTTCCTGAGCATCATTGATCCATCGGCATCACTGGTCGGTCTGGAAGGTCTAGAAATGGGCATCAACCAGACGATCATTCAGGAGCAGGCTGACGAGGCACGACATTATCTGGCGGGCAAAGAAGGCGAATTCCGCGAGAAACATATTGAATCGCGATCCATTCTTTCCTACGGCGCGGTTGTCAACACCATCATCAGCACCGCCGAAGAAGAAAAGGTTGATCTGATCGCGCTTGCCAGTCATGGGCGCACCGGACTCGCACGCTTTGTCTATGGCAGCGTCGCAGCGGGTATTCTTCAGCAGGTCGATAGTCCACTTCTGCTCATTCGCGCACGTGGGTAGAGGTGCAAGGCTTGCACCCTACGGCGACACATAGCTCACACGCCAAACATTTCCGTAAATAAAATCCGCGACCACCAGCGAACCGTCCGGCGCAATCGCCACATCAATCGGGCGAATCAAGCCTGTGATAAACGGTTCAGCCAGTGGAAGCGGATTTTCATCGCTTGGCTGTGGCACGTTTTGCGGGTCAATGCGGACGATACGCTGGGCATTTTCGCTGCCGTTCCACAGCACGACGAACAGATTATTGAACATATTCGCCGGAAATTGTGTCCCTATATAGGCGACCAAGCCGCGTGGGATACTGAAATTCGGAAACGCCAATAAATCCGGCGCAATCGTCATACCAGCGGGCTTGATCGGACATTCGGCGCAGCCTAATGTTCTCCAATACGGCCAACCATAGTGTTCACCTTCGTTTACAGCGACGACTCGATCACCCTGTCCGCTGACCAATCCTTGATCGGTAGCATAAAATTGACCGTTTGCATCGAACGTGATGTCATATGGATTGCGCAGGCCGCTGGCATAAGTTTCAATTTCGCCCGTATGCGGCTGGATGCGCAAAATTGCCGCTTCATAAGGCTGAATTTCCGCCATACGCGAAACTTTTGGATTGAGCGGTTCGGCATGGTCGGTGAGTGCGCCAACACCGATATAAAGATAACCATCCGGGCCAAAAATCATGCCGTTGGGCTGGTTGTCGATCAGCGAATAGCAGCATGGCAAATCTTGAATCACAGGAATCGGCTCACCACCGCCGGACGGAATGCGCCAGATTCCGCCACCTTTATCACCTGACATTCGGGCACTGACATAAAGCACGTCCGTTCCCGGCTGGAACGCAAGTCCGATGGGCGAAATGAGTTCCCCGCTGTAGCGTTCGGTTGTGCCATCTTCAGCCATCGCATAAACTGCGCCGGTTCGTTTGCCGCCATCTTCGATCACTGTCGCGTACAAACGACCATCCTGCCCGTAGGCGATCTGCATCGGCTGACCGGGGAAACGCCCGATATGCGCCAATTCGTAGCCTTCGGGGACGTGAATCCGTCGCATGAATCCATCAAGATCGTCTTCGCATGGGAAATCGCTGCATGACCAGCCTGCCGTTGGCGCAAAATCTGCCTGGACATTTTCGAATGCGGGAGGCGCGTTATCTCGCGACGGCGGTGTAAGCGTCCAGAGTTCCTGAGTCGGTGTCAGACTTGGCGTGAGAGTCGGGGTCAAGGTCGGCGTTAAAGTGAGTGTGGGCGATGGTGTCGCAGTGAGAGTCGGCGTTAAAGTGGGTGTCAGCGTTGGTGTTACGGTCAATGTGGGCGTGAAGGTCGCCGTTGGCGTATAAATGGGCGCACTGGCTGGCTCTGTCGGTGCGACAGTCACGCTAAACGCCTGCTGAGTCTGCGGTGCGCAGGCTGCAAGAATAATAAGAAGCGCAAAAGTGTACGAAAGCCGAGACGTAAAGATTCTTGAATATTTCAAAATCAGGCTACAAACTCACCATGATAAGATAAAAGCGTTTGGAATTATACAGGGCAGAATCGGTAAAATGCAGGGATTCTCATAAAATGAGAACATTAGACTAAGAAAGGGTTATTTTCCAATGCGAGTAGCCGTCATTTCTGACATTCATGGGAATGCTTTTGCTTTTGATAAAGTTATTACTGCTATTAAACAAGAATCAGTCGATCAAATCGTATGCCTGGGTGACGCGATTCAAGGTGGTGCGCAGCCCGCGCAGACTGTCGCGCAGCTACGCGAACTCGGCTGTCCTATCGTAATAGGCAACGCCGATGCCTGGATGCTCACGGGCATCGAGACAGGTAAAGAACCGACTTCGGAAGAACGATTACGTCAACTCTATGCGGTGCGTGAATGGTCGCTCACAAAACTCTCGGCTGAGGATCGCGCTTTTATCGAGACATTCCAGCCAACAGTTGAAATCCCGCTAGAAGATAGACGCAAACTGCTGTGTTTTCACGGCTCACCCACCGATTTCGACGAAATTCTCTATCCGACAACAGCCGAAGAAACATTTCAAGCAGCACTCACGCCCTATCTGCCAAGCATTATGACGGGCGGGCATACCCACATGCAGCAAATCCGGCGGATCGGCGCAAGTGACAGCTTCTTCTTTAATCCGGGCAGCGTGGGATTCGCTTACAGTCACGAGCAGCCCGAAGGCGTTTTCCACGCCGATGCCTGGGCGGAATATGCGATTTTGACGGCAAATCACGGACAAATTTCGCTCGAATTTCGCCGTATTCCTTATGATGCAAACGCGGTCATCGAAATTTATCGCGCCAGTGGCAGACCGTATGCGGATGTTGCAATTGCCCAATACAGCAAATAGTGTTACCTGAACACGGGCTACTATAGATAGTGGTTCTGTGAGCGCTGCCTATCCAACGCTATAATCTTCCAAAATAACCAAAATAACTCGCACAAGGAAACAAAATATGGCCTATTTACCTTCAGACAAACGCTATGAGTCGATGCAGTATCGGCGTTCTGGTCGCAGCGGGCTTAAGCTTCCAGCGGTGACACTTGGCTTGTGGCACAATTTTGGCAGTGTCGATACCGAGTCCAATTCCCGCGCGATGGTTTTCCGCGCCTTTGATTTGGGCATTACGCATTTCGATCTTGCCAACAATTATGGCCCGCCCGCCGGCTCTGCGGAAGAAACATTCGGCAAAATTCTGGCACAAGACCTGGGCAGGTATCGTGACGAACTCGTGATTTCGAGCAAAGCGGGCTACTACATGTGGCCGGGGCCATATGGTGAATGGGGATCGCGCAAATATCTGACCGCAAGTCTCGACCAGAGTTTGAAGCGCATGGGTCTGGAATACGTCGATATTTTCTACAGCCATCGCTTCGACCCCGAAACGCCCCTGGAAGAAACCATGTCCGCGCTCGATCAGGCCGTGCGCCAGGGCAAGGCACTCTATGTCGGCATTTCGTCGTATCAACCAGAGCAGACGAAAAAAGCAGCGGAAATTCTGCGTCAACTCGGCACACCCTGCCTGATTCACCAGCCTGTTTACAGCATGTTTAATCGCTGGGTCGAGGATGGTCTTTTAGACACGCTACTGGACGAAGGCATCGGCTGTATCGCCTTCTCACCACTGGCACAGGGTTTGCTGACTAATCGCTATCTGAACGGCATTCCAGATGATGCCCGCGCCGCCAAGTCACATGGCGCGTTGAAAGCCGAGCAGGTTTCCGAGGACAAACTCGCTAAAATCAAGGCGCTGAATAACGTCGCGCAGCATCGTGGTCAAACATTGGCGCAGATGGCGATTGCCTGGGTGCTGCGTCACGAAGGCATGACTTCAGCACTCATCGGCGCAAGCAAGGTTAGCCAGATTGAGGACTGCGTGGGTGCGCTCAAAAATTTGAACTTCGCGGAAGAGGAATTGACCACGATTGAACACATTCTGGCAGGCGAGGATTACAAAATCTGGTAATTGAGGGTCATTTGCGTAGGGGCGACTCGCTAAGTCGCCCCTACAAATCATTCGTATCGAGAATAATCGTTACGGGGCCGTCGTTGTGGATTTCGACCAGCATCGTCGCGCCGAAAATGCCCTTTTCAACACGCTCGATTCCTTCGGCTTGTAGACGTTCGCCGTAATAGCTGACTAAAGGCTCGGCGATTTCCGGGCGGGCAGCGTCGATAAAGCTGGGACGGCGACCTTTTTTCGCATCGGCATAGAGCGTAAACTGCGAAATGACGAGCGCCCCCGCGCCCACATCAAGCGCCGACAAATTCATTTTGCCTTCAGCATCTTCAAAAACGCGCAAATTGGCGGTCTTTTTGGCGAGTAAATCAGCCTCGGCCTGCGTATCGCCGTGCGTCACGCCGACCAAAATGACAAAACCCTCGCCGACGCTGCCGACGATTTCACCGTTAACCGTGACACTGCCCTGCTTCACCCGTTGAAGAACAACACGCATGGCTAAACCGACGTATCCCGGCTCTGCGGCGGCTCGTAATAGATTCCTTCGACTTCGCGCATGGTTTGGAGATGTAGCTGCCAGTGATGGAGAAATAACATCTGGACAGCTTGCTCAGTAGTTAAATACTTGTTGGATGGGGGATGGTAAATCGGGATCGTAAATTTATCCATCGGCAGGTGCATAATAAAATCGGAAATGCGTTTTTCATTCTTTTGAATGCCGTGTATGGTTGTTTCCACGACCCGATTTTTGAAAATTCGTGCGCTCATATCATTAAATTTATTGAGAATACCGACAGGAACGGGAAAACGAAGGCCGATGAGCGCCATTTTGATCTGGATCAGCGACAAATTATCAATCGCTTGCAGATGTCCCAGCATGGCAGCCAACGACCATTCGTGATAGCGCGGCTCGTACCATTTGTCGCGCGGGACAGTCTCGACCAGTTGCAGAACTGTGCGCCGTATCCGCCGAATATCTTCGACTAACTTTTTGCGATCAGCCTCGCTATCCAGAAAACGGTAAGTCACATTATATTCTTCAGACATTTCGACTCATTCCTCACCACCGTCTATGTTATGATATTACGCTTTTCACAAAGATGCGTCAACAACCTTGCGGCTCTGCTTCCAGCGCGTACAATAGGGGTACATGGCCTGTCCCCAGGTCATTTTTTGGAGAAATAATTGATGGCTGACAGCCTTTTTGATAACCGTTATCGTTATGATTATATTTATCCCCGTGGTCGCTCTGGCGAAACGCTTCGCGCTGTCGATACCCAGGCCAATAACCGCCTGGTGGTGATTAAGCGCCCCGCCCCCAACGATGCGCCTCCCATTCGCGCTGGGCAAGAGGTCAGCATCCTCAACGAGCGCAAGGCCTTGACGCGCCTCGCCGGACATCCGGTTCTCACCGAATTGGTCGGTACAGGGCAGTTTTCGGTTGGCGGAATGCCGCATCAATATATCGCGATTGAGCGCGGGCAGGGGGCTATTGTCGCTGATACGGTTCTGGAACTGGCCTCACATGGTCAGCGACTGCCAGAACTTGAAATGCTCATGATTATCGACCTGCTGCTCGACCTGCTGCACACCGCCCACGCGCATGATATTGTTTACAACGACGTGGATGCCAAACATTTATTCTGGAATCGCGACACTTACAGCCTTAAACTGATTGATTGGGGTAACGCGGTTTTTCTGGAAGGTGACGAGATCACCCCCCAGGGCATCAGCCGCCAGAGCGATGTCTCTCAGGTCGGCGAGCTTTTATATTTCATTCTCACGGGGGGGCGGCGACCCGATATTCCACGCGATGCAGGTGAAGATTTGCGGCTGGATTTTGGCGATGACAGCGAACGCATCCATTCCCGGTTGCAATCCATCGTCAGCCGCGCGGTACATCCTAACCTGCGCAACCGTTATCACACCATTGCCGATCTTCGCAAAGCGCTGTCGGAATATCGTGCGCCAATCGTACGTGACCGGGATACGATCCTGAACCGTGTAAGCGAGCGTTTGCGCCGCAATCGCAGCCGCGATGAACTCAATGGCATGATGAGTATGCTTGAGCCAGCGCTGGCGATGGATCCCGGCTATCCGCAGTCGCGCGAAATTTATCGCGAAATTATGGCACGCCAGCAAGACCTGGAAGTCTCCGCCGATCTTGACGCGATTCGCATCTACATGGAAAGCGGCAACTGGTCGCGCACCGTGAATTTGCTGGACGAGCTGCGCCACAAAGCGTATGGCGACAACGCCCTGTTGATTAACCTGCTGCTCGATTTCGCGATGATTCTGCACGATGCGAATCCGAAACCCATCCCATCGGCTGTGCTGGACAGCATCGTCCTCATTTTTGAGGCGCATCCTGAACACGCCGCCCATAAGCTGCTGATTCAGGGGGTTGAAGATGAGCGAGTGCGGGCGCTGCAATGGAGTCTGGCAGAGCGCATTTCCGCGCATGTGCCGGAAATTCACCTGCTCCGCCCCAATCTCTATCGCCTGGATTTGGCGCTGACACAATTAGCAACCGAAGGCGTACCCGTCACCGAGCCACGTGCTGTCCTGGCCGAAATTAACGCGACTCTGCGGGCGATGCCCAGTTCGAGTGCTGTGAGCATGGCGGAACTGCGCGACAGCTATCGCTCGGTTGTCGATGGCCTGACCGCGCTCAATACCCTGTTGGATGCCGTCAGCCAGGGCCGCAGTTTGCCGGATCGTAAGCTGCCATTTTCGACACTTGAACGAGCAACTATCGCGGCGATGGCGATGGCGGACAATATGCACGTGATCGGCAAGCAGGCTGCTTCCAGCCCGCGCGATGCGACTGAAGCCCTCGATCACAGCCGTTTGGTTGACCCCAACAACGAATCCTGGGAGATTGTCCAACGCTTGCTGGACAGCCTCTACGAACTGCTCGGCATGTACCAGACTTACGTCCCCACCGCCGATGGCTCCGATCTGGAAGCGTGGCTGAAAGAATCGCAAACCGATCTCGCCCCGTTTGTCGCACGCCTCTTTGATGAAATGCTGGTCGGCATGGTCGAAGGGCTGGGTATCGCGGAACAATCGTGGACAGGTTACGAAAACGCGACTATTCAGGGCAACCGCATGGGCGCGATCACCGCGCTGGCGCAGGCAACCGACGCGGTTGGCACGATCAGCCCAACACTGGCTGGTTGGTTTAATCAATTACGGACGATCATCACCAATACGCAGTATGTCGAGCGCCATTCACTGTTTGGTGGACTAGGACGCGCCCTGGCGGATGGCTGGGAAGCTTTTGATCGCGGACGGCTGGCGGATGCCGAGCAATTGGGCAAACGCGCCGCTGAAATTTCCCGCACCGATCCGCAGCGCTTCGCCGCCGGACGTTTGCAGCGATTGGCAGAAATCACACGGGGGTGGGTCGAACGCAACGGCGTGAACGACCCAAAAGCCACAAAAGCGGCGCTGGTTTCTGTCGAGCGACTGTTTATGGTGGACGAAAACACCCTGCGCGAAAATTTCACCAAGCAGATGCCCAACAAGGAAATCTATCTGAAGGCGATGAGCAAAGGGCTGGTCGAACTTTACAGCCGGAACAGCACCGCCGCCGTGCGTATCCTGTTCATGAATTATGTTCTGCTGGGCGTGTTGGACGCGCACGAGAACGAAATGGGTGATGCCGATTTCTGGTACGAAGCCGCTGTTAAATCGCTCGAAAATGTCGGCCTGCGCCATGTTGCTGCCCGCGCATTAGAAGAATTTATCGCGCGTCGACGAGACATCGCTGCCGGGGCTGAACTGATTAACCAGATTAAAGATGCGAAGGCGCTGGCGACTCTGGATAGCACGTCCAAGCAGCTTGAGGCCAACCCCCACGCAAAAATTCTGACGGCGGGCATCCACAGCCTGCGCGAACTTCAGGCTTCCCTGCGTGATTGGTCAGATGGGGAATTCCGACCTGCGGGGATCAAGCTGGAAAATGCCATTAATGCGGTCAATGAGATCGAGCAGGCTGCCTCCATCACGCTCACGCCCTATCGCGCCTTTTTGATGGAATTGCAGGCAGGATCGGCGGAACTCCATACCAAAGCGCGTCAGATGATCCAGATTATCGAGAGCCGCCCCGAAGAAGCTCAGGAAATCATCCGCACGACTCATCGCCGCCAATATGAACTCACCGAGCGCCTGCTGGGTGATGCTCACGCAGGAACTCTGCGCCAGTGGCGAGATACCTACGAATCGTTCCTGGCGGTCTACGCGGATACAAATGCTCGACGCAGCGCCAAACTCACACGGTTTAACGAACTTTTCCGGGCAATGTTTATTGATCGCCACCCTGCCTATCCGCTGTATCGCTTCTGGTACGATGTCACCGAGCAAGCGCCGGAATTTCCCGCGCCGCCAACCAACGAACCTACACCACATATTACCGAAATTCCCGAAACCGAATTCCAGGATGCGCCCATCTCTGAACCTGTGACATCCTCTCGACGGCGCATTCCGCTGATGGCTGTGGTCATCGGCGGCGGTGGCATCCTGCTCATCGTGGCGCTCATCCTCATCGGTGCGCTCTCAAATCGGAATGGTGCTGCGCCTGTTATCGCTGTCACTCTCAGCGATACACCCGAAAACGAAGCAACTTCGGAGTCGGGAGCGCCGCAAAGTGTGAGTCAAAGTGCGACGGAAACGCCGATCATCGCCAGCCCCACAGAGCCGTCGGATTTCATCACGCCGACTTTGCTGCCATTGGTGGCGGATGTGACCGAAGATTCAACTTCTGTGCTTCCGACGGATTTGCCGACCTTAACGGAAACGCCCGCGCCAACCGACACACCAACAGAAACCCCAACGCCTTCGGACACGCCAACGCGAACGCCGACACTAACGCCGACTTTGCCGCCGCAGGGCTTACAGGGCCGTCAGGATTTGCTGGCATTATTGAACACGCGCGTGACGGATTACCCCTGGAACAGCGAACAATTTTCGTTGGGGACGGATGGCACATTCTGGCGATTGGGTGTTGGTGGAGAAACAGGTGGCGACACGATCACGATTGCGCCGCCGACGGAGATGCTTGAACAGTTATTCGGCAATAATGCCACCAGCCGCATCACTCGTGTCGAGGCGACCCTGACGTTAACGACCTTTAACCCCCCGCTGATACTCGACAATGAAGTTTTCTTCGGTCTGGTGTTTCAGGACGCGAACGACCCCGCCAATGTTGCTGGTCTGCAAATTCGGTTGGTCGAACCGGGCGTTATCGGCCTCGGTCAGCGCATCGACAGCACCGTTCAGCCTATCGGTCAGCGAACCGTCAACGCCGCAGCCGGACGTGTGCGCCTGGAGCGCGATCTGTCTACAGGGATGGTCGTCGTGTTTTTCAATGATGAGCAGCTTGGACAGCCGATTGCATTCGACGCGGGGAATGTTGTGCCTGCGCTGTTCGTCAAGGACGGCGGTGTCATCGTCAGCGTGACCAACTGGCTTGTGACCTTGCGATAAATATCCCCACCCCAAACCCCTCCCCATAGTAATAGGGAGGGGCTTAATAAAGGCTTGTCTCCCCTCTCCAACGCATTGGATGACCAACGGGAATGCCTGTGGCAGAGGGGTTGGGGGTGAGGTTAATTTAGCTGGCGCTGAACGTTACCGTCACCTGGACATTCACATTCAACTGACCCTGCTGGATCGGCACGTTCCCCGCGCCACCCATCGCCTGAGCACGATCATAAAGAACAGGTGGTGCGCTGCTGGCGAAGGATTCCACGACGACAATCGGATCGCCGAGGGTCATCCCCAAAGCTTCAGCTAACTGGCTAGCACGATCTTTTGCATCGGCGACAGCGGCAATACGCGCTTCGCTTTCCAGTGCGGCGGTATCAGCAATGCCAAAATTCAGGCTGTTGATGTTATTCGCGCCCGCGTCCACTCCAGCGCTGACAATTTCGCCAATTTTGCTGACATCACGGATGGTCACATCGACAGAATTACCGACGCGGTAGGTGACGCTATCCATTGGTGCGCCAGTCTGAGGATCGTAGGCCGTCTCTGGATACATAAAGAGGCCAGTGGTTTGGATGTCTTTGGCTTCAATGCCCTGCTCAGTGAGGGCGCCAATGACAGCCGTCATCAACTCATTCGCTTCGTTAAAAGCGGCGGTTACATCCGTATCGGTCACTTGCACACCAAACTGAAGATAGGCCACATCCGGCGTACCAAACGCCTGTCCGAAACCATCAACAGTTACAGAGTTTGTCGGCGCATCCTGTGCCGAGGCCGCCCCGGTCAGCATCACCAGCAAACCCACGAGCGCAGTGATCACGCCCATTTTAGACCACAGTGAAAATCGCTTCATGATATTCTTTCTCCTTAAATGAACAAAATACAGGGCATCCATAAAGCCCCTTCATCCTATAAGACGAACTCGTGCGCGAAAAAGTTCCACGTTTGGGGTATTCTTGTGAAATTTCCGGTAAGGGCGACTCGGCGAGTCGCCCCTACACTGCTATTGCTGGTTAAGGAGTTTTTGTTTATGCGACAATCCATAAGTTTGGATGGCCCCTGGCAGTTCCAGATCGACCCTGCGGGGAAAATGACCGTTGACCAGATCACATCCTGGCGCGAAACACATGTACCCGGCCCCTGGCAGAGCCAGTTCGATGATTTGAGGTTGACTCCCGGTGTCGGCTGGTATCGCCGTTCCATTCTCATATCCTCTGATTGGGAGAGCAGTGCGATTTTCCTGCATTTCGGCGCAGTCGATTATTTCGCCGAGGTGTGGGTAAACGGCCAACGCGCGGGCGAACATGAAGGCGGTTATCTGCCATTTGAGCTGGATATTTCAGCACTGGTGAAGTATGACCTTGATAATGAGATCGTCGTGCGCGTCCTCGACCCCGGCAAAGAGGCCGATATTTTCCCAGAATATCAATTCCCGGACATTCCACATGGTAAACAGTCCTGGTATGGGCCAATCGGCGGCATCTGGCAGTCCGTCAATCTGGAAGCCCGCCCCAAACGCTTTATCCAGCAGATACATGTCACACCACAAGGCTTAAGCGGAAAAGTTTCGGCGGCGATTCGATTAGCGGGGGCTGGCGCGGGCGAACACATCCAAGCGAAATGCCTATCCCCACAGGGAGAAGTCGTGGCAACGGCTGAAATTGCTGCATCCGACGAAACCAATTTAGAATTTTCGATCCCTTCGCCACTGCTGTGGAATCTTGATTCGCCCTCCTTATATACGCTCGAAGTCACACTCTCGGCAGGCGACCAGACGATTGACCTGCAAACGGCGCGATTCGGCATCCGCACACTGGAAACGCGCGACGGCAAATTGTGGCTCAATGGCGAAACTTTCTATCTGCGCGGCGCACTCGATCAGGATTATTACCCGGAAGGCATCTATACCCCGCCGTCGCTGGAATTTTTGCGCGATCAGGTGAAGCTGGCGAAGGCGATGGGGCTGAACTGCCTGCGCTGCCACATCAAAATTGCCGACCCGCGCTATTTACAGGCCGCCGATGAAGAAGGGCTGCTCGTCTGGGCAGAAATTCCCAGTTGGGGAAAACTGAGCGACAACACCTGGAATATCACCGAAGCCGCAGGCCGCCGCGCCCGACAGACATTTGAGGCGATGGTCGCCCGCGATTGGAATCACCCCTCGATCATGATCTGGACGCTGGTCAATGAGGATTGGGGGACAAACGTCACCCGTTCGCAGGCAGACCGCACCTGGCTGCTTGAAACATTTGATTGGGCGCGACAGATTGACCCACACCGCCTGATTGTCGATAACTCCGCCTGCTTCCATAACTTCCACGTCAAAAGCGATCTGGACGATTATCATAATTATTCGGCAATGCCGGATAACCTGGATGGTTGGCAAAAATTCGTGACCGATTTCGCCGCGCGTCCAGGCTGGTCATACAGCCCGCATGGTGACATCGAGCGCACGGGAAAAGAACCGCTGCTGGTTTCCGAATTTGGCAATTGGGGACTGCCGGATATTGAGCTTTTGAAACAGGCTTACGGTGGCGAGGAACCCTGGTGGTTTGCGACGGGCAGCGATTGGGGAAATCCCAGCGTCGTTTTGCCACATGGCGCGGAGGAGCGTCTCAACCTGACCGAACTGAACAGCGTGTTTGGCAACTGGTCAGGTCTGGCGGAGGCGGCGCAATGGGCGCAGTACCGTGCGCTCAAGCACGAAATCGAAGTCATGCGTGCCGAATCGACGATCTCCGGCTATGTCATCACCGAATGGACAGATTTACATTGGGAGTGCAACGGTCTGGTCGATATGGCGCGTAACCCGCGTATCTTCAAAGATCGGATGCTCGAATTTAATGCCGATACGATCATCGTGCCGCGTTGGGATCGGCTGGCGTATTGGTCGGGCGAAACAGTGACGTTCAATCTACTGGTCGCGCATCACGGCACAAAAACATTGGCAAACGCGGTGCTGCGCTGGTCACTGGAAGGCACGGATTTAGGCGGTCAATTTGAGTCCATCAACGCATCCCCCGGCGAAGTCGTTTCAGTGAGTACGCTTTCCTTTACAGCCCCAGAAGTTGCCGATGCCAGTCCATACACGATCACGTTCAGCTTGGAGCTGCCGAATGGTGAACAGGTCGCTCAAAATGTACAAACCCTGAGCATTTTTTCGTCCGGTTTACGACGTAACGCTCAAAATATTACCGTCGCGACCAGTGACGTAGAATTCGCGTCGCTGCTGCAAGGCGCGGGCTATATGTTGAATCGTGATGGGCTGCATATCGGCACATCCGTTGATGTGGAAATGCTCGAATACGTCAGAAACGGCGGACGTGCGCTGGTTTTTGCCACCCAGGAAGGTACACTCATGGAAGGCATTGAAGTCAAAGCCAGAGAAGGAACGCCCTGGTCAGGCAATTGGGCGAGTAGTTTTGCCTGGATTCGCCCTGGCATCACCCGCATTCCCGGCGGGCCGCTGCTCGATTTTTCCTGGCGTGGTGCGCTTCCGGCGCATGTCCTGACCGGCGTTCAGGCTCAGGATACGTTGGCGGGTTTGTTTGTGGGTTGGCTGCACATTCCGGTTGCGCTCGCCGCACGTATCTCAATTGGCAGTGGCTATCTGACGTTAACGACTTTCCCAGCGCTGGCATCCGACGAAAATCCTGCGCGGCGTGTTTTGCTGCATGATCTGATTCAGGCGGCGATCAAGTAATTTTCCATAGGGGAATGACACCAATACGCTATTTTTTGATCTCGAAAGGGCAGGTCTCAGACCTGCCCCTACAAATTTGATGTTTGGCTAAATACGTCGCAATTTGTCGATGAGGCGCTGAATCATGCCTTTATCGCCAACGTTTGGGCGGCGCACCATGTCGCAGAGGCGGGTAATCTCGGCCAGCAGAGCGACACGGTGAACTGTCTCTCCGTTAATATAGTACCAGGGGCCGCCGAGATGCCGGATTTGGGGTTGGCGACCATTCACCTTCTCAAATGCACGACAATAACTATCGGCAATCAGTTGTGGGGTTAAGGTTGCATTTTTCTGCGTCACCATATTTGAAGCCCATGACAAAAATCTGAAGACCCTCTCACAAAATTCATGATAAATTCATAACCTTGCGCGTTCATTACTAGCGCGATTGCCCAGAAAATTCTAACCAAATAAAAACCTCAGCGTAGGGTTTGCATCAGGCGAGGATTGATCGGGAGTCGAGCGACACAGGGTTCACTGATCCTATACTACTAAATGTTAATCGTAACACTTTGGGAGAAGGAATCATGTATCGCAGACTATATTCGCTGGCGCTGCTGGCAATCGTTATTTTTTCACTGGTCGGCGTTGCCCAGGCAGGCGATGCCCAATCAAACTGGACATGCTGGCAAAGCCCGCGTTTAAACGTTGGTGGACTGGGTCGCGTAACCACATATCCGAATTTGCCCAACCGGGTACGCAGTATACCTTCATTCAGCGGACGTGTACTAGGGTATATCCCGGCAGGCGCAACCTTTAACGTCATCGGCGGTTCGCAGTGCGCGTCCGGTGTCAACTGGTGGCAGATCACTTATAACGGCATCACAGGCTGGACAGGTGAAGGCGATGGTAACTACACCTATTGGCTCGAACCCGCCGGTATCGTCCCGCCCCCGCCCGGTTGTGCGCTGCCGAATCGCCTGACTGTTGGCGCATTGGGCCGCGTAACACCGGGTTTGCCCAATGTCGTCCGCACCGCACCCGGCACACAGCGCACAGGTGCAAACAGCGCTATTATCGGTGAGATTCCCGGCGGCGGCGTTTTTACCATATCCGGTGGGCCGCAGTGCGGGACGGATGGACGCTGGTGGTGGTATGTCGATTACAACGGGTTGATCGGCTGGACGGCAGAAGGTGAAGGCTACAATAATTACTGGCTCGAACCCTGGTACAACGGCGCGACCACTTGCCCGAACTTTCTGCCTTCGCGATTATTCCAGGGCGGCTGGGGGCGTGTGAATCAGGTGCCGTATAATCCAGTGCCAATCTACAACACTTCGTCATTCAGCGGCAGCGTGATCGCGCAAATCCCGCGCTATGGCTCCTTCAACGTCATCACTGGCCCCTACTGCGGCGATAACACCGCGTGGTGGCAGGTGAATTACAACGGCTACATCGGCTGGGTGGTCGAAGGTAACGGCAGCAATTATTGGCTGGAACCCTCGTAAACAATGCAACATTTCGTAGGGGCGCACGGCTGTGCGCCCTTTTGTTTTTACAGTGCCTTACGCAGAAAATACGCAGCATGTCCCGGTGGATAATCTGGCAGTTCGGCGATCACCTGATAGCCAAAGCGTTCATAAAACGGACGCGCCTGAAAACTAAACGTTTCCACATGGGCGTTTTTGCAACCATGACCACCTGCTTCATCTTCCGCCATCTGCAAAAGCTGACCGCCGTAACCCTGACCACGCAGCGCCTCATCGACCCACAAAATTGTCACATGAAGCCACCCGCCCCAGACATGCCCGATGATTCCACCTCTGACTTTTGCGCCCTCATCGCATAAAAAGAGCGCCACCAGATGATAATCACGATCACCCGTCACCCGCATGTTGAATTCGTTGATCTGATTTTCAACAGCCGCCAAATCTTCGGCGCTGGCGTGTGGCTCAGAGGTGATCGTGAAATGACTCATTCGTTTTACTCGGACTCCGCTAAACCATACATCTGTGCCAATTCCGGCTCAATATTGATCGCACATTGGATTTGTTCTTCCCAGAACGCCTGACTCTCCTCCTCAGTGTCATAAATCGCCGCGTCAAATTCACCCAGCCCAGTCAGGCAGGCGCGATAAACTTCAATATCGTCGATTGTTTGTGCAATATCAGCTTCCAGATCGCTATCTTCCAGAACGTAGTTATCAAATACCCTGTTGATCCAGCGCTGCTCAATCCATGCACCCGTATAGGCGGAACCAGAATTTTGCCCTGGCACGACAATCACATTCGGGTCTTGCAGCGACGCATCGAACATCTGGTACGCGGCAATCACGTCGTCGCCTTGCGCAGCGGCAATCTCAGGCGAATTGAGCATCGAGCGACGCACGGGCATCCCCATCAGCAGTTCAGGATGCTGGGCGATTGTGCTGATCCAGCGATAGCAAGCCTCTGGGTTCAGCGTGTCGGCACCGATATAGGCCAGCCCCAGGTTATACGAGATCGGCGTGAACTCGCTGCCACGAGGATAGGTTGTCAAACGGTAAGTATTTTCCGAAGCAAATTGAGGCTCTGTCCGGGCGCGCAACCGCCAGCTAATTGCATTCAGCGAATCACCAGTAATGGCTGGCGTACCACCACCAAAGCCACCACCAAAATTAGCGAGCGCCTGATAGTCAATGTAGCCTTCTTTGGCGAGGTTTAGAACCTGGCGCATCGTTTCGATAACTGTCGGATCGGTCAGATTGATTGTCGGCGGATTAGTGCTTATATCATAGGGGACAGCACCATAGGCAGCCATCAGCATCAGCAAATAAGTGCCACCGCCGCTTTCAGGGATGAAGGGTGGCGTTTCATTTTCAGATGCCGATTTGAGCATTTGCAGCGCATCGTTAAATTCGTCCACTGTCCAGCCATTCGTGGGTGATAGAACATTGGCATCGGTGAAGGCTTTTTCGTCATACCACAAGACTTCCGGCTGGATCACAATCGGCAGCGCCCATAGTTTATTGTCACGCTCGACCTGTGACAGCGCATCACCAATAAAATCACTGCGGTCAAAATTGGGGTCAGCGTCAGTGAAGGGGTCGATATTGAGATAGGTTGGCTGCTCCATATCCATATAAATGATGCTATTGAAATCCTGATAGACGCAGTCCGGCTCAACTTGCTCTGGCCCGCCAAATCCGCTGACAAGTTCGATGTAACGGACTTCGGGGTCGGAAGCCGTGAACTCAGCAATCAGCCGATCCCATTCCTCACGGTTTGGAAGCGGCGAAATCGGCAAACTTAATTGAAAGCGCAGCGCGACATCACTGGCGGTCAACACAGGCGTAGGAACAGGTGTCGATACGATGACGACGGTTGTGCCGCGCTGGTCAGCCGCCACTTGCAGATTGGTGATCGCGGTTTCCTCGGCCTCCTGGAGCGCGACCTGGGCAGGAACGCCATCCTCACGCATTTTGCCAAGCGCGACATCAATATATTCTGCAAAGCGCATTTCAGAGCTAGGAATTCCGTTTTCAATCGCATGGTCAATAATTTCCTGGACTTCCGGCGGAATTTCTGGCTGGAAGAAAAATTCGCTGTCGATTTCTGCGCCAACCAGCGTCCGGCGTGCAGGGGATGTGCCATAGAAAAGTTGGGAAATCATGGCGCTGTTGGTCATGTATTTAACCAATTCGTAGGCCAACTCTGGCTGCTCTGTCCCAGCACTGATCGCAAAACCCTGGACATCCAGCCCAGCGAAGCCACCCGGCAGCAGCGATGCCTGCCAGTTAACGGATTCGCCATCCGGCATCGTATTATAAAGCTGGTACGGCCCTTGCAACGTCATCGGGACTTCGTTGTAATCAATCCGCGACGCATCCTGCATACTCATAAAGCCTTCTTCTTCCAAAGCGACCCATTGATCGAGCAGCGCTTCAAGATCGGGCTGTGTGAGCAGAGGCATTTCCGGGGAGACGCTGCTGTCATAATAGCCATGCCCCAGCAAAGAGCGAAACAATGTTTGCGTATCCCAGGTGAAGAAGCCGGGAATCGTGATATTGCCCTCCGCATCTTTTACCGCCAGAGTCCGCGCGGCGTTGATAAGGTCATCCAGCGTCCAATTGTCATTGGGATAGGCCAGACCCGCCTCGTCAAAAACGTCAGCCTTGTAAATGAGAATCTGCGGCGTGACGCTCACCGGGAGCGCCCAGATACCGCGATCCCATTGAAACGATTCCCAGACCGCCGGGAAGAAATCGTCGGGGTTAAGAGTCGAATCGCCACTGACCAGTGGACTCATATCCAGAAAGTAGCCCGCGCGGGTGGATTCAATGCTCAGGTTATAACGGCTCACCGTCATGACATCGGCAAAGGCGACACTTTTCGCCACGCCCTCCATATGTTCTTCAAAGCCATAGGCCGCCGAACCATAGAAGGAATTATCACTTGGGCTGACGATGACCACTTTGACACCGGGATGCTGCGCCACGAAATCATCAAATAAGCCATTCTGGAATTGATCTCGCCGCCATTCTTCGACGGATAGAGTCAAAATAATCGAATTATCCTGTGCGACAAGGGGCAGCATAACACCCGCCATCAGTAAGAAAATAATCAGTGTAAGCAGCGGAAGACGAATATATCGCATCAATATTTCCTTTCTTCAAATCAGATTTTGACACTCTTAACACTTTACCTTACAAGCGACATTTCTAAACTAGCCACGATTCTTTTAGGAATCAAGAAATTTGGCGTAATATCTATTACACCGTAGGGTAAAAGTAGGTTTCATATCAACGTCGGGTCTACTTGCACAGCGGTTTCGTTAAGGTCAGGTAATTATTTGCACAGTTGTTTCGTTAAGGTCAGGTATACTTGCGCAGCGGTTTCGTTGTGGAAACAAATTGCCTATGAGAAAAGAAATTTCGCTCAAATGGGTTCTGGTCGTCGGCCTATTGCTCATCATCGCTGGCGGGCGGATTCTACGTTTGAGTCTGGATGACAAAGAGCTGCATGTCGATGAAGTCTGGTCGGTGTGGCAGTTGATGGGTACTCACAAAAATTACACCTTAGACACCAACTGGCCGCCGCTGTATATCATTGGTCTGGATGTCTGGAAAGAAGTCGCGGGCATCCATCCGGTAGCGCTGCGATTGTATTCGGTTTTGCTGTTCATGGTGGGGGCGGCCTTCACCTACCGCGCACTCAAGCGCCTGCGGAGTGAATCGGCAGGTCTGTTGGGGATGCTGGCGTATGGTGCGGTGGCGCTGGGCTTATTTTTTACCACCGAAGTCCGCGCCAATGCCTTGATTTTCAGCCTGATGCCGCTGGCTTTCTGGCTGACCATTCGCTATTTTGATAACCCCAACTGGCGGCGTGCGCTCGTGCTGGGGGTCGTTATGGCCGCGATGTTTTACACGGCCTTTACCGCTTTCGGCGCATTTCTGATGCTCGGCCTGTATACGCTCATCCGTTATCCGCGCAAAATCTGGCGCTGGTGGCTGCCCGGTGTGATCGCGGCACTCATCGCTGCGCCGGAAATCAGCCGCATAGCGGGCTTGGCGGCAGGGCGAGTCGCCGCGACAGGCCAAATCGCCCTGGACTCATTTTTCCCGGCTATCGCCCATCTCTATGAGCAATACGCGGGTTACAGTTTTATCGCGTGGATTGTACTGTTTATCATGGCAAGTGGTCTGATTATTGTCCGAACCGCGAAATCAAAAATACCCTGGGGATTACTCATTTGGGCGCTTGCCCCGCCGCTGATCTATATTCTCAACCCCATACTCGGCTTCTTCAGCCCCACTTATAGCTGGTTTATCGTGCCGGGGATCGTATTTTGGATTGCATGGGGCTTATCCCTTTTGCCGCGTCTGGGGCAGTTCGCTGCTGGAGTCGCGTTAAGCCTGATTTTGATTACGCCCATCCCCTATGACAATTATCAGGCCGCCGGAGCGCCTATCGGCAGAAGTTTTGCGTGGCTGGTGCAGCATATTCAATGGGGCGATGTCGTGACGATTGACCCGATGTGGCGCGATGAATTTTGCTCGTATCAGAGGTGTATCAACGCCGAAGTCTGGGATTATCTGATTCGCCTGTATTTTCCACAGGGGTTACAGGTTGTCGATGATCCAGGCGATTATCGCCGCGTCTGGTATCTCAAGTGGGACGGCGAAGACTGGCACGATGCTGATTTTGAGGCGAGAGTGCGCGAAAATCGTGTCGAGAACGTTTTCGTTGGCCCATATAAAGCGCTTTTCCGGCTTTATGAAGCGCCTCCCGATTCCGAAGGCGTGTTATTCGAAAACGGGATGCGCTTTCATGGGATTGATGTAATCGGCGAATCACCGCGTCCTCTGGTTCGGCGTGAAGGCGATTCGCTGCGTCTGCGCCTGTGGTGGTCGGTTGATCGACCTGTAGAAGCGGATTACAGCATCGCGCTGCACATCTACCGCCGCGATGCACTCGCCGCCCAGTCCGACAGTGGGCCGCAGTTGATCGACCCGGCACTACCGCCGCAAACCACCGGATGGCAACCCGGTCAATACTATATTGAAGAGCGCGAACTCACGCTGCCCGCTTTCATGCCGAGCGAGGAATACCCGATTTATCTGACCGTTTACCAATGGTGGGATGGTCAGCGGGTTCAAGCACCGGGAGTCAACGCGGACAGCCTGCTCGATATTGGAAAATTATATGTCAAAGCGTGGTGAGTGATGATGCGAATCGCTCTCAAAAACTATCTATGGCTGGGCGTTGGTTTAATTTTCCTGTTTTGGCTGACGCGACTGGTGGCGATTACCGTTTTCCCGCCATTTTTAGATGAAGCGGTGCATGTCTATTTTGGCGAGGTGAGCCGCCAGACCAGCCCTCTCGCGTTGGCGGACGAAGGTCGTCTGTTCACGATCTGGTGGTACATGCTGTTCCAGCCGCAGCAGGCCGCGACTCTGTGGATTATCCGCGTGACAACCGTGTTGGTCGTGACAATCAGTGCCGCTGCTGTAATCGGCGTGGGTCGATTGGCAGCAGGCGTTTGGGGCGGGTTGACAGCCGGATTACTCTACATTTTTAGCACCTATCATCTGTTTTTCGAACGATTAGCATTAGCAGACTCGCTCTCTGGCGCGGCAGTATCCGTTGCCATTTACTTCGCTTATCGCCTCTCGCGCCGTGTCCATGTGATTGACGCGCTCCTCACAGGCGTGGCTATTTTCGTCGCCATCGGCTTCAAAGTTTCCGCCTTGCCCTATCTAGGCATTCCAATCGCCGCTGCGCTCACTCTGCGCCCAAAAGGTCGAAACTGGCGGGAGCAGTGGCGCTGGTTAGCCGCTGCGCTGGGGGCGGGATTAGGTTTAACCGGAATCTATGCACTTGGTCTGCGCGTGTTCGGCTATAACCCCTTCTATCTGATTGGCTTCCATAACGCCAATGCTGGAAACTCGCTTCTGACACGCATCATCGATAACGCCTCAAATACAATTGCCGCCCTCTCTACTTATACAGGCGCTGTGGTTTTCATTTTATTGGTACTAGCTGTCATCATTTTGATAATCCGGCGGCAATTTTTCCTGCCATTATGCTTACTTGCGCCCATGCTGATTTTGCTTATCAGCGAACGGCAAAGTATCCGCTTTTACATCGCCCCGATGACCATCTTGCTGCTGTGCGGCGCGGTCATTTTCGCGAATGAATTTTTGAAGCAGCGCAGGGGATATGTTTTGCTGCTAATTTTCATGTGGGGCGCAGTGCAGTGGCTGCCATTCGCCGCCAACCCCTCAGCACCCAATCTCGCGCCCGCCGACTACACCGAATATCTGGTGTCAGATGCGTCCGGTTCAGGTATCCCGGAAATTTTCACTTATCTTCGTGACCGCCAGCCAATTCAGGTCATCGGCCTGCTGTCGAACTGCCAAAGCCTGCGCTACATGGCAATCAATACGTTTCCCGTAACCTGCCCGCGCGTGAATCCGAATGGCAGCGATGTTGAAGCATTGGCAGCATTAATGGCAGAAAATCGCACCGAGGGGACGTATGTTATCCTCGAAGACTCGGCCTATGTCCCGGCGGAAGCTCCCGGTCAACTGCTCATAACCATCACCCGCCCTCAAAATGGCCCATCATTAGCGATTTACGATCTCGCGCCGTCGTAAGTTAACCGAACTCTCTATCCCTGTACAAACCCTTTTCAGGTTATAATGCCGCGCTGGATTAACCACAGCTTTAGAAATTTCTAATGGTTTTCTGACATGTGAGAGTTAGTCTCACGCGCGGACTCCCAGTTTAAGGGAAAGACAAGGCAAAAAGATTATGAT
Source organism: Anaerolineae bacterium (assembly GCA_022843745.1). Taxonomy (GTDB): domain Bacteria; phylum Chloroflexota; class Anaerolineae; order Aggregatilineales; family Phototrophicaceae; genus JALHNB01. The sequence continues at coordinate 45,027 of JALHNB010000001.1, read as the reverse complement.
AGAAGTAGAGAATCTCACAAAACGGTATGGCAACGTTACAGCAGTCGATGCAATCACCTTCTCTGCCAAGCACGGGCAGGTGACGGGATTTCTGGGGCCAAACGGCGCAGGGAAAACGACCACCATGCGCGTCCTGACGGGCTATATGCCGCCAACCTCCGGCAAAGCTCAAATCGCAGGGTATGATGTCTTTGACCAGAGCATGGAAGTGCGAAAACGGGTCGGTTATCTGCCCGAAAACGTGCCGCTGTATCGTGACATGACCGCACGTGGCTACCTGATGTATATCGGGGAAATTCGCGGTGTCAAGAATCGAGGCGCTAGAGCCGACGAAGTTTTGGAACGGGTTGGCTTAATTGACCGCGCCTACAGCCGTATCCGCACACTCTCCAAAGGTATGCGGCAGCGTGTTGGGCTGGCACAGGCGCTGATCCACGATCCGGCTGTGCTGATTCTCGACGAACCCACGATTGGCCTTGACCCCATCCAGGTCCTCGAACTGCGCGATCTGGTGCGCGAACTGGGTAAAGAACATACGCTGTTGTTCAGTACCCACATTTTGTCTGAAGCCGAGCAGGTTTGTGATAATGTCGTCATTATCAATCGTGGCAAAATCGTCGCCAATGGTTCGCCCTCTGAACTGCGAACAACGCTGGCGCAGGGTGGTCGTGTGCTGGTGCGTGTCGATGCTGACACAGATGCCGCGCTCACGCTCGTCCGCGAACTCCCCGGTGTCGATCACGCGGTTGTCGAAATGGACGGTATCGCTGTCACCCCGAAATCTGCGGATTTTGACCCACGCCCCTCTATCGCCCGCGCGGTGATCGAAAAAGGCTGGAATTTGATCGAACTGCGCCCACTGGCCGTCAACCTGGAAGAAATCTTCCTTGAACTCACTCGCAGACAAGAAACAGCAGTTGATGAAGTGGCTGCCGAAGAAGAAGAAATGGAGGTCGCCCCGTGAGAGCGATTTTTGCAGTATTCAAGCGTGAACTCGCGCTTTATTTTCGTTCACCGATTGCCTATGCGATTGGGTTTGCGGTTTTGTTCTTCCTGGGGATGCTGTTCAATGGCTATATCGCGCAGGCGAACGGTCAGTTCCCCGCCGACTCAACCTATGCTCCTAATTTGCTCACTTTCCTAATGTTCCTGATCGCCCCGCTGCTGACTATGCGCCTGCTAGCGGAGGAAAGCCGGGAAGGAACACTGGAAACCCTGATGACATTGCCGATGAGCGAAAGCCAATTTATTGTCGGCAAATTTTTGGCAGCCTGGGGTTATTACACTATCCTGCTGCTCATTACCATCGTCTATCACATTCTGATGACGATCGTCGGCATTCCCGACCTCGGCGCGGCGTTCGGAGCCTATCTCGGCGCATGGCTCTATGGCGGAGCGGTGATCGCTGTCGCGCTGATCTGGTCAGCCATCACCGAAGATCAGATCGTGGCGGCATTCCTGGGTGCGGCGACCATTCTGGTGCTGTATCTGGCGGAAATCGCGGCGATCTGGATTGCCGGACAGCCCAACACAACCTCGGCAGCAGCGGATTTTGTTCGCGAACTGGGGTTACAGGCACACTTTAGTGCCACAATGGGACAGGGCATTATCCGCGCTGAAGATGTTGCATATTTCATTTTGTTAATCGTCGGTGCGCTGTTCATCACGACACGCATTGTCGAAACCCGGCGCTGGAGAGCATAAATCATGGCACAGCAAAACCCAAATCCTATATCCCCTATGGATGATGAACCGTTTATCCCGCCCTACTACATGCTGGTTCTGGCCTTCATCGGCCTGGTTGTTGCCCTGGTCGTCCTGGTCACACAACCTACCTTCAGCGTTGTTGGCTGGGGCGGCCTGGGAATCACGCTTCTGTCGCTGGTCGCCTGGGTCTTGATGGCTCCCCAGCAGGCACGCGGATTCGTGACCGGACGTACCGCCCGTTTTGGCGGTGTCAGCATTATCGTCACCGTGATTTTCCTGGTGGCGTTGGTCGGCATTTACACCATTATTCGCGGGCAAAATATCCGCCTCGACCTGACACAGCGCGACACCTTCTCATTGACGGAAGAATCACGCACCGCCATTGGTGGCATCGGCAATGACCCAAATTTGCCGCATGTCAACATCCTCGCCTTCTACGACGCGGGGCAGGCTGCCCGACGTGACCAGGATGCGCTGCTGTTCGAAGATTATCAGACGACGAGCGCGGGCAAGATCACTTACGAATTTGTCGATCCAGACCGTAACCCCGCGCTGGCGCAGCAGTACAGCATCACCAGCCCAGGGCAAATCTCAGTTGTCGCGATCAAAGAAGATGGTCAACCCGATATTGAAAATGCCCAAAAGCTCACGTTTCTGGGCCAGGAGCAACTGACCAACGCGGTTTTGCGTGTGGCGGCCTCTGGCGATTTCCGCGCCTATTTCCTGAGCGTGGAAGACGGCCTGCAACTGACAACCACCAGCCCAGCGGGTATGTCTACCCTCAACGACAGCCTGACAAACAGTTTTGACTGGAAAACGCAGCAAGTTACCCTGTTTCAGCTTAGTGCGCCGGAGGCCGATGTCACGCTGAACGACCCAACGGCTGATGGTGAAGTGATGGTGATCCCCGGCGGTAGTAGTCCGCTGACGGACGAAGAATTGAAGATCATCACCGATTACGTCGATCAGGGCGGCAATCTGATTATCTTCGCAGCGCCGAGCATCAACGAAGATAATACATCGCTCTCGACGGGCGAAAAGTTATCCGAATATCTGTATACCAATTTCGGGTTGCGCTTCGTGGAAAATATGGTTCTGGATCGCACGCTCTCTTTCCAAAACCCAATTGTCCCGGTCAGCGTCGATTTCAGCCGCAACAACTACATTACCCAAAGTTTCCCAACCGGAAACGGCATGGTCTTTGAACTGCCACGCAGCATCGAAGTTTCGCCGACTCTGCCGCAAAATGTAACCGTGGATGAACTGGCGCGTTCGAGCGCTGAAGCTTATGCCAAAACCGATGTCCAGGCCGTCATTGATGGCAATATCGACCCGGCAGACAGCGACCAGAAGGGGCCGTTTGTGCTGGCCGCCGCCGCCGAAAACGCGGTGACAGGTTCGCGAGTCGTGCTGTTCGGCAGCACATCCATTCCAGTGAATAATTACGCACAGTTGAACAACGCCATCAACCTGGAAGCGGCTTTCAACAGTATGATATGGACAACTCATTTTAATGACTTTTTCGCGACGGTCACGATCCAGACCCAGCAGCGCCCGCAGGACACACCGATTTTCGTCGATCAGCAAACCGGAAGCACGATTAATCTGGTGACGATCTTCCTGATCCCGTTTGGCGTTGTGTTGATTGGTTTTCTGGTTTGGTGGAACAGCCGTGAGCCTGCACGCTAGCTAAGGAGAATATGCAATCATGCGTTTGAATAGGAGAGTATACAATCATGCGTTTGAATAGAGGAACTCTTATTCTGCTGCTGGCGAGTCTGGTTGTCATCGCTGTCGTGCTGGTACTCAGCAATAATCAGGCCAGCGCACCGGGTGCCGAAACCGTCACGCCGTCAGCTTTTTCAACGGCGGCTACCGTAGGCCCGCTGCTTCCTGACGCGGATCAGGCAAACGTCGCCAGTATCGAAGTGACCGACAATCAGACTGGTTATTCGACGGTGCTGACTAAAGGTGGCACCGACATCTGGAGCATCGCCAGTGCCACGTACAGCTCGGATCGTGAAACCGATCAGGCCGCAGCTTCACTAGCCGTTACCAGTCTCGTTGCGCTTCAGGCCAACGACAGCTTTGAGTCGGACAAATTATCCGATTTTGGGCTGGATAACCCCACACACGTCATCACCATTACCAATAATGATGGCACCCAGTACGTCATCTATGTGGGCAATAAAAATCCAGCGGGTAATCGTAATTACATCCTGGTCACGACTGAACAGGGTGTTGAAATAACACCTGCCGCCGACTCGACAGCGGAATCGACCTCAGAAGCAACATCTGAAGCAACAACAGAGGCGACTGCCGAAGCGACTACTGAAGTAGCAGAAGCAACGGCTGAGGCAACCACAGAAACGATAGAGGCAACTGCTGAAGCCACGCCAGAGCCGTATCAGGGCATGTCACCGGGTGTCACCTCCGGCACCGTTTATCTCGTGTTACAGAGTTCGGTGACTGCGATTACCGACCTGATCGCCAGCCCGCCCTATGTGCCAGCGCCAACGCCAACACCAACGCCAGCAGCGACACTGAATCCCTTGAGCGAAGTTGAGCAAGCCACGCAAACAGCGGAATTTTTCGCCAGCGTGACGGCTGTGTTTGATCAACTGGCGATGACCCAAACCGCCGAGGCCACGCTCGAAGCGACGGCAGAGGCAACCACAGAAGCCACGCCAGAGCTGACCGAGACACCCACGTCCTAATTCAATCTGCGTAGGGGCGACACAGTGACTGAAGGAAATCCCTCCAGCACGGGTCGCCCCTACCATTTCATATTGTTGTTCCAAAAGCGAAATTTCCTGCAATCTCACGTTTTACGTTTCCCCCAATAACGGATGTTCTGCTAAGATAGAGATAATATTTGAATCCACAGATGATTTGAGCAGAAGATATGGCACGTTTGAAAATGCGGCGCGGCCCCGCGACTGGAACCGTCTACGAATTGACAAAAGATGTGGTCAATATTGGGCGCGGCACAAAGAACGATATTGTGATTGACCATCCTGATCTCAGCCGCAACCATTGCCAGCTCGTGCGTTTGGTTGCCGATTATGAATTGCAAGACCTCAACTCGACCAACGGCACATTCATTAACGGTCAACGGTTGAGCACTAATCGAATTTTGCAGTCCGGTTCACTCATCGAACTTGGCGATGCCATAACCTTTGAATATGAAGTCACGCCGCAGGACATCAGCGATGCAACGCCACCTCAAATTGTTGCAGCCAAGCCAACACCGCCTGACCCTGACCAGCCGCTTTTCCTGGTGGTTAAATTGGGCAAAGAAGCGGATCGCGTTTATCTCCTGAAAAACGATCAGGTCGCGATTGGACGTGATCTTTCCAACGACATTGTTATTCAGGATCCCGAAATCAGCCGTTGGCATTTACAGCTTCAACGCGGCCCGGACGGCTACACCGCCAAAGATATGGGATCGACCAACGGCACGATGTTGAATGGTGTTCGCCTCAGTATGCCCAAAGTTTTGACCGAACTGGATACGCTTGAATTGGGAACCAGCGCTCGGTTGAGCTATGTACATGAAATTGGCGATGCGGCGAGCGACGACTCGGCCAAATTACCGACCAATGATCTTTCGAAAAGCCGAAATAAGCCCGTTAGCGCACCGCTGACCGAGCCGCGTAAAACCACCGAACTGAATATCGACTATAAAGGTGATCCAGACCCTACCAGCGGCTCGACACGAAGTGATATTCTGAATCTTTCGAGCAAAAAACAAACGTCGCGCCTGGGGACTGGTATCATTCAGGGTTCGCTGGTCAATCACATTTTTATTGCCTACATGCGTGAGGATTGGGAAGACCTGGTTGCGCCTCTGACCGTTGTTCTGCAAGATGCAGGTATGGAGGTCTGGGTCGATCAATATCTGACGCAGGGCGGGGTTGATTGGACAGCCGCGATTGAACAAGCCCTTCACGAATGCTGGTTGATCGTGGTCATCATGTCGCCTGAATCTTTGGAATCGCGATATGTTAAGCTGGAATATCGCTATTTCATCAACCGCGAAAAGCCTGTCATACCCTTTTTATATAAGCCAACTGAAAAAATACCGCCCGAACTTGGCAATCGGGAGGTTATCCGTTACGACAGAGAGAATTCCAAGCGTAGTTTCCAACGGCTGATACTCGAAATTCTGCATAAGCGTTCTAAATGATAGTCGATCAAGTTATCCAGGGCGATTGTGTCGAGGTGATGAACAATCTGCCGGAAAAATCGGTGGATGTGATCTTTGCCGATCCACCCTACAATCTGCAATTACAAGGTGAGCTTTACCGTCCCAACCGCACAAAGGTCGATCCTGTCGATGATGCCTGGGATCAATTTGAAAGTTTTGCCACCTATGACGATTTTACACGCCGCTGGTTGAGCGCCTGCCGCCATGTGCTGAAGGATACCGGTACGCTCTGGGTCATCGGCAGCTACCACAATATTTACCGCGTCGGCGCGATCCTCATGGATTTGGGTTATTGGGTATTGAACGAGGTTGTCTGGCACAAATCGAATCCAACGCCGCAGTTCAAAGGCGCACGATTCACCAACGCGCATGAGACACTCATCTGGGCGCAGAAAATCCAGGGATCGCGCTACACTTTCAATTATCATGCGCTCAAAACGGGCAACGACGATCTTCAGATGCGCAGTGTGTGGGAGCTGCCCATTTGCTCCGGCAAGGAGCGCAGGGTCGTCGATGGTGAAAAAGCCCATACGACACAGAAGCCGGAAGCACTGCTGCACCGCGTCATCGCCAGCAGCACCAAAGAGGGTGACGTGATTCTCGATCCATTTTTTGGCACAGGCACAACCGGAGCAGTCGCTAAAAAACTTCGCCGTCATTGGATCGGCATCGAACGCGAATCCCGATATATTCAGGTGGCACGCCAGCGAATCGAGATGATTGAGCCAGCTTCGGCTGACCCCGCTATTTATGCCCCCAGCAACAAGCCTAAACAGCCGCGTGTACCCTTTATGCACCTCGTTGAATGTGATTTACTCCAGCCCGGTCAGCATCTGCGCTTAGGTACAACCAACCATTTTGCAGTCATCGCCGCCGACGGGGGATTGATCTACAACGGGCAGCGTGGCTCGATTCATAAAATTGCCACCTTACTCTATGGTGCGCCGAGCAACGGTTGGACAAGCTGGCATTACGACGAAGGCGGAACGTGGCAGATGATTGACGTGCTGCGCCAGCAATTCTACAGCAACAAACAGGAATAAATTGCTATAGAATTGTGATAAATTCTCTGACATACTCATTTTTAACCTTTCACCAACTATTTTACGCGCAGACGTCACACGTTTTGAATTTTTCCTGAACAATTCACAAACTTTTCGACCATAGTTCGTTAAAATAGTGACAACATAGAAGACTCAAGGAATGATGCGATGGGCATCAGCGAAAGCCAACGCCTGGAAACGCTTTATAAAATCGCGCGTGAACTGCATGACCAGGATTTGAACATGCAGGCTATCTTGCAGACTGTACTCTCGATGACCGGCGAGGCAGTCCAGGCTAAACATGGCTGTATGATTACATTTAATGACGATGGCAGCATTGGCAACGCTTTTATCCTGGGCAGCAGCGAGAATGGTGAAGCCGAGCGAAAACTGTGGAATCTGCTCATCACGCGCGGTTTGATCGGCTTTGTGCATCATGGGCAGCGCACAATCATCGTCCGCGATCTGCGAACCGATCCACGCTGGCCACAGTTACCCGATACATCCTTCATTCCTGATACGGGTTCGGCTATTGGCCTGCCCCTGGAAAAAAATAAGCGCCTGCATGGAGTCATGATCCTTCTGCATCCCCAGGTTGATTATTTTGATCGTGACATCGTGAATATGCTCGAAGCGATTGCCAATATTGCGTCTTCAGCGATTGGCAACGCGGCTGAGTTTAACAGCGCTCATGCCGTCAAGCAGCGCTATCAATGGTTGTTCAACGACTCGATTGTGCCGATCATCCTCACCGATGTCAGCGGAAATATCATTGATGCGAACCAGCAGGCCTGCACATTTCTCAAATATGATCTTCAAAAACTGCGCCAGATAGACATTACCGCCATTCATCGTATGGGAACGGGGCCGCTGGGTACGAATCGTTTTGAGTCGCTTCAGAAGGGGCGCGAAATCGAATTTCGGACAACGGCATGGGCATATGATGGCCGGGATATTCCGGTTTCTGTACGGGCGCGGCGCTTGTCGTTCGATGGTCAGGACGTTATCGAATGGGTCGAACAGGACATCAGCGCACAGCTTGAACTGGAACAACTTCGGGCTGATCTCTCAGCGATGGTTTATCATGATTTGCGCGGCCCGCTGCAAAATATCCACACCAGTCTGTCAACCCTGGGACGACTGCTGACGAACGCCAACAACAAAGCGATCACCGACATGATTCAAATCGGTCTGCGCAGCAGTCGGCAGCTCTCGCGCATGGTCGAAAGCCTTCTGGATATTCAACGTCTGGAAGAAGGCCGTGCGGTGCTGGATCGTAAGCTGACTTCGCTGCACAGCCTTTTGGCAAATGCTGCCGAACTCGTGCAGCCGCTTGCTACCGAAGCCAACCAGCGCTTGAGCTTCAACCTGAACGCCGAACTCCCATTTTTAAAAATCGACAGCGATATGATTTTGCGCGTCGTGACTAACCTCATGGAAAACGCCGTGAAATATACGCCAACAGGGGGTTCGATCAAACTCAGTGCAGGCGTTGTAAACAACAGCGTGTGCATCAGCGTATCGGATTCCGGCCCAGGCATTCCACAGCACATGCAGCGCCAGATTTTTGATAAATTCAGCCGCGTGAAATACAGTGATGTGCCGAAAGGTGTGGGATTGGGGCTGGCATTTTGCCGTCTGGCTGTCGAGGCACATGGTGGGCGAATTTGGGTCGAGAGTGAGCCGGGAAAAGGCTCAAATTTTATGTTCTCACTGCCTTTGGATACCAAGCTTGAGCAGGCGGCTGTGTAGCTTATAGATTCTCAGATATTGCCCGAGGACTTAAGCGTATCCAGCATGGACTGCGCCCATTTCCGCACATTATCACAATATGACTCTATCCCACCCGCGATGACATCTGCGACAGTCATCGACCATTGCACAGGGTTCGCATAAGCCCCTTTTGAATCAGCCGTTACTTTAATTTTCCAGGTGCGTTTGCCGGAATCGACTCGATCCTTATTGCGGCTTCGAATTTCCTCAGTCGAGACACCATTTTGAACAAATTCGACCAGCAGGCGCTTGCCCTCGGTCAGCCCATCAGCCGAATACAATCGTGGATGTTGCAGGTGATAACACAACACCATCAAATGGTGAACAGCCCAATTACCTGGATTATCGCCTTCCCAGAATAGCATCTGGTGAAAATCGTCCTCGCAGGTTTTGCCATCTTTCCATTCAGCGCCACAATCCGTGCATTGTTGAGACATTTTCCATATCCTCACGAACAAACTTCGTAAGGATGATAATGGTTCTTAGCAGCTCACACAATACCGGAAAGGATAGATTTGTCGTAGCGCTTTTTGGAAATCACAACATCAAATCACCAGTGTAATTACTGCGCCCCACGTTCGCGAAGCAAATCGGCAATTTCCGGCTGGTTGCTATCAATGGCGTTTTGCAGCGGCGTTTTGCCCTGATAATTCTGAGCCTGTAAATCCTTCACCCCGTTATCAAGCAGCCACACGGTCATATTTTTGTGACCGTAACTGATCGCGCCATGCAGCGCTCCGCTGTAGCCTTCATTGCAGCCATAGTCCCGCAGCAAATCGGTTACAGCCGTATCGCCACTCATGGCTGCATGAAACATCACCGGGATGCCGTGTGCGCCTTTGGCGTTGGCGAGGCTGGCATCGCCTTCCAAAAAGCCTTTTACTTCAGCCGCGTGTCCCAGCATCGCTGCCACGCAAATGTTAGAAGAGACACCCTGTGCTAGAAAAAACTCGGCAATCGCACGGTTGCCAACATGCGCCGCCGCGCCGATCCCACTTTCAAAATCGTTCGGTCCCCACTGATGCTCAACATTGAGCAGGCTGGGGTCTTCTGCCAGCATGGTTTTGACCTTCGCCAGATCAAAGTGCGACGCGATCACAAATTCTTTAATAATTTCGGGCGACATAAGCTTCATCCTCTAAGTTATACCTTTAGACTGATATACTCCAGAATAGCTTATTTGTTCGATTCTGACTACTTATTCGACGGGCTTGGAGGCCATCAACAGTGTTAATGTGCCGGATTGCACCGTTTTTTCTTCCTGATTGATAATCTTGATTTCAGAGACAATGTTACCGCCCCCCAACCGCTTCACTTCTTTGGTCTCAATAACATTCAGCGTGACGTAAAGGGTATCGCCGATAAAAACGGGCAGGCTGAATTTCATCTCCAAACCCCGGAAGGCCAGCGTCGTGCGCTCCAAAAATCCAAGCTGGTAAATCTGTCCAACGGCATAGCTCAACGTCAGCATCCCATGTGCCACACGCTGCTTGAGCATATGGGTTTTCATATATTCGGCATCGGTGTGCATCGGGTTAAAATCGCCCGTGAGGGTCGCGAAATTCACAATATCGGTTTCGGTGATGGTGCGGGCGCGGGTGCGCATTTTCATACCCACCGTGACTTCTTCAAAATAAAGCCCAATTGGGCCATCTTCACGCATTTGCACAGCTTATTTCTCCTGATATAGATGAGAATCTTCCAGCGATTGTAGCGTTTAAGTAGTGTCTGGCAAGTGTCGCTGTTATGAGGAAAACACCAGAACGTGACAAACGTCACTGGTCACGGATTTCAAGAGGTAGGACAATAAGAGCAACAAGAAGATACAGGCAATAGTCACTATCAGCCACATAAACGACTGCTGCCAGGATTGCCCTAAAAATTAATGCCCCTTTTTTCACAGACTCTGCTCATCCTCGGGCAGAGTTTGTCTTTATGAACGCAGCGTGTCAGTTTTTCTCGCACTACCCCAAAGCGGAAGTTTGAGGCTGGCTGATCCAGAGGGTCTAACAGGCAGTAAAAGCGCGAATGTGCTTCCCCGTCCCACAATGCTTTCGACCCAGATATGACCGTTATGCAGCGCCACGAATTGGCGGGTGATTGCTAGTCCCAGCCCGGTGCCGGGATATTCTCGCGTACTTGATCCATCCACCTGCCGGAAAGCATCAAATATATATTCCTGATCTTGCGACGAGATTCCGATACCCGTATCACTGACCGAGATCGCCAGCCATTCCCCATCCATCACTTCAAGGTTAGAAGGTGGCGTCCAGCCAGTCTCAGTATGCCCATCTTGCAGGTTCAGCAGCCAAACATGCAGCGCGACAGCACCCGTATGCGTAAATTTGATCGCGTTATCCAGCAGATTTGTTAAAATCTGGCGAATTCGCTGCGGGTCAGCATAAATTTGAGGGGTAACACCGCTGATATCCACTGTCAGTGTCAGACCTTTTTCCTGCGACTGGGGGGTCACATTCGCAATCGCTCGCTGAACAGGCTCAGTGATACTCATCCACTCTGGTGAAAGAGTCATCTGGCCGGCTTCGATTTTTGATAAATCCAGCACGTTATTAATCAGATCGTGCAACTGCTGCCCGCCCGTATGAACGCGCATCAGGCGATCTCGCTGGGCATCATTGACGCTACCATAGGCTTCTTGCAGCATCATCTCGGTATAGCCAATGATCGAGTTAAGCGGTGTACGCAGTTCATGGCTGACATTCGCGAGGAATTCGCTCTTGATGCGATTCGCTTCAATCGCTTCCTGATACAATTCCGCGTTCTGGATCGCCAACGCAAGCTGCGCCGCGATGGTCATATAGGTTTCGTGTTCCTCGGCAGTAAAGAGCCGCGCACGTGCAATACTGTCCAGGCCAATACTGCCCATCAGGCGATGTCGTGCAATCAAAGGTGCCAGTAAAACGGAACGCGCACCGACACTTTTTAAGTTGTCGCGGCTGGTGTCATCGATAGGGTCGCTCTCAACATCCTCGATGGCTAATGTGCTGCCTTTGGCAAGTGTATCAAAAATGGCGCTGCCGATAATTGGGATGCTCCTGCCAATCGTTTCGGTTGAAGGGTATTCAGCAACCAGATAGGCATTCTCTTTATCGTACAACAGCACGATCCCGCAGTGATCGACACCGAACAATTCGGTTAACTGCCGAGCAGCGGCATTCAGAATCTCGTCTCGATCCAACGTCGAACTCACAATCGTGGAAAGTTCGTGGATGGACGCCAAACGGCGGTTACGCTGTTCCAATGCGCGAACATTCGATTGCAGTTGGGCATGAAGGCGCGCATTTTCGACAGCTATTGCTGCCTGCCCTGCAACAGCAAAGGCATTACTGGCATCTTTTTCGGTGTAAAAATTTGGCGTGTGCTTGTCCAACGTAATTAGGCCAATCACCCGATCCTGCACCAGCAGCGGAACACCAATCCACGAACGAATTTTACGAACTGATTCAAAGTCGTTGAGTGAACCCCAGCCTTCCTCTTGCTGCACATCAGAGATAACCAGAGGCTGCTGAGAATGGATGAGCTGGACATTCACATCGTTTTCTCTGAAAACCACTTCCTGACCGCGCAGATAAGGTTCAAGACCTTGCGTAGCGACGACAATCATGCGCCGCCCATCATGGGAATCGACGGGCGTGAGCATGATGCTGGCGCTGTCATAATCGACCACGCGCTGCATCTGCTCCAAAATCCGATCAAGAACCTCGCCAAAATCCAGAGTCGAGCTGACATCGCGACTCATGTCGATCAGCGTATTCGCCATTTTTCGTCGGGCTTGCTCGGCCTCAAGAAGTCGGGAGTTATCAAGCGCCAACGAAAGCTGCGCCGCTACCGTCATTAACAGCGACAAATCGGCATCCACATAGCTATCGGGGAGCGTGTTCTGGACACTCATCAACCCGATAACCTCACTATTACGGCTGTGCAGGGGAACACCGAGCCAGGAACGGGGCATCCACGCCAACTCGTCATCGGTAAAATCAATCAGCGGATCAATGCCCATCGCCTCCAAACGTTGATGCTCGGTTGCGATGTCACGAAATTGAAGCTCAATTCCATGTGCAATCACCGCTTTGCTCAGGTCGAGAATAACCGGTGAGTCTTCGATAATGTGGTCGTCTGAAACCAGTGGAAATTTGAGTTGATCGCGTTCCGGGTCATACAGGGCCACAAAAAACGACGAGTTATCGAAAAGCAGGCTGATCTGGGGATGCAGCGAATTCCATATCTCTTCGCCTCCCTGATGTCGCATCAATGTGCGGCTGATTTCGTTAATTACGTCTAGCTCTTGCACACGCCGGGTAGCGGTGTTGGCAAGCTCGGCATTCTCGACGGTAACTGCCAGGCTGTTGACCAGCGTTTGAATAGTTTCGAGGTTATCGACATCAAAAGCGGCAGAAGCTTCCGCATCCAGGCACATCAGCCCAATCGTGCGATTTTTCGTAACCATCGGGATGCCAAGAAACGCCGAAATCTGCATCTGACTATCTGCGCCTAAACGTTGTGCCGCGTCCCAAGACTGCCAATCCCCCGCGTGAATCCGAATCCAATCAACGACTGCCGGATCTAGCGGATAATCCGGGCTAGCAATCAGTTTCAGATGGCTTTCGGGGCGCATCACCAGCGCGATTATCGCCGTGATATGCTGCTCACCGAGCCAATTGACCAATATTTGCGCCGCCGCATCGGGTGACGGCGCTTTATTGATCGAAGCATAGATTTTTTGTATTGACCATAATTCGAGCATTGTTCAGGTACTTGATGGCTTCACAAGCAAATTCAAAATTTCACTTACAAGTTTATCCTAATTATAAAACCTTACTAGAACTTAAAGTCATAAGGCCGAAAAGTTACAAAAATCGCAACGTTTCAATATTTTTCGCGTATATGTAATCAATAGGTATATTATCATCAAGGGAGATTACACATCATGTCTTCTGATCTCAACAAACGAGGATCTCAAGTCAGTGGAGGCATTTTTCTCATCGGCCTGGCACTGCTGTTCCTTTTGAATATTTCGATTTGGCCGTCCATCATGTTCGTGATCGCCATTTCGCTGCTGGCGAACGAGTACACCGAGCATAATACGATTGATTTCAAAAGTTCGCGTGTGGTCGCCGCAGCCGTCATCACAATTGTTGGCATATTTGGGCTGGTCGATTTCAACTTCGACTGGGGACGTATCTGGCCGATTTTCCTGATTATCGCTGGTTTGGCAATGCTTTTTGGTAGGCAGCGGGGCGGTAAATCGAAAAACAGCTAGGCAGCGTTTCAGCATTTCAGCACTTCAGCTTGTCAGCAAAAGACAAAGGGACGAGTAACGAGCGATGAGTTTTAAGCTGATTTTTACTCATCACTCATTACTTTCTACTTTACTCAGCACTCAGCACTTTAAACTCAGCACTAAAAAGCTGACTGGCTGAAATGCTGACAAGCTTCATCGCTAGCGCGTGAGTTGATCGAGACGGTCAACATAGCTGGCGAGGACAGCAAAAGCCTTCTCGACAGGTTCCGGCGTTGCCATATCGACACCAGCGCGTTTGAGCGCATCGACGGGATAAAGCGAACTCCCTGTGCTCAAAAATGCTACATAATCCTTCGCGGCATTCGGCTCTCCAGCGAGAATGCGTCCGGCCAGTGCGTGAGCAGCCGAAATCCCCGTCGCATACTGGAAAACATAGTAATTATTATAGAGATGCCCGAACTGCGCCCAGGTGATGCCCACACGCTCACGGTCAACGTGCATTTCGCCGCCATAACCTTCGCTGAACAGGTCAGCCATCAGGTTAATCGTATCTTCGGCAGTCACGCCTTTTCCCTGCTCGATCCGCGTATGAATCTCCAATTCGAAGCGTGCCAGCGTGGGCATGATGAAGAAATAGCGATGAATATTCTGCATCGCTTCTTCGATAACCGCGATCTGGAAATTGGGATCGGCGTTATTATCGAACAGATACGCGCGGGTCATCGCTTGATTAAAATTCGACGCAACCTCCGCCACAAACAGCGAATAATCAGCATAGGTGGATGGCTGATTTTTGCGCGAAAGATACGAGTGCATCGAGTGACCAAGCTCGTGCGCCAGCGTACTCATGGCGGACAGATTGTTGTTAAAGCTCATCAGGATAAATGGATGCGTGTCATACGTGCCGTAGGAAAATGCGCCAGCGGTTTTGCCCTGGTTGGGGTAAATATCAACCCAGCGTTCTTCCAGGCATCCGCGCCGCAGTGCAGTAACATATTCGTCCCCTAGTGGCTTCATGCCTTCGCAAATCCAATCGACAGCTTGAGTATAAGATACGGGCGGTTGGTTCGTTGCAATTGGTGCCCAGATGTCGTAAGGATTCAAAGTCTCGACACCCAGCGCCCGCTTCCGAATCGCCCAGTAGCGATGCCATATCGGTAGATTTTTGCGATAGGTGTCGATCAGATTGTAAAAGACTTCGACAGGGACATTGTTATTGAACAGCGACGCTTCCAACGCGGTCTCGTAGCGCCGTGCACGGGCATAAAACACGTCTCGTTTGACCGATGCCAGATAATTGCTTGTGAGTGTGTTTTTCATGCTCAGATAGCCATCGGCATAACTCTCCCACGCCGTCCGTCGTGCTTCCCGATCTGTTCCATCCAGGTATTTATCAATCGTCCCCTGCGCCACTTCAACTGATTCGCCGCTGCTGGTGGTCGCGGGCCGGAATTTCAGATCAGCACTGGTCAGCATTTCTTCGGTGTTGTCAATCGCTGCGAAAGGCTCAAAGGCCATCGCCAGCACTTCCTCGACCTCCGCCGAGCGAACATGCGCCTGCTGCCGGAATAAATCGTCAAAATATTGGCGATAGATTTTGAGTCGCGGTTCGTTCTGAACCCACTGCATCACTTTTTCTTCGCCAATCGTCAGCATTTCCGGCACGAGATAGGATGTCGCCGCGCCATAGCGTCCATATAAACTTGAAACCTGACCGACCATGCCAATCGCGCCCTGGTTGGTGGTTTCAACCGCCTGTGACATGCGGGCATAAAAGCTCAATTTATAAACGCGACGCTGCAAAGACTCGAATGTGTGCAGCGCGTCAGCCAGCGTAGATGGGCTTTCGCCGAGCTTTCCCTGAAATTGACTAATCTGTGGCAGGCTGGCGCTCACCGATTCCAGCTCAGACAGCCAATCAGCATCGGATTCGTACACACTGGTCGCGTTCCAGGTATGTTCCAATGGAATTTCACTGCGTGGTGGCAGTGTTGTTGTTTGCGCCATCAAAAACTCCTTAACCATTCAGGAAAAATAAACTAATCACGACCATTATGGCACATGCTGTTTCAAAAGCAAAGAATTAAGCAGGATAGGACTTGCATAGTTTGGCTGCTACATCTTTATGGTATACAGCTTGCGCAGCGTAGCAACTATCCCGTTGACATCGTTGACAATCGTCAGATAGTCGCTGCCGGGGGCAAGGCGGCGGGCGTGGGATTCAACGAGAAAACGCGAACGATTCGTATAATCCTCAATGGTTTGACCTATATGCTTCATGGGCGGTACAAATCGCGTCCACCGGGGCATCACATGATGATAGGCTTCTTTGGGAATCGAGAGGATGAAATTTTGCTTGCGTTGGACAGCGCTCAAAGCACCCCATCCCGTCTCAGCGAGGCCAGCAAATGAGGGTGAATCATTGGTGAAGTGCATGATGATCGTCTGAGCATGTTGCAGCATTTCTGCCTCACGCTCTCCCATGTCTTGATGCCATTTTCCAGTGGGGGAAATGGGGTTGTAGTAAGAAACGCCGAGTTCATCCAGCACAGGAATAATATAACGCTCACGCCACTCGCCTAATATTGAGCCGAAAAGAATCACCTGTGGATATTCCATCGACGCTGCTCCCCCTGGTTACGCCTGATAACAAAATGATGAGATGTTTGTATGATTTCGGAAGATGATACTAATTCCACATTCGTTTGTCGAAAGTTTAAAAAGATCACCAAAATAAAAAGGACGCAGAGAAGATAAACTCTGCGTCCTCAATGTCTTTGTGATTCAGTATCTCAGCGTTTCAGTGGTTCGGGTTCGAATTATCCCGCGACGAGATTCTTCTTACGCTTCCATTCTTTCATACGCTCGTGATTGTCGAGAATACGCTTGCGCAGGCGCAGATTGGTTGGTGTGACTTCGAGAAGCTCATCTTCAGCCAGATATTCCAGGCAGTCGTCCAAGCTCATGACCCGCGCGGGCGGCAGGTTCGAGGTCGTTTCACTCGGCTTGGCGC
>JALHNB010000001.1:0-28008 GCA_022843745.1 Anaerolineae bacterium | reverse complement strand
CAAATGCTTGGTCTTGGCGACGTTAATCACCAGGTCTTCCTGGCGAATGTGTTCACCCGTGACCATGCCTTCGTAGACTTCGGTGCCGGGATCGACAAAAAACGCGCCGCGCTGCTGCACGTTGACCAGCGCATAGGCTGATACCGCGCCCATTTGGTCAGCCACCAGGCTACCGAATTGGCGCATGGGAGCCGCGAATGGCAGAACGGGTTCATAGTCGTAAAACAGACTGTTAATCTGTCCCATGCCGCTGGTAGCGCGGATAAATTGTGAACGGAAGCCGATCAGGAAGCGCGTCGGCACCAGATATTTCAGATAGGTCGTGCCGCTTTCGGTGGTCATATCGAGCATCTGGCCGCGTCGTTCGCCCATCATTTCAAAGACCTGTCCGGCGAGGGCTTCGGCGACTTCGATATGGACTTCCTCGACAGGTTCGAGCATTTCGCCTGTCTCAGGGTCTTCGTGGAAGATCACTTCCGGCTTGCTGACTTCGAATTCGTAACCTTCGCGCCGCATGGTTTCGATCAGGATGCCCAGATGCAGTTCACCACGCCCACTAACAACAAATTTTTCGGGAGTGTCACCGTCCTGCACACGCAGGGCAACGTTGCTGCGGATTTCGTTATCGAGGCGTTCGCGTAAACGGCGGGACGTACCCCAGCCAGTTTTACCTTCACGCCCAGCAAACGGCGAAGTATTGACACCAAATGTCATACGCACGGTAGGCTGTTCAACGCTGATGGGTGGCAGTGCTTCGGTAACATCCGGGTGGGCAATCGTATCGCTGATATTCAGCGTCGGCAGCCCGGCGAAAGCGATAATCTCGCCTGCCGATACCTCTTCCACTTCCTGTTTCGCCAGATTGTGGAACGTAAATAAATATTCCAACTTGCCGAATGTCTTAACGCCATCTGGACTGATACGTGCAACCTGCATCCCCTTGCGGAGCGTGCCGGATTGCAGGCGACCAATGCCGATTTGACCCTTGTAGCTGTCATATTCCAGCGTCGTCACCAGCAGACGCGCAAGAGCGTCCTTTTCGATTTTTGGCGGTGTCACTTCATTGATGATGGTTTCAAACAGCGGTGTCAGGTCGCTTTGCAGGCCAGCAGGGGTATACCCAGCACGTCCGACAAGACCAATCGCATAGACAACTGGGAAATTAGCCTGTTCATCCGTTGCGCCCAGTTCGATAAACAGATCGAACGTCTCATTCAGCGCTGCTTCAGCGCGGGCATGAGGGCGGTCTACCTTGTTGATAACAACGATCACGCGCAGGCCGAGGTTGAGCGCTTTACGCAGCACAAACCGCGTCTGTGGCATCGGGCCTTCTACCGCATCAACCAGCAGCAGTGCGCCATCAACCATGTTCAAGACACGCTCAACTTCGCCGCCAAAATCGGCATGGCCTGGAGTATCGACGATGTTAATTTTCGTACCGCCCCATGTTACTGCGGTGTTTTTCGCGAGGATCGTAATACCGCGCTCACGTTCCAGCGCGTTGGAGTCGAGGATACGTTCCCCGGTTTCCGCACCTTCGCGGAAAACTTTGGATTGTTTAAGCATTCCATCGACCAACGTGGTTTTACCGTGATCGACGTGCGCGATAATTGCAATATTTCGAATGTCACTTCGTACCTGGGTCACTGGATTTTCCTGGTTCACTCTATGTGGGATATTCTCTATTTTATCAGACGAAAGACGATTTGAGATAGTCACAAAAGATTAAAGACACTTAAAATTTTCAGCGAGTCATACCATTTTGCAGGTCTTTGCGGTATTGGCTGGGGGTTTTATGGATGATTCGCTTAAATTGGCGTGAAAAATAATTACTATCTGAAAAGCCTACTTCGAAGGCAATCTGGCTGATCGTATAGTGTGGCAGACGCATCAGCTCGCAGGCCTTTCGCAGCCGCAGCCGGATCACATAATCAATCGGAGAGGTGTGAAATGTTGCCCGGAAAACGCGCTCAAAATGGCTGGTGGAGAGATGCGCCTGTGACGCCAGATCATCCAGGCTGATTGGGTTGGTGTAGTTGTCGGCGATGTAATTCATAACCGCCGCAAGCTGCCATGTATGCTGGTTGGGGCGATATTCCTGATAAAGCCGCGACAGATAAATCACCAAATGGATGAAATGTGCGCGAATCATCGTCTGAAAACCAGGAGGCCGATTTTCGAATTCACCCAGCAGATTGGAAATCAACCTGCTAACGTACAGAAGTTCATCGTGGTCGAGACGTAAACGGCTGAGAAACTTGTTATGCTGACGGTACAGCGGCTCCAGCACGAACAGCGCGTGATAGCCTGCCAGATGGTGTAGATCATCACTGCTATCCAGCAAGCCAAAAGGGTTGTACATAATATTACATAACTCCAACCCTTCAGCCTGTTCAAACCCATGACGCATATCGCCATTTAAAACGATGACATCTCCTGCCGAAATCGGGTGAGTTTCAACATCGGTGACATGAATCGCAGCCCCATTTTCGATCACGACTAGCTCAGAGAATTCATGAGCATGAACGTGAAATGTCGGCTTAGTCAGACGCGCCCGCTGGATAAAAAAGTGAAAATCGGAATTTCTTACAAAATGGGAAAGCGTATATTTATCGATCATAAGAGAAAATCGTGCTAATTTTGGGCGAGATCGTTAAGGACGATAATTATGGAGAGCAGGATAATGCTTGTCAAATGTGGCGCGTTTCTTTTCGCACGCATAGTGACCGCCGTGAGTGGTGGTACCGAAAGCAGAGTCCCCGTGATTGTGGAGGTGAATCAATAAGCAAAAAAGCCGGGTTATTGAAGTTAAACGGAATATTTCTCAATTAAATTATTGGAGGAAAAAATGGCTAATAAAACTCTAAGCCGTCGCGACTTTTTAAGAATCTCAGCCGCCGCTACAGCGACTACCGCACTTGCTGGCGTTACAGGATTGGCGGGCGCTGCACCGATGCCCCAGGCCGAAGAGATCGAAATCCTCGAATGGGCTTTCGCCAATAATCGTATCATCTGGCAGGAAGCCGTCGTCGAACAGTTTTTCAAAGAGCAGTATCCCAACGTCACACTGACTATTGAAAATATTCCCTATAACGATCTGTGGGATAAATTGCAGGCCGTTTTTGTCGCTGGCTCCGGAGGGCCGGACATGGCTGATATTGCCATTCATGTCTGGCGACGTTTCGCGCGTGGCGAAGTGCCATTCTGGGCGCTGGATGACCGCATCGGTGACGAGAAAGACAACCTTGTTGATGGCTCTGCCCTCGCGCCCTGGCGTGCCAATGGCGAAGTCTATGGTGTCGGCAACGAAGTCAACACGGTGCTGATGTATTATCGCGAAGACTTGCTCTCTGAAATGGGACTCGATGGCGCTGCACCGCAGACCTGGGAAGAACTGGCGGCGATGGGCGAGGAGATCATGGCAGCAGGGGATCGCAAGCTCATCTGTATGCCGGACAACACCGCCGATTATCTGGAACAAATGCTGGTTCAGCGCGGCGGCAATTTCTTTGATGAAGAAGGCAATCCCGTTGCGAACAGTGACCTGAGCGCGGAAACACTGGCCTTCCAACAGGATATTGTCAATCGTGGCATTGCGATGTTGTCACCGGGCGGCGATCCTTACACCGAGCAGTATTATGCCGCTATGAAAGAAGGCGCATTCCTCTTCCAGATGGGCGCGCCCTGGTATCAAGGCTTCATGAAGAATAACAATCCGGAGTTGGAAGGCATGTGGCGGATGCGCCTGCTGCCCACGTGGGGCGATGGAGTAGGCCATCTGAGCGTGCAGCACGGCGGTACAGGCATGGCGATCACCAACCAGGCACGGGAAAACACCCTGGAACCCGCCTGGGAATTGATCCGCCAATGCAACCTGACCAACGAAGGTGCGCTCCTGGGCTTTACGCTTCAGAATCTTGTGCCAACCTATACCCCCGCCTGGGAAGACCCCAGCTTCCTGCAACTACAAGACCCGTATTTTGGCGATCAACTGCCTGCCGAGTGGAATTTCAAAGCTGCTGAGGACATGGTTGTCGCCAACAGCAACCCGGATTGGCAGATTATGGTCGAAACGCTCATCCGTCTGGCAGTCGCTCCGGTGCTGGTCGAAGGCGCAAACGCCCAAGAATCACTCAACGCCGCTGTTGAAGAATTTGAGTTCCAGCGTTAAAGTTTGTCTGAAAACTTGAATAAATTTTAATCTTGAGCAAGGGGTTTAGGCCCCTTGTTCAATCTCAGCCGATGGCGCTTGTGCCACTGCGCACAAGCCTGGATTGAGAGGTTCAGTGATGGAATCAGCACAGAGTGCGGTGGTCAATGTGATCCCGCCAACGGCAGCGAAAATCAGTTGGTGGGGACGCAACGAAAGAAAACTTATTCCTTATGTATTTCTTGCACCATTCTTAATCATTTTTTTAGTATTTACGGTCTATCCGGTCATTGACTCGTTTATCATGAGTCTCCACGACATCGATTCGCTGGATGCAGGTGAGTATATCGGGCTGGATAATTATATCCGTCTCGTTACCAAAGATGCGCGTTTCGGCAAATCACTGGTTAACGCGACTGTTTTTGGGCTTGCCACTGTATTCCTTCAACTCCCCCTGGCGTTAGCGTTGGCTCTAGCTTTGAATTCCCCTGTCCTGCGTTTCCGAACACTGGCGCGTATGACCTTCTTCATGCCCTACATCACCTCAGCGGTGGTTATTGCCATGATTTTTCGCATGGTTTTTGAAGAACGTTATGGGCTGCTCAACGGGATGCTGGGATCAGTCGGAATCGAGCCTATTCCCTGGCTGCGTTCGGCGGATTGGGCAATGCCCGCGTTGATTTTGGTGGGGCTTTGGATATGGGTCGGCAGCAACGCTCTGTTTTTCCTGGCAGGGCTGCAAACTATCCCTGAAGAACTCAAAGAGGCGGCACGGATTGACGGCGCAAGTGAATGGTCGGTGTTCAGAAATATCACCTTTCCACTGCTGCGTCCGGTGACAATTTTCGTCATCACGCTCGGCATTATCGGATCATTCAGCTTGTTCACTCAATCTTTCCTGCTGTTTAATGGCGGCAGCGGCCCGCGCGACTCCGTTCTGATGCCGGTTGCCTATCTCTATGAACGCGGCTTCAACAATTTTAAGCTTGGCTATGCGGCAGCGGTGGGCTATTTACTGACGCTCATCGTCGTAGCGGTGACGGTGGTACAGCTTTTACTGTTCCGCATCTGGGGAAAAGACTAGGAGGCGGATAATGCGTATTGGACGATGGTTCAGCGCGATCAGTGTCAACATAATCGTCTTTATTGGAATGCTCATTACGATTGTGCCGTTTGTGTTCATGTTGGGGGCATCATTTCGCCCGGAAGCGGAATTATTTTCATATCCCATCACGCTCTACCCAAAGGTTTTTACGCTCGATAACTATATCGCCCTGTTCACGCGAACCGATTATGTGCGCTGGTATTTCAATACCTTTTTGACCGCTGGCCTGCGTACACTGCTGGCGACATTCTTATCCGCGATGGCAGGTTATGCCTTTGCAAAATTCGACTTTTTTCTGAAACGATTCTTTTTTCTGTTGGTGCTGGTGACGCTGACCCTGCCATTTCACGTCTTGCTGATTTCATTATTCAAGCTGGTCGTCAATCTGGGCTGGACAAATAATTATCTGGCGATTATCGTGCCGTCGGCAGTCACCGGGTTTTCGATTTTTTTGATGCGTCAATATATACTCTCTGTACCCGACGAACTTCTGGATGCGGCGCGGATCGACGGCGCATCGGAAATGAGCATTTTCTGGCGCGTGGTTGTGCCGCTGGTCAGGCCAGGATTGGGCGTCGTGGCTATTCTTTCTTTTGCTGCCACCTGGAACGATTATCTGTGGCCACTTATTGTGTTGAGTAAAAATGAAATGTATTTATTATCAATCGGTATCGCCACCATGCAAGGGCCTTACGAAGTTGAATATGGAGCGATTATGGCAGGCGCACTCTTAAGTACCATCCCCATTCTGATTATTTTTCTGGCGATGCAGCGCCACATTATCGCCGGTTTGACTATCGGCGCGGTTCGTGGGTAAGCGGTCTCGTGCGCGCTTCCGTCCGCTTCCAACCACATGTCTCTCGCCAGATGCAGCACGGCATCAACCAGATTTGCGACGCGATCCGTCCTACTCTGGGGCCGCTGCCGCGTGTCGTCGCCATCAGCCCGGTCATGAGCAACAAAACGCCGGAACTGCTCGATAACGGTGCGGTAATTGCCCGACGCATCGTACAACTGCCAGGGCGCAGTTCGGATACAGGCGCAATGCTCATCCGCCATATGTTGTGGCGTATCCATGAAGAAGCAGGGGACGGCACGGCAACCGCTGCCATCCTTTTTCAGTCGATCTACAATCTAGGTGTTCGTTATCTGACTGCCGGGGGAAATGCCATGCGTCTGCGCAGCTTCCTCGAACGTGGCATGAAGCTGATCCTCAACGAACTCGATCAAATGACCATCCCGGTAGAAGGCAGAAATCAGTTGGCGAATGTCGCCGAATCGCTTTGCCATGACCCTGAACTTGCAAAATACCTCGGCGAAATTTTCGACATCATTGGCGACTGCGGCCAGTTGGATATTCGCCCCGGTTATGGACGCACGTTAGGCAGCGAATACCCGGACGGAAGTTACTGGGAACAGGGCATTATTTCGCGTGAAATCCTGGGCGGGACAGAGTTCAGCCGTGCGGAACTGCAAAATGTCCATGTACTCATCTGCGATCAAAAAATCGAGTCCCCGCGTGATCTGATGCCGCTGCTGGAACAGGCAATGCCTGCCAATGTGCGCAGCTTGCTCATCGTCGCGCAGGACTATACCGATCCAGTCAAAAGCTTTCTGGTGGCAAATTGGAAACGTGGCGTGTTTCAGGCTATTGCCGTCAAAATCCCCGGCAGCGTTCCCGACGATCAACGCGCGTTTATGGAAGACATCGCCGTTCTGACAGGCGCAACACCCATTTATAAAGCCACAGGGCAAAAATTAGACACCGTTCACCTGAGTGATCTTGGACAGGCGCGGCGGGTGTGGGCGAATGTGGTTCACTTTGGCGTGATCGCGGGTAAAGCTGACCCACTGGCGCTTCGCCAACACATTTCGAATCTGCGAGCGCGTGAACAGGCGACACCGGATGCTGACCAGCGCCGAAAATTACAGCAGCGGCTCGGCAAACTGCTCGGTGGCTCGGCAACGCTTTCCATCGGCGGCTCAACCGACCTCGAAATTAAGTCGCGTAAAGAACTGGCTGGACGCTCTGCTCAGGCGATGCGTGGCGCGGTGCGGGCTGGCGTTGTTCCCGGCGGCGGTGTCGCGCTCCTGAACTGTCAAGCCGCCTTGAAACCCCTGCTGGAACATCCTGACGACGCTGACGAACGTGCGGCCTATAACATTCTCCATCAAGTGCTGGAGACACCGCTACGAACGATTATCAGCAATGCAGGCTCTGACGTGGGTACTGTCGTGGCGGAATGCCGCCATCGCGGAGATCGCTACGGATGGGATGCACGTAGCGGTCAGGTCGTTGATGTGGTCGAGACTGGCATTTTCGATGTCGCGACGGTGGTGCGTTCAGTCGTGACTGCCGCGATCAGCAGTGCCGCCTTAGCCCTGACCGTTGATGTACTGGTGCATCACAAAAATCCTGAAGAAACCATTCAACCATAGGGGGAAACCGTGACGGATACACTACAAAGCGATATTGTTTACGCACTCTCGGTTTCACCCACCTTTGCCCAGGACGGCATCGCCTTTGCCGCGCAGCAATCCGGGCTGTACCGTTCGGAAGATGGTGGCGCAAGCTGGACACCCACCTATGATTCGTTAAATCTCCCCTCGACGCTGCCAACCTTGACTGTCGTCCTATCGCCCGATTTTTCGCGTGATGCAACGGTGTTCGCGGGCGTGGGCGGTGGCGTTTTGCGCTCGAATGACGGCGGTCAAACCTGGACAATGACGGCACTTTCGCTGCCAGCTCCAGCGATCACGATCCTGGCATTATCGCCCAATTTTGCCGAGGATGGACTCGTCTTTGCGGGTTCGATGGAAGATGGCTTTTTTGTCTCGGCAGATAAGGGGCATCAGTGGCGCACCTGGAATTTCGGCCTGCTCGATCTCAATGTGCTGTGTCTGGCGATTGATCCCGATTTTAAGCACAGCGAAATCCTGTTTGCAGGTACAGAAAATGGCCTTTTCCGCAGCACCAACAGTGGACACTCGTGGCGCGAGGTCAATTTTCCATCCGAACATGCGCCGATTTTGAGTTTAGCAGTACGCCAGAACAGGCTATTTGCGGGTACGGAAGCGTCGGGTTTATTTATCTCGGACGATAGCGGCCTCTCCTGGTCACAACCTATCCATGAAACGCTGGACGATTCAGTGAATGGCATTGCGCTGGCGCAGACATTTCCGGCAACGCCTCATATCCTTCTGGCTCTCAGCAGCCGAATCATGTTCTCGCCTGATGGTGGAAAATCCTGGACACTGAGATCAGAACTGCCCGACGAGCAGCAGATGACCTGCTTTGCCGCGCCAATGGGCGTTCAAGAAGATAGTCCGCTACTGGTCGGTACGGCAGATTCCGGCATTTTGCAGCTATAAAACACTCAAATAAACGTGAAGCTATTGTAGGGGCAAAGCGCTGCTTCGCCCCTTCGCCCTTTTGAGAGAAAATTCCTGCACAAATTATGGCACTATGTCGCTATCCGCAGCGGGTTTTGCTGGGGCTTCATTAGAGGAATCACCTGAGGTGTCACTCGCGCCAGCCTCAAAAACATAAGCCGCCATCGTCGCCAGTGACTTGCTCAGGATGAATTCCTTCGCGTCGAGCAGCACACGCGGACAGATTTTCTCTTCCAGTTCGAGGAACATTTCTTCGGCACGGTCAAATGTGTCATAGCGCACATCGGGGTTATTCATGACGTATACCAGCACATTCGCGCCTTCCTGCGTCGAGCCGCGCTGCAACCAACCCTGCGCCAGCCACGTCATCGCATCCAGCGCTTCGCCGACAGCGTTAATCGCCAGCGATGCCTTCAGCGCAATCCGATAATCTTTTTCGGGTAGGAGATCATTCGACAAATTTATTCACCTTCTTTGAGTAATTCTTCAGCAACATCCATCAGATTGAGCGCTTCGCCACGCACCCAGGCCGCGTTATATACCTCTGGCGAGAGTTCGGTCTGAAGTTTTGCGATAATCTGCTTGGCTTTTTCATCGGTAATCGGCAGGCTGTGCGCGTACTGGTGCGTCAGCGCGACCAATTCGACAGCACTCTCAAGCTGACCCCGCGCCATGCGAATCGCCGCAAAGCTCAGGATGCTCAAGGCCATGATAAAAATGGATTCACTCGCCCGTGCCATCCGCAGCACCTGGAGATAATAGTTCCCCGCGCGATCATAATCGCCTTCATAAATCGCGACTTCCGCCAGGCCCGCGATGGATTGGGCGATCAGCGCGTTATTGCCAACTTCCTGCGCGATAGCCAGCACTTGCTCGAAATTGCTACGTGCGCCCTCCGCATCTCGATGATGTGCTTTGATCTCGCCCAGGCCGAACAAAGCCGACGCGCTCCCCAGACGATCCCCAATTTTTTGGCTGATCGCCAGCACTTCTTCGTAAAATCGCTGTCCATCGTCGATCTGGTTGAGGGCCATCGCCACCGAGCCGAGATCGGTCAATGATTCCGCGATCTCCCGCTGGTTGCCGATTTCCCGCCGCACCGCCAGCACGCCCTGATAAAGATTTTTCGCTTTTTCGTAATCGTGGAGGAAGAACGCCAGATTACCGAGTGCGCTCAACGCATGACCAATGCCGCTTCTATCGCCGACATCCTTGCTGATCGTGTAGCTTTCGCGGAAATGGCGCTCGGCCTGATCGTAATCGCCCTGTCGAAAGTAAACGCCGCCCAGATTATTGCTGGTGAAACCCATGCCCCGGCGATTGCCAAATTCCTTAAAAATCGCGTAAGACTCGCGGAACATCCGCCCTGCCTGCTCAAGGTCGCCCATTTCACGCAGAATTTCGCCCAGGTTGCTCATGCCATAGGCCTTTTGCATCGGCGCAGCGCCATGCGCAAAAAGACGCTCATAAATTTCCTTGCCGCCAGCATAATCGCTGCGCAGGTATGCCAGATAACCCATATGCGCCCAGATCATGGTTGTGACCTGCTTGATGCCGAGTTCTTCGGACAATTTTAAGGCTTCGTCGCCATATTTCGCCGAATCTTCATAATCCCCTTGCATCATCGCGATATAGCACAGGCCGATCAGGGACTCAATCATTTCTACTTTATTATCCAGGCGGCGAAACACTTCCAGCGCTGGGTGAATATTCGCTTTGCCCTGTTCGTAGGCAGCCATCCGTCCGTCCATCCAGCCCACGCGCATACGGGTGCGCCAAAGCAGCAGGTCGTCGGCGGGTTCACGAGTGAGCTTCTCCTCCAGATCGCTGAAAAGTTCCGCGCCTTCTTTAAAACGCCCCAGCGAGACATAAAAGACGTTCAACGGCTCCAGCATTTGGTGGAGTTCAGCATATTTTCGATGTTCCAGCGACCACGACCACGCGGCACGGATATTTTCGATTTCAACATCAATTTCGTTCAGCGCTGTTCGCTGATTTTGCCCATTAACTTCAGATTCGCGCTGTTTGACATAGGCTGTGAAATAGCCGATATGCTGGTCAAGCGTCTTTTCATAAGCTTCCGGCACAGCGCTCAGGTGTTCCAGCGCATATTGTCGCAGCAGTTCATGAACATGGTAACGCCCATCCGATGCGCGGCGCAAAAGCGATTTATTCACCAGCGTGGTCAGTGTGCGCAGCGAAGCATTGACGACTTTTTCGGCAGCGTGACGGGTAAAACCATCGCGGAAAACGGATAATTTTGTGAAAGCATCGCGCTCATCATCGGTCAGCAGATTCCACGAATACTCGAACACGGCGCGAATACTGCGCTGGCGCTCCGGCACATCGCGCAGGTCGGTTTCGAGGAAATCCAGGCTGCGTTCGATCTCGTCCACAATTTCTGAGGGTGTCAGTGTTTCCAGCCAGGCCGCCGCCAATTCAATCCCCAACGGCAAGCCCTCGACCATGCGCGTGATTTTGCCGATGCACTGGCAATTCTCATCGTCCAATTCAAATCCGGGCTGAACACGGCGGGCGCTTTGCATAAAAAGCTTTACCGCGCTGTAATTGTTTATATCGTCTGATATAACCACTTCCGGGCAGCGCATCCCACGCACCTCATACACCCACTCGCTTTGTAAGCGCAGTCGTTCGCGGGAGGAGGCGATCACTTTGATACCGGGCGCGATCTGCAAAATATCGGCGATCAACGACGCGCCACTGGTCAGGTGTTCAAAATTATCCATGACCAGCAAAAGCTGCTTCTCGCGTAAAAAGTTCAAAATCTGCTCACGCGGTGGCTCCGCCCCAAAGAACGAAAATCGCAGCGCTTCCGCCAGTGCGGGAATGATAAAATCCGGCGAATCGTGCGGGGCAAGCGCCACAAAATACACGCCATTGGCAAAACGATCAAGCTGTTCGCGGGCAGCTTCCAGGGAGAGACGTGTTTTGCCGATGCCACCTGGCCCCAGCAGCGTCAACAGGCGCGTTTCAGGCGTTTGCAGCAGCTTGATAATTTCGGCGAGTTCTTCGTCCCTGCCGATAAAAGGCGTATTTTGCACAGGCAGATTATGATGGGGTGTCTCTATATCCGTCAGTGTGGGTGAAGTCGCGAAACGGGCGGCATTAGTCGGGCGATTCACCTGACCACTCATGGGCGTACCGCGCAAAATACTTTCAAGTTCCGCGCCGACCTGCCTCACGCTCGAAACCCGTAAATCCCGATCTTTTTCAAGCATTCGGTAAACGAGATCAGTCAGCGCGGGTGGACAATCAGGACACAAGGATTCCAGATCAAGCGGGGGCTGTGTTAAAACTGCCGTCAACAGTTTAGAGATCGTCTCGCCATTAAAAGGGCGTTTCCCAGCCAGCATTTCGAAAAGCATCACGCCAAATGACCATATATCCGCACGGGCATCAACATCATCACCGTCGAACGCTTCCGGCGACATATAATCCGGCGTACCGATCACCGACCCAACCTGCGTGACCCGTTCTTTCGCACCGATCCGTGCGACTCCGAAATCGCTCAGGCGAGGTGTCCCATCGTGGGCGATCA
The DNA here is from genome assembly GCA_022843745.1 of Anaerolineae bacterium. Lineage (GTDB taxonomy): Bacteria > Chloroflexota > Anaerolineae > Aggregatilineales > Phototrophicaceae > JALHNB01. Next base: position 15,801 of record JALHNB010000001.1, on the reverse strand, counting down.
TGACGTTGGCAGGTTTAATATCCCGGTGAATAATGTGCAGTCGATGGGCGCGAGTGAGCGCATCAGCCAGATCGAGAGCGATTTCGAGTACGCGCTTGATGGGTAGCTGCTCCTGGCTTTGCAGCAGTTCAGCCAGTGAGCCGCCAGTAACATACTCCATAATAATGTAGCGTTTGCCGTCTTCCTCTGCTGTCGCCAGCACCTTGACGATGCCAGGGTGATTCAACTGGCGCAGCGCCTCGGCCTCGCGCGTAAATCGTTCGATTAAATCGGGGTTATTATCGGCAGCTTCGGCTTTCAGCAGCTTAACAGCGACCTCTTCACCGCTTTGTGTATCCTTAGCGCGGTAAACTGTCCCCATACCGCCGACGCCAACCACATCATGCAGGCGGTAGCGATTGCCGATCATTTGCGGCGCTGTTTTCATTATGATGCCCTAAAAACTGGTAATTTTGATTATTATACCCATAATCCCCTCATAAACGTTAAACGCTTATAGGAAAACTATAGGAATTTGAGGTTTATGCTGTGGCTGCTGAAAGCTGACCGCTGAAAGCACGGTTTCTAGGCGTGAGACAGAACAAAATCGTTAAAGTGTGCCATCAGGCGCTGCGTATAGCGTCCAGGTGAGCCGATCACGGTGTCGTCGATCTGCCGCACCGGGCAAATCTGCTTGTTGGATGAGGTGATAAATACCTCGTCAGCCCGCAGCAGTTCCTCAGCGCTCAGGTCGCGAATTTGGACTTCGCACAGATCGGATGCCAGTTCCAGCACCACTTCGCGCGTAATGCCGTGCAGAATGCCATCGCTGGGCGTTACCAACACATCGCCAAAAAACGCGAACAGATTCGTGGTTGTGCCTTCCAGCGCGTTCCCGCTGCGGTCAATATAAATGGCATCAATCGCATCCTGCGCTCTGGCTTTTTGCAGCGCCACAATCGCCGGGATGTAATTCAATGTTTTCGCTTCAGGTATATAGCGCTCAGTACGTTCGGTAATGACTTTTACGCCATCTCTGTACCATGCTTCCGGCGGGTGTGTAAATGGGGTGACCATCACCACCAACCGTGAATCGCCGCGTGGCATGATGTTATCGTCACTATCGCCACCCGTGAGGATAATCCGTACATTGGACTCGGCATATGAATTACGCTGCAAGGTTTCCAGAACGATATTGTTGATTTCTTCCAGAGAATATGGCAAATCGAGGCCAATCAGCGCCGCAGAACGCTGGAGACGCGCTAGATGGGCCTCCAGATGAAAGGGCTTGCCGCCATAGGTACGCAAATAATCAAAAACGCCATATCCGCGCAGCACGGCCAGATCAGTCGCCGGAATCAAAGCATCGGAATCAAGTACAAATTGGCCGTCAATGTAGTGTGTCATTAATCCAGCTCGATAAGTTCGTTATTTCGTTGAGGGGTCGCGACTTCGTTCACGAGAGACAGCCGAAAACCAAAGGTGCTGCCCTTGCCATAAACGCTTTTAAAAATCATATCGCCATTATGTCGCTCAATGATGTTTTTGACCAGATGCAGCCCCAGACCTGTGCCGTCAATATCGCGTGTTTCTTCGGTTCGGGCGCGGTAAAACGGCTGAAAAAGGTTTTCCTGCATTTCTTCCGGTATGCCATAACCCTGATCTTCAACTTCAACTCTGGCGATCCCGGCACCCTGAATCAGGTGAACATTCACTTCGCCGCCGTCGCGCGTGTATTTAATCGCGTTACTGACCAGATTATCGACAGCTTCTTTGAGCTGTGGCGCATCTCCGGCCACAATGACCGAGCCTTCGGGCAAATGAAGCTGATAAACCTGCCCTTTAATTTGCGCAAATTCCTGATGGTCATGATACGACTTATCAATAATCTCGCGCAGATTCGCGATAGACTGAACTGCGCTGGTCTGCATCGCTTCGATGCGCTGTAGCGAAAGAATATCCGTGATAATTTTGTGCATCCGATGCGCCGATTTTTCAATGACCCTGGCATATTCAAGCTGCCGAGGCGGAAGTTCGGTGTCGCCAAGCAACGATGCAAAACCTAAAATCGCGCTCAGGGGATTACGCAAATCGTGCGCCGCGATGCGAATCATATCGGTCTTAAGCTGCTCAAGGCCGCTCACCCGCGCATACAAATCCTTTAGCTCGGTCAACTGCTGCTGCGAAACCTGGTAAAGCTGTGCGTTATCAATGGAAGCGGCAAAACGACCCGTCAGAATCTTCAAAAAATCAAATACTTCTTCAGTGAAATAACCAGGACGCGGGGTTTCCAGATTCAAGAGGCCGACAATGCGCTCCTGCGAAACCAGAGGGATACAAATCTGGGCGCGTGTGGCTGCGATCAGCGGCACATAATCGGGATCGGCAAGCACATCCGTGATGAGTTCACCCTGCATCGTCTTCAGCACACGTCCGACAATGCCATCAGCCGTTTTGGGATAAGTGTCGATAAAATCCGCCGGATAATTGCCAATCACTTTTCCAGCATAGATCGTATCGTTATCGACCAGAACAACTGCCCCGGCATTCGCGCGACTAAAACGCATGGCTGCATCAAGCGCCATATCCAGCACGTAAGGCACATCCAGTTTGTGCGTCAGTTCAGCATCGACCCGTTGAAGAATGGTCAATTTTTCAAGCTGTTTTTTTAGTTCATCTTCGTTTGTTAGATTGCCTGTCATTGGTTATAACCTGTTATAAACGCAGCTAGTTTCAAAATAGCACAAAACGCTTACAAACGAAACTCACGTAATTATTTTACAATACATTCAACTTATCCCATACTAACACACTTTCTATAGTCGTTTGGCAAAGACAGGTGTATAGTTTCGGCTGCATATGAATTAGTTTCGGCTGCATGGAAATTGAGCGAGGAATCGAAACATGAAACTGATGCCTATTATTATGGTAATTCTGGCCGTCGTGTCCTACTTTGCCACCAAACGCAAATCCAGTCCCCATAAAAGCACACCCGCAGCGCCAGAAGTTCCAGTAAATCCTGTTAACGCTCTCAAGCATCACGATTGGCATGTTCGCGAGGCGGCTGTACGCGCATTAGGGCAATCCGGCGACCCCAACGCCCTCACCGATCTTGCCGCCGCCTTGAATGACGACGATGATGATGTGCGTGAAGCAGCTCGCCAAACACTCGAAAGCCTGGGCGCTGTGGCCGTGCCTGCGCTGCTCGACATGTTAAATCGCGGCAGATTAGAAGCGCGCGAATTGGCTGCCAAAGCATTGGGAGTGATTGCTGACCAGAGCGCAGTGCCGGGATTGGTCGAAGCGCTGACCGATAAAAGCATGTGGGTGCGTGTCCCGGCTGCCGAAGCATTGGGCATCATGGGCGCTGAACAGGCCATCCCCAACCTCATCACGGCACTGCGTGACGACGAAACCGAAGTCCAACGGAGCGCCGCCGAAGCTCTAAGACGGATCGGTACGCCAGAAGCCCAAAAAGCCCTCCGATCATACACTCATACATAACCTTTACATTTTTTGATACAATTCACATTACACTAAAATATATATTTATTCATTTGCTGTTCGAAGGACATCCGACCATGCGTAAGATGTTGAATCTTCTCGCTTATCTGGTTTTGACTGCCGGGTTGTTAGCCTTAAGCCTGATGCCTTCAAATACCGTGTATGCAGCCACCCTCACGGTGAATCAAACCGGCAACCAGACGGTCAGCCTTAACGGGGACGGCACCTGTTCGCTCATTGACGCCATTCGAGTCGCCAATGGCTCAATAACGGATTCTGATTGCGGCGCAGGCGATGGCGGGTCGGATACGATTGTCCTGACTGGCGGCGCGACCTATAACATCACCTCAAGCAATAACACGACGGACGGCGAGAACGGCCTTCCCTCGATCACATCCGAAATTATTATTGATGGCAATGGTGCGTCGATTACTCGCACTGGTGTGTCTAATTATCGTATTTTCCATGTCGCGGCGGCTGGTAATCTGACCCTCAACGACATCCAGATCAGCGGTAGCCAAAGTACCAGCCCTGGCGGTGGCATTTTCAGCCAGGGAACACTCACCGTCAATAACAGCACGATCTTCAACAATGTCAGCACCGGAAATGGCGGCGGTCTTTATGTCGAAAGCGGCATTGTAGCCATCACCAACAGCACCCTATCCGGTAATTCGGCTGCCAGCGGCGGCGGTCTTTATGTCAACGGCGGCACAGTCAGCATCAATGCCGTTACCGTTGCGAATAATGGTGGCGGTATTGTTCAAGCTGCTGGATCAGTCAATGTTGAAAGCACTATTCTGGATAACAACAGTACCAACTGCGGCGGCACAGTTGGCAACATCGGAAATAATCTATCGAGTGACGGCACCTGCGCGGGCTTTACCACTTCCAGTTCGCTCAATCTTGAAGGGCTGAATCTCAATGCACCCGGCCTCACGCCAACCCATATGCTCGGCGCTGGCAGTGCAGCTATAGACGCGGCGGGTTCTTGCTCGACCTTCAGCGATCAACGCGGCGTGGGGCGGCCTGTTGGGACAAATTGTGATATTGGCTCTGTTGAAGTCGGGACTCCTGGCTTCACGATTGACGAAAGCGGTGGCGTGGCTGTTGATGAAGAAGGCGCGACCAGCGATTCTTATATTGTGACCGTCAATACACCGCCGACAGCCGATGTGGAATTTACGATCACAGCGGATTCTCAGTGTCAGATCACTTCCCTGAATCCTGTTACGGTTAGCTCAAGTACAACAGGTTTCACCGTTGACGTGCAAGCGATTGACGATGATATTTTTGAAACCACACCCCATACCTGTGTCATTACACATTCTGCCACCAGCCCCGATCCGAATTATAACGGAATCTTAATTGCGGATGTCAACGCCAATGTCGCCGATAATGACACGCCAGAGGTTGTCATTGATCCAATCGCGATTGCCATTACCGAAGGCGGCGCAACCGCGACTTATGAAATTGTGCTGGCGACGCAGCCGGAAGATACCGTGAATATCCTCGTTGACCCCGATGATGAGTGTACGGTGGATACGCCTGCGCCTCAATTTAATGACCTCAATTGGGATACACCGCAGGTGGTTGAGGTGACAGCGGTTAACGATCTGATTGACGAGGGAACACACACCTGCATCATCACCCACAGCGCCAGCAGTAGCGATCCCGCTTACGATACGATCACAATTGATGATGTCACAGCGACCATCACCGATAACGACACGGCAGGCGTTGTTGTCAATCCCACAACTATCCCCCTGGCCGAAGGCGATCCGTTTGAAACCTACACGCTCACACTCGATACGCCGCCAGCAGACATGATCAGCATTGCCTTTGCGATCTCCCCACCTGGCGAATGCACTATTCTATCTCCTGATCCGCTGGAAATTTTTGAGGGTGAGACGGGGCCATTTACGGTTGAAGTCATAGCGGTTGACGACAGCATTGAGGAAGGTGCACATAGCTGCACCATCAGCCACACGGCGACCAGCAGCGACGCGCCTTACAATAGCATCAGTATTGACGACGTAACTGCCAACATCACGGATAATGACACGGCAGGCCTGGCATACGACCCCAATCCGAGGTCGATCACTGAAGGTGGCCCAGGTCAGGATTATGAGATTTTCCTCAACACACTGCCGTCGGATAATGTGACCATTAACGTCACAACCGATGCGCAATGCACGATCACAGCAGGTAATCCTGCGACAATCCCAAACGGCACGCTTGGCCCGGCTACGGTAACCGTTCAGGCTGTAGATGATACGACTCTTGAAGCCTCGCCCCATAACTGCGTCATCACGCACACCGTATCCAGCCCGGATACCAATTACAACTTTGTCGATACTAACCTTGCTGTTGAAGTGATGGATGACGATGGCGCTGCGATCAGCATTGACGATGTGACTCTGGCGGAAACCAATGCCGGGACAGTCGATTTCACGTTTGACGTGAGTCTATCCGCCGCGAGTGCGCAAACGATCACTGTTGATTGGACGACAGCCGATAACACGGCTACGGTAGCAGACAATGATTACGAAACCAACAGCGGCACTGTGACCTTCGCCCCAGGCGACACAAGCGAACCTGTTACGGTAACGGTCAACGGCGACACCACATTTGAGGGCAATGAGGCCTTCGTCATTAACCTCACCAACCCCACCAACGCGACGATTGCCGATAATCAGGGTGTTGGGACGATCACCAACGACGACACGCAGCCGGAGATCAATATTGACACGCCTCTTGCGCTGGTTGAAGGGAATGCTGGGCAAGCACCGATCACCTTTACGGTCAGCCTGACCAACGCCAGCAGCCAGGCCATAACAGTCACCTGGCAAACGACTGATAATACGGCAGCAGCAGGCAGTGATTATGTGGCTGGTGGCCCGACGGTTTTGACCTTCTCCCCCGGCGCGCCGCTGACGCAAACCGTTACCGTACAGGTCAACGGCGACACGATTGACGAACCTGACGAGACATTTTTTGTCAATCTCAGCGGCGCTACTAACGCCACCATTGATGTTGACACAGGAATTGGCACAATCACCGACGATGACCCACAGCCGAGCATCACTATTAACGATGTGAGCATTGCCGAAGGCGACACGTTGACCACAGACATCACCTTTACGGTTAGCCTTTCTAACGCCAGCAACCAGGCCATCACGGTCAACTGGACAACGGCAGACGGCACCGCCACCACAGCCGACAATGACTATAACGCCGTCACGACTCCAACACTGATAACCTTCAACCCTGGCATCACCACGCAGCCGGTGACGGTGCAGATTGTTGGCGACACCACGCCAGAAGCCGACGAAACGTTCTTCGTGAATCTGGCGACCCCGACCAATGCCAGCATTTCCGACGCTCAAGGCACCGGCACAATTCTCGATGACGATACCGCGCCGCTGCCAACCCTCAGCATTAATGATCCGCCAGCCGTGACCGAAGGCACAGGCGCGACAGTCGATATAACCTTTACGGTTACACTTTCCGCCGCCAGCGCACAGACCGTAACGGTTAACTGGTCAGCGGCAGACAACACCGCAACAGCCAGCGACTACACCGCTACGCCCGCATTAATTACTTTCAACCCTGGCGATCTAACGCAAACCTTCACCGTACAAATTACCGGCGACACATTGGATGAAGCTGCCGAGACATTTTTCGTCAATCTGGCAACGCCGACCAACGCCACGATTCTTGATGGTCAGGGTATCGGCACGATCACCGATGATGATGCCGCGCCAACCATCAGCATTGACGATCAGACAGTGGATGAAAATGATGGCATCGCAACCTTTACCGTTACGCTCTCCACCGCCAGCGGGCAAACCGTAACCGTCAACTGGACGACAGCCGATGATACGGCGACGGCAGGCAGCGATTACAGCGCCACACCTACCTTGATTACCCTCAATCCGGGCGAGACAACCCAAACCCTGAATGTGACTATCATTGATGACACCATTGACGAACCGCCTGAAACATTTTTCGTCAATCTGGCGACACCGACGAATGCCACCATTCTCGACGGTCAAGGTGTCGGCACGATTACCGATGATGACCCGCTGCCGAGCATCGACATTGACCCTGCAAGCACACCAGAAGGCGATGCTGGCACAACGAATCTCACATTTACTCTGACCCTCTCCAACGCCAGCAGCCAGGCCGTAACTGTGAATTGGACGACAGCCGATGGCAGTGCCACAGTCGCCGATAACGATTACGTCGCCGTGACCGTGCCGGATACCGTGACATTCACCCCCAACACGACAACGCAAACCGTGAATGTGACGATCAACGGCGATACCGCAGTTGAGGTAGATGAAACACTCCTTGTCAATCTGGCGACTCCAACGAACGCTACTATTGGCACAGCGCAAGGCACGGGTACGATCACCAACGACGATGCCCTGCCGACCCTCAGCATTGATGATCCGCTGGCAATCGCCGAGGGTAACGCTGGAACAACGACGATTAACTTTACCGTGACGCTCTCCGCCGCCAGCGCCCAGACCGTGACCGTGAATTGGGCGACAGCCGATGGTACGGCTACCATCGCCAACAGCGATTATGCAGCGACTACGGGAACGCTGACTTTTATACCCGGCGACACCAGTGAGACCATCCCCGTCCTCGTGAATGGTGATCTGGTATTTGAAAGTAACGAAAATTTCACGGTGAATTTGAGCGTCCCTGTTAACGCCACCATTCTGGATGCGCAAGGCACGGGCACGATCACCAATGACGACGCAGCGCCGCCAACCATCAGCATTGATGATCCGGCAGCGGTAGTCGAAGGTAACGCCGGAACAGCGACGATTAACTTTACCGTGACGCTCTCCGCCGCCAGCGCCCAGACCGTGACCGTGAATTGGGCAACAGCCGACGGCAGCGCCACAGCAGGCAGCGACTATGTAACGACTACGGGAACGTTGACTTTTATCCCCGGCGACACAAGCGAAACCATCCCGGTCACCATCAACGGTGATACGACAGCCGAGACGAACGAAAGTTTCACCGTCAATCTCACGACACCTGTCAACGCCACAATTTTGGATGCGAACGGCACAGGTACGATTACCAATGACGACGCAACAGTCAGTATTGGTGATGTGACCGTAACCGAGGGCAATGCAGGGCAGGTCGCTGCGAACTTCAGTGTGACAATTTCAGCAGCTATCCCTCAAATCGTAACCGTGAATTGGGCAACCGCGAATATTTCAGCGACGGGGGGCGCATCAGTAGCCGCTGGTGTCGATTATATCGCGGGCAGCGGTACGGTAACGTTCCCGGCCAACAGCACAGCCGCACAAACTGTAACCGTGCAGGTCAACGGTGACACAGCAGTCGAGCCGAATGAGACTTTTGCCGTGAACCTGAGCAGCCCTGTCAACGCGACGATTGTCGATGGGCAGGGTGTTGGGACGATCACCAACGATGACTCTGCTGGGGCAGGTGTCACTATCACGCAAAGTAACGGCACAACCAATGTGACTGAGGGAGGCGCAACGGACAGCTATACAGTCGTCTTAAACACCCAGCCAGCCGGGGTTGTCAATATTGCGTTAACCACGTCACCCAGCAGCCAGTGTACCGTGAATCCAACTACTCTGGTGTTTAATCCGGCCATCACACCTTTGTGGAATGTAGCACAAACCGTAACCGTCACAGCCGTAAACGATACAGCAGTTGAGAATACACATGGCTGCTCCATCGCCCATGCAGCTACCAGTACCGATGGAGCTTACAATGGTATAACAATCAACAATGTCCTCGTAAATATCACGGATAATGATACAACTACAGGAACACCCACTATCCGCATCAATGATGTGACCGCCAACGAGGGTAACAGCGGTACGACCAACTTCAACTTTACCCTGACCCGCAGCGGCAATGTCTCCGGCACAAGCAGGGTAACGGCAACGACAGCGGACGGTATAGCAACAGTCGGCAACAACGATTATGAGAGTGCAACGCAAACATTCACTTTTACTGCGGGTCAGCAATCAAAAACATTCACCGTCCGGGTCGTCGGCGACGGCACGACTGAACCCAATGAGAATTTCTCAGTCAATTTGAGCAATGTCACTGGCGCAACGATCAGCGACAATCAAGGGATTGGCACGATTAATAATGACGACGGCACGACACCCGGCACAACACCCACCGCCACGCCGATCCCAGCCGTTCCGCCTGTCCCACTCTGCGCCGACCTGAACGGCACGACCAATCCGATCATCCGTGCCCAGGTTCCAGCGGGTACGGTCACGAATGGCAATGTTTTCTGCCGCGTCCTGGCGCAAAATGGTCAATTCGTTGGCGGTTCGCCGCCCGAAACGGTTGGTAATCCACAGGTTCTCAGCCTGGGTGTGGTTCACGCGGTTGATGTTTACGCCCTGTCTGGCGGGTCGCCGATCATCGCTTTCAACAATCCGGTGACGGTCTGTTTACAGGGTACAGGCAGCATCGTTTATCTGGATGCCACACAAGCGCCGCGCCCGCCCGTGATTTTGACAGGCGCTACCAGCGATGGCACATACACCTGCGCTAATATCCCGAACGCGGGTACAGTCGTTCTGGTTCAATCCGGTGGCAATCTGCCGAGCGCCAATACGGGCGGCGGTGGTTCCGGTGGGCCAAGTCAAAACCTCTCCGGCTGCGTGATAACGCCGTCCATGCGGCTGAATCTGCGCTCTGTGCCAGGGTTGGATGGTCGCGTACTAGGAATCGTGCCGGAAGGGGTCGCGCTTGGTAGTGCGCAGCGGACTCGGCGCTGGTTCCGCGTGTCCTTCGAGGGGCGCACAGGCTGGATATTCGCCGCTTACGTCTCGAACAACGGTGCGTGCGGGGAGTAAAGTTACAGATCAAAATTGGAGTTTTTAGGGGCGCATCACGATGCGCCCTTTTTATTGAACCGCAAATATTGAACGGCTTTTTATCGCCGCGTGGCTAATTTTTTCTCCACCATCCGCACCGCCTCTGCCTGAATCTGCTCAACGGTCTGCATGGCGTTGATTCGCGCAAAACGTTTTGATTCAGCCTTCATCAATGCTTGATAGCCCTTATAGACGCGCCGATGAAAATCGAGTTCCATGTCATCCAGCCGATTCCATTCTTCGCCAAACAGCGATGCCTGTTTCCGGCGGGCGAGTCCGTCTTCCGGCGTGATGTCCAGATAGAGTGTCAAATCGGGCTTCAACCCGCCCGTCGCGAAACTCACAATCGCTTTGAGCATCTTCAAATCGAGATTATGTCCATAGCCCTGGTAAGCCAGCGTTGAATCATAAAAACGGTCACAGATGACGATGCCGCCAGCTTCGAGATGCGGACGCAGCACTTCGGCCACCAATTGAGCGCGTGAGGCGTTATAAAGCAGAAGTTCGGCGTGGGGGTGCATGGCGGTGTTATCCAGGCTGTGGAGAACTGTGCGAATCTGGTCGCCAATCGACGTGCCGCCGGGTTCGCGTGTCAGCAGCACATCGTGGCCGCGTTCACGCAAATACGCCGCGATTTGCCGTGCCTGGGTGGTCTTGCCGCTTCCGTCCAGGCCCTCAAACGTGATAAACATGGTGTCTCCCTGTCGGCTGCCAAATGTCTGAAGCATATTAAATCCCCTTTCCATATCTGAAAAGAGGATTTAAGGTTTGACTTTACAAATTGATGTTCCTGATGAAGATTAAACAGCCAGAAGACTCAGCTTATAGCCGCTTACTCATCGCGGAAAATGCGCACATAACGCAGCGGCTCTTTGCCATAGCTTTCCGAATTCAACTGCGCCTTGCTTGCCATATCATGCTGGCGGCGCCGAATTTCCGAAGACTGTGGCGCGAGATCAACGATTTCACCACCATGAAGCACGCGCAGAATCGCCGCCTCAGTCTCCTTCATCGCTTCCCCAAAAGGGTTTTGTTGCGAGGACCCACCGCCTTCCAACTGGAAAATGTCGATCAGGAAATTTTCCATCTGGGTCACGGTATTGGCACGCAGGACGTAAATCGGTGTCCCTCGGCGTTCCGCGTCCACGATCAGCTTGGGACGGCGGCGATAATAATTCTTCAGCGTGACAATCGCATCAGCGCGGGCGAAATCATCCGTCATGACCAGCGGGACGTGCAAACGTCGTCCGGCCTGCTGCATCCGGTTACGCGCCACGCCATAAGCGTAAATGCTGATATTTTGCATCTGCCCATTTATGACAGCAGGACGAGGCTCAACCGTGTTTTCAGCATTTCGGCTGGGCTGCTTGGGATTATTGTTATTATTATTCCGTCCGCCTTTGCCGCTGCTGCCACCGCTGCCGCTGCCTTCTTTGTTCGAACGCTGCTGTTCGGCAATCAGGCTGGTTTCCGGCTGCTGGGTTTCGATCAGAATTTCGCCATCCTCATTGCGTGATCGCAGCTCGACGGGCATCGGACGTCCGCGCAGTTGACCGTCAACCGCTGCCGAAACGTCTTCATGTACCACCAGTTTGTCGCGTGTTTGAATCTCGATCAGCACGTCAAATGTCGGCGGGGCGCGGCGTTCCAGCACAGTTTTTTGCGTCCCCCGGCGGCGTGCTTCCTCATCCGAAAGCGTGACTGCCTCGATTCCGCCTACGAGATCAGACAATGTGGGATTGAGCATCAGGTTATCGAGCGCATTACCGTGCGCCGTGCCGATCAACTGCACACCGCGTTCAGCAATCGTGCGGGCTGCCATCGCTTCCAGTTCACGCCCGATCTCATCAATCACGATGACTTCGGGATTATGATTTTCAACAGCCTCGATCATGACCTCATGCTGGCGATCCGGGCGCGAAACCTGCATCCGACGCGCTTTACCAACAGCTGGATGCGGCACATCACCATCACCGCCAATTTCGTTGGAGGTATCCACTATCACCACGCGGCGCGACTCAGCCAACACTCGCGCAGCCTCGCGCAGCATAGTCGTTTTACCGACACCTGGCGGCCCTAACATCAGCACACTCTGGCCGGATTCGATCAAATCCTGGATGATCTCAATCGTGCCATAGACCGCGCGACCAACGCGGCACGTCAAACCGACCACATCCCCCTTACGATTACGAATCGCGGAAATGCGGTGCAATGTCCGTTCCATACCCGCGCGGTTATCGGCATCAAACTCCCCGATATTGCGAACAATCGCGTCAAGATCGTGGCGCGTGACTTCGCGCTCCATCAGTTCGACTTCACCATCCAGATAGCGGGCAGTAGGGACACGTCCCAGGTCAAGGACTATTTCGAGAAGTTCATCGGTACGACCCAGCTTATCGAGGGCTTGAATCAGCGGGGCAGGTAAAACTTGTTTCAGCTTATCAATGTCGTCAGTGATACGGCGTTCTGTCATATTAAGGTAAAAACTACTCCTGATCTATCTTCTCAATAACGGGTTCCGTGATCGTCGGCGGTTTAACGCCGCTGGGTATCGCCTCCAGCTTATGGCTCAACCGGGCAAATGAAGCCTGCCGCACGCCCGCGCTGATATGGCGTACCATCACAGCCTGGCGCGTCAGCGGCTCAAAACCCAGATCAACCAGCGCATCCTCCAACCAATCCTGATAGCGGCGCACACAGGCGTACACCGGCACTTTATCAGCACGGTTGGCACGGGCTATCGCGCCTGCAATGATCGCTGGGGCTTCGCTGAAAACATCCGGGTGCAGGTAGGGCATCAGATAAACCCCACATTTGCCTTCCGAAACCGCGATATAACCCTCAAGGCGTTCATTTTTGCGATACACCCATCCCTTACTAAAACTTGGCGGCACGGCGATCTGCTGCACCAAGCGTGGAACAATATTACTATACAACATCTGGATTCCGTGAGCGTCAGATTCCGTCTCTTCGGTTAGTTCCACTGGCTCAATCATCGGGGGGTCATCTGGCAGGCGCTGCCAGATTTCCTGCCGCGCATAAATCGCAAAGCCCGATTCGCGCATCGTCTGGAACAGATGCAAATCATCGTCGATTTCCGCCGTCAGCATATGTGCGCCACGTCTACCCGCCTCCACTGCCATCGCGTCGAGGATATGCAACCAGAGCGTATCATCCATGTTGTGTTCCAAATTCGGCGCGAGATACACGATTTTGGCCTGTGTGTCGTCCGGTTTCAGCCGGAACTGTCCCACCACGTGCTGGTTACCGCAGCGTGAAACCAGCGTATGCAGGCCGCGTTGTGGCAGAAAAAAGCTTGAAAACAGCGCACTATTTGGCCCATCCGCCGAGCGCGTGAATCCGATCTCACTGTCCAGCAGCGTTCCTTTTTCCACCAACCGCTTCACCAGCGGAATATCGACTAATTTGACGGCACGGGTATCGACTTCATGCTTTGGCATGGCGCGTTCCTTTAACCGACCACAGTTGTAGGCTTTTTATGACCTAACACACTATAACATGAATTAGTTACGCGCTGGCGTAATGCTGTCATTGAAGGAAAGGTTGTCGGTGGGCAATACTGATTCACGTTTCTCATTACCCGTCATTGTATCATTTTTGGATAATTCTTGGCAATGAATCTTACGTGACGCTAATAGACAACAAAATCTTTCTTGAACACATTCTAGTCAACGGGAGATTTGATAAAGTTGAGAAATTTTTTAGCCAGGGGTGTTGGTTTTGGACTACTTTCTAGTTTCGACAACATATTAGGTCTAGGAAATTTATTTGTAATCAGGCCTTTTATACGCAAATCTTTAATAATCTGAATTGACAAACTATCCTGTCCTCTCATTTCTGGATAGCTGTTTTCGATTACGCTAAAAATTTTACTCAAATTTAGATTGATGAGCCAACCCTCATTATCGATATCTATGTCAGGCATAATTTCAGTATCAAACAAAACAAGTATCCTTACATGAGTTTCTGTAAGTTCATCGAGCCATTGATTAAATATTTTCTGGTGGGTGTCATCAGGAGCTTGTGGCAATGCTGAGTTTAGCACAGCGTTGCGTAATGTTTTTAATTTCTCTTTTTGATGATTGTGTATGGCTATAGGAGTTAGATCGAGTAATGCTGTAACGAAAGTTTCATTAGCACTCAAATTTTCGATTTTAAATTCATCGACTTTTTTCTCTAAGGCTATAAGGCCATCTGCAATTGACTGAAACCATTCTTTATTGCGCTTTTCAAGAGGTGTTTTGATTATCTCTGCGATAATCTCAGAAGCGTAAGGTATTGGAGAAACAAGAGTGGTTAAAAATTTGTGTATTCTGTCACGGCTATCTGGCTCAGGCATCTTGCTCTGAATTGTATTTGTCATGATTTATCTTATCCTCAATAAATCTAACACATAGATCAAAACAATAGCACGAAAAATACCTTCATTTCTCCCTAATATCTGGGTAGAATTTTATCTTAAATACTTTTAAGAAGGTTCTCGTACACCCTCACCGTCGCACTCGCGATACGCTGATGTGTGAAATGAGTCAGCACCCGTATACGGCCATTTTCGGCGAGTTGGATCCGCAGAGCGTGATTTTTTTGCAATTGGCGCAGACTACCTGACAACGCCTCAACATCACCTTCGGGGAATATCAACCCGGCGCTGCCAATCACATCGGGAATCGCGCCACTATCCGAGCCGACCACCGCCACGCCGCTTGCCATCGCTTCGGTCAGGACGCGCCCAAACTGCTCTTTCCAGTTCGGCCTTGTGAGCGAAGGCAGCACAAAAACATCAAGCTGATGATACTGCGCGGGCATTTCAATGGAGGGGATATGTTCGCAAAACTGGATTTTTTCGCGGATGCCCAATTCATGCGCCAGACTTTCCAGTTCGGCGCGTTGTGGGCCGCTGCCGACAATGCGCAAGCACCATTCACCTTGTAGGGTCGCGACGGCACGAATCAGCGTTGTCAGTCCTTTTTCTTCGACCAAACGCCCAAAATAGCCAATCGTAAAAGGTCGATCTGCGTGGGGATGCGGCGCGAACAAATTCGGGTCAACGCCGAACTGCGGAATCAGGCTCATTGGCCCATGATAGCCTTTTGCCCGCCAGACTTCTCCGGCGCTCTCTGTTCCCACAATGGCATGATTAACATTCTTTAATACCCATTGCTCACCCCAGGAAAACGGCGGTGGATACGAGCGATTGATATTCTGCCAGCTAAAAAAGAGTGATTTCGCCCCAGCACGGCGGGCATGATAAAGCGCCTGCCACGCCGAGAGGTTGTACGGTTCTTCATCAATATGGACGACATGCGGCTGAAAATCGCGAATAATTTTCCCCAGCCCAGAGTAATAGTGGAGATGGAAATTTCCGTTGAGCGCAATCGGAATGACTTCCAGACGATAG